>NZ_JADYVH010000001.1:0-1300620 GCF_020193615.1 Bradyrhizobium sp. IC4059
GTGTATAAGAGACAGGAGGAGGGGCGGCGGGTGGTGTTGTAGGCGACACGAAGTCGCTGAACGGGGCCACAGGCCCACTGCAAATCCTTCTCCCCTTGCGGGAGAAGGTGGCGCGAAGCGCCGGATGAGGGGTTGTTTCCGCGCATCCCAATGAGAGTTGAACACGCGGAGGGAGACCCCTCACCCGTCTCGCCGCAACGCGGCGAGCCACCCTCTCCCGCAAGGGGAGAGGGTGTACACTGCCCGTGCCGCCCCCTCACGCCCCGTAGGTCGAGCCCTTCGGCAGCGGGAAGACCGGGTCCTGCGTGCGGATGTTGGTCGGCCACACGACGGAGATGTGCGCGCCGGCGTTCTGCATCACGACCGGCGTCGAACGTTCGTTCTGGCCGGAGAGCGGCGTGCCCGGCGGGAAGAATTTCACGCCATAGCCCTGGATCGTGCCGCCCGCGGGGATGTCGACGTCGAGCGCCGCTTTCCGGATCGCCTCGGGCTCGAAGCTGCCGTACTTCTCCTTGGCGACAGGCAGCACGTTGTTGAGCAGCACCCAGGTCTGGTTGAAGCCCATCGAGCAGTGCGGTGGCACATCGGTGGCGCCGGTCTTGGCCTGGTAGCGACTGACCATGGTCTTGATCAGATCGCCCATGCCGGGCGCGAGCTTGGCGGGATCGAGCAGCTGTGCCGGCACCGGGTCGATGTTGCAGAAATTGTCGATGTCGGCGCCGAACGTGGCGCGCAACTTGTCGAGTTGGCTGTAGCCGGCACCGGCTCCGAACAGCATCTTGAAGCGCAGGCCGCTCTCGCGGGCCTGGCGCAGGAACAGGGTGATGTCAGGGTTGTAGCCCGCGTGCGAGATCACGTCGGCCTTGGCCCGCTTGATCTTGGTCACCAGCACCGACAGGTCGGGCGCCGAGGCCGAATAGCCTTCGCGCAGCACCACCGGAATGCCGGCCTCTTTCGCATAGGCTTCGTCAGCGGAGGCAACGCCGACGCCATAAGGGCCGTCCTCGTGGATCAACGCGACCTTGACCTCCTTCGGATCCATGCCGAGCTTGGCTTTGGCGTGCTCGGTGAGGAAGCTTGCAAAGGCCTGGCCGTATTGATCCGAATGGATCTGCGCGCGAAATACGTGCTGCAGGTTCTTGTCCTTGAACACGGCGGTCGAGACCGCGGTCGTGATCCAGAGGATCTTTTTTTGCTGCTCGACCTTGGCCGCGAGCGGCACCGCATGCGAGCTGGCATAGACGCCGTTGAGGATGTCGATCTTCTCTTGGCTGATCAGGCGTTCGGCCTCGTTGATCGCAACGTCCGGCTTGCTCTGCGAATCCGCGGCGACCGGAGCAACCTTGTATTTGCCGCCGACACCGCCTTTCTCGTTGACGAGGTCGATGGCGATCTGCACGCCGATCGAGGAGGCGACCGAGCCGCCGGCGGCGAAGGGGCCGGTGAGGTCGTAGATCAGGCCGATGCGTATAGTCTCGGCTTGTGCCTGGGCGCGTGTCCAATCGAGGCTGAGTGCGGCGGCGGCAGCCGCCGATGTCTTCAGCAGCTGCCTGCGTGAAGTCGGCATCCTATCCTCCCTCAAAACCGTCGTTCGATCTTGTTGTTGTTCGCAAAGTATGGGGAGCTGGACGGCGGAAAGTCAACATCGCGAAAGTCGAGGTTCTTCGGCGCCGGCGCTTCACGCCGGCGCGTTCGTTCGTGGATGGCGCCGCTCAGCCCGGCCCGGCGCCTTGGGTCGCCGTATACACCGCGTAGAGCGATTGGCTTGCGGCCATGAACAGGCGGTTGCGCTTGGGGCCGCCGAAGCAGACGTTGCCGCACACTTCCGGCAGACGGATGCGGCCGAGCAGCTTGCCCTCCGGCGACCACACCGTGACGCCGCTGTAGCCGACGGCGCGTCCGGCATTGCTGGAGGCCCAGAGATTGCCGTTGACGTCGCAACGCAGGCCATCCGGTCCGCACTTCACGCCGTCGATCACGCAATCGGTGAACTTCTTCAGGTTCGACAGCTTGTTGTCGCTGCCGACGTCGAACACGAAGATCTCGCCCTTGCCGCCGGGGCCGGTGTCGCCCGGTCCCTTGCCGGTCGAGGCGATGTAGAGCTTCTTGTAGTCGGGCGAGAAGCAGAGCCCGTTCGGGTCGGGCACCTGGTCTTCGGTGACGACGAGGTCGATGCGGCCGGAGGGATCGATGCGATAGCAATTGGTCGGCAGCTCGCGCTTGCCCGGCACGAAGCCGGCCGGCTGTCCGATCCGCGGATTGAGCTTGCCGCCTGCATTGCTCGGGCCGCCCGCGACGTCGGGCTCGCCTTCGTAGAGCTGGCCGCCATACGGCGGATCAGTGAACCAATAGCTGCCGTCGGGATGCGCGGCGATGTCGTTCGGCGAGTTCAGCTTCTTGCCCTGGTAGGACTCGGCGAGCACGGTGGCGGTACCGTCATGCTCGTAACGCGTCACCCGTCGCGTCAGGTGTTCGCAGGAGAGCTGGCGGCCCTGGAAGTCGAACGAGTTGCCGTTGGAATTGTTGGAGGGCGAGCGGAATACGCTGACGCGGCCGTCGTCCTCGGTCCAGCGCATCTGCCGGTTGTTGGGAATGTCGCTCCACAAGAGATAGCGGCCCTGCGCACTCCACGCCGGGCCTTCCGCCCAGAGCAGCCCGGTGTAGAGACGCTTGATCGCGGTGTTGGGCTGCGCGAGATCGTTGAAGGACGGATCGACCGCGATGATGTCGGGGTCCCAGAAATAGGTCGTCGGCGCGCCGCCCGGGCCGAAGTCGCGCGGCGGCGTCGTGATCGTCGTCGGCGGTGCGGCGGGCCCGGTCTGGGCCAGCGCGGGGCCCGCCAACGTGGCCGCGGCGCCGAGCGCCAGCCCCCCGACCAGCGTTCGTCGTGAAAGCGCAGCATCGTGCGCACGCTGCTCCCGCTCAGGAGCCTCCTGGCGTGTCATCGTATCCTCCCGGTTACGTTCGGCCGGCCGGTTGATCCGGCCAAGCGCGGCGAAGGTTAGTCCGGTCCGCGTCCGGTTGCGAGAGGCAGACTTGAAACCGCGGCGTGATCGCAGGTCGCAATTTCGTCACCTTCGAGTGCGTTTGGATTGCAGGGCGCTAGCGGGGGATAAAGCCGGAGCTCATTGTGCAAGTCGTCATCCTGGTCATCCTTCTCTCACTCGCGTTTGCGGCCGGCTATTTCACGCGGGATTACGTCTCCCGAAAAAGGCGCGCGGAGGCACGCCGCTGGCGCGAGTACGCTGAGCCGGACTGGCTCTCAGCCAATGCGCCGGCCAACACCAACGAGATCGCGAAGACCGGCACCGCTGCGCCCACCGGCGAGCTCGGCCAAATGCTGAACCGTTGGGAGAACAGGGCGCGCGCCCGCCGCACCGGCACGGCCTAGGCCTACCCTTTTAGGTCATCTATGTTGACCCTCTTTTTGGCGTTGCAGTTGCGGCCATTTCTCGTCTAGAAACGGCCACATCGGGCCTCTCCCGAAACCAACCGTCAACGGTTTTGACCGAGGATTTGAGGCTCTACAGGGTCTGGCAATGCTGATTCGCGGCCAATTCGAGGGGATTTCGGGGGAGGTGGCTCTGGCCGCCGCCGCGATCCCGGCTGCGCTGCTGCCCACCCTCCTTATTGGCGGCCTTCTTCTTACTTGCCCCTGAGGGCCGGCTGGGCGCCATGCGCCTGGGCGCTCAGGGGTTGGTCGAGATCAACGGACACCTCAAGCGCCAAGGGACTGAAACGGCTCTGAACGGCGCAAACGCTCAAAAGGAAATCTAGAAATGGCCACCGTGAACAAGTCCGAGAAGGACCGCGTCATCATTTTCGACACCACGCTGCGCGACGGCGAGCAGTGCCCCGGCGCCACCATGACCTTCGAGGAGAAGCTCGAGGTCGCCGAACTGCTGGATGATATGGGCGTCGACGTCATCGAGGCCGGCTTTCCGATCACCTCCGAAGGCGACTTCCAGGCGGTCAGTGAGATCGCCCGCCGCTCCAAGAACGCCGTCATCGCCGGTCTGTCGCGCGCCCATCCCGCCGACATCGACCGCTGTGCCGAAGCCGTGAAGTTCGCCAAGCGCGGCCGCGTCCACACCGTGATCGCGACCTCGCCGCTGCACATGCGGGTGAAGCTGAACAAGACCCCGGAGCAGGTGATCGAGACCTCGGTCGCGATGGTCGCGCGCGCCCGCAACCAGATCGACGACGTCGAATGGTCGGCCGAGGATGGCACCCGCAGCGAGATGGACTTTTTGTGCCGCATCGTCGAGGCCGTGATCAAGGCCGGCGCCACCACGGTGAACATCCCCGACACCGTCGGTTATACGGTGCCGGAGGAATATACCCACTTCATGAGGACGCTGATCGAGCGCGTGCCGAACTCGGACAAGGCGGTGTTCTCCGTGCACTGCCATAACGATCTCGGCATGGCGGTCGCCAACTCGCTGGCCGGCATCACGGGCGGCGCGCGCCAGGTCGAGTGCACCATCAACGGCATCGGCGAGCGCGCCGGCAACGCCGCTCTCGAAGAGATCGTTATGGCGATCAACGTGCGCAACGACAAATTCCCCTACTGGAACAAGATCGACACGACGCAGCTGACCCGTGCCTCGAAGCTGGTCTCGGCGGCGACCTCGTTCCCGGTGCAATACAACAAGGCGATCGTCGGCCGGAATGCCTTCGCTCATGAGAGCGGCATTCACCAGGACGGCGTGCTGAAGGACGCTTCGACTTACGAGATCATGCGCCCCGAGATGGTGGGCCTGAAGCAGTCGTCGCTGGTGCTGGGCAAGCATTCCGGTCGCCACGCCTTCGTGCACAAGCTGGAGGAGATGGGCTACAAGCTCGGTCCGAACCAGTTGGAAGATGCGTTCACGCGGATGAAGGCGCTGGCCGACCGCAAGAAGGACATCTACGACGAGGACATCGAGGCGCTGGTCGACGAGGAGATGGCGGCCTCGCACGACCGCATCAAGCTGACCTCACTGACGGTGATCGCCGGCACCCACGGTCCGCAGCGCGCGACCATGAAGCTCGACGTCGACGGCCAGATCAAGATCGAGGAAGCCGAAGGCAACGGCCCGGTCGACGCCGTCTTCAACTGCATCAAGCGCCTGGTGCCGCACGAGGCCAAGCTCGAGCTGTACCAGGTGCACGCGGTCACCGAGGGCACCGACGCGCAGGCGGAAGTGTCGGTGCGGCTGGCGCAGGACGGCCGCTCGATGACGGCGCGCGCGGCGGATCCGGATACCCTGGTGGCTTCGGCCAAGGCCTATCTCGGCGCGCTCAACAAGATCGTCATGAAGCGCCAGCGCGACAATGTGACGGCGGCGGCGAGCTGAATGGCTGCCCTGCTAAGGGACAATAGCGGCTGTGTAAGCGAGCCGCTATTGATGCAGCCGGCATAAGACTGGCCACCCGGCGCCGCCGGGCGGCTCAAACAAACGACAGGGAGAGACCATGCGCACCTCGGCGATCGCCGCCTCCATCGCGGTTCTGGCACTTGGCTTGAGCGGGCCGGCATCGGCCCAATCACCGATCATCATCAAATTCAGCCACGTTGTCGCCACCGACACGCCGAAAGGCAAGGGCGCGGAGAAGTTCAAGGAGCTCGCCGAGAAGTATACCGGCGGCAAGGTCAAGGTCGAAGTCTATCCGAACTCGACGCTCTACAAGGACAAGGAAGAGCTCGAGGCGCTCCAGCTCGGCAGCGTGCAGATGCTGGCGCCGTCCAACTCCAAGTTTGGGCCGCTCGGCATCCGCGAGTTCGAGGTGTTCGACCTGCCTTACATCCTGCCCGACATCAAGACGCTGCGGAAGGTGACGGAAGGGCCGCTCGGCACCAAGCTGCTGAAGCTGCTGGATGCCAAGGGCATCACCGGCCTTGCCTATTGGGACAACGGCTTCAAGCAGATGAGCGCGAACAAGAAGCTGATCACGCCGGCCGACTATCAGGGCGTGAAATTCCGCATCCAATCCTCGCGCGTGATCCAGGCCCAGTTCAAGTCGCTCGGCTCGCTGCCGCAGGTGATGGCGTTCTCGGAAGTCTACCAGGCACTCCAAACCGGCGTGGTCGACGGCCAGGAGAACACCTGGTCGAACATCTACACCCAGAAGATGCACGAGGTTCAGAAGTACATCACCGAAACCAATCACGGCTACATCGGCTACGTCGTGATCGTGAACAAGAAATTCTGGGACGATCTGCCGGCCGACATCCGTGACCCATTGTCAAAGGCGATGAAAGAGGCGACCGAGTTCAGCAACGCGCAGTCGCAGAAGGAGAACGATGACGCGCTGGCCGAGATCAAGAAGAGCGGCAAGAGCGAGATCATCAAGCTGACGGCCGATCAGGACGAGGCGATGCGCAAGGCGATGGAGCCGGTCTACAAGGAGGCCGCGGGCCGCATCGGCCAGGGGCTGATCGACGAGTTCCTGAAGGAAGCCAAGAGCCCGACGAACTGACCTCGACGGGCGACCCCAACGAAGGGCTTCCGCGCAGCGCACGGAAGCCCTTTTTGTTGCGAATTATTTTTGTTCGCATCTGAACGGACATTCACGGCGATTACATCTCTGTAAGAGCGCGCTTCCTGTCCAAGTTGTAAGTTGCGCGTCAGCCCCCTCGCGCTCATCCTCACGGGTATCCTTCCAGAGGAGGTCAGGATGAAGAAATTCACCATCGCAGCCATCGCCGTGCTCAGCATCGCCGGCTCGGGCGCGGTCTATGCCCAATATCATCGCCCGTGGATGGAGCACGTCCGCCACATGCGCATGAGCCCCGAGGACCGCGCCGCCTTCGTCGATGCGCGGATCGCCGCCGTCCATGCCGGGCTGAAGCTGAACGCAGACCAGGAGAAGCTGTGGCCGCCGGTCGAGGCGGCGGTGCGGGAGTTCGCCAAGCTGCGCATCGACCGCGCCAATGCGCGGATGAATGCCGGGCCGGGCGATGCCGACAGGGCCGAGGATCCGATCGCCCGCCTGCGCCAGCGCGCCGAGGACATGGGCGCCAGCTCCGCCGCCCTGAAGAAGATCGCCGATGCCGCCGATCCGCTCTACAAGACCCTCGATGAGGGCCAGAAACGGCGTCTCGCCGTGCTGACCCGGCACCGCGGTCCGTTCGGCGGCGGCGAGGACGGCCCGCGCCACCACCACTTCAAGGAGCGCATGGACCGCATGATGGAACGGGGCATGGACCACTTCCACCACGACCGCTTCGACCGTGACCGCGGTCCCGACCGGGACCGGGAGGGCCGGCTCTGAACGGACCGGTTCTCAGGCCGTAAACCTGGCGAAGCCGCTGGAATCCAGCGGCTTTTCGCATTTTCGGGGCTGCGGACGAGACCTTGGAAAACTTGCGTCCGATCGCTTGCCAGACCCGGAACGCTTTGCTAAACGACCGGCCTCGCAAGGCCTTGACCGCCTTTCGGGCGCATAGCTCAGTTGGTAGAGCAGCTGACTCTTAATCAGCGGGTCCCAGGTTCGAGCCCTGGTGCGCCCACCACTCTCAAGGGATTGGCCCGCAAGGGCTTTTTTCATTTCTGGGACAGAACAAACCAGGTCTCGTGCGACGCTTTTTGTGGTCGTACGTCGCACGCCGTGCGACGAGTTGGATAATTGGGGTGCCCTGTCACCGGTCTGCCATCGTAGATGGCAAACTTGGCACGTTCACAGACGCCCTAGGCTGAGGGCGCGGCTCTCGTTCAAATGAGGCGAAACATAGAATGCGAGATTGGCCGCGCGCTGCGCGACCTTTAGGCCGGAGCCCGCGCTCCGCTGGACACCAGCCAAAATGAGACCTACCGGCCTGCGTTCAGCCCTTCATGCCTTCCTTACGCACCTGCAGTTCAAGCCTGTCGATGCCGGAATCGGCGCGAGCGGCATTCCGGGCGCGGTAGTGCTTCACGATGGTCTGCGCGCTTCGGTATGAATGCCCAGTAATGTCGCAAATCGTCAGCAGGTCGCAGCCAGCTCGATCAAGAAGCATGACGCAGGTATCACGTAGGTCTTGGTCGTGCTTCTGGTCGAGTTCGCCGGCGCCATTTACAAACATCAGCGAAGGACAGGGCGTCAGGCGCCACGCTGTCTCATCGCCACTGCTGTCGCGTGCGGTCTGCGCATCCAACCACTTAGCCAATGCACTCTTGCGCTGATCGACCGCTCGAGCGCGCTGCGCCTTATTCTCTTCATCCAGCGGAAAAGGGGCGAACAGCCTGTCAACATCTTTAATCAGTTCAGCGTTCAGTCGCTCTGCGCGTACAATTGCCTGTCGCGCGTTATCGCGCGCGAGAAAGCCGAAGATTGCCACGGCCCGGGCGGTCGACACCCAATGGCGATATGTACTCTCATTATAAGGCTCGCCATTGTCCTCATTGACCACGAGTTCGGGCGGCACCTTATCCAGTTGAAGCCGAAGCTTCAGTTCCTTTACTCGTGCACGCGAGGCATTCAGCCGTGCGCTGAGTTGTGGCGCCTCTTTGATGTCGACAAGTTCACCAGTCTTGCTCTGCCGGAACGCGTGCCGGCCCTCAAGGTCGCTCTCGTTGCGCATAATCAGACGGTCAGTCTGGCGCTGTCCGGTGAACAACGCCAGATGAAAGCTATCGCCGACCGAAGGCCGTTCGATCGCATCGGCTGCGGCGACCCATGCGGAAAATTCGGGCATGGCAACCTGTACGATGCGTCCGTCTGGATGATCGAACTCCATGCCTTCTCGCGGGTTGGGCCCGAGGCGCCACAAGACGCTTTCCTGCCCCCAAGTGAACGCCGCTGAGAGCGTGGCTATCATAGAGAGCGCCATATGATGGCCGCGAGCCGATTTCGCATAGTTATAGAAGGCGCGGAACTCCGGTTTGCCGATTGATGTCGGAGTGGCAGTCGCTATCGCCTCGAGTTCTCGGACGGGCTCGGCTACGCCGAGAAGCTTGGCGGCACGCATTTCGGCGCGCATCTTCGCGGCGGATTCGCGTGATTGCGGTCGGTACAAGATGGCGGAGATACATTTGCGATAGGAAGATTGCGAGGCGGACGACAACGCCTTGAACTCGACCGACTTGCTCCAATCGTCCAGAAGATCTTCGATCGTAGAACGCTTCCGGATCGTAATTTTCTTCGGCAGCTTGCCGGCGCGGCGCGCCGCCTCGATCTCTGACTTTCGCTTGTCTGAAAAGTCTGAGGCCTCTTGGAGATTGAACCACGCACCGACAGGACGGCCTTTTTCATCGTGCGGCGGATGGCGCAAGTCGGCATCGACAAAGCCGAGAGCTCTGGCATAAGCGCCGTGCGACGACCGAGGGCGGCCATCACGCCACTTCACATGCGGAAACTTTGGATCGGCCATAAAAAGCCTCAGTGCCAGTAAGAGATAGCGCCCATTGGAATCTAGCGCGATCTAGTCTGTCAAGAGTCGTACTGGCCGTAAGCTCTCCGCAGCCGCTCGCGGTGATCCTCGTCGCTTGCTGCTGGCGGCGGCGCGAATGCGTCATTGGCAATCGTCTTTGGGCGCATAGGATGATGTCGGGTAAGCCAAGCATCGAAGCCAGTGCGTTCCCATTTCAGCGGTCCTCGCTCGCTGATCGGCGAAGGCAAGCCGTCGCGCTCGTGCCTTCGGCGGCGCGTGCGATAGAATGTATCCAGAGAGACGCCAATCGCCGCTGCGACCTCGGTCGAAGAATAGGGTGGCTCAATGCTCTCGGGGCGCAACTGCATAATGCCTCGCCGCTTTTGGCCTTTTGATCGGAGTCTTGGTGAAGCAAAATGAGCAAATAAGATTAGAGGCGAAAAGCATTCCCCATCGGGTGGAGGGAATTCGGCTTCTTTGGAGTACGAATAGGATGCTCCGGTGCTAACATGTTCGACATTCGTCCGCCGCTTTCGCGGATTCGTGAAACTGGTGCGGCGAACGAACCCGCGCATCACGAGGCGCCGATTTCCCTGACCGGTCAGCGGACTCGAACGTGCACCAGACCGTTATGAGCGGCGGGATAGCGATTGGTTTCGTTGATTTTGCTGACTTTTTGTTTCAATCCGATCGCGTTCGTTGCGCTTCGGCTGGGTCGTTTCTGGTGCGAAACTAGTGTGGTAACGCCTGCTTATGCAAACGAGCCGGGCCTGACATCCGTAAGGTCTCCATCGCAGGACTCTCAACGATGATCAGCGACTTTACCCTCTCAAGGCTGAAACAGGGGTTCGATTCCCCTAGGGAGCGCCAGACAATTCAATAACTTAGAACCGCGATGGAGAAGTCGTCGAATATCCGTTGAATAAGCGTCGGCGGACGTTGGCGAACCCCGACACACTCCCTCAGGGATCCGACCACGCAGGTTCGAGCGGCATAGAACCGACAGCTCTGTTGGAAGTTCGAGCGCCAGTGACCGCCACAACGATATGCGATCCGCCCCCAAGCAACGCGAAGTGCTCGCATCTGGTAGGCCGCGCTCCATGCGTCGAATGCGCGATGTTTACCGTGCCGCAAATGAAGGCTTCCGCATCTTCGGCGGTGCACCGAGTTCGGACTCGGTCCGGAAGAATACAGCACGCGCGCAAAGCCACTCGCGACTTGTACGATCATAATTGCGGCAGGTGGAACGCAATCTACCAAAGCAAGGCGGGGCCAAATGCTCAGAACCAAGTTTGGGAAAGCCCTTGCCGCTCTACGTCGCGTATCTGAAGGCGGGCACAGACGCCGCAATCGCCTTCATCAACGATTTCCATGCGCAAGGGCCTCGGCAGTACGAGCGCTATACCAGAGTAAAAGCCTTCGAGCAGATGCGGACCACGTCTGCTCTAGAATCAGTAATGAAGTTCACAGATGCCTAGTCAGTCGAAGCGAAAATAGACATGGCGCGACCCAGCGAACTTGTGCTGAGTTGGGCGTGGTCGCATTCCGAGCAGCGCCTGTTTGATTTTTCCTCGCGATCTATGCTCCAGATCAGCCAGATGTGAAGTATACCATCCAAGAGGCCATTGCGCGCTGGCCCGTCGAGACAGCTAGCAGACCATCTGCGGCAAGCATCGAAATGCATCAACAGCCTGATTAGCGCGGTTAGATGCACGCGCTCCTTATGCTGGCAGCTTGCAAGGACCCGCTAGCCTCTTACATTACATCATGGGTTTTATCAGCGAGCGCGAGCAACCGACCCATTAGGAGACGAGGAAGGCGATGGCCGAGGCTCGGAAGCATCATTACGTGCCACAGATGTACTTGTCAGGTTTCGCCAACTCAAAGGGCCAATTATGGGCCAGCGATGCCTCGATATCGAAAACGTTTGCAGCAGGCCCCGCCAACATTGCCGCGGAGCGCGATTGGAATCAGATCGACATCAACGGGGTGCCGAAAGACGCTCTAGAAAAGGAGCTCGGTAGGCTCGAAGGCCTCATAGCGCCCGCCATCAAGAGGGTCCGCGAAACAGCGTCCTTTGGGACGAATGACGAGGATCGCGAAGATATCATTAATCTCGTGACGCTCTTGGCGGTACGGAATCCGAAAGTTCGCGAAGGCATACAGCGACTCGAAACGGATCTCTTGCGCGCGATGCTCGTCGCGCCGTTCGAGGATCCGAAGCGTTGGGATGCCATTGTCAAGAAGATGAAGGAGATGGGCCAGTGGCCCGAAGGGCAGCCTACTGATTTCGAGGGCTTCAAAAGGTATGTCGAGGAGAACAAGGACAAGCTCTACGCGCATAAAAACCTTACGCTCGAGATGGAACTCGCGGCGTTAGAAAAAATGCACCCGATTTTCGATGAACGACGATGGCGTATTTTGAAGGCGAAAGAGGGGACGGGTGGATTCGTGACCACGGATCATCCGGTGTGCGTGCACAAGCCGGAAGCTCCCGTAAATTATGGACAGCTCTATGCTCCCGGCTTCGGACTAGCGGATCGCGACATCCTATTTCCGCTATCTCCTCTCGTTTGTCTGGTTGGACGGCAAGAAGGCGAGGAGGACGTTATTGAGGTCGGTCTCCATACCGTCGCCAGCGCCAATGCAACAGTGATGGGCTTCGCGTTGAAGCAGATATACTCGGCGGATGATCAGTTCTATTACACACGCTCTCCCCACGAGCCGATCGGGCGATTAGTCTCAGTCGCTAATCCGAGCGAGCCGCCTTCTATGCCGCTCTGCGCAAATCCCACGGTCCGGCGAAGGCGGGCGGGGACTGCACGCTCTCAAAACTCACTATTCCGTTTCATCCTTGTTCTGGACGCGCACGGGAATCTCGACCAGCGGGATGAGGGCTTCAAGCTGCCCGCGGTAGCGCCGGACGATGCGTTCGTAGAGATCGGCGACGCGCCGTGCGGTCACGGACACGACGAGCGCGTATTTCAGCTCCAGCGACTGGCGGATGCCGTGCCCTTCGGCGCGCGCGTTGTAGTGGATGTCGAATACCGGGCCGTCCAGCGATCGGCCGCGGAAATTACCTTCGCCATGCAGACAGTTCTCCCATTTCCACGCGTCACGTCGTAGCTCTTCTTCGGTGACTTGCGGCCGGTTTTTGCCAAAGAACGGTTTGCTGGCCGCGTGCGCGGCATCGTCATCCTTGAACACGGTCTTGTTTGGCCGGAAGACGACGTCGAGGCCGGCGCGCGTGTAGTTGCTTGGGTGATGCGGATCGACTTCGGTCGTATAGCAGAGGGTCGCCTTGACCTTGACCATGCCTTTCAGCTCTTCGTCAGGCATCGGGATCGGCGCACGAATGTACTTCGAGGCGGTAACGGTGCCCTGGTAGACGACACGCACCGTGTCATCATTGCAAATGACGAGGTCGTCGAGATGATTGGGGAGGCGGCCCCAGCCGATCTCGGCATGCGGAATGTCTGCGGTCTCGACGCAGTGGACCAGCAGCGCGCGGATGGCGAGTGGGCTAAGGAGCGGTCCGAGATGCGCGCGGACGCCGGAGCCCATGCGGAGCACTGAGGGAGCCGCAAAGCTGGTGCCGCCCGTTGGTTCGATCTTCGGAGCATCCTTGGTGCGCAAGACCAGAAACGGTCGGGCCGTCGATCCACCGAACGCGACGAGATCGGGCTTGATGAGACCCGGGCTGCGTCCGGGACCGACGGAACTGTAGCCGGCACGAAGCCATCCCACGTCGGGGCTGTCGGCAGCGCCCACGGCCAAGGCGTTGACGCAATCGGCCGGGACCTGAACCCGGTTGGCGCCGATCATTTCGTCGCCTTCGCCGCCATTGCCAGCCGCTACCACGGCAAGGCATTCGCCCTTGGACAAAAAGTCATCGAACACCGCCGTCCAGGCATGGACTTCGTTGTCGTCGATGGGGAGCTCGGGCCCGAGGCTGAGGTTGATGAAGTCGTACTTGGTGCTGGCCAGCACGTTTTTGATGCGGTCAAGCACCTCATAAAGCTCGTAGGGGTTCTGGCCCGGGGTTGTATCGACGACCCGGTAGTGATGCACGGGCGCGAACGGCCGCGGTGCGGGCTTGTTGGACTGAAGGTGGCCGAACAGAAAAGCGGAAGTGACGCCGACGCCATGGCGAAGAAGAGTATCCTCTGGTGCGCCCACGCCTGGCGCATCAATGGGCGTGGCCCACTTCGTCAGCGGATGTTTCGCTGGCAGCCCGCCATCGAAGATCGCGGCGCGGATCTTGGGATCGATCGGGCCTTCCTTTGGCAAAGTGACGGAGTCAGAACCAACGCCGGCCGTGCGGATGGTCGGCCGCAGCATCCGCAAGGGTGGCATCGGGCGGACGGCGCGCACGAGGCTGAACGCGGCGACGTCCTTCATCTTGTTGCGCGGCGCCTCAAGTTCTAGAAAGCAAAGGCCGCCGGCATAAAATCGCTTCTCGAGCGGCGCCCGCAGGCCAAGGGACTCCAGATATTTCTTGAACAGCGGAACGTAGTCCTCCTCGCCGTCATCTTCGTTGGCATGAAGGACCACTTCGAAGACGCCGGTCTTGCCGGATTCCTCGATATGGATCAGCTTTTCCGTCGGGGTTGGGACGTTGACCTCCTCGATGGTCGGCAGCTGCTTGGCTCCATCGGTGTCCGGCTGCCAGCCTTCGACCTGCTGTGACCAACGGCGGAACGCACGTCGCGAGCCCATGAGGAAGAGCTCAGTGGTGACGGTTTCGGCGGGCTCCCGGCCGCCGCTGCGCTTTTGCGGTGTAATGCGCTTGGGCCGGCTGCCGACCGAAGTTAGCCCGACCGACCGCAGCAGGTCTCCCGGGAAATAGGATTTGGCGATGTACTCCGGGTTCAAGGTTACGGTCGCAACAGCCTGATCGTTCGGGCAGGCGGCCGCCGGCAGCGCGTCCAGCTTGCGCGACACGGTGGCCAACATCGGCGCAATCCGGGATCGGGCTTCCGCAAACGTGTAAGGGTGTTGCTTCTCGGCTCCACCGGACTTGATCTCGATGCGGTGTGCGAGGCGTTCGCCGCGAGCCAGCAGAAAATTTCGGTTTTTCATGCGATCACCTTTCGACGGCGGACACGGCTCGATGTCGTGCCCTCTTTGCGGATCGTGTCGCGGGATACGCCCGTGATGCGCTGCGCCTCGCGCTGCGACGTGATGCCGGATTGCTCCAGAAGCCGGGCGAGATCGATGCGCTCGGAACGCGTCAGCTCGTCAGCGCGTACAAGCGCCTTGAGCTGCTCATCGAGCGGTGCCCCAGAGGTCACCGACGAACGGCGTGCAAGCGTGATAGTGCGCTCGATGTCATTGTGAGATTTTCCTTTGAGCGCTAGCGAGAGGACCTTGCCCCACTTGTCGGCGTCGCCGAAGTACGGTTTCAGCAGGGTCCTCACTAGCTGCTCGATTTGGGGCGGGTTGGGTACGCTGAAGGCCACCGCCATCTCGAACCGCCGCCACACGGCCGGGTCAAGAAGTTCGGCATGGTTGGTGGCCGCGACCAAGATGCCGGTGGCTGGCCAATCGTCGACTTCCTGCAGAAGCACCGTGACGAGCCGCTTCAACTCGCCGATTTCGCCGCGATCGTCGCGGCGCTTGGCGAGCGCGTCGAGTTCATCAAGAAGAAGCACGCATTCGATGCTCTTGGCGTAATCCAGCACATGACGGAGATTGCTGCCCGTGCGGCCAAGAAAGCTGCTCATGACAGCCGCAAGGTCCAGAATGAGGAGCGGGCGCTCGAGTTCGCGGGCGAGCCATCGCGCCGCCATCGTTTTGCCTACGCCGGGGGGGCCAGTGAACAAGATCGTGCGCGTGGGATGCAAGCCTGCCTTCTGCAACGCCTCCGGTTCGCGGCGCTCCACGACAAGCTGCTTGAGGCTGGCTTCGATGTCCGGTGCCAGCACCATCTCGTGGTCGAGCGAAATCGCATTCTCCACGCGCAACAGATGAAGTCGGGAGTCCGCATCGACCGGAAGGGGCACCTCGGATTGCCGGCGTAGTGGGGAGGCGCGTGTCGGTGACTCGCGTAGAAGCGCGGCGAGGTTCGCCGCCATTTCGGGGAATTCGGGCTGATACCGCTTGACCGCCCGGTGGACGAGCAGCTGCACATCCTGGGGCCTTCCGGTCAGCGCGAGCCGCGCCAGATCGACGAAATCTCCGGTTATTTGCTTTGTTCGTTCCGCCATGGTCCTACCGTATGAGAGAAGGCGGATAATGTAGTACAGGGTGGGCTAATTCACAATTAAGGATTCAAAACTAGTCCATCTACTAAAAACATGTAGTATAATCAACGTGTAATGCATGTTATTTGGTGGACTAGTAAGGCTTGAGGGCTACCCGAATCGAGGTTCCCAGGGGCCGTCGGAACCAGAATCGTCATCGTCGTCGTCCAGCGAATCCACCGTGGTGATGACCGTAAGCGAACGCCCGTAGCGCCCAAGGCCGACGACCTCCTCGTAAAGCTCGATATCCGGAAAGACGCCGAACCAGTCAATGCCGTGTGTCTCGTCGGCGATGCGCTCGGCTTGTGCGACACGGTCTGGGTCTGCGTTGAGACGATGGGTCACGGAGCGACGAGGCACCGCGTCACCCTTGCGCGGCCACCGGCCCGGTTTCAGGGAAATGAACCGGTCGGACATGAAACAGAACTCAATCCGGTTTCCGTGCGATTGAATGATGGCGACGGCTTCCCGGCTGAGCTGCTGATAGCGGATCGCTGTCGCTGTGAGCGAAGTCTCGCACCGCGTTTTCAGATGCTCGATGGCATCCAGTCCGTCGCCCGCCGTTTCCATCGCCCGCGTAAACAGCCGCGTCGGCATAAGTAGGCCGGCAGCAAAGTGGTCGGCTTCCAACTCATAGCGATCGTCCGACACGAAGCCACTTCGAGAGTAGTGCTCGGTCGCGCCATCCGGCAGGATCGCATCAATGTGGCCCGGCAGGTAGCAATGCCCAATTTCATGGGCGACGCTGAAGTGCTGGAATCCTTTGCTTTCGATATGCGTCGCGTAGGCGATCGCTGACTTGCCGTGCGCGTGGATGAACATCCCGGACACGCCGTCGTGATCCTTCGGCATCGGTACGACGCGGATCCCCTGGCTCTTCGCAAGCGTGATGGGATTTACGGGCAGCTTGTCGACTTTGAACTCGTCGCGAAGCAGCTTCTCGGCGAAGGCCGTGGCGAAATCGTAGGGCCCCCGCCGCGCCATCAGTTTCCATCCTCGGAAGGGAAGGCCAGCGATCGAATGATCTGGCTTGCAAGGTCGCGGTTCTTCTTGTTGAGCCGCTGAACATCTCGATAGAGCGGGTCACTCGGTACCGCGTAACCTTCCGGATCATCCGACCGGCCGAGGAGGTAGTCCGTCGTGACTCCGAGCGCATCAGCAAGGCGCCGCAGGTTGTCGAACGACGGCTTTCGGGTGCCGGTCTCGAAATGGGATATGGCGGAGCCTTGCAAGCCGGAGCGCTTGGCCAGCTGATCTTGGTTGAGGCCTCGCAGATCCCGGGCGGATTTGAGGCGATCTGGGAAAACGGCAGACGGTGCCGGAGGGGGGCTTGACGATGACATGACGAATGCGTATAGTTTGTAGTTGACGGATACGTTATGGGCTAAGGGCCCATTTTCTGGGCCTGCAACTTGACGAATTCGTCAATAATATACACGACGACATCGGCATATTCAAGCGGAATCGTCGTGGAAACATCTGAAAACACGAGGTTTTGGAATGAATACACATAATCACCACCAGCATACGGAGGGGCAGCCTCACAACGAGGCGGTCCAGGTCGAGGTCGAGATCGAGGACCGCGTCGAGGTCCTGGTGGTCCCGGTCACCAAGGACATGGTGTTGGTGGAGGTGATCCGCACGAAGCTGGAACTGGAAGCCGATGTGCATCTGTTCGAGCGGGATAACGATCAGCCTCTCCACCATCACCCGCACGGCCGCAAGCACCTGCGTGTCGTCGGCCACCGCTGCCACCAGGTGACGCTGGAGGTGCGTTACGAGCACCTCGTCAAGCATCACCACTTCTCGCCGTCGGCGACGGTATTCCGCGCGTTGCAGTGGTCGGTCGGCAAGCACGGCTTCAACCTCGACCCGATGACCGCGGCAAAGGCGAACCTGATCTTGCCGGGTGCCGACCAGCCGCTGCCGCGCGACGACGTCCTCTCGAAATATGTCAAGCACGGTCACTGCACGCTGGTGGTGGACCTCACGTTGAAGGACTTCACCAATGGCTGACGAGACCATCTCGGCCTCGCAGCGCACGCTGGAAGCGCAGCTCAACTCGCTGCGCTTCCAGTGCGGTGCCGAAGAGGGGCGGTGGGCGATCCTCCGCTACGCCTTTCCCATCCTCGAAGTACGGGTGACCGGCCACGATCCTTGTCGCGTGCAGTCGGCGAGCGTCGAGTTCCAGTTGCTCTGCGACAACTTCCCCGCGCTGGGCCCGTTTGTTCAGCGGTGGGATCACGCGGCGAATGCGCGGCCGGCGGCGCCAGCGGCCGGCACGACGTCTCCGGTGTGTTCGACGCGCTGAAGGACTGGACGCGCGACGGCACGAACGAGCACGGCGGCATCTACCGCGCATGGCAGCGCTATGCGGCGCTTCACAACGGCTGGGCGGCGAAGCGCCCGGACGAAGCATGGCGGCGCGACCGCCACATCACTTTCATAATGGAGCACCTGTATGGACTGGCTTGTGAACACGCTGCTTGGTTGGCTCGGTCTTGCGCCGCCTAGGCTGCGCTGCAGCGCCTTGATCTGGGATGAAGGCGTGCAGGAACTCGCACGGCGTACGCTGGGCGGCCGCCGTGAGAGCGGAGCTTACCTGCTGGGTCGGCCACGCCGCGATGGCAGCCGGGATATTCTCGATTTCATCTACTACGACGACGTCGATCCCGAAGCGTTGGCGACCGGGATCGTGACCGTTCGCGAGACGGCGTTGCCACGCCTGTGGGAGATCTGCCGCGCTCGCGGCTACGGCGTGGTCGCCGACATCCACGTTCACCCGCATGGGTATGGCCAGAGCGACTCGGACAAAGCGAACCCAATCATGCCGCGCGCCGGGCACATCGCGCTGATCCTCCCTCACTTTGCACGCAACAACCCGCGTCCAGGCACCATCGGCATGTTCGAGTTTCTCGGCAACGGAAACTGGGCCGAGCACAGCGCCGCGGGGAGGAAGTTCTTTCGCCTGGAGGCTTCGCGATGAACAAGTTCTGGAAACGCTCGCGCGTGACGAAGGCGCTGACCGACGGCGGCCGCGCCGGTTCGTTCGAGGAGGCGGAGGCACGCCTGAACGCCGTGCGCATTGATGTCGTGGTGGGCGGTGACCAGGTGTCTACCACCGCCGGGCAGGCCGCGGCGTTGATCGCTGTGGCAACCGCCCGAAAGTGCTTCGGTCGGGTGACGCTGGTCATTGCTCGCGACGTGCCGCTGATCGCCGCCTTGCCGCTTGGGGGCACGATGAAGGCGGCGGCCCGGCGCCTTGGCGCCCGTGTCGACACGCGGCCGAGTAGGCTCGCGACGCACACGATCGGCATCGGCGATGCTCCGGCCGGCGCGAGCTGGAATATTCGGTGTTGGTGGGATCGCTGGTTGGCTGGAACGCGGGCATTCGATGGCGACGAGATTGGGGACAGCCGTCTTCCGCTATCGGGCGTCTTCGCGGGCGCGGTTGCCGTGCGGCAGGTCTTCGCTTGTGTTCTGGCCGGACATGACATCCGCGCGCGCGATACCACAGTGTCGCTGTGGACGCCCTGGCTGCCGGCGAGCATGGACGAAATCGGACCCGATCGCTTCGACGTGCCTGACAAGCTCTGGCTGCTCGGGCTCGGCCATCTTGGCCAAGCCTTCGTGTGGACTCTTTGCTTCCTGCCCGGGCAGGACGAGCGCCTCGTGGTGCTTCAGGACAATCAGAAGATAAGCGAAGAGAACGAGGCAACGAGCTTGCTTGTGCTCCCCGGCGATGGCGAGCTCGGTGAGAAGAAGGTGCGCGTCGCCGGCGTCTGGCTCAAGCAGGCGGGCTGGGAAACGAGCCTGATCGAACGCCGCCATGTCGGTGACCTCGCCCTCGGCGAGGATGATCCGCCTATTCTCCTTTCGGGCCTCGACCGCCTGAAGCCACGGCTGGTGCTGGCCAAGCATGGCTTCCCGTTCATGATCGACGCCGGGATCGGGCACGGGCCCGGCGACTTCGAGGGTGTTCAAGTGCGTACCATCGTGAACGGGGAGCCGCCCGAGAGTCTCTGGAGCGAGTCTGCCAAGGCGGAGGATACCGCGGACGGGACGAAGGGCCTCTTGAACCGGCCGGCCTATATGGTGCTCGAGCAGCATGTCGGCGAATGCGGCAAGGTGAGCTTTGCCCAGGCGAGTGTAGCCGTCCCGTTCGTCGGCGCGGCCACCGGCGCGATCGTTATCGGTCAGGCGATACGGCTTGCCACGCTGGAGCCGGCACCGGTCTTTCTTCAGATGGAGCTCGGCGCGCCGGAAATGGCAACGCTCGGCGGTCTCACCGAAGCGCCGAACGCCAATCTAGGGAGCTTTTCGGTCCGACTCTAAACCCATTCGTTGTGCTAACGATCCTTGTGCCTTGCGAGGCCTATCGCAGGGCGCAATGCGGGCAACGGCGCGTCCTGGCCCGAAGTCTTCCTCGCCACTAGCAAGGGATCGTAGCACAAGGCGGAATCGCCAACGTCCCGCGCCAACGGAATGCCTTGCAGATTTTCGGTGACATCAAGGTAGGCCTCGTCCAGTGACAACGGCTCTATGATGGCCGTGTGCTTGGCGAATATCTCTCGGATTTGTCGGGAGATCGCCATGTAGACCTCGAAGCGGGATTGTCCCGCTGCTCGACGGACGCATAGAAGGCGTCCATCTCGATGTGGATGATCTTGCGTTGGCGGGGGACCGCCCCCTG
The DNA here is from genome assembly GCF_020193615.1 of Bradyrhizobium sp. IC4059. Classification (NCBI taxonomy): domain Bacteria; kingdom Pseudomonadati; phylum Pseudomonadota; class Alphaproteobacteria; order Hyphomicrobiales; family Nitrobacteraceae; genus Bradyrhizobium; species Bradyrhizobium sp. IC4059. The sequence continues at coordinate 20,273 of NZ_JADYVH010000001.1, forward strand.
ATCGTCGTCTTCGTCCGTCACGGCGCCGGCCCAGTCGGATCTTCCTTGACGCCGCGAGCGACTATTTTTAGCGACCCGTCCGGAAGCGGCCGCTGCAGCTTCAAGGCCTCGTCCGGAGTTGCTGTCATCCAGGCTTCGACTTCGTCCGGTGTCGTTAGAATCACGGGCATCGCCTTGGGGTGGATGGCCGCGACGTCGGGGCTCTGTCGTGAGGAATGCGTAAAGGTGGTTAGTCGTCTCACCTTCCTTGACCTTCCGGACGGACGTCCAGTTGGTCCAGATGCCGGCGAAGCAGGCGAGGGGACGGGTCTCATCGAGCGCGAACCAGATATTACCGCCCTCGCCCTTGTTGAACTCGCTGAACGAGTTGAACGGCACCAAGCAACGATTTTCTGTGCCGAGCCATCTCGTCCAGTGCTTGCTTTTCACGTTGCGGATGTTTGTCGTGCGGCCGTCCGGCTCCATCCGCAACAATTCCTTGAAATCCACTGCCTTGCCCTTGGCCTGCAGTTTTTCGGCCCATTTCTTCGTGGCGTCCATCAGCACTTTTGACGATGATGGCATTCCCCAGCGCGCAGTCGTGAGTTCGCGGCCATTGGCGCCGTTACGTACGATTGGCGCCGTGTAGTCCGGAAAAACCCCGGGCATCGGTGCCAGATTGCCAACGTATCGGTTCACGACACGAAACAGCGCGCTGATCGCGGCCTGGTTGGTCGTGATCGAATAAAGATTGCACATCGGTCAGGATTCGGTTCGAGGATGGCGCGGCTGCCAGGTCAACTGTAGCAGAGTCGCGGATGGACGCCGGCCCGCCTTGACGCATTTGCGACAGCGCAACCGGCTGGCGAGATCGTGCACGAAGGTGGTCGGCGGGTGCTTCATCGCCGCGAGGTCGACGTCGCTCGGCGTCTTGCAGCGCGCGCACCTGATCTCCAACCAGGGGAAGCCTCCGTTCACCGCCTGATCCATGGTGGGTGACGGATCGATCGGTTCGCCGTCACTCCACATCCGCTCGTTCCAGCTTTCGCAAAGCAGTCTATCGGCTTGCTGGATCATCGCCTCGCCTTTGGCCCGCATCTCCGCCGATTGGGTAGCCAGCATGCTAGCCATCGCGCGTGCCTTGCCGAGCTCCTTCGTCAGAGCCTTACGGTCGCCGCCCGACAGCGGCGTAGGGTGATACTTCGGGGCCATCCGGACATCCAGGCGCAAAGAGAACGGATCGGCAAATCCAGAGGAACTACGGTGTCTCGAAGGCGGGCCAGCACCCGTCTTCTTCATGCCTGCCGGTGCGCTGCTGGCAGGTGTTGTCGAGCAACCGCTGCGCCACGTCCTTCCAGACGGCGTTGGCGCCATACAAGCGGATGGCATCGGCGGTCTGGATTTCTACGGTCCGCTCGCAGCGGCGGCAGGAGACGCGCAGTACGTGACGCTGCATTTAGGAAAGACGTCGCTGCCGCGCTCCGGCCGCTGTCCTCCCGGCGCGAGGGTCTTTGAGGACTGATTCCCAGTATTCGGCTGGAAGCTGCGAATCCGGAGCCGGAGTCGAAGAGCCCGGCCTACGGGCGGCTTCGGCAGACAGCTTTTCCATTTGCTTCGGGGTCGGCATGCGCCAGCTCGCGGGTCGGTCGGTCATGCCCGAATCAGAACATAACAAGAACAAATGTCGAGTCCGTCCAAGGGCCTAGGTGAGAAAAATCGGCCTGTTGGACGGGTCGCGATGCGGAACCAGGCGAGCCGTTCGTCTTGAATCCGGCATCAGTAATGGAGTTCCCCCGCGATGGCCCCCCGCGCCAACTGGAAAGGCTTCCTTCGTCTTTCCCTCGTCACCTGTCCGGTTGCGCTCTATCCGGCTACGTCGGAATCCGAAAAGGTCTCGTTCAACCAGTTGAACCGAAAGACCGGCCATCGGATCAAGTACGCCAAGGTCGACGCCGACACCGGCGAGGAGGTCGACAACGAGGACATCGTCAAGGGCTACAAAGTTGATACCGACACCTTCATCGAGGTGACCAAGGAGGAGCTTGAGAACGTCGCGCTGGAATCGACGCGAACCATCGAGATCGACGAGTTCGTCGACCGCAGCGAGATCGATCCGCGATATCTCATTCGCCCCTACTACCTGAGTCCCGACGGTAAAGTCGGGCACGATGCCTTCGCCGTCATTCGGGAAACCATCCGCGAGATGAACAAGGTTGCAATCGGTCGCGTGGTGCTGACCAATCGCGAGCACATCATCGCGCTCGAGCCGCTCGACAAGGGACTGATGGGTACGCTGCTGCGCTACCCCTACGAAGTCCGTGCCGCGGATGAGTATTTCGACGACATTCAAGATGTCAAAGTCACCAAGGACTTGCTTGATCTCGCCAAGCACATCGTCAATCAGAAGGCGGGCCATTTCGAGCCGGACAAGTTCGAAGACCAGTACGAAACCGCCCTCATCGATCTCATTAATCAGAAGCGCGCCGGCAAACCCATCACAGCGAAAGCGCGTCCTCGAGGTGAGAACGTCGTGGATCTGATGGACGCGCTGCGCAAGAGCATCGGACGAGACGCGACAGGCCCGACAGAGGCGCCGAAGAAGACAGCCAAGAAGCCGCGCAAGGCGGCGGCCGGGCAGAAGGAAATGCTGATGCCGATCACCGGCAAAAAAACGGCGAAAGAGAGCGCGGCGAAAAAGCCGCAGCGAAAGTCGGCCTAGCCTATCGTGAAGCACCGGTCACGCCAGACGGTCACTCCTTCGTCATCCGCGCAGGCTCTGGCGGATGGTAAATCCCATCTCGACGAGGTCGCGTGAGACTATCGCGCTGACCGGCAGAAATGCGACAGCCGGCGAGGCCGAACCAACGGCGCATAGAGCCGTCGACCTCGCGATTTGAAATGAGGGGGACACTTTGCGCGCCGCTGGCCGCGCCACTGCGGAAGTTTATCAAATTACGTGATTTGCCCTGGGGAGAGTGTTTGGGCAGCATAGTCTTTCAGCCTAATCAGTTCGGTTGGGGGGCTTCGGCCAGTGAGACGATCCGTTGGGGGCGAGACGCAGCTATGGGTGCAGTGCACCATCCGCAAAGTTTAACATGCTTGAATCCCCAAGCTGGCGAAACCGCGCTAGGATTAGATTTTCCCTTATGGGGGCAGCATATGTTCGACACGGCAACCACCGCGCTTTTACGCGTGGTTCTCGATGAAGTCTGTGAAAGCATCTCGCACTGCGAGATCGGGGCACGTACCCACGTCGCGTCGAAAATCCTAGAGGCTGCGACGAGAGGCGAGATCTCTCCCGAAGGTCTCAAACAGGTTGGTCGCGACGCCCTCTCGCACGCGCCGACGATGTGGCGCTGATCGCGGGGGCCGGCGTGAACTTCCAGGTCACCCTCCTGAAGATTTTGGTAGCTTATCCGGACGGCTTTGCCGTGATGGAGGACCTCAAGAGGGATATGGCCATCCTGGCAACGAGTGGCCGCGACTGGGCCGACCGGACCAGGCGCCTCGCGGCGAGAGTGCCCGACCTCGACATCTTCTCACAAGGATTGGTCGAACGGATAAGCGGAGGATGGAAGATCACGTCCAAAGGACGGGCGTTGCCGAATTGATGGAAGCGCGGCCAACGGCCTTGGAAAGGGCCGAGGCGCCTCCAGTTCTGGAGACGAGTGCGACCTCGCCGGCGCCTGTTCCTCCGCTGCGGCAGCCCGCCGATCGTGCCAAGCGACGGCGCGAAAGACGTGAACGTCGGCGCGAGGCGCGCGAACGGGCAAGAGCAAACGCGTCTTGAGGTCGCGACTGAGGGAAGAAAAATCCGCCAAATGGTAGCAGCGGTTTGATAGTCCGGACTGTCGATTTGCCTCCCCAGCCCCAAGCGTACCGCCGTTACGTTGTTTGCGGCCATGCGGGCCCCGATCTACTCGGGACGGCGACTGAGCACGGGTCCTTCTACCGAGCCGGCGAGCGACAATATAGCGAGGAAATGGAGGCTGAACCCGCGCGGGAGAGCTGGCCGGGTTCCTTTTTGAGAGAGCGGTTCCGCGGTCGGTGAGGCTGTATAGCTACTTCAGACAATCGCCATAAAGTTCGCTGACATGCTCCCCCACAGTCAATCTTCACGAAGGCCATAATGTCCCAGTACTCACTCGATGTATTGCGTCAGCGCTATGTCGTCGAGAAAAGACCGCTCGAGGCCAGCGTCGAGCTGATCTTGCGGGCCGACACCCGCGCCGGAGCGCGTGCCATCCTGGCTTCAATCGATAAAGGCCGCTTCGAAAATAGGTCGGAAGGGCAGCGCCTTCGCAAGATCCTCCGCTTCGAGACCTCTCTCTGGGAAACAGGCCATCATGCCGTGGCAGGCGTGGATGAGGCCGGAATGAGCCCTCTCGCCGGGCCGGTCTCCGCTGGCGCCGTGATCCTTAAACCGGGCACGCGGATAGTCGGAATCGACGACTCAAAAAAGCTCGATGCCGCGGCTCGCGAAGAACTCGCCAAGGAGATCAAGCAAAAGGCAGAGAGTTGGTGTGTGGCGTTCGTCGAAGTCGACGAGATCGACGCATCAATATCTATTGGGCGGGCATCCAGGCTATGCAGCGTGCGGTCCGGGGACTGGGGTTGACGCCGCAGCACTTGCTGATCGATGCGAAGCGGTTGAAGGAAATCGATATTCATCAGCAGGCCATCATCAAAGGCGACGCCAAGTCCGCCAGCATCGCGGCCGCCTCCATCCTCGCGAAGGTCGAGCGCGACGCCGTCATGCGGACGCTCGATGTACGACACCCCGGCTATGGCTTCGCGGATCACAAGGGCTACCCGGTGCCGGCTCATTATGAAGCGCTCGCCAGGCTTGGTGCATGCGCGGCTCACCGGAGATCGTTCGGACCGGTACGTAAGGCTCTCGGGTTGCCGCCCTTGCCGCCATGGCCTTCGGCATCCGAGCGCGACGCCGGCTGAACAGGTCTACGCTTCGTCTCGGCGCGCTATTTTCGCGACCACTTCTTTTTCGCGTACGACGTCCTTCGCGTTTTTGTCGGACCGCAGCCCGAGATAGACCGGCTGGCGCAGCTCGCCGTTGCTGGTCCACTCCGCGAACTTCACTTCTGCGACCAACGCAGGACGCACCCAGGTCGTGACCTGCTCATCCTTCACCTTTGCAGGGAACGGTGACTTGGCGGTTTTGAGCTTCATGAGCTTGCCATGAAGCTCTTCGAGAACTTGGTGGCTGAAGCCGGTGCCAACGTGGCCTATGTACCGCCATGCATCTCCTTCGCGTACCGCGAGGACGAGAGCGCCAAAGAAAGGCCGGGTTCGCCTCGGCGCCGTGAAGCCGGCGATCACGACCTCTTGCCGCTGCGCGGTCTTCACCTTCAGCCAGTCGGCGGTCCGGCGTCCGGACGCGTACGGGCTATCGGCGCGCTTGGCCATGATGCCTTCGAGATGCCTCCGCTCGGCATCTGCGAAGAATTTCGTTCCCTTGCCTTTGCGGTGGTTGCTGAACGCGATGAGCTTGTGGCGCGGAAGGATGGCCTTGAGCCGCTTCTTGCGCTCGAGGAGCGGCAGCACGCGCAGGTCCTCGCCATCCGCGAACATCAGGTCGAACGCGCAGTACAAAAGCTTCGCCTCATGGCGCAGCGCGTTTTGAAGCAACTGGAAATGCGAGACGCCGTCCTTTCCGATCGCGACGAGCTCCCCGTCGATCACGGCATCGCCCTTCACGCCCTCCAGCGCTTTAGCGACCTCGATATAGTTGCGGCTGATGATCTTGCCATTTCGGCTGTAGAGCGCAACCTTGCCTCGCCGGATTTCGGCGATCATCCGGAAGCCGTCATACTTGTCCTCGAAAACCCAGCCGGGATCGTCGAACGGCGCGTCGGTGAGCGTAGCGAGCATCGGCTGCAGGCGCTTGGGCAGGGTCGACGTCCGGCTCATTCGAGGCCAATCCTTAAGAGCACGTTGCGAAATGCATGGACGTCCTTCAAGGATTAGGGAACGCTTCGGGGCCGCGTCGTGTTCCGCAGGCTCCGTGGCATGCGACGTTGACGCTCGATTAAGGAGGGCGGATCAGACCGATGGCGAGAAAACTGAAAACCTTTCAGACTTCGCTGGGCTTCTTCGATCTGGCGATCGCCGCTCCCTCCATGAAAGCGGCCCTCGAAGCCTGGGGCGCCAACAGCAATCTCTTCCACCAGGGAGCGGCGAAGGAAAGCGACGATCCGGCCGTCATCGCTGCGGCCATGAAGAAGCCTGGCGTCGTTCTCAGGCGCCCGGTCGGATCCGACGGATCCTTTAGCAAGCCGAACTGCCCTCCGATCTTGGCGGGGACAAAAGATCGACGAAAGCCGCGCGCAAATCGAAGAGTGCTATTCCGAAGAAGCCTTCCTCGCGTCCGGTCGACAAGGCGGCGGAGCGGAAGGCCGCACTTGCCTACGAACGAGAGGAGAAGCGCCGGGAAGCTGAACGGGCGAGGGAAGAGGCCGCCAGGCAGAAAGAGCGTGAGCGCCGTTAGCAGGTGGTCGACAAGGCGCAGGCTGCGTTGGACAAGGCGGAGCAGGAGCACGCGAAACGGGCCGCCGCCATCCAGGCCGAGGTTGAGGCTCTCGCGAAGAGATCACAAGCCGAAGACGTTCGCTGGAACAAGGAGAGGGAGCGATTGGAAGCTGCGCTGCGGCGAGCGCGAAGCTAGTTTCTTGACGGGTTCTTGCTCCGCGGTACCGAGTGAAGGCCAGAGGTCACCGTCAAGCGTTCATCGGTCGGGATCTGGTACGCGCGCTGCCGCTCGGTTCACCGCGGTGCGGTCCCGTCGGTCCTCGGGAGCGAGCTCCATGACCGCTCGATGCAGCTCGGCCGGGATCGTCGGCGGACTTTCCGGGGGCTTGTTCGCCCACTGCCAGAAGCGATCGAACGCATCCATCACAGGTCCTCCCGCAGGCCCCGGAAGAAGGGGTGGCGAACCTTTCCCTCGGCCGACTTCGCGCGATACTCGATCTCCGCCAGAAGCTTGGGTTCGACCCAGATGCCCTTGTGACCGACGCGCTTGGTATACGGTTGGGTCTTTCGGATGAGGGGTTTAAGCCGTTTCTGCAGATCGGCGGCCGAGACCTTGTCGAAGCCGTGGTCGACTTTGCCAGCGTAGACCAGATCGTCGCCCTTGCGCCGGCCGACGTAGATGCCGTCCCACTTCGTTCCATCGAGTGCGAAACCGGCAATGGTCAGCGTCTCACGCTGTACGCAGGTCTTCTTGACCCAGTCGTTCGTGCGTCCCGTCGGATAGGCGCTGCCCCGGACCTTCGAAACGACCCCTTCGAGGCCGAGCTTGCAGGCGTGCGCGAACATCTCGCGGCCGTCTATCTCGAAGCTTTCGCTGAACTGGATGTCTGTGCCGCTTAGGATCTTCTTGAGTTCGGCCTTGCGTTGAAAGAGCGGCAGCTTCCGGATATCGCGGCCGTTCAGATAGAGAAGATCGAACGCCACGAGCACGATGCTCTTCGATTTGCCCTTGAGCTCGTTCTGCAGGACCGAGAAGTCTGTCGTGCCGTCGGCGGCCGGTACCACGATTTCGCCGTCCACCACCGCGGAGTTCGCCTTGATCCGCCAGGCGTCATGAGCGACCTTCTTGAAGCGATGTGTCCAATCGTGGCCGCGCCGGGTGAAGATCTTCGCCGTCTCGGTGACCAGATGGACCTGTACGCGGTAGCCGTCGAACTTGATTTCGTGAATCCAGCGATCTCCGGACGGCACCTTCTCGATCGAGGTGGCCAGGGCCGGTTCGATGAAGCCGGGGAAAGGCGCCTTGATGCCGATGGCCGCCGGCATTTTACGCTGAAATGCCACTGACTAACTCCACGCTACAGCCAATTCAAATTGGCACAGTTCGATTCGTTCCGGAACCGCTGAATCCTTGTTGCGTTGCCTCGATGCCACGAACAGGAGGTATCCGTGGCGGCAGCGAAGAAGTCGAAGACGGCGCGCGGGCGAAAGCAGGACCGGGCACGGGTGGCCGGCGGGCAGGACTACGAAGTGCAGTACGAGGCGAAGAAGACGGGAAAGTCGGCGCCGGCGGTGAAGAAGGCAGTCAAAAAGGTCGGCACTGCGCGCAAGCGGGTGGAGAAACGGCTAGGCCGCTGAGCAGGAGACCGGTTCGTGACGTGCTGGACTCGATTGGTGACACCTGCCCAGAATGCGCCCCTGACGAGGAGAACCGACGCTAAGTATCGATGCCAACCCGTGAAGTAGCGGAAGCCGCGGGATAGGTCTGCTGCGGGTCCTCACGAGCGATATCGAAGGCGCGCTCGCGTGCATGCGGATCGGCGCGATCCTGTATCCAGCCGTGCTCCTCGCACTCGCGGATGGCGCCGGCTTCGTTCAGCACGTTGATCGCCCAACCGCGCAGGGTACGGATCGCCGGCCGTCGCTGCTTGGTCATCAGCATTGAAAGGTTCTCCCACGCTGAGACGAATCGTTTAGTCCCGCAGACGTTCCCCATCACTAACACACGACTGGGATTTCGGGATCGTGGGATCTCGTGGTTTTTCGAAGGCTGAATTTTCAGCTTGGCGAGGTGCTAGGGTGGGCAAGAACGAACTGAAGAATCCATCTCCGATACTTCAGACGTCCGAGCTCAGGTGGTTGCTCCTTGTCCGATTAGCGCGTGCGGCTGTCGCCGCACCGGGCTCTCATGAACCGAGCCGCGCAGCGTCTCGGCCTTACGGCTTCGATCCCTCGCGCACGAGCAAATCACGCCCTCGCGGGGCAGAAACGAAAAACCGGACCTTTATGCAGCAGCCACCTGCACAAAGGTCCGGCCTTATCTTAGCGTGCCGCGATACCAAACGGCTGCAAAGGACGCTTCATATCCTTTGGGAGGTCTCGCTTTTTATCCGGGTTGCGACCCGAAGGCGGCAATATATCAGCAGCCGATATGACTACTTCTTTTTCTTTGAAGTCTTCTTTGCCACCTTCTTGGTGGCTGCCTTCGCGGTCTTCTTTGCCTTCTTCGCTTTCTTGGCCATGTCGTCCTCTGTAAGAATTGGCTCTCAGTGAATATGCCCACGCCGTGCATAGACATGCGCACGAGTGAGACGCTATCACAAAAGCAAAATTGATACCAAGCAGACCTGAAGCCGTATTGAGTCGCTCGCCGGAGGCACTCGCCCTCGGGCCCGCCGTCATTGCATGCCGGCGTCGCTATCACTGCCCTTCGGGTCGGGTGCCTTCTTAACCGGTCTCGCGACTGCACTCGCTCCAGGGTCCCGCCGCTACGCGTCGGCGCTATGCTGACCCTCCTGCGGGTGCCTCTTTCGCCGCGTCCGCGAGTGGTCTTCGCTGTCGCTCCGCCCACAGGCCTCTCTTCCATAATTGTGAGACTCTGTGAAAATGTCGGGCGATTCTCGTATCATTGCCTGCATCACGTTCGCTCAGGTTTTGGCGAGTGCGGCCAGGGCCGCACCGGGCTCTCGTGAACCGAGCCGCGCAGCGTCTCGGCCTTGCGGCTTCGATCCCTCGCGCTAGAGCTTTGGTGCTCCTCGCCGGGGGACACTCGGGAAAGGGGCTCGCCTGCGGCGATCGCTATCACTGCCCCGTTCCCGGGTGCCGCTATTGAACCGGTCTCGTCGCTGCACTCGGACCCGCGTGCCCCTTCGGGTCGCTATGCTCACGCTCTCCGGGTGCCATTTTCCGTTGCGGCGATGCGCCCTTGGGCGCACGCCTGATCGCGAATGAGGCCCTCGGTAGATGGCGCAAGGGCTGAGAGTAAGAGTGCAGGCTGGTTTTTCCGTGACGGGTTAGAAGTTGCGAGAGAGGCTCGCGGCGCCCGTCGCGGAGACCCGCGATGTCAAACGCTACTGCTCGCGCGCGCGCCGGCCAGGACCGGGCAACCCTCTATAACGAAATTACCGACAAGATCATTGCCGAGCTTGAGGCCGGACGCGTCCCCTGGGTTCAACCCTGGGGTACGTCCGCGGCGAAAGCGCCGCTGGCCATGCCGAAAAATGCGTCGACCAATCGGCAATACAGTGGCGTGAACATCCTCATTCTCTGGGGAGCCGTGATCGAACGCGGATTCACCGGGCAAAGCTGGCTCACTTTCCGCCAGGCGCTCTCGCTTGGTGGTCACGTTCGCAAAGGAGAGCGCGGTACCACCGTTGTCTACGCGGATCGTTTCGTGCCGAATGACGAAAGGCGACGCGCCGCCGAGACCGGCGAAGACGCCCAGGCGATTCCATTCCTCAAACGATTTACCGTTTTCAATGTCGATCAGTGCGCAGATCTGCCTGACGAGATTGCCACCGCTGCGCCGCCACCGCCGGCTGGCCTCATCGAACCCACGGTGAACGCCCTGATCAAGGCCAGCAGAATTCCATTTCGGATCGGTGGAGATCGCGCATTCTACGCAACAGCCGAAGACTATGTTCAGGTCCCACCGCCGCAGGCCTACTTCGAACCCATCAACTGGCACCGCACTGCGTTGCATGAGCTCGGTCATGCGACTGGGCATCCCTCGCGCCTCAACCGCGACCAGAGCGGATCCTACGGTACGAAGAAATATGCCTTCGAAGAACTGGTCGCCGAGTTGAGTTCCGCGTTCAGCTGCGCGTCGCTCGGGATCGTCCCGACCGTGCGTCATGCCGACTATATCGGCTCCTGGCTTGAAGTCCTGCGCGAAGACAATCGCGCCATCGTGCGTGCCGCCTCGCAAGCGAGCAAGGCCGCGGACTATTTGCTCGACTTCATTCCCCGGTCCGTTGAGCCCGCGTCGCTGGATTCGGCTGTCGCCGATCGCGAGCCGGCGTGATGCTCGGCCTCGCGCGAGAGTGAGAGGAGGGAAGGCTGTTCGCGACGGGTTGGAAGCCGGGAGAGAGTCTCACGGCCGCCCGTCGTGGAGAGCCGAAATGACGAAAGCCGTACAAAAGATCACGCTGTCGCCTTCCGGGACATTCCGTTTAACAAGCTCGTGCTCAGCCAGTCGAACGTTCGCCGCGTCAAGGCCGGTGTCTCGATCGAGCAGCTCGCCGAGAGCATCGCGCAGCGTACGCTTCTGCAAAGTCTGAGCGTCCGGGCCGTCGTTGATGCAGATGGCAACGAGACCGGCATGTTCGAGGTGCCGGCAGGCGGCAGGCGCTATCGGGCTCTCGAGCTCCTGGTGAAACAGAAGCGGATGTCCAAGACGCAGGCGGTGCCGTGCGTCGTCCGCGAAGGGGGCATCGCCGAGGATGACTCGGTGGCGGAGAACGACGAGCGGGTCGGCCTGCATCCACTCGATCAGTTTCGGGCCTTCCAGACGCTCCGCGACCTCGGCATGAGCGAGGAAGACATCGCCGCCCGGCACTTCGTGAACCCTGCGATCGTGAAGCAGCGGCTGCGGCTGGCGTCGGTGTCGCCGAAGCTGCATGAGGTCTATGCCGAAGACGGCATGACGCTCGAGCAGCTCATGGCGTTCTCGGTCACAGCCGATCACGCCCACCAGGAGCAAGTCTGGCAGAACGTCAGCCGTTCCGGTTATGACGAGCCTTACCAGATCCGCCGGCTGCTCACTGAAAAGACCGTGCGCGGGTCCGATCGCCGGGCGCAGTTTGTGGGCCTCGATACCTATCAGCACGCCGGTGGCGGCGTTCTGCGGGATTTGTTCGAGCACGACGACGGCGGCTGGCTTCAGGACGTCGTGTTGCTCGACCGCCTCGTGACCGAAAAGCTCAAGGCCGAAGCTGAGGCGATTGCTGCCGAAGGCTGGAAGTGGATCTCGGTCGCCGTAGAGTTCCCCTACGGACACGTTCACGGCCTGCGCAAAATCGAAGGCAGACCTGTCGAGCTCTCGCCTGAGGGGCAGGCCACCATCGATGCGCTGAACGTCGAGCAAGCCAAGCTGGAAACCGATTATCAGGATGCAGACGAGCTGCCCGACGAAATCGACCAGCGTCTCGGCGAAATCGAGGCAGCACTGGCGGCATTCGAAGACCGGCCGATGCTTTACGAACCGACGGAGATCGCACGAGCCGGTGTCTTCATCAGCATCGATTCCGAAGGACGCCTCGTCGTGGACCGGGGTTACGTCCGGCCGGAGGACGAGGTGCCGGCAGCTGATCCTGATGTCGGGCAGGGAGCCGACGCGTCGTCGACCGAAGGTCAAGAAGGGGGCCTTTCCGCACAGGGCATGGTGATCGCAGTCGCAGGTGACGCTCCTGATGCCGAAGAGGATGATGAGGACGCGGCCAGGCCTCTGCCGGATCGGCTGATCACCGAGCTGACGGCGCATCGAACGCTGGCATTGCGCGATGCGCTGGCAGAAAATCCTGCGATCGCGTTCCAAGCGGTGCTGCATAACTTCGTGCTGACGGCCTTTTACCGGTTCGCATCGTCCGGAAGCTGTCTTGAGATCGGCCTTCGCACGCCGAATTTTCCCGCTCAAGCTCCGGGGCTGAGAGAAAGCGTCTCCGCCAAGGCCGTCGAGGCGCGGCATGAGCGCTGGAAGGCACGGTTGCCGAAGAGCGAGAACGATCTCTGGGAAGCGCTGACGGCGCTCGATGGTGGTGCACAGGCGTCGCTCTTCGCCCACTGTGCATCGTTTGCGGTCAATGCCGTCTATGAGCCGGCCAACCGCTACAATCAGGGCCGTGTCTCCGCTCACGGTGTCCGCACCCGTCTCGACCAAGCTGATGTGCTGGCGCGCGCAGTCGGGCTCGACATGGTGCAGGCCGGCTGGCGGCCGACCGTCGACAACTATCTCGGTAGGGTCACCAAGCCGCGCATTCTGGAGGCGGTGCGGGAAGCCAAGGGCGAGTCGTCGGCGCAACTGATCGACCATCTGAAGAAGGCCGACATGGCCAAGGAGGCCGAGCGCCTTCTGGACGGCTCAGGTTGGTTGCCGGAGCCGCTGCGTCTCGTTGATCCCGATGCAGCGCCGGTGGGGCAGGAGGGCGAAGCAGGTCCGCTGCCGGAATTCCTCGCCGACGATGAGGATCGGGAGAACGCCGGCGACGACCCGCAGCTTGATGCGGCTGAGTGACACAGAACGGGATGGCTCCGGCCATCCCACAGTTGCTTGGGGACCGGGTGTAACGCCGGTCCCCATTTTTTATGGGCGAGCCTTGAGAGGGAGAGCCGGGCCGGGAAGGGTTTGAGCCGTTAGGTCAAAGGAGAGCGCCTGATGGTTCGACCCGTTCCCGCTCTCCGAAAGAAATCCTGTCATGACCGAATCTCTCGCGGGCGGCGCTACCGCCGCGCCGCTCTCGATGCGTGCCGCTGCTACTCTCACCTCCGCCGCTGTCAGGGCCGCGCAACAGCTCCTGACCGAGCTCGAACGCGGCCGGCGCATCGATGCCGCTGTTCTGCGTAGCGCCATGGAGGCTGCCTTCGACGCCTCCGACGCGGCCGGTGCCTGGAATTGGAAGACCGCCTACGACGTCTGCGAGGCGGCAACCGTTCTGTTTCTCCGCAAGTTCGGACCGGCCATACGGGCCAGGGCTGGCTCAACCGCTGCCATGCTGCCGATGCTGTCGAAAGTCGCGAACTGTCTGCCGACCCACACGCGGCGTTCGGAGGACAGCCAGGCACTTCAGCAATTCTCGACGCCGATTCCGCTGGGACTGGTCGCATGCACTGCAGCCGGCATTACATCGGGCGATCGCATTTTGGAGCCTTCCGCTGGAACGGGCTTGCTCGCCGTCTTTGCAGAACTCGCCGGGGGCGCCTTGATGTTGAACGAGTTGGCCGAGAGCCGGGCAGGGTGGCTCGAGCATCTGTTTGCGGGCGTTAACGTCACGCGGTTCGACGCCGCGCAGATCGATGATCACCTCGATGCGAGTGTAGTACCGAGCGTCGTTCTGATGAACCCGCCGTTCTCCGCGGTGGCGAATGTCGATCGACGGATGGCGGATGCGGCACTCCGCCACATCGCTTCGGCGCTCGCGCGTCTTCGCGACGGCGGGCGCCTCGTCGCCATCACTGGCGCAGGCCTTGCGCCGGATAACCCGGCGTGGCTAGAGGCCTTCGTTCGCCTCCAGGAGCGCGGACGGGTCGTGTTTTCCGCCGCGATCGACAGCGCCGTCTACGCCAGGCACGGCACCCAGACGGACACAAGGCTGCTCGTCATCGATAAGTTGCCCTCCGCCGATCCGAAGGCTTTTCCCGCCTCGCAAGGCATGGCCAGCGATGTCGCCACCTTGCTCGAGTGGGTGACCCAGTATGTGCCAGCGAGGCTGCCCGTCGCAGTGCCGGTCGTGGCCGACATCGTTAGGCGCCCTGCGATGCTCCGATCGGCCGGCGCCATTGCACCAAGCCCCTCGTCGACTTCGCGGAGCGCGCCGGAAGGTGTGGAACTTGCGTACGAGACTGTCGAATGGTCGCCGCCGGAAGGCGCCCGCCTCACCGATGCGCTGTATGAGGAGTACGGATTGCAGTCGATCCGTATTCCCGGATCGTGCGCACATCCGACCAAGCTCGTGCAATCCGCGGCGATGGCGTCCGTTGCGCCGCCGAAGCCGTCCTACCGTCCGCATCTACCCTTAAGTCTGGTGGCAGACGGAGTTCTGTCGGACGCCCAGATCGAAAGCGTCATTTATGCGGGCGAGGCGCATTCCGAATTCCTTGCGGGCTCCTGGACGGTCGATGCGACGTTTGATGTTGTGGCCGCCGCGCGTGACGACGCTGAGACTGCCGTCCGCTTTCCCCGCGGCTGGTTTCTCGGCGATGGTACTGGCGCGGGCAAGGGGCGGCAGGTCGCCGGGATCCTTCTCGACAATTGGCTTAAGGGCCGCCGCCGTGCGGTCTGGATCAGCAAATCCGACAAGCTGATCGAAGATGCCCAGCGCGACTGGTCCGCGCTCGGCAACGAGCGGCTGCTTGTTACGCCACTGTCCCGGTTTCGCCAGGGCACAACGATCCGGCTATCGGAAGGCATCCTTTTTGGCACCTATGCCACGCTACGCACCGACGAGCGTGGCGAAAAGCTTTCGCGTGTCAGGCAGATCGTTGAATGGTTGGGCTCGGACTTCGACGGAGTGATCGTCTTCAACGAGAGCCACGCCATGCAGAACGCGGTTGGGGGCAAGGGCGAGCGCGGCGATCAGGCGGCCTCTCAGCAGGGGCGCGCGGGCCTGAGGCTCCAGCATGCCTTGCCGAATGCTCGCGTGGTTTATGTGTCGGCGACGGGCGCCACCACTGTCCACAATCTCGCTTATGCCCAACGCCTCGGCCTTTGGGGCGGTGCCGACTTCCCGTTTGCCACTCGTGCCGAGTTCGTCGAAGCGATCGAGCAGGGCGGGGTCGCGGCGATGGAGGTGCTGGCCCGTGATCTCAAGGCGCTCGGCCTCTACCCGGCCCGCTCGCTCTCTTACGAAGGCGTCGAGTATGAGCTCCTCGAGCACCAGCTTACGCCGGAGCAGGTTCGCATCTACGACGCCTATGCCGATGCGTTCAGCATCATCCATAACAACCTCGACGCGGCGATGCGGGCCGCCAACATCACCGGCGAAACCGGAACGCTGAATGGGCAGGCGAAATCTGCGGCCCGATCCGCCTTCGAGAGCGCCAAACAGCGCTTCTTCGGTCATCTGCTGACTTCGATGAAGATGCCGTCGCTCATCCGATCGATCGACCGCGATCTCGACGCCGGCCATGCCGCTATCATCCAGATTGTCTCAACGGGCGAAGCGCTGATGGAGCGCCGGCTCGCCGAGATCCCGACCGAAGATTGGGGAGACGTCCAGGTCGACATCACCCCGCGCGAGTATGTGCTCGACTATCTCGCCCATTCCTTCCCGGTCCAGCTTTACGAGCCCTTTACAGACTCGGAGGGCAACCTCTGCTCTCGGCCTATCTATCACGATGGCCGGCCGGTCGAGAGCCGGGAGGCCGTCGCTCGACGCGGCCGTCTCATCGAGAAACTTGCTTCGCTGCCTCCGGAACCCGGCGCGCTGGATCAAATCGTGCAGCGCTTCGGCACCGACATGGTCGCCGAAGTGACTGGCCGCTTGCGCCGCATCATTCGTAAGGGCGACCGGTTGGTGGTCGAAAATCGCGCTGGTTCAGCCAATCTCGCTGAGATGTCGGCCTTCATGGACGACGTCAAGCGTATCCTCGTGCTCTCTGACGCGGGCGGTAGGGGGAGGAGCTACCACGCCGAGTTGTCAGCGCGAAATCGCCGCTTGCGGGTTCACTACCTGCTCGAGCCCGGCTGGAAGGCGGATGCCGCGATCCAGGGGCTCGGCCGGACAAACCGGACCAATCAGGCCCAGCCGCCGCTGTTCCGTCCCATCGCGACCGACGTGAAGGCGGAAAAGCGCTTTCTCAGCACCATTGCCCGCCGGCTCGACACGTTGGGGGCCATTACGCGCGGCCAGCGCCAAACCGGAGGGCAGGGACTATTCCGGCCCGAGGACAATCTCGAAAGCCAGTATGGGCGCGACGCATTGCGTCAGCTCTACACGTTGCTCGTCCGAGGCAAGGTCGACGGTTGCTCGCTCGAGAGGTTCGAGGATGCGACCGGCCTGAAGCTGACAGATGCCAATGGGCTCAGGGATGACCTGCCACCGATCACGACGTTCCTGAACAGGTTGTTGGCGCTCACCATCGGCCTGCAGAATGTCCTGTTCACTGCCTTCGAGCAGCTTTTGACCGCTCGGATCGAGGGCACTGTTTCGTCCGGCACCTACGACCTCGGTCTGGAAACGCTTCGCGCCGAAAGCTTCGTCGTCACTGACCGGCGGACGATCTATGTCCATCCGCGCACAAGTGCCGAGACGCGGCTGCTCACCATCGTGCAGCGCGAGCGTAACCATCCTGTTGGTTTGGATGACGCCCTTGCTCGTCTTTCTAATCATGCTGTCCTGCTAATCAACGAGCGTTCGGGAAGGGCCGCCGTGCAGATTCCGGCCCCGAGCATCATGCTCGACGACGGCGAGATCGAGCGCCGCATCCGCCTGATCCGGCCTATGGAGCAGCACCAGGTCCCCTTGAACATGATGGCGGAGAGCCATTGGGTTGAAGCGGATCGCGAACGTTTTGCCGCGGCGTGGCTGGCGGAGCTTGCCGAGGTGCCCGAGTTCACGGAGAGCACGATCCACGTCGCTGCGGGATTGCTGTTACCCATCTGGAAACGGTTGCCGAACGAATCGACTCGTGTTTATCGGCTCCAGAGCGATGCGGGCGAACGCGTCATCGGACGCAAGGTTTCTGCCAAGTGGGTCGTAAACGTCCTTGCGGCGGACGCGCCTTCGCTCACGCCGGACGCTGCCTTTGCCGCGCTGATGGACGGACGAACCGTCCTCGACCTCGGGGAGGATCTCCAGCTTCGCCGCGTTAGGGTGATGGGGGCCTACCGCATCGAGCTGTCGGGCTTCAACGACACGATGCGCGATCGCCTGCGGGCTTACGGCCTCATTGGGGAGATCATCTCTTGGAAGCTGAGCATGTTCGTGCCCACGGACACGAGCGGCGTGGAGGTCCTGTCCAGGGTGCTCGACACGTATCCGGTAGCGCGCATCAGCGAGCGGGAGGCCGCCTGATGTCCCGCGATGCTTCCGAACTGGCACGCCGCCTCTCGCGCGAGGCTGAGGCGGTGTGCCGACACTATCTCTCGAATGGCAAGCGGGCGGGGCGGTACTGGGTGGTGGGCGACGTCCGCAACACGCCGGGCCGCTCGATGTTCGTGCGGCTGCACGAATCGCCGAAGGGTCCAGCCGGCAAGTGGACCGATGCTGCGACCGGAGAACATGGTGACCTCCTCGACATTATCCGCGAATGCCGGGGTTTGCGCGACTTCAGCGAGGTCACTGAGGAAGCGAGGCGGTTTCTGAAGCTGCCTCGTCCTGAGCCGCAGCCTGCCTCGAAACCCATTCGTTCGGTGGCGCCAATTGGATCGCAGGAAGCCGCCCGCCGGCTCTTTGCGATATCCAGCCCGATCGAGGGGACGGTAGCCGAAACGTACTTGCAGCGCCGCGGAATAGCCCTTGCTCATCATGATGGCAGCCTGCGCTTCCACCCTCGTTGCTACTATCGACCGGACGAGCATTCGTCGACCGAAACGTGGCCGGCGATGATAGCCTCTGTCACGGAGCTCGATGGACGGATCACCGGCGTGCATCGCACCTGGCTCGATCCACACGGCTTTGATCGCGTGCGGCTCGGCAAGGCCCCGATCGATACGCCAAGACGGGCCATGGGCGACCTGCTTGGTAACGCCGTTCGCTTCGGCGTGGTGGACGACGTGCTCGCCGCGGGCGAGGGGATCGAGACCATGCTGTCATTGCGCTGCGTGCTGCCGACTATGCCTATGGCGGCGGCGCTCTCAGCCAATCACCTCTCTGCCATGTTGCTGCCACCTAGCCTGCGTCGGCTCTATATCGCCCGCGACGCAGATGCCGCCGGAGATGCAGTGCAGGCCACTCTCACCCAGCGTGCAAAAGCCGTCGGCGTTGAAACGATTGCGTTGTCGCCCCGGCTGGGCGATTTCAACGAAGATCTGCACATCTTCGGTCTCGAGACCCTCCGAGCAGCATTGCGGCTTCAACTCGTGCCAGAGGACGTCGTCCGCTTCCTGCATTCGTCGATGGTCGCCGCAGAATAGGCTGGTGCTTCGATCGACGTTGATAGCTCGGTCATAACGAGGCCATTGCCCGGAAGAGGCGCGACCTCGGCCTTCTAGAGGGCGATCGGACGGCAAGCGGACCGGGCCGGCAATGGCTACGCCCGGCTATTTTCCGCCGCGCGCCGGCGATAAGCATACGTAACAGCCGTCAAACCGGCGCTTTGCATCGCGAAGCAAAATAGCCGGCCTCCGCCATCCTCCGCTGCCGCTACGGCCCTTGCGGGTTCTGGCCCGCTCCGCCCGCCGTCTGAGTGATCGCCACGAAGGCCGCGATGGGCGCGGCCGATCCGGCAAAGGGTCCCTCCAATGACCGACCGTGATGACATCGAACCTCCGCACGCCTCTTCTCCAACTGACCACGTCCTCATCGAGCTACAGCTCTTCGGCTACCATCCCTTCGACGACCAACCTGACCGACGACCGCTTCCCGAGGGCAAGATGATCGCTGGCGCCGTCGCTGATATCT
Source organism: Bradyrhizobium sp. IC4059 (assembly GCF_020193615.1). Classification (NCBI taxonomy): domain Bacteria; kingdom Pseudomonadati; phylum Pseudomonadota; class Alphaproteobacteria; order Hyphomicrobiales; family Nitrobacteraceae; genus Bradyrhizobium; species Bradyrhizobium sp. IC4059. The sequence goes on from NZ_JADYVH010000001.1 coordinate 39,295, forward strand.
TCGACGCCCTGGTTGCGACACTGAGCGACACGCGACTCGAGCCGGACCTAGGCGATCTGCTCTGGTCGACCGTCAACCTGTTCCATCGTGCTGTCGACCGCATCGAACGCCATCTCGACGACAACGAGCAGGCGCAGCAAAAGAGCCAACGCGAGCAGAATGGCTCCGAGGTTCGATCAGTCGAACTCGAGCGCTTGACGGCCGAAGGCATCACCTTGATCGAGCGACGCAACTGCCTGGAGCTCTTCCGCGATCAGGCCATCGAGCGCTTTGAGGCTCACACCGGATCGTCCTGGCGCCCTCGATCGGGATCGCTGGTAAACCACCGTACGCTGACGGCAGCTATGATCGACTCCCGCGACTTCATTGCAGCCAAGCGTCGCGCTGAAACCGAGGTCTTGTTGCCGGCAGGACCGAAAATCGCACTTACCGGCGGGCTCGACTTCAATGACCACCACCTCATCTGGGACCGCCTCGACAAGGTCTACGCCAAGCATCCCGACATGGTCCTGCTCCATGGCGGCTCGCCCAAAGGTGCGGAGCTTATCGCCTCGAAATGGGCAAGCAACCGCAAGGTGCCTCAGATCGCATTCAAGCCTGACTGGACAAAGCACGCCAAGGCAGCCCCATTCAAGCGCAACGACGCCATGCTCGAACTCCTGCCGATCGGCGTCATGCACTTCCCGGGCACGGGAATCCAGGACAACCTGGCAGACAAAGCGAAGCGGCTCGGCATCCCCGTCTGGAGGTTCGGCGGCGCGTGAGCGCTGCCTTCTCGCCTCCGGCGTGAACGCGGAGTTGCATGCGTCGCAACTCTGCCTCGTTTCGGCTCCATATCGAAAATTGCGCCGTGGTGGTGGTGGAAGGCGCGACTGTCAGATCTATGCATATGGAGCCACCACTATGCTTGCCCTTGGGCTCGTTCTCAACACACTCGGCATCGGCTTCTTCTGCTGGGCGATCTTTGCGCTCGCTGTGTATGCCCTGCCGTTTTTCGTCGCTCTCAGTATCGGAATAACGGCGTTTCAGAATGGTGCCGGCGTGGTCGGTGCGCTGCTTATCGGAACGGCCGGTGGCGCGTTGACGCTTGCCTTCGGTCAGGCCGCCGTCGCGATTACCCGGTCCTTGGCTTTGCGCATCGCGATCGCAACAGCATTTGCTATTCCCGCCGCCGTGGCCGGCTATTATGTGGTGTTCGCCGCGTCCCAGATCGGGGTGCCTTCGTTGGCTTGGCGTGAGGTCTTCGTTTGGCTGGGCGCGGTTTGCATTGGGGTCACGTCATGGACGCGCTTGATCGTTCTGGCGAAGACCCGCCCGCTCGAGCCGGGTGGAGTGATGGAGAGTCCGTCTAACCAGTTCTTACGGCCGGAAGGCCCGAGGGATGACCGTTTACCGCCTTCGTCGTCGACAGGTTCGCATAAATCGGCGCGCTGAACGGGGGATGATCGAGCCCTGAGCGCGGGGGGCCAGTCCTCCTCGGAACTACTCGATCAAAGCCGCCGGCATTTGGGTCTGGCCCACGCAGCCGCGGCGGAGCCGTGTTGCCTAGCTCCGTTGCTGGGAGACGATACCGCCCTTTGCAGCAAATTGTTTCTTTTTCTGCGCTGAATCGTTCCAACCTCTTGTTCAGCAAAACCGAGATAAGCCATGTCTTCTCCCGAGATTGCGGTTCAGCACGCGGACGCACGTGGCCTCGTTGATGGCTGGATCTGGCCGAAGACCGGCTTCGCCTCGATCGTCTGAGCCGCAACGCCGTTGATGCGACTTTCTTCCCCTGGGCTTCGCCCATTCCTCGCGAGACAAGAAAGTCGCCACAACGGCGTCCTCCGCTCCGCTCCGGCCCGCGAGCGGGTGCGTCGCCGATCGTCTTCGGCCTGCAGATCGCCATCGAGGCCGCGATGGTCGCGGGCTCGAAACACAACAGGAGAAGTGACATGGCTAACATCGGTTCCTTCAAGAAGGTCGGCAACGATTTCCAGGGCGAGATCGTCACCCTGAGCCTGCAGGCCAAGGGCGTCCGCATCGTCGCCGAGACCAACCGCTCCAACGACAACGCTCCCAGCCACCGCATCTATGTGGGTCGCGCGGAGATCGGCGCGGCCTGGTCGAAGCGCTCCGAGGAGGGCCGGGACTACCTCTCGCTCAAGCTCGACGATCCTTCCTTCAACGCTCCGATCTACGCCAACCTGTTCGATGACGAGAGCGGTGAAGGCTACACCCTCCTCTGGTCGCGGCCACGCAAGGGCGGCGAGTAAGAGCGCCTCACCAAGCCCCGTCCGGTCCGCCGGGCGGGGTCTTCGCGGCTGGCCTGAGGCAGCTTGCGATTTACCTCTCAGTCAGGCTCAACGATCCGAACCTAGCGGCCCCCAATCTACGCCTCGCCCGTCAAGATCGAAGGCCGCGAGGGCTTCACCCTGATTTGGTCCCGCCGCAGCGGCGTCTGGTCCCTCCGGGATCATCAGCCCGCCTCCCGGAGGCGAGGCCGGAATCCAGCGGGTATGAGTTTTACTCTCCGATCTTAGCCGAGAATCTCAAGGTACTCAAATCTCGGCCCGGCGGCTGCCCCATATACTTCTTGAACATTGCCGAAGGCAGCGGCGGATTCATATCCGAGTTTATCGGCAAAGCTATGATAGGACGCCGGATCGCAATTCCCTCGACGCCATGCCATCTGGAACCGTCGGACCCATCTGTCGAACGTCATTCCTGTCTCACGCTCAACATGGCGACCCAAACCCTGTTTGCTCATCACGACGACCTCTGCTCAATCGGCGTGTGTTCGCCGGTTCCCGGGGTCTTCGAGTACGATGTAGGCGATCCGTTCAGCTGCGGATCCGCCGCCAGTTGCCATATAGAGGCAATCCATTGTCGCTCGCTCAATTCCTCAATCAGCAAGTCGGCAACGCGGCAATGTCGAGGCCCCGCCGCGTAGTCACCTCCAAGATCGTGAAGATGAACCAACAGAGAAATCTGGCGATCAGTCCAGCCGTTTACTCTCGATGAAATGGGCCTCAGGATAGGCTCAAATTCGGCGAACCTCGTGTCACCAATTGCAAATCCGCGCAAATTTTCCTGCACGATTTCCTTGCCGAGTAGTTCTCGAATTCGCTTCTCCAATCCTCAAGGCAAAAGCAGAAGCAACTGCTGCTCCTGGGCCGGGCGCAGGGATGAGTAGCGCAGTCCCCGAGGGTGCCGAAAATCGCACCCCCAACATTCGGCATCCCCCTCCGAGGTTCTGCTCCTCCATGATGACCGCACACACGCCGGCCTAGCCAAGCGTAGTGCGCTGTCATCCTGGAGTTCTCAAATGCCCGATCCGATGGCCGGTCTCCCCCCGCGATTCCTGCGTACGCCTGAGGCCGCGCGTTACCTTGGTCTGTCCGGCCGCACGCTGGAGAAGCACCGCACATACGGTACTGGACCGACGTATCGTAAGATTGGCGGACGTGTTGTCTACGCCGTCGATGACCTGAAAGCGTGGGCCGATCTCGGCGCCAAGACGTCGACATCGGATCCCGGCAAGGGGACCGTGCTGCCCGCCAAGAAGCATCCGGCCCTGCGTCCCTATGCAGGTCAGGAACGTCGCTGATAGCCGCGTGAGAGCAGTGACTATGCGGCGCAAACACCATGCAGAGCGCGAGCTGCTTGAGCTCTTTCGGGCGCTGCCCGGCGATCTCGCGCCGCGCGATGCGCAGGATCTGATGGCCTATCCGTTCTTCTCGCTTGCAAAAACAAAGCGAACTGTGCCGATCGATTTCCGCGCGGGTGCGATCTCAATTCGTGTCGAAGCCGTGCCGGAACACGGCATGGCGACGATCTGGGATGCAGACGTTCTGATCTGGGCCGCGTCCCAGATCGTCCAAGCCCGTGATACTGGCTTGAAGACGTCGCGCCTGATGGCTGCAACGCCTTACGAGATTTTGACGTTTGTGGGCCGCGGCACCAGCGCACGTGACTATGACCGCCTGAAGGCTGGTCTTGACAGACTTCAGTCAACGACCGTGCTGACGTCGATCCGTCAACCGGCAGAACGGCGACGCCATCGCTTCTCCTGGATCAACGAGTGGAAGGAGACGGCGGATGCAAATGGCCGCCCATTCGGGCTCGAGCTGATCCTGCCGGATTGGTTCTACGCCGGCGTCATCGACGACGCGCTCGTGCTGACGATTGATCGAGCCTATTTCGATCTGACCGGCGGGCTTGAACGGTGGCTCTACCGCCTAGTGCGCAAGCACGGTGGGCGCCAGGACGGCGGCTGGAGTTTTGACCTTGTGCACCTCCATGCCAAGTCCGGCATCCTCTCGCCGCTCAAGCATTTTGCCTACGACGTACGTCAGATCGTTCAGCGCCAGACATTGCCCGGCTATCAGCTCGTGCTCACACGGGATCCTGATGGCACCGAGCGGCTGAACTTCGCGCCAACGCCTGTTCATCCCTTAACGGCACGCTTGCGTCGGCGCGGTCTCATTCCAAATTCGGAGGACAACCTGTGAATCAGCTCGTGCTATCGGGGACCGCAACCCTCGTGCTATCGGGGACCCGATCCTCGTGCTATCGGGGACCGGAAGCGAGATTAAGAGCTTGTTTCTCCTCGCTTTCCGGCCGCTCTAACTTTACTAACCAGAAATCCTTCGGATTTCTTCTAACGCACCAGGCCGAAAACCTCGTTGGAGGCGATCGGCAGCAGCAGGCCGCCAGTTCTGTTTGGCTCTCCAAGTCGCATACGCTATTCGCCGAACCCCATGCTTACGGCTGCCAACTCCAGCGTCAGGGAGCCGCGGCATGAGCGATCTCACGGAAGTGGAAGTTCTGTGGCTTGAGAAGCGTATCGAAAACCGCATACGGTTCGGTCGAGTTGTTGCGGAACGGAAGCTTGATCGCCACCGGCGTGTCCTGTCATTTGCGCCCGGCAGCATCTTTGCCTTCGTCCGATGGACCTCAAACGACTTTGGGACGATCATTTCGCGCATCGACATCTTGCGCGCGGTCACACCGGGACAGCGCTGCTCGACCATCCCGTATGTGAAGCCGGGTGGGGAGATCTTGCTGCGGCTCGCTGGTTGGCCGAAGGTCGAGCGAGTGCTGCAGATGACCGACGCCATCGAGGCGCTCGGCATCGATCCAGCTGATGTCGCACCTGATCATTGGCATCACGTTCACAACCGTCTGTCCGTCAACGAAAACCCGCGGTCCTACACGAAAGCACGCCACCGGGCCTGGCTTCATCGCCAAAAGGTGATGCGATGACAGGCCGCCTCATGATGCTGGCTATGATGATTGGGGCCGCTGCTGCGCTCGTCGCGACGATCGTCCTGGAGCCGCTTCCGCTTTTCATCTGGAACGCATCCGCGAGCGTTCCGATCGGTCTCTACCGCCTCCGCCCGGCGGACCAATTCCAAGTCACTGAATTGGTCGCCGTGCAGCCGCCGGAGCCGCTCGCGGCCTTCCTCGACCTCAACGGCTATTTGCCCATTGGCGTACCCATGCTGAAGCGCGTGCTTGCTCTTCCCGGCCAGAGTGTTTGCAGAACCGGCCTCAAGATTTCGGTCGACGACATTGCAATGGGCGAGGCGAGGGATCGCGACGGACGCGGGCGGCCATTGCCGAGATGGCAGGGCTGCCGCGTCGTCGGCGACGGCGAACTGTTTCTGATGAACTGGCAGTCGGACGACTCTCTTGATGGCCGGTATTTTGGATTTCTTCCGGCGTCTAGCGTGATCGGCCATGCGATGCCGGTGTGGACGTGGGAGGAGTGATCGTGCGCATTCGACGTGTTCTCCTCGCCATTCCCTTGTTCGATCGATTGCGGGATCATTCCTCCGCCTCGATCGATGTCTGCAAGACCGGCGCGAGCCCGACGGCGTGGTTGGGTCGGTTGGGCACGCGCATTTGTGCTGTCGTGCCCTTGATGCTTCTTCTGACCGCGTTCGACGGTGAGGCTTTGGCCCAGAGTGGATCAGCCGCCCAGCCGGCGATCAGTCAGACCGCTCACTCATTTGCCGGCTTCATCAATGAAGCCTCACAACGCTTTGCGATTGCGCCGAACTGGATCCGATCAGTCCAAAGCATCGAGAGTTCTGGTGATGTGCACGCCAGATCGCCAAAAGGCGCAATGGGCCTGATGCAAATCATGCCGGCGACTTGGGCGGAACTTCGCGAGCGCTACAATCTCGGGAACGACCCCTACGACCCGCACGACAACATTCTGGCCGGCACGGCGTACTTGCGCGAACTGCTCGATCGGTATGGCTCGCCTGGCGTGTTTGCCGCGTACAACGTGGGACCATCACGCTATGAAGAGCATCTCGCAGGCGGCCCTCTGCCAGAAGAGACGCGAGCATACGTCGCAAAGCTTACAAATCTGCTTGCCATCGACCTGCCGGCGAGGTGGACGTCCAGCAGCCATTCATCAAAGGCTGGGACGCTATTCGTCAGGCGACCCGATCTCATGAAAACGCGCCGTCAGTTGCTGGCGCTCGTGCCGCCGGGCGATGTCATGACGGCAATCTCGGCGCCCGATGCGCCCATGGTCCCCCGGCCTATTGGCGTGTTCGTCCGTCAATCGGGTTCGGGAACATCGCAATGATCAGGTGTGCGGGTCCGCAAGCTGACGGCGTATGGGCGATGCCTTCGGCCCGCGCTCTACTCGTCGCTTCGCTCCTCACCGAGCCACCCTTCGGGTGTCTCGGCCCTTCGGGTAACGATCGCTATCGCAAGCGCTCAGAAGCACTCGGGCTTCGCAAGTCGGCTGCCAAGTCGCTGCTGCTCTTTCGCAATGAGGCGGTCAGCCGACGTGCTCGGGCGGGGGCTATTCGAGGATCCGCCGCAATGACCCGAACTGCATTACGTTCCAAATCGCCGCTCCTTCCGAGGGCCTGGTGGCTTGGACGTTGGGTCCTGGGAATCAGCAGCCAGGAGAACGCGATGGCAGGACGGCTAGATAAAAGGGGCTCGCCGGTCGAACCGCAAGCCATTGGCATGGCTTGGGTTCTGGCGTGCCGGTCGGTCGGGGCGCGTGCCGCGCCTAGCAATTTTACGAATGCGATCAAAGGTGTTTTCGGCACCGTTCGTGCTTTTGATCGTTGGGAGGCCCTGTAGTGAGCGTGGGCGACAGCGACCTGCGTATACGGCCTGGACGCATTCGTAGTACCCGCGCGCCGAAGCCCAAGAGCTTCATCAATCAGGTGCTGCGGGCGGCGAAGAAAGCAGGACATACCTCGGGTCAGACAGTGGTGGGCAGGCGCTCGACGGCTTATGGGCACTCGACGTTTGGCCGCGGGCGCCTGGCCTTTAGCCGCGCCAGAATGTTCAATCCAACGCGGCGCGTTGTGGTGAAGGCGCGCGTGGTTCGTCACAAAGGCGGAGCGTTCCGTTCCGCACCATTGACCGCGCACCTTTCATATCTGAAGCGCGACGGCGTGACCCGGAGCGGTGAGCGGGCCGAGATGTTCGATGCCGGCGGCGACCGCGCTGATAGCGCGGCTTTCGCAGAACGCTGCAAGGACGACCGGCATCATTTCCGGTTCATCGTCTCGCCGGAGGACGGCGGCGACATGACCGATCTGAAGGCGTTTACCCGCGACCTCGCCAGGCAGATGGAGACCGACCTCGGCACGCAGCTCGATTGGGTGGCTGTCGATCATTGGAATACCGACAACCCTCACGTCCATCTTCTCGTCCGTGGGATAGATGAGGAAGGGGCGGATCTCGTGATCTCTCGCGACTATATCAGCAAGGGCCTGCGCTCGCGCGCTGAGGAACTGGTCGCCATCGAACTGGGCCCAAAACCGGAGCACGAGATCCGGAATTCGTTGGAGAGGGAAGTCACGGCGGAACGATGGACGCGGCTCGATCGGGAGATCCGGCTGGCGGCCGATGAGACCGGCCATATCGATCTTCGCGCAGAGAATCCCGGCAAGTCCGATTCCGAGATCCGGCGCCTGATGATCGGTCGCCTTCAACACCTGGAGAAGATGGGCCTTGCCGCGTCCGCCCTACCGGGAGAATGGATGGTCGGGCTCGAGGCCGAGCGTAGCTTGCGTGACCTCGGTATGCGCGGCGACATCATCAAGACCATGCACAGGGCCTTTACCGAACGTGGGGAAGCGCGCGGCGTTGCCGATTTCGTCATCGAGGTTGGACAGCCGGCATCCCAGATTATCGGACGACTGGTCGACCGTGGACTGCATGACGAACTGACCGGCGAGGCCTATGTCCTGATCGACGGAACAGACGGACTGGCGCACCATGTGCGCTTTCGAGGCCTAGAGGCTTTCGAACATGCTCCGCCGGCCGGCGGCATCGTTGAAGTCCGACGCTTCGGTCAAGCCGGCGATCCGCGGCCGACCGTGGTGCTCGCGACCCGTTCCGACCTCGATCTTGGTGAGCAGATCACTGCGAGGGGAGCAACCTGGCTCGACCACAGGCTGGTCGAACGCGACCCCATGCCGCTTGCCATGGGCGGATTCGGCCGAGAGACCCGCGACGCCATGAAAGCCCGTACCGAGCATCTGATCCAGGAGGGCCTGGCGCAGCGGCAGGGCCAGCGCCTCATCTTGCGGCGCGACCTCCTGAACACGTTGCGCCGACGCGAGCTGGACGAGGTGGCTTCAAAAATCTCGGCCGACACCGGCCTTCCTCATGTGAACGACGCGTCCGGGGAGCATGTGGCGGGCACGTACCGCCAGCGGGTGACGCTCACCTCGGGACGCTTCGCTATGATCGATAACGGGCTCGGCTTCCAACTCGTGCCGTGGTCGCGCGAACTCGAGAACAAGCTTGGCCAACACGTCACCGGCGTCGTGAAAGACGGCGGTGGCATCGAATGGGGTTTTGGTCGGAAGCGCGACCTCGGCCTCTAGGTATCTCGCCAATTCAGTTGCGGAAGGGCGCTAGGAATGTCCGGAACCAAAATCCTCTGGGGTCAGCTGATCGTTGTCGGCCTGATCGTCGTGCTGGCCATCTGGGGAGCAACCGAGTGGACGGCCTGGCGACTTGCCTACCAGCCCGAGCTTGGGCGGCCCTGGTTCGAGCTGTTCGGCTTCAAGATCTACTATCCGCCGATCTTCTTCTGGTGGTGGTTCGTCTACGATGCCTATGCGCCGCAGGTCTTTGTCGAGGGCGCCTTCATCGCAGCATCAGGGACCGCCGTTTCGATCGCGGTGGCGATCGCCATGTCGGTGTGGCGCGCGCGTGAAGGGAAAAATGTCGAGACCTATGGTTCAGCGCGTTGGGCTGGTGCGGAAGAGGTCCGAGCGGCCGGACTTCTTGGTCCGGATGGCGTGGTGCTGGGCAAGCTCGATCGCGACTACCTCCGCCATCACGGGCCGGAGCACGTGTTGTGTTTTGCACCAACCCGGTCCGGCAAAGGCGTCGGTCTTGTCGTCCCGTCCCTGCTGGCTTGGCCAGGCTCGGCCATCGTGCATGACATCAAGGGCGAAAACTGGCAGCTGACCGCGGGTTTCCGCTCGCGGCACGGCCGCGTCCTGTTGTTCGATCCAACCAACCCAAAGTCTTCAGCCTACAACCCGCTGCTGGAGGTCCGGCGCGGGGAGTGGGAGGTCCGCGACGTCCAGAATGTCGCCGACGTCCTGGTCGACCCCGAAGGCTCGCTCGACAAGCGGAACCATTGGGAGAAGACCAGTCATTCGCTTCTGGTCGGCGCCATACTCCATGTTCTCTATGCCGAGGAGGACAAGACCTTGGCCGGCGTCGCGGCTTTCCTCTCCGATCCGAAGCGGCCGATCGACGCGACGTTGAGGGCGATGATGACCACGTCGCACCTCGGCGAGCAGGGCGCTCACCCCGTGGTCGCCTCGACCGCGCGTGAGCTCCTCAACAAATCCGAGAATGAGCGCTCGGGCGTCCTGTCCACCGCAATGTCGTTCCTGGGTCTTTACCGCGATCCGGTCGTAGCCCAGGTGACCTGCCGCTGCGACTGGCGGATCGCCGATCTGATTGCGGATAAAGGCCCCACGACGCTTTACCTGGTGGTGCCGCCTTCCGACATCTCTAGGACCAAACCATTGATCCGTCTGGTGCTGAACCAGATCGGCCGCCGTCTCACCGAGGACTTGCACGCTCGTGACCGCCGACATCGAGTCTTGATGATGCTCGACGAGTTCCCGGCACTGGGCCGGCTTGATTTCTTCGAGTCCGCGCTCGCCTTTATGGCGGGGTATGGCATCAAGAGTTTCTTGATCGCGCAATCGCTCAACCAGATCGAGAAGGCCTACGGGCCCAACAATGCCATTCTCGACAACTGTCACGTCCGCGTTAGCTTCGCGACCAACGACGAGCGCACCGCCAAACGGGTGTCGGACGCCCTTGGTACGGCGACCGAGATGCGGGCGATGAAGAACTATGCCGGCCACAGGTTGAACCCATGGCTGGGGCACCTGATGGTCTCGCGCCAGGAAACGGCAAGGCCTCTGCTGACCCCAGGCGAAGTCATGCAGCTTCCGCCGACAGACGAGATCGTCATGGTGGCGGGCACGGCGCCGATCCGGGCGAAGAAGGTCCGCTACTACGAGGATCGGCGGTTTACCGAGCGCGTTCTGCCCCCGCCCGATCCCGAGGCGTCCGGCCGATCACGGCGAACGGACGGATGGTCAACACTTGGAGCGCTCAAGCCAGCGTTCCTTCCAACCAACAGAGGACAAGCAGACGAAGATACCGCGAATAGCGGTCTCCGTCGCGAGCCCGAACTACCCGACCACGTCGCGATCGCCAAGGAAACGACCGAACCAACGCCGGCAGAGGAATTTGCCGCCGTTCTTGACGAAGACGAGGCCGCGGTCCGCCGGTCCCAGTTTATACGCGAACAGATGCGCGGTGTCGCCAGTCAAGTCGCCATGGATCCGAATGACGGTATGGAGCTCTGAGGCAATATGCGCGACCGGATGAACGTCTATTTTCCGCCAGAGCTGCTGAAACAGATCTCGGAGCTCGCCGATCGCAAGAAGCTTTCCCGGTCTGCCATCGTGGAAGCTGCGGTCGCCTCCTTTCTTTCACCCGACGGAGCGGACAGGCGGGAGGCAGCGTACGCCCGGCGCCTCGATCGGCTGTCGCGTCAGATGCAGAGGTTGGAGCGCGACGTGGGTTTGACGGCCGAAAGCCTGGCGCTCTTCATACGGTTCTGGCTGACGATCACGCCGCCACTACCGAATGACGCGCAGGCGGCCGCGCAAGTAAAAGGCCGGGAGCGGTTTGAAGGATTTGTCGAGGCACTCGGGCGCCGCCTGCAAAAGGGGCAAAGCTTTCTCCGCGAGATTCCGGAAGATATCCGCCGTCAGGAACCGGTCGACGAATCCTGACCGAGCGTCATGGATGCGCAAACGCGCCGACCCTTCTTTTTCTACGCCAGCCTACGACCGCAGCGATTTAGCCGAACCGCGAAAAGCTGGTCACGCTATCGGCTTGCACGAGCCGACAGAAAGGGGGGCCAGCATGCAGATCTCAGGGGCATGGCGCCTCACCGCGCGCGTATTTCTCCCGTTTGCGGTCGGATACTATCTTTCGTATCTGTTTCGAACGATCAACGCTTTGATCGCCAGTCATCTCAGCTCTGATGCCGGGGTTGGGGCTGCCGACCTCGGGTTGCTTACCTCGGTCTATTTCCTCGTTTTTGCGGCGGCGCAGATCCCAGTCGGCATATTGTTGGACCGCTTTGGTCCGCGTCGCGTCCAGAGTGTTTTGCTCTTGCTCGCAGCAGTGGGCGCCGGACTGTTCGCAGTATCGACCGGCTTCCTGTCCCTTTTGATCGCGCGTGCAATGATCGGGCTTGGTGTCGCTGCAGCGCTGACTGCTGGACTGAAGTCCATCATCATCTGGTTCCCCAGGGAGCGAGTTGCCCTGCTGAACGGCTATATGGTCATGCTGGGATCGCTAGGAGCGGTAACCGCTACGGTCCCCGTCGAACACCTGCTCGCCTGGATGGGATGGCGGCAGCTCTTTGAAACTCTGGCGGCCGCTACCGGAGCGACGGCCATTCTCATCTATGTCGTCGTGCCTGAGCGGGTCATTGTCCCACCAACACCGCGCGCCACCCTTGGCTCCGTTTTTGCCGATCGTCGCTTCTGGCGAGTGGCCCCGTTGTCGGCGACTTGCATTGGATCAGCCTGGTCTCTGCAAGGACTGTGGGCATCACCGTGGCTGACCGACGTGGAGGGGCTTGATCGCACAAGTCTCGTGAGACAGCTGTTCATAATGTCGATCGTCTTGAGCTGCGGCGCCTTGTTGTTCGGGATGACCGTCCACTACGTCAAGCGAAGAGGAATCAGGGCGGAGACGGTGTTAGCGACGGTTGCGGTGCTGTTTGTCGCAGCGCAGCTAGCTTTGATCCTGCGAGTGCCTCTGCCGTCCATCCTGCCCTGGTCCGTTGTCGCAATTGCCGGCACGGCGACTGTGGTCAGCTTCGCGGTGATAGCGGATTACTTTCCGCCGCAACTTGCCGGTCGTGCCAACGGCGCCTTGAACGTCTTGCACTTTGGTTGGGCTTTTCTGGCACAATACGCGACAGGTCTTATCCTGGAGCAATGGTCGGCGAACGATGGCCATCGGCCGCTCCAGGCCTATCAAGTCGCCTTCGGTCTCAACCTAGCGCTGCAGATCGCGGCGTTGGCCTGGTTCGCGCTGCCCGGGCGCCGATCCATCACTCCGTGGATGAGTTCAATCCTCGTCTTCAAGCCGGCTGATGATTCCCGAGCCGTCGAGTCGGTTGGGTTGTATGAGGATTCGATCATCCTCCTGCCTGCGGATGACGATGCGGAGTGGTGAGCTGCCGGCCGATTAAGTAGGCCTCAAACATCGGTTCTCAGTCTTTCTTTTTCTACGCTAGCCTACGATCACGCAAAGCGCTTGTTGCGCCAAGTCCATTGGTGCTTTTTCTAATCATCCCCATCTGAGGACGCGCTTTGGGCGTCCTCATTCGTGGGGGCGAGCGGTGGCAATCCATTCCATTCAATCGGAAGCGAATTCGCGCGGTGCGCGAATGCTGCGCAGCGCACTTGGCTCTGCGATTGCCGGCTACCTCGAAGACGAAGCGATCATTGAGGTGATGCTCAACCCGGATGGACGGTTGTGGATCGACCGGTTGTCGAATGGCCTGATCGACACAGGCGAAACTCTCTCCGCAGCCGATGGCGAGCGCATTGTTCGCTTGGTTGCGCATCACGTGGGCGCGGAGGTGCATGCCGGTGCGCCGAGGGTATCGGCCGAACTGCCCGGGACCGGTGAGCGCTTCGAAGGACTCTTGCCCCCGGTCGTTGCAGCGCCAGCCTTTGCCATCCGCAAGCCCGCAGTCGCCGTGTTTACGCTCGACGACTACGTCGCCAGGGGGATCATGACCTCGAAGCAGGCCGAGATCCTGCAGAGCGCGGTCGCCGCACGGAAAAATATTTTGGTCGCCGGTGGGACATCGACCGGCAAGACAACATTGACGAATGCGCTCCTGGCCGAGGTGGCGAAGAGCTCCGATCGGGTCGTGCTGATCGAAGATACGCGCGAGCTTCAGTGCAAAGCGCCCAATCTCGTGGCGTTAAGGACCAAGGACGGCGTAGCGACGCTGTCGGACCTCGTCCGCTCCTCGTTGCGACTGCGGCCCGACCGCATTCCAGTTGGCGAAGTTCGCGGCGCCGAAGCGCTGGATCTGCTTAAGGCTTGGGGTACAGGCCATCCCGGCGGCATCGGCACCATTCATGCGGGTACCGCGCTCGGGGCGCTGCGGCGGCTCGAGCAACTCATCCAAGAAGCCGTCATCACGGTCCCGCGTGCTCTGATCGCCGAAACCATCAACCTCGTCGCCGTGCTTGCAGGCCGCGGCGCCGATCGTCGCCTCGCTGAACTCGCCCTCATCTCGGGGCTCAGCGCCAGCGGCGACTACAATCTTTCATCAGCAGGAGACTGACATGCGTGTGCAATTTCGTTTTCTTCGAGGTGCATCGCTGGCTGCCTTCGCCACGGTGCTTTTGGCAGCGGTGCCGGCATGGGCCGCTGGTTCGAACATGCCATGGGAGCAGCCACTCAATCAGATCCTGCAATCGGTTGAGGGGCCGGTCGCCAAGATCATCGCCGTCATCATCATCGTGGTGACCGGGCTTACACTCGCATTCGGGGACTCATCAGGTGGCTTCCGCCGGCTGATCCAGATCGTGTTCGGTCTATCGATCGCGTTTGCCGCCTCAAGCTTCTTCCTGTCGTTCTTCTCCTTCGGCGGCGGCGTGGTGATCTGATGGATGAGCCGATCACAGGCTTTGCCGGGCCCGTTCATCGCGCGCTCACCGAACCAATCCTATTGGGTGGCGCGCCGCGGTCGTTTGCGATCGTCAACGGCACGCTTGCGGCAGCCCTAGGTCTGGGGCTGCGGCTCTGGATCGCGGGTCTGGTCCTCTGGTTTATCGGCCACATGGCCGCAGTCTGGGCCGCCAAGCGCGACCCGGCCTTCGTCGATGTGGTGCGCCGACATCTGCGCATCCCCGGTCATCTCAACACCTGAGCTCTCGGTCATGATGAACCTTGCCGAATATCGCCATTCCAATGCCCGGCTCGCCGACTTTCTGCCTTGGGCAGCCCTGGTGGACGAGGGAATCATCCTGAACAAGGACGGCTCGTTCCAGCGGACGGCGAAGTTCCGGGGGCCTGATCTCGACAGCGCAGTGCCGGCTGAGCTTGTCGCGGTCGCCGGTCGCTTGAATAACGCCTTGCGCCGCCTGGGATCCGGCTGGGCCGTATTCGTCGAAGCGCAGCGCCATTTTGCAGGTAACTATCCGCCGAACACCTTTCCGGATGTCGCATCTGCATTGGTCGACGCCGAGCGCAGAGCTCAGTTCGAAGAGGCGGGTGCCCACCATGAGTCCAGTTATTTCCTGACCTTCCTCTATCTGCCGCCGGAGGAAGGAGCGGCTAAGGCGGAGCGCTTGCTCTATGAAGGTCGCGACCGCACCGTTGGCGCCGACGCGCGCGAGGTGCTGCGGGGATTTGCCGATCAAACGAACCGCGTATTGCAGCTCGTCGAAGGGTTCATGCCCGAATGTGCCTGGCTCGATGATCAGGACACGCTGACCTACCTGCACTCGACGATATCGATCAAGCGTCATCGGGTTCGGGTGCCCGAAATTCCGATGTACATCGATGCGCTGTTGGCCGACCAGCCGCTGACCGGCGGCCTTGAGCCGATGTTGGGCTCAGCCCACCTGCGGGTTCTGACGATTGTCGGTTTTCCGGGGGCGACGACCCCCGGGATCCTGGACGAGCTAAATCGCCTGCCATTTTCGTATCGCTGGTCAACCCGCGCGGTCATGCTCGACAAGACCGATGCCACCAAGCTGCTGACCAAGATTCGGCGGCAGTGGTTTGCCAAGCGGAAGTCGATTGGGGCCATTCTCAAGGAGGTCATGACCAACGAGGCGTCGACGCTGCTCGATACCGACGCCCACAACAAGGCGATCGATGCCGACGCAGCGTTGCAGGAACTGGGGTCCGATCATATTGGGCAAGCCTTTGTCACAGCGACCATCACTGTCTGGGACCGCGATGCCGATGCGGCCGACGAAAAGCTCCGCTTGGTCGAGAAGGTCATTCAGGGGCGCGATTTCACCTGCATGATTGAGACGGTGAACGCCGTCGAAGCCTGGCTCGGCAGTCTGCCTGGGCATGTCTATGCGAATGTGCGGCAACCACCGGTGTCCACCCTCAATCTCGCCCATATGATTCCGATGTCGGCGGTGTGGGCGGGCGAAGCGAAGGATCTGCATTTCAAAGGTCCGCCGCTTCTGTTGGGCAAGACTGAGGGATCAACCCCGTTCCGATTTTCGCTCCATGTCGGCGACGTCGGGCATACCCTTGTGGTAGGACCGACAGGCGCTGGCAAGTCGGTGCTGCTCGCTCTGATGGCGTTGCAGTTCAGGCGTTATCCGAACTCTCAGGTCTTTGCGTTCGACTTCGGTGGTTCGATCCGGGCGGCCGCGCTCGCGATGGGTGGTGATTGGCACGATCTCGGCGGCGCACTCTCCGACGCGAGCGAAAAGCCAGTCGCCCTCCAGCCGTTGGCGTGGATTGACGATCCCGCCGAGCGCGGATGGGCGACCGAATGGATCGGCGCGATCCTCGCCCGGGAAAAGGTCGAGATCACCCCGGAGGTCAAGGCTCATCTGTGGTCGGCGCTAACATCTCTCGCTTCGGCGCCGAGGGTGGAGCGTACCCTGACGGGCCTGTCAGTCCTGCTCCAATCGAACTCTCTGAAACGCGCCTTGCAACCATATTGCCTCGGCGGTCCTTCCGGGCGCCTGCTCGATGCCGAATTTGAGCGCCTTGGCGAGGCCTCCGTTCAGGCGTTTGAGACCGAAGGGTTGATTGGAACGAGCGCGGCACCTGCCGTGCTGGCCTATCTCTTTCATCGGATTGGAGACCATCTGGACGGCCGGCCGACTCTTCTTATTATCGATGAGGGGTGGCTTGCCCTCGACGACGATGATTTTTCCGGACAGCTCCGGGAGTGGCTGAAGACCCTTCGGAAGAAAAACGCTTCCGTCATCTTCGCGACCCAGTCGCTCTCGGACATCGATGGCTCTGCAATCGCGCCTGCGATCATCGAAAGCTGTCCAACGCGGCTGTTGCTGCCGAACGAGAGGGCGATCGAACCCCAGATCGCAGCCATCTACAGACGCTTCGGTCTCAACGACCGGCAGATTGAGCTACTGAGCCGGGCAACGCCCAAGCGCGACTACTACTGCCAGTCCCGTCGCGGCAACCGGATGTTCGAACTTGGCCTTGGTGAGATTGCGCTCGCATTCACTGCGGCCTCTGCCAAGACCGACCAGGCTGCCATTACGCAGCTCCTGGCCGAACATGGACCTCACGGCTTCGTACCGGCCTGGCTCCAGCACCGCGGTTTGGCCTGGACCCTCGACCTGCTCCCCAATCTCGTCAATCTGGAGAAATCACTATGAGGCGTCTTGGCCTGTTAACGGCCGCTGGCACGGTCGCGCTGATCCTGGGCATCACAGTGCCCGGGCGAGCCCAGTGGATCGTCTTTGATCCCAACAACTACGTCCAGAATGTCTTGACGGCTGCGCGGGAACTCCAGCAGATCAACAATCAGATCACCTCGTTGCAGAACGAGGCGCAGATGCTGATCAACCAGGCGAAGAACCTGGCGAACCTGCCGTATTCGTCGCTGCAGCAACTGCAATCCTCGATCCAGCGTACTCAGCAATTGCTGGCCCAGGCGCAGCGTATTGCCTATGACGTCCAGCAGATCGATCATGCCTTCTCGACGAGCTACGCGCCGGCCACTGGCAACCAATCCAGCCAGTTGCTGGTCACCAACGCTCAATCGCGGTGGCAAAACACTTATGCGGCAACGCAAGATGCGCTTCGTGTCCAGGCTGGCATCGTTGGCAACCTCGACACCAACCGTATCCAGACGTCCGCGCTCGTAACCTCAAGCCAAGGCGCGAGCGGTGCGCTGCAGGCAACGCAGGCGGGCAATCAGATTCTCGCGCTGCACGCGCAGCAGCTCGCCGACCTCACAGCCGTCATGACGGCGCAGGGGCGAGCGCAAAGCCTTGAAGCGGCTCAGCGCGCCTCGGCCCAGGATCAGGGACGAGAACAGCTTCGGCGCTTCCTGACGGCGGGGCAGGGCCATCAATCATCCAACGTGCAGATGTTCCACTGATGACCGACATCCGGGCATTCAAGGCATTGTCGCTGCTTACGACAATCGGCGTAGTGGCCGTCGCTGCTTGCACGATTCAACTTCGTGGCGGAGATCGTTCTCCTCCGCCGCCGAAGGCGGAGCAGACGGCAGACGCAACCAGCTCAGACCTCGCGCGCTGCCGCAACGTCACTGCGGACCACGCAGCGGGTTATGAGCGTTGCAAGCAGGTTTGGGCCGAAAACCGCCGTCGCTTCTTTGGCAAGAAAGACGGTGGCGCAGTTCCAGGCCGCGACGATTCCGCCGCCGGCGTGGCGCTCGCTCCAAAGGATCAAAGCCGGATCCCGCACGGATATCCGAACCTGGCGGCCCCTGAGGCGAGCAAGCCATGACTGGTACGGGGATCATTGATCAATTCCTGGAAACGTTCACGCGTTATATCGACAACGGCTTCGGGCTGCTGGGTGGCGACGTGGGATATCTCGCAACTACGCTTGCCGCGATCGACATCACGCTTGCCGCGTTGTTCTGGAGCTGGGGGCCGGACGAGGACATCATCGCACGCCTCGTCAAGAAGACGCTCTTTGTCGGCGTCTTTGCCTACCTGATCAGCAATTGGAACAGCCTGGCGCGCATCGTCTTCGAAAGCTTTGCGGGCCTTGGGTTGAAAGCGTCCGGCACAAGCCTGGGGGCGGGGGATTTCCTGCGACCGGGCAAGATCGCTCAAGTCGGTCTCGATGCCGGTCGGCCGCTCCTCGAGTCGATCTCCAACCTGATGGGCTACATCAGCTTTTTCGAGAATTTCGTCCAGATCGTCGTTCTCCTGTTTGCGTGGGTCGTGGTGCTGCTCGCCTTCTTCATTCTGGCGATCCAGCTCTTCGTCACCCTGATCGAGTTCAAGCTCACGACACTGGCCGGCTTCGTGCTCATTCCCTTTGGCCTGTTTGGCAAGACCGCTTTCGCGGCGGAGCGCGTTCTGGGCAACGTCATATCTTCCGGCATCAAGATCCTGGTCCTGGCCGTCATCGTCGGCATCGGCTCCACCCTGTTCTCGCAGTTCACCGCAGGTTTCGGCGGTGCACAGCCGACCATCGAAGACGCAATGACGCTGGTGCTCGCGGCGCTTTCCTTGCTGGGCCTCGGCATCTTCGGTCCGGGTATCGCAAACGGCCTAGTGTCGGGCGGACCTCAACTCGGCGCCGGCGCCGCGATTGGAACAGGCCTTGCTGCTGGCGGCATTGTTGCGGCAGGTGCGGGACTTGCTGCTGGCGGTGCCGGTCTCGCTGGCGGTGCGGTTGCAGGCGCCGCGCGCGGTGGCGGCGCTGTCATAACCGGAGCAACAGCCGCCTATCGAAGCGGCGGCCTTGCCGGCGTCGCGGAGGCTGGCGCTTCGGCTGCGACGAGTCCATTGCGTCGAGCAGCGGCTGCCTTCGGAGGTAGCCAAGCGGGCGACCAGAGCGCGAGCGCTCCGGCCGAAGGGCAGCCTGATTGGGCTCGCCGCATGAAGCGTGCTCAGATGATTCGGCATGGTGCCTCCGCCGCTGGCCACGCCGTCCGCTCCGGCGATCATGGTGGCAGCGGCTCCTCCGTCGATTTGTCCGAAGGAGAACGCTGAGACGCACCACTGCACCTCCGCCGCACAGCAGCGCCTCAAACCTTCTATCGCAAGACTTGAAACCAATCACTCGATATCAGGGGGCAACCAGCGATGTTCAAACGACCATCAGTTCACTACGGGCGCATGCCCGAGCCGATTACGCCGTACCAAAAGGCAGCGCAGGTTTGGGACGAACGCATTGGATCTGCCCGCGTGCAGGCCAAGAACTGGCGCCTAATGGCGTTCGGCTGCCTGATGCTTTCAGCCGGTCTCGCTGGCAGCCTTGTCTGGCAATCGAGCCAGGGATCGATCACGCCTTGGGTAGTAGAAGTCGATCATCTCGGCCAAGCCCAAAGGGTTGCGCCGGCCAACATCGACTATCAACCTACTGACGCTCAGATCGCCTACCATCTGGCGCGGTTCATCGAGGACGTCAGAGGCTTGCCGGCCGACGGTATCGTTCTGCGCCAGAATTGGCTCCGGGCCTATGATTTTACAACGGATCGTGGCGCGGCTGCGCTCAACGATTATGCGCGCAACAATGACCCCTTTGCCAAGCTGGGCAAGGCTCAAATCTCCGTAGACGTCTCGAGCGTCATTCGCGCGTCTTCGGAGAGCTTTCGGGTCGCATGGACTGAACGCAGTTACGACAACGGTTCGCTGAGTTCGACCGAACGCTGGACAGCAATTCTCACGATCGCAATCGAGTCGCCGCGCGATGCCGAACGCCTGCGCAAGAATCCCCTTGGCGTCTACGTCCGCGCCATCAACTGGTCAAAGGAGTTGAGTCAGTGACCAAGACGCCGTCTGACGTTCATTCGAAGCATCCAGGTGCGCAAAGCGGGCTCAATTCGACTCGGCCCAAGCTCGTGTTAGCGAAGCGAGCAAGTTTCCACGCTCTCCTGCTTTGTTCGTCGATGCTTGGTGGATGCGCGACCTACATTCCGCCGGAGATCAGCTATGACGCTGAAGTTCCTCCGCTGCCGGCACCACCGGTGGCTCTCGACGACAAACCGAGACCGCTTCACGTTCCACCCCTCTGGAAGCCAGCTTTCGGCGGTAAGTCAGGAGGGAAGGAAAACGTAGAGCCGGTGAGCCGGGTTGAGATGGCAAACAGTGCGGCCCGTGTTGAACCGCGCAAGCGCGGGTATTTCAACGCGGCGCAAATCTACGCCTACAGTCCCGGGGCGCTTTATCAAATTTACGCCGCACCGGGGCAGATCACGGATATCGCGCTAGAGGAGGGAGAACAGTTGACGGGATCAGGGCCGATCGCGGCCGGAGATACCGTACGCTGGGTCGTGGGCGATACCGAGAGCGGGAGCGGCGACACACGGCGCGTCCATATCCTGGTCAAGCCGACCCGAGCTTCGATCGAGACCAACCTGG
The DNA here is from genome assembly GCF_020193615.1 of Bradyrhizobium sp. IC4059. Classification (NCBI taxonomy): domain Bacteria; kingdom Pseudomonadati; phylum Pseudomonadota; class Alphaproteobacteria; order Hyphomicrobiales; family Nitrobacteraceae; genus Bradyrhizobium; species Bradyrhizobium sp. IC4059. Next base: position 59,934 of record NZ_JADYVH010000001.1, read on the forward strand.
TCGTCAATACCGATCGGCGGACCTACCTGATCGAACTGCGCTCCCGCGAGCGGCCATATATGCCATCCGTTGCCTGGTACTATCCGGAAGCAGTGCGCGAGCAGTCGCGTTCAGTTGCTCTGAAACCCGTTCTTCCGGAGCCGGCGCGGCGCATCTCCCGCTATGTCATCGAAGGGGACAGTCCACCCTGGCGGCCGATCGCCGCATATGACGATGGCCGCAAGGTCTATGTTGAATTCCCGCAAGGCATCGTGCAGGGCGAGATGCCACCGCTTTTTGTCATCGGCCCGGAGGGCAAGACCGAGCTCGTCAATTATCGCGCCTACGGTAACGTATTGATCGTCGATTGGCTGTTTGCAGCCGCCGAACTCCGGCTCGGCGGTGAGCACCAGCAGAAGGTCAGGATCGTCAGGACCGACGGGAGGCCGTCGTCATGAACACCGGCAACGGAAACCATCACGAGAAAACAGTTCCACCGGAGACACAAGTGGAGCGGTCAGAAAGCTTCCGCTTGAGAGCAGAGCATCCGCGCGTGACGCGGTTGTCGCGGAAGCTCTTGGCCGGCGGGAGCGCGGTCGCCCTGCTTGTCATCGGTGGGGCTGTGCTGTGGTCGCTGCAGCATAATCGCTCCCGTAATCAGGCGGCGGGGGAGATTTATAGCACAGACCACCACAATGTTGCCGACGGTATTACGACCCTGCCGAAGGATTATGCTGGCGTTCCGCGCCAGCCAATCCCGCAGCTTGGTCCGCCGCTCCCCGGGGACCTCGGTCGACCGATCCTTGCCGCTCAAGGCCAGTCGCCGGCGATTGGCGCTTATCCGGACCAGCAGCGCCGGGATCAAGAGACCGAGGCAGCCCGCATCAGTCATCTATTCGCTTCGACGAACGGACGTGAAGTACGTCCGCCCTCCGCGCCGCTTGTTGGAAGCGATCGCGTCGTGCCATCGAATCCAACGGTGACCGGGGATGACGCATCTGCACAAAGCGGTCAGGACCGAAAGCTTGCCTTCGTGAACGCCTCCGTGGACCGTCGTACGGTCAGCCCTGACCGCGTCACCAGGCCCGCCACACCATATATCGTGCAGGCCGGGACGGTGATTCCGGGAGCGCTGATCACAGGGATTAGATCAGATCTTCCAGGCCAAATCACCGCGCAGGTGACGGAAAACGTATACGATACGCCCACCGGTCGGTTCTTGTTGGTACCGCAGGGCGCGCGCCTGATCGGGGTATACGATAGCCAGGTCACTTTCGGCCAGTCCCGCGTCCTGCTCGTCTGGACACGGCTGATCATGCCGAATGGACGGTCGATCGTTCTCGAGCGGCAGCCTGGCGCTGACACTGCCGGATACGCAGGTCTCGAAGATCAGGTCGACAATCACTGGGGCGAGTTGTTCAAGGCTGCGGCACTATCGACGTTTCTGGCGATCGGGACCGAACTGGGCGCCGGCTCGGACACCAATAGCAACGACAGTGCAATCATCCAGGCATTGCGACACGGCGCGTCGGACTCACTAAACCAGACGGGGCAGCAGGTGGTTCGCCGCAGTCTCAGCGTCCAGCCCACTCTAACCGTGCGACCTGGCGTCCCGGTTCGTGTTCTTGTCAATCATGACCTCATACTTACACCCTATAGAGGGTAACAAAATGCCAAAACTAAAAATAGGAGAGCTTCCAGACGACAAGCCGGTCAAAGTAAGTGCGGAGCTGCCTGCGGCGGTGCATCGTGATCTCATTGCATATGCAGAAGCGCTTACGCGTCAGGGTGGTCAAGTGGTCGATCCGACTAAACTCATCGCCCCCATGTTGGCGCGCTTTATGGCCACTGATCGAGGATTTTCTAAGCTGAAACGTGAGGCCGCTGGCCAAGGACAGTGATGCTCCAGTTTCCTCGAAGCCGTCGGTCGACGCTAAATAGCTTGCATGCATCAAGCTAGGCGCTGCCGAGTTGGCCTTAAGAGCTGAGATATCGCGTCCGAAAGTGTGTTTTCGCGTTTACCTTAAACAAGTCCGATTGCCAGATTTTCTCGATTTTCAGACGCGAGAGCGCTGGGCGTCGTCGTGCAGTCATTCGGTCACCTTCAGGCGCGTTACACTGCTCCGGCCATCGACGCTGACAGGCACCTCACCCTCGATCGTGGCCCGACGTACGACGCGATGCTGGTTCCCGTAATCGTTGACCGCATAATGCTGCGTTGCGCGGTTATCCCATATCGCAATATCCCCCTCTAACCAGTTCCAGCGCACAGTGTTTTCGGGCGCGGTGATGTGAGACTGAAATAGGTCGAACAGCTTTTGTCCGTCGTATTTGGGGACATCAACAAACTGCTTCACCAAGGCGCCGAGCACTAGCGTCCGCTCGCCTGTTTCGGGGTGGACGCGTACGACGGGATGCTCCGTCTCAAAAACGGCTTTGGTGAACACCTCGTCAAAGTGCTTCTTGTCGACCTCGCGGAGACGCGCGATCCCAGCGTAATCGAAAACGTTGCTGTGAACGGCCCATAGGCCCTCGGCGAGCCGTTGTAGGGGCGACGGCAAACCAAGATAAGCGGCAGCTGTGTTAGACCACACGGTATCGCCTCCGAACGGTGGCATTACCACGGCCCGCAGGACCAAGATCTTGGGATAGGCGTCGGCAAAGGTCCCATCCGCATGCCAAACGTCGGCGCGACCGCCACCGCGAGTGGAGTCCAGTTCGAGGAGCGACGCCCCCTTGGTAGCGCCGAGTATCGGATGTGGCACTAGCTTTCCCAGACGAGCGGAAAAGCGCTCCTGCTCGGCGTCATTGAGATGTCCTTGATTGCGGAAGAAGATCACCTTGTGCTCTAGCAATAAGCTGTTGATCGCAGCTATCGCGTGATCCGGTAGATCGCCTGATAGCTTGATATTTTTGACTTCGGCACCGATGCGCGCTGCACGTTTCACAATATCCGCGCTCGGAATGACGCCACCGATCAAAGTCATTGCGCTGATCTCGCTTTTCCAGGCCCTGGCAGGTCTCCCGCCCCCCTTGGAGCGAATGATCTTCAGCAAGCATCGTGCCAGAAAGACCAACATGTCCTGGACAATAGGCACTGAACGAATCGTGGTATTTGCCGCGAGTCATCGAACGGCATCGTGCCAAATCAACCTGTTCGAGAGTATTTGCTGGTCTACATGTCTCGGATGGTCATAGCGGGTATGTCCGCGATGTGAATCAGCTGACCCGTTCCTCAAGGATGAAATGCGGGTGGAAAGCGTGACCATTTGCTGCTTTGTGGCTCTGTTTCTTGATAGATCGTTTTAGGCAATGGCCATACCAGGCGGCGCTGGGCAAGCCATAACGCCGAATGGGCTTTTCGAGAGTTCGCTACTACGCGCTGTACTCGACCTGACACGGGATTTGGGCTCTGTCGGAATACCGACAACTCTCCACATACTTTAGTAAGCTCAAGCTGACTGTTCCATTGGCGAATTCGCGAGTTAATTGACGACCCGAGGTAATGTCCCGTAATGCCGATGGAGCCCGTGAGAGTTGCAGATGTAAGATCGCTCTCTTTCGAGCGGCGCTCTTGGCGGCAGTTATGCACATTATCGTCTCGGTCCTGAAGTAGGATAAAAGCTGCAATTTCCTGGTCCTGCGTCAGTTTGCTGGCCGCTAGGCGGGTGGAGAAACGAATACGATCAGGCACGGGCGGTGGCTCATCTTGCGCTTGCCTTCTATCATGGTGATCGCGATGAAATCCGCGGGAGCATCGCTGACCGCCCACGGCGTCGCACGTCACGTCTCATGGAGATTCGTCAGTCGCCTCACGATCTGAAGCGGGCGATTGAGATTCTCGAAGAATTCAATCGGCCCATTGGCGTGGCCCGCGATGTAAATTCCATGTCGGCACCATATGTTCGGCTTGTGGCTTGCTGGGAGACCAGGATGGCGTCTCGCAAGCCTCTGCGCCAGTAAAGATCGCCAGAGCGGTCCGATCGGGCAATGCGCGATTGCGGATTGCTAAGTTCACTTCGCCGGCGGCTTGCCCAGCGTCTTTGTCTACTGGACAATAGACCGAGCCGCCGCCATGGTGCGGAACGTCGTGGCACCGGCGGTAGGGCTGGTCCACAGCGGCTCCTGCGGTCGTTTGTTCCGTAATGTCCGGAAGCATCCCAATTTCCAGGAAACGGATGCTTTCTCGGGCACTTAAGCGCTGTTAGCGGAACGACCGTGCAGCTATTCGTGAGGCTTATGGGCCCCGGGGCCCCTTGGCACGTCGCTGCCTCACTTGGGCGCAGTTCTCTTGATCTTTCTCAAGCGATGCCCCTTCTGCAGCAGTGGAGCAGGCGCGCCTGCCGCGCAGCGCTGGCAACGGCGTCGTGGTCGACGATTCTACGACGGATCAGCTTCGGGCAAGGCCAGGAAACTGAAATCGCATCCATCTTCCAGGGATCCGGCGAGTACCGTGGTTCAAGAGCCGGCCCTCCTCATTGCCTCGATGCTGGCTCGGGCGAGCCCCCAATCGTCAGACTTCAGAAGGGCAACTTCCACACGAAATAGAGAAGCGCAGCGATTGCCACCCAGAAAAGTATGCCGCGGAAGATGAAAGCGAGCGCCATTTTAATCGCCATCTTGCCCAAGCCGCTGCGCCATGGCGATTCCATCGATCGCGTCTGCCAGCCCTTCCAAGAAAGTCCGATACCACGCGTCATCGTCGGGAAGGTCCCATTCTTGTAGGCTGCCGACGTAACGCGTCAGAGCAATCACGCCTGCGATCGTGGTTGGGGTTGAACGGATGAGCACGTTCCCATGCTCCGCGAGAGCACGGTTCCTTTGACAGCTGATTTCGTCGGCGGCATCAAACTCGGGTCCCGAATCGAGCTTTGCCGATACGGACAGGGCCGCATCGTAATGTGCCAACAGCTCGCGATGTCGCTCGATCACTAGGAAGATTAGATCCCGATCGGCTGCAGCAGTCGACTGGGGAGAAATTTCCTGCGATGACAATGTTGGCCCCAAGCAAGTAGCGGGGCTACGTTAGCATGGTGGCCATGATGATAATCAGCGCAGAAGGTCCTTCATCTGCGGTATTTCTGCTCGATCGTCTTGGCATTCAGGCGAGGTCAACCAGCTCCATTTTGGGTTCGAGACGTTTCGCGCACGAGGCGAGCCTTACTCGCGGGAAAACGGCCATGCTCGATCGTTTTGGCGTACATTACTGGCCTTTCAAGCGTCGTCATTTATGAATGCCACCAGGTGCCAGGGCGGGGATCCTCGCACAGCCGGCTTGGGGTGTCCTGGCACCGTTGGTGGAACCTCGTCCGCGTCGTGTGAAGGCGACACCACCACATCGGGTACTCGGCGGCAGGCCCATTCAGCCATCCTTCACGGATCGTCCGGTCTGAGCCGGAGTGACGACGCAGTTGAGGCGTCGACGCCCGCGGTGGGAGCCCTCCGCAAAGTCTTACGCGGACGGTTGGATAAGATATCGTAGGTTTGGTCGGTGTGGGGGTAGGCGGTAGCGCTCCCCCGCTACCAAACCAGCTTATCCCTTGGATTTCCCCGCCTTGGCCGATAAACTTCTCGACGAGAAGACGTCTCATTGGAAATGTCGGCAAGGGGGCTGATCAACGTCGCAGTCGTCCGACTCAACGTGCCGCAGCGCCGAGAGTGACCTCAGGGCTCACGCTGACGTTGGCTCTCATGCCAAGAGGCCCGCCTCTACAATCCTGAGTGCTCGCTGAGGCCAATTTGCTAGGTTATTTTCGCGTACAGCAACTCGTCGAGTCGGCAAGCAGCACGGTAGATCGAGCCTCGTCGATTGCTGCTTCGAGCATCAGCGGCTTGCGCTCGGTCGAGACAAGGCAGAAGCGCTTTTCGAATGGTTTCGAGATCCTTCGATTTGACCGTCGCAGGTAGCGCCTGTACGGCTGCCGCAAAGACGACGTCCTGATCGATGTCGGTCGGCGCGGTAATCTCGCCCCGAACAAGCTTTGCGCGCAGGGCCTCGGCCTTGCCTGTTGACTGACGAAATGCCGCATCTTTCCCGGTGAGCCGGTTAACCAGCGCATCTCGAGACGACGGGTAGGTCGCGACTTGCCTGCGAAGATCTTCGACGACTCCGTTGGCGGTTAACTTGGTCTGATCGACGTAGAACCAGACAGGGAACCACTTCCGCTGGGCATGCGCCTGGAAGTGGATGTATTGCATGGGTTCGGCGACCTTTTCGTTGCGTAAAAAGTTGCGGACTACGGCGTCGGGCGTAACGTTCTCGCGGATGACCCTAGTCCGCTCTCGATCCGCTTCCGACACCGGCTCGACGTCGCCGATAAGCCTGAGCGCAGGCGCACCGGTCGTCTGGCTGAAGTCGCCCTCGCGCACGAACTGGATGTTCGGCAGCAAAGCCTTGTCGATGACGAATTTGCCGCTGGTGCCGGCTACCTCCCCCGAGTCGAGATCGATCGTGGCTTCCTTGCCAATTGCGACGCGGCCCATGCGAGCGCTGAACTCCGCAACCGCCCGTTGCTCCCGCGCAGCAATAATCTGCCGAAGCTCGCCCGGCTTGATTAGGCGGGTCTCACCGACGTAGCGGAAGTAGATGCCTCCTTCCTTAACGTCCTGGCCGACGTTCTTGATCGCAACGACTGGTCCATGATCGTGCTTTTCTACATACAGGACGCCGACCTTTTTGCCACCGAGTTCGATAAGCGATTTGGTGATGTGGGGAACGGGATCGAGAGAGCCTGCAAGGACCCTGTTAATGAGTCCAACGTCGGACGTGGCAAATGTTTCGTCGACAAGGCCATCTGCTTGAAAGTTGCCGTCAGTAATCCCGAAGAGGAGATAGCCTCCCTTATTGTTGGCGAGCCCCGCGATGGCGCGGAGCGCCTTCGAAAAGCTCTCTGCGGGTTGTACGCGAAAGTTGGCTTTGCACTCGGTTCGATCCGTTTCACCTCCTGCAAGTCGCCATGCGCCGCTTTCGCGGACGAACATGGATCGAATGATCTTCATGTCTACCGGTGAGGGAGCCGGCGGTGGCTTGGCCTCGGAATCTCGCCAAGCCGACAGGAATGTTTCCAACTCTTCCGGTAGAGCTTCGTCGACCAATGCGCCGTATGTGCCCTTTTTAATTTGAGCAATTCTGCCAGGGCTGATCAGTCGTTCTGGTTTGTTGAAGTAGAAGTGAATGACGTCGTTCCGCCAGCCTTTCCGGAGCATCGCTTTAACGATGGCAATTTCGGCGACTGACAGATTTCTCTGCTTACCCATTATCCCTCCCGGATTGTCTCAGGTCGATGCGGTACGATGGGATCCGAGGTCGTGCCGTCCGTTCAAGCTTTGAGGCTGTCGCCGACCTGTCTAGCACCCAACAGGTTGCCCGAACGATGGGGCAATGGGCCTAGCTTCGCTCTATCCATTATTTCGCTAGCGCAATCCGAAGATAACTTCTTCTAAATCGAAAGCCGGAATACTTGATAGAGTGAGAAAGCATTCCCGCTCTATGTTCTGCTGAGTCACATCACGCAGTCTTTCGATTTTGCAGGCGCCAATGGGCTTCGAGTTTGTCGCAAAGCTGCTTCTGACGCGCAGCGACGATATCGGGCTTCCATTCCGTGTGTTCGAGCACTTGCGTAGTAAGGACGAAAGGTGAGACGCCGCCTTTTGCGAAGTAGGCGCTCTTCTTACGGTCGAACTCATAGTTGCTTGCGGAAGCGTTCTTCTTGCGGGTGAGAAGGGCTAGGTTGCCAAGCGAGTGGACTAATTCGAGGCGCTTCTGAGCATCTGGAAACCATTCCGTCCATTTGCTTTCAGGTTTGGGATTTTGTGGAAGGACGTGCTCGACAGTGATTGTTTCGTAGTCGTAGGTTGCGCCGCCTCCCGACATCAGCGCATCAAGGCGCAGTAGAACGGCAGATCGCGCGCGCGCGGCCAACGTGTCGTAGAGCGGTCCACTTAGGACTTTGTACGTTCCTGCCTGTTCCGCTTGAGATAGTTGGAGGGCGGACTTTGCATTTGCAAGATCGTCGCCGCTTTCGATTTCTTTGGTCAGACGTGAAAACTTTTCGATGCGATCATTGTTACTGCTTTTCCTTATCAGCATCGAGTATGCGAGGCGCTCGAGGTCACGGAAAAAGCTTTCCATCTGCTTCGGCTGACTGCGGTGACGAACCGCAAATGCCAAAGCGGGGGGTAGCCAGTCGTTGAATTCCAGCCGGTTCAACCATCGAAGATGTTCGTTGACTGTTTCAGCGCGTTCAGAGCTCACGTAGGCCGAGTCCGTTAGCTCGGCAAAAACTTCACCGACCGGTACAATCACAGCGTCAATGAGCTTCTTAGGCGTGTAGCTCTGCGCAACGTGCTCCCGAAACTCCTTTAGCACGGTGCCTTTTGGCTTTGCCTTTCGGTATATCATCCGGACGTGACTTAGGAGTTCGCTGAATTCATTGCGCCCAAGCGACTCCTCCAGATCCTCCCACTTTTTCGTGTATACATCACGTTGGCTATCCTCGATGGCGCCGACAATCTCTGCCTTTAAGATATCACCCGGCGCTAACGGAAGACCTCTGCTATTGAGGATTGAAAAGATGCGGTAGGCGGAGTCGAGATCGGGTGTAGATACGACCACTAGAAAGCAGCGCGTCACAACAAACTGCGCGAGTTTCAGACGTTCTTGGACATTCAGCTCCTTCAATCGCTCGTCGAAGAAGAGTGCATTCTTGCGGAGGTTTTGCCGGCTGTCGGAGTTTTGTTCACCGAGGGAGAGAAGCTTTGCAAAGCCGTCCTCTCGTTGCACATAGGTTTGGAAAAACTCTAGATCGCGTGACCTTAACGAGAGGCGAAACCGGTCTTGCGTACCTAAGATTTGGCTGCCCTTCTCGTAGATGAGCTGCGTAATGTCGGCGCCTTCCGCAAGCGAAAGATTGGACCTAATTGCGGACAACAATAGTGTAATCGTCGTTAGTCTCTGTTGGCCATCCACAACTTGGCACTGCGGGGTGCTTTCAGGCTTGATGAGGACTACGCTTCCTAGAAAGTATGGCGACAGGTCCTCGCTGGGATCGTGTGCTTTGGCCGCATCCCATAAATCATCGAAAAGATCCCGGGCCTGTTCAACTGTCCAGGCGTATGGCCTCTGAAACCCCGGGATTTCGAAAACGTAGTCGCCGCCGAAGATCTTTGAGATTGGCTGCTCGTGCGCTGACAGTGGCGATACCATTGTTTCCCCCGTTAGTGGAAGAATGATTGCATCAGGACTGGGAGTTGTCGAGACGAAAATGGTTTCTCCACTGAAGAGCAGAGCTTCTGTTTCTCGATGGTGGCGGCGGGCTCTTGGTGATTGTGAAGACGACCGTCCGTGCAAGCAAATCTCTAGCACTTTGGTTCACACGCTCGTCAGGCAAGACCCTGTTTCGCGCCCCGTCAACCCCTCCCCACAAAAATATTCCTATTTACCGAAATTCGGAATTATCGTACACCCCACCCATCCCGGCTCATCCTGAGGGGCGATCGCGTCGTCGTCTTGATCGCGAGCCGGGCTTGCGGTGGACGCGGCAGCGTCGGGCGCGAAGGGTGAAGGGCAGGCGGATTGCTCTCCGTGAGCCCAAAACCGCGCGCGGACGAACGGCGCTGCTAGGTCTCGTCTCGTCTTGCAAGTTTCCGGCGCTGTCGACGGTGCCAGGGAAAACTGCGGCGAAATGGCGGGCCGTGCGTACGGCAAAACCGTGTGGTCCTGGCCGTCGTTGCTACGGTCAAGCTCTTGCGGATGCGGCATCTCGCGTCAACCGGCGCGGAGGCCGGTGAATTCGGTGAGGGCGAGGGAGGCCAGAAGGAAATCGGCTCCCGGGAGAGCGCGGCATAAGCCGTCCGACCATCGCGCAGGGAAGGCCGAGTGATCGGCACCACCTGTATGCTGCTGTGCGGTTTTCTGCGTGTGCATTTTGCGCAGCAGACCGCGGGTGCGATGTCAGCACCCGGCCTTCCCTGTGCCCTCTAGGCTTTCAGAGGGTGGAGTAACGAAGCAAAGCTCGGGCGAAATCAGCCGCGAGAACGCGGAACTGCGTCCGGCATTTGGAATCGAGGCTGATTGGCGAATGGCCAGTGTGGGCTGGGGTGACCGCGGCGCGCCGCCGCATCTGCGTGATGTTGATGCCCCGCTCCGAGCTTTGGCACCGACGGTTTTGTGATCACCATCACAGGCGCGGCCGCCTTTCCCTGTCTATACTGCGGTTCGGAGGCAGGGTGGCGACCATGCGGAATCGGATTGCACTGGTTTTCAGTTTCCTTTTTTTCACTTCCCTGGCAGCCGCTGATCCTGCGGCCGCAGACGACCGGACAATCTGCGCGCAGCGCGGCCATGACGACCGCATCGCCGCGTGCTCGCGGCTGATCGCAAAGAGCGGCGGGCGCGACGCCGTGGCGTTCGACAATCGCGGTGCCGAATATGGCGACAAGGGCGACTACGATCGCGCAATCTCCGATTTCAGCGAGGCCATCCGCATCGATCCGAAATACGCGCTTGCCTGGCAGCATCGCGGCGCCGCCCTGCTTCGCCGGAACGAGGTGGATCGGGCCATCGCCGACCTGACCGTATCGATCCGGCTCGATCCAAACAATCTGAACGCCTTCAACGACCGCGGCATGGCCTATGCCGCTGCAGGTGATTCCGAGCGCGCGCTTTCGGATTACAACGCAGCGATCCGCATCAATCCGAAGTTCAAGTTCGCCTACTTCAATCGAGGGCGGCTTTATGCCGGCAAGGGCGACCACACGCGGGCGATCGCCGAATACTCCGAGGTCATTCGCATTGACCCGACCTACGGCTATGCGTTCAACAATCGCGGGCTGTCCTATCGGGACACCGGCCAGTCCGAGCGTGCCGTGGCCGATTTCAGCGAGGCGATCCGGCTTTTGCCGAGGACGACGCTGGCCTACAACAACCGCGGCGACATCTATCTCCTTCAGGGCAGATACGATCAAGCCCTCGCCGATTTCAATGAGTCGCTACGCAACGATCCGCAACATCAGAGCGCGCTGGTAAACCGCGGAATGGTGTTCGAGAAGCTGGGCGAGGTCGCAAAGGCCCGCGCCGACTTCAACGCAGCTCTGGCTGCCCCGCAGAAGTACGACAGCGCGAAATGGTCGATGGACAAGGCGCGCGAACGCCTTGCCGCGCTGGACGATACGTCCATCAAGACCGTTCCCGCCACCACCACGTCGGTCATCGCGCTGCCGGGACCGTCAAGCAGAAATGACAGGCGCATCGCGCTCGTGGTCGGAAACTCCGCTTATGAGAATGTCGCAGCGCTCGCCAATCCGGCGCGCGATGCGGCGCTCGTCGCCGAAACGCTCAAGCTCACCGGATTCGAATCCGTCACGCTGCTGACCGATCTGCGCAAGGATGCGTTGACCGCGGCGCTGCGCGACTTTGCAAGGCAGGCGGAAATCGCCGACTGGGCGATGGTGTATTACGCCGGTCACGGCATGGAGGTCGGCGGCGTCAACTACCTGATCCCGATCGACGCGAAGATCGCCTCCGACCGCGACGTCAGCTTCGAAGCCGTGGCGCTGGACCAGGTGTTGAACGCGGCGGAACGCGCCAAGCGGCTGCGCCTCATCGTCCTCGATGCCTGCCGCGACAATCCCTTCGCCAACCAGATGAAGCGCACCATGACGCTGGCGTCGCGTTCGGTATCGCGCGGCCTTGCGGCGATCGAGCCCGAGGCGGGCACGCTGGTGGTGTATGCCGCCAAGGACGGAGAGATGGCGCTCGACGGAGAGGGCAGGAACAGCCCGTTCGCCACGGCGTTCGTCAACAACATGCGCAAGCCCGGTCTCGAGGTGCGTCGGCTGTTCGACGTCGTGCGTGACGACGTCATGGAGGCGACCAATCGTGCACAAAAACCGTTCAGCTACGGATCGGTCTCGGGCCGGCAGGATTTTTACTTCGTTGCGGGGAAATGAGACGCAAGGCTTTGGCTGTCGCGCGGGCCAAAATTCACGGTATTGAGCCGAATTTCGGAGTATCGTACACCCCGCCCATCCGGGCTCATCCTTGCGCGGACGAACGGCGCTGCTAGGTCGCCTGCAATGAGTGGCGCCTGTCGGAGGCATGTTGCCCCCTGGTCCATCGGCGCAAGGGCCCTGTCCGCGGGTCACGCATCGTGCCCGACAATCGGACTTGCGACATGGTGACATTTTCGGCCGCTCACGCCGGCCACGCCTGTCCACCGCCGTCGATCCGCAACACCTGGCCCGAGACGAAGGCACCCATGGGTCCTGCAAAAAACTCGACCACGCGCGCGACCTCGTCGACGGTGGCGATGCGGTCGAGCGTCCCGGTCTCGACCATCCGGTTGGGGTCGACCGCTCGGGTGCCAAGAAATCGGCCGGTGCGGGTGTCACCTGGCGCGATGCAGTTGACGGCGATGTCGTAGGCACGGAGCTGGTCGGCAAGACAACGCGTGTAATGCGTCACGCCGGCCTTCGCCACCGCATAGATCGAGCCGTTGGTGCGGCCCTTGAAGGCGGCGACCGAGCCGAGCGTGACGATGCGGCCGCGCCGCCGCTCCATCATGCCCTTCGCGACCGCCTGGCAGGTCAGGATGGTCGAGAGCAGGTTCCGTTCCAGCACAGCCCGTATGTCGGCTTCCTTGATGTTCACGGCATCGTTCGGATCGGGCTTGCCACCCGCAGCCGCGATATCGCCGCCCGCATTGTGCACGAGGATGTCGATCGGACCGAGAGCGGCCTCGGTTTCGGCAATCACCCGCGAGATATCGTTGGTCCTGGTGAGATCGCCAAGCACGCGCACGGTGCTCACGCCGAATTCTCGGCTGATCTCCGCGGCAACGGCAGTGAGCGTGGTGCCCTCGCCATATTCGGCCGGTCCGTTCTCGCGCATGCCGTGTATCGCGACGCTGGCACCGAGCGCGGCGAGCTTTTCCGCAAAGGCGCGGCCGAGCCCTCGCCCTGCGCCGGTCACCAGGGCCACCTGCCCAGCCAAAATCCTCGTCCTGTCAGGCGATGCCATGGTCCTCTTCCTGCTATGTCACTCCGCTGCGACATTGAAGCCGATCGCCAGCGCTTGCACCAGGCACATCGGCGCCACCCGCGTGCGGAGCACCGGCTTGGGCATGTCCTGGATCTTGAAGACGGCGCTGGCGCCCTCGATGGCGCGCGTTCGCACAGAGACACTGCCGGACGGCGAATTTCATCCGGTTTGGGCATTTTTGCTTACCTCTATTTGGCCGCTCCTCGAGTTGGGCGCCGGACCGGCTGGAACTCGTGGGCGTGATGGTCGTTTGCTTGGCCGGGGCAGCAGTAACGATCGGGGAGAGCACGTGAACCGACGCCAGCTTGTTCAAGGGTCGGCAGTGCTGCCGGCGTTGCTGCTTGCTTCCCGATGCAGTCTGGCCGCCCCTTCGGATGACATGTTCGGGCCGTCCACCGTGAGGGACCTGGCGCGGAGGCTGGCGGGCAAGCCCTACGAGGCGCCGGACGAGAAGCTCCCGGGCGGATTGAAGGACCTAGACTACGATCAGTACCGTTCGATCCGATTTTTGCCCGAGCGGGCGCTCTGGCGCGGCAAGAATCTTCCGTTCGAAGCGCAGTTTTTCCACCGCGGCTTCTTCTACAAGAACAGAGTGAACATCTTCGAGGTCGCGGACGGAAAGGCATCCGAGCTCAAGTACCGCAAGGCGGACTTCTCCTTCGGCGAGAAGGTCCCGTCGTTCGAGGACAGCGATCTCGGGTTCGCGGGCTTCCGCATCCATGCGCCGATGAACCGTCCCGACTATTACGACGAGGTCTGCGTCTTCCTAGGGGCGAGCTATTTCCGCGCCGTGGCCAAGGGGCAGACGTACGGGCTCTCCGCCCGGGGACTTTCGATCGATACGGGCGAAGCCAAGGGCGAGGAATTTCCGCTCTTCAAGGCCTTCTGGCTCGAGCGGCCGGCACCGGGTGCGACCTCGTTGGTGATTCATGCTCTGCTCGACAGCAGGAGCTGCACCGCGAGCTACCGATTCACCGTGCGCCCCGGGGAGACGACGGTTTTCGACGTCGAGATGTCGGTCTACCCGCGCGTCGAGATGCCGCGCGCCGGTCTCGCGCCCATGACCAGCATGTTCTTTTATGGTCCGAACGACCGCAACGACATCGACGATTTCCGCCCCTCCGTCCACGATTCCGATGGCCTTGCGATCTTCAACGGGAAGGGCGAAAGCCTGTGGCGGCCGCTCAGCAATCCCCGCGATCTCCAGATCAGCACCTTCCAGGATCTCAATCCGCGTGGCTTCGGGCTGATGCAGCGGGAAAGAAACTTCTTCGCCTACCAGGACATCGAATCCAGTTTCGAAAAACGCCCAAGCCTCTGGATGGAGCCGATCGGCGATTGGGGCGAGGGCGGCGTCGTGCTGTTCGAGATCCCGACCAAGGAGGAGATCCACGACAACATTGCCGCATTCTGGCGCCCGAAAAGCCCGCTCCAGGCCAAGGGCGAACACAACTACACCTATCGGCTGCATTGGGGGCCGGATAGCCCGAAGCCGCATTCGCTGGCCAGATTCACGCGAAGCGGGATAGGGGCGAGGGGCGGAGATGCGCGCCTGTTCGTGCTCGATCTGCATGGCGACAACCTCAAGGGCGTCGATCCTGCCGCTGTCAAAGGCGTGGTGTCGGCGGGGAAGTCTGAGGTGAAGAACATCGTCACGCAGCCTAATCCCTACACCGGTGGGTGGCGGCTCAGCTTCCAGTGCCAGGTGAAAAGCGAGCCGATCGAGCTGCGGGCATTTCTGGCAGAAGGCGACAAGCCCTTGTCGGAAATCTGGGTCTACCGATGGGCACCCTGAGCACTGCACCGCGGCCGATTGCCGGCGATATCGCGACCCAGCGCCTGCTGCCGACGGAGGCCCCCCTTCCGATGGCTCCTGGCGACCTCGGAAAAAGCCTGGTACCCGACCGTATTCCTGCGCCGGCTGCCCCCGCAATGGCCTGGCGGCGCGGCCTCATCCTACTCTCGACGGCGGCGCTCACGGGGGCCGGCGGATATGAGATGTATCGCGTGCTGCAGGTCGGCGGCGTCACCGTCCTTGAAGCCATGGTGCTGGCGCTCTTCCTGGTCCTGCTCGCCTGGGTCGCCTTCTCCTTCGCCTCCGCGCTGGCCGGCTTCTTCGTGCTGCTGGCCCATCGTCCAGGCGCCTTTGCGCCGGACGAGGAGCTGCCTGCGATCGCAAGCCGCACCGCCATGCTGCTTCCCACCTACAATGAAGATCCGCACCGATTGACGGCGCGGCTTCGCGCGATCATCGAATCCCTGGAGACGACCTCCCAAGGAAGGCTGTTCGACTGGTACGTTCTGAGCGACAGCACCGATCCCGACATCTGGGTCGCCGAGGAAAAAGCGCTCCTCGTGCTGCGACAAGCCGTCGGAACGCCCAGGCTGTACTATCGCCATCGAGCCGACAACACGGCTCGGAAAGCCGGCAACATCTCCGAGTGGATCACGCGGTTCGGCGGCGCCTACGACTTCATGATCGTGCTCGACGCCGACAGTCTCATGAGCGGGCAGACCATCGTCCGACTGGTCCATGCCATGGAGAGCAATCCGAGCGCCGGCCTCGTCCAGACGCTCCCCATGGTCGTCAACGCGCGAAGCCTGTTCAGCCGAGTCCAGCAATTCGCAGGCCGCCTCTACGGACCGATGATCGCCGCCGGCGTCGCCTGGTGGCACGGCTCGGAAGGTAATTACTGGGGCCACAACGCGATCATCCGGGTGAAGGCGTTCGCGGAATCGGCCGCGCTGCCGCAGTTGCGCGGACGCAAGCCATTCGGCGGGCACATCCTGAGCCACGATTTCGTCGAGGCTGCGTTGATGCGGCGGGCCGGGTGGGGCATCTACATGCTGCCGACGCTCGGCGGGAGCTACGAAGAGGTGCCGCCTTCGCTGCTCGATTTTGCGGCGCGCGACCGACGCTGGTGTCAGGGCAATCTTCAGCATCTGGCTGTCGTGCCAGCGCGGGGTCTTCACTGGGTATCGCGTGTGCATTTCATGGTGGGCATAGGAGCGTATCTGACGGCGCCGCTGTGGCTGCTGTTCCTGCTGCTGGGAATGCTGATCTCGCTGCAGGCCCGCTTCGTGCGACCGGAGTATTTTCCGAAGGGGTTCTCGTTGTTTCCGACCTGGCCGGCCCAGGATCCCGTGCTCGCCATCTGGGTATTCGTCGCCACCATGGGGTTGCTGCTGTTGCCGAAGCTGCTCAGCCTGGTCCTCGTCTGGATGCGGGGCTCGGTGAGACGCCAGTTCGGCGGCGCGTTGCGTGCTTCGGCCGGAGTTCTCGCAGAGATCGTCGTGTCCGCGCTGATGGCGCCGGTGATGATGATCTTTCAGTCGATCGCCGTCGTCGAGATTCTGGCCGGCCGCGATGCCGGCTGGCAGACCCAGAGGCGCGACGACGGCACGGTGGAGCGCCGCGAACTCTATCGGAAGTACGGCATTCCAACCCTGTGCGGCGTTGCGATGGCCGCAAGCGCGTACGCGGTTTCGGTGCCCCTTCTGCTTTGGATGTCGCCGGTCATCGTTGGGCTGCTGTTCGCCGTTCCCATAGGCGCGCTGACCGCCATGCCCGCCTCCGGAAGATTGTTTGTTACTCCCGAAGAACGAGAGCCGCCTTCCGTGCTGCGGCGAGCGAACGAACTCAGCGCGTCGGCAGACGTAGGGGGCAGCCCCGCCTTGGTGGAGCTGCGCCAAGACCCCGCGCTCCTGGCCTTCCACCTCGCGCAGCTGCTGCCTCCTCGCGCCACCAGGCCCGATACGGTCGACGCCAACCTGGCGGTCGGCCGTGCCAAGGTCGATGCAAGCGAAACTTTCGAGGAGGCCGCAGAGCATCTATCCTCGCGGGAAATCTTCTCGATCTTGAATGACGGTCCGGCGCTTTCCAGCGTGTTGCAGAAGCGATGAAGCTGCGGCCTGGATCTGTCCTGCGGCCGTTTGAAGCTTTTCTCGTTGCATAGTCCGGTATTGCTCTCTCCCTTGATGGCCGGCATCCTCGAACCAAGTGCGCGGAAAAGCGCCCCCAAAAACGTCCAAGGAAGGAAGCACGCGATGAAGATGATCAAAGGGCCTGCGATATTCCTCGCTCAGTTCGCTTGCGATGCGGCGCCGTTCAATTCGCTCGATGCCATATGCGGATGGGCCGCCTCGCTTGGCTACAAGGGAATTCAGATTCCGAGTTGGGATGGGCGGCTCTTCGACCTGAACAAAGCCTCGGAGTCTCAGACCTATGCCGACGAGGTGAAGGGTGTTGCGGCTCGGCACGGGCTTTCCATCACCGAGCTTTCGACCCATCTGCAAGGCCAGCTCGTCGCCGTTCACCCGGCCTATGATGCGGCGTTCGACGGCTTCGCCGCGCCGGACGTGCGTGGCAACGCCAAGGCCCGCACGGAATGGGCCGTCGATCAGGTCAAGCGCGCCATCCTGGCGTCCCGGCGGCTCGGGCTGACGGCCCAGGCAACCTTTTCCGGCGCGCTTGCCTGGCCCTATGTCTATCCCTGGCCGCAGCGTCCCGCCGGCCTGATCGAGACCGCCTTCGACGAACTCGCCAGGCGCTGGCGGCCGATCCTCGACTATGCCGACGAGCACGGTGTCGATCTCGCCTATGAGATCCATCCTGGCGAGGACCTCCACGACGGTGTCTCCTACGAAATGTTTCTCGAGCGGGTGAACAATCATCCGCGCGCGAACCTGCTCTACGATCCCTCGCACTTCGTGCTGCAACAGCTCGACTATTTCGACTACATCGACATCTACCACCAGCGCATCAAGGCGTTTCACGTCAAGGACGCCGAATTCAATCCGACCGGTCGCCAGGGCGTCTATGGCGGTTTCCAGAGCTGGGTCGACCGTGCCGGCCGCTTCCGCTCACTCGGCGACGGTCAGGTCGATTTCGGCGCCATTTTCTCCAAGCTCACGCAATACGATTACGATAGCTGGGCGGTGCTCGAGTGGGAGTGTGCCCTGAAACATCCCGAGCAAGGCGCGGCCGAAGGCGCCGAGTTCATCCGAAACCATATCATCCGGGTGACGGAGAAAGCCTTCGACGATTTCGCAGGCGGCGGCGCTGACGCGGCTGCCAACCGCAAGATGCTCGGCATCTCCTAAAAGAGAGGGTGCAACATGGCGATCGAAGCAAGCAATGAAACCGGCGGCCATCGCCGTATCCGCCTCGGCATGGTCGGCGGGGGCCAGGGCGCCTTCATCGGTGCCGTCCACCGCATTGCCGCGCGCATCGACGACCAGTTCGAGCTGGTCGCCGGCGCGCTCGCGTCGGATCCGGTTCGCGCCAAGACGACCGCAAAGGAGCTCGGTATCGCTGACGGCCGGGCCTATGGCTCCTTCGAGGAGATGGCGCGGGCTGAAGCGGCGAGGGCGGATGGCATCGAGGCGGTCTCGATCGTGACACCCAATCACCTGCACAGCCCGGTCGCGAAAGCTTTCCTTGAAGCCGGCATCCACGTCATCTGCGACAAGCCGCTGACGACGACCGTGGCCGAGGCCGAGGAACTGGTGGCGCTGGTCAGGAAGACCGGCAGGATCTTCGTCGTCACGCACAATTACACCGGCTATCCCATGATCCGGCAAGCGCGCGCCATGGTCGCGAATGGCGATCTCGGCGAGATCCGTCTCGTCAAGGCCGAGTATCTGCAGGATTGGCTGACCGAGCCATTGGAAACCACCGGCCAGAAGCAGGCGGCGTGGCGCACCGACCCGTCCCGGTCCGGCGCCGGCGGGTGCATCGGCGACATCGGCACCCATGCTTACAATCTTGCCTGCTTCGTCAGCGGGCTCGAGCTCGACGAATTGCTCGCCCAATTGTCGATCTTCGTCGAGGGGCGGCGGCTCGACGATGATGTCCAGATCCTCCTGAAGTGGAAGGGCGGCGCCAAGGGCATGCTGTGGGCGAGTCAGGTTGCCGTCGGCAACGAGAACGGGCTCACGCTGCGCGTCTACGGCAGCAAAGGCGGCCTCGAATGGGCGCAGGAGAATCCGAACCATCTCTGGTTCACACCCTACGGCAAGCCCAGGCAGCTCCTGACCCGCGGCGGAGCCGGCGCAATGGGCGAGGCCGCCCGCGTTAGCCGCATCCCATCAGGCCACCCTGAGGGCTACCTTGAAGGCTTCGCAACGATCTATGCCGAGGCGGCGCGCGCCATCCGCGCGGCAGCGGCCGGTGAAAAGCCGCATCCCGATGTCGTCTTCCCGACGGTCGAGGATGGCCTCGCCGGCGTGAAGTTGATCGATGCTGCGGTGAAGTCGTCCGCGGGTAATGGCGTCTGGGTTCGGATGACGTAAGGCGGTCGCGAAGCCGCGGAACCCGTTGTCGACGGATCTGCTCTATATGGATGCAATCGTGACCGATGACTTCGCTTTGTCGAGTACCGCCGAGTGAGACAACTTGCACGGCATTCGGTGCGTCACGTCATGCGACAGCTTGCGGCGCCCGGCGTCCGCACGAAAAATGCATCAAATGCGAGCAATTGTGGCGCCTGCAATTTGCATGCTGACTATGGGCTACCTCACACATCTGAAATTTCCGCTCTCACAAATTGCTGACGCGGAGCCAAGGCGAGTTCCATTGCTTTGTCTAACCTAGATTGTATGGTGCCCGTAAGAGCATCCGGTCTGATCGACGATGTGCGGCCAATCGGCGCTGTCCGTGTCCTAGTGATCATGATCATAAGAAGAATGTTCGCCCCCGGATAGAATGAGGGACAGAAGACAATGACCGAAGGAAAAGGACAATGTCGCTGCTCCAGATCAATCTCTTCGGCGGTGTCGAGGTCGTGTGTGCGACCGGCGAGTCGGTGTTGATCCCCAGTCGCAAGGCTGCAACTCTCCTGGGCTACGTGGCGCTCAGTTCTCCTCGCGCCATTTCGCGCGGCAAGCTCGCGACGCTGTTGTGGGACCGTCATTTCGGC
This sequence comes from Bradyrhizobium sp. IC4059, assembly GCF_020193615.1. Lineage (NCBI taxonomy): Bacteria > Pseudomonadati > Pseudomonadota > Alphaproteobacteria > Hyphomicrobiales > Nitrobacteraceae > Bradyrhizobium > Bradyrhizobium sp. IC4059. Next base: position 79,872 of record NZ_JADYVH010000001.1, read on the forward strand.
GATCGCGCGCGCGCCAGTCTTCGACAAGCCCTGCTCACGTTGCGGCGTGAGCTGCCGCGATATTCGGATGTGATCCTGGCCGATCGCGATGATATACGCATCTGTCCGAACAGCATCAGCACCGATGTCGGGGAATTCGAGCGGCTTTTGACGGGAGGGGATCCCGAACGTCTGGCCCGCGCGGCGGTGCTTTATCGCGGCGACCTTCTCGAGGGCATCGGCTCGACTTCATGCCAATTCGAGGCCTGGCTGTCTGCCGAGCGCCAGCGACTGCGGACCCAGGCGATGCGGGCGCTTGCGGGCCTGCTCGACTCCGGCGGGCGCGAACACATGGATATCGCGATCGCACTCGCGCTACGGATCCTCGCAATCGACCCGTTGCAGGAAGAGATTCATCGCATCTTGATGCGCTGTTACGCGCAGCAAGGCCGCCGGACCGATGCGCTCCGTCAGTACGATCTCTGCCGCTCCGTACTGTGGCGCGAGGTTCGCGCAGCGCCGGAGCGAGAGACGGAACGGCTGCAGCTCGAAATCCGGCACACGTTCCGAGCCGCTGTGAGATCTACTTCACTCAAATTGCCTCGTGATAAGAATTCTGACGCAACTTTCACGCTCGACGTGACGCCTGCATCACGATCCCTGTCGTAGCCTTCAGCCGCTCGCACAATCGTGCGCAGTGATCCCGCCTCCCTGTGGGGAGCGCGTGTCGCTCACGGCTCAAGCACTTCATCAGGAGATTTTGAACATGACTGGATTTCAGCAACAGACTGAGGACTACGGCCAATTGGACCCGCAGGGGATCTTCGGCTCGATCCTCGGCGGCGCGGCCGGACGCGTTATCGGCAACCTGCTCGGCGGCAAGAAGGGGAAGCAGATCGGCGGCGCGATCGGCAACATCGGTGGTGGCTTCCTGCCGTTCTCGGCCGGTCCGGACATGCAAGGTACCGTGCAGGTCTCCGACATGGAGTTGCAGGGCTTCTGGAGCGTGCTGAAGAAGATCGGCCAGGGCGTGCAGACCGGCGTGAATGTCGGCAAGCAGCTCGGCGTGTTCAGCGCCCAGCCTGGCCTGGAGCCCGCGGCGGCGCAGGTTTCCGACATGGAGCTGCAGAGCTTCTGGAGCGTGCTGAAGAAGATCGGTCAGGGCGTGCAGACCGGCGTGAATGTCGGCAAGCAGCTTGGCGTGTTCAGCGCCCAGCCCGGCTTGGAGCCCGCCGCGGCGCAGGTTTCCGACATCGAGCTGCAGAGCTTCTGGAGCGTGCTGAAGAAGATCGGCCAGGGTGCCCAGACCGGCCTCGATATCGGTCGCCAGCTCGGCGTGTTCAGTGCCGGCCCCGGCGGTCAGCCTGCCGCGGCGCAAGTCTCCGACATGGAGCTGCAGAGCTTCTGGAGCGTGCTGAAGAAGATCGGCCAGGGCGTGCAGACCGGCTTGGACGTCGGCAAGCAGCTCGGCGTGTTCAGCGCCCAGCCCGGCCTGCAGCCCGCGGCGGCGGAGGTCTCCGACATGGAGCTGCAGGGCTTCTGGAGCGTGCTGAAGAAGATCGGGCAGGGCGTGCAGACCGGCTTGGATGTGGGCAAGCAGCTCGGCGTGTTCAGCGCCCAGCCCGGCCTGCAACCCGCGGCGGCGCAAGTCTCCGACATGGAGCTGCAGAGCTTCTGGAGCGTGCTGAAGAAGATCGGCCAGGGCGTGCAGACCGGCTTGGATGTGGGCAAGCAGCTCGGCGTGTTCAGCGCCCAGCCCGGCCTGCAGCCCGCGGCGGCGCAGGTCTCCGACATCGAGCTGCAGGGCTTCTGGAGCGTGCTGAAGAAGATCGGCCAGGGCGCCCAGACCGGCCTCGATATCGGCCGTCAGCTCGGAGTCTTCAACGCCGGCCAGCCCGCTGGCACGATGCACTAGACCCAACGCGTGGGGGCGGGCGCAAGCCCGCCCTCTGCGCTTAGACGTGAATGGAAACCAGATGGCCGATTCAACCGCGTCGCAGCAATTCATCGTGCAGGGAGGCCCGGTCCAATCCGGTGAGCTCAACGAACACTTGCAGCGTGAACCCGGCGTGAAGCGAGTCGCGCAAGTCGCACCCGATGTCGTCATCCTGTCGATGACGACGACACAGGCCGATCGCCTGAAATCGACGTTTGCCACGCTGGTGGTCGAACCGGATTCAGCGCTGAAGCCATTCGATGCCGACTGACGTCGGTGGGCAAACATTGGACACGCAAAACATCAAGGAGGCCGCAGATGGCCACGAAAGGCAAATCAGGAACTTCCACGCAGGGCGAGCACGACGCGACCGAAGCCGCGATGAACGGCAATGGGTCCGTTCCGGACCAGGGCACCGCTCCATCATCGTCACGGGGGCAGGAGCCCGCAACGATCGCAGCGCGCCCGGCGCAATTCATGATCGCGCCGCAGCAGCAGCCCGGGCTTGCGACCTTCAGCGTCGATTTCCTGACTCAGCAGCTCAGCAACAGTCCCGACATCGAAGTGGTGAAAACGGTCTCTCCGCCGCGCCTGTTCGGATTTCAGAGCGCAGAGCTCGGACAAGTGCCGCTCAGCCCGCTGGTCCTCGCCAAGATGACTCCTGACAAGGCCAAGTTGCTGCAGACCCAGGCGGGACAGCGTTGCGCGGTGGAGCGCGACGAGCGGCTGAGCTACATGCTCGATCCGACCACGCCGCAGCTGCCCAATCCGGGGGTGCTGACACCGCTGGCCGACGGCTTCACGACCACGATCGAAGTGCTGGGCCAGGATGGTCCGCTGCCTGAAGCCGAGGTTTATGTGTTCGGCAGCATGTGGCCGGCCCAAGGCATCACCGACGCCACCGGCCGCGCCACAGTGACCCTGCAAGGCGAAAGACCCGAGACCATCCGCTCGATCCTGGTCAAACCGAAGATCGACTACTGGACCTTCTGGCTCGATCGTCCGCAGCTCGTTCCTAACAGCGTCAACCGGATCGTTGCCAGGGCGCTCGGCGCGGTGTTGCGGAATTTCCCCGGCCAGCAATTGATAGGATGGGGTGAGCGCGCGATGGGCCTTGATCGTCTGCCTCCGTCCTTCGATGGCGCCGGCATGAAGATCGCAGTCATCGATTCCGGCCTGGCGCCGACCCATCGCAATCTGCACGGCATCACGGCAGGCACCAGTATCGTCGGGACCGACAAGGCGGCCTGGACCGTCGATACGATCGGCCACGGATCGCATTGCGCTGGAATCATCGCTGGCGGACCCGTCGGCGCCGGTGGCGGCATCCGCGGCTTCGCTCCCGCGGCGGAAATCCACGTCTGCCGCATCTTCCCCGGCGGCCGGTTCAGCGATCTCGTCTCCGCGCTCGATTACTGCATGGAGCATGGCATCGATGTTGCCAATATGAGCCTGGGCGGCGGCGAGCCTTCGCGCATTATCGAGGAACGCATCATCCGGGCCAAGCAAATGGGTATGGCCTGCATCATCGCCGCGGGCAATTCCTCGGGGCCGGTGCAGTTTCCCGCGTCGACGCCGCATTGCCTGGCGGTTGCCGCGATCGGCAAGTGGGGCGAATTCCCCAACGACAGCTATCACTCGCAGCAGGCCCTCGACGGCTTCCAGAGCCGCGACGGATATTTTCCGGCAAAGTTCTCCTGCTTCGGTCCGGAGGTCGACGTCTGCGCGCCTGGTGTGGCGATCGTCTCGTCGCTTCCCGCCGATGGCTTCGGAGCATGGGACGGCACCTCGATGGCGACTCCCCATGTCACGGGCCTGGCCGCGCTGGTGCTGGCGCATCATCCAGACTTCACCAAAGGCAACTTTCAGAATCGCGACGCACGCCGTGTCGAGCGGCTGTTCCAAATTCTGAAGGAAACCGCGACGCCGCTGCAGTTTGGCGACCCAAATCGGACCGGCGCGGGATTGCCGAACGTGATGCGGGCACTCGGCCTGGAAACCGGCGTCGCCCCGGTGATCGCCGCCGCTACCGCAACCGATCCAGCGCTGGCAACGTTGCGGCGTCTGCTTGGATTGCAGTCGGTCGAAGCGCCGAGCATGGTTCCCGTGGGGTCGCCGCCGCCGTCCGCCGATCACGTGCACGGCAGTGCGATCCACGTGGCGCGCGGTCCGGCACAAACGGCGGCCGCAATGAATCTGCAGTCCGTCGATCCGATCAAGAACGGATCGAGCTCCGTCGCTCACGGTCCCGCACAGACCGCAGGCGCGGCAGTCGCGCCCATGATGGTGGATCCGAATCCGGCGCAGATCCGGGAAATCATGCACAGGGTGGGATTGCTCTAACGCGCGTCCTTGGCATCTCAGAAAGGGGCACAGCAGCAGCTGTGCCCCGAGTGCCGACTGCCTTGAGGCAATTGCTGCGGCCGCTCGCCTTGGGAACATGGTGGATTGTTTGCCGCTTCCTGGATTTTCCTTCGCGGCGTCGTGCCGCACAGGCGCAGCTTGGAACTCTCGCGCCCGATCGAAACTTGACTCCGCGGGTCAGCATCGCCGCCGATCGCTGGCCTGCACGGCCCCGCCTCCAAGCCCCCCATACCCCCCTGGGTGGGGCCGTGCTTCCAAGCAGGAGGTGCAATTGTCCGAGCCGACCGAGCAAGAGATCAGAGAACGCGCGCACCAATTGTGGGAGCAGGCGGGCAAGCCCGAAGGGCGCGAGGAGGAATTTTGGCACGCGGCGGAGCAGGAGCTGCGCAACGAGGACAGGTCGAGCACGCTGCGGACGCCGGATACGCTGTGACCGACAAGACCTGCCCATTCTGCCAGGGTCTTGGATGGGTCTGCGAAAACCATCCGCTCCGGGTCTGGAGCGAGAAGCTCGGCGGCTGCCGCTGTGGCGAGGGCATGCCCTGCTCCTGCAACACGACTGAGGACCCTGAAATCAGGGTGGTGATCGTCGAAGCCGACACGACGTGGCACTAGCGGCGCCCAACCGATGCCTGCTCGGCTGGTCACTTCCGAAACGCTGCACCTCAGGGAACGGACCATCCCGGAAAGGAATTTACTGTCCGCACGGCTCCGACAACAATTCTTTCCGCGGCAGTTTCGGTGGTGGACGAGCAGAAGAAGCTAGAGCACCAGATCGAACTCGCAACGCGAGCGGCCTCGCTCGTCAGGGATGAAACCACCGGACAACGCTTCAGGAGCTTCGCGGAGGAACTGAAACGAAAGCTGCTTCGCATAATGCGCCGTGGCAAGGTGCGCACACGCGCCTATGAGCTCTGGGAGCAGGCGGGACGGCCGAGCAATCGCGAGTTGGAGTTCTGGCTGGAAGCCGAACGTCAGATCGAAGATGAACGCGAGGAGCGAAAGAGCTCGGGCGCTTCATAGCGCCGGGCGGTATCTCCGTCCTCTGCGCGCGGACCGCAGGTGCCGGTCGCCCGAGCAAGAAAAAAGCCGCCGGGTTCTTCACCCTGGCGGCGTCGCAAAGTCCGTAGCTGTTGAACGTCTCCCCAGCCTCGTGCGTACCGCCGTTACCTTGTTTGCGGCCATGCCCGATCCTTGTAGGCGATGGTGCGCGATTCCGCTGTGATCTGGAGCACACAGTGGACGGGATTCGGCATCGCGATCTGAATCCCGCGCTGCGCTGCAACCATCAGCGCGCTCACGAGCCCCTCAGGTCCGGTACCACGCCGCCAGGTTCCACGTGATGGTGTCCCAGCCGGAGATGTCGATCATCAAATTGTTGGCGCCGGCGTTGACGACGTGGCGCGAGAGCAGGGGCAGGAATACGTTGGCCTCGCAGAAGATCTCGTCGACCTTCATCAGCAGCGCGGCGCGCTTGACCGGATCGAGCTCGTTCTGCGCGGCCTTGTAGGCCTTGTCGGCTTCGGGATCGGAATAGCGCGAATTGTTGCGGCCGAGCCATTTGTTGTCCTTGGTGGCGATCTCCCAGGACACGCACTGGTTCAAGAGGCGCTCCGGATCAGGCTGCGGCTGCGTCGTGTTGTACATCTCCATGTCGGCATAGAACTTCGAGTAGGTGTCGGGATTGCCGACGTCGGAGGAGAAGAACACGGAGGCGGTGACCGCCTTGATCTCGATGTCGATGCCGGCCTTCTGGCACGCCTGCTTGATGATGGCCTGCGTCTTCTGGCGCGGCGCGTTGGTCGAGGTCTGGAATACGTATTTGAGCTTCTTGCCGTCCTTCTCCCGGATGCCGTCCGCGCCCTTGGTCCAGCCGGCCTCGTCGAGGATCTTGTTGGCCTTGTCGATGTCGAACTCGTATTTCAGCTTGGGCGACTTGAACTGCTTGGGCGCGTTGACGAAGCTCGCGGTGGCGATGGCGCCGCGTCCGTAGATGAACTTCTGGATCGAATCGCGGTCGATCAGGAAGTTGATCGCGCGGCGAACGGCGGGATCGGACAGCGTCGGATGCTTGGTCTTGACGCTCGAGCGCTCGCCGTCGACCTCGGTCCAGGGATCCGTCGTGTTGAGGATGATGAACTCGACATTGCCTGAAGGCGTGATCTCGAGCTTGCCCTTGCCGCCGGCCTCCATGCGCTTGAGGACCTCCTCCTCCACCTGCATGTTCCAGGCGAAGTCGTACTCGCCGGTCTGCAGCACGGCGCGCGCCGCGGACACCGCGTCGCCGCCGCCCTTGATCTCGACCATGTCGAAATGCGGCTGGTTCTTGATGTGATAGTCGGGATTGCGCTCGGCGCGGATCATGTCGCCCGGCTTGAACTCGACGAATTTGTACGGGCCGGTGCCGACCGGCTTCAGATTGCCCGGCGCTTCGCGCGACTTGGCCCCGACATACTCGCCGAAATGATGCTTCGGCAGGATCATCCCGACCGAGCCGACGAACGGATCCGCCCAGAACGGCGTCGGCGCCCGGAAGATCACCTTGACAGCGTGGTCGTCGATCTTCTCGACCTTGATGTCCTTGTAGGAGCCCGTGGTGTAGGCCGCGGTGGCGAGATCCGCGGCGTATTGCCAGGTGAAGACGACGTCGTCGGCGGTGAAGGGCTTGCCGTCATGCCAGGTCACGCCCCGCTTCAGCTTCCAGATCACGCTCATGCCGTCGGCCGCAAGGCCGCCGTTCGCCTTGGTCGGCGCCTCGGCGGCGAGGCAGGGGATGAGGTTGCCCTCCTTGTCCCAGCCGGCGAGCGGCTCGAAGAAGATGCGCGAGGCGATCTGGTCCTTGGTGCCGAGCGCGAAATGCGGATTGAGCAGGGTGGGCGCCTGCCAGAGCAGCATCTTGAGCGTGCCGCCGCCGCCGGCCTTGGCCGGCTTGTACGGCAGCGTGGCGTTAGCCATCGCGACGTCGTGCCAGACCAGGATCTGGCTCGCGATCGGCGCCGCGATTCCGACCGCGGCCATTGTCCTGATGAATGAGCGCCGCGACAGCGTGCCTTGCTTCACCTCTGCGACCAGATTGCGGATTTCGTTCTCGTTCATTGGATGATCCCCACTTCGTCGCCACCGGCTCAGTGCGCGCTAACTCAGCACGTCGGGCGTGGTGGAGTCAAAGAGAAGGACGCCGGCCCGGCTGCGGATGGAACGAAAGTGCAATCCGGGATTCTTGCCACGAGCGGCAGCAGCCCTGCTTGCGCGGCGCTTCATCCGGGTTACGCGCGCGCACTTTGTCGCACTCTGCATTCGTTTTCCGTTTGCGGCCGAATGGAGAAAGGCTGGCTCCGAGCCGCGGACAATATGGATTTCCATTTCATTGATTTCGCACCGCAGAAAAGGGAATACGGGTCCGTTGCCGCAAGACCCAAGGAGACCAAGATGCCGTTTCGCCTTCCCCTGATTCTCTCTGCCGTGCTGGCCGCATGGTCCGCCGCAGCCGCGGCCGAGACCATCAAGATCGGCGTGACGCCGGGGCCGCATGCGCAGATCCTCGAAGCGGTGAAGCCGATCGCCGCCAAGCAGGGCCTCGACATCCAGCTCCTGGAGTTCTCCGATTACGTGGTGCCGAACGCCGCGCTCGATGCCGGCGAGATCCAGGCCAATTCGTTTCAGAACCAGCCTTACCTGGACAACCAGAAGGCCGACCGCGGCTACAAGATCGAATCCGTCGGCCTGACCGTGAACTTCCCGATCGGCGTCTATTCGAAGAAGCACAAGGCCTTCGGCGATATCCCCGCGGGCGGCAAGGTCTCGATCCCGAACGATCCGACCAATGGCGGCCGCGTGCTGCTGCTGCTGCGCGACAAGGGCGTGATCAAGCTGAAGGACGGCACCGGCTTCAAGCCGACCGTGCTCGACATCACCGACAATCCCAAGAAGCTGAAGTTCATCGAGGTCGACGCGGCGCAGGCACCGCGCGCGCTCGACGACGTCGACGCCGCCGCGATCAACACCAATTACGCAACCCAGGCGGGCCTCGATCCGGTCAAGGATCCGATCCTGCGCGAGGACCCGAAGGGGCCCTATGTCAACCTGATCGCGGTGCGCAGCGCCGACAAGGACAAGCCTTGGGTCAAGATCCTCGTGGACAGCTACCACACGCCTGAGGTCAAGGAGTTCGTCCTGACCAAGTTCAAGGGCGCGGTGCTGCCGAGCTGGTAGGCAATCTGCCCGCCCAGAGTCCACATCAAGGCGATCCGGCGGGCAGCCTTGCGATCAGCCTTGCGCAGGAATCTTGCGTATGTGCCCTGCGTAATGCCCGCTTGTCGGGAACTGCGGCAACCGACATCATCGGGGCCCATCCTCGCCCGACAGGGATCGTATGAAACGCTTTGCCAATCTGAAACGTCTGGGCTTCTTCACGCGGCTGCTCGACGAGGCGCCGGCGGCGGACCGCTATCGCTTCGCCGCCGAGCAGATCGTGCGCGCCGAGAAGGCCGGGCTCGATTCCGCGTGGATCGCTCAGCATCATTTCCATGAGCGCGAGGGCGGCCTGCCGTCGCCCTTCACGTTCCTGGGTTATGCGGCCGCGCAGACCTCGCGCATCCGCCTCGGCACCGGCATCGTCACGCTGCCGCTGGAGAACGCAGTGCGGGTGGCGGAGGACGCCGCGGTGCTCGATCTCCTTTGCAACGGCCGCTTCGAGCTCGGCGTCGGCACCGGCGGCAATCCGTCGGCCTTCGCCGCTTTCGGCCTCGACAGCGCCCAGCGCAACGAGATCTTTGCCCGCAATTTGAACATCGTCCGCAAGGCCCTGACCGGCGAGCCGCTCAATGGCGGCGACACGCTCTATCCGCAGCGGCCGCAACTGGATAAGCGCATCTGGCAGGCGACGTTCTCCGTTGCCGGCGGCGCCCGCGCCGGCAAGGCCGGCGACGGCCTCCTGCTCTCGCGCACGCAGCCGCGGGCCAAGGACGCGCCGAACGCGACGCTCGCCGAGATCCAGAACCCGATCATCGACGCCTATCTCGCCGCGCTGCCGCCGGGCTGCGAGCCGCGCATCATGGCCTCGCGCAGCATCTTCGTCGCCGACGACCATCGCGAGGCGCTGCGGCTTGCCGATATCGGACTGCGCCGCGCGCTGCCGCAATTCATGAAGGGCGGACATCCCCCTCCGGGCGAGACGCTGGAGGAGATGATCACCGCGTTCGACACCCATGTCGGCGATGCCGACCACGTCATTGCCTCGCTCCGCACCGACGCCACGCTGGAACGGGTGACCGATCTCGTCTTCCAGGTGCATTCGGTCGATGCGCCGCATCCTGACGTCCTGCGCTCGATCGAGCTCGTCGCCGACAAGGTCGCCCCAGTGCTGGGCTGGACCCGGACGGCCGCCAAAGACATTGCCCTCGCAGGTTAGCCGGAATGAATAGAAATCGCGTTGCACGAGGCTGAATGATGGGTGCGCAAGACATCATCGACACGCTCGCCGGGATCGAGCCCGGCTCCACACTCGACGCCATCCGCGCGCGCCGCCTGCAGGCGCGCGAGAATGCGCAGAAGAGCTATCTCGCTTTGTTCGAGCCGGTAGACGCCGGCGATTTTTCGCTGGCCGAGCGCGCGGTGGTCGCGGCCTTCGTGACCGGGCTCCATGGCGAGTCCCCCGTCGCCGCCTTCTATCGCGACAAGCTTGCCGCGACTGCGGATGGCGCGCCTCTGCTCGATGCGATCAACGCCGAGATCGAGCGCGGCAAGACCTCCGGCCCATACGGCGCCTATCCGGCCGGTCCGTTGTCGATCGAGAACAAGGCCGGCTTGATCTATCGCGTCAGCGCGGAGCGCAAGCCTGTCCTCGGCGCCAGGCTGGTCGCAGCATTGGAGCACGCGCATCTGCTTCTCTTCCACCCGCGCGATGCCGCGTCCGCCGACATGAAGGCGCTACTGGCTGCCGGCTGGTCATCCACCGGCATCGTCACGTTGTCCCAGCTCGTTGCGTTCCTGTCGTTCCAGGTGCGCGTCGTCAGCGGCCTGCGCACGCTCGCCGCAGCGAACGCGTAGGAGGTCCAATCATGAGCACCGTCAATCCGTCCGTCGCCTTCACCCAGGACGAGCTCGGCTGGGTCTCGTGGATCGACCCTCTGCCCGAGGCCGAGCTGACCGAGCGGCACTACGCCGGCCTCGTCGACCGCGCCCGCGCCAAGTCGGAATATTTTCGTCTCTTGGTGCGCGATCCCGAAGTTTTGGAGGCCCGCACCAAGACCGACAAGGACATCTTCTACAACGTCGCCGACGGCCTGCCGCGCGCCGAGCGCGAGCTCGCCGCTGCCGCGACCTCGCGTTACAACGGCTGCATCTATTGCGCCTCCGTGCATGCGCGCTTCGCCAGCACCTATTCCAAGCGGCGCGACGACGTGCAGCGCCTGCTCGACCAGGGCGTTGGGGCCGATCTCGGCGATCGCTGGAATGCGGTGGTCAAGGCCTCGGTGGCGTTGGCCGCAACGCCGATCGCATTCGGGCCTGACAATATCGCCGAGCTGCGCCGCGCCGGTCTCGACGACGCCGAGATCGTCGACGTCATCAACGGCGCCGCGTTCTTCAACTGGGCGAACCGGCTGATGCTGTCGCTCGGCGAGCCCTCGAAATAGGCAATCTCACCGGCACGAGAATTGCTGCTGTATCAACATTGAATGGATGGAGCCGTGCATGAGCAACATCAATCGCCGTACCCTGGTCAAAGGCTCGCTCGCCGCCATGATGGCGGGCACGGCCTTCTCGCGCGCCGCATGGGCGCAATCCGCCGAACCGATCCTGCTCGGCGTCAGCGGCCCCCTCACGGGACCGAACGCGCAATATGGCGCGCAGTGGAAGCAGGGCTTTGATCTCGCGCTCGACGAGATTCACGCCGCCGGCGGCATCAACGGCCGCAAGCTCGCCTACCAGTTCGAGGACAGCCAGAGCGATCCGCGCCAGTCGGTCGCGATCGCCCAGAAATTCGTCTCCGATCCCCGCATCGTCATGGAGCTCGGCGATTTCTCCAGTCCCGCCTCGATGGCGGCCTCCCCGATCTATCAGCGCGGCGGCCTGGTGCAGTTCGGCTTCACCAATTCGCACCCCGACTTCACCAAGGGCGGTGACTTCATGTGGAGCACGTCCGTGAGCCAGGCCGACGAGCAGCCGCTGCTGGCGTCCTACGCCGTCAGGCGGCTCGGTCTGAAGAAGCTTGCGGTGCTGCACCTCAACACCGATTGGGGCCGCACCAGCCGCGATCATTTCGTCAAGGCGGCCAAGGAATACGGCGCCGAGGTCGCGATCACCGAGGGCTACATCGCGGAGGAACGCGACTTCCGCTCCACTCTGGTGCGCGTGCGCGACGCCAGCCCGGACGGCCTGATCCTGATCTCCTATTATTCCGACGGCGCGCTGATCGCGCGCCAGGCCCGCCAGGTCGGCCTGAAGCAGACGATCTGCGCGGCCAGCTCGGTGTATTCGCCGAAATTCATCGAGCTCGGGGGCGAGGCGGTCGAGGACGTCCATCTCGGCACGCGCTATTTCCCGCAAGATCCGCGGCCCGAGGTGAGGAAGTTCATCGACGGCTTCAAGGCCAAGTACAACGGGCAGGAGCCCGACGCCTTCAATGCATACTCCTATGACGCGATGAACATGGCCGCTGCCGTGGTGAAGATCGGCGGCACCGACCGCCGCGCCATCCGCGATGCCTTCGCCAAGGTGAAGGACGTCTCCAGCGTCATCTTCGGTCAGGCCACGTTCGACGTCGAGAGCCGCCGCGTCAAGGGCGCCATGAACGCCGAACTCGTCGTGCGCAAGGGCCAGTTCGCGCTCTGGGACGGCAAGCCGACCTGATGTGATGGCCGAAGCGATCGCTCCGGCCGCTTCTCCCTGATTAGGAATGCTGCGTGTCCTCCTGGCTCGACCACACCATCAACGGGCTGATCGTCGGCAATGTCTACGCGCTCGTTGCAGTCGGGCTCGCGCTGATCTTCGGCGTCAGCCGGCTGATCAACTTCGCGCAAGGCTCGATCTATCTGGTCGGCGCCTATATCGGCTGGATCGCGGTGGTGCAACTGCACACGCCGCTGCCTCTCACCATCATCGTGGTCGCCGTGGCCGCGGCGATCGTCGGTCTGATCATCGAGCGGTTCGGTCTACGGCCGCTGCAAAACTCGGTGCGCATCGCGCCGCTGCTCGCGACCATCGGCATCAGCTTCGTGCTCGATCAATTGGTGATGCTGATCTTCTCGCCCAATCCGCGCGCGCTGCCGAGCCAGTTGCCCGATGTCCGCTTCCAGGTCGGTGGCGGGACGATCGGGCCGCTTGATCTGCTCATTGCCGGCGTCGGCCTCACCAGTGCGCTGCTGCTGTTCGTGTTCCTGCGTTACACCAAGCTCGGCTGGGCCGTGCGTGCCACCGCGCAGGACCGCGACGCCGCCATGCAGATGGGCGTCGACGTCAACCGCGTCAATCAAGCGGTGTTCGGTATCGCGGCGGCGCTCGGCGGCGTCTCCGGCATGCTGGTCGGCATGTACTACAACCAGATCGACACGGCGATGAGCCTTCAGGCGACGCTCAAGGGCGTCGTCGCGGAAGTCGTCGGCGGCGCCGGCAACGTGCCGGGCGCGGTGATCGGCAGCCTGCTGCTGGGCCTCGTCGAGAGCTACGGCGTCGCCGTGCTCGGCACCAGCTACCGCAACTTGTTCGCGTTCCTGCTGCTCGTCGTCGTGCTCGTGCTGCGGCCGAACGGCCTGTTCGTCAGCGCACGGCAGGCGCCGCCCGAGCCGCTCACCGGCACGTTCATCGCGCCGAGCCACCCGGTGAATATTCCCCGCTGGGCGCTGTTGGTCGCGGTTGCCGGCTTTGCGATCCTGCCGCTGTTTCCGGTGTCCTTCTACGTGCTCCAGACCCTGATCAACGCCTGGCTGCTCGGCATGCTCGCGCTCAGCCTGACGCTGGTTGCGGGCACGATGGGGCAGGTCTCGCTCGGTCATGCCGCGCTGCTTGCGATCGGCGCCTACACCTCCGCATTGCTGTCGCTGACGCTGGCCGTTCCGGCCGGACTTGCCGTCATCGGCGGTGGCCTGATGAGCGCCGCGCTCGGCACGCTCCTGATCTCGCCGTCCTTCCGCCTGCGCGGGCATTACGTGTCGATCGCGACGCTCGCGATCGGCGAGATCGTGGCGCTGGTGATCCTGAACTGGGAGAGCGTGACGCGCGGCCCGATCGGCATCTCCGGCATTCCGCCGCTGGCTCTATTCGGCTATGACCTGATCAGTCCGACCTCGGTCTATTGGTTCAGCCTTGCGGTGATGGTCGTGCTGGCGCTGCTGCAGGGACGGCTGCTCACCTCGCATCTCGGCCGCAGCTTTCGCGCCATCCGCGACGACGACATCGCCGCGCGCGCCTATGGCCTCAGCCTGAACCGCTACAAGTCGATCGCCTTCATCTTCGGCGGCTTCGCCGCCGGCGTCAGCGGCGGCATCGCCGCGCATCTTTATTCCTACATCAACCACGAGACCTTCAACACGCAGCAATCCATCCTGGCGCTGACCGTCGTCATCCTCGGCGGCCTCGGCAACGTCGTCGGCGCGATCGTCGGGTCGGTGGCGCTGGTCGGCCTGCCCGAGGTGTTCCGGATCGCGGCCGAGTACCGCATCCTGATCTACGGCATCGTTCTCTTGCTGCTGGTGCGGTTCAGGCCGCAGGGCCTGTTGGGAACGGTCTGATGGAGAAGCAGCTTCACGCCATGCTGTCCCTGCGCGGCCTGACGCGCCGTTTCGGCGGCCTCACCGCCGTCGATACGATCGACCTCGATCTTGCCAAGGGCGAATTGATCAGCATCATCGGCCCGAACGGCGCCGGCAAGACGACGCTGTTCAATCTCGTCACCGGGCTGGATCGGCCCGATGCCGGCACCGTCAGCTTCGAAGGGCAGGATATCACCGGCCTGTCGCCGGAGCGGCTCGCGGCCGAAGGCATCGCGCGCACCTTCCAGCTCGGCCGCGTGTTCGGCAATCTCAGCGTCATGGACAATGTCCTGATCGGCGCGCACACGCGGCTGCGCGCGGTGAAGCCGGCCGTGCCGGTGATCGGCCCGCTGCTGGAATTGGGTCTGGCCTTGCTGCGTCCCTCGCGCGTCAGGGCCGAGGAGGAGCGGCTGCGCGAGGAGGTGAAGGCCATCCTCGCGCGTTTCGGCGAACGGCTGCTGCCGCGCATCGACCAGCCCGCCTATAGTCTGTCTTACGCCAACCGCCGCCGCGTCGAGATCGCGCGTGCGCTCGCGCTGAAGCCGCGGCTGCTGCTGCTCGACGAGCCCACCGCCGGCATGAACCCGACCGAGACCGCGGAGATGCAGGGGCTCGTCGCCGAATTGAAAGCCGAAGGGCTGACCATCCTGCTGATCGAGCACAAGCTGGAGATGGTGATGCGCCTGTCCGACCGCGTCATCGTCATGGACGAGGGCAAGAAGATCGCGGAAGGGCCGGGCGAGCAGGTGCGAACCGATCCCAAGGTGATCGAGGCCTATCTCGGCCACGGACTGTCAGGGACGACGGAGCAGGAGAGCGCGGCATGACGAGCGCACCCGAAGCACTGCTGGCTTTGTCTGATGTCAACACCTTCTACGGTCAGGCCCAGGTGCATTTCGACCTGTCGATCACGGTCGCGCGCGGCCACATCGTCTGCCTGCTCGGCGGCAACGCGAGCGGCAAGTCGACCACGATGAAGATCATCTTAGGGCTGGTGAAGCCGCGCTCGGGCGAGGTGACGTTCGACGGCGCTTCGCTGATCGGGCTCACCACGCCGCAGATCGTCCGCCGCGGTATCGCCTCGGTGCCGGAGGCGCGGCGGCTGTTCGCCGACATGAGCGTGCGCGAGAACATCCTGATGGGCGCCTTCGTGCGCAACGACCGCGACGCCATCGCGCAGGATCTCGACAGGATGCTGACGCTGTTCCCGAAGCTCGGCCAACGGCTGTCGCAGCGCGCCGGCTCGCTGTCCGGCGGCGAGCAGCAGATGGTGGCGATGGCGCGCGCGCTGATGAGCCGCCCGCGCATGATCGTGATGGACGAGCCGACCATGGGCCTGTCGCCGCTTTATGTCGATCGCGTGCTGGAGCTGATCCGCAGCATCAACCAGGCGGGCGTCTCGGTTTTCATGGTCGAGCAGAACGCCAGCCTCGCGCTCGAGATCGCGCACGAGGCCTATGTGCTGCAGACCGGCAAGATCGTGCTGTCTGGCCCCGCGCGCGCACTGAAGGACGACCCCCGCATCCGCGACGCCTATCTCGGCGGCTCCGAGGCGGCCTGACGCTCAAGCCGACGCCGCGCTTGCGACCTGCTCCGCCGGCTGATCATCGCCGTTGGGATCGCCCGGCGCGGTCGCCCAGGCGAGCTCCACCAGCGTCACGATCCGGCGGCCGCCGCCGTCGAGCTGGACGACGATCAGGCCCTGCTCCTCCATGTAGCCGAGCAGGCGCTGCGCGCGGCGCAGCGAGTGCGAGCCGTAGGCACGGGCGATCGCGGCATCGCCGGGGCAGGGCCAGCCTTCCTTCGCCGCGCGCGCGATCATCATGAACACGCCCTGCATGTCGTCGGGCAGGATCGAGGCGCGCAGCGCCACGTCCTGCCAGGCGTCGTCTTCGGTGAGATCCGTCCCGAGCCCGGCGCGCGCATGCGTCAGCATGCGACGGAATTCGTTGAGATCGGGCACCGCCGCCCCTAACCCCTCGATGCGGCAGCGAACCACGAACTCCTGATAGAGCACGCCGATGGCGCGGAAGCCGGCGTCGGGCTCGGCCATCACGGCACGCAGCGTGCGATCCACGCGATCGCGCCGCTCGGCGAGCTCTTCGGCACTGACGGGAGCCTCGACCACTTCGACCCGAATCTCCGGCACCGCGGCGGCCTTCGCCGCGCGAAGCTGCTCGAGCAGATCCGGAGCCGGCCGTCGCTGCGGCCGGCTGGCATCGGGCGGCGGTGCGGCGAGGATGACCGCGCGGGCATCTTCAAGCGTGGCTTCCGGCAGCGGCATCAGCCGCGGTGTCGAATTGCGCGGGCTGGTCTCGGTCGGGCCGATGTTGAGGCGCAGCGGCCGGCGCGACAACGCAGGTCCCAGCGCCATGAACTGACCGCGCTCGAGATCGCGGAAGGCTTCCGCCTGCCGCCGCTCCATGCCGAGCAGGTCGGCGGCGCGGGCCATGTCGATGTCGAGGAAGGTCCGCCCCATCAGGAAGTTCGAGGCTTCGGCCGCGACGTTCTTGGCGAGCTTGGCCAGGCGCTGGGTTGCGATGATGCCGGCAAGCCCGCGCTTGCGGCCGCGGCACATCAGATTGGTCATGGCGGCCAGCGAGAGCTTGCGTGCTTCGTCCGAGACTTCGCCCGCCACCGCCGGCGCAAACAACTGCGCTTCGTCGACGACGACGAGCATCGGGTACCAATGATCGCGGTCGACGTCGAACATCCCGCCAAGGAACGCAGCCGCGCGCCGCATCTGGTTCTCGGCATCCAGCCCTTCGAGATTGAGCACGGTGGAGACGCGATGCAGCCGTGCGCGCTCGCCCGCGACCTGGAGGCCGCGCTCGGTGTGATCCTCGGCCTCGATCACCAGATGGCCGAAGCGCTCGGCCAGCGTGACGAAGTCGCCCTCGGGATCGATGATGGCCTGCTGCACCCAGGGTGCGCTCTGTTCCAGCAGCCGCCGCAAGAGATGCGACTTGCCGGAGCCCGAATTGCCCTGCACCAGGAGACGGGTCGCCAGCAGTTCCTCGAGGTCCATGGCGGCCGCGGCGCCTGCCGTGGTCTGCCCCATCTCGATCGCAACCGTCATGTCCCCGACTCAAAGTCCCGTCATTCGCGGACAGCGGCTTATCAATCCAGCCGCGGCGCGTCGAGCGCTCCAGCGCGAATCAGGTGGTGTTGCCCACGCCAAAACCGGAAAGCATCCGCCGTCAGCGGCAGGAAACCGGTGCCGAAAGGCCTCGGCTCGGGGAAGATGGTGCAGACCGCCATCGCTCGGCCCGAAATGACGCAGATCAAGATCGACCGGCCCGAGACCTGCTATCCGGCCGTATGACCTTTCTGACCTTCTTCACGGCGACCTATTTCCTGCTGGCGGTGCCGGGGCCGACCAACACCCTGCTGGCGACATCGGGGGCCGGAGCGGGCATCTCGCGCTCCCTTCATCTGCTTGCGGCGGAACTGTGCGGCTATCTGTTGGCGATCGCGGTGCTGCGGCTGGCGCTCGGTCCAATCATCAGCGACATCCCGATTGCGGCGCTGCTGCTCCGCGTCGCCGTGACCATCTACATCCTGTGCCTCGCGGTCATGCTCTGGCGCGTCAACACGCGCGAGCTGCGCGACGGCGCTGCGGTGACGTTCGGCCAGGTGCTGCTGACGACGCTGCTCAACCCGAAAGCACTGGTCTTCGCGTTCCTGCTGCTGCCGCTTGGGGCCGGGCCGCTCGAACTGCTGCCGTGGCTCGGCGTGATCGCGCTGCAGATTCTCACCGCCGGCGCCGCGTGGATCATTCTCGGCGCAACGCTCGGCCGCGGCGCCCGTCGCCTCGGGCGCCCTGACCTCGTCACGCGCACCGGCGCGGTTACGCTGGTCGCCGTGACCGGCCTGATCTGGCTGCAATCCTTCCTGGTTGCCTGAGCGGACCTCAGTGGGAGCGGCGCTACTGCGCGCCGGAGCCGCCCTGCACGATCTTCTCGTTCAGCTTCTGGTCCACGGTGTCGACGGTGCGGTCGATCTCGGCGTTGGGCACGCCGAGCTGATGCGAGATCAGCTTCACCAGCAGGTCGACGCGTTCGATGAAGGGCGCACCGCTCGCGACCGCGCGCGCCGCCGATGACGGCTTGAGCAGGCTCTCCGCGGCCTTGGCGTACTTCGCGAACGGCACCTGGTCCTGCGGATTGGCGCCGAGGCGGCGGGCGATCGCATCGACATGGTCGTAGATCGTCTGCGAACGATTGAGATCGCCGTGCACGGCGTCGCGGATCGACTGCGGCTCGTTCGGCGTGATGCAGCGGTAATTGCCGGTCAGCAGCATCGACCATTTCGCCAGCGGCACGAACAGGGAATCGAACACTTTCAGCTTCACCGGCACGTCGTGGCCGTCGAGCGTCACCGCGTCGATGTCGGCCTCCAGCTCGCGCAGCAGCTTGTTGTGCTTCTCGTCGGCGAAGACCGACGCCTTGAAGTTGGTGGGCAGGCCGACATGCAGCACGTTGGCGGCCTCTTCCGGCGGCCGGAAGGCCTGCGGGTCGGGCGAGCACAGCGTCACCAGCCCGGGCTCAAACCGCTCCCACACCTGCGCATTGGTGTAGGCCTCCTCGAGATCCATGTCGGCGAGTGCCGGAATCCGCTTCAGATAGGGCAGGGGCGGCATGTTCATGATCGACAGGCACGGCAGCTTCGCCGCGGCAATCTTGACCATGAGGACGCGCACCGTGTGGTTGGTGTATTGCGGCTCCTGCATCGCGAGGCCGACCAGATCGTAGCGGGAGAGGTCGACATTGGCCGGCGTCACCGCGTCGAGCTTGCCAGGGAGGTTGCGGGAGAAGATCGCCCGGTGCACCGCCTCGTCGCGTAGCTTAATGCGCACCTCGGTACCGTCGCGGTTGATCAGCTCCGCGGTCTTGGCGCGGCAGACCAGGGTCACGTTGTGCCCGGCCATCAGCAGCTTCGTGCCCAGCAGGGAGCCGTAAGAAGCCCCAAGAATCAATATGTTGCGCGCCATGCTCCGTCCCCTGGAAATCTGTGTGATTTTTCCGGCCCCGGCCGTTCCGCGGGGCAGTTGAGGGCATGTAAAGCGAAGCGCAGGGGGATAGCAACTGGGATAATGCATACAAGGGTGCATCTTGGTCCCGCGGGTTCCAGGGCCAGCCTGGCGGCCTGTTTCGGTCTCGTGTCAACCCAGTGAAGCAAAGATATTCTTCTTTACCGAAATTCGGATTTGTCGTATGTGTCGGTCGTCCCGGCTCAATCTCGAGGGGCGATCATGAGGTCGTCATTGTCGCGAGCCGGGCTTGCGGTGGACGCGGCAGCGTCGGGCGCGAAAGGTGCGGGCAGGGAGGGTAGTCCCCGGTGAGCTCGCGGCCGCGCGCGGACGAACGGCGCTGCTAGGTTTCGTCTCGTCTGTAAGTTTCCGGCTCTGTCGACGGAGCTGGGAAAACTGCGGCGAAATGGCAGGCCGTGCGTACGGCAAAACCGTGTGGTCCTGGCCGTCGTTGCTACGGTCAAGCTCTCGCGAATGCGGCATTGGCGTCAACCGGCGCGGTGCCGGTGACTTTTGCGAGGGTGAGGGAGGCCAGAAGGAACTCGGCTCCCGGGAGAGCACGGCATAAGCCGTCCGACCATCGCGCAGGGAAGGCCGAGTGATTGGCACCACCTGTATGCTGCTGTGCGGTTTTCTGCGTGTGCGTTTTGCGCAGCAGACCGCGGGTGCGATGTCAGCACCCGGTCTTCCCTGCGCCCTCTTGCCGATGAGGGCGGCGAGACGAAGCAAAGCTCGGGCGAAATCAGTCGCGAGAATGAATATGCACGTCTGCGACCACACACTCGCTGTCATCGCCCGGCTTGACCGGGCGATCCAGTACTCCGAGACGACAGTTGTTCAATGCAGAGGCCGCGGCGTACTGGATTCCCCGCCTTCGCGGGGAATGACAGCCGTCACTCGGAGAGCGAGCTATCGCCTCATACTCCGTCATTGCTTCGCTTCGCTCGCAATGACGTTGATGGAGCGCCGCTTCTTGGCGGCCTCAGCCCTGGCTCGCCATGCGCTCGCGGTCGAGATGCTGCTCGATCTTGGGGCGGTCACGCGTGCGCTCGAAGCTGGTGCAGAGCAGCTCGGTCTCCTCGAGCGAGATCGGAGCACGATAGAGCCGGCACATGAATTCGGCGTTTCCACGCCCCTTGCCGGTGCCCGGCCCGCGCTCTGCGAGAAACATGCAGTCCCGGCAGATGCTCGCTTCGAGCCGCTGATGGGCAGCATCGAGGTGATTGAGGATCTCGCGGAGAGAGTCGCGCAGCCTGATGCACTCCTCGGTCCCGAGCGACGTCACCGCGTTGACCACGTGATTGATCGGGTCGTGCTGGCTCAGGCACTTCTCACCTTGGGACGTGACGTGCAGGACGACGGAACGCTTGTCCTCATGCGACGGCTTTCGCACCAGGAACGACTTGCTCTCCAGAGTCTTCACGATCTGCGACGCCGTCGCGCGTGTGGCGCCGATGAAGCCGGCCAGTGCGGACGGCGTGCGCGAAAACCTGTTGGCGCGCCCGAGAAAGCGCAGCGCCATCCATTCCCGATCGCGCAATCCATGCTGATTGCCTTCGAAATACCAAGCCCGCGCCGCCTGAACCAGCAGCTCGACGGCTTCCCGCGCCAATGGCATGAATCTACCTCGTCCCCGGAACTTCGTCTGCGGCGTCCCGAAGCCGCTTTGCGCCCTGAGTGTCAGACGAGCATGCCCTGTCGAACTCTCGCACAATGGCGCGGATCGCACCGCGCCCGACCTCGGCCGATGAGCGTCGCATCGTCCGCAGCGAGAAGCCGTATCGCTGATGGCATGCCAACGGCGTGGTCGTCGCGCGGGAGCTCGGGTTGCCGTCGCCGGCAAACGGTGGATCGGAGTAGCTCAACCGGAGCCCCCAAAGTTCAAGTCACAAGCAGACGTTTCTTATACTCAACCAAAACGATGGATGAGCTTCTCAACAAAATCAAGTAGAGACCCTCTCACAGGCTGGATGTCGTCGCAGGCGAATGTAACGTTCAAGGGCAATCTCGTTGTTCGGAACACATGATGGTGAACGCAATACATGGCGCGGCGAGTAATATGCACTCGATAATGTGAGAGTTTGATTGCACGCGCGTTGTTGTCTTGCGTTGATGCAAACTGATCGAAGCTTGTGCATCACGATGACGTTTGGCGGCACGTCATCCACAACTTGTGCGTTCTGCCGCGGAATCGTCGAGGGAACTCATTGGAATTGCACGCGGCGGTTGTTCCCGTCCTGCTTGCAGAATAGATTCTTCGATCGCTTGCACAGCGCTTGCCAGCTGTGCACACCCGAGCAGCGAATTCGCTCACGACGAAAATCGGTGAGCCGGTGTGCACGCGCATGCGCTGGAAGCGTAGCGACATGCGCAATCTCTTGTCGAAAACCACGGGCCGGGCGGACGGCAGGCGCCTCACCCTCTCCACCCGTCAGTCGCCCTTGAGCATGTCCCGAAGCTCGCGGAACGGATCGGCGCTCGGCGAGGCCGACGCGCCCTGTCGCATCGCGTTGTAGATTCGCGGAACCATCTCGACCGCCTGGTCGAGGCCCGGATCACGTCCCGGCTGATAGCCGCCCATCAGGCGAAGGTCGCGCGTGTCCTCGTATTTCGCGATCATGGCGCGCAGCTTGCTCACCAATTCGCGCTCCTCGGGGTCCCAGACGTTGTGGGCGAGGCGGGAGACCGAGGCCAGAACGTCGACGGCCGGATAGCGCGCCTGGTCGGCGATGTGCCTCGAGAGCACGATGTGCCCATCGAGCGTGCCGCGGATGGTGTCGGCGATCGGCTCGTTGTGATCGTCGCCATCGACCAGCACGGAGAAGATCCCGGTGATGGTGCCGGATCCCTCCTCGCCCGGACCGGCGCGCTCGAGCAGGCGCGGCAGATCGGTGAAGACCGTCGGCGCGTAGCCGCGCGCCACCGCGGGCTCGCCGGCGGCGAGCGCGACCTCGCGGGCGGCGTGGGCAAAACGGGTGATCGAATCCACCATCAGCAGGACCGATTCGCCGCGGTCGCGGAAATATTCGGCTACCGCCATCGCCGTCTTCGGCGCCAGTCGCCGCATCATCGGGCTTTCGTCGCCCGTCGAGACGATTGTGACAGCGCGATGACGGTCGTTGCCCAGCACGTCCTCGATGAACTCGCGCACCTCGCGGCCGCGCTCGCCGACCAGGGCCAGCACGACCGTATCGAAGCCCTGGCTGCGGGCGAGCATCGCGAGCAGCGTCGATTTGCCGACGCCCGATCCGGCAAAGATGCCGACGCGCTGGCCGGCGCAGACCGGCGCGAACAGGTCGATGACGCGTACGCCGGTGCGCAGCGGCTTGTGCACGCGCGCACGCTTCATGGCCGACGGCGCCTCCACCTCCGCCGAGACCGCCTGCGACCCTTGCGTGAGCGGCCCCTGTCCGTCCAGCGGCGCGCCGAGGGCGTTGATGACGCGGCCCTTCCAGCTCGGATCGGGCGCGAAGGACAGCGGCGGCATCCGGTAGGCCGCCGAGCCGAGCCCGCCGCCAAATTGCCGGTCGAACGGCTTGGCGATGATGCCGTCGCTGTCGATCCGCACCACCTCGCCGATCTGGCGCTTACCGCCGCAATCGACGCCGATGAGCTCGCCGAGCCTGACGAAGCGCGACAGGCCGGAGACGCGGAAATGCGTCGGCGCGATCTCGGAGATCGCGCCACTGACGCTTGCCAGGGGAGTGCTCTGCTGAAGCTCCAGCAGCGCCCACTCGAGTTGCCGAAGAGCGTTCAAGGAAACCGTCCAACCTCATCCTGCGCGCTTGGCGCGCAATCTACTTGCCGGGTTCGCCGAGGGTCCGGATCGCGTTCTGCAGCGAGCTCTCGGTGCCCTCGATCATCGAGTTGGTGCCATCGAAAGCGCGCGAGGCCGAGATCAGCCGCGTCAGTTCGAGCATCGGATTGGCGCCGGAGCCTTCGACATAGCCCTGCTTGAAGCCGTCCCGGGAGAAGTCCGCGATGGCGGTCGCAGGCCGGTCGGGCGTCACGCCTGAATTGCCGTAGCGTTCGAGATTGGCGTCGGCCGGAATGCTGAACAGGCCGATGGTGCCGATCTCGTTGTTGTCCTGGATGATCGCGCCGCTGCGCGCGATCGAGATCGGTCCGCCGTTCGGGTCGAGCGTGATCTGCGCGCCGCCGGAATCGACGATCGGAAAGCCGCTCACGGTCTGAAGATCGCCGTTTGGGGCGATCTGGAGCCGGCCGTCGCGCGTGTAGACGGTGCCGTTCGGACCGGCGAAGGCGATCCAGCCCTGGCCGACCACGGCGACGTCCAGCGGGTTGCCGCTCTCGGTGATGTTGCCCATCTCGCGCGAGATGATGTTGTCGCCGGGCGAGGAGAACGCCACCGGCGTCGGACCGGCCTTGGACAGCACGGTCTCGAACTTCACCACGTCGGTGCGGAACGCGGCCGTGTTGACGTTGGCGACGTTGTTGGCGATCGTCTGGAGGCGCTTTTCGAGGGCGACCTGCGCCGACAATCCCACATAGAGAGCCGATTGCATGACTTACCTGTTGAACTTGATGTTCTGAAGCGTCGTGAGCACGTTGGTATCCATGCTGACCGACGTCGCGGCGCCGGCGATCAGGACCAGCGCGGGATTGGTCGAGCTGTCGTTCCGGGCCTGGGTCGCATCCCACATCGCCGCAAAGCGCTGCACGAACTTGGTCACCTTGGCCGGATCCTGGAAGTCGGTGAGCTTGATCTTGTCCGCGATCATCTTGGCCTGGGCGTCGATGTTGGCCGCGCTGATCGTCGACGGCAGGCCGAGCGCGGTCTGCACCACCTGCGTCAGCGCCTTGTCGGCCAGGATCTGGTAGGCGGTCGTGATCGTGGAAGCCTTGCGGGTGAAATACAGCGCCAAACGCAGGCCTTCGTTCTGATCGCCGGCCTTCTCCTCCATCGTCTGCGTGACGTACTGGGTCGCGGTGCCGGTCGTGGCCGCGGCGGTCTGGGTCGCCTTGTCGCCGAGTGCGGCGAAATTGAAGGCGGTCGCGAATTGCCGGTAGCGGGTGTCGGTCAGCTTGTTGGCGAAGGCGTCCTTGCTCGTGACCCCCTCGGTCAGCACCTTGCGCATGAACGCCTTGGCGTAGGTCATGTCGCTGAGGCCATAGGCCTTCATCGCATAGGAATAGAGACGATAGTCCTTCAGGAAATCGTCGATGGTCTTCACTTTGCCGATATGGCCGAGGAAATAGTCGGTGTCGCGGCTGACGTCCGGCTGCTTCGCGACCTGCGTCAGCGACTTGCCCATGTCTTTGGTCAGCCTGGTGTAGTCCGCGATGGTGGATAGCATGACACGCGCCCCTCTGGCCGCAGGTCGCGACCCCGCTTCAAGCTGCCGCCAATTGCTTGCGCGGGGCTGGCGACCTCGAAGCCAGCTTCGCGCAAGCGTCGCCGACTAGGTATTCCAGGTGGGATCGGCGATGGAGCGGCGCGTTGGGCAGTTTCGTGGGGATTTTCATCACGGTAGCGGCGCTGCTCGGCGGCTTTGCCGCCATGGGCGGGCACCTGGCCGTGCTCATGCAGCCGTGGGAGTTCGTGATCATCATGGGAACCGCGGTCGGCACCTTTATCGTGGCCAATCCATGGAAGACGGTGGTGGACACGGGCGTCGCCTGCATGCAGGCCATCACCGGCGCGGTGCCCGGCCAGCGCTACTACCTTGACCTGCTCGGCGCGCTCCACGCTCTGATGCGCGAGCTGCGGGGCAAGGGGCGCAACGAAGTCGAGGCGCATATCGACGATCCCGCCTCCTCCGAAATCTTCAAGGCGTTCCCCAGCGTGCTCGGAGATCCCTCGCTGCTCCAGTTCATCTGCGACTATGTCCGCCTGATCATCATGGGCAATGCGCGCACGCACGAGATCGAGGCGCTGATGGACGAGGAGATCCATACCATCGTGAAAGGCAAGCTGGCGCCCTATCATGCGCTGGTGACGGTGTCCGAGGCGCTGCCGGCGCTCGGCATCGTCGCCGCCGTGCTTGGCGTCATCAAGGCGATGGGCGCGCTCGACCAGTCGCCGAAGCTATTGGGCGGCTTTATCGGTGCAGCCCTGGTAGGCACCTTCGCAGGCATCTTCCTGTCCTATGGCGTGCTTTCGCCCTTCGCGATCAAGATCAAGATGACGCGCGAGAAGAAGTGTCGGCCCTACATCATCGTCAAGCAGACGCTGCTGGCATTCATGAACGGTGCCATGCCGCAGATCGCCGTCGAGCACGGCCGCAAGATGATCTCCAGCAGCGAGCGTCCCTCGATCGACGTCGTCGAAAACGAGACGATCGCAGGTCCCAAGCCCGTCGCTGCCGACGCTGAACCCAAGGCGGCGCGCGCATGATGATGGAAGGCGCAGAAGTCGACCAGCGCAAGCAGCTGCCGAACTACCTGCTGGACGCTGCCGGCATATCGATCGAGCGTATGCCGATGCTCAATGTGATCTTCGATCGCATGGCGGCATCGTGCACCGACAGCCTGCAGCCGATGGCCGGAACGCCCTGCTATTTCTCGGTCAACGGCATCACCAACGATCCGCTCGGCGACATCATCAAGGACTACGAGGGCAACGCGGTCGCGGCCGTGCTCTATGCCGAGCAGTGGGATTCGCGCGTCATTATCATGCTCGACCGCGACTTCGTATTCACGATGGTCGAGGCGATGTTCGGCTCTGACGGAGCGGAACCGCCGCTTGACGTCGAACGGACGTTCTCGAACATTGAGATACGGCTGGTCCAGGCGCTGTTCGAGCGGTTCGCCAAGGCGCTGCAAGGCGCCTTCGCCGGAACGTCCAACGTCACCTTCCGCGTCGAGCGTGTCGAGACCGCGATGGCGTCGCTGGCGATCGGACGCGCCAGCAACATGTCGATCTGCGCGAACATGATGGTGCAGGCACTCTACCGCGGCGGTCAGATGTTCCTGATCATTCCGCACTCCGCGCTCAACCCGCTGCGTCAGAAGCTCGCTCACGTGGTCGTCAGCGACGGTCGCGCCGCCGACCCACGCTGGCGCGAACAGATGGAAAGCGAGGTGCAGCGGACCGAGGTGACCCTCAGCGCCGTCCTCGACGAGAAGATGGTGACGCTCGGCGACGTCGTGAAGTTCGAGGTCGGGCAGGTGCTCGAGCTCGAGGCCACGCCGCGCACGCTGGCCCGTCTCGAAAGCAACAATCAGGTGTTGTTCTGGTGTCAGATCGGCCAGCTCGACGGCTATTACGCCATGCAGGTGGCAGATCCCGTCGATCAGAAGCGGGAGTTCGTCGATGATATCCTATCTCGTTGATATCGTGCTGCTGGTTGCGCTCGCCTTCACCAGCCTGCGGGTGACCAGGATGCATCGCGAGCTGGCGCGGCTGCGCAGCTATCAGGGCGAATTCTCAACCATCATGCACGAGACCGCGGGTGCCTTCGACACGGTCATCACCGCGGCGCACGATTCCACGGCGAATCTCGGACGCCTCGCCAACGTGCTGAGCACGAAGATCGACCAGGCTCACGAGGCGATCGCAGCGCTCGATGCGCGCAGCGGGCTCGCACCCGCGGCGACGGCCGCGACCGCCGAGCTGAACAAGCACTGAATGCCGGCACCGGCAGAGCAATACGGCCGGAACGCCACGGCGCTCCGGCAGCGGAAGTACCAAGAGGCGATACCATATGGCGCAATCATTCGACTACGAGTCTGCACCTGCATCGGCTGAGACCGAGACGTCACCGCTGGAACGCCTGGCCGAGATCGCCCAGCGCACGGCCGAGGAGACCGGCAAGTTCGCCAATGTCGACGCCATCTTGCGCATTCCCGTCACCATGCAGGTGGTGCTGGGATCGGCGACCATTCCGGTGGCGAACCTGATGAAGCTCGGACGCGGCGCGGTGGTTCCGCTCGATCACCGGGTCGGGGAGCCCGTCGACGTCGTCGTCAACGGCCGCATCGTCGCCCGCGGCGAGGTGGTCGTCGTCGAAGAGGACAATTCCCGCTTCGGCGTCTCACTCACGGAGATCGTCGGACCGCTGGGGCAGGGTGATACCTGACCATGGCGGCACCGGTCGGCATCGCTCCCGTCAAGCAGCGAGGCGTTACCACGCTGGGCGGCACGGAAAAGGTCGCCGCGCTCCTGCTGGCCATGGGCCGGCAGGCGGCGGCGAGCGTGCTTCAGCAGTTCGAGCCGCAGGAGATCCGCATCGTCACCAAGGCGGCGGCGGAGCTGCGGCCGATCACCGCGCAGGAGCTCGAGGGGATCGTCGAGGAGTTCGCCCAGCAGTTCTCGATGGGCGCGAACATTCTCGGCACCCTCGGTGGCCTGGAAGCGGTGCTCGGCGACGTGCTTCCGGCCGATCAGGTTTCGGCGATCATGACGGACCTACTCGGCAATTCGAGCCGCTCTGTGTGGGACCGCGTCTCGTCGGTGTCGGAAAATTCGCTGGCCACCTACCTGTCCAAGGAGCATCCGCAGACCGCGGCGCTCATCCTGTCCAAAGTCAAGCCGTCCTGCGCCGCCAAGGTCATGAGCCAGCTGCCGTCGAGTCTGCGCAACGAGTTGATGCGGCGCGTGCTCAGCCTCAAGCCGATCGTTGATGACGCGATGAAGGTCCTCGAGAAGACGCTGCACGAAGATCTGACGCTGAATTTCGCCCGCAACCTCGGCGCCGACACCTACGCCCGCGTCGCCGACATCATCAACAAGATGGAGCGCGGCCACATCGAGGACATCCTGAAGAGCCTGTCGGAGAAGCGTCCGAAGTCGGCCGAGGTGCTAAAGGAGCTGTTGTTCACCTTCGACGACGTCATCAACCTGGCGCCGAAGGCGCGCACCATGATCTTCGACCAGGTTCCGACCGACCGCATCGTGGTCGCACTGAAGGGCACCGACAAACATTTCCGCGAGGTGATCCTGTCCGCGGTCGCCTCGCGCGTCCGCCGCGTCGTCGAGGCCGAGCTCGCGATCGGCGAGCCGTCCAACCAGCGCGACGTGCTGGAGGCGCGACGCGTGATCACCGACCTTGCGCTCGAGCTGGCGGAGAAGGGCGAAATCGAGCTCAACCCCGAGCAGGAGGATGAGCTGGTCTTCCGCTGACCGCTGAACGGGCATGGCAGAAACATCCGATCAGGAGAGCAAGACAGAAGAGCCGACCGAGAAGAAAGTCCGCGATGCGCTCGAACAGGGCAAGATTCCGGTCTCTCGGGAGGCCTCCATTTTCGCCTCGATGGCCGCGCTGATGGTGATCCAGGCATTCCTGATCGGCCAGGGCGTGCAGCAATTGACGCCGACGCTGAAGAGCCTGCTCGACGATCCCGAGGGCTTCCCGCTCTCGACCGGTGCGGACGCGCAGAACCTGCTCACCGTGGTCGGCCTGCAGGCGCTGCGGTTCCTGGTGCCCTTGGTGGTCATCCTGGTGGTGTTCGGGCTCGCGGCCTCGCTGCTGCAAAACGCGCCGCGCCTGGTGCTCGAGCGGATCAAGCCTGACTTGTCGCGAATCTCTCCCGTCACCGGCTGGAAGCGGTTGTTCGGGACGCAGGGCCTGATCGAGTTCGCCAAGTCGCTGTTCAAGCTCGCCGCGGTGACCGCCGTGGTCGCCTTCGTGCTGCGCTCATCCGAAGCAAGGGCCTTCGAGGCCATGTACACCGACCCGGTCGCACTGCCGGAGATGATCCTCAACATCGCGATGCGAATCGTCTCGGCGATCTGCATCGCCACCATCGTGCTGGTGGCGATCGATCTCGCTTGGGCGCGCTTCCACTGGCGGCGCGAGCTGCGCATGACCAAGCAGGAGATCAAGGACGAGCACAAGCAGGCGGAAGGCGATCCCCTGATCAAGGCGCGCCTGCGCTCGCTGGCGCGCGACCGTTCGCGCCAGCGCATGATCGCCTCGGCCTCGCGCGCGACGCTGGTGATTGCCAATCCGACGCACTTCGCGATCGCGCTGCGCTACAAGCGCGAGGAAAACGCCGCGCCGCTGGTCGTGGCCAAGGGCCTGGACGTGATCGCGCTGAAGATCCGCGAGATTGCCGAGCAGAACCGAATCCCCGTCATCGAAAACAAGGCGCTGGCGCGCGCGCTCTACGAGGCAGTCCAGGTCGATCAGGTGATTCCGGCGGAATTCTTCCGGCCCGTTGCCGAGATCATCTACTTCCTCCAATCCAAGCAGGCGCCACGGCCCGAGAACGTCCGATAGATTTCCGAGGATGGTACTTCGCGCAACAGCTTGACGAAAGCTTAACGCCCTAGGCTCGTCCCGAATGGATCAGAATGGGGCCGTCGTGGGACCGCTTTTTCTCTTCGAACTCGCATCGTCGCAGGCGCGCTATCTCGAGCTGCGTCAGTCGACCATCGCCACCAACGTCGCCAACGCCAACACGCCGGGCTTTCGGGCGCGCGACGTCGAGCCGTTCAACAAGGTGCTCGATGGCATGCCGGTGAGGCTTGCGACGACGTCGCCTTCGCACATGCAATTGGCCGCAGCCGAGACCGACACGCGGGCGACCGCGAAGAAGGACAGCTGGGAAGTGGTTCACTCCGGCAACTCCGTCAGCCTCGAGCAGGAAATGATCAAGGGCAGCGACGTCAATCGCGACTATTCGATGAACGCGGCGATTGTGCGGTCGTTTCACCGCATGGTGCTGTCGAGTGCAAAGGCCTGAGGTGAATTGACATGCTGGACTCATTGAGCGCCTCGCTGACGGTCGCAAGCTCCGGGCTCGAAGCGCAGTCGACGCGCATGCGCATCGTCTCGGAAAACCTCGCGAACGCCACCTCGACGGGGCGCGCCGCCGGCGCCGATCCGTATCAGCGCAAGACCATCACCTTCGATGCGGCGATGGATCGCGCCTCGGGCGCACAGCTCGCGAAGGTCAAGGAGATCGGGGTCGACACCACGCCTTACCGGGTGGAGTACGATCCGGGGCATCCCGCCGCCGACAAGGCCGGCTACGTCAAGCTGCCGAACGTGAACATGATGATCGAGATGGCCGACATGCGGGAGGTCAACCGCTCCTATGAGGCCAATCTCCAGGTCGTGAAGCAGGTGAGGTCCATGCTCGGCATGACCATCGATCTCTTGAGGAGCTGACCATGCTTGAGGCGATTTCATCCACCGCGATTTCCGCAGGGCAAGCCGCGAGCCGTGCGACCGAGACGCAGGCCGTCTCGCCGGCGGCGACCACCGCGATCCAGACCAGTGACGACGTCGGCTTCGAATCGGTGATGAAGCAGGTGACGTCGGATGCGATCGGGACGCTGAAGGCGGGCGAGGCGGCATCGATCTCTGCAATGCAGGGCAAGGAATCGACGCGCCGCGTCGTGGAAGCGCTGATGTCGGCCGAGCAGGCCCTGCAGACGGCGGTCGCGGTTCGCGACAAGGTCGTCCAGGCCTACCAGGAAGTCGTTCGGATGTCGATTTGATCTGAAGGAGTGGGACCAGTGAAATCGCTCGCCATCGCGGCCACGGGCATGAACGCCCAGCAGACCAACATCGAAGTCATCGCGAACAACATCGCCAACATCAACTCGACCTCCTACAAACGGGCGCGCGCGGAGTTCACCGATCTGTTCTACCAGATGGACCGCATGCAGGGCGTCGCGAACACCAACGGCTCCTCGCCGATTCCGGAAGGTGCCAATCTCGGCCTCGGCGTCAAGTCGGCGGCGATCCGCAAGCTGCACATCCAGGGCGCGCTGACGCAGACCGGCAATCCCTATGATCTCGCGATCAACGGACGTGGCTGGTTTCAGGTGCTCGGCCCCAACAACGAGGTGCAATACACCCGTGCGGGCTCGTTCAACGTCAACGCCAACGCTCAGCTGGTCACGATCGACGGTTACCTGCTGGATCCCGCGATCACCATCCCGCAGGGGACGGTCGAGGTCACGGTCAACCAGACCGGCCAGGTGTTTGCCAAGCTCGACACGGAAGTGAATCCGCGGCAGATCGGCCAGCTCAACCTCGCCAACTTCGCTAACGAAGCGGGTCTCGAGCCGCTGGGCAGCAATCTCTACAAGGAGACCACGGCGTCCGGCACGCCGGTCGTCGGTCTGCCGGGCGATGCCGGCTATGGCAAGATCAACCAGAAATGGCTCGAAGCCTCGAACGTCGACCCGGTCAAGGAAATCACCGAGTTGATCTCGGCACAGCGTGCCTACGAAATGAATGCCAAGGTCATCCAGGCCTCGGATGAAATGGCCCAGACGGTCTCGAAGGGCATGCGCTAGTTCCGGTGTCTCGATGTTGAACAGGGTGGGCCTGATCGTGCGCGGGTTGGCCGCCGTGCTGCTGGTTCTCGTAACGGCGCGGGTCGCCGCGGCCGAGGAGAAGCGGCTTCCCGTGCCGGCCGTCTCGATCCGCGCCGGCGAGCTGATCCGCGAGGAGATGATCACCGAGCGCGCCTTCGCGCCGAGCCTGCTCGGCGTCGCCATGTTCATCGAGGCGCGTCAGATCCTGGTCGGCCGCATGGCGCGGCGCGCGCTGTTGCCGGGCCAGCCCATTCCGACGAACGCGGTGGAGGACCCCTGGACCGTCGCGCGCGGCGCCATGGTCAAGGTCGTGGTCGAGGACAGCGGCCTCTCCATCGTCACTTACGGCTCGGCCATGCAGTCGGGTGCGGCCGGCGCGCTGATCCCCGTGCGCAATACGGACACCGGCGTGATCATCAGGGGCGTCGTCCAGCCGGACGGCAGCGTCAAGGTCATGGACGGGTCATGACCAGGCTCCTGCTTGCGCTCATGCTGCTGGTGTCGGCCGCCGGCGCCCAGGCCGCCGTCCGCATCAAGGACATCGCGGACATCAAGGGTTTGCGCGAGAACCAGATCGTCGGCTACGGCCTCGTCATCGGCCTCAACGGTACCGGCGACACGCTGCGCAACGCTCCGTTCACCGAACAGTCCCTGCAGTCGATGCTCGAGAACATGGGCATCAACGTCAGGAACGAGACCACGAGCACCAACAATCCCCCGCGTCCGACCACGCTGCGCACGCGCAACGTCGCAGCGGTGATGGTGACGGCGGACCTGCCGCCTTCGATCGGGCCCGGCGAGCGCATGGACGTCACCGTGTCCTCGCTCGGCGATGCGACGTCGCTGCTCGGCGGCACATTGGTGATGACGTCGCTGCGTGCGGCGGACGGCGCCGTCTATGCGGTGGCACAGGGCGCGATCACGGTTGCCGGCTACAGCGTCGGAGGCCAGGCGCAGAACGTCAGCCAGGGCACGCCGACGGCCGGGCGCATCCCGAACGGTGCGCTGGTCGAACGCGAGGTGCAGGGAAGTCTCCACGAGATGGAGTTCCTGGTGCTACAGCTGAAGAACCCGGACTTCGTCACCGCAACGCGCATCCTCGACGCTGTCAACCGCTACGCCGGCGGTCGCTACCGCGCGCAGATCGCCTTCGAGCGCGACTACCGCACCATCGTGCTGTCGAAGCCGCGTCATGTCGGCCCTGTCCGCTTCCTCGCCGAGATCGGCGAATTGGTGGTCGAGCCGGATACGCCGGCGCGGGTCGTGATCAACGAGCGCACCGGCACGGTCGTGATCGGGCGCGACGTGCGGATATCCACCGTCGCCGTGACCCACGGCAATCTGACGGTTCGCGTCACGGAGATGCCGGTTGTGTCGCAGCCGGCGCCGTTCTCGCGGGGACAGACGGTGGTCGTCCCGCAGACCGTGGTCGAAGCCAACGAGGCCGGATCGCAGGTGGCGATCCTGAGCGGGGTCGATCTCCAGCGCCTGGTGCGCGGGCTGAACCAGATTGGCCTGAAGCCATCGGGGATCATCGCGATCCTGCAGGCGATCAAGACGGCAGGCGCGCTCCAGGCTGACGTCATCGTGCAATGATCCGCAAGCGTCGTGCAAGCTTGGTCGCTCAATGCTCAGGTCTGAAGCGAGAATCGCACGCGGCCCGATGCTGAAGCTGGATCACAAAGGCAAACTCCTCCTGCTGGCCGCGGCAGCAATGCTCGCGAGCGCCTCGCCCGCGCTCGCCTTGGACGAGGCCAAGCCGTCGAAACCGCTCAACCTGCTCTCCTTCGCCCGCGCCCGCGCGGGCGGACCGCAGAAGCCGCAGCCGTCGGCCACCGCGACACCTGTCGACAATGCGTCGGTCCGGGCCACGGCATGGGCGGCCGAAGATTCGGGCCCCGTGGTCACCGGTGCGGTGCCGGAGACACCGGCGCCTGCCCGTCCGGCCAAGCCTGGCAGCGTCACGGCGCCGCCGAAGCCTGCACCGCCGCAGGCTGCGCCGCCCCCGGACAACGAAATCGCGCTGTTCTGCAGCAACGTCGCCGATCCCGCCGTCGATGCCAGGCTGGCCTGGCAGCTCAAGGAGCTCGAGAAGGCCGAGAGCCTGCTGCGCGAGCGCATCGCCGAGGTCGAGGCCAAGCGCGCCGAATACGAGAAGTGGATGGCGCTGCGCGACGACTTCCTGAAGAAGGCCGAAGCGAGCGTCGTCGAGATCTATTCGCGCATGAAGCCCGAAGCTGCGGCGACGCAGATCGCTGGCATGGCCGACGAGACCGCCGCCGCCGTGCTCGCCAAGCTCAGCCCGCGCAGCTCGAGCGCGATCTTCAACGAGATGGACACGGCACGCGCGGCGCACCTCGCAGACCTGCTCGGCGGCATGCGTCGCGTCGACGACGGAAAGAGCAAATAGATGAACAGGCCGATCCTTTCCTTGCTCGCGGCGTCGGTGCTCCTGGCCGGGTGCTACCATCCGGCCGAAGTCCTGACCGGTCCGCAGATGTCGCCCGTCGGCAGCGGCCTGCGGATGCAGGCCGATCCGATCCCGGTGACGCCGCGCATGCGCACGCCCGTCAGCTATCGCTCGACCTGGGACGACGGCACCGATCTCTACCGCGATCCGCGCGCCCGCCGCACCGGCGACGTCGTGACGGTGATCATCTCGATGCAGGACAAGGCCAAGCTCGACAACAAGACTGGCCGTTCGCGCGATTCGCAGGTCAAGTTCGGGCTCGACTGGCTGATGGACATCGCTGGATGGAGCGACACGGGTTCGGCCAACGCCAATCTCAGCACCAATACCCAGATCAAGGGCAACGGCCAGATCGACCGCACCGAGGACATCAGGCTCTCGATCGCGGCCGTCGTCACCGACGTGCTGCCGAACGGCAATATGATGATCAGCGGCTCGCAGGAATTTCGCGTCAACACGGAGATGCGCGTGCTCAAGGTCGGCGGCATCGTGCGTCCGCGCGATATCTCGCGAGCCAACACCATCTCCTACGACAAGATCGCCGAGGCGCGCGTGTCCTATGGCGGGCGCGGAAATCTGTCGGACGTGCAGCAGCCTGGATGGGGACACCGGATCTATGACGCCGTGGCACCATTCTGAGGCCCGAGCCGGCTGGATCGCGCCGCGATGGCAGGAGACGCCATGCGCCTGATCGCTGCCATCGTCGTGCTGACCCTGATCGCGATCGGCGCGGGCGCGATTGCCGGTCTGCATCTGATCGCGACCGCCGAACGCGTTGCCGACGCCAAGAAGAACGCCACATCGCCGCCGATCGCGTCGAGCTACGCCGGCAGCGCGCGGCTCAGGAAATTGTCTCCGATCGTGACCAATCTCGCGGCGCCAGCCAACAATTGGGCGCGCATAGAAGCCTCGATGGTGACCGACAGCATGAGCGACGAGGATGCCGGCATTCTGGCCGCCCATATCAGCGAGGACATCGTGACCTATCTGCGGTCGGCTACGGTGGCGCAGTTCGAGGGATCGCGCGGGCTCCAGCATCTGCGCGACGACCTGACCGAGCGCGCCAGTATCCGCTCGTCAGGCAAGGTCCGCGAATTGATCATCGAAACGCTGGTGATCCAGTGAGGGTGAAAGTCCTGCTGCTCGCGCTGGTTCTGGTCGTGCTGCCCGAAGCGGCGCTGGCCCAGATTCCCGACCTGAATTCGCTGCTGCCGCCCGGAAACGGCTCGACAAGCGGCCGGATCATCCAACTGATGGCGCTGATCACGGTGCTGTCGGTGGCGCCGGGGTTGCTGATCATGGTGACGAGCTTCACGCGATTTGCGGTGGCGTTGTCGTTCCTGCGCGCCGGTCTCGGCCTCCAGACCACGCCCGCCAACCTGGTGCTGATCAGCCTCGCGCTGTTCATGACCTTCTATGTCATGGCGCCGACCTTCGACCGGGCCTGGGAGAGCGGCGTCCAGCCGCTGATGAAGAACGAGATATCGGAAGAGGAAGCCTATCTGAAGATCACGGACCCGTTCCGCGAGTTCATGCTGGCCCATGTCCGCGACAAGGATCTCCAGACCTTCGAAGCGCTCGCCGCCGAAAGCTTCCGCAGGAAGTTCGACGACAAGCGGGTCGATCTGCGCGTCATCATTCCGGCCTTCATGATTTCCGAGCTCCGGCGCTCGTTCGAGATCGGATTCCTCATCATCCTGCCGTTCCTGGTGATCGACATGATCGTGGCGACGCTGACCATGTCGATGGGCATGATGATGATGCCGCCGACGATCCTCGCGCTGCCGTTCAAGATGCTGTTCTTCGTGCTGATCGACGGCTGGAATCTGCTGGCCTCCGGGCTGGTCCGCTCGTTCTCGTGAGCGCCGCGAGCGCCCGCCGGCCGATTATGGTTAAACGAAACGCGCTGGATATGGTTAGCGGCGCGTAATTTTAACCATATGATTTTGCTGCGGAATTCAAGCTCGTCTTAATGCGGAAGCAAGATTCGGCGTGCTAGCAACACGATACGGCGGGTTGGACCCACACAGATCGGTCCAAAGGCATGATGCCGCCCTTCCGTACCGGTGAAAGCCCGGTATGTCCCCTCGTGAAAATGTAAACGCGTACATAAAGGGACATTCGCAATGTCAAGCCTGCTTACGAACTCGACTGCCATGACCGCACTCCAGACCCTGCGGTCTGTGGGTTCGCAACTCTCCACCACGCAGAACCGGATCTCGACCGGCCAGCGCGTCGCCACCGCGTCGGACAACGCCGCCTATTGGTCGATCGCAACGTCGATGCGCTCCGACAACGCCGCGCTCTCGGCGGTGTCCGACTCGCTCGGCCTGTCTGCCGCGACCGTCGACACCGAATACACCGCTCTGACCTCGGTGATCGGCGACAAGGACTCGGGTCTGACCAAGCTCCAGGCGCTGCTGGTGCAGTCCAAGACTGCAGGTATCGACCGCACCAAAATCCAGGCGGACATCACCCAGATCCAGCAGGACATGAAGCTGAAGGCCAACTCGGCGACCTTCAACGGCATCAACTGGCTGAGCACCACGACGGGTACGACCCCGACGAGCTTCAGCCTGGTGTCGTCCTACTCGCGCGTCGGCGGCACACCCACCATCGGCTCGATCACGGTGACGACGGCCAACTACACGCTCTACTCGACCACGCAGACCGGCATTCTGGACACCGTGGCCGGCAGTGCGTCGGTCGACACGATCAACATCGCCGCGCTGACCGACTCGGCCGCCGACCAGACCACGCTCGATGCCTACATCGCGCAGGTCACGACTGCGATCAACTCGGTGGCCTCGGCCGCCGCCAATCTCGGTGCCGTCAAGAACCGTATCTCGACCAACACGAACTTCGTGAAGTCGCTGATGGACTCGGTTGACCGCGGTGTCGGTCAGCTCGTCGACGCCGACATGAACGCGGAATCCACCCGCCTGGCCGCCCTTCAGGTCCAGCAGCAGCTCGGCGTGCAGGCGCTCTCGATCGCCAACAACAGCAGCCAGAGCATCCTGTCGCTGTTCCGCTAAGGCGGAAGTCATCTGGGGAGGGCCGCGCTTCTCGCGAAGCGCGGCCCTTTCGTTTGGGCATGGCCACGCGCCCAAGTCCGGCCGACTGTTGCGGCCGGAACACAGGGCCACAAGCCCCGCACAAGCTTCGCTCGCTAACCTCGCCGCTACGACAGATTGGGCCTTGAACCCGCGTTTGCGGCACGCCCAAAGGCATGACGCCGCCCTGTCGTACCGGTGCAAGCCCGGTATGTCCCCAACTCAAGTCAATCTTCAAAGGGACATCAAAATGGGTTCTAGTCTTCTCACCAACTCCTCCGCCATGACCGCGCTGCAGACCCTGCGGTCTGTCAGCACGCAACTCGCCACCACGCAGAACCGGATTTCCACCGGGCAGCGCGTGTCCACCGCCTCGGACAACGCTGCCTATTGGTCGATTGCGACCTCGATGCGCTCCGACAACGCCGCGCTGTCCGCGGTCTCCGACTCGCTCGGCCTGTCGGCTGCGACCGTCGACACCGAATACACCGCTCTGACCTCGGTGATCGGCGACAAGGACTCGGGTCTGACCAAGCTCCAGGCGCTGCTGGTCGAAGCCAAGACCGCCGGTATCGACCGCACCAAGATCCAGGCCGACATCACCCAGATCCAGCAGGACATGAAGCTGAAGGCCAATTCGGCCACCTTCAACGGCATCAACTGGCTGAGCACCACGACGGGCACCACCCCGACGAGCTTCAACCTCGTCTCGTCCTACTCGCGTGTCGGCGGCACGCCCACCATCGGCTCGATCACGGTGACGACCGCCAATTACACGCTCTACTCGACCACGCAGACCGGCATTCTGGACACCGTGGCCGGCAGCGCCTCGGTCGACACGATCAACATCGCCGCGCTGACCGACTCGGCGGCCGATCAGACCACGCTCGATGGCTACATCGCGCAGGTCACGGCGGCGATCAACTCGGTGGCCTCGGCCGCTGCCGATCTCGGCGCGGTCAAGAACCGCATCTCGACCAACACGGAATTCGTCAAGACCCTGATGGACTCCGTGGATCGCGGCGTCGGCCAGCTCGTCGACGCCGACATGAATGCGGAATCGACCCGCCTGCAGGCTCTGCAGACCCAGCAGCAGCTCGGCGTTCAGGCGCTCTCGATCGCCAACCAGAACAGCCAGAGCATCCTGTCGCTGTTCCGCGGCTAAGCGGCGCTTTCGAAAACGACCGTGCTCCCTCAGGGAGCACGGTCCCCGCCGTGATGGTGGGCGCCGACACGCGATATGCCGGCAATCGAACCTTCGTCATACGTCTTGCGACATGCCGCAGCCGGTCGGGCTGCCCTGCGCGCGAGCGCTTGCTCGCGCCTGCCAAACCGATTGCGTCGCCCCGTCTTGCATATTTGCAACGCCTCGCCAGCGAACCCGAACATTCGCGCCTCGCGCAACCTTCAGACAAGGTTGGCAGCTGAGTGTCGTCACCATTCGCATTGGTACGAGGTCATATGCTCAGTCGTGCGCAGGTACAGCAACTGCTCAACAATCTGCTGGAGCTTGGGCCGCGACGCCTGATGGCCTTGGGACTGATCGGTTTTGCGGTTCTCGTCACCGTCGTCGGCGGCGCCTATTATCTCAGCCGCCCCGAGTTCGAAACGCTCTACACCGGCCTCACCCGCGAAGACGTGACGCGCATCGGCGCGGCACTGCGCGAGCAGAACATCACCTTCGACGTCAATTCCGCCGGCGATGCGGTCTCGGTGCGTCCAAGCCAGACCATGCAGGCGCGGATGCTGCTCGCCGAGAAGGGGCTGCCGACCAGCGCCAATTCCGGTTACGAGCTGTTCGACAAGATCGGCTCGCTCGGGCTGACCTCGTTCATGCAGGAGGTCACCAAGCTGCGCGCGCTCGAAGGCGAGATCGCCCGCACCGTCCAGCTGATGAAGGGCGTGAAGGCGGCGCGCGTGCATATCGTGCTGCCGGTGCGCGGCTCGTTCCGCGCCACGCAGCAGCCGCCTTCGGCATCGGTCGTGCTGCGCACCGACGGCGCGATCGAGGCGCGCACGGCACAGTCGATCCGGCATCTCGTCGCCGCCG
The DNA here is from genome assembly GCF_020193615.1 of Bradyrhizobium sp. IC4059. Lineage (NCBI taxonomy): Bacteria > Pseudomonadati > Pseudomonadota > Alphaproteobacteria > Hyphomicrobiales > Nitrobacteraceae > Bradyrhizobium > Bradyrhizobium sp. IC4059. Next base: position 118,743 of record NZ_JADYVH010000001.1, read on the forward strand.
CCATTCCCGGCATGAGCCGCGACAAGGTGACGGTGCTCGATGCCGACGGCTCGATGCTGCTCGCCGAAGAGGACGAGGCCAGCGCCGCGCCAACCAAGATGGCGAGCCTGCAGAAGACGGTCAGCGGCATGGTGCAGGAGAGCATTCGCAAGGCGCTGACGCCGTATCTGGGCCTCGACAACTTCGAGGTGAGCGTCGCTCCGCAGCTGTCCACCGACAAGCGGCAGATCAACGAGACGGTCTACGATCCCGAGAACCGCGCCGAGCGCTCGGTGCGGGCCGTACGCGAGAAGGAATCCTCGCAGAACGCCGACCGCTCGTCGCCGACCACGGTGCAGCAGAATCTCCCCGACCAGCAGGTGAATGCGGGCGGCGGCAAGAACTCCAGCGAGGACAAGACCCGCCGCGAGGACGTCACCAATTTCGAGGTCTCCTCCAAGACCACAACGACGGTCAGCGACGGCTATTCGGTCAAGAAGCTGTTCATCGCCGTCCTGGTGAATCGCGCTCGGCTGGTTGCCGATCTCGGCGACAAGAGCAACCAGGCCATCATCGACAGCAAGCTCGCCGAGATCAGCCAGCTCGCGGCGACCGCGGGCGGATTGGACAAGGCGCGCGGCGATCAGATCCAGGTGACGGCCGTCGATTTCATCGAGGGCTCGCGTGAGCTGGCGCCGGTGCCGCCGATCAGCTTCGTCGAGATGATCAACAAGCAGCTCGGCAGCGTCATCAACGCGATCACGATCCTGGCCGTGGCTTCGATGCTGGTCTGGTTCGGGCTGCGGCCGGCGGTCAACGGCATCCTGACCCATCGCGCGGAGCAGGAGCAGGCCGAGGCGGCCGAGGCCGCCCAGCTCGAGGCCTCGGCGGCCCTTGCGCTGCCCGACGGCGAGGAGGCCGAGCTCAACCTCGTCGAAGACCTCGAAGGCAAGATGCAGCGAACGCCGCAGAAGCGGCTCGAGCAGATCGTCCGGCTCGATCAGACGCAGGCGGCGGCGATCCTTAAAGACTGGATGCGACGCGAGGAGGCGGCATGAACGCGGCAATCGGAAAACTCCTGACGCAGTTCGATGCGAACGGCCGGGTCAAGTCGTCGCCGCCGCCCCCGCCTCCGAAAATCCAGGACGTGCTGACCAGGCCAAAGGAGGCGAGGCGCGATCCGCAGCCTCAATCGCAGTCGCAGGCCCACACGCAGCTTCAGGCTCAGTCCCCTGCGCCCGCGACGGAAGCGCCGCCGGTCAATCTCCTGGACGATGCCTATCGGCGCGGCCATGCCGCGGGCGTCGCGGAAGGCGACGCCAAATTGGCCGAGGAGCGCGTCCGCAGTGCGATCCGGCTCGGCGAAGAGCGGGCCAAATGGTCCGACCAGCAGGCGGTCGCGATCGTCAGCGGCTTCGAGGCGGCCTGCCGCGAGATCGAGACCAACATCGCAAGCTCCGTGGCGCGGATCCTGCTGCCGTTCCTCGCCGATGCGGTGCGCGACAAGGCGATCGGATCGCTGGTCGAGCAGATCGCGGCGCTGACCGGCAGCTCGTCGGCGCCCGCCTTCAAGGTCACCGGCCCGAGCGAGCTGCTGGACCTCGTGAAGACGCAGCTCGAGGCGTCCAGGCGAACGGGCATCGCATACGTGGCCGCCGAGACGCTCGAGGTGCGCGTCGTGGCCGACCAGACCGTGATCGAGACGCAGATCTCCGCCTGGAGTGAACGCCTCAAGGAAGCGCGCCGGTAGTCCGCCATGGAGGAGGTCAAGCATGAGATCGTGATCGTCCGCCGCCGCAGCGCCTTCGCCGAGGAGGCGCATCACGGCGGCGTCTGGAAGATCGCCTATGCGGACTTCATGACCGCGATGATGGCGTTCTTTTTGGTCATGTGGCTGCTCAACGCGCTCAACCAGGACCAGAAGCAGGTCGTCGCGAGCTATTTCAATCCGATCAAGCTCGCTGAGAACTCACCTGCCCCAAAGGGCCTCAAGGATCTCTCCAACAAGGAGCCGTCGTCGTTCGAAGGCCAGGACGGCAAGCGTCAGCCGGCCGGTACGAACGAGGAAAGGCGCGGCGATTCTCCGACGGCTGAGAAGCCGGCCTCTTTCGAGGAGAAGGTCCTGTTCCGTGACCCCTATGCGACGCTCGCCGAGATCGCCAACAGCGCGAACCAGTCGACGGGCCAGCGGCGCGCCGGCGCTCTGACCTCCGCTGAAGAGGACGGCCTCAAGGGAGGCGATGCCTATCGCGATCCATTCGATCCGGGCTATTGGAAGCTGGCGCCACAGGCGTCCAAGGACGCCGATCGCTTCATCGAGAGCGAGCCGAAGCCGAATGCCTCCGCGCGAGACGGCGCAGCCGGAGCAAATCCGGGCGAGGTGCAGGCGCGCCGGAGCAGGACGGATGATGCCGGCGGCAACGTGGCTCCGGGCCCGGAGAGCTCGTCCGCAAGCCTGTCGCCGCTGATGCCGCCGGGCGCCGCACCGACGCAGTCGCCGCGCGAGGGCAGCGCCCAAGCTGGCGTCCAGGTGAGCACCGCCCCGCAGGCTCGTCCCAACGATGCGGCGAAGGAGCCGGAGGCGCGCGACGCGGCGCAAACACAGCAGCCCACCCTCAAGCAGCTTCAGTCCGCGGTCGCGGAGGCGCTGTCGGACATCAAAGCAGGGGCGGGGCCGGCGGCCGAGGTGCGTCAGGTCGAGGAAGGGCTCCTGGTCAGCCTCACCGACGATGCGAGCTTCGGCATGTTCGCGGTCGGCTCGGCGGAGCCGCGGCCCGAGCTGATCCGCGTGATCGACAAGATCGGGCCGCTGCTGATGAAGCGCCAGGGCATGATCATCGTCCGCGGGCATACCGACAATCGGCCGTATCGATCGGAAACCTACGACAATTGGAGGCTGTCGACCGCGCGTGCGCAGATGGCCTATTACATGTTGGTCCGTTCCGGCGTCGATGCGCGGCGGATCGAGCATATCGAAGGTTACGCCGATCGGCGGCCGAAGCTCCCGAACGATCCGGCGGCCGCCCAGAACCGCCGGATCGAAATCCTGATCCGGGAGAAGCGACCTTGATCAGGCTGCTGCGCCGCGCCGTCTTGCTGCTGCCGTTCATCGCGGCAAATGCTCTTGCCCAGCCTGCACCCCAGGGCAGCGAACCCTATGAGCTCGTCCGCGCGCTGCAAGCGGTGCAGGACGGCATCGCCAATGGCGACACCGCCGCACATGGCAGTCATATCGCGCTGATCCGGCAAATCGGCGAGAAGTTTCTCGCGGCCGATCCCGCGGTGTGGAGCAATCCGCGGAACGGCCAGGCGGTCGTTATCTACCTGCTCAGCGGCGGTGCGCCGCAAATCGTCCGCAAACTGCCGCGCGACAAGTTGAACGTCGACGAGCGGCTGTTCAACGGTGCGCTCGCCTATGTCGAGGGTCGCCAAGAGGAAGCACGGGAGCTGCTCAAGGAGATCAAGCCGCGGACGATTCCTTCGGGACTGGGCGGACAGGTCGCGCTGGTTCAGGGCGCGCTGTTCGCGCGCGCCGAGGCCTCGCTCGCGATCGAGCGCCTGGACGATGCGCGCCTGCTGTTGCCCGGCACGCTGGTCGAGGAGGCGGCCCTGCGGCGCGAGATCCTGCTGGTGGGGCAGGCGGAGGATTTCGAGAAGTTCGAGTTCCTGACGCTGGCCTATATCCGCCATTACCGCAACTCGATCTATGCGGGCGATTTCTGGCAGCGCTTCTCCGCGGGGCTGACGCAATCGAGCCTGGCACTCGACGAGCGCCGCTTTGCGCGGATCTCAGCCTTGCTCGAGCAGATCGATCGCGCCAGCCGCCTCAAGCTCTATCTCATGATGGCGCGCGCCGCGATGGTGCGCGGACGGCTGACCGTGACCCGGCTGGCCGGCGAGCGGGCATTGACCCTCAGCGCGGATACATCGGCGGAACGCGAGCGCGCCCATTTCCTCCGCGGCGCCTCGCGCGTGCTCACCGACGAATATGACGGCGGTCTCGCCGAACTGAAGGCGCTCGACCGGTCGAAGCTGCCCGAACGCGACGTCCCCCTTCTCAATGCCACGGTGCAGCTCGCGCTCGACGTCCGCAAGCCGTTCGCGGGCGGATCCGCCGCGGCGGCGGATAAGCCCCCGGCAACGCCGGCGCGACTCGATCTGGCGTCATCGACCGCGACGCTCGCACGCGCGCAGAAGCAGCTCGGGGAGCTCGAACTCCTGACCAAGGATCGCCGGCCATGACCAAGCTCAGCGGAACCTCCGGACAGCTCTTCAACGGTCTCGCCGAGAGTCTCAACATGCGCGGGTCGCGCGCGGCAAAGGGTGCCGCGACCAAACCACAGGCGAACTCGTCCTTCAACGATCTGCTCCACACCGTCTCGAATCTCGCCAAGCAGGCGTTGAGCGAAGACGGCAGCGAGGCGGCCGCGAAGACCGGAACGCTGCGCACGCGTTCGATCCATCCGGCCGAGCAGGAGCAGCCGAAGGAGGCGGCGCTGCGCGAACGCGTCGCGACCATTGCTGATCCAAAGTCCATGGACGAGACCTCCGACACCAAGTCCGACAAGCTGGCGGAGCAACCCCGTCCGGTCGATCATCTCACCGGGACAGATCGCCAGGATCAATCCGGCATCGCTGTGATGGTCGGGCAGGAGATCGCTGCTGTGTCTGCCGTGAAACCGCAGATGCAAGTGCCCTCCGCAGACAAGGACGCGCCCGCGCGTGACGAGCGGTCGCCCTCGGCGAAGCACGAGGCACCGGGCGCGGTGAAGGCGGCGACCGGCGATGCCAGTCCATCCAGTCCTGCCCCGGCCGGCGCGCGCTCGCAGGCGGCGGCTTCGCAAGCGATGGCGGCGTCGCAATCTGCGCTGACGCAAGGTGCGGAAGCCTCGAGCGCAAGGCCGACATCACCCGGCTTCGAGGCGGTTACGGCCGATGTCGAGCGCGCTGCCAAGGCTTCGGCGCGCGCCGCGCTACCCGAGACAACCAAGGTCACCGTGGTCCAGCAGGAAACCCATCTGCCACCGGCGCAGTTCAACGCCCCGCAGCAGGTTGCCAATGCAGTCGTCGCCGAGCTGAAGGAGTCCTCGGCACCGGCTGCGTCCGCGGCACCCGATCTCGCCGCATCCCAGACCAACGCACCGGATCAGCCGCTCAGGATCCTGACGGTCAATCTCGAACCGCCCGCCCTCGGCAACGTCACGGTGCGCCTGCGTCTCGTCGGCACCGAAGTGTCCGTCCAGCTCGCGGCCGAGCGCAAGGACACGAGCCAGATGCTCGACCAGCAGCGCGACCAGATCCGCGAGCTCATGCAGTCGGCCGGCTACGTCGCCGACGTCGCGCCGGTCCAGCACGGCTCGCTGGACGGATTCCAGAGCGGCTCCGGCCAGTCCCAGCCCCAGCTCTCGGGCCAGCAACAATCCTCGCCGCAGTCGCAAGGCGCGTTCGGCGGTGCCGGCACGTCGTCGGGGCAATCCGACGGCGGCGCGAAACAGGCTCGCCAGGAGCGCCAGTTCAACCAGGAGACGCGTCATGAGCAGGACGTGGCGCCGCATCACCGTCGCGGCCCTGTTTATCTGTAACGCGAGCGCTTCGGAAGCCGCCGCCGAGACTGCGCGCCCCTGCGAGCGCGAGATGACGCGCGCGGCCCGGCAGCATGGGATTCCGCTCGGCATTCTCTATGCGGTGGGCCTCACCGAGACCGGCCGGCGCGGCGCGCTCCATCCTTACGCGCTCGGGGCCGACGGCCAGACCGTGTTCGCCAAGGACATCAACGATGCAATCGCGAATTTCGAGGCGATGCGCAGCAAAGGCATCAAGCTGATCGATCTCGGCTGCATGCAGATCAACCATTATTATCACGGCGACAAGTTCGCTTCGGTCCGGGCGATGTTCGATCCCGCGGGGAACGTCGAATACGCCGCGCGGTTCCTGAAGGAGTTGAAGCAGCGCGAGGGCAGCTGGACCATGGCTGTCGCGCGCTACAACGCGGGTCCCAACAATCAGCCGGCGCAGAAGCGCTATGTCTGTCACATCGTTGCGCATCTCGTCTCGAGCGGTTTCGGCGCGTGGACGGACAAGGCGCGCTCGTTCTGCCAGCCCAAGACGAGCTGAAGCAGAGCTGACCGGACCACGACAAGTTGTGCATCGCGCCCAATCATCAGCCCCGCGCAAGCAAGAACCCCCATTGTAGCTGCAACCTACCAAAGGAGCCCAATTCATGAGCCTGTATGGTGTTATGCGCACCGGCGTTTCCGGGATGAACGCGCAGTCCAACAAGCTGTCGACGGTCTCGGACAACATCGCCAACGTCAACACGACGGGCTACAAGCGGGCTTCGACGGAGTTCTCCTCGCTGATCCTGAAGAGCGGCTCCGGCAATTACGATTCCGGCGCTGTCGAAACCAAGGTCCGCTATGCCATCAGCGACGGGGGCAATACGCAGTATACCACGTCGACCACGGACCTCCGCGTCCAGGGCAATGGCTTCTTCGTCGTGTCGAACGCCAACAACACGCAGCAATATCTGACGCGGGCCGGCTCGTTCGTGCCCGACAGCCAGGGCAATCTGGTCAACGGGGCCGGCTTTTATCTTCTCGGCCAGCCCGGCAACGTGACCAACTTCTCGCAGAACAGCCTGTCCGGGATGCAGATCGTCAACATCGCCCAGGTCTCGCAGGTGCCGGTGCCGTCAACGGCGGGAACGCTCACGACCGGCAATTTGGATCCGAAAGCGGCTGTCATTGCTGGCCCGCCCGGCCCGGCGTCATATTCATCGAAGAGCTCGATCGTGGCCTACAACAATATCGGCCAGGCCGTTACGCTCGACGTCTATATGTCCCACACGGCGACGGCTGCCGGCTCGGATACCTGGCAGATCGGGGTCTACGACTCCGCGACGGGCACCTCGCTCGGCGCCGCCACCACTTTCACCTTCGACACCACGGCGGCCGGCAGGGGCGCGCTCGCCGCGGCGAGCCCGACCGGTCTCGCCTTCACCGTTCCCGGAGGTGCGGCGATGACCTTTGACCTGTCGAACTTGACCCAGGTCGGCACCGACTTCAGCTTCAAGGCCACTGTCAATGGCAGCGTTCCCTCGGCGATCGACAAGGTCGATATCGACGATGCCGGCCATGTGACGGCGATCCTCAAGAACGGGCAGCAGCTGACGCTCTACACCATCATGCTCGCCGACGTCGCGAGCCCCGACAATCTGACGCCCGAGCCCGGCAACGTCTATTCGACCAACATGAATTCCGGCAACGCGCAGGTCGGAAATGCCGGCACGGGTGGGCTCGGCACGATCCAGTCCAGTGCCCTGGAGGACTCCAACGTCGACCTTGCGGACGAACTCACCGGCATGATCGAGGCCCAGCGCGGTTTCACGGCGAACTCGAAATCGTTCCAGACCGGCTCGGATCTGCTGGATGTCGTCGTCAACTTGAAGCGCTGAATTCCTCGGCGCTCGTTTCGGGCAAGAGCACGCCATGTCGCTTACCGCCGCTCTCAACTCGGCTCGCTCCTCGCTCATGGCGTCGAGCGTTCAGTCGTCGGTCATCTCGCGCAACATCGCCGGTGCCAGCGCCACCGGCTATTCGCGCAAGCTCACCGTGCTGGACAATCTGCCCGGCGCCGGTGTCTATGTCGCGGCGATCCAGCGCGCCGCCAGCTCGGGCCTCTACAACAACGTCCTGATCGCGACCTCGTCGTCCGCCAAGCAGACCGCGATCTATGACGGCCTGCAGAAGATCGCCACCGCGACGGTGGACGATCCGGAGCTCGACCAGTCGCCGACGGCGCAGCTCAACGCGCTGAAGCAGGCGTTGCAGAAATATGCCAACGCCCCTGACAACGCCACCCTGGCGCAGGCGGCCGTCGCGTCCGCCAAGGACATGGCGACCGCGCTCAACCAGGCGACCCGGACCGTGCAGTCGGTCCGCGAAAGCGCCGATGCCGACATGAAGACGTCGGTTCAGAATATCAACCAGTTGCTCTCCCGGTTCGAGACCGTGAACACCGCGATCGTGAAAGGCACGATCTCCGGCGACGACATCACCGACTATCTCGATCAGCGCGACAGCATCGTCTCGCAGCTGTCGCAGGAGGTCGGCGTCAACATGTCGATCCGCCCCAACGGCGACGCGGCGCTCTACGCCGATAGCGGCGTGGTGCTGTTCGACAAGACGGCGCGGACGGTGAGCTTTGCGCCGACGAATGCCTACACCGCCGGCACCACGGGCAACGCCGTCTACATCGACGGGGTCCCGGTGACCGGCGCCAATTCGGTGATGCCGCTGAAGTCGGGCAAGCTCGCAGGCCTCGCCCAGCTGCGCGACCAGGACACCGTCACCTATCAGGGCCAGCTCGACGAAATCGCGCGCGGCCTGATCAATACGTTCAGGGAAAGCGATCAAACCGCCGCGGCGCTGCCCGACGTTCCCGGTCTCTTCACCTATCCGGGCGCGCCGGCGATGCCGGCGAGCGCGACCGTCTCGGTGGGCCTCGCCGGCACGATCTCGGTCGCGGCCTCGGTCGATCCGAGCCTGGGCGGCAACCCGAATTTGCTACGCGACGGCGCGATCAGCGGCAACCCCGCCTACCAATACAACACCGCCGGCAACGGCGGCTATTCGGCCCGACTGCAGCAGCTCATCGGCGGCATGGATGCCGCGCAGCCGTTCGATGCAACGACGCAAGGCAAGCCGAGCGGCAGCCTGATCGACTTCGCATCATCATCGGCGAGCTGGATCGAAAACCAGCGCAAGACCGCCGACGCCAACTCCGAGTACCAGAGCACATTGCTCAACCGCAGCATCACGGCGTTGTCAAACGTCAACGGCGTCAACATGGACGACGAAATGGCCTTGATGCTCCAGGTCGAGCGAACCTATTCGGCCTCGTCGAAGATCATCTCGACCGTCGATGAAATGCTGCAGAGCCTGCTGGCCGCCGTGGGGAACTGAGCCATGATGAGCGCGAATTACGTTTCCACCCTGATGCTGTCCTCGTCGTTGAGGTATTCGATCACGAACAACCAGGCGGCGCTGAGCAAGGCCTCGACCGAAGCGACCACCGGCCGCTTCTACGACGTTGGTCTGGAACTCGGTGCGACGACGGGAAGCGACCTCACGCTGCGGGCGGACTGGAGCTTTGCCGACCAGCTCGTCGACACCAACGGTCTCGTCTCGGGACGCCTGGACGTGACGCAGAACAGGATCACCCAGCTCAACAAGACCGCGACCGACTTCCTCAAGGATCTGATCGCGGCCCGCAGCACCGACGGCGGCGGGCGGGTCATCCTGCCGCCTGCATCCTCCAATCTCCAGGACCTGATCGGCGCGTTGAATGTCTCCTATAACGGCTCGTCGCTGTTCTCGGGCATCAACACGCAGAACGCGCCCATCACGCCGTACGCCGCGGGCTCGGCCAGCAAGAACCAGGTCGATGCCGATTTTCTCGCGGCCTTCGGCTTCCCGCAATCCTCGCCCGCCGTGGCCACCATTACGCCGGCCCAGATGCAGACCTTCCTGGACACCACCTTCGATGCCGGGTTCGCGAGCCCGGCCTGGAACACCAACTGGTCCTCGGCGACGGACCAGACCATGCAAAGCCGAATCTCCACCACCGAGATCGCGGACACGTCAGTGAGCGCCAACGAGATCGGCTTCCGCAGGCTCGCCGAGGCCTACACCATGATGGCCGATCTCGGCAACGTGAAGCTGAGCCAGGAGACGTTCCAGGTCGTCGTGGACAAGGCCATCGGGCTGGTCGGCAACGCCATCAACGATCTCGCTGCGCTCGGCGGCAGCGTCGGCACGGTTCAGCAACGGGTCACCACCGCAACCGCCAAGCTCAAGACGCAGCAGGACATTCTGAACAATCAGATCGTCGGAATGGAAGCGGTCGACCCGACCGAAGCCTCGGTCCGCGTCAATACGCTGCAGACACAGATCCAGACCGCGCTGGCGCTCACCTCGCAGCTCCAGAAGATCAGCCTCATCAATTATCTCTGAGCCAAGGCTGCGCTGTCAGGCTCGTAACCTTTGTCCAGTTGTTCGGTTTTCTGCGAAGAGTGGTCCTGATGACGTTTGAAGCCTATGAAGCGGTCGTTGACGATAGTGGCTATGAGGCGCGCAGCCGTGAGCGGCAGGCACTCAGCCTTGGCATCGACCGGCTCGAGCGGATCCAGAAGGGACGTTTCAGCCCCGAGGATCAGGTCGAGAGCCTGCTCTATGTGCGGCGGCTGTGGACGATCTTCATCGAGGATCTCGCGCACCCGGACAACGGCCTGCCGGACAAGCTGCGTGCCGACATCATCTCGATCGGCCTGTGGGTGGTCAAGGAAGCCGATCGTCTCCGCGAGCAGCGGTCCAGCGACGTGGTGCAGCTCATCGAAATCAACCGCCTGATCCGAGACGCGCTTTAATGAAGATCTCCTTGCGCGCGGGCGAACGGGTCTACATCAACGGCGCGGTGCTCCGCGTCGACCGCAAGGTCTCCGTCGAGCTCGTCAACGACGTGATGTTCCTGCTCGAAGGGCAGGTCATGCAGGCGTCCGACGCCACCACGGCGCTGCGGCAGCTCTATTTCATCGTCCAGCTCATGCTGATGAACCCGACCGACGTTCGCGACGCTGCGGCGCTCTACGCCCAGCATCACGCGGCCCTGTGTGCCGTTTGCGAGAACCGCGAGATGCTCGATGGGCTCGGCGCGATCCACGAACTGGTTGGGGCGACCCGCTATTTCGAGGCGCTCAAGCGGATTCGCGCGTTGTTTCCGGTGGAGCAGGCCATCCTGGCCGGCGCCGCCGCCGTTTCCCCAGTCGAAGCTGCCTGACAGCGGAGAGACAAGATGAACGTCACCAGCGCGACCGACAGCACCAGCAGATCCAGTTCGACCGACACCAACTCGACGACGTCGAGCAACAGCGTGGACTACAACACGTTTCTCCAGCTCCTCATCGCCCAGATGAAGAACCAGGATCCGACCAATCCCATGGACACCGCGCAGTATATGAGCCAGTTCGCCCAGCTCTCGACGGTCGAGCAGGCGATGCAGACGAATGCGAAGCTGGACGCGCTGCTGTCCTCGCAGTCCTTGTCGCAGGCCAACGGGCTGATCGGGAAGACGGTCAGCTTCACCGACTCGACCGGCGCGACCTTCAGCGGCAAGGTCGTCTCGGTCTCCATCAACAGCGACGGCTCCATCGCGACGCTTCAGGACGGCACCAAGGTCGCGGTCGGACCGGGCCTCACGATCAGCCAGTCATGAACGAGCGGGACGCCCTCGATATCGTCCAGGCGGCGATCTGGACCATCATCGTCGCCTCCGGGCCTGCGGTCGGCGCAGCCATGCTGGTCGGCACCGTCATCGCGCTGATCCAGGCGCTGACCCAGATCCAGGAGGTGACGCTGACCTTTGTTCCGAAGATCATCGTCATTCTCCTGGTCGTTGCCGTCTCCGGCTCCTTCATCGGCGCGCATCTGTCGACCTTCACTGAGATGGTCTATTCCAGGATCGAGCGCGGCTTCTGATCCGGACGGCCCGGCACCATCCCCGCGTAAGCTTTGCGCGGCAGATTGCGGGCGGACCCCTCTGCCGGTGACCCCATGGCCGATACGTTAGCTGCTAGCCCGCCCAATCAGCGCCGCCTCGGAACGGATGCCTTTTTCGCCGCCGGCATCGTGACCATGCTCACGATCCTGTTCCTGCCGATTCCTCCGATCCTGATCGACCTCGGCCTCGCGTTCTCGATCGCGCTTTCGGCCCTGATCCTGATGGTGGCGCTGTGGATTCAGCGCCCGCTCGACTTCTCTGCTTTCCCGACCGTTCTGCTGATCGCGACGATCCTGCGCCTGGCGCTGAACATCGCGACGACGCGCCTGATCCTGTCACGGGGCGGGGAGGGTGAACATGCGGCGGGCCATGTCGTTGCAGGCTTCTCGAAGTTCGTCATGGGCGGCGACTTCGTGATCGGTCTCATCATCTTCGCGATCCTGGTGACGGTGAATTTCGTCGTGATCACCAAGGGCGCGACGCGTATCGCCGAAGTCGGCGCCCGTTTCACCCTGGACGCCATCCCGGGCAAGCAGATGGCGATCGATGCGGACCTGTCCGCCGGCTTGATCGACGACAAGGAAGCGCAGCGACGGCGCCGCGAGCTCGAAGAGGAGAGCGCGTTCTTCGGCGCCATGGACGGCGCCTCGAAATTCGTCCGTGGCGACGCCATTGCCGGTCTCATCATCACCGCGATCAACATCTTCGGCGGCATCGTCATCGGCGTCACCCATCACGGATTGACTCTGTCCCGCGCGGCCGACGTCTACACCAAGCTCTCCGTCGGCGATGGTCTGGTGTCGCAGATGCCGGCGCTGATCGTGTCGCTGTCGGCGGGCCTCCTGGTCTCCAAGGGCGGCACCACGGGCTCGGCGGAGCAGGCGGTGCTGCGGCAGCTCGGCGGCTATCCGCGCGCGGTGTCGGCCGCCGCGCTGATGATGTTCGTGCTCGCTTTGATGCCGGGGCTGCCGATGGCGCCGTTTGTGCTGCTTGGGGGTGTCATGGCCTTCGTCGGCTATTCGTTGCCGAAGCGGCAGGCTGCGCTGAAGCAGAAGGAGGAGGCCCGCAAGGCCGACGAGCGCGCCCAGGCTGAGGCCAAGGAGTCCGTCAAGGAGCAGCTCAAGACCGCCGAGATCGAGCTGGCGCTCGGCGGCCACCTTTCAATCCATCTGTTGGGCTCGCGCACCGAGCTTGCCCACCGCGTGGCCAAGATCCGCAAGAAATTCGCCAAGCAGTACGGCTTCGTCATTCCCGAGATCAAGCTCACGGACAATCTGTCGATCGATCCTAAGAGCTACCAGATAAGGATTCACGACACGCGCGTTGCCCATGGCGAGCTCAGGCTCGGCGAGGTGCTGGTGCTGGTCGACAAGGACGGCAAGCCCGACGTGCCGGGCGACGAGGTGATCGAGCCTGCGTTCGGCATGAAGGCGCTGTGGGTGACGGAAGCCTTCACCGACGAAGTCAAGCGGCAGGGCTGCAAGCCGGTCGACAATCTGTCGGTGCTGCTCACGCATTTGAGCGAAGTGATCAGGGCGAACCTTGCCCAGCTGCTGTCCTACAAGGACATGCGTGCCCTGCTCGACCGGCTCGATCCCGAATACAAGCGCCTGGTCGAGGATCTCTGCCCGTCGCAGATCTCCTATTCGGGCCTGCTGGCGATCCTGAAGATCCTGCTTGCCGAGCGAGTCTCCATTCGCAATCTTCACCTGATCCTCGAGGCGATCGCCGAGATCGCGCCCCATGTGCGGCGCTCCGAGCAGGTGGCGGAGCACGTTCGGACCCGGCTCGCCCAGCAGATCTGCGGCGATCTCTTCGACAATGGCGTGCTCAACGTGGTTCGTCTCGGTAACCGCTGGGACCTCGCTTTCCGCCAGAGCCTGAAGCGCGATGCCAAGGGGGACGTCGTCGAGTTCGACGCAGACCCGCGCCTGATCGAGCAGTTCGCGACCGAAGCCAGCGCCGCGATCCGGAAATTCACCGAGAGCGGCACCAGCGTGGTGCTGGCAGTGACGCCGGAAGCGCGCCCCTATGTCCGGATGATCCTGGAGCGGGTGTTCCCGACTTTGCCGATCCTGTCGCATGTCGAAGTCGCGCGCAGCGCCGAGATCAGGGCGCTCGGAGCCATATCGTGATCTCAGGGCTCGCCGACAGCGTGCTGGTGACGTTCATCGTGTTTTGCCGCATCGGCGCCTGCCTGATGCTGGTGCCCGGCTATTCCAGCGTCAACGTTCCGCCCCAGGTGCGCCTGTTCGTCGCACTGGTCACGACGTTTGCACTGACGCCGATCCTGATTGCCGTCCTGAAGCCGCTCACGGACAACGCGGCTCCCCTGACGCTCGCGCTCCTGATCTGCTCCGAGCTCGTGGTCGGCAGCGTCATCGGGCTCGGCGGCCGCGTGTTCTTCCTCGCCCTCCAGACCATGGCGACCATGATGGCGAGCGCGATCGGGCTGAGCAACATCCCGGGCACACCGATCGCCGACACCGATCCGGCGCCGGCCCTGGTGCCGCTGATCATGGCGGCCGTCACCACGCTGTTCTTCATGACCGACCAGCACTGGCAGGTGCTACGGGGGCTGATGAACTCCTACGACGTCTGGAAGCCCGGCAGCAGGCTGGGCGGCAGCGTCGCGCTCGAGCTGCTCGTCGGCCGCCTTTCGGAAGCGTTCGTGCTGACGCTGCGGATCTCGAGCCCTTTCATCGTCTATTCGGTCATCGTCAACCTGGCGGTCGGCCTGATCAACAAGCTGACGCCGGCCATTCCGGTCTATTTCATCTCGGTGCCCTTCGTGCTGTTCGGCGGCTTCCTGCTGCTCTACCTCACCAGCGACGAGCTGCTGACGCAGTTCATGCTGGGCGTGTCGTCGTGGCTGGCGGAGTGACCGGGTCATGACATCGCGCGCGGACAAGCTCGGCCGGATGGTCTCGCTGGTGAAGCTGCAGCTCCGGCTCTCCGAGTGGCAGCTCGCGCAATTGCGGCAGCAGGAGCGCAGCCTGCAGGACGAGCAGGAATGGCTGGTCGGAGCCTTGAACGATGGAAAGCCGCCGGCGGGATCGTCGAACGAATCGATCGCGCGGCGTCTCAACAGGGCGAGCGTCGGCGCCCGTGCGGTGCAGGCGCAGGCCGCGCAGCAGCTCGACCAAGTTCGCCGGGAGACCCGCCGCGTGAAACAGCTGGAGGAGGTCGCCAAGGCCGCACTCGCAGACAAGCTCCGCGATGCCGAGAAGCGCTCGCTCGAGGACATGACGGGAACGAGCCTTACCGTGCACGCCTGGACGCCACAGCCAGCCAACCGGAACAAGACATGATCGTGACAGCGACGCCCGACCTCGTCCTCGACGTCCTCGAAGCCGCGGACCCCGCGACGCAGCGCGCCGCGACCGCGAAGCTCGACGCGCTGAAATCGTCGGACGCCGATTTCGCCGCCACGATGGAGGCGGAAGTCGGCAAGGCCAAAGCGGCGGCCGCCGATCAAGCCGCGGCGAAAGACGCGGAAGCGCAGTCGGGTGCCGTGAATGGCGCGCCGGTGCAGGTGATCAAGGCGCCGGCATCCGGCGAGATTTACCGGAAGTTCGAGGCCTTCATCCTCCAGACCTTCGTCGAGACGATGTTGCCGAAGGAGTCGGAGGAGGTCTTTGGCAAGGGCACGGCTGGCGGCGTCTGGAAGTCGATGCTTGCAGAGCAGCTCGGCAGTCAGCTGGCAAAGGGCAACGGTGTCGGCATCGCCCGGCAGCTCGCCGCCGCGCATCCGGCTGGACCGGACGCTGCGAAGGCCAAATCATGATCCGCGAACGGGTGACAGAAGTTGAGAGGTGAATTTCCAATGCAGGCACAAGAAGGCGCGGTGGCCGTGGCGATGGACCAGGCGGTCGCGGACACCGAGATGGTGACGACGGAAGCCGCAGCGAGCGATGCGCTGCTGCCCGTGCTGCTGCCGATCGGGGGTGACGAGGCAAGGATCGACGCCGCGGACAGGGTGAGATCGGACGAGATGCGTGGCCTGCTGGCCGCAATCCGCCGGCTCGCAGGTATCGTCGAGGAGGAGACGACAGCGCTCGCGACCGGCCAAAAGATCGATTTCGACGATTTCAGCGCGCGGAAGAGCCGGAGCATGCTCGAGTTCGTCCGCCTGATGCGCGCGCGGATGCACCTCGGCGGCGAGGTCGAGATCACCGAGGAGATTCAGCGGCTGCGCGAGAAGCTCGAGCGGAATCGGTCCATTCTGGAGATGCACTACGACGCGGTCCGCGAAGTCGCGAGCATCATCGTCAAGGCGGTCAAGGACGCCGAGTCCGACGGCACCTATACCGGTCGCACAGCGCAGGACGGAAAATGATCAGGCTGGTGCTGGCCGGGCTCTGGGTATGCATCCTCACGGCGGGCACGAGCTATGCCGTCGCCTATTGGAAGGAGAAGGGCAGCCTGCTGCCGGCGAAGGACGAATATCTCGAAGGGTTGCAATATCACAAGACGCGGGCGCTGAGCGTGCCGATGGTCGAGAACGGCAATGTCCAGGGCTACATCGTCGCGCGCTTCGTCTACACCATGGAGGCGCGGACCATGCACCAGCTGAACGTCCCGCCGGAGCCGTTCGTCGTCGACGAGGCCTTCCGCAGGATCTACGCCGACGATCGTCTCGACTTCAGGAAGCTCGCCCGTTACGACCTCGCCATCCTGACGACGGCCATCAAGCAGCGCGTCAACGAACGGATGCAGGGTGACATTGTCCAGGACGTCCTGGTCGAGGACTTCAACTACGTCTCCAAGGAAGAATTCCAGCAGAAGCCGTAGCTCATTTCTGCGGCCATCCTTCGAGAGGCCGCTACGCGGCTCCTCAGGATGAGGACGGAATGCGCGGCGCCAGTCTCAGCGCGCACCGCGGCCGATTAGCCTCATCCTGAGGAGGCGCGTCAGCGCCGTCTCGAAGCACGAGGCGTGCGCTCAGCTCGCCGCCAAAAGTGTAACGGCCTCCGCGAAGCTGCTTCGCAGAGGCCGTTGCCGGTTCGTGGCGCTGTCCTGCCGTGTCAGTTGCCGGCCGGGTATGCCGCGGGGGCGGCCTGCGCCCGGTTCAAGAGGATGCCGACGTCCTCGAGCTCCTGCACCGGCTCGTCGAGAGTTTCGCCCGCCGGGATGTTGAGGCGGTAGCCGACGTAACGCCTTGCCACGATCGCGTCGAAGCCGAGGCGGTCGCGGAGCTTCTTGCGCAGCTTGCTGACGTGGCTCTCGATCACGCTCTCGTCGAAAGTGGACTCGAAGATGCCGTAGACCGCATTGAAGATCTGCGTCTTGGTGATCCACTTGCCGTGGTTGGCCACCATATATTCGAGAATGCGCAGTTCGCGGCGGGGCAGGGTGAGGGCGTGGCCCGCGATTTCGGGATCACGGCCGTTGAAGAAGACCTGGATCCTGCTCTCGCAGGGCCTCGGCAGCTCGCCCACCCGGCGGCGCGCGATCGCGGCCGTTCGTGCCAGGATCTCGCGCAGATGGATCGGCACGTGCACGACGTCGTCCACCCCCGATTCGAACAGCTCCAGCGTGTTCTTGAGCATCTTCTGGCCGCTCATGGCAATGATGGGAGCCGAGGAGCGCTTGCGCATCGCCCGCGGCAGGCTTCCGCGGGCATCGCAATCGCCGAGGAGAAAAGCGTCCACCGCCGCCAGATCGGACTCGCTCGCAGATTGCAGCCAGTCCCAGAATTCTCCGGAGGAGAACCCGATCGACGATACGCCTTCGCGAACGAGCCCTCCGACATAGCTGTTCGCGACGCTCTCACGATCATCAACGATAATATACATCAGTCTTTCGCCCCTGTTTCGCACTTGTTGCGGCCGGTTGGTTGTTGTGATGCTCCGGCTCGGCAACGATGCTGTTTGACGACATTCCATCCCGCGAACCGTTGTTGTGGTTTCGATATTCGCGGGCAGCCCTACGCGTTCAGTGCCTGCGTCTCGCAGGCCTGTTACTTCAACTCGATACTGAAACGCTTACTGCGTGAGGCTCGGCGGGTGTCTTACTGATCACCTCGCGGAGCAGATTGAGAAACGACCTAGAACAGTTGCGCCAAGTTGCTCATCGCGTCCGAACACTGCTGAACCATGTCGATCTCCTCGCCAACTGGCGAGAATCACTTGAGTAGAACCGTAGCGATTGCCGATTCCCGATCAAGCGTGCGAAAGAAAGCGATTGCTACACGCACTTGATGCTGTTGATTTGTTTCGGGTTGTTTCTTGATGCATCCAAACGTATCAGTTGATTTTGATACTGAACTAGTTTTGCATTGCGATGGTTGTATAGTTCCGCATCCCCGTACAATTACAGCTATTTCGGGTGGTGCTCCGAGGCACGCACGTTGATGGGTTTTCAACCCCGGATTGACTCTGGAACTCGCTTTTCCGCATGCGGAAGTTCGACTCACGTCTGCGCCGCGCCTCCAGCTTGATGAAATCTTGGCGAGTGTGTGTCTTTCGAGTCGCACTATCGCCACGTGTATGGCGCAATCGACTCATGCGACGTCGCATCACGCGCGATGAACGGCTTTCGACCCGCACGTTTCAGGCAAGCTTCGACAGATAACGTCGTCGCTCGACAGACCGAACCGAACGGAGCATTTTCATATGTTGTCCGATGGACAAGCTCGTCCCAACGCGACCGCGGACGCTTCCGCGGCGGCGAAGCCAGCGCCAGAGGCGAGCGATTCAATGGACAACGCGGCGCGGACGACCAAGCCTGCCGCGAGTGCAAAGCGCGTATCGGCGACGGCGAGCGACGAGGCTCTCGCAAAGGAGGCACTCGACGGCTTGAAGCGGATTCGTGCCAAGGCCCGCCTCGACAAGATGGCGATCCCGAAGCCGGCGCCGGTCGTGATCAAGCCGGCCGTGATCGTGGCGAAGCCGCCGCCACCCCGTCCGACCTGGGTCGCGCCGCTCGCAACTCTGGCGGTCGCTGCCATGCTGGTGGTCTGCGCCTGCACCGGCGTGATCGCCTATCTCACCACCCAGCCCGCGCCAAACAACGTTGCGGCCAATGCAGAGATCAGGATTCTGCGCGAGACCGTCGCGCAACTGCGCAAGCAAGTGTCGGGCGTGTCTGAAAACCTCGATAGCTTGCGGACCGCGGTCGATCAATCCAGCAAGGTCACGAACGATCGCTTCGGCCGGTTTGCCGAGAATCTCGACCGGATCGAGCGGGTGAGCTCGTCCTCTACGGTGAAGCTCGACAAGCTCGCTCAGGTGCAAGCCCAAGCCCAAGCTCCCGCGCCGGCGACGGTGCAGACGCAGCCGGTGTCAGCGCAAGGGCCGATGATGGCCGCGGTCGCCGCGCCCGAATTCACGGGATCGGTGCCTGCACCCGAGCGTGCATTGGCGCCGCGCAAGGCGTTCAAGGGCTGGTCGGTCCGCCAGGCCTATGAGGGAATTGCGATCCTGCAGGGCCCGAACGGTGTCATCGAAGCCGTGCTGGGACAACAGGTGCCCGGTCTTGGCCGCATCGAGGAGATCAGGAACGAGAACGGGCGCCTGGTGGTGGAATCAAGCGGCGGCGTCATCTATTCGTCGCGCAAGGCAACGCCCTGAACGAGCCGCCTTTTATTGGCGGTGATGCTCGAAGCTGGTGCACAGCAGATCGACCTCCGCTTCGGCGATCGGTGCGCGAAACAGGCGGCAGCTGAACTCGGCCGTCGTCTTGCTGTCGGTATTGGCGCGATCCTCCCGCAGGAAGATGCACCGCTTGCAGACGTCGGTGTGGTGCCGCTGCTCGGCGGCATCGGAGTGGTCCAGCACGTGCCGGAACGTGTCGCGGAAGCGGATCTTGACCTCGTCGTCCAGAACGCCAATCGCTTCGATGAGGACGTTGACGGGATCGCGCACCAGGAACTTCTTGCCCTGCTGGGTCACGCTCAACGTCACCGAACGCTTGTCCGTGGCCGAGCGCTTCCGCTCGAGATAACCGAGCCGCTCGAGCTCGCCGATGATGAACGAGGCGGTGCCGCGCGTGGTGCCGACGTAGCTCGCCAGCGCCGAGGGGGTTCGGGAAAATCGGTTGGCGCGGGAGAGGAAGCGCAGCGCCATCCATTCGCGGTCGCGCAAACCGTGCTTGGTGCCTTCGAACCACAGGATGCGTGCGGCCTGCTCCAACAGTTCAATCGATTCACGAGCCAAATTCATTTCAGTTCCAGGTCGCATAAACGTTTATTCAATTGGGCCTCGGGTAGCGCAATCGGGGCGGACGAGAATGAGACCCGCTCGCGCTCCGCCGTCCGTTGCGGGCGAGCATCGCGCGTCGCGGGAAGAAGCCTCTATGTTTTCGAAGATGGAACTTCCGGCCGTGGAACTAGGGTGTCACAAAGAAAGACCGGGTAAATCGCGCGGCCAAGATCCTCCGAAAATTTCAATCAAATGACGGCGGTTCGCACGTGATTTGGTGATGATGAGCGATGCGTAAGCAACATGATGTGTCACCATCGTCGCTGCGATTGCTATTTGTTGCGGCAGAGCCTGTCGGGTCTGCGCTCAGGCGCATTCTGCGCAGCGCCAAGCGGCCTGGCCGGCAGGCAAAGAACCATTCCTTTCGGTTAATGGATGTTGCGGTGCAGTGCAGCCAGGCGGTTAAGTCCGGTACACGGCCCACGCTCCGGCGGGCAGCGGACACCGGCGCTCGCTAACGAAGGGATGAAGTGGTGAGCCGCGTGCTCGCAGGCTGGTGACTTGCGTTTATCCGGCAATTACTGGCGAATGCGGCGCCCGAGGAGCATCAGCATGGGAATCAGGAATGGGAAGATCGATGAGCTTTGAAACCACCATGACATCCGACGTCGTTGGACTGACGAAAGTTGCCCCGCTCTCGCGCCGCGGATTCATGAGCGCCACCGCTGCCGTCGCCGCTGGCTACACGCTCGCGGCCGGTCCGGTCCGGGCCGACATCATCACGACGGATACCAGCGGCCTCCAGGCCGGCGATGCCAAGATCAAGGTCGGCTCTGAGGAAATGCCCGCCTATTTCGCCCGCCCGGCCGGCAACGCCAAGGCGCCGGTGGTCATCGTGGCGATGGAAATCTTTGGGCTGCACGAATACATCCGGGACGTGACGCGCCGCCTTGCCAAGCTCGGCGCGTTCGCAGTGGCGCCCGACTATTATTTCCGCAAGGGCATCGACCTGACCAAGGTCACGGATATCAAGGAGCTGCTGCCGGTGGTGAATGCGAAGCCGGACGCAGAGCTGTTGTCGGATCTGGACGCGACGGTCGCCTGGGCAGGATCGAAAGGCGGCGACACGACGAAGCTCGGCATCATCGGCTTCTGCCGGGGTGGCCGCACGGTCTGGGAGTATGCCGCCCACAGCGGTGCGCTCAAGGCGGGCGTTGCCTTCTACGGGACCTTGGTCGATCCAGCCAACCCGTTATGGCCGAAGAGCCCGCTGCAGCTCGCGCCCGAGATGAAGGCGCCGGTGCTCGGCCTCTATGGTGGCGCCGATACCGGCATTCCCGTCGCGCAGGTCGAGCAGATGAAGGCCGCGCTCGAGCAGAGCAAGAAGACGGCCGACTTCAAGATCTACCCCGAAGCGCTGCACGGCTTCCATGCCGACTATCGCGGCAGCTACCGCAAGGACGCCGCGGAAGATGCCTGGAAGCAGGCAGAGGCCTGGTTCAGGAAATACGGCGTGTTGAGCTGACGGTCAATCAAGAGGGCGGCCCAAGTGGCCGCCCTTTCTCTTTCATGTGACGGTCTCACTTCGTCATCGCGCCGTAGACGATGTCCTGGACCTGCTCGCGATAATACTTCCTGAGCTCACCCGGTGCCGCCGTTCCCACCACGACGACGAGACGCTCCTTGGGATCGCAGAAGAACTGCGTCCCGTAGGCTCCGTTCCAGGTGAACTCGCCCGGATTGCCGGGGACCGACGACAATCCTTCGCTGGTCCGGACCGCCAGCGAAAGGCCGAAGCCGAAGCCGCCGCGATGCGGCTCGACATTGGCGACGTTGTTCTTGATCTCGGGTCCGAGATGGTTCGCCGTCATGTGACGGACGGTCTTCGGACCGAGGATGCGCTGGCCGTCGAGCTCGCCGCCGTTGAGCAACATCTGTCCGAAGCGGATGTAGTCGCCGACCGTCGCGAAGGAGCAGGCGCCGCCGCAATCGAACTTGGTTGGGGTGTCCAGGAGCTTGATGGCCTGCGGCTTGCCCGTCAGCGGATCGTTCGGGAAGGGGCGGGCGAGGCGCGGGCGCTGCGCCTCGGTCGGATGGAAGGTCGCATCCTTCATGCCGAGCGGCTGCCAGACATTGGCAGCGAGATAGTCGCCAAGCTTCTGCTCGCTCACCTTCTCGACGACAGCGCCGAGTACATCGATCGAAAAGCCGTATTCGAACGCGGTCGAGGGCTGCTGCGCCAGCGGCAGCTTGGTGATGCGATCGATGAAAGCCTGGGTGTCGCCTTCGATCGCCGGCGCAATGCCATCGGGATATTGCCGCGCCACCGGGCTCGATGAGTCGGGGCGGCCGCCATACATCAACCCCGACGTATGCCGGTAGAGATCGTGGATGAAGATCGGCGAGGCCTGCGGTTCGAGCTTGAGTGATCCGTCCGCCTGAGGCACGCCGACCTTCATGTCGGCGAAGCCCGGGTAGTATTCGGACAGCTTGGCCCGGAGCGGCAGCCGTCCCTGCTCCATCAGCGTCAGGCCGGCGACCGCTGCCATCGGCTTGGTCATCGAGGCCAGCGCGAAGATCGCATCGAGCGGCATCGGCGTGCCCTTGGCCGGATCGAGCAGGCCATAGGCCTTGTAGTGGACGAGCTTGCCGTCGCGCGCGATGGCGACCACTGCGCCGGGAACGCGCTTGGCCGCGATCTCGCGCGCGAAGAAATTATCGAGGCGTGCAAGGCCTTGCTTCGAAAATCCGACATCGTCGGGATTGGCTTCGGGCAGCGGCGCAGCGCGCGCGGCGCCGAGCGTGACGACAGCAATCGTTGCCGCGATCATGGCGATCGTCTTGTTCATTGCATTCTCCCAAGACGCGAACTCGTTGTACGGTGGCTCGCTCGATGCCTAGATCATGACCGCACAGGGACGAAGTCAAGCGCGGGGGCGGCATGTCTGGGGCGCATCGGCAGGAACCCTAACGTCCTTCGCCTGCGCGCCAGAGAGCGTCGAGGCCGTGCCGATAGGTGGGGCAGGCCAGCGTGACGCCGAGCTCGCGCTTCAGTTTCTCGTTGGAGACGCGGGCGCTGCTGGCATAGAAGCTGCGCGCCATCGCCGACATCTCGGCGGTGGCGAACGCTTCTTCCGGCGGCGGCGCCACGCCCATCAGCTGCGCGGCATAGCCGATCACGTCCTGCGGCGGCGCCGGCTCATCGTCGCAGACGTTCCAAACGCCGCCGCCCTGGTGATGAATAGCGGCGATGATCGCGCTCGCGATGTCATCGACGTGGATGCGGTTGAACACCTGTCCCGGCTTGATGATGCGCCTCGCCGTTCCCGCGCGCAGTGTCGCCAGCGCGTTGCGGCCGGGACCGTAGATGCCCGCAAGCCGCAGGATCGCGGCATCGCCGCCCGCCGCATCCGTCCAGGCTTGCTCCGCCGCGATCCGCATCCGCGTGCGGTCGAGGATGGCCTGCGGCGGCGTGCTCTCGTCGACCCACGCTCCGCCGTGATCACCGTACACCCCGATGGTGGAGAGATAGACGACCTTGCGGCGGCTTCCCTGCAGCACGCCGCCAAACGCCGCGATCGCGGGATCGCCGGTGCTGCCGGGCGGGATCGACACCAGGAGGACGTCGGCGTCGCGAACCCGTTCAACCGTCTCGGGCGACGGAAGGCTGCCGGAAAACGGATGCACCTCGATCCCGGCAAGGTCATTCCGCTGCGCGCGATCGCGCACGGTGCCGGCGACATGCGAGAAGCTGCCGCCGTGCTTGCGGACGAAATGCCGCGCGCTGTAGCCGAGGCCGAGGATGAAGAGCCGCATGCGTCTCCCGTGCAGGTCGAAAGTTCCCGTTCGCGCCGTCGCGCACCGTTCGCTCATAAGAGATTTTTGGGTCCGGCAAAAGATATTGCGATTTGTCTCGCCCTCCGGCTCGGCCGATGATCGCTTTACGCAGCGCCGGAAGGGAGGCATCGATCATGCAGGCCGAAGCGTTGGTTCAGGCGCCAGCAGACGCCGCCGAACTGATCCGGGGCGCGGCCGCGCTGATCTTCGACGTCGACGGCACCTTGGCCGAAACCGAGGAGCTGCATCGGCAGGCCTTCAATCTGGCCTTCGCCCGCCTCGGTCTCGACTGGCAGTGGGACCGCGCCGTCTACAAGGACCTGTTGCGGGTGACGGGCGGCAAGGAGCGCATGCGCGCCTACCACGAGAGGCTAGTGACCGCTCCGCCCTTGTCGGACGGGGACATCGCAGAACTTCACCGCATCAAGACCGCGCATTATGCCGAATTGGTCGAGACCGGCCGCTGTCCCTTGCGGCCAGGCGTGACGGATTTGCTCAGGGCCGCGAAGGCGCGCGGCCAGCGGCTTGCGATTGCGACCACCACATCGCACGGCAATATCGATGCGCTGCTGTCGCAGGCGCTGGGCAAACGCTGGGCCGCGGATTTCGATGCGATCGTCGCCGGCGACGACGTCAGGCACAAGAAGCCGGCGCCCGACGTCTATCTCGAGATTCTGGCGCGGCTGAAGCTCGAGGCATCCGATTGCGTTGCGATTGAGGATTCCGCCAACGGTCTGATCGCGGCCTCGCGCGCCGGCGTCCCGGTTCTGATCACCCGCAGCATCTTCTTCGGGGACGACGACTTCACCGGCGCGCATATCGTGCTCGACGATCTGTCGGAACTTTTGGCCCGCCAAACAAAAGCTGAAAAACAACCCCATGCACAGTAGATCACGGCGCCGTGATCGCCGTGCTCAGTGGACGCGGTGACTGGCTCTATCGTCCTCGGCCTGCTCGACAATCTGTGCGATCGGACTGGACTGATGATGCACCAGGCGCCAGTCGTCGCCGACGCGGCGAAAATGGTTCGCCGCAGCCAGCGCGGTGCCGTCGACGATCTCGATGCAGAGCACGCGGGCGCTGTCGCCGTCGACGATGGCCTGCGGCTCGGCGCAGACGATCTGCGGCCGCTGCGGGTTTTGCAGGATGTCGCGCCAGCTTCCGATCACGGTGGCGCGGCCGATGATGGCCGGCCAGCCGGGATGGATGCAGGAGATGCCGTCGTCATCCGCCCACATCCGTTCCATGCCGGCGAAGTCGCCGGTCGAGAATGCCGCGTAAAAGGCCGCGTTGGCGGCAATGACCTTGGTGTCGTTTCCCATCGCTCTCGGGTGGGGCAAGGACAGGCAAAAATCAAGCGCGACTTTCCGTCGACTTTGGCCGCAGTGCAGCATTCAGGATGCTGCCCGCGTCGTGGTCACGCTGAAACGTGCGTTGCCACGGCCCGCCGCGCGCCGTCGGCATAGAGGCGGCCGAGCGCCGCGGTGACAGCCTCGCGCAGGCGCGGCTCGGCGCCGAGCGGCCCGAACACCTTCGCCACCCCGAGCAGTGCCGGCGCGAGGCGCTCGGCAACGGGTCCTGCCTCGCGCGCCAGCGCGGCGAACTCGGCGGCGAATGGATCGCGCACGTCGATCGGCCGTCCCTGCTCGTCGACGCCGCTGACGTAGCGGATCCAGCCGGCCACCGCCAGCGCATGCGTTGCGATGGGCAGGCCTCTGGCAAGGCGATCCTGCATCGCGCCGAGCAGCCGCTGCGGCAGCTTTTGCGAGCCGTCCATGGCAATCTGCCAAGTGCGATGGTGCAGCGCCGGATTGGCGAAGCGCTTGAGCAGCGAGGCGCGATAGGCGGCGAGATCCGTGCCTGATGGCATGGTCAGCGTCACCGCGGCCTCTTCCATCACCTGCGCGGCGAGGCGCGCAAAATGCGGATCCTGCATCGTGTCGGCGATGGTCTCGTAGCCGGAGAGATAGCCGAGATAGGCCAGCGCGGAATGGCTGGCGTTGAGCAGCCGCAGCTTCATCAGCTCGAACGGCTTGACGTCGCCGACGAGCTCGACACCCGCTGCGGCAAGGTCCGGCCGGCCCGCGGTGAAGCGGTCCTCGACCACCCATTGCGTGAACGGCTCGGTCATGACAGGCCAGGCGTCGCGCATGCCCAGCGCGGATGCGACCGCATCGCGGTCGGCATCCGTCGTCTCCGGCACGATGCGGTCGACCATAGTCGAGGGGAACGCAACCGTGTCGGCGATCCACTTGCCGAGTTCCCTAGAACGCAGCGCGGCGAACTGCGTGACGATCCGCTGCACGGTGTGGCCGTTGGCGGCGAGGTTGTCGCAGCACAGCACGGTGAAGGGCGAAAGACCCTGCGCCCGCCGGCGTGCCAGCGCGGCGACGATGAAGCCCGGCGCCGAGCGCGGCGCGTCGAAATTATTGAGGTCGTGCACGACATCAGGATGCCGCTCGTCGAGATCGCCGGTCTGCGGCGTATGGCAATAGCCCTTCTCGGTCACCGTGAGCGAGACGATGCGGATGGCGGGATCGGCCATCCGCTCGACCAGGGTTGCCGGCTTCTCGCGCGCGACGACGCTGTCGAGCAGGGCGCCGATCACGCGGTGCTCGGTACCTTCGGCGGCGCGGACAGCGACGGTGTAGAGATGGTCCTGCGGGGCGAGGGCGTCGCGCGTATCCGGGCTGCGCAGGCTCGCGCCGATGATGCCCCAGGACATGCTGCCCCTAGCAAGGCAATCGTCGATGACGACGGCCTGATGGGCACGATGAAACGCCCCGAGCCCGAGATGCACGATGCCGGGCGTGACGCGCGATCGGTCATAGGCCGGCCGCCGGATGGCAGGTGCCAGGCGGTCGAGATTGGCGCGACCAAGGCGCATCGAGCTCTGGCGCATGGACGTCTCCCCTTGCTTTGCCGCTGCTTGACATGGCGTCCGTATCAGGTCAATGCTCCGGTCAATTGGTAAGACCAATTTTCCAAAATTGGCGGGTCGCGGGCGCCGGAGGCGCCGCGCGAGACCTTTTCGGGAGGACCAGCGTGCCGCTGGAAGCTGTGGAGGCGAGACGGCTCTATCGCCAGGTCGCCGATCAATTGCGAAGCCTGATCGACAGCGGCGAGTACGCGGTCGGCAGCCGCTTGCCGACCGAGCGCGACCTCGCGGAACAGCTCAAGGTGTCGAGGCCCACGGTGCGCGAAGCCTTGATTGCGCTCGAGGTCGAAGGGCGCCTGCGCATCCGCGTCGGATCCGGCATCTATGTGATCGAGCCCGCCGCCGTGGCCGCGCCCACACAAGCTGCCGTCATCGAAGGCCCGTTCGAGCTGTTGCGCGCCCGCGAATTCCTGGAGAGCGCCATCTCCGAACAGGCCGCGCGCGTGGCGACGAAGGGTGACGTCGCCCGCATCGACGCCTCCCTGGTCGCGATGGAGAATGTCGAGCATCCCGGCGAAGCCTCGATGGTGCACGACCGTGCGTTCCACGTCGCCATCGCCGGAAGCCTCGGCAACGCCGTGCTGGTGCGCGTGGTCGGCGAGCTGTTCGACCAGCGGCTCAATCCCTATTTCGCGCAGCTCGCGCATTATTTCGAGAACCCGGGCACGTGGCGCACGGCACTCGACGAGCATCGCGCCGTTCGCGACGCGATCGCGGCGCGTGATCCCGAGGCGGCGCGCGAAGCCATGCGCGTTCATCTGGCGCGATCCCAGGAGCGCTTTGCACAGAACTTTGGCGCCGAGAACGCCGCAGCAGCGGCCTCGGGGCGAAGCCGGACCGCGCGACCCCTGGCGAAGCCGACGACACCAAAGCGATCACCGAAGAAGCGGGCCAAAGAACGGGCCAAGAGCGGCAGCTCGCGGCGGCGATGAGATTGGGCGGCCCGCATCCATGCCGGGGCGGGCGAACAAGAAGCAGACTTGAACGATGGAGGAAAAGTCGATGTTAAAGAAGATGACGATTGCAGCAGCGATTTCCGCCGCCACGCTGTTGGCGGCGACCAGCGCCAGCATGGCGCAGACCAAGCTCAAATGGGCCCATGTTTACGAGCCCTCGGAGCCGTTCCACACGGCGTCGGTCTGGGCCGCGCAGGAGATCAATAAGCGCACCAACGGGCGCTACCAGATCGAGGTCTATCCGGCCTCGCAGCTCGGCAAGGAGACCGACATCAACCAGGGCCTCTCGCTCGGTTCGGTCGACATCATCATCTCCGGATCGAGCTTCGCGGCCAAGAGCTTCGCGCCGATCGGCGTGACCTATTATCCCTACACCTTCCGCGATGCCGATCATCTGCTCGCCTACACCAAGAGCGACATCTTCAAGGAGCTCGCCAAGGGCTATGAGGACAAGAGCGGCCACCACATCGTCGCGGTGACCTATTACGGCGTGCGCCAGACCTCGTCCAACAAGCCGATCAAGACCTGCGCGGACATGAAGGGCCTGAAGATCCGCGTGCCCGACGTTCCGGCCTATCTGGCGATGCCGCGGGCCTGCGGCGCCAACACCGCGCCGATCGCGTTCGCCGAGGTCTATCTCGCGCTCCAGAACGGCACCGTCGAGGCGCAGGAAAATCCGCTGACGACGATCGAGGCCAAGAAGTTCTACGAGGTGCAGAAGCACATCGTGCTGACCGGCCACATCGTCGATCACCTCAACACCGTGATCGCCGGCGCGCTGTGGAAGAAGCTCAGCGACGAGGACAAGAAGATCTTCACCGACGTGGCGCAGGAGGCCGCTGCCAAGGCAACGGGCGAGATCAAGCAGAACGAGGCCAAGCTGGTCGCCTTCTTCAAGGACAAGGGGCTGACCGTGACCGAGGTCGACAAGAACGAGTTCCGCGACACCGTGCTGAAGAACGTCGCGTTCGAGACTTTCGGCTACCGCAAGGCGGATTGGGAGAAGATCCAGGCGGTGAAGTGACGACGTAGCCGTCATCCCGGGGCGGTCCGCAGACCGAGCCCGGGATCTCGAGGTTCCGGGTCTGGTGCTAACGCACCATCCCGGAACGACGTAGCGAGTTTGAGGAGCCCCCATGTCCACCGCCGAAATCCACCGGCAGATCACCGCCGACGAGATCGCGCACACCTTCGAGGAGGAGGCGACGCCGAAGGTCGATCTCGGCGTCTACGCCTTCGAGGACTGGGTGGCGCTGGCGATTTTCTGGGTGATGGCGCTCGCCGTCTTCCTGCAGTTCTTCACCCGTTACGTGCTCAACGACAGCTACGCCTGGACCGAAGAGATCGCGACCTATTGCCTGATCGGGGTGGTCTTCATCGGCTCGTCGATGTGCGTACGGCTGTCGCGGCATATCCAGGTCGACCTCGTCTATCGCTACCTGCCGCATGCCGTAGGGCGCGTGCTGTCGACCGCGATCGACCTGATCCGGATCGCCTTCTTCGGCTACGCCATCAAGCTGGTCTGGGTCTACATCAGGATCATCGGCGACGAGCAGATGACCACCATCAATCTTCCCAAGGACTATGTCTATTACGCCGTGCTGCTCGGGTTCGTGCTGATGTTCGCACGCTCCGTGCAGGTGGCAATCCAGAACTGGCGGCAGGGTTACTCGGTCCTCGAACGTCCCGGTGCCTACGACGGATCGGAAGGATAAAACCATGCTGCTGTTGCTCGGAGGCTTTCTCGTTCTCATGCTGCTCGGCGTTCCCGTGGCGATCGCCATGGCGGTGTCGTCGCTGCTCTATATCCTGGTCAGCGGCGTGACGCCCGACGTCACGCTGGCGCAGCGCATGATCGCCGGCGTCGAGAGCTTCCCGCTGCTCGCCGTGCCGTTCTTCATCCTGGCCGGCAATCTCATGAACATCGCCGGCGTCACCGGGCGCATTTACAAATTCGCCGTCGCGCTGGTGGGGTGGATGCGCGGCGGCCTCGGCCACGTCAACATCATCGGCTCGGTGATCTTCTCCGGCATGTCGGGCACCGCGATTGCGGATGCCGCCGGCCTCGGCACCATCGAGATCAAGGCGATGAAGGACCACGGTTACTCCACCGAGTTCTCGGTCGGCGTCACCGCGGCCTCCGCAACGCTCGGACCGATCATTCCGCCGTCGCTGCCGTTCGTGATCTACGGCATGATGGCGAACGTCTCGATCGGCGCGCTGTTCCTGGGCGGCGTCATTCCCGGCGTCGTGCTGACGCTGTTCATGATGGTGACGGTCACCTATTTCGCGCACAAGAACAAATGGGGCAGCGACACGCCGTTCTCTTGGCCGCAGCTCGGCTCGGCCGGGCTCGAGATATTGATCGTGCTGTCGTTCCCGATGGCGATCTGGCTGATGGTCCTCGCCGGCCTCTCGGTCAACATGGCCGTCGTCATCGGCCTCGGCACGCTGCTCCTGATCGACTGGTATTTCGACTTCTCGGCGGTGATGGCGTTGATGGCGCCGGTGATCCTGATCGGCGGCATGACGCTGGGCTGGTTCACGCCGACGGAAGCCGCCGTCGCCGCGGTGATCTGGTCGCTGTTCCTCGGCCTCGTCCGCTACCGCACCATGACGTTCCAGACCGTCGCCAAGGCGACCTTCGATACCATCGAGACCACGGCCTCGGTGCTGTTCATCGTCACGGCGGCGTCGATCTTCGCCTGGCTGCTGACGGTGTCGCAGGCGGCGCAGATGCTCTCGGACTGGATGCTCAGCATCACCCAGAACAAATGGGTGTTCCTGGCGCTCGCCAACGTGCTGATCCTGTTTGTCGGCTGCTTCATCGACACCACGGCGGCAATCACCATTTTGGTGCCGATCCTGCTCCCGATCGTGCTCAAGCTCGGCATCGACCCCATTCATTTCGGCCTGATCATGACGCTGAACCTGATGATCGGCCTGCTGCATCCGCCGCTCGGCATGGTGCTGTTCGTGCTCGCCCGCGTCGCCAAGCTCTCCGTCGAGCGTACGACGGTGGCGATCCTGCCCTGGCTGGTGCCTCTGATGCTGGCGCTGATCGCGATCACCTTCATTCCCGACCTGACCCTCTGGCTGCCAAAATACATGGGACTCTCCAAATGACCTCGACTGCTCTCGCCGCGACCCTGTTCGGCCCCGAAGACCTGCGCATGATCGAGCATCCGCTCGACAAGCTCGCTGACGGCATGGTGCGCATCCGCTTCGGCGCCGGCGGCATCTGCGGCTCGGACATGCACTATTTCCGTCATGCCCGCACCGGAGACTTCGTGGTGAAGTCGCCGCTGGTGCTGGGCCATGAGATCTCCGGCGAGGTCGTCGAGATATCCGGCGCGGCTGCGAACCTGAAGGTCGGCGATCGCGTCGCGGTCAACCCGTCGCGCTGGTGCGGCCATTGCGTCGCCTGCCGCGAGGGCCGGCCGAACCTGTGCGAGAACATCTATTTCATGGGCTCGGCTTCGAAGACGCCGCACATGCAGGGCGGCTTCGCCAACTACTTCGATGCGATCCCTGCGCAGTGCGTGAAGATTCCCGATCACGTGTCCTACCAGGCCGCGGCGCTGGCCGAGCCGCTCGCCGTGTGCCTGCACGCGGTGGCGCGCGCCGGCAAGATCGAGGGCAAGCGCGGCATCATCTTCGGCGCCGGCCCGATCGGGCTCCTGACCATGCTCGCGGCGCACCGCGCCGGCATGGCCGACATCACCGTCGCCGACATCGCGCCGGCGCCGCTGACCTTTGCGACCAAGCTCGGCGCCTCCCATGTCGAGAATGTCTCGGCCGGCGAGGAAGGGCTGAAGGCGCAGGCCGCGTTGCGCCCCTATGACGTCGCCTTCGAGGTCTCGGGCACCGCCGCGGGCCTTGCCAGCGCGATCGGCATCGTCAGGCGCGGCGGCGTCGTGGTGCAGATCGGCAATCTGCCGGGCGGCCAGATCCCGACGCCGTCGAATGCGGTGATGGCCAAGGAGATCGACCTGCGCGGCTCGTTCCGCTTCGGCTTCGAGTTCATGAATGCGGTGGAACTGATCTCATCCGGCAGCGTCGATGTGCTGTCGCTGGTCACCGCCGAGCGGCCGCTCTCGACCGCGCCCGACGCGCTGCGGCTGGCGCTCGACCGCTCGCAGAGCGTCAAGGTCGTGTTGACCGCGAATTGACTTTTGTTTTGACGCGTTTTCTTCACGCGAACCGGTACCCACTTCGCTCGAAAACGCTTTGGGAGGCAGCACATGATGCTGGAGGGATGGCGCTGGTACGGGCCGGATGATCCGGTCTCGCTCGATGATGTCAGGCAGGCCGGGGCGAGCCAGATCGTCTCGGCGCTGCATCAGGTGCCGATCGGAGAGGCCTGGACGCGCAAGGCGGTCGAGGAGCGCAAGAACTTCATCGAGAACGGCCAGCCCGGTCGCTCGCAGCTGACCTGGTCGGTGGTGGAATCGATTCCGATCCCTGACGACGTCAAGCGCCTCGGCGGAAAAGCGACCAAGTCGATCGAGGCGTGGATCGCGAGCCTGGAGGCGGTCGCCGCGTCCGGCATCAAGATCATCTGCTATAACTTCATGCCCGTGGTGGACTGGTGCCGCACCGATCTGGAATGGGAGCTGCCGAACGGCGCCCGTGCCATGCGCTTCGACCAGGACCGCTTTGCGGCATTCGAGCTGCACATCCTGAAGCGCCCGGCGGCTGCTCAAGAGTATACCCCCGAGCAGCAGGCGCGCGCTAAAAAGCTGTTCGAGCAGATGAGCCAGGCGGATATCGACTATCTCGTCATGGTCATTGCCAGCGCGCTGCCGGGCTCGACCACCGAGCCGATGACGATCCCGCAATTCCGCGATCGGCTGGACACCTACCGCGACATCACGCCTGAGATCTTGCGGCAGCATCTCGTGGAATTTCTCGCGCGCGTGACGCCGGTGGCCGAGCAGCTCGGCGTGTCCCTGACGCTGCACCCGGACGACCCGCCGCGGCCGCTGTTCGGCCTGCCGCGCATTGCTTCCAGCGCCGACGATTATCAGGCGCTGTTCGATGCCGTGCCGTCCAAGGCCAACGGCATCTGCTTCTGCACCGGCTCGCTCGGCGTGCGCGCGGAGAACAATCTCCCTGATATGGCCGAGCGCTTCGGCCCGCGCATCGCGTTCGCCCATCTGCGCGCGACCAAGCGCGAGGCGGACGTCCTGTCGTTCTACGAGTCCGACCATCTCGACGGTGACGTCGACATGATCGCGGTGCTCAAGGCGCTGTTGAAGGAGAACGCGCGGCGCGCACCGGAGAAGAGAATCGTGTTCCGTCCCGATCACGGCCACCGCATGCTCGACGATCTCGCCGCCACCAAGCGCACCAATCCCGGCTACACCGCCATCGGCCGCCTGCGCGGCCTCGCAGAGTTGCGCGGTGCGATCAGGGCGATCGAGCATCGGTAGCGGGCAAGCCTCTCTCCACACTGTCATTGCGAGGAGCTCTTGCGACGAAGCAATCCAGAATCCCTCCGCGGAAAGACTCTGGATTGCTTCGCTGCGCTCGCAATGACGTGGAGGGAGGGGGGCGACGCCTCCACAGCGTCATGGCCGGGCTTGTCCCGGCCATCCACGCCTTACCACGTGGCACGGCGAACGTGGATGCCCGGGACAAGCCCGGGCATGACGGCTTCTTGTGAAGCTCGCTCCAGGCTCAATAGCACGCCGCCATGGCGCCGAGCTTCGGATAGAGCCGGTCGATCGCGGCGATCTCGCTTTTCATCTGCGCGATGATCCAGTCGCGGATCTCGGCGGCGATCGGGCGCATCGGGCGGTTGCGCGGCGGCAGGAATTCGCAGATGCGGCGCGTGGTGGTGAGCCGGTCGGAGGCCGGCACCAGCGCGCCGGTGAGCAGCCAGTGCGAGGCGACCGTCAGCCAGCCGAGCGCGATGCCCTGGCCGAGCAGCGCGGCCTGCACCACGACGGCATAGTCGGTGAAGCTCAGCGCCTTGGCCGCGCCGCGGCGCCCGGTGAGGAGCGAAGCGTAATCCGCGGCCCAGTCGCCCGGCGTCTCGGCGAGGCGGATGATGGTGTTGCCCTCGGCAGGATCAGTCTCGCCGAGATAGCCGGGGCTGCACATCGGCAGCATCACTTCCTTCATCACCAGCGTGCCGCCGGAGGGCGGCTCGTCGCGGTCGCGGAAGCGCATGCCGAGATCGACATTCTCCACCGGCCCGCGCAGCGCGCCGGAGATCAGCTGGAAGCGCAGATCCACTTGCGGAAACTGTTTCTGCAGCTTGTCGATGCGCGGCATCAGCCAGTGCGTGGTGAAGGCGGAGGAGACCGACAGCGTCACCGTCTCGGTGCCCTTGCGCCGCCGCTCGATCTCGACGAGCCCGCTCTCGATGCTGCGGAAGCCTTCGAGCACGCGGCGATAGAGCAGCTCACCTTCCTCGGTGAGCACCGCGCGGCCCGCCTTGCGATCGAACAGGCGAACGCCGAGATGCTCCTCGAACTGTCCGAGCATCCGGCTCACCGCCGGCTGCGTCACGTTCAGCTCAGCCGCCGCAGCCGTGAAGCTGCCATTGCGCGCCGCCGCGTCGAAGACGAACAGGGCGTTGCTGGACGGCAGCATGCGGCGGAGCTCGGGCATAACGTCATGTTATGGACGCGGTGA
Organism: Bradyrhizobium sp. IC4059; assembly: GCF_020193615.1. NCBI lineage: Bacteria > Pseudomonadati > Pseudomonadota > Alphaproteobacteria > Hyphomicrobiales > Nitrobacteraceae > Bradyrhizobium > Bradyrhizobium sp. IC4059. The sequence continues at coordinate 152,798 of NZ_JADYVH010000001.1, forward strand.
GAATTTGGCAATTGCCGGATTTTGCCCAGTCTGGTGTCATCAGCATGACAGGCTAAAGACAGGCCCTTCGAGAGAGGATTTGGTGCAGCGCACGCTTCGGCGGTGAGTGCTCCAAACCCCTGTCTATAAAGCAGGCTTATGGCGCGCAGTGAGGCACGCCGGCTGAGGGACATCGCGAGGTCGATCGTTGGACAAGCGAGCGGAAAGCGTCGAGATCAGGTCCGCCAGCAAGGCCTATGGCGCCGTTCGCGCCCTCGACGACGTTTCGCTCAATGTCGGCGCCGGTGAATTCGTCTCGCTGCTCGGCCCGTCCGGCTCCGGCAAGACCACGCTGCTCGGCATTCTGGGCGGCTTCATCCTGCCGACCTCAGGCACCATTCTGTTCGGCGGCCGCGACGTCACCTACATGCCGCCGCACAAGCGCGACATCGGCGTGGTGTTCCAGAATTACGCGCTGTTTCCGCACATGAGCGTCGGCGAGAACGTCGCCTTTCCCCTGCGCGCCCGGCGCCTGCCGAAATCCTTCTGGCCGGACAAGGTGCGCGCAGCGCTCAGCATGGTCGGGCTTGCCGGCTATGAAGAGCGCGGTATCGCGCAGCTCTCCGGCGGCCAGCGCCAGCGCGTGGCGCTGGCGCGCGCCATGATCTTCGAGCCGCGCCTGATCCTGATGGACGAGCCGCTCTCGGCGCTCGACAAGCAGCTCCGCGAATCCATGCAGATCGAGCTGCGCGCGCTGCACAAGCGCATCCAGGCGACCATCATCTACGTCACCCATGACCAGCGCGAGGCGCTGACCATGAGCGACCGCGTCGCCGTCATGAAGGACGGCCGGCTGGTCCAGATCGACGAGCCGGCCCGGCTGCACGACCATCCCGTCGATTCCTTCGTCGCCAGCTTCATCGGCGAAGCGACGATGCTCCCCGTTCGTCGCGTCGACGCTTCGAGCGTCGCGCTCGGCAACGCCTTGCTGCGCAGCGCGCGCGCCATTCCCGATGGCGATGCCCTGATGCTGGCCGTGCACAGCGAAAAGCTGCTGATCGATGACGGCGCGCAGGATGCCGCCTGCAACCGGCTGACCGGGACCGTCACCGACATCGTCTATCAGGGCGAGAGCCTGCGCATTTTCCTCGCGCTCGAAGGCGGCATCGCGCTCAGCCTGCGCCAGCCGAGCTACCATCAGGCCTATCACCGCATTCCGCCGCTCGGCGGCAGCCTCACCGTCACCCTCCATCCCGAGGACACCATCGTCGTGCCCAGGGTGAGGGACTGAACTCAAGCCTCATCCAACCCGAGAGAAGAAACTGACATGTCGACCCAAGCCGCGTTCAGCAATTTCAAGGTCCTCACCTTCGACGTCGTCGGCACCCTGATCGATTTCGAGACCGGCGTGCTCGAAGCGGTGCGCAAGATCGGAGGCAACAAGGCGGCCGAGCTCAGCGACGAACAGATTTTCGAATCCTACAAGCGCGGGCGTGACAAGCATTATGAGCGCTCCAGCGAGGTGATGTTCTACGTCTACCGCCATCTCGCCAACGAGCTCGGGCTCCCGGCGGACGATGCCTCATGCGACGTGTTCCAGCTCGCCGTGCTGCGCTGGGGCCCGTTCTCCGATTCCGTTGAGGCGCTCAAGCGGCTGCGCACAAGATTCCGGCTGGTTGCGATGACCAATGCCGACCGCGTCGCGCTGTCGTGCTACGCGCATGCGCTCGGCAATCCCTTCGATGACACCGTCTGTGCCGACGACACCGGCGTTGCCAAGCCTGATCCGGAATTCTTCGCCTACAACAAGGGCCGCCAGTCGGCCTTCGGCTACAAGCAATCCGACATCCTGCACGTCGCGCAGAGCCAGTATCACGACATCGGGATCGCGCGGAAGCTTGGCTATAAGGTGTGCTGGATCGAGCGCCGTCAGGGCATCGCCGGCTTCGGCGGCACGCCGGCGGTGGAGACGCTGACCAAGCCGGACTTCCATTATCCGACGTTGAAGGCGCTTGCCGACGCGGCCATCGGGCCGGCGGCGTAACGGAGAGTTGTGGCATGACACGGGACTGGCGCGCGCTGCCATCGGTCAATTCGCTGTGGGAAGCCACGGCGGAGCCGGCGCGCGCGTTTCCCGTGCTGTCGGGCGAGAGCCAAGCCGATGTGGTGATCATCGGTGCCGGCTACACTGGCCTCTCCGCCGCGCACCACATTGCCAGGAGCGGGCTCAGCCCCGTCGTGCTCGAGGCCAACCGTCCCGGCTGGGGCGCGAGCGGGCGCAATGGCGGCGTGATCACCGCAAAATTCCGTCTCTCGTTCCGCGAGATCGACGCCGCGCATGGTCGCGCCATGGCGCGGCGCATGTACGAGATCGCGCATGAATCGACCGACATGGTCGAGGAACTCGTCTCCGAATTCGGCATCACCAGCGCGAACCTTGTGCGCACCGGCCAGGTCAAGGCCGCGCACAATGAGACGACGCTCAAGGCCGCGATCGACGAGGCCAACTGGATGACGCGCGAAATGGGCTCCGCCGCGGTCCGCATCCTCGACAAGGGACAGGTGCGCGAGGAGACCGGCTCCGAGATCTTTGTCGGCGGTGTGCTCAATCCCGGCTCGGGCGGGATCCATCCGCTGAACTATCTGCGCGGCCTCGCAAATGGCGTTGCAAGCCGCGGCGTTCCGATTTTCCAGGAGTCGCCGGTCGTCAAGCTCCGGCGCGAGAAGGACGGCATCGTTGCCGAGACACCGCAAGGCGCGGTGCGCGCCAGGCAGGCGATCATTGCCACCAACAGCTATTCGGATCTGACCGGTGCCACCGCGCATCTGCAGCGCACGCTGATTCCCTTCCGCAGCGCCATGGTCGCAACCGAGCGGCTTCCCGGCAATCTCGCGGGAAAACTGATGCCGACCGGGCGCACCTACACCGAGACCAAGCGCATGATGCGCTGGTTCCGCATGGTCGACAACCGCGTCATCTTCGGCGGCCGCGGCGCCTTCGGCAAGCAGGATTCGCAGGCCGCATTCGACGCCTTGCGCAAGGCGATGGTCGGCATCTTCCCCGATCTCGCCGATGTCCCGCTCGCATACAAATGGTCGGGCCTCGTCGCGATGACGCTGGACTCGGTCCCACATATCGGCCGGCTCGATGACCGCACGCTCTTCTCGGTCGGCTACAACGGCGCAGGCGTTGCGATGTCGAGCCTGATGGGCAGCTATCTCGCCGCCTTCGTGCGCGGCGAGGCGCCCGACGTCGGCCTGCTCGACGCCCGGCGCATGAAGGCGATTCCGTTCTATCCGCTGCGGGAGCCCGCCGTGCGCGTGGTCGCCGGCTGGTACCAGTTTCTCGATGCGATCGGCAAGTAGGATCATTTGGAGGAGGTGAGGATGACGATGAAGCAGAAATTTGGATTGGGCTGCGCGCTGCTGGGCGCAATCGGACTGACCAGCGCGGCTGATGCCGCCGAGCAGATCACCTTCGTCTCGCAGGGCGGCGCCTATCAGCAGGCGCAGACGGTGGCGATCCTCGATCCCTCCGCCAAGAAGCTCGGCATCACCATCAACCAGGACTCCATTCCCGATGCCTGGCCCGCGATCAAGACGCAGGTCGGCAGCGGCAAGCCGATCTGGGACGTCGTCGACACCCCGACCGGTAACTGCCTGCGCGGCGGCGAACAGGGGCTGATGGAGAAGCTCGACTTCTCGAAGATTCCAAACGGCGCGGCGATGCCGGAGGCCTATCGCAGCCCCTATTCAGTGTCCTACGAGTTCTATTCGAGCGTACTTGCCTACAGCCAGAAGAAATTCCCGAAGGACGCGCCGAACAGCTGGGCCGATTTCTGGGACGTGAAGAAATTCCCCGGCCGCCGCGCGCTGCGCAACCATCCGTTTGCAACGTTAGAGGCGGCGCTGATGGCCGACGGCGTCGCACCGGACAAGCTTTATCCGCTCGACGTCGACCGCGCCTTCAAGAAGCTGGAAGAGATCAAACCGCACATCACGGTTTGGTGGACCTCGGGCGCGCAGTCGGCGCAGTTGCTCAATGACGGCGAGGTCGACATGGAGATGGCCTGGAATGGCCGCGTCAGTGCCGTCGCCAAGGAAGGCGCGAAGGTCGCCTTTACCTACAACCAGGGCATCCTGCAGAGTACCTCGCTCTGCATCCTCAAGGGCGCGCCGAATCTCGCCACCGCGATAAAATTCCTCAACGAGGCCGTCGATCCCGTGCACCAGGCCAACCTGCCGCTCCACATCGACTATGGTCCAGGCAATCCCAAGGCATTCGAGACGGGCGTGATCAAGCCCGAGCGCGCCGCGCAATTGCCGAGCGAGCCGGCCAATGCGGCCAAGCAGGCGCTGATGTCCTACGCCTGGTGGTCCTCGCCGGCGGGCGAAGCCGCCGAGAAGCGCTGGGCGTCCTTCATGCAGAAGTGAGCGAGGCAACGTTGACGACTTCAGTGCCAGATCCCTCCCAAAAACATCAGCGCCGTGAGCACGGCCTGATGCTGGCACTGGTCTCGCCGGCGCTGCTGGTGATCCTGGCTCTGATCGTGCTGCCGGTGGGCTGGCTGGCCTGGCAGTCGATCTACCATGACGGCTTCACGCTGGAGAATTATCGCCGCGTCTTCACCGAAGACGTCTACTGGCGCAGCTTCGCGCTGACCTTCGAGATCAGCCTCGCGGTCACGGCAATCGCGCTGCTGCTCGGCTATCCCGTGGCCTACCTTGCCAATTCGGTGCCGAAAGGGTGGAGCATCGTCATCCTCTCGCTGGTCGTGCTGCCGTTCTGGACCAGCGTGCTGGTCCGCGCCTATGCCTGGCTGGCGCTGCTGCAGCGCACTGGCGTGATCAACCAGTTCATGCGCTATCTCGATGTGATCTCCGAGCCGCTCGCGCTGGTCCACAACACCTTTGGCACGGTGGTTGCGACCGTGCACATCCTGCTGCCCTTCATGGTGTTGCCGCTCTACGCCACCATGCAGAAGATTCCCAACGATCTCATGCAGGCCGGCGCCAGCCTGGGCGCGAGCCCGTCGCTCACCTTCATGCGCGTGTTCCTGCCGCTGTCGCTGCCGGGCGTGCTCGCCGGCTGCACCATGGTGTTCGTGCTCTGCCTCGGCTTCTACATCACGCCGGAGCTACTCGGCGGCGGCCGCACCGTGATGGTGTCGATGCTGGTGAGCCGCAATGTCGAGCTCTACAACCAGTTCGGGGCGGCGAGCGCGGTCGCGGTGGTGCTGCTCATCAGTGTGCTCGTGATCTTCTTCGTCGTCAGCCGCTTCATCTCGCTCGACCGCGTGTTGGGGCAGAAATGATGCGCGCCTCGCCCGCACGGATCGCCCTCTTCGTGGTCAGCGCGCTGGTGCTGGTCTATCTGATCCTCCCCGTTCTGATTATCGCGCCGATCTCGTTCTCCAGCGCGCGCTTTCTCACCTTTCCGCCACCGTCCTTTTCGCTGCGCTGGTACCAGCAGTATTTCTCAAATCCCGCCTGGATGCAGGCGACGCGGGTGACGCTGACGGTCGCCCTCCTCACCGTCGTGATCGCGACCCCGTTCGGGGTGGCCGCTGCCTATGCCATCAGCCAGTCGAAGCTGCGCATCATGAGGCTGATCCACTTGGCGCTTCTGTTGCCGCTGGTGGTGCCGATCATCATCACCGCCGTCGGCATCTTCTTCGTCTATGCCAAAGTCGGTCTGGTCGCGACCATGCCCGGCCTCGTGCTGGCGAACGTGATGCTGGGCCTGCCCTATGTCGTCATCTCGGTGCTCGCGGGCCTGCAGAGTTTCGATCCGGCGCAGGAGATGGTGGCGCGCAGCCTCGGCATGAACCGCCTGCGCAGCTTCTTCGCGGTGACGCTGCCGCAGATCAAGTCCAGCGTGGTTGCGGGCGGAATCTTCGCCTTCATCTCGGCGATGGACGAGACCATCGTCGCGCTGTTCATTTCCGGCGGCCAGTATCAGCCGTTGACCAAGCGCATGTTCACCGCGCTGCGCGACGAGATCGATCCGACCATCGCCGCGATCTCGACCTTGATGACGGCGGCCTCATTCATGCTGGTGCTGCTGGCGAGCGCGCGACAGAAGCGGAGCGGGTGAGGATAGCGGGGCTGAAATTGACGAGATCAATTCACCCGATCGCGAAATCGGCGGCCGTCTCGGCGTGAATGGCCGTGGTGTCGAATGTCTCGACCGACGTGTCATTAGGACCGACCAGCATGGTGATCTCGGTGCAGCCGAGGATGATGCACTCGGCGCCGCCGGCGACGAGGGCCGCCATCACCTCCTGGTAGCGGCGGCGAGGGCGCGGCGACGTTGCCGAGGCACAGCTCGTCGTAGATGATGCGGTTGACCTCGGCGCGCTCGTCCGCGGGAGGGACCCTGACGTCGAGACCGTGCGCGCGCAATCGGTCGATGTAGAAGTCTTCCTCCATCGTGAACCTGGTGCCGAGCAACCCGACCCGCCGATATCCCTTGCCCCGGATCCGCTCGGCCGTCGCATCGCCGATGTGGATGAACGGAACGTTGACGCTGGAGATGATCTCCGGCGCCAATTTATGCATCGTGTTGGTGCACAGCACGATCGCCCGCGCGCCGGCACTTTCGAGCAGCCGCGCGACCTCCGCCAGGCTCGCCGCCGCCTCCTGCCAGCGGCCAGCATATTGTATCTGCTTGATCTCCTCGAAATCGTAGGAGTACATCAGAAGCGGGGCCGAATGCAGCTTGCCGATGCGGTCGCGGACCCGCTCGTTGATGAGCTTGTAGTAAAGCGCGGTGCTCTCCCAGCTCATGCCTCCGATCAGGCCAATGGTTTGCATTCCGGTGCTCCCGAACAGTGATTCAGAGGGATCGTAGACGAAGATGCCGAAGCTCGCCATCATGGCCGCGGCAGGGCCTGTAGTGCAAACGGCAGGGACGGGCATGACGCCTGCGCAGGCTGCGAGAAGCCTTTCGACCTTGCGCACGCTCTCGGCCTGTCTTAGGCCAGTTCCCGAACACGTGCGTATCGCCGAAGTCTTGAGGGAGCCGACATGACCATTCGCAACACCCGCACCGGGGGCCAGATCCTGATCGATCAGCTCGTCGCCCAGGGCGTCGAGCGCGTCACCTGCGTGCCGGGCGAGAGCTATCTGGCGGCGCTCGATGCGCTGCATGACAGCCCGATCGACGTCGTGATCTGCCGCGCCGAAGGCGGCGCGGCGATGATGGCGGAAGCCTATGGCAAGCTCACGGGGCGGCCGGGCGTCTGCTTCGTCACCCGCGGCCCCGGTGCCACCAATGCCAGCCACGGCGTCCACATCGCGATGCAGGATTCGACCCCGATGATCCTGTTCGTCGGCCAGGTCGACACCGGCATGCGCGAGCGCGAGGCGTTCCAGGAGCTCGACTACAAGGCGGTGTTCGGCTCGATGGCGAAATGGGCGGTCGAGATCGACCGTCCCGACCGCATTCCGGAGCTGGTCGCGCGCGCCTTCCGCGTCGCCATGCAGGGCCGCCCTGGTCCCGTGGTGATCGCGCTGCCGGAGAACATGCTGACCGAGACCGCGGCCGTTGCCGATGCCATGCGCATCGAGCCCGCCGTGAGCTGGCCGGCGCCTGCCGATATCGAAAAGCTCGGCGCCATGCTGGCCGGCGCAAGGGCGCCGCTCGTCATTCTCGGCGGCTCGCGCTGGACCGACGAGGCGGCCAAGAGCATCGCGCGGTTCGCCGAGCGGTTCGACCTGCCGGTCGCGACCTCGTTCCGCCGGGCCGCGCTGATCGACGCCGACCATTCGCATTATGCCGGCGACCTCGGCATCGGGCCGAGCCCCGGCCTGAAGGCGCGCATCGACAATGCCGACGTCGTCCTGCTGATCGGCGGCCGCATGTCGGAGATGCCATCGTCGTCCTATACGCTGCTCGACATTCCCAATCCGAAGCAGAAGCTGATCCATGTGCATCCGGGCTCCGAAGAGCTCGGCCGCATCTATCAGCCTGAACTGGCGATCCAGGCGACGCCGGCCGCCTTCGCCGCCGCCGTCGAGACGTTGAAGCCGTCAGGTGCGGTGGCATGGAAGGGCGAGGCCGCGAAGGCGCATGCCGATTATCTGGCCTGGACCGAGAAGGCGCGCGAGCTGCCGGGCAGGTTCCAGTACGGCGAGGTGATGACCTGGCTGCGCGACCGCCTGCCGAACGACGCGATCGTCTGCAACGGCGCCGGCAATTACGCCGGCTGGATCCATCGCCATCACCGCTTCCACAGCTTCGCCGCCCAGCTCGCGCCGACCTCGGGCTCGATGGGCTATGGCGTGCCGGCGGGCGTGCTGGCCAAGCGGCAATATCCGGATCGCGTCGTCGTCGCGTTTGCGGGCGACGGCTGCTTCCTGATGAACGGCCAGGAATTCGCCACCGCCGTGCAGTACGACGCGCCGCTCGTCGTCATTATCATCGACAATTCGCAATACGGCACCATCCGCATGCACCAGGAGCGCGACTATCCCGGCCGCGTCGTCGGGACGCAGCTGAAGAACCCGGACTTTGCGATGTATGCGAAGGCGTTCGGCGGGCATGGCGAGCGCGTCGAGCGCACCGAAGAGTTCGCACCGGCGTTCGAGCGCGCGCTCGCCTCGGGCAAGCCGTCGATCCTCCATTGCATCATCGATCCCAGGGCGATCTCGGTCGGCAAGGATTTCACGCCGGCGGTGAAAGCCTAGAGCGATGCCTGACGGCCGCCACGTCGCCATCATCGGAGCCGGCGCGATCGGCGTGATCAGCGCTATCGAGGCGCTGCGCGAGGGACATCGCGTGACGCTGATCGATCCGGGCGAGCCCGGCGGCGAGCAGGCGGCGAGCTACGGCAATGCCGGCTGGCTGTCGTCGCATTCGGTGATCCCGCCGGCCGAGCCCGGCGTCTGGAAGAAGGTGCCGGGCTATCTCCTGGACCCGCTCGGCCCGCTCGCGATCCGCTGGTCTTACTTGCCGAAGGCGCTGCCCTGGCTGATCAAGTATCTGCTCTCGGGCTGGACCGCGGCGCGGGTCGAGACCACGGCGTTCGCGCTGCGCGATCTCCTGAAGGACGCGCCGCTGCTGCACAGGAAGCTCGCGGAAGAAGCCGGCGTCCCCGAGCTGATCGAGCGCAACGGCGTGATGCACGTGTTCACATCGCGCGGCAATTTCGACAATGATCTCGGCTGGCGCCTGCGCAGGAAGGTTGGCGTCGAATGGCTGGAGCTCAATGCCGACGAAATGCGCCAGCGTGAGCCGGATCTGCATCCGCGCTACACCTTTGGCGTCGTGGTGGAGGAAGCCGGGCGCTGCCGCGATCCCGGCGCTTATGTTGCAGCCCTTGCCAATCATGCGATTGCCAGCGGCGCGAAGCACGTACGCGCCAAGGCGACCGGGCTGAAGCTCAAGGGCGGCAAGCTCGTCGCTGTGGTCACCGAGACCGGCGAGATCGCCTGTGACGCCGCGGTGGTCGCGGCCGGTGCCCGCTCGAAGCAGCTCACCGCGTCGGTCGGCGATCCCCTCCCGCTCGAGACCGAGCGCGGCTATCATGTCGTGATCGAGAATCCGGAAGTCGGCCCGCGCAGCTCGATCATGGCCTCCGACGCCAAGCTGGTGGTGAACTGGACCAACAAGGGCCTGCGCGCCGCCGGCACGGTCGAGATCGCCGGCCTCGAGGCCGCGCCGAACTGGAAGCGCGCCGAGATTCTGCGCAACCACCTCGTCAGCATGTTCCCGAAACTGCCGAAGGACATTCCGGCCTCGCGCGTCAAGACCTGGTTCGGCCATCGCCCGAGCATGCCGGACGGACGTCCCTGCATCGGCTATGCGCGCGCCTCGCGCGACATCGTCTATGCTTTCGGCCACGGCCATGTCGGCCTGGTCGGCTCGGCCCGCACCGGCCGTCTGGTCGCCCAGCTCGTGAGCGGCAAGGCGCCGGAGATTCCGCTCGCGCCGTTCGCGCCCGATCGTTTCCTCTGAGAGCGCACCATGACCGATCCCGGCAACTCCTCCCGTATCGCCCGTGGCGGCAAGGCCATCTACGGCGCGCCGCTCGGCATCCTGATGCTGGAAGCGCGCTTTCCCCGCATTCCCGGCGACATGGGCAACGGCACGACATGGCCATTCCCGGTGCTCTATCGCGTGGTGAGCGGCGCCTCGCCGGAAAAGGTGGTGCTGAAGGGCGCGGCCGGCCTCTTGCCCGACTTCATCGATGCGGCCAAGGATCTGGTGCGGCTGGGAGCGGAGGCCATCACCACCAATTGCGGCTTCCTCTCGCTGTTCCAGAAGGAGATCGCGGCGGCCGTCGGCGTTCCCGTCGCGACTTCCTCGCTGATGCAGGTGCCGTGGGTGCAGGCGACCCTGCCGCCCGGCAAGCGCGTCGGCCTCGTCACGGTGTCGGGCTCGACCTTGACACCGGCCCATCTCGAAGGCGCCGGCGTGCCGCTCGACACGCCGCTGGTCGGCACCGAGAGCGGCAAGGAGTTCTTCCGCGTCCTGATCAAGGCCGAGAAGGACGACATGGACATCGCGCAAGCCGAGCGCGACGTGGTCGAGGCCGGCAAGGAGCTCGTTGCCAAGCATCCGGATGTCGGCGCCATCGTGCTCGAATGCACCAACATGCCGCCTTATGCCGCAGCACTTCAGGCCGAGGTGGGGCTGCCGGTCTACGACATCTATTCCATGATTACCTGGTTTCATGCCGGGCTGCGCCCGCGCGTCTTTGCGTGAGATTGTCTCAAGTCCAGGAGTGAACCCATGAAACTATCCGGCAAGGTCGCCGCTATCACCGGCGCGGCGCGCGGCATCGGCAAGGCCTGCGCGAAGAGATTTTTGGACGACGGCGTCAAGGTCGTCATCTCCGACGTCGATGCCGAGGGCTTGGCGGCCACGGCCGCCGAGCTTGGGCGGCCGGATTCCCTGCGCGCCATCGTCGGCAACGTCGCCAAGCGTGCTGATGTCGATCAGCTGGTCGCGACCGCGGTGAAGGAGTTCGGCCGGCTCGACATCATGGTCAACAATGCCGGCGTCGCCCGCAACCGCGACATCCTCGACATCACCGAGGAGGAGTTCGACGAGATCATCGGCATCAATCTGAAGGGCGCGTTCTTCGGCGTGCAGGCGGCGGCAAGGCAAATGATCGCGCAAGGCAGCGGCGGGGTCATCGTCAACATGTCCTCGGTGAACGCGCTGCTGGCGATCCCGGCGCTCGCGACCTATGCGATGTCCAAGGGCGGCATGAAGCAGCTGACATCGGTTGCCGCCGTCGCACTCGCTCCGCACAACATCCGCGTCGTCGCGGTCGGACCGGGCACGATCCTGACGGACATGGTGAAGTCGTCGATCTACACCTCGGCCGACGCCCGCAAGACGGTGATGTCACGCACGCCGGCCGGCCGCGGCGGCGAGCCGAGCGAGGTGGCCTCCGTCGTGGCGTTCCTTGCCAGCGACGATGCGTCCTACATCACCGGGCAGACGATCTATCCGGATGGCGGCCGGCTGGTTCTGAACTACACGGTGCCGGTGAAGGAGAAGTAGGGGCGTTGTCGCCCCACTCTCGCTGTCATCGCCCGGCTTGACCGGGCGATCCAGTATTCCGAGGCGGTCGTGATTGAATCGATGGGCCGCGGCGTACTGGATTCCCCGCCTTCGCGGGGAATGACAGTCGTCGTGAGGCGGGCAGTCTGCCCTCACTCCGCCGCAACGGTGATCCCGTAACCCAGCCGCTTCGAAATGGCCCCCGCGCAGTCGCACAGCGCGTGCGCGATAGGGCTGTCCCAGCGGGCATCAAACGTGCCTTCCGGCCCCATCGCGGTGATGACCAGCGCGACGTGGCCGGAATGATCGAACACCGGCGCGGAGAACGCGTTGACGCCAGGCAGGGGATCGCCGAGCGCACGGGCGAGGCCGTGCTTGCGCACCTCGGTCAGCATCTCGGCGACCTTCGTGCCTTTCACAGCGCGCTTCGGGTTGTAGCCGACGCCGTGGCGGTCGAGGCCGCTGTCGAGCGCGGCGCTGATGGTCTTCTCCGGCAGGAACGCGGCAAACGCGCGGCCCGTCGCGGTCTCCAAGAGCGCCATCACCGAACCGACGCGCATCACGATGTGCACCGGCTGGGCCGGCTCTTCGAGCTGCACAACGGTGGGGCCGTGCGTGCCCCAGACCGCGAGCGAGACGGGGTGGCCGATCTGGCTCGCAAGGCCCGCGATCCTGGGACGCGCGATGCGTACGCCGGAGAGGCGGCGCAGGCTGATCAGGCCGAGCTCCAGCGCCAGTGCGCCGATCTCGTAGCGGCCGGTGCTCTCGTCCTGCTCGATCAGGCCGATGCGGGAAAAGCTGGCGAGATAAGGATGCGCCTTGGCCGGCGTCATGCCGGCCTCGCGGGCGAGATCGCGCAGCATCATCGGCTCGCCGCTGCGGGCGAGCGCGCGGAGCAATTCGCCGCCGACCTCGATCGACTGGATGCCGCGGCTCTCTCTCTTCATGCGCCTCCGATGGGCCTCAGTCACTGTTTGAGGGCATGATCTCTTCGGAAAACCGCTGCACACTTTTCCGGATCATGCTCTACGCCGCGTCGCGCTTGGCAGCGCTGTCGGCAAGATGTCGGCCGGCAATGTAGCCGAAGGTCAGCGCCGGCCCAAGCGTGATGCCGGCGCCGGGATAATTGCCGCCCATGATGCTCGCCATGTCGTTGCCGGCGGCATAGAGGCCGGGAATCACCCGGCCCTCGGCATCGAGCGCCCGCGCGTTCGCGTCGGTGACGATGCCGGCATAGGTGCCGAGATCGCCGATCACCATCTTGATGGCATAGAACGGACCATTCTCGATCGGCGCGACGCAGGGGTTGGGGCCGTGCAGCGCATCGCCCTGGTAGCGGTTATAGGCCTTCGAGCCCTTGCCGAAGGCGGCGTCCTGTCCCAGCGGCGCCGTCGCATTGAACTGCTTGACGGTCTCGGCTAACGCCTTGGCATCGATCCCGGCTTTCGCCGCCAGCGCTTCAAGCGTGTCGCCGCGCATGAGATAGCCGGTCTTCAAATGATGACCCAGCGGCATCGGGAAGGGCGGCACGCAGCCGAGGCCGTATTTCCGCAAGGTCCTGTGATCGCAGACCAGGAAGGCGGCGATCTCCTCGCCGGGCTTGGCCGCCTTGATCATGGCCTGGACGAAGTCGTGATAGGAATTGCCTTCATTGGCGAAACGCCTGCCGTCGCGCATCACCGCGATCACGCCGGGCTTGGCGCGATCGATGAAGTGCGGCATCACGCCCTTGGAGCCGTCCTTGCGCGTGGTCAGCGACACCGGCACCCAGGCCGCCGCGTTCGGCAGGCGATCCTCGATGCGGCCGCCGGCGCCTTCTGCAAGGCGCAAGCCGTCGCCGGTATTGCCCGTAGGCCCGGGCGAATAATGCTCAATGCCGGTCGGCGCATGCGGGAACATCTTCCTGCGCCGCTCGACGTCATGCGGAAAACCGCCGCAGGCGAGCACGACGCCTTGTCGGGCGCGAACGCGCACCTCGCGTCCCTCGCGCGAGACGATGGCGCCGGTCACGGCGCCGTTCTCGACCGTCAGCTCGCGCACCGGCGAGGACAGCCACATCGGAATCTTCAGGTCGAGCGCTGACTTTGCGAGGCGGCCTGCGAGCGCATTGCCGTTGGTGAGCGTCATGCCGCGGCCATAGCGCAGCACGTCCATGAAATGCCGCGTCAGGCGCTTCGCGACATAGACCGCCGAGGTCAGCGACTTCGTCACCCGCATGAAGTGGATGATCTCCTTGCCGCTTCCCAACATCATGCCGAACACGGTGAGCTCGGGCAGCGGCATGCCGAGCGATTTGATGAGATTGCCGAGCTCGCGGCCGTCGAACGGGCGCGTCACCATGGAGCGGCCGCCCTGGGCACCGCCGGGCGCTTCCGCGTGATAATCGGGAAACACCAGCGGCATGTCGAAGCGCAGCGCCGTCTTGGTGGTGAAGAAATCGACCGCCTCGGGGCCGGCGCTCAGAAAGGCATCGACGCGTGCTGCGTCGTAATTGTTGCCCGCCTCATGCCGCAAATACGTGCGGGCCTGCTCCGGCGTTTCCTCGATGCCATATGCCTTTGCCAGCGAGGTGCCGGGAATCCAGAGCCAGCCGCCGGAGCGGGCCGTGGTGCCGCCGAAGCGCGGCTCCTTCTCGACGATCAGCACGTCGAGCCCGCGATGACGCGCGGTGATCGCGGCCGACATGCCGGAGCAACCCGATCCGGCGACGAGCACGTCGCACTCGTACGTCTCCATGGTGCCATGCTCGTTGCCGGTCATTGCTCACCTCACTTCTTCAGGAGCGGACATTTGGACTCGGAGACCGGACGGAAGGCGTCATCGCCCTTCACGGTCTTGACGATGTCCAGATAATCCCACGGCTCCTTGGACTGCGCGGGCGACTTCACCTTGGCGAGATACATGTCGCGGATGACGCGGCCGTCCTCGCGCAACTTGCCGCCGTGGACGAAGATATCCTCGATCGGCAGTTCGCGCATCCTGGCCATCACCTTGGCGGAATCGTCGGTGCCGGCCGCCTTGATCGCCTTGAGATAGTGCAGCACCGCGCCATAGACGCCGGTCTGGATCATGGTCGGCATCACCTTGGTGCGCTCGTAGAACTTTTTCGACCAGGCGCGGGTCGCCTCGTCCATGGCCCAGTAGGACGCCGTGGTCATATAGGTGCCCTGCGCGGCCTTCAGGCCGATGGCGTGCACGTCGGTGTCGAACATCAAGAGGCCGACCAGCTTCTGGCCGCCCTGGACCAGGCCGAATTCGCCGGATTGCTTGATGGCGTTGTCGGTGTCCTGGCCGGCATTGGCGAAGGCGACCACGTCGGATTTCGAGCTCTGCGCCTGCAGCGCGAAGGAGGAGAAGTCGGCGGTGTTGGTCGGATGCTTGACGCCGCCGAGCACCTTGCCGCCCATCTCGTTGATGAAGCGCGTGGCGTCCTTCTCGAGCTGGTGGCCGAAGGCATAATCGGCCGTGATGAAGTACCAGGACTTGCCGCCTTCCTTGATCACAGCGGAAGCCGTCACCTTCGACAGCGCATAGGTGTCGTAGGTGAAGTGCACGGTGTTCGGGCTGCACAGCTCGTCGGTCAGCGAGCTCGCGCCGGGGCCGGAGAGCAGGGCGACCTTGCCGCGCTCGCGCACCATGTTGTGCACGGCGATGGCGATGCCGGAATTGGGGATGTCGACGACGGCGTCGACCTTGCCGTTGTCGAACCAGCCGCGGACGATCTGAACGCCGACATCGGTCTTCATCTGGTGGTCGGCGCTGATGATCTCGATCGGCTTGCCGAGCACGGTCGGCCCGAATTCCTCCACGGCCATCTTGGCGGCCTCGACCGAGCCCGGCCCAGAGTTGTCGCGGCCCCAGCTCGACAAATCCGTCAGCACGCCGATCCGCACCGCGTCGTCGGACACTTGCGCGCTGGCACCTGTGGTCATGGCAGCCGAAGTCATGGCCGCGAGCACGGCGCAGGCCAGAAGCCCTCTCATTATCGTTTCCTCTCTTTTTGGCCGCTTGGTGCGGCAGGGTCGTTGTGGAGGCAAATTAGATAATGGCAAATCAGTTTGTCAATGGCGAACAACGGCTATCGGCTGGTTCCACGATGGCCGGGTGATGCCGCGTAAGGAGCGCTCCTGCCTCAACACCCGTCATTGCGAGCGAAGCGAAGCAATCCAGAGTGTTTCCGCGGAGGCGGTCTGGATTGCTTCGTCGCAAGGGCTCCTCGCAATGACGGGTGTTGCGCCACCTGCGCACAAAATCCCGCGCCGCTTTCCAGTGAGGAGGCAACACCTCCACAGATTGCAACCGTCACAACGTTTGGCCATGATGCCCACTGGAATCCTTTGGGGCAGGGCATGACGACAGCAACGGGGGTCTCCGCTTCCGCGGAGCGAT
Organism: Bradyrhizobium sp. IC4059; assembly: GCF_020193615.1. Taxonomy (NCBI): domain Bacteria; kingdom Pseudomonadati; phylum Pseudomonadota; class Alphaproteobacteria; order Hyphomicrobiales; family Nitrobacteraceae; genus Bradyrhizobium; species Bradyrhizobium sp. IC4059. Next base: position 168,684 of record NZ_JADYVH010000001.1, read on the forward strand.
CGACGACGGCGCATGTGGTGTGGGCGAGTGCGCTCGGCACCGCGATCGAGTGGTACGATTTCCTGATCTACGGCACGGCGGCGGCGCTGGTCTTCAACAAGCTGTTCTTCCCGAGCTTCGATCCCTTCGTCGGCACGCTCGCGGCATTCTCGGCCTATGCGGTCGGTTTCGTCGCGCGGCCGATCGGCGGCGCCATCATCGGGCATTACGGCGACCGGCTCGGCCGCAAGACCATGCTGGTTGCGACCATGATCGCGATGGGGCTCGGCACCTTCCTGATCGGCTGCCTGCCGACCTACGATCAGATCGGCGTCTGGGCCCCGATCCTGCTCGTGATCCTTCGTTTCGTTCAGGGCATCGGGCTCGGGGGCGAGTGGAGCGGCGCGGTCGTGATGGTGATCGAGCACGCCGGCAATCGCCGCGGCTTCTACGGCAGTCTGGTGCAGGTCGGCTTCCCCGTCGGCGTCGCCGCCTCCACCGGCATCTTCGCCCTGATGACGAAGCTGCCCGAGGCGGACTTCCTCAGCTGGGGCTGGCGCGTGCCGTTCCTGATCAGCATTCTGCTGGTCGGCGTCGGCTTCATCGTGCGGCTCAAGCTCGCCGAGACGCCTCACTTCAAGGAGATCGTCGAGCGCAAGGAGGTGCTGGCGCAGCCGGCCCTCGAAGTGCTGCGCCGCGACTGGCGCAGCTTTCTGCTCGCGATCGGCATCACGGTGTCGGAGGTCGGGCTCGCTTATCTCCTCACCGTGTTCACGGTGGTTTACGCGACGACCAAACTCGGCCTGCCCCGGCAGGTGGTCCTGGATGCGGTGGTCTATGCTGCGATCGTCGAGTTCGCGACGCTGCCGCTTGCCGGCTGGCTGTCCGACATCTTCGGACGCAAGGCGCTGTATCTGGCCGGCGGCGTCTTCTCGGTGGCGTTGGCGTTTCCGCTGTTCTGGTTCCTCGATACCAGGGAGCCGGCGCTGATCACGCTTGCGCTCGTCGTCACGATGACGCTCACCCATGCGCTGCTGTTCGGGCCGAAGGCCGCGTTCATGCCGGAGCTGTTCCGCACCCAGGTGCGCTACAGCGGCGCCTCGCTCGGCGCCAACGTCGCGGCGGCCTTGAGCGGCGGCTTCTCGCCGCTGATCGCGGCTGCGCTGCTGGCCTGGGCCGGATCGTACTGGGCGGTGTCGGTCTACATCGTCGCGCTGTCGGTCATCACGATCGTCGCGACGCTGCTGGCGCCGGAGACGGCGCGGGGAGCGCTAAGATCCTGAGCGTCGGGACAAGCAAGCCGGATTTGCAGCGTTCGGAAACACCAGGAAGGTGATGGTCGTTGGCGCAAGTCTGACCGTTCCCGGCGGTGCTGCGCGTGCCTCGAGCCGGGGCAGCTGGCCCTCAGGGGTCAGCGTGAGCCTCTTGCCGTTCAACTGCACAATCGTACCCTGCAACTGCGCTGCGTGCAGCGTGTACCGCTCGGCGGAATCCGGCAGCGATAGCGTGCGCGATGTGCCGCGCGACGTGTTGATTGCGAGCAGCGACACCGCGCCTGTCGTGGCTGGGTGGCAATGCGCGTAAAGATGGAGATCGCGCGCAGCAGGTTTGCCTGCGTCGAGCACGATCGTTCCCATCAGCCGGCGCCAGAGCAGCGCGGCCCAATAGCTCGGCCGCGGCCGGAACGTTGTTTCGTCGAGCAGGCCGTAATCGCTGGCAGCCAGCGTGTTGTGCATCACCACTTGGACGCCGGCCCTCGCCAGGCGTCCGAGCTGGTCGAGATAGCGGAACGTGTCCAGAAAAGTCCGGTCCCATAAGCCGCCGCCGCAGGCGGCATCAGCCGTCTCGGTCAGCCAGATCGGCTTGCCCGGCTCGAATGCGTCGCGCAGCGCCTGGTAGGTCCGGAGTGTCGTATCCGTGCGGCCCAGCCATTGCTCCGAGAGGGCCTGCGCCGGATCGTCGTGCCCGCCGCATCGCGGTGAGATCGTGTTGTAATGGTGATAAGAGAACCGATCGACGCCGGGACCGGATGCGGCAAGCAGGTCCCGCGTGGTGAGCCCCGCTCCGGACGGCGATGGTGCATCGCCGACCGAGCCGGGACCGAGGATCAGCGTCTCCGGTGCGGCGCGCCGCATCCACTCGCGAAAGACCTTGAAGTCGCGGCCATAGGCGGCCGCGTCATAGCCCGCCGGTGCACCGCCCGTCGCTGCGAGCGTCGGCTCGTTCATGAATTCGGCGGCGGCGATGCGCCCACCCAGAGCGCGCGTGGTGTCGACCAGCTGCTGCGCCTGATCCGGCTTCCATATGCCGTGGTCATCGCGGCTGCCGGGACTGATCGCAAAGGAGGTGACGATCTCCGCATCGACCGCATGCGCGAACTCCACGACGCCGCGCCACTGCGCTCGGCTGAGCACCGAATTGAATCCCGGCGGTGGCTCTCCCGGCGCCTCGGCAAAGAACGTCGCATTGGCCCAGGTGCCGCTCACGCGCAGATTGGCCGGCGACAACGCCGCGGCGAGCAGGCGCAGTCGCGCATTGGCAAGATCGATCGGCGGCCGCGCGCTGTAACGATCCCGTTCGTCGAAGGCACGTGCGGTTCGCGGATAAGGCTTCCAGAACCGTCCGCCGGTCACCTCCACCATCTCGATGTTGTAGGATTGAAAGCGCGCATCGATCGTTCCGAGCGTCTTTAGTCCGGCAGGCGAGATGGCGATGTCATCGGCCTGCGCCGCAAAGGCGGTTGCGGCGGCCAGCAGGGCAATCGCGCCGGCCGTGCGACCGGCCGGACGCGGTCGGGTCCCTGGTCTGCGGTGTGCTGCCGCCTGGTTCGTCATGCGCGTTGCCCGGGGCCAGATGCGCGGAGGCAACCCGGCCTTACCCTCGACCCGCCCATTTTACCCCTATTTTACCTTGCCGTTGCCGCCGAGAGCGTCCGGGCTCGGCTGACCATCAATGGGGTCGAAAAAAAATCCGTTGGCCCCTCTTGAAACCGGTTTGCGGTTTTCTAAGTCGTTTTTCGCCGCGAGAGCGGTGTGTCGGATGCCAACCGGGTCCGGCACGGGCGCCGGGTTGGTCTTTCGGACCCGTCTGAAATCCCGCCTTGCGCTCCTTCGTATCCATCTTGCTCTTTGGAGGACTTGGTTATGAGGACCAGCTTTGACTTCGCGCCGCTGTGGCGCTCCACCATCGGCTTCGACCACCTGGCCGACCTCGTCGACAGCACGCTGCGCCAGGCGACCGAGGATAATTATCCCCCCTATAACATCGAGCGTTCCGGCGAAGACCACTACCGGATCAGCCTTGCGGTGGCAGGCTTCGGCGCGAGCGACATCACCGTGACGGCCGAACAAAACGCGCTCACCATCGAGGGCAGAAAGCCCGAGACCGCCGCGCGCGAATATCTGTACCAAGGCATCGCCGCGCGTCCGTTCCGGCGCGTGTTCAACCTCGCCGATTACGTCCAGGTGAAGCAGGCCTCGTTCCAGGACGGGCTCCTGATTATCGATCTCGTCCGCGAGGTTCCGGAAGCCATGAAGCCGCGCCGCATTCCGATCGCGGGCGGCGCTCCTGCGGCAACGCAGATCGAGCAGAAGAAAGCAGCCTGATCGCTCGATCGAACAGGTAGCGGAACGCGGCGCGCGCGTGCGCGGGCCGCGCTTTCCGATGCATGAAGGAGGGTACCATGGCTTTTCGTGATCTCATTCCCTGGTCGAAGAACCAGGAGCTTGCGCCGGCGCGCGACAATTTCGATCCGTTCCTGACGCTTCACCGCGAGATGAACCGTCTGTTCGACGATGTCTTCCGCGGCTTCGGGGCGACCAGCCTGTCGCCGCTGATGGAGGGCCGTTTCGGCTGGCCGAAGGTCGAGCTCAGCGAGACCGACAAGACGCTGACCGTCTCGGCGGAGCTTCCCGGCCTGACGGAGAAGGACGTTCAGGTCGAGATCGCCAATGGCGTGCTGACCGTCCGCGGCGAGAAGAAGGCGGAGCGCAACGGCGAAGGCAAGTTCTTCACCGAGCGCTATTACGGCGCCTTCGAGCGGCAGATTCCGCTGGAGGGTGTCGAGGAGGACAAGGCCGAGGCATCGTTCAAGAACGGCGTCCTGACCGTGTCGCTGCCGAAATCGGAGAAGGCGCGCGAAGGCGTCAAGCGCATCGCGATCAATACGCATTAAAGTCAGGTGAGACGACGGCGATGTGGCGCCGCCGTCTCATCGTCAACAAGCCGTCCCCCTGGAAAGGAGCATGTGGGAGACCCATCGATGACCAACGTGAATACCAGTTCCGGCACTCTCAATCCGCTGTTTCATCCTGCCGCCCATTACGACTCGCCTGCCGACGTCCTGAATGCGGAGGAGCTCTCGTCGCCCGAGAAGCGCGTCATCCTGTCGTCCTGGGCATCGGACATGTATGCGGTCGAATCCTGTCCCGCCTTGCGCGAGATTCCCGGCATGAGCCACACGGTCCGGCTCGCCGACATTCTGGCCGCCTTGCGCAAGCTCGACGGCGACAATGACAATGATGATCCGCCGCGGGGCGGCGGCGTGCCGATGCGGCTGCGGCGGCCATGGGCCGCCGCAGAAGGGCAGGCGGCATGATAGTCACGCCCACCGTCCTCACTCTCGTGCTGCTCGGTCAGGCCGCGGCAGCCTGGACTGTCCCGCTTCTGGCCCTGCAAGGCTGGATCGTCGCGTCAGGCGACGAAGGCTGAAGCCACGAAGGTTTCGAAACTCCCCACAACACAAGCGGCAGGGTGACGATGATGAATGCTGTGCGTCTGCTGTTCCTGGCCTTGCTGATGCTGACGCTCACGGCGTCGCAGCCTGCCGCCGGCCAGATCCCGGATGTGAAGACCGGCGGCCCGGTGCCGACCCTGGCGCCGCTGGTGCGCCAGGTGACGCCCGCCGTGGTCAACATCTCCGTGCACGGCCGCGTGCGCGAGGACAATCCGCTCTATCGCGATCCGCTGTTTCGCGAGTTCTTCGACGTTCCCCGGCAGATCGAGAAGGAGGTCAATGCGACCGGCTCCGGGGTCATCGTCGACGCCCAGCGCGGCTATGTGCTGACCAACAATCACGTGGTCGAGGGCACATCCGCCGTTCAGATCACGACCAAGGACGGCCGGCAGTTCTCCGCCAAGGTGATCGGCCGTGATCCGCCCACGGATGTCGCGGTGCTCCAGGTTCAGAACCCGGTCGGGCTCAAGGCGCTTGCCTTCGGCGACAGCGACGGGCTCGATGTCGGCGATTTCGTCCTCGCGATCGGCAATCCCTTCGGCCTCGGCCAGACCGTGACCTCGGGGCTCGTCAGCGCGCTGGGCCGCACCGGCCTCGGCAAGCAGGGCTATGAGGATTTCATCCAGACCGACGCGGCGATCAATCCCGGCAATTCCGGCGGCGCGCTGGTCAGCCTGCGTGGCGAGCTCGTCGGCATCAACTCGGCGATCATCTCGCCCGCGGGCGGCAACGTCGGCATCGGCTTTGCCATTCCGGTCAACATGGCGCGCAAGGTGATGGAGCAGATCATCGTGAGCGGCCGGGTCGAGCGCGGCCGCATCGGCATTTCGCTGAAGGACCTGCATCCGTCGGTCAACAAGGGATTGAATCAGGGCGCCGTCATCGCCGAGATCGCGGCGGATTCGCCCGCAGAGAAGGCCGGCCTGCGCAAGGGCGATGTCGTGACCGGCGCCGACGACCGCCCGATCCGCACTGCCGCCCAGCTCCGCAACACGATCGGCCTGGCGCGGATCGGCGAGGACGTGAAGCTCACGCTGCTGCGCAACGGTGCGCCGTTCACCGCCACGGTGAGAGTGGCGCCCGCAGCCGGCACGAGCAGCGCACTCGCAGGCCCCAATCGCCTCGTCCGCTGAAACGAATGCGCAGGACGAACCGCGCTAGCGGTTCGTCCTGTGATGGCAGGGCTATGGCATTTGAATTTTGCGGAGGTCGTCACGCCCGGGCTTGTCCCGCCTGCGCGGCCGAAGCCGCTTCGGCGCGGCGAAGGCCCGGGCATCCACGTTCTTTGTGCTGCGTGGAAAGGCATGGATGGCCGGGACAAGCCCGGCCATGACGCTGTGGAGACAGTCGGTGCACATAGCCACATCTCATGTGCGATAGCCCGGGAGGCGTGATCTCCCAGCTCAGGCCGCGCGGTGATCCCATTCGCCTTGCAGGTCCCGGATCAGCCGCCGCTCGCGTTCGATGCGCTGGCGATAAAGCTGGCGCTCATGCTCGCTCTTGGCGCTGGCAAGAAGCAGCTCGTAATGGCCGATGACCTTCTCGCTGCCGCGGATGAGCAGGTCGCGTTGGCTGTTCATTGCGCCATCCCCAACGCGTTCGCCGGCGCTTCGGCGGCGCGGAAGCCGACGGGAAAGGTGGTGGCGGTCAGGCCATCGAGCGCCGATCGCTCTTCCGCAAGTCGCCTCTCGATGAATTGGCGCTCGAGCTGCGACAGCCTGGTCTTCAGCAGGCGCCGGTAGCGGTGGATGTTGTTGCGGTGCGCACGAATGCGGGCCAAATTCTCATCGAGCATCGTCGTCTCTCCAGACGGTCGCGTTAGATCCTTTGGTTTGCGAGGATGAGAAGATCTCTTCTCGGCGAAAAAATATTCAGCGGGTGAGCGGTGTCAAGATGTTGGCGCGCCTGTCCTTGTCGCTGGCTCCTGGAGATCGATGGTCGGCCAATCGAGCTGTCCGGACGCCCGGGTTCCGGGCGCGATTGCCTTCTGTTGGCCGGCAAGCGAACCTCGTGTGGCCATATTTGAGCAGGAGTGATCTGTCGCGAGGGAGGCGCTCCGATGAACAAGGCACTGATCACTGCTGTCGCAATGCTGGCCTGCGTGCCCGTGGGCGCGCTCGCGCAGGAGCGCGCGGGCGATGCGGCGCTCGGCGCGGTCTCGGGTGCGGTCGTGCTTGGGCCGGTGGGTGCGGTCGCCGGCGCCTTGATCGGCTACACGGCCGGACCTTCGATCGCCCGGTCCTGGGGCCTGAGAGGCTCGCAGTCGGCCAGGCACCGGCAGCCGCCGCCGCGTCGCGCCGCCGCGACCGGCAGCCCGTCGCGCACGCGCGAGGCGATGGCCGCCAACGGCCAGATGAGAGCTGCCGGCAATCCGGCCCCGCCGGTCCAGGCTCCGCCGGTTCAAGCCGCGCCTGCCGCGCCGGCGCATTCCTCGGCACCGCCCGTTCAGGGGTTCGACTGAGGCCGGCAGCCGGCCCGGCTTGCGTCCCGCTCTAGGACTGGCCGAGAATCTTCATCGCCGCGCGAAGGTGCGGCTTGTCGATCATCTGACCGTCGAGCCGCAACGTGCCGGAATTGGGATTGCTCGCGAACGCCGCGATCACCTTCTCCGCCCAGGCGCGCTCGGCCTCCGTCGGCGCGAAGGCCGCGTTGACGATGTCGACATGCTTGGGGTGGATCAGCGCCTTGGCCGAAAAACCGTCGCGCCGCGCGGCACGCGTCTCCTGCTCGAGGCCGGCGAGATTGTCGATGTCGGTGTAAACAGTGTCGATCGGCGCGACCTCGGCGGCTGCCGCCGCGATCAGGCAGAGATCCCGCGCCAGGCGATAGGGGCTGTGGAACACGCCGCCGCTCGCCTTCTCGGTAGCGCCGAGCGAGGCGGAGAGATCTTCCGCGCCCCACATCAGTCCGGCGAGGCGAGGGGAGCTGCCCTTGTAGCTGCCGAGCCCGAAGATCGAGCCGGCGGTCTCCGTCGCGACGCAGACGATGCGGGTCGCGCCGATCGCGATGCCGGAGGCGGCTTCCAAAGCTTCGAGCCAGGTCGCGACCTGACGCACGTCGTCGCCGCCTTGCGATTTCGGCAGCACGATGCCATCAGGCCTGCCCGGCATGATCGCGGCGAGATCGGCCAGCGTCATGCCGGTGTCGAGCGCGTTGACGCGGACATAGAGCTGATGCGGGCCGGGGCGGCTCTTCAGCATCGAGAGCGTCAGCTCACGCGCCTCCGCCTTCTTCTCGGTGACGACGGAATCCTCGAGATCGATGATCAGCGCGTCGGCCTTGCCTTCGCTCGCCTTCTCGAATTTGCGCCGGGAATCGCCCGGCACGAACAGCATCGAACGCATCAGACCGGCCTCTTGTGCATCATCGCCATGCGGCGGCATTTGCCGACAATCTCGTCGTTCTGGTTCAGGGCATGATGCTCGAACTCGACGATACCGGCCTTGGGCCGCGATCTGGATTCCCGCACAGAGAGCACCTTTGTCGTGGCCCGCAACGTGTCGCCATGGAAGACCGGCTTCGGAAAGGTGACGTCGGTCATGCCGAGATTGGCGACGGTAGTCCCTAAGGTCGTATCATACACCGTCATGCCGATCATGATGCCGAGGGTGTATAGGCTGTTGAAAATGCGCTGGCCGAACTCGGTCTTCTCGGCGAAATGCGCGTCGATGTGCAGCGGCTGCGGGTTGAGCGTCAGCAGGCTGAACATGGTGTTGTCCATCTCCGTGACGGTCCGGGTCAGCGGATGCCTGAACTCCTGGCCCACGGAAAAGTCCTCGAAATATAGTCCGGCCATCGCGGTTTCCTCCCTGCGAAATAACGGCGCGCGCGCAGCGTCGCGCCGCATGACCCCATGCATGGTAGACACACTTCGCGGGCAAATTCACGTATCTGCATGCAGTTTTTCGAGCTAAAGAACGCTTGGCGAAGGGAGATCAAGACCATGGATTTCGCGCTCACCGATCAGCAGGAAGCCATTCGCGACGCCATCGCCAAGATCTGCGAAGGCTTTCCCGACGCCTATTGGCTGAAGAAGGACCACGACGGCGGTTTCCCGCACGACTTCCACAAGGCGCTGGCGGACGCGGGCTGGCTCGGCATCTGCGTGCCCGAGGAATATGGCGGCTCCGGGCTCGGCATCACGGAAGCTGCGATCATGATGCGCACCATCGCCGAGTCGGGCGCCGGCATGTCCGGTGCCTCGGCGGTGCATATCAACGTGTTCGGGCTCAACCCCGTCGTCGTATTCGGCACCGAGGAGCAGCGCAGGCGCATGCTGCCGCCGATGGTCGAGGGCCGCGAGAAGGCGTGCTTCGCCGTCACCGAGCCGAACACCGGCCTCAACACCACCCAGCTCAAGACCCGCGCGGTCGCCAAGAACGACCGCTACATCGTCAATGGCCAGAAGGTGTGGATCTCGACCGCGCAGGTCGCGCACAAGATTTTGCTGCTGGCGCGCACTACGCCGCTGGAGGAAGTGCGCTCGCCCACCCACGGTCTCAGCCTGTTCTACACCGATTTCGACCGCAACAGGATCAAGGTCCACGAGATCGAGAAGATGGGCCGCAAGATCGTCGATTCCAACGAGCTGTTCTTCGAGGATTTCGAGATTCCGATGGAGGACCGCATCGGCGAGGAAGGCAAAGGCTTCGAGTACATCCTCGAAGGCATGAATCCGGAGCGCATTCTCATCGCGGCCGAGGCGGTCGGTCTCGGCAAGCTCGCGCTGTCGCGCGCGACCGAATACGCCAAGACGCGAATCGTGTTCAATCGTCCGATCGGCAAGAATCAAGGCATCCAGCATCCGCTCGCGGTGAACTGGGTCGAATTGGAAGCGGCCTGGCTGATGGTGATGTCGGCGGCCTGGCAATACGACAAGGGCATGCCCTGCGGCGCCGCGGCCAATGCGGCGAAATATCTCGCGGGCGAAGCGGGCTTCTCGGCCTGCGAGCAGGCGGTGATGACCCATGGCGGCTTCGGCTACGCCAAGGAATTCCACGTCGAGCGCTATTTGCGCGAGGTGCTGATCCCGCGCATCGCGCCGGTCAGCCCGCAGCTCGCGCTCAGCTTCATCGCGGAAAAGGTGCTGGGGCTCGCCAAGTCGTACTGAACAAGTCGTACTGAGCGAATCTATTCGGCGGCGATCCGCTCCATCGCCATGGCGCGAAGCCTGGCGCGCTGGATCTTCACGCCATTGGCACTGTCGGTCACCGGGAAGGCGTCCACGACATAGATCCGCGCCGGCACCTTGTAGCCGGCGAGCCGCTCGCGCAGACGCGCGATCAGCGTCTCCTGGATGGGCGGCTCCGTTGTCGGGATCACGAAGGCGACGCAGCGCGCCTGCCCCTTGAGATCGATGGCGACGACCTGGGCGTCGGCGACACCGGTGCAGGATTTGAGCTCGTCCTCGATCTCACCGGGCGCGACCAGGAAGCCGCCGAGCCGCATCGCATCGCCGGCGCGGGTCTCGTAGACGAACGACCCGTCGCCGCGCAGCCGGCCGATGTCGCCGGTCCGGAAGAAGCCGTCGGCGGTGATCGCCTCGCGCGTCGCCTCCGGGTTGTTGAAGTAGCCGAGGAAGCGCGAGGGCGCGCTGATCTCGATCTCGCCGGAGACGCGGCTTCCGGCGAGCTCGCCGGTCTCGACATCGCGCACGCGGACTTTCGCCTCCGGCGACATCGGCCAGCCGCCGCCCTCGATCCGATCGGCAAAGGCATCACTGGGGCGGCCGATCGAGAACAGCGCCTGCACCTCGCTCGAACCGTAGAGGCCGAACAGCTTCATGCCGCGCGCTTCGGCTTCCACAGCCAGCTCGCGCCAGCCGGGTTGGAACGCGGCGAAGCCGCAGACTTCGAGATGCGGAAACGGGCGTGGCGCATCGGTGAGGGCGAGGATGCGCCGGAACATCTCGTCCGAACCGAAGGAATGCGTGATGCGCTCCGTGCTGAGGATCTGCAGCGCCGGCGCTGCGTCGAAGGCATCGAGCACATGAATGGTCGCACCGCTCGCGAGGAAACCGAGCAGGCTCGTCATGCCGAACGTGCCGCAGAACGGCAGCATCGCCAGCAACGAATGACGGTGGGGATCGAGCTGGAGCGCGTGGGCGACGGAGGCGGCGTGCGTCGCCAGCGTCCGCTGCGAATGCGCGACCAGCTTCGGCCCCTTGGTCGTGCCCGACGTGGTGTAGAGCAGCACGGGCAGGTCGACATCATCCTGGGGCAGCGGAGGGGGCGGGTAAGGCGTCTCGAACGCATCGAACCGCACGCAGGGCCAGCGTGCGGGGATCGCATCCGCGCCGACCACGGCCAGCCGTTGGAGCGCGGGCACCTCGGCCTCGGCGACGTCGGCGAGGATGGTGGCAAAGTCGATCGCGCGGAATGCCGCCTCGACCACCATGAGCTTCGCGCCTGATAGTTTGAGCAGGTGCGCGACTTCTGCGCTGCGATAGCGCGTATTGACGGCGGCGATGACCGCGCCGAGCCGCGCCGCGGCGAACAGCAGCGCGAGCCATTCGACCCGGTTGACCAGCCAGACTGCGACGACGTCGCCCTTGCCGATGCCTTGCGCGGCTAGCCAGGCGGCGCTCTGCTCGATCTTCGCCGAGAATTCCGCGCGAGAGACGGCCTTGCCGTCGAATACCAGGGCAGGGTCGGCGGCGGTCTTGATCCGGAGCAGCGATTGCAGCGAAAAATCGTTGGCACTCATGGCCATCGGACTAACCCGGTCGTGCAAACCTGTCTACTTGGTGCCGAACATCCGGTCGCCGGCGTCGCCCAGGCCTGGCACGATATAGCCGTGGTCGTTGAGCCGCTCGTCGATCGCGGCGGTCCAGATCGGCACGTCGGGATGCTCGCTCTGGAACTTGGCGATGCCCTCGGGCGCGGCCAGGAGGCAGACGAAGCGGATGTCGCGGGCGCCGCGAGCCTTGAGCAGGGACGCGCCGGCGCAGGCGGAATTGCCGGTCGCCAGCATCGGATCCATCAGGATCACGGTGCGGTCGGACAGGTCCTGCGGCGCCTTGAAGTAATATTCCACGGCCTGCAACGTCTCGGGGTCGCGGTAGAGCCCTATATGGGCGATGCGCGCCGACGGCATCAGGGCGAGCATGCCGTCGAGAAAGCCGACGCCGGCGCGCAGGATCGGCGCCAGCGTGAGCTTCTTGCCGGCGATCTTGGGTGCCTGCATCGGCGCGATCGGCGTCTCGATGTCCACCAGCTCCAGCGGCAGGTCGCGCGTCACCTCGTAGGCCAGCAGCATCCCGATCTCGTTCAGGATCTCGCGAAAGCTCTTGGTCGAGCGGTCCTTCTCCCGCATCAGGGAGAGCTTGTGCTGGACCAGGGGGTGGGCGACGACGTTGACATTGCCTGTGCTCATGAAACCGCTCTACACGGTTCCGTGAAACTGCGCCAGATCGGCCAGGTAGTTTTAGGCAACGCCTTTTCCGCGGGATAGCCGACCTCAACCGGGCAGCGCGACTGCGCTGCGCGCGCGGTTGCTTGCCTCATAGGCAGCCATGGTCAGCTCGCGATCGATCGCCGCGCGCATGGCGTCCATGGCTCCCCGGCGCAGGCGCCGCTTTGCCGTGGCATGCGACGGCTTGTGGATGGCGCGCAGGCCGGTGATGATCGTCTCGATCGTGGCGTCGACCATCTCAGGTGTATCCACGCGATCGAGAAAGCCGGCCGTCTGCGCCTCCCCGGGTTCGTACATCTCGCCAAGCGTGACGGTACGGCTGAGCCAGGCCGGATGCAGCCGGCTGCGCGCGAGCTCGATGGCAAAGCTGGGAGGCGCGATGCCGATCGCCACCTCGTTCAGCCCCATGCGGTGCGGTCCGCGCGCGCCCAGCCTGACGTCGCAGGCGAGCAGCAGGAACGTTCCCATCGGGTAAGCATGGCCCTCCATCACGCCGATGGTCGGATGCGGAAACGACATCAGCCGCAGCGCAAGCTCGGCGCCGGCCCGGACCATCTCGAGGCTCTTGGCGGCATCGCCCGAGGCGAACACTTTCAGATCGAAGCCCGCGGAAAAGATGCCGGGCCGGCCCGAGCGCAGCACCACGATCTCTGCCTCCGTCTCGGCGCGGTCGAAGGCGGCGCCGATCTCGCCCAGCATCGCGGCCGACATCACGTTGACCTTGCCGTCGTCGAGCCCGATCCGCGCCACGCCGTCGTTCAGTTCATAGATCACTCTCTCAGGCATCTGCCTCTCTCCGTCATTGTCATGCCTTGACTGTCGGAGGCTGATGTAGACCAATCAATATAATTTTCGAGCGGAGAGTGCCATGCCGGCCGTGCCGAAGCACCGTCAGCCCATCATCAATGCCGCGGTGACGCTATTCCGCCGCCAGGGATTTGCCCGCACCGGCCTCAACGACATCGTCGACGTCAGCGACGCGCCGAAGGGGTCGCTCTATCACTACTTTCCGGACGGAAAATCCTCGATCGCGGTGGCGGCGGTGGAGGAGGCGGGCCGCCGCGTCGCGGCGACGGTCGCCGAGCTCGCGGCAGAGTGCGGCTCGACCGGCGAGCTCTTGCGCGCGCACGCCAGACTGCTGGCAGGCTGGATGCAGGGCTCCGGCTTCCGCAACGGCTGCCCGATCACGACCGTGCTGCTCGAGCTGGCGCCGCGCGAGCGCGCCGTGTCGGAGGCCGGTCGCAAGGCCTATTCGGCACGGCTATCGATCCTGCGTGACAAGCTCGTCGCCGACGGGTTTGCCAGGCCGCGGGCGGAGGCGCTGGCGGTGCTCTGCACGTCGGCGCTCCAGGGCGCGCTGATCCAGGCCCGCGTCGAGCGCAGCGGCCGGCCGATCGAGGTCACCGCGTCGGAGCTGGCGCGACTGATCGAGGCGGAGGTGAGGAGCTAGCCGCCGAGGCCGCGAAAGATCATCACGTCCGCAATGCCGGTCAGGCCTGGAGATGCCAGATATGGATTGCGGTCCTCAGCGCGATCAGCGCGGTGAGCACGCTGCCCATCGACAGCATGGCCAACCCATGCAGGGCGATACGCTCGAGTCGAGCTTTGCGCAGCTTCGATATGGGCAACTGCTGTTCAGCCCTCAGACGGGGTCGCTCAAAGCCGAGAATCGGCGTCGGCATTTCTCGTGTCCTTTCAGATGCGTCTAGCGGGAATTGTGGCAGGCGACCGGCTCGTAAAGCGGATCCAGCATAGGGCGCACCGACGGAACGCTCGGCCGCGACACTTCGATGGCCAGCGTTCGGACTTCGACGAAGGCCGACAACAGAGAGAGCGCGAGGTCGGCATGGCGCGCATCGACCGCGGAATCCAGCCAGTCCGGCAGCTCGCGCTCGCGCGACAGCGCGCAATGCCACTCGCCGTCATCGTAGGCGATGCGGCGGACCTGCCACATCGGCAGCTCGAGCTCCAGCAGCGCCAGCGCCGCATCGGCCCAGGCTTCCGCATCGATCAGGCCCACGACGCGGGCTGCGCGTTCGCTCCGGCCCAGCGACGGCAAGCGTCGGCAGGCGCGACCGATGATGTCGAGCATCAGCGGCCGCGTCATTGAATGGGCCTTGCGCAGCTGCTCGGCGAGCGAGGGGAGATCGAGCGGGTGGAGAGCGGTCATATCAGGCCTCCTGGAATTGGCGTCGGTCAGTCGGCCGGCCTCGCCAAGATGGCCTGGAGGGCATTTGAAAACGAGAGAGGGTTCGGGTGAGAGATATAAGGATTCCATAAGCGGCCTCCTCAGGATGAGGCTCATCGGCGTCAGTGCCCGCTGAAACTATGGCCGCGCACTCCGCCCTCATCCTCAGGAGCCCGCCCCAAGCGGGCGTCTCGAAGGATGGCTGCGGGGAAAGCTCTCAGGCGCGAGCCCTGCGCCGGGACGGGCCGGCCTTTATGAGATTCCTATAACGTCGCCATAGGTCTCATCTCGAAAACCTATGGGCGCGGTGGCACTTCAGCGCGGTGAAGTTCCCGCCCGTGCCGCGCTCGATCGCAGCAAGCGGCCCGCCGGGATCCAGAGACGGGCTATGCCGGACATCGTCTCTCCTAAGGAGTATCGCCATGATGGACCTTTTGATGCTGGCGCTGGGCTTCCTCTTCTTTGCCCTCGCGATCGGCTACACCTACGCCTGCGAACGGCTGTGAGGGAGCGGACCATGATCTTCGATTATGCGCTCGCCGGCGCCGTCTCGTTCGGCCTCCTGATCTATCTCACCTATGCACTGCTGCGGCCCGAGCGGTTCTGACGCCGTGCTGCTGCTCGCAAAATTGCTGCTGGCCGAGGCTGCGCTCGTCGCGGGCCTGCTCGCGCTGCTCCTGCCGCTTTTGCGCCGGACCAAAAGCCTGAAGGGTTAATGCCATGACTGCGATCGGTTGGTTCCAGATCATTCTTTATTGCGCGATCGTGGTCGCGCTGACCAAGCCGCTCGGCTGGTACATGACGCGCGTGTTCAACGGCGAGCGCACCTTCCTGTCGCCCGTCCTGCGCCCGATCGAGGCCGGCATCTACTGGATATCCGGCGTCGACGAGAAGCGCGAGCAGCACTGGCTGACCTACACGGTCGCGATGCTGCTGTTTCATGTCGGCGGCTTCCTCATCATCTACGGCCTGATGCGGCTGCAGGCCGTGCTGCCGTTCAATCCAGCCGGCCAATCCGCGGTCGCCGAGGATCTGTCCTTCAACACCGCGATCTCCTTCATCACCAATACCAACTGGCAGAACTACGGCGGCGAGAGCACGCTTTCCTATCTGACCCAGATGGTCGGCCTGACGCACCAGAATTTCCTGTCAGCGGCCACCGGCATCGTGCTCGCGGTTGCCCTGATCCGCGGCTTTGCCCGCGCGTCGATGCGCACAATCGGCAACTTCTGGGTCGATGTGACCCGCTGCACGCTCTACATCCTGCTGCCGATCTGTGTCGTGTTCACGCTGTTCCTGGTCTGGCAGGGCATCCCGCAAACACTTGGCGACTACGTCGAAGCGACCACGCTCGAGGGCGCCAAGCAGACCATCGCAGTCGGCCCCGTCGCCTCGCAGGTCGCGATCAAGATGCTCGGGACCAATGGCGGCGGCTTCTTCAATGCCAATGCCGCTCACCCCTTCGAGAACCCGACCGCGCTGTCGAATTTCGTGCAGATGCTGTCGATCTTCGTGCTCGGCGCGGCGCTCACCAACGTGTTCGGCCGCATGGTCGGCAACCAGCGCCAGGGCTGGGCGATTCTCGCCGTGATGGGCGTGCTGTTCGTCGCAGGCGTCGCCGTTTGCTATTGGGCTGAAGCCAGCGGCACCACGACCCTGCATGCACTCGGCCTGACCGGCGGCAACATGGAGGGCAAGGAAGTCCGCTTCGGCATCGTCGCGTCCTCGCTCTTCGCCGTGATCACCACCGCCGCGTCCTGCGGTGCCGTGAACGCCATGCACGACAGCTTCACCACGCTCGGCGGCATGGTCCCGCTGATCAACATGGAGTTAGGGGAGATCATCGTCGGCGGCGTCGGCGCCGGCCTATACGGCATGCTGCTGTTCGTCGTTCTCGCGATCTTCGTCGCAGGCCTGATGGTCGGCCGTACGCCGGAATATGTCGGCAAGAAGATCGAGGCCCGCGAGGTCAAGATGGCGATGCTCGCGATCCTGATCCTGCCGCTGATGTATCTCGGCTGGACCGCGGTCGGCGTGGTCTATCCGGCGGCGGTCGCCTCGATGGCGAATGCCGGCCCGCACGGCTTCACCGAGGTGCTCTACGCCTTCACGTCGGCCACCGGCAACAACGGCTCGGCCTTCGCAGGCCTCACCGGCAACACGTTCTTCTACAACCTCACGCTCGCCAGCGCGATGTTCGTCGGCCGCTTCTTCATGATCGTTCCGGCGATGGCGATTGCGGGCTCGCTCGCGGCCAAGAAGTCGGTACCGCCGTCGGCGGGCACCTTCCCGACCACCGGCGGGCTGTTCGTCGGCCTCGTGGTCGGCGTGATCCTGATCATCGGTGGCCTGACCTTCTTCCCGGCGCTCGCACTCGGTCCCATCGTCGAGCATCTCGCGATGAACGCCGGCCAAGTGTTCTGAATCTGGTTGTTGGAGTGACCTCCATGGATACGATGAAACTGCAAAAGCGCCCCCCGATGTCGGCGATGCTCGATCCCAGGATCGTGGTCCCCGCGATCCGGGCCTCGTTCACCAAGCTCGACCCGCGGCTGATGGTGAAGAACCCAGTGATGTTCGTGGTCGAGATCGTGGCCGC
Organism: Bradyrhizobium sp. IC4059; assembly: GCF_020193615.1. Taxonomy (NCBI): domain Bacteria; kingdom Pseudomonadati; phylum Pseudomonadota; class Alphaproteobacteria; order Hyphomicrobiales; family Nitrobacteraceae; genus Bradyrhizobium; species Bradyrhizobium sp. IC4059. Next base: position 185,598 of record NZ_JADYVH010000001.1, read on the forward strand.
GCTCACCACGGTGATCTTCCTCCGCGATGTCGTCACGGGCGGCGCGGGCCTCGGCTTCACCTTCCAGATCATCCTCTGGCTCTGGTTCACGGTGCTGTTCGCCAACTTCGCCGAAGCGGTGGCCGAAGGCCGCGGCAAGGCGCAGGCCGAGACGCTGCGCAAGACCCGCACCGAGAGCCAGGCCAAGCTCCTGAGCGGCGCCGGCCAGGCCTTCAAGCTGGTCCCGGGCACGAGCCTGAAGGTCGGCGATCTCGTGCTGGTCGAGGCCGGCGACACCATTCCTTCCGACGGCGAAGTGATCGAGGGTGTCGCCTCCGTCAACGAGGCCGCCATCACCGGCGAGTCCGCACCCGTGATCCGCGAATCCGGCGGCGACCGTTCGGCGGTGACGGGCGGCACGCAGGTGCTGTCCGACTGGATCCGCGTGCGCATCACCGCAGCGCAGGGATCGACCTTCATCGACCGCATGATCAAGCTGGTCGAGGGCGCCGAACGGCAGAAGACGCCGAACGAGATCGCGCTCAACATTCTGCTCGCCGGCCTCACCATCATCTTCGTGTTCGCCACCGTGACGATCCCGAGCTACGCCGCCTATGCCGGCGGCTCGATTTCGGTGGTCGTGCTGGTGGCTCTGTTCGTGACGCTGATCCCGACCACGATCGGTGCGCTGCTGTCGGCCATCGGCATCGCCGGCATGGACCGCCTGGTGCGCTTCAACGTGCTGGCGATGTCGGGCCGCGCGGTCGAGGCCGCCGGCGATGTCGACACGCTGCTGCTCGACAAGACCGGCACCATCACGCTCGGCAACCGGCAGGCGACCGCCTTCCGCCCCGTGCGCGGCGTCACCGAGCAGGAACTGGCGGATGCCGCCCAGCTCGCCTCGCTGGCGGACGAGACGCCGGAAGGCCGCTCCATCGTCGTGCTGGCCAAGGAGAAGTATGGCATCCGCGGCCGCGACATGGCCGAGCTCGGCGCGACCTTCGTGCCGTTCACGGCGCAGACCCGCATGAGCGGAGTCGACGCCGGCGGCTCGTCGGTGCGCAAGGGCGCGGTCGATGCCATGCTGAACTATGTCGGCGGCGGTGCACCGCTGGCGGTTGCCTCGGGCAACGCCGCGCGGGCGCTTCAGCCTGCCGCACTTTCCGAGGTCGGCCGCGAAATCCAGGCCATTGCGGACGAGATCTCCAAGGCCGGCGGTACTCCGCTTGCGGTTGCCAAGGACGGCAAGCTGCTCGGCGTCATCCAGCTCAAGGACATCGTCAAGGGCGGCATCCGCGAGCGTTTTGCCGAGCTGCGCCGCATGGGCATCCGCACCATCATGATCACCGGCGATAACCCGATGACCGCCGCCGCCATCGCGGCAGAAGCCGGCGTCGATGATTTCCTGGCGCAGGCAACGCCCGAGGACAAGCTCAAGCTGATCCGCGACGAGCAGGCCAAGGGCAAGCTGGTGGCGATGTGCGGCGACGGCACCAACGACGCGCCGGCACTCGCCCAGGCCGATGTCGGCGTCGCCATGAACACCGGCACGCAAGCCGCCCGCGAGGCCGGCAACATGGTCGACCTCGACTCCAACCCGACCAAGCTGATCGAGGTGGTCGAGATCGGCAAGCAGCTCCTGATGACGCGTGGTGCGCTGACCACGTTCTCGATCGCCAACGATGTCGCCAAGTATTTTGCGATCATCCCGGCGATGTTCCTGGCGTTTTACCCGCAGCTTGGCGTGCTCAACGTCATGAACCTGTCGAGCCCGCAGAGCGCCATCCTGTCGGCGATCATCTTCAACGCGCTGGTCATCATCGCACTGATCCCGCTGGCGCTGAAGGGCGTCGCCTATCGCGCCGTCGGCGCCGGCGCGCTGCTCCGCCGCAATCTCCTGATCTACGGGCTCGGCGGCATCGTCATTCCCTTCATCGGCATCAAGGCGATCGATCTCGCGGTGACCGCCTTGCACTTGGCTTAACCCCGTCATTGCGAGGAGCGAAGCGACGAAGCAATCCAGACTGCCTCCGCGGAAAGACCCTGGATTGCTTCGCTTCGCTCGCAATGACGGAAGACACAGGAGACCGAACATGCTCAGAGAAATCCGCCCCGCCATCGTCCTGTTGCTGGCGCTCACCGCCATCACGGGACTTGCCTATCCGCTCGCCATGACCGGTATTGCCGGCGCGCTGTTTCCCGTGCAGGCGCAAGGCAGCCTGATCGAGAAGGACGGCAAGGTGATCGGCTCCGCCCTGATCGGACAGGAGTTCAAGGACGACAAATATTTCCATGGCCGCCCGTCGGCGACGCTGGCGCCGGACCCGAACGATTCGACCAAGACGGTGCCCGCGCCCTACAACGCCGCCAATTCTGGTGGCTCCAATCTCGGTCCGACCAGCAAGGCGCTGGCCGACCGGTTGAAGGACGATGTGGACAAGCTCAGGAACGAAAACCCGAACGCCTCGGTGCCGGTCGACCTGGTGACGACGTCGGCCAGCGGCCTCGATCCGAACATCTCGCCGGAAGCGGCGCAATTCCAGGTGCCGCGCGTGGCGAAGGCGCGCAATCTGCCCGAGGATCAGGTCAAGCAGCTCGTGACCGCCAGCACCGAAGGCCGCCTGCTCGGCCTGCTCGGCGAACCCAGGGTTAACGTTCTGGCGCTGAATCTCGCGCTCGATCGCATGGCCGCGAAGTAGCCGTCTAGGCTCGCAGTGTAGGGGTGATTATACTGGCAAGATGGTCCGAGAGCGCCGCGATCCCGAACAACGTCCGTCCCCGGAGGCCTTGCTGGAAGCGGCGCGCCGGGAGGAGGGTGCGAGCGGCAGGCTGAAGATCTTCGTCGGCGCCGCTCCCGGCGTCGGCAAGACCTACGAGATGCTGCAAAGCGCCCAGGCCAAGCGCAAGGCCGGCATCGATGTCGTGGTCGGCTTCGTCGAGACTCATGGCCGCGCCGAGACCGAGGCGCTGGTGCGCGGCCTCGAAGTGGTCCCGCGCAAGAGGCTGGACTACCGCGGCCAGATCGTCGAGGAGATGGACCTCGACGCGGTGATCGCGCGGCGGCCGCAGATCGCGCTGGTCGACGAGCTCGCCCACACCAATGCGTCCGGAAGCCGCCATCCCAAGCGCTATCTCGACGTCGAGGAGCTGCTCTCGCACGGCATCGACGTCTATACCGCCGTCAACATCCAGCACATCGAGAGCCTGAACGACGTCGTTGCCCAGATCACCCATGTCCGGGTGCGCGAGACCGTGCCGGATTCGGTGTTCGACCGCGCCGACGCGATCGAGCTGATCGACCTCACGCCCGACGACCTGATCCAGCGCCTGAAGGAGGGCAAGGTCTATGTGCCCAAGCAGGCCGAGCGGGCGCTGGAGCATTATTTCTCGCCAGGCAATCTCACGGCGCTGCGCGAGCTCGCACTGCGGCGCACCGCCGAGCGGGTCGACGAGCAGCTGCTCAACCACATGCAGGCGAATGCGATTCCGGGGCCCTGGGCCGCGGGTGAGCGCATCCTGGTCTGCGTCAGCGAGGACCCGCGCGCGGCCGGCCTCGTGCGCTACACCAAGCGATTGGCCGACCGGCTGCATGCGCCGTTCACCGCGATTTCGATCGAGACGCGGCGATCGCTGCAATTGTCCGACGAGGAGCGGGATCGACTGGCCGATACGCTGCGGCTCGCGGAATCGCTCGGCGGCGAAGCCTTGACCATTCCCGCCGTCGGCCGCCGCATCGCTGACGATCTCATCGGTTTCGCGCACGGCAACAACGTCACCCAGATCGTGATCGGCAAGTCGACGCGCTCGCGCTGGTTCGAGATGACGCGCGGCTCGGTCGTGCACGACCTGGTACGGCGTGCGGGCAATATCAGCGTTCACGTCATCCCCGGCAGCGAGCTTTCCGGAGAGGCCGCGCCCAAGATGGCGGTGCAGACCGCCGCACGATCCGAGCCGTTCGATCCTTTGCCTTTTTTCAAGGCGCTTGGGATCGTGCTTGTGGGTCTCGGCGCTGCCAAGCTGATCCAGCCCTATTTCGGCATCGAGAACGTCGATCTCGTGCTGCTGACCTCGGTCGTCGCGGTTGCCGTGCGCTACGGCCTGTGGCCCTCGCTGCTGGCCACGGTGGCGGCTTCGCTCTGCTACAATTTCTTCTTCATCCCGCCGATCTACACCTTCACGATCACCGACCCGACCAATGTCGCCGCTTTCGTGCTGTTCATGGTGGTGGCGATGATCGTCTCCAATGTCGCGGCGCGCGTGCGCATCCAGGCCGACACCGCGATCGGCCGGATCAGGATGACCGAGCAGCTCTATGCCTTCAGCCGCAAGCTCGCCGGTACTGCCACGCTGGACGATGTCTTGTGGGCCAGTGCCTACCAGACCGCATTGATGCTCAAGGTCCGCGTGGTGCTGCTGTTGCCGGATGAAGGCCTGCTGACGGTGAAATCAGGCTATCCGCCCGAGGACGAGCTTGACCAGGCCGATCTTGCCGCCGCCAACTGGGCCTGGAGCAACGATCGTCCCGCCGGCCGCGGCTCGGATACCTTGCCGGGCGCCAAGCGGCTGTTTCTGCCGATGCGCACCGGGCGGGGCCCGATCGGTGTGATTGGCATCGACAACGATCGTACCGGCCCGCTGCTGACGCCGGACCAGCGGCGGCTGCTCGATGCGCTGGTCGACCAGGGCGCGCTCGCGATCGAGCGTGTGCTGCTGGTCGAGGACATGGACCGCGTCAAGCGCACCGTCGAATCCGAGCGGCTGCGCTCGGCGCTGTTGACCTCGATCTCGCACGATCTGAAGACGCCGCTCGCCTCGGTGTTAGGGGCGGCCTCCACCATGCGCGATCTCGCCGGTGCGCTCTCGGACACCGAGAAGCGCGATTTGCTCGCCACCGTGATCGACGAATCCGAGCGGCTCAACCGCTTCATCGCCAATCTGCTCGACATGACCAAGCTCGAATCCGGCGCCATCGTGCCCAACACAGCGCTGCACGATCTCAGCGAGATCGTCGGCAGCGCGCTCCGGCGCGCCAGCAAGATCCTCAGCCGCCACAAGGTCGAGCTGGTGCTGGCCGCCGATCTGCCGATGCTCCAGCTCGACGCCGTGCTGTTCGAGCAGGTGCTGTTCAACCTGCTTGACAATGCCGCGAAATACGCGCCCCCCGAAACCACGATCTCGATCCGCGGCCGGCGCGACAGCGCTCATGTCGTGCTCGAGGTCGTCGACGAGGGCGCCGGCATTCCACCGGACGAGCTCGAGAGCGTATTCGACAAGTTCTATCGCGTGCAGAAGGGCGATCACGTCCGTCCCGGCACCGGGCTCGGGCTTGCCATCTCGCGCGGCTTCGTCGAGGCGATGCGCGGCACGATCTCCGCCGCCAATCGCAGCGAGCGGAGCGGCGCGGTCCTCACCATTCGCCTGCCGGTTCCGGCAGAGAGCCACGCATTGGATACCGCCGCATGAGCGCTGCTCCGATCAAGGTCCTGGTCATCGACGACGAGCCGCCGATCCGCAAATTGCTGCGAATGGGGCTGACGACCCAGGGCTACGAAATCCTGGAAGCGCCGAACGGCAAGACGGCGCTGGAGAAACTTGGCGAGGAGCCTGCGCTGATCATTCTCGATCTCGGCCTGCCCGACGTTCAAGGCCATGAGCTGCTCCGCACCATCCGCGCCCGCAACGACGGCGTGCCGATCGTGGTGCTGTCGAGCCGCGGCGACGAAGCCGGCAAGGTCCAGGCGCTCGATCTCGGCGCCGACGATTATCTCACCAAGCCGTTCGGCATGGAGGAGCTGCTGGCGCGCCTGCGCGCCGCGCTGCGTCACCAGCTTCAGGTCAAGGGCGAGCGTCCGGTGTTCCGCACCGGCGATCTCTCGGTGGATCTCGTTCGCCGCATCGTCAAGGTCGGGGATCGCGAGGTGAAGCTCTCGCCGAAGGAATATGACCTGTTGCGCGTGCTGGTGCAGCACGCCGGCAAGGTGCTCACCCACCGCTTCCTGCTGAAGGAGCTGTGGGACGAATTGACCGACGCGCAATATCTGCGCGTCTATGTCCGCCAGCTTCGCCAGAAGATCGAAGCCGATCCGGAGCAGCCGCAATACGTGCTGACGGAGACGGGGATCGGGTATCGGCTGAAGGCGGGGGAATAGACCCCGGCTGTCATTCCGGGACGCGCCCGTTGGCGCGGGCCCGGAATCCATTTCTCTGCCCGTCGCGCTTGGCACGATGGATTCCGGGCTCGATGCTTCGCATCGCCCCGGAATGACGAACTAACCCGCCTTCCTGTGCCTTGCCGTCGAACGGTGCGCCTTCTTCGCACTTCGGTGCCGTCCCGTCGCGCGGCGCGCGTGCGACTTCGCCGCCGTCTTCTTCCCGCCGCGTCCCTTCAGGCTCTGCTTCAGTGCGTCCATCAGGCTGACGACGTTGCTCGGCCGCTCCTCGGGCTCGGGCAGCTCGATCTTCTTGCCGCTGGCCTTGCGCTTCACCAGGGCCTTCAGCGCATCCTCGTATTCGTCCTTGAACTTGCTGGGATCGAAATGCGCCGCCTTGGTCTGCAGGATGTGGCCGGCGAGCTCGACCATGTCCTTGGTGATCTTCGGGCTCTTGATGTCGTCGAAGAACTGGTCCTCCTCGCGCAGCTCGTAAGGGAAGCGCAGCGTGGTGCCGAGCAGGCCCTTGCCGCGCGGCTCGATCGCCATGACGTGCTCGCGATTGGTCAGAACGATCTTAGCGAGCGCCACGCGCTCCTGGTCCTTCATGGCGTCGCGGATCACCGCGAAGGCGTCGACCGCGGCCTTGCCGTCGGGGGCGATGTAGTAGGGGTGGTTGAGGAAGCGCTGGTCGATCTCCTCGCGCGGCACGAAGCTCTCGATGTCGATGGTGTGATTGCTCTCGATCTGGACTGCCTCGAGCTCCTCCGGTTCGATCTCGACGTATTTGCCCTTGCGCACTTCGTAGCCGCGGCCCTTCTGGTCGCTCTCGACGACGTCGCCGGTCTCGGAATCGATCATCTGCTGCTTGAGCCGGTTCCCGGTCTCGCGGTTGATCAGGTGAAACCGCGTCTTCTCGGCCGCGGTGGTCGCCGGATAGAGCACGACCGGGCAACTGACCAGCGACAGCTTCAACGTTCCCTTCCAGTAGGCGCGCGGGGCCATTCCATTCTCCAGCGTTTTCAAGGCGTTTTGGAACCCCAACCGTCCCATCGGGTTTTGGTTCCGGGCGGGACTTTCGCCGTGATAGGCTTCAAGTGCCGAACGAGAAGCGGGACTGGACGTGCTGCAGAAACTCTCCACCTACCGACAGAAGCGGGACTTCGAGAAGACGCCGGAGCCTTCGGGCAAGACCGCCGTGGCGCCATCGAAACAGCGGCGCTTCGTCATCCAGAAGCATGATGCGACCCGGCTGCACTACGACCTCCGGCTCGAATTCGACGGCGTGTTCAAGTCCTGGGCGGTGACGAAGGGGCCTTCGCTTGATCCCCACGACAAGCGGCTGGCCGTCGAAGTCGAGGACCATCCGCTCGATTACGGCGATTTCGAAGGCACGATTCCGGAAGGCCAGTACGGCGGCGGCACCGTGATGTTGTGGGACCGCGGCACCTGGGAATCGGACGATCCGGAAGCCGGCTTCAAGAAAGGCGACCTGAAGTTCACGCTCCATGGCGACAAGCTGCAGGGAAGCTGGGTCTTGGTGCGGATGCGCAACCGCGGCGGCGAGAAGCGGACCAACTGGCTCTTGATCAAGCATCGTGACGAGTATGTCCGCGAAGGCGCGGACAACGATATTCTCGAGCAGGACAAGTCCGTCGCCTCGGGCCGGGCGATGGAACAGATCGCGGAGGGAAAGGGCCGCGCGCCGAAGCCGTTCATGCTGGCGAAGGGGACCAAGGGCAAGGCCGACGCGGTCTGGCAGTCCAACCGCGCGGAAGAGACGAAAGGGCGGACGGTGAAGCCGTCGCCGCGCACCGCGTTGAAGGGCGGCAAAGCGGCGAAGAAAACTGCCGCGACCGCGACGAGGGCCAAGACGGTGTCTGAGATGCCGGATTTCGTTGCGCCGCAGCTCTGCACGCTGGTCGAGCGGCCGCCCGGAGACGAGGGCTGGTGCCACGAAATCAAGTTCGACGGCTATCGCGTCCAGCTCCGGGTCGAGGACGGCGAGGCGACGCTGAAGACGCGCAAGGGTCTCGACTGGACCAGCAAGTTCGCCTCCATCGCCGAGGAAGCCGCCGCGCTGCCGGACGTGATGATCGACGGCGAGATCGTCGCGCTCGACCATAACGGCGCGCCGAACTTCTCCTCGCTGCAAGCTGCGCTGTCCGATGGCAAGACTGACGACCTGATCTTCTTCGCCTTCGATCTGCTCTTCGCGGAAGGGCAGGACTACCGTCGGCTGCCGCTTGGGGAGCGCAAGGCGCAGCTCAAGAAGCTGCTGGAAGCGCGCAAGCGGAAATCGACTCAGATCCGCTATGTCGAGCATTTCGAGAGCGGCGGCGATGCGGTGCTGCAATCGGCCTGCAAGCTCGAGCTCGAAGGGGTGGTGTCGAAGAAGCTGAACGCGCCGTATCGTTCGGGGCGCACCGAGAGCTGGGTCAAGTCGAAATGCCGCGCCGGCCACGAGGTGGTGATCGGCGGCTACAAGACCACCAACGGCAAATTCCGCTCGCTGATGGCAGGCGTGCAGCGCGGCGATCATCTCGCCTTCGTCGGCATGGTCGGTACCGGCTTTGGCGCTGATAAAGTCAAGCGCATCATGCCGGCGCTGAAGGCGGTTGAGAGCAAGGAAAGCCCGTTCGGCGGCAAGAACGCGCCGAAGAAGACGCGGGACGTGCATTGGCTGAAGCCGGAGCTCGTCGCCGAAATCGAGTTCGCGGGCTTCACGGCCGACGGCAATATTCGCCAGGCGGCCTTCAAGGGCTTGCGGCAGGACAAGGCGGCGGAGGAGGTCGAGGCCGAGACGCCCGTCGACACCGAGCTCGCCGAGCCCCGGGCCAGGAAGGCGGCGCGCACCAAGGCGGGCGGGCGCTCGAAGCAGGCCGCTCAAAATGCCGAGGTCATGGGTGTCGTCATCTCCAAGCCGGACAAGGAGCTCTGGCCGGATGACGGCGATGGTGGTGCCGTCACCAAGCTGGATCTTGCCCGCTACCTCGAAGCCGTCGGCGAATGGATGATCGTGCATCTCAAGGGCCGGCCCTGTTCGCTGATCCGCGCGCCCGACGGAATCAAGGGCGAATGCTTCTTCCAGCGCCATGCGATGCAGGGAACGTCGAACCTTCTTGAGCTCGCGCGGGTCTCCGGTGACCGCAAGCCGTATCTTCAGATCGACCGGATCGAAGGGCTCGCCGCGGTGGCGCAGATCGGCGGCGTCGAGCTGCATCCCTGGAACTGCGCGCCCTATGCCTATGATACCCCGGGCCGCCTGGTGTTCGATCTCGATCCCGCGCCCGACGTCGACTTTGCCGACGTCGTCGAGGCGGCGAAGGAGATGCGGCAGCGGCTCGTCGATATCGGCATGGACAGCTTCTGCAAGACCACCGGCGGCAAGGGCCTTCACGTCGTGGTGCCGCTGCTCCATGGCGCGCGCGACAAGGTGAGCTGGAAGGAGGCCAAGGCGTTTGCCCAAGGCGTCTGCCAGTGGATGGCGGACGACGATCCCGAGCGCTATCTGCTCAACATGTCGAAGAAGCTGCGCAAGGGAAAGATCTTCCTGGATTATCTGCGCAACGACCGCATGTCGACGGCGGTGGCCCCGTTGTCGCCCCGAGCGCGCGCCGGGGCCACGGTCTCGATGCCGGTGACCTGGGCGCAGGTGAAGAGCGACCTCGATCCCAAGCGCTATACGCTGCGCACCGTGCCGGCCCTGCTGGCGCGATCGAAGGCATGGGAGGGGTATGAGGATGCAGCCGTGTCGATCAAGGCCGCGATGAAGAAGCTGGCGGGGAAGGTGAAGTAGGTCTGCCGCTGTTGCGGGGAAGGCGGGTGTCGTAGGGTGGGCAAAGCGGAGCGTGCCCACCACCTTGTTTCGTTCGAGCGAAGTGGTGGGCTCGGCGCGTTGCGCCTTAGCCCACCCTACGGAGCCAGTACTAGATCCTTCCCATCAGGATCAGGATCAGCAGAATGACGATGACAAGCCCGAGGCCGCCGCCGCCGTAATAGCCGGTGCCATAGAACGGCCCGCCGCCGATGCCGCTGAAGCCGCCGAGCAGGGCGATGATCAAGATGATCAGAATGATCGTGCCGATTGACATGCGAATCTCCTCCAGCCCTTCGTAAGAAGGGTCATTGCAACCTGTCCCGTTGTGCGGGAGCAACTTGCCGCAGGTTGTAAAGTTCCGGCTTTGAAACACGGCCGGGGGATCAACTTGCATGGAACCTTTGTTGGTGGACGCGACATGACTATGTGACGTCAGTCAGAAAGGCAGGACCCATGTCAGCACCGCTCGTCGTCTCGATTCCGCATCGTCTCGGCCGTGAGGAGGCGGTGCGCCGGCTCAAGATGGGGCTTGGCCGCGCCGCGGCGAGCATTCCGGTGATGCAGGTCGAGGAGGAACGCTGGAGCGGCGACACTATGGCCTTCCGCATCCGCGCGCTCGGCCAGGTCGCGACGGGGCAGGTCGATGTCGGCGACGATCAGGTCCGGGTCGAGGTGGTGCTGCCCTGGCTGCTGCAGCGGTTCGCCGAGATGGCGCAGGCCACGATCAGGAAGCGCGGCCAATTGCTGCTGACCAAGGACGGGGAGAAGTAACTTCAGGCGCGCACGCGTTGCCGCGGCGCCCTGACGGCGTTCGCCGTTCGGGCCGCGATGACCAAGGCAGGACAGTCACGGAAGGCCTGCGCGAGCGGCAAGTCGTTGCCGGCAAGGCCGGGCACGGCATAGCCCGTGATGTCGATGGTGGCGTCGATAGCTTCGAGTGCGGGCCATTCCCGGCCGGCTTGGGTGAACGGCGTGAAATGACGGCCGACGACGACGATCGCGGCGGCGCGGCCCTGACGACGCGCGAAGGCGATGACATGGTCGGCATGGGCGCCTCGTACCTCCAGCGGCTGGTAGTCGCCCTGCGCGAAGACGTCGGCCAGCTCGTTCCGTAGCTTGAGCAGATGCCGCGTCCAGGCCAGCTTGAGCTTGCCGTCCGGCCAGCTCTTGATCAGGCCGCTCCAGTCCGGCGCTTCCAGTGATGGCAGCGCCGCGTGGCGCGCGGCGAAGTCGACCGGGCGGCGGTTGTCGGGATCGACCAGCGACAGGTCCCAGAATTCGGTGCCTTGATAGAAGTCCGGCACGCCCGGAAGCGTCGCCTTGAGCGTGAGCTGGCTCAGCGAGTTCAACGTGCCGAGCAGCGCGACGCGGCGCGCCAGCGTCTGCAAGGCCTGAAGGAATTCCGCGGACTGGTCGGGGTCGAGGATCTTCGCGATGAAATCGCGGATCCCGTTCTCATACGCTTCATGAGGGTTGAGCCAGCTCGTCTCCTCCTTGCCCTCGCGCGCGGCCTTGAGGGCATAGGCCTGGATGCGCTCGATGAAGGCGGCATCGGCCGGCGCTTGAAGCGGCCAGGCGCCGAGCAGGGTCTGGTAGAGCATGTATTCAAACGTTGCCGACGGCGCGCGGAAATTGCCGTGCAGCGTGAGGTGCGGCGCGTTCAGCACCTTCCAGCGCGCCACTGCGCTGGTCCATTCACCGGGAATCTCGCTGAGCGATGCGATGCGCGTGCGCGCATCCTCACCACGCTTGGTGTCGTGGGTGGCGGTTGCCGTCATGCCTTGCGGCCATTCCCTGGCGCGGGCCTGCATGGCCTGGTGGAAGGCGGGAATGCTGAGGCCGGTGCTGGCGGGGTCGCCGCCGACCTCGTTCAGCGCCAGCAGCCGGTGGAATTGATAGAACGCGGTGTCCTCCAGCGACTTTGCCATCATCGGGCCGGTGAATTGCTGCACCTTCAGCGCGAAGCGGCGCACGCGCGGGGCGCTGTGCGGCGGACGGCCCGGCTTGAGCAGGTCCATGGTCAAGGCATCGCGCAGGAAGTCGAAAATGCCTTCGTCGGCGGCGAACCAGTCGCGGCGGGCGCGCGCAATGGTGTCGTCGATCAGCTTGCGGTCCGCTGCGGTCGGGCCACTATGCGTCAGGTAGGTGCGATAGACCGGGAAATGCAACACATAGAGCTCGAGCGCCTGCCGCAGGCTGTCGGCCGAGAAGTCGCGCGTCGAATAATGGCCGTTGGCGATGCGCGCGAGCAGGCGCGTCAGCACGGTGAACTCGCTGGTGAGCAGCGTCTCCAGCACCCGCCGCTTGGCGTCCTTGACGTAAGGCACAAGCCGCGGCGGCCGGTTGCTGATCTGCCGCCAGGTCTCGTCCAGCGCCTCCAGTCCCTTGGGATCGATCAGCACGTGGGTGATGACGTTCATCCATTCATAGCCCGTGGTGCCCTGGACGCCGGCGAAATGCGGCAGGCGCTCGTGCTCGCACAGGATTTTTTCGATCACGGTGTAGAAGGGCTTTGCGTTGCCCTGCGCGTCGCGCACCAGGCGGCGCAATCGTTGGCAATATTGCGCGGGGTCGCGGAGGCCGTCGATGTGATCGAGCCGGATTCCCTGCAATTTGCCGTCGGCGATGAGCTGCTTCACCAGCCGGTGCGTAGCGGCAAACGTGCTCGCGTCCTCGACGCGCAGGCCGGCGAGGCCGTTGACGTCGAAGAAGCGGCGATAATTGATGTCGCTGGAAGCAAGCCGCCAGTGCCCGAGCTTGTAGTGCTGGCGCTCCAGGAGGTGATGCAGCGTCAGTGTCTGTGCCGGGCGGTCCTTGCCGGCGCGATAGGCGGCAAGGCCGCGCTTGATGATGTCGGCGGCGCCTGCGATCTCCTTGAGCTCGGCCTTGAAGCCGGGAGCTTCCTTGCGATTGGGGCGCCGCAGCCCCGTGGTGCGGGTCGCGAGCGAGAGCAGGCGCTTGCCGGGCTCCGTTTCCGCCGCGTCCGCCTCCTTGACGACAATCCGCAGCATCTCGCCATAGCGCTCCGGCGCGATCGGTAAGCGGTGCTCGAAATACCAGGCGGAAAAAGTCCCTTCGTCCGGGTCGTAGCGCAGCTCGATATCGCCGCGCTCCAGCGCCTCGCCGTAGGACGCGCCGAGGATCGGCAGCAGCACGCCGCCGCGGGCGCGGTAGGCCAGCTGGTCCCAGTCGATGTCGAAGGACGCCGCGTGCGGCGAGGCCTGGCCCCATTCCAGCACGTCGAGCCACCACGGATTGTCGGCAAAATGCACGCCGACATGGTTGGGGACGAAATCGATGATGAGCCCGAGATCGTGCTGCTGAAGCGCTTGGCTCAGCCGCGTAAAGCCGGCTTCGCCGCCGAGCTCGGGATTGAACTGGCCGTGATCGACGGTGTCGTAGCCATGGGTCGAGCCTTTGCGGGCCTTCATCACCGGCGAGGCGTAGAGATGCGTAATGCCCAGCGCCTTGAGATAGGGAACGACCGCGGCGGCCTTGTCGAAATCGAAATCCGCGGTGAGCTGGAGCCGGTAGGTCGCGAGCGGAATGGCGGGAGGCATTCTAACCTCCGAGGCGCCAAACCACCGACCAGGGCGTGAGCCGCTCGCCGGCGCCGCCGCCCCAGATCGGCGTGCCCGCGCTGACGCTGGAGGTGATCTCGTGATCCGACAGGTTGGCGACAAGACGCAACGTGGTGCCGTCGCCCATGCGCCAATGTGCGGTGACGAGGCCGTTGTCGGCCGCCTCGGCATCACCGAAGCTTGCGCCCTTCAGCCGCGGCACGATCTGCTTGTGACGGACGCTGAGCAACTCCCGCACCAGCGCGAGCCGCGCTTCCTGTTGCGGCGTGCGGCCGGTCCAGTCGAGCACGGCCGATTGCAGTGTTGCCGGATCGAGCGGGTCGGGCACCTCGTCGCCGTATTTCTCGTAAGCCCATGCATATTCGCGCTTGCGTCCCTTGCGCACGGCATCGGCTAACCCGCCCTGGAAATCGCAGAAGAACGGGAAGGGGACCTTCGAGCCCCATTCCTCGCCCTGAAACAGCATCGGCACCATCGGCGCGAGCAGGGTGACCGCGAGCGCGGCCTCGATCTGCTGTGGCGATGCCAGGCTTTCCAGCCGCTCGCCCAGCGGGCGATTGCCGATCTGGTCGTGATTCTGCAGGAAATTGACGAAGGTCGCCGGCGGCAGCTGGCCGCTCGGCTCGCCGCGCGGCTTCTTGCCCCAGAATTCCGAGATCTCGCCCTGATAGACGAAGCCGGAGGCGAGCGCGCGCGCCAGATCCATGCGCGGCGTCTGGTAATCGCCATAGTAGCCGGCATGCTCGCCGGTCAGCATCACGTGCCAGACGTGATGATAGTCGTCGTTCCACTGCCCGCGATATTTGCCGTTCGGCGGATCCTGCGCGGCATCGAGCAGGCTGGCGAGGTTGTCGCCGTTCTCCAGCACGAGATGGATGTGACGTCCCGTGGCCTTGGCGAGCTCGCCGGTGGCAACGCTGAGGTCCTGCAGCATGGACTGCTCGCCCGGGACAGCCATGATGTGGTTGGCGGCGTCGAGCCTGAGGCCGTCGAAGCGGTAGTCACCGAGCCAGGACAGCGCGTTCTCCACGGCGAAGGCTCGCACCTGCGGCACGCGATAATCGATCGCGCTGCCCCACGGCGTGTGCGCATCGGTGAAGAAGGTCGGCGCGTAACGGCCAAGGTAGTTTCCTTCCGGTCCGAAATGATTGTAGACGACGTCGAGGAACACCATCAGCCCGCGCAGATGCGCCTCGTCGATCAGCGTCTTCAGGTCTTCGGGCCGGCCATAGGCGCTGTCCGGCGCGTACCACAGCACGCCGTCATAGCCCCAGCCGCGGCGGCCTGCGAAATCGGCGAGCGGCATCAATTCCAGCGCATTGATGCCGGTCGCGGCGAGGTGATCGAGCTTGTCGATCATGGCGCGATAGCTGCCTTCGGACGTGAAGGTGCCGACATGGGTCTCGACCAGCACCGTCTCTTCCCAGGGACGGCCGCGCCAATCGCGTGCGCGCCAGACGAAGGCATCGTGATCGATCACCTCGCTCGGGCCGAACACGTCGTCGGGCTGGAAGGCCGAAGCGGGATCCGGCACGTCGATGTCGTCGTCGATCCTGAACTTGTACTTGCTGCTAGATGACAAGCCGGCGATCTCGGCGACGAACCAGCCATCCTGCCGGCGCTGCATCGCGTGCCTGCGGTCGAGCAGGAGATCGACGCGGCGCGCGGCCGGCGCCCACAGCCGGAACGACACGCCGTCCTTGGTCGGCCTCGCCCCGAAGGATGGCCTCATAGCGCGCCTGCGAAGGCGAGCACGGAGCGTGGCGGCGCCTTGCTGTCGCTCCCGGGCAGGAAGTCGATCGTATTCAGCTTGGCATCGGTCGTGTTCAGCAGCTGCTGCCAGCTCTTGTATTCGGTCATTTTGGGCAATTTGAATGCGATCTCTTCGGGAGCGGCGTTCAGTACGATAAAGATCGCAGCCCCACCCGGTTCCATCGGGCCCATCACATAGGAGAGAAACCGCCCATCCGGGAATGTCCAGTCACTCTCCGTCATCTCGTTGCCGGCGGGCGTCAGCCACAATGCGCCGTAGGAGACGCCGTCCTTGGGGCGGCCGTCGAGCCAGCGATGGCTGCGCAACTGTGAGAAACGGCGGCGGATGTCGGCGAGATGGGCAACGAAGTCGATCATGTCGTCGCCGTCCTTGCCGAGATTGTCCCAGCCGACCCAGCCGACCTCGTTGTCCTGGCAATAGGCGTTGTTGTTGCCAGATTGCGAGTTGCCGACCTCGTCGCCGGCGAGGATCAGCGGAACGCCCTGGGCCAGCATCAGGCAGGCCAGCACGTTCTTGCGCAGCTGGCGGCGCAGGTTGATGATGCCAGGATCATCGGTCGGGCCCTCGACGCCGCAATTGTTGCTGTGATTGTCGTTGGAGCCGTCGCGATTGTCCTCGCCGTTGGCCTCGTTGTGCTTCTCGTTGTAGCTGAAGAGGTCGGCGAGCGTGAAGCCGTCGTGGACGGTGATGTGGTTGATGCTGGCGCGCGGCCGCCGTCCGTCGTGGTTGAACAAGTCGGAGGATGCGGTCATTCGGCTGGAGATGTCGCCGATCAGGCTGCCTTCACCGCTCCAGTAGCGGCGCATGGCGCTGCGATAGCGGTCGTTCCATTCCGACCATTGCGAGGGAAAGGCTCCGACCTGGTAGCCGCCGAGGCCGAGGTCCCACGGCTCGGCGACGAGCTTGACGGCAGCCAGCACCGGATCCTGCCGGATCGCGGTGAGGAACGAGCTGCCGCGGTCAAAACCGTTCGGCCCGCGCGCCAGCGTGGTGGCGAGGTCGAAGCGGAAGCCGTCGACATGGCAGACCTCGACCCAGTAGCGCAGGGAATCCATCACCATCTGCAGCACGCGCGGATGGGCGAGGTTCACCGACGAGCCGCATCCGGTGAAGTCGTCGTAATAGCGCGGGTTCTCGCGGTTCAACCAATAATAGGAGGCGTTGTCGATGCCGCGATAGCACAGCGTCGGACCGAGATGATTTCCCTCGGCGGTGTGGTTGTAGACGACGTCGAGCATCACTTCGATGCCGGCATCGTGCAGCCGCGCCACCGTAGTGCGGAAGGAATCGAGCGCGTTGTCCTGGGCGTAGCGTGGCTCGGGCGCAAAGAACGACAGCGTGTTGTAGCCCCAGTAATTGGCGAGCTTCTTTTCCACCAGGATGCGGTCGTCGACGAAGCTGTGCACCGGCAGCAGCTCGACCGTGGTGACGCCGAGCTTCTTGAGGTGATCGATCATTGCCGGTGAAGACAAGCCGCCATAGGTGCCGCGCAGATTCGGCGGCACGTCCTCGCGCTTCTGGGTCAGGCCCTTGACGTGGGCCTCGTAGATGATCGTGTCTTCCCAGGGAATATTCGGCCGGATCTCGCGGCGGCCCCAGTTGAAGGTCTCGTCGACCACGACGGCCTTGGGCATGCCGCGCGCATTGTCGCGCCGGTCGAACGACAGGTCCTCGCGCGGGCTTCCGGTGCGGTAGGCGAAATGCGCATCGCTCCAGACCAGACGCCCGGCAAGCCGCTTGGCGTAGGGGTCGAGCAGCAGCTTGTTGGCGTTGAAGCGATGGCCGTGCTCGGGCTCGTAGGGGCCGTGCACTCGATAGCCGTAAAGCTGGCCCGGCGAGACGTCGTTGAGATAGCCGTGCCAGACATCCTCCGTCTTCTCGGGCAGCTCGATGCGCTCGAGCTCGCGGCGGCCTTGGGTGTCGAACAGGCAGAGCTCGACCTTCTGCGCGTTGGCGGAGAACAGCGCGAAATTGGTGCCGCGTCCGTCCCAGCTTGCGCCGAGCCGTGCGGGCGATCCGGCAGTCAGGCGCATCGATCAGCTTTCCGGAACAAGAAAGATCGCAGCCAGCGGCGGAATGGTGAGGCGCAGCTCGCCGCCCTCGGCATGGACCTCGCCGACATTGCCGACATTGCTGCCGCCGTAATGGGCGGAATCGGAGTTGAGAACTTCCTTCCACTTGCCGCCGAAGGGCACGCGAACGCGATAGTTCTGGTAGACGTTAGGCGAGAAGTTGATGATGACGACACACCGCGCGTGCTCGTCGAATCCCTTGCGCAGCCAGGCGAAGACGTTGCGGTTGGCATCATCGGTGATCAGCCATTCGAAGCCGGCCTGCTCGCAATCCATCTGGTGCAGCGCCGGAACCGCGCGATAGAGCCGGTTGAGGTCGCGGATCAAGGCCTGGACGCCGGAATGGACCTTGTATTCGAGCAGATGCCAGTCGAGCGACTGGTCGTGATTCCATTCGCGGCTCTGCGCGATCTCGGCGCCCATGAACAAGAGCTTCTTGCCGGGGTGGCCGAACATGAAGCTGTAGTAGGCGCGCAAATTGGCAAAGCGCTGCCACTCGTCGCCGGGCATGCGGCCGAGGATCGAGCGCTTGCCGTGCACGACCTCATCGTGCGACAGCGGCAGGATGAAGTTCTCCGAGAACGCATAGTGCAGGCCGAACAGGATCTCGCCGTGGTGATGCTTGCGGTGGATCGGATCCTTGCTGATGTAGTTCAGCGTGTCGTGCATCCAGCCCATGTTCCACTTGTAGCCGAAGCCGAGCCCGCCGAACTCGACCGGGCGCGAGACTTGGGGCCAGGCGGTGGACTCCTCGGCGGCGGTGGTTGCCTGCGGGAAGCGGGCGAACACTTCCGTGTTGAAGCGGCGCAGGAAGTTGATCGCCTCGATGTTCTCCCGCCCGCCATATTGGTTCGGGATCCAGGCGTCGGGCGGCCGGCTGTAGTCGAGATAGAGCATGGACGCGACCGCATCGACGCGCAGGCCGTCGATGGCGTAACGCTCCATCCAGAACAGCGCATTCGACACCAGGAAGTTCGTCACTTCGGTGCGGCCGTAATTGTAGATCAGCGTGCCCCAGTCGAGGTGGCGGCCCTGGAGCGGGTTGGCGTGCTCGTAGAGCGCGGTGCCGTCGAAATGGCCGAGCCCGTGCGGATCGTCGGGGAAGTGACCCGGCACCCAGTCGAGCAGCACGCCGATGCCTTCGCGGTGGCAGGCATCGATCAGGGCGGCAAAATCCTCGGGGCCGCCGAAACGGCTGGTCGGCGCATAGAGGCCGGTCGGCTGATAGCCCCAGGAGCCATCGAACGGATGCTCGTTCACGGGCAGGAATTCGAGATGGGTGAAGCCCATGTCGCGGGCATAGGCCGGCAGCTGCTCGGCCAGCTCGCGATAGGTCAGCCATTCATTGTTGTCCTTGCGCCGCCACGAGCCGAGATGCACCTCGTAGATCGACATCGGCGCCGACAATGCGTTGATGCCTTCAGGCGCCGGGCGCGGTCGCGGCAGGCGCGCTTCGTCGAACACGATCGAGGCCGTCTTCGGCCGCAGCTCGCTGGCAAATGCCATCGGATCGGATTTCAGCGGCAGCAGATGACCATGCGGTCCGACGATTTCAAACTTGTAGTGATCGCCGGCCTTCGCATGCGGGATGAACAATTCCCAATAGCCGTTGCCGCGCACCCGCATCGGATGGCGCCGCCCGTCCCAGAAGTTGAAGTCGCCGACGACGGAGACGCGCCGCGCATTCGGCGCCAGCACCACGAAGCCGATGCCGTCGACGCCTTCGAGCCGCATCGGATGCGCGCCGAGCTTGTCGTAGAGGCGCTGATGGGTGCCTTCGCCGAGCAAATAGAGGTCGAAATCGGTCAGGATCGGCGGAAAACGGTAGGCATCCTCGAACTCGACCACGTCGTTGCCGAACTTCGCGCGCAGCTGGTAGTGCTTCGAGCCGTTGGGCAGGGCGCCGATGAACAGGCCGGAATCGTGGACGCGATCGAGCGGCGCGACCTCGCCGTGGTCGCCGACCGCCTCGACATTGGTGGCCTCGGGCAGAAACGCGCGGACAACGCTCTTTCCGCCCTCGGGATGCAGCCCGAGATAGTGGAAGGGGTCGGAGTGGCGGCCTTCGATGATCGCGTAGGCTTCTGCAGGCAGTTTAGGCATGGGCTTCGCTCTCGGCACTTGACAGAATGCGAAGCAGTCCGGTCAGCGGCGCATGCAGCCCCTCAGGCCGGCGGGACAGCTCGTACTCTACGTCGTGGAACGCTCGATCCAGGAGGAAAAATCTCAACAGGCCTTCCGCGCAGGACC
The DNA here is from genome assembly GCF_020193615.1 of Bradyrhizobium sp. IC4059. Lineage (NCBI taxonomy): Bacteria > Pseudomonadati > Pseudomonadota > Alphaproteobacteria > Hyphomicrobiales > Nitrobacteraceae > Bradyrhizobium > Bradyrhizobium sp. IC4059. The sequence goes on from NZ_JADYVH010000001.1 coordinate 205,223, forward strand.
GATCGTCCGGCCACAGCCTCCGATCGGTCATGGCTTCGCGGTAGGCGGACAGGAAGGTCGCGGTGGCGCGCTCGCGCCATTCGTCGAGGGCGGCCGCGAGCCGGTCCTGCTCGTCGGAAGCACCCGTGAGCGCGCGGCTCAGCGCCACGTTCACAGAAAGGTCGATGGAATGGATCAGGCCGGCGACGTCGCGCGCGGCCGGCGCCTTGCGGCGCTTGTTGGCCAGCGGCACACGCGGATCGCCGTCGAAGTCGATGATGAAGATATCGTCCTTCACGATCAGAGTTTGCCCGAGCCGGAAGTCGCCATGATGACGGATGTTCAACCCGCCGATCTCGGATGGCAAGAGCGCATTGAGGCGGTCGAACAGGTCCGCGCGTGCAGCGATGAGCCGGTCGATCAGGGGCCGGTCCATCTCCCGCAGCCCGTCGCGGCTGTCGGCAAGCAGCTCGAGAATCCGCTCGGCACGCGCCTTGAGGTCGGAGAGCGCAGCCTTGATCTGGGCGGAGTCGATCGGCTCCGGGGCGAGATCGGCGGGCTCTGCCGCGGTGAGAGCGACATGCAGCTCGGCGAGCCGCCGGCCGATCTGCGCGATGAAATGCAGATAGGGCGCCTGCTCCTGGGTTTCGCGCGGCATCTCATCGGCGGGCGCCACGCGCTGCTCGTCGATATAGCGGTCGAGATATCCGGTCGTCACGGTCCAGCCGTCGCCCTGGTTCTCGACATAGGCATGCAGCACGCCGAGCGCGCTGCGCTGGTTGCCGTCGACCAGCTCGACGCTGCCGAGCAGCGCCGGCGTATTGGCAAAGCGGGCGACCTCGGTGAGATAGTAGCCGATCTCGATCTCGGGGCTGATGCCGCTCTCCAGCCGCCGATAAATCTTGGCAACGTACTTGTTGTCGACCAGCGCGGTACTGTTCGACTGTTCGATGGCGCGGATGCGTTCGGGCTCCTTGATGGTGTAGTCGGCGAAACGGCTGGTCGCCTTGAACTCGAGCCGCAGATTGTTCTCGTCCACCACCAGGTTTTGCGACAGCCCTCGTAAGAACAGACCGATGAAGATCTGCTCGGTCGCGACGTCGAGGAGCGTGCCTTCGCGTGCGCCCTGGCGGACGGCGGCGAGCGCCTTCGGGTTGAAGCGCTCGCGGTCGAAACGCACCCATTCGATCTGCATGGGCATCACGTACCGCGTCGTCACCTCGTCCCGCGTCGTCTCGAAGAACGCGATCCAGGGTCTGTTGTCGCCGATGTCGCTGAACGGCACCGCCGAGGTCAGCGTGGTCCGGATGTGCTTGGGATTGTTCTCGGGATACCAGCGCGTCCGTGACAGGAAGCCCGGCAGCACGTCGCGCTCGAACACGCCGCGCTCGCGGGCGAGCGAGACCCAATTCGAGTTCACCGGCACGACCAGCGTCTCGAATTCCGGCACCGCGCGCGGCACAACCGGCTCGGACTTGTCGCGCTCCTGAAGCTGGAACCAGTAGAAGCCGTAGGGCCCCAGCGTGATCATGTAGGGCAATTCGCCGATCGCGGGAAAGCGCGTGCGGCCGAGCATCTCCTGCGGGATGCGGTCCTTCCACGGCGACAGGTCGAGCTCGGTCGCCTGCGCGGCGCGCGACAGATTGGCGACGCAGAGGATCACCTCGTCGCGGTATTGGCGGACATAGGCGAGCACGGCGCGGTTGGCCGGGCGGATGAAGGTCATGCTGCCGCGGCCGAAGGCGAGCGTCGACTTCCGCACCGAGATCAGCCGCTTGGTGGCGCTGAGCAGCGAGGACAGGCTGCGCGACTGCGCCTCCACGTTGACGGATTCATAGCCGTAAACGGGATCCATGATCAGCGGCGCGTAGAGGCGGGCGGGGTCGCAGCGCGAGAAGCCGCCGTTGCGGTCCGGGCTCCATTGCATCGGCGTGCGGACGCCGTTGCGGTCGCCGAGATAGATGTTGTCGCCCATCCCGATCTCGTCGCCGTAATAGATGATCGGCGTGCCCGGGAACGACAGCAGCAGCGAGTTCATCAGCTCGATCTTGCGCCGGTCGTTGTCCATCAGCGGCGCAAGGCGCCGGCGGATGCCGACATTGATGCGCGCGCGGGGATCGTTGGCGTAGGTGGTCCAGAGATAGTCGCGCTCGACGTCGGTGACCATCTCCAGCGTGAGCTCGTCGTGATTGCGCAGGAACAGCGCCCATTGGCAGCTCGCCGGGATATCCGGCGTCTGGCGCAGGATGTCGGTGATCGGGAAGCGGTCTTCCTGGGCGATCGCCATGTAGATGCGCGGCATCAGCGGGAAGTGATAGGCCATGTGGCACTCGTCGCCACGGCCGAAATATTCCTGCACGTCCTCCGGCCATTGATTGGCCTCGGCCAGCAGCAGCTTGCCCTTGGAATACGCGTCCAGCTCCTGGCGCAGGCGCTTGATGATCGCATGCGTCTCGGGCAGGTTCTCGTTCGAGGTGCCCTCGCGCTCGCACAGATAGGGAATGGCATCGAGGCGGAAGCCGTCGACACCGGCATCGAGCCAGCGCTTCATCACCTGGATGATGGCGCTGACAACGCGCGGATTGTCGAAATTGAGGTCGGGCTGGTGCGAGAAGAAGCGGTGCCAGTAGAATGCGCCGGCCTCCGGATCCCAGGTCCAGTTCGACTTCTCCGTGTCGGTGAAGATGATGCGCGTGCCCTGGTACTTCTGGTCCGTGTCGCTCCAGACGTACCAGTTGCGCGCGCTCGAGCCCGGATGGCTGCGGCGCGCGCGCTTGAACCATTTGTGCTGGTCCGAGGTGTGGTTGACGACGAGCTCGGTGATGACGCGCAAGCCGCGCTTCTGCGCTTCCTGGATGAAGCGCTTGAAATCCTTCATCGTCCCGAAATCGGGATTGACAGCGCCGTAATCGGCGATGTCGTAGCCGTCGTCGCGGCCGGGCGACGGGTAGAACGGCAGCAGCCACAGCGCGGTGACGCCGAGCTCCTGCAGATAGGGCAGTCGCTCGGTCAGCCCGGCGAAGTCGCCGATGCCGTCATTGTTGCTGTCGGCGAAGGCTTTGACGTGGAGCTGGTAGATGATGGCGTCCTTGTACCAGAGCTCATCTACGACCTCGGCAGCCTCAGCCTTCTTGGTATCGACGGAAGACAGAACATTCATGGCGTGACCCCTTACGCCAGGCAGCGGAACAGAAGTGCCGGATCGCGGTCGGGATCGATACGCAACTTGATGCCGCCCCATTCGATGCGAGACTGTTCGCCGGTGAGGAGGTTTTCGAGTGTCGTCACATGGTGACGCCGTCCTCCGGCGTCAACTGTGAGATCGCCGAGCGGCAGCCAGCATTCCCGCACGTGGCGCGACAGCGCGATCACGACGACGACAATGTTGGCCGGATCGGCCGCCTCCTTGGCGAAGGCGATCGTCTGGCCGTCCTCGATGGCGAGAAAGCGCAAATTCGCGGTCTGCTGGAGCGCCGCGTTCTCGTTGCGGATGCGGTTGAGCGCGGCGATGTACGATTTGATGTTGCCGGGACGATCCCAGTCCCGCTGCCTGATCTGGTACTTCTCGGAATCCAGATATTCTTCGCGGCCGGGAATGGCGTCGTGCTCCAGCAGCTCGAATCCGCTGTAGATGCCGTAGTTGCCTGACAGCGTTGCCGCCAATGCGATGCGCGACTTGAAGGCCCAGGCCTCTCCGCTCTGCAGGTGAAAGGGCAACAGGTCAGGCGTGTTGACGAACATGTTCGGACGATAGAAATCGCGTTCGGGATAGCGCGTCAGCTCGCCGAGATATTGCTCCAGCTCCCATTTTTCCGTGCGCCAGGGGAAATAGGTGAAGGACTGCGCGAAGCCGAGCTTGGCGAGGCCCTTCATCAGCTTTGGCCGTGCATAGGTCTTGGAGAACAGGATCACGTCGGTATGACGGCGGCTTATATCGCGGATCAGCCACTCCCAGAACGCGAGCGGCGCGGTGTCGTGATTGTCGATGGCGAAGATGGTTACACCCTTGTCGATCCAGAACAGCATGGCGTCGCGAAACGCATTCCACAGCCCGACGCGATCGACCGAATTGAAGTCGGGGATAACGATGTCGGAATAGGGGCCGTCCGCCGTCTTCACCGAGCGGTCGGGCCGCCATTTGAACCATTCCGGATGCTGCGTCAGCCAGGGATGATCCGGCGAGCACTGCACCGCGAAGTCCAGCGCAAGCTCGAGCCCGTATTCAAGACATGTGGCGACCAACGCGCGGAAGTCCTCGATCGTGCCGAGCTCCGGATGCAGCGCATCGTGGCCGCCCTCGGCCGAGCCGATCGCATAGGGCGAGCCGGGATCGCCTTCACGGGCCACCGGCGCATTGTTGCGGCCCTTGCGGCTGGTCTTGCCGATCGGGTGGATCGGCGTGAAGTAGAGCACGTCGAAGCCCATCGCGGCGATGTCAGGCACGCGCGCGATGCAGTCGCGCAGCGTGCCATGCCGGCCTGGCAATGCGCTCTGGCTGCGCGGCATCATCTGATACCAGGTGCTGAAGCGCGACTTGTCGCGGTCGGCAGTCAGCGGGAAGAATGGCGAACGCGTCAGGTCCGGCCGCGACTGGCTCTCGGCCATGGCTTCGCCGAGCTCGGTCGCGAGCAGCGAGGTGATGTCGCCGTTCCTCAGGTAATCTTCGCACTGTCTGATGATGATCGCTGCGGCGTCCTGCCGCGCGCCATGCGCCTTGGTCAAAAGCCCGGCGCCCTCGATCGCATCTAGGCTGACATCGGCCCCGGTGCGCCGCTTTCGCGCGGCGGCGTGCGACCATGTAGCGAACTCGTCGGTCCAGGCTTCGATCGCGTAGACATATTGGCCGGGCTCGGGGGGCGTGAACGCGCCGGACCAGCGGTCATTGCCGTGATGGGTCATCGGCTCGCTCCGCCATTCGCGCTCCTGCTCTCCTCGCCAGATCAGCGCGGCTGAGATCACGGCCTCGCCATCGCGGTAGATGTCGGCCCAGACCTCGACCGGCTCGCCCGCGATCCGCTTCACGGCGAAACGGCCGCCGTCGATCGCGGGATAGACGTCCTCGATCAGGAAAGCGCTGCCGGCCGCGGCACTCTCGACAGTTTGAATTGTCTTGTTCACGGTGATGCCATTGACAAGAAAGCAGGAGCCCGTTTCCCTTATCGGGAACCCACGCTTGGTACCATGATAGAAAGCCGCTTGTGTGTCATTGGTTCCCTTGGGAACGGCAAGCGCAGTTTGCGAGTTACTCCTGACTAACCTCTTCCGCGATCTCGTTATTCTCGATGCCCCTGGCCAAACAATGGCCTGCAAGCTGCGTGCCGAATGGATCTTTTAGCTCAAGCCCGGATCAAGGGCGTTCAATCCGAATTCATCGATGCCCTCGGCAAGCTGCGGGTCACCGCGCCCGAGGCCCTCAAATCCATCCTCGATGCCCTGCCGGAGAAGCGGGTCTATCGCTTCGTCAGCGGGCCGGTCGTGGTCCGTGCGCTCGGACGCCCGCGCACGGAATTGGCGTCGGTCGGCGCGCCGCCGCTGCGATGGAAAATCGCCGACAACGGCAATGTGATCGCGGCAGGCGAGACGCGGGAGCCCGTGATCGCCTGGCCCGCGGGCCTGGCGCTCGGGTATCACCGCCTGACGCTGACCGATGCCGAAGGTGCGAGCGAAGACGTGCCGATGATCGTGGCGCCCGAGCGCTGTTTCGGCGGCGATTTCGACCGCGGCTGGCTGCTCGCCGTGCAGCTCTACAGCGTCCGCTCCGACCGCAATTGGGGCATCGGTGATTTCACCGATCTCGCGGGCCTGGTCCGGCTCGCCAAGCAGCTCGGTGCCGACGGCGTCGGGCTCAATCCGCTGCATGTCCTGTTCGACGATCACCCGGCCGATTGCAGCCCCTATTCGCCGAACAGCCGGCTTTTCCTCAACCCGCTCTATATCGACGTCGAGGCGATCCCTGAATTCTCGGCCGACCTCGTGCCCGACGCGGCCGCAACCGCCGCCCGTCTGCGCGAGGGCGACCGCGTCCCTTATACCGACATGGCGGCGCTGAAATGGCTGGGCCTGCGCGCCGCCTTTAACAGCTTCGTGACAAGCGCGAGCGAGGCGCGTCGCAGGGCGTTTGACGCCTTCCGTGCGGAGCGCGCGCCGCTGTTGTCCCGCTTTGCCTGTTTCGAGGTGCTGCGGCATCGTTTCACCGGACCCTGGTGGGAATGGCCGCAAGAATGGCAGCAGCCGGACGAGGCGAAATGCGCCGAGCTGCGCAACAGCCCCGACAAGCGCGAGGTCGAGTTCGTCGAATTCGCGCAATGGACGGCCGACAGCCAGCTGCATGCGGCCAAGGAGCTGGCCAGCCAGCTCGGCATGCGGGTCGGGCTCTATCTCGACGTCGCCGTCGGCGTGCAGTCCAACGGCTTCGATGCCTGGAACGAGCAGACGGCGATCTCGCGTCATCTCGCGGTCGGCGCGCCGCCCGACGTGCTCAACACGATCGGCCAGGATTGGGGCCTTGCCGGCTTCAATGCCGGCGGGCTGGAAGCGCAATCCTTCGTCCCGTTCGCCGACATGCTCGCGGCGTCGATGCGCCATGCCGGCGCCATCCGGCTCGATCACGTGCTCGGCCTGAAACGGCTTTATCTGGTGCCGCGCGGCTTCAAGCCCGACAACGGCGCCTATGTGCAGATGCCGTTCGAGGCACTGCTGGCCGCCGTAGCGCGCGAGAGCGCAGCCCATAAATGCATCGTGATCGGCGAGGATCTCGGCACCGTGCCGGAAGGTTTCCGCGAGATGATGCAGGATTTCGGCATCTGGTCCTATCTCGTCATGATGTTCGAGCGCGACGATGCCGGCCATTTCCGCAATGTCGACCATTACCGGCCCAATGCGCTGGTGACGCTGAATACGCATGACCTGTCGACCTATGCCGGCTGGCGCTCTTTCAGCGATCTCAAGATGAAGCGCTCGCTCGGGCTCGATCCCGGCGAGAACGACCAGGCGCGCTGGGATGCGCTCGGCGGGCTCGACGAGATCCTGCGCCAGAACGGCATCAGCGCCAATGATCTCTACTCTGTGCTGGCCTTCCTGTCGCGCACGCCGTCACGGCTGCTCGCGGTGTCGATGGAGGATCTGCTCGGCGTGATCGACCAGCCCAACATTCCCGGCACGATCGACGAGCATCCGAACTGGCGCCAGCGCCTGCCGGTCGCGCTCGACAAGATCGCGTCCAAGATCGATCTCGCTGCTTTGAAGGCTGCGACACGGGAACGTTCATTGCCCGGCGGGAATTGAGCCGCCGGGACTTGCCAGGCTCGCACGACATTGGCTCAGAGGATCGAGGACTATGCGCTGATCGGCGATTGCGAGACCGCGGCGCTGGTCGGGCGCAACGGCTCGATCGACTGGCTGTGCTGGCCGGCCTTCGATTCCGACGCATGCTTTGCCGCCATCCTCGGTACCCACAAAAACGGCCGCTGGCTGGTCGCGCCGAGCGAGGCCGCAACCTCCATCTCGCGGCGCTATCTCGGCAACACCCTCATCCTCGAAACGCGGTTCGAGACGAAGAACGGCACCGTCGCGCTGATCGATTTCATGCCGCTACGCGGCAAGGCGTCCGACATCGTGCGGCTGGTCCGCGGCATCCGTGGCACCGTGAAGATGCGGATGGAGCTCGTCATCCGCTTCGGCTTCGGCGCGGATATTCCCTGGGTGCGGCGGATCGACCATTCCTTGATGGCCATCGCCGGCCAGGACATGACGGTGCTGCGCACTCCGGTCGAGACCCGCGGCGAGGATCTGACCACCGTCTCGGATTTCGAGGTGAAGGAAGGCGAGACCGTGCCATTCGTGCTGACTTACGGTCCCTCGCATCTCGCCCCGCCTGCGCCGATCGATGCGGAGCTGGCGCTTCAGGAGACCGAAAAATTCTGGGAGGACTGGTGCGGCCATTGCACCCGTGACGGCGACTATCAGGAGCTGGTCCTGCGTTCGCTGATCACGCTGAAGGCGCTGACCTTCGCGCCGACCGGCGGCATCGTCGCGGCACCCACCACCTCCTTGCCGGAGAAGCTCGGAGGCAGCAGGAACTGGGACTATCGCTTCTGCTGGCTGCGCGATGCCACCTTCACGCTGCTGGCGCTGATGAACTCGGGCTACACCGAGGAAGCCCTGGCCTGGCACAATTGGCTGCTGCGCGCGGCCGCCGGCTCCCCGGCGAACATGCAGATCATGTACGGCATCTGGGGCCAGAGGCGCCTCCTGGAATGGGAGGCGGGCTGGCTCGACGGTTATGAGGGTGCGCAGCCGGTGCGCGTCGGCAATGCCGCCCACGCGCAGCTCCAGCTCGATGTTTACGGCGAATTGATCGACGCCTTCCACCAGTCGCGCATGGCGAGGCTCAAGCTCGACGACGAGACGACCTGGGCGCTGGAATGCGCCGTGCTCAATCATCTGGCCGAAGTCTGGGACCGGCCCGACCACGGCATCTGGGAGCGGCGCGGCCAGCCCAAGCACTACGTCTTCTCCAAGGTGATGACCTGGGTCGCCTTCGACCGCGGCATCAAGAGCGCCGAGACCTTCGGCTTCAAGGCGCCGCTGCTGCACTGGCGTGCGCTACGCGAAGCCATCCATCGCGATGTCTGCAACAGGGGATTCGATGCGGAGGAGAATTCGTTCGTCGAGTCCTACGGCTCGAAGATGCTCGACGCCAGCGTGCTGCTGCTGCCCGCCGTCGGGTTCCTGCCGGCGGACGACCCGCGCATCCGCGGCACCATCGCCGCGGCCGAAAAATGCCTGATGCGCGACGGTTTCGTGCTGCGGCACGACCCGCGCGAGCTGCCCCCGGACCAGCCGCCGCTCGAAGGCGCCTTCCTGGCGTGCACGCTATGGCTCGCCGATGCCTACGTGCTGTCGGGCGATCTCGACAAGGCGCAAGTTCTGCTTGACCGCGTGGTCGGCATCGCCAACGACGTCGGGCTACTGGCCGAAGAATACGATTCCGTGGCCCGCCGCCAGACCGGCAATTTCCCGCAGGCGCTGACCCACATCGCGCTGATCAACACGGCGCACAATTTATCGGCGGCAAGGCAGGGCAGCGAGAAGCCGGCAGTGCAGCGGTCGAAGTAGTAGGAAGCGCCGTCAGGCGCTTTTGCCGCCACGAGCACGGTGCACTCCCTCTCCCGCTTGCGGGAGAGGGTTGGGGAGAGGGTGTCTCCGCAATGGGATAGCCCCCTAGAGGAGAAAGCCCTCACCCGCGCCTTCGGCGCGACCTCTCCCGCAAGCGGGAGAGGTTGCACCGAGCCCGTGGCAATCGAGTCAATCTAAGCCATTCCGCTTTAGCCCACCCCATTCCGCGTCAAGATCATCTCCATCGCCTCGGCAAAGCCGTCCTGCTCGTTGGTCGCAGTGACGTGCGTCGCCTCGTCCTTGACGTTGTCGGCGGCGTTGCCCATGGCGATCGAGGTGCCGCTGACGCGGAACATGGCGAGGTCGTTCTGCATGTCGCCGATGGTGGCGACCGCGTCGGTGGAGATGCCGAGGCGCCTGGCCATCGCTTGCACGAATGTGCCCTTGTTGAAGCCCGGCGGGGTGATGTCGAGATAATAGGTCTGCGAGCGCACCGCGGTCGCCGCGCTGCCGAGGGCTTCCTGCATCACCTTCTCGCACGCCTCGAGCCGGGCCGCGTCGGCGCTGGCGCCGACGATCTTGCAGGCGCTGGCAAGGTAGGGCGTGAAGTCAGTCACGATCGTCGGATCGGAGCGGATCGTGTGCCGCTCGTGCGCGACGTAGCTGCCGCTGGGATTGTCGATCAGCCATTTGTCGGTGGTGAACAGCCAGACGTCGGCGCCGTAGTCGCGGAGGATCTGCAAGGTGCGCTCGGCCGCGCGCGCTGGAATCAGGTGCTGCTCGACCGGCCGCATCTCGGGATCGACGATCGAGGAGCCGTTGAACGGCCCAACCGGCAGCCACAGCGCCAGCGGCTCGATCAAGAAGCGCATGCCGATCGCCGGACGGCTGGAGGTGATGGTGAAACCGATGCCAGCCTGGTGCAGCCGCTGCACGGCGTTCTTCGCGCGCTCCGTCAGCGTCTTGTCCTTGGTCAGCAGCGTGCCGTCGACGTCGGAGACCACGAGTGAGATTTGGGTCATGGCAGAACCTTGGGTGTTGCGCCGCCCACTTTGAGCTGCCGCACGATGCCGTCTACGATCGCCTCGACGGTCTCGTCGATCGAGACGGTAATGACGTGCTCGCCCGGCTCCGGAGGCTCCAGCGTCTCGAACTGGCTGGCGAGCAGTCCGGGCGGCATGAAGTGCCCCTTGCGCTGCGCGAGCCGCTCGGCGATCAGCTCCTTCGTGCCCTTCAGGAACACGAAGCGGACGTCATCGCGTCCGCGCAGCAGCACGTCGCGATAGGCGTGCTTCAGCGCCGAGCAGGCGATGATGACGTGCTCGCCGCGGCCGCAGACCCGCGCGATTTCGTCGGCGATGGCATTCAGCCAGGGCCAGCGGTCTTCGTCGGTGAGGGGATGGCCGGCCCGCATCTTCTCGACATTGCTGGCGGGATGGAAGCTGTCGCCGTCCTCGAAACGCCAGCCGAGGCGCTCGCCGAGCGCCTTCGCAACCGTGCTCTTGCCCGAGCCCGACACGCCCATCACGATCAATGCACAAGGTGCTTCAGCGCGGCCCACGAATGTCCTCCGGAAGCGCGGCCCTGTCGACCAGCCAGACGGTCTCGCCGTTCGAGCGCGCGCGTAAGGCCGGCAGATTCTCGCCATTGCAGAGGCGCGTCAAGATCGGCCGCTTGTCGTGCCCGGCAATCTCGAACAGCATCTCGCGGCAGGAGGCCAAAGCGGGCAGGGTGAGCGAGACCCGCGGCACGAACGGCGCAACGTTCGCCTTGGGAACGCCGACGACCCAGCGTCGGGTCTCCTCGATCTCGGGGTAACCGGGAAACAGCGAGGCGGTGTGGCCGTCCGGTCCTGCGCCCATCAGGACGAGATCGAACAGCGGACGTGCGGGATCGAGCTGGTCTCCGCCATAGAAGGCCTGCAGCTCACGCGCATAGGCTTCCGCAGCGGCATCGGGATTGTCGGCTGTGGTCGGGATCGGGTGAATATGGCCGGCGGGCGCGTGGCGATCGAGAAAGGTCGCGCGGGCGACCGCCATGTTGTTGAGGGGATCGCTTTCGGGCACGAAGCGCTCGTCGCCGATGAACCAGTGCACGCGCTCCCACGGAATCCTGCCGCGCCAGGCCTCGCTGCCGAGCAACTGATACAGCGTCCTCGGGCTGGAGCCGCCGGTGAGGCAGATCGCGATGCGGCCGGCATTGGCCGCGATCCGCGCCATCACCCGTTCGGCCGCGGCGCGGGCGAGAGCTTCGGCATCGGCCTCGATGATCAGCTTCGGCTGCTCGGCCGGAGCCATCACGAGTACTTCCGCCAGCTTCGGCCGTCGCGCCGGAGCAGCTCGTCGGCGCAGGCAGGGCCGTCGCTGCCGGCTTCATAGGTTTCGATGCCGTTGCTGCCCGCGCTCTTCCAGGCGTCTAGGAATGGCTGCACGGCCTGCCAGCCGGCCTCGATGCCGTCGGCGCGCTGGAACAGGATGTTGTCGCCGATCATGCAGTCGTAGATCAGCGTCTCATAGCCGGTCGAGGGATCGGCGCGGAAATAGTCGCCATAGCGGAACTTCATCTCGACGCCGTCTATGGTGATGCTCGGCCCCGGGATCTTGGCGTTGAACTGCAGCTCGATGGTCTCAGTCGGCGCGATGCCGATGGTGAGGAAGTTCTGCGACAGCCGGTCGACGTCCGTCCCTGAGAACATCGACAGCGGCGCCTGCTTGAACTTGATCGCGACTTCGGTGCGCTTGTGGCCGAGCGCCTTGCCGGTGCGCAAGTAGAACGGCACGCCGGCCCAGCGCCAATTGTCGATCATCAGCTTGAGCGCGACAAAGGTCTCGGTGGTGCTGTCGGGCTTGACGTCCGCGGTCTTGCGATAGTCCGTGATCTCGTCGTCGCCGCTGCGGCCCGCGAGATATTGCGCGCGCACCGAATTCTTCAGTGCGTCCTCCCGGCTGGGCAGCTGGATCGATGTCAGCACGTCCGCCTTCTCGGAGCGTACGGAATGTGCGTCGAAGCGGGCGGGAGGCTCCATCGCGACCAGCGACATCAGCTGGAACAGGTGGTTCGGCACCATGTCGCGCAGCGCGCCGGTGGCATCATAGAAGCCGCCGCGGTGGCCGACCCCGAGCTTCTCTTCCACGGTGATCTGGATGTGGTCGATGTGGTTGCGATTCCAGATGGGCTCGAACATGCCGTTGGCAAAGCGCAGCACCAGGATGTTCTGCACCGTTTCCTTGCCGAGATAATGATCAATCCGGTAGATCTGGTGCTCGTCCATGATCTTCAAGAGTTCGGCATTCAGCGCGCGGGCCGAGGCCAGATCGGTGCCGAACGGCTTTTCGATCACGAGCCGCCGCCAGGCGCCGTTCTCCCTCATCATGCCGGTGCGGCCGAGCTCCCGCGCGGTCGGCGCGAACGCGGCCGGCGGCGTTGCCAGATAGAACAGCCGGTTGCCGCCGGTGTCCTGCGCGCATTCCAGCGAATCCAGATGCTGGCGCAGGCGGTCGAAGGAGGGCGGATCCTTTGCGTCGGCCTCGACGAAGGTCACGCATTCCAAAAGCCTCGTCGCGATGTCGTCGTCCACCGGGCGCGTCGCGAATTGCCGCAAGCCCTTCAGCAGGCTGTCGCGCAGCTCCTCATCCGACTGGCCCCTGCGGGCGACGCCGACGACGCAGAATTTCTCCGGCAGAAGATGCTCGGCGGCCAGGTTGTAGAGCGAGGGCATCACCAGGCGATGGGTGAGATCGCCGGTGACGCCGAAGATGACGAAGGCGCAATTTTCCGGCTTGCGCTTTGGCTGCGAGTCTTTTGTCACGAATGGTCGGCCTTCGCTTGGTTTACTCGTTACTTCGGCTTCGCCGCGCCCGGCTGCTTCGGCTCCTTGTGTCCGCCGAACCCTGCGCGCATCGCCGAGAGAATTTTTTCAGCGAAGGTGTGTTCCCGGCGGGAACGGAAACGTGTGTAGAGCGCCGCGGTCAAAACCTCGGCCGGCACGGCCTCGTCGACCGCCGCATTCACGGTCCAGCGGCCTTCGCCGGAATCCTCCACGAAGCCGGAATATTCCGACAGTTGCGGACTGTCGGCGAGGGCGGTCGAGGTGAGGTCGAGCAGCCAGGACGGAATCACGCTGCCACGCCGCCACACTTCAGCGATGTCGGCGAGATCGAAATCGTAGCGATGATCCGCCGGCAAAGCCTCGATATTGGCATTCCTGAGGATGTCGAAACCTTCGGCATAGGCCTGCATCAGGCCGTATTCGATGCCGTTGTGGATCATCTTGACGAAATGGCCGGCGCCGACGGGCCCGGCGTGGATGTAGCCTTGCTCGACGCGGGGATCGCGGCCCTCGCGCCCCGGGGTGCGCGGAATGTCGCCGGCGCCCGGCGCGAGCGCCGCGAAGATCGGATCGAGCCGGTCGACCACCTGCTTCTCACCGCCGATCATCATGCAATAGCCGCGGTCGAGCCCCCAGACGCCGCCGGAAGTGCCGACATCGACGTAATGGATGCCGCGCGCCTTCAGCGCCTTGCCGCGGCGGACGTCGTCCTGCCAGAAGGTGTTGCCGCCGTCGATGATGACGTCGCCTTCCTGCATCACGCCGGCGATCGTCTCGATCGTGGTCTCGGTGATGCGTCCTGCCGGCAGCATCACCCAGGCCGTGCGCGGCCGCTCCAGCTTGGCGACGAACTCTTCCAGCGTCGCCGAGCCGACCGCGCCGTCGGCGGCAAGGCCCGCGACGGCCTTGGCGTCCTTGTCGTAGACCACCGTCGAATGCCCGTGGCGCATCAGGCGGCGAACGATGTTGCCGCCCATTCGGCCGAGGCCGATCATGCCGAGTTGCATCTGCATTATTCCTTTAGTTCAGCGCGTCGTTGAGCGCTGCATTGAGCGCGGCAAGGCCTTTCTTGAGCCCGCCCTTCAGGTGCACCCGCAGCGCACGCCGGCCGCGTTCCGTCAGCACGTCGAAATCGCCGCGGGCCTGCGCCGCCTTGATCACGCCGAAGCTCGCCTTCTGGCCCGGCACAGGCAGGTCCTTGGCGTCATCGGCGGTGATCTGGAGGAAGACGCCGCTGTCGGGCCCGCCCTTGTAGGCCTGTCCCGTCGAATGCAGGAAGCGCGGGCCGAACTCGGCGCAGGTTGCGACATGCCGCTTCTCGCGCACCTCGAGGCGCATGGCCTGAAGCGCGTCGATCGTGGCCTTGTCGCGCGCGATGTAGCCGAGCAGGGCGACGTAGTCTCCGTCGCTGGATCGCGACAGATGCGCCTTCAGCCAGGAGCCGAGATCGCCATTGGCGCCGGCGGCGCGTAGCGCCGTGGCATTGGCCTCGTCGGTGTAGAGATCGGCTTCCTTGGTGCTGACCACCGGCTCTTCCGCCGGCAGCTTGCCGGTCTTCTCGAACGCAGCGGTGAGCTCGCGGGTCTTGATCTTGGCCGCTTCGACGTCCGGCTGGTCGAACGGGTTGATGCCGAGAATGCTGCCGGCCACGGCGGTTGCCATCTCGAAGCGGAAGAACTCCTGGCCGAGATGCTCGATCGACTTCATGACGATGCGCACCACGGGGTGGCCCGCCGCCTCGATCGCGGCAAGCTGGGAATCGTGTGCGGCATCCGCCTCGCCTTCAACGCGGATGTCGATGAAGAAGCGGTCGTTGCCGTAGACGGAGGGATCGCCCAGCGGCTCGCCCTCGATCGGGATCAGGCCCTTGCCCTCCTTGCCGGTCGATTCCGCGATCAGCTGCTCGGCCCAGGCGCCGAAATCGGCGATCTTCTTCGACGCCAGGATCGTCACCTTGTCGCGGCCTTCGAGCCCGGCGAGACCCATGGCAAGGCCGAGCTGCACACCCGGGTTTTCGGACGGCGGCACATCGGGGCCACAGGAGCGGGCCATCGCCAGCGCATGCTTGACGAAGCTCTTGACGTCGATGCCCGCGGTTGCCGCCGGCACCAAGCCGAAGGGCGAGAGCACCGAATAGCGTCCGCCGATCGAGGGCTCGCCATGGAAGATGCGGGCGTAATGAAGGCTCTTCGCCGCCTTCTCCAGCGACGAGCCGGGATCGGTCACCGCGATGAAGCGATGCCCGGTCTTCACCTTCGGCCCCACCGCCTTGGCAACCTGCTCGTGGAAATAGTCCTTCATCGCGTTCGGCTCGGTGGTGCCGCCGGACTTGCTGGAGACGATGAAGACGGTGTTCGCGATGTCGATCTTCGCCTCCATCGCCCGCACCTGCGCCGGATCGGTGGAGTCGAGCACGTGCAGCTTGGGGAAGCCGGCCTTCTTGCCGAAGGTCTCCGCCAGCACCTCGGGGCCGAGGCTGGAGCCGCCCATGCCGAGCACGACGGCGTCGGAGAATTTCTGGCCCTTCACGCGGCCCGCATAGTCCTCGTAATCGGCAATGTCGGCCTTGGCTGGACTGTCGAGCCAGCCCAGCCATTTGTCCTCGTCCGCACCGGTCCAGACCGACTTGTCGCGCTGCCACAGCCTGCGGATCTTGGCCGACGCCCGCCACTCTTCGGTGGTCTTGGCCAGCGCCTTGCCGAGCCCGTCGCCGAGCGAAAGCTGCTGGCGGTCGAGTGCGGGCCCGAGCACGACGGCGCGCTTGTGGGCGACGGCGCCGTAGAGCTTGTCGGCGGCATCCGCAAACAGCTTGACGCCGTCCTTGACCAGCTCCTCGGCAATCGCATCGAGCGAGATGCCGGAGCGCTCCAGCTCGTCCAGCACGCGCTTCGCGTCCTCGACGTTCTCCTCCAGGCTGTCGCGCGGCTTGCCGTGGTCGCGGAACGCATCCAGCGTTGCAGGCGGCACGGTGTTGATGGTGTCTGGGCCGATCAGCTCCTCGACATAGAGGACGTCGCTGTAATCCTTGTTCTTGGTGCCGGTGGAGGCCCACAGCATGCGCTGCGGCTTGGCGCCCTTGCCGGCGAGCTTCTCCCAGCGCGGGCCTGCGAACAGGCGCTTGTAGTCCTGATAGGCGAGCTTGGCGTTGGCGATCGCCACCTTGCCCTTGAGCGCGGCGAGACGTTCCTTCTCGGACGGATCGTTGGCGCGGGCGATCTTCTCGTCCAGCTGCTTGTCGACCACCGAATCGATCCGGCTGACGAAGAAGCTGGCGACGCTGGCCACATGCGACGGATCGCCGCCGCCGGCGACGTAGGTCTCCAGACCGGCGATGTAGGCCTCGGCCACCTCGAGATAGACGGCCTTGGAGAACAGTAGCGTGATGTTGATGCTGATGCCCTCGCTGATCAGCTGCTCGATCGCCGGCAGGCCCTCCGGCGTCGCCGGCACCTTCACCATCAGGTTCTTGCGACCGACGTCCTTCCAGAGCCGCCGCGCCTCCGCGATCGTGCCCGATGTGTCCATGGCGAGATAGGGCGAGACCTCCAGGCTGACATAGCCGTCACCGCCCTTGAGGCGGTCGTAGACCGGGCGCAGCACGTCGGCGGCGTTCTGGATGTCCTCGATCGCGACGGCCTCGAACAGGTCGGCCACATTGCGGTCGCCGCGCTTCAGCGCCTTGCCGATCGGGGCGTCATATTCGTCCGAGCTGCCGATCGCCTTTTCGAAAATCGACGGGTTGGAGGTGACGCCCTTGACGCCGTCGGTGTCGATCAGCCGCTTCAGGTCGCCCTTGGCGATGAAGCCGCGGGCCAGGAAGTCGAGCCAGACCGCCTGTCCGTGCTTTTCCAGTTCTTTGACGGGATTCATGATGCTTATTATCTCCAAGCCTGCGGACGAGGGGTTTTCGCGAAGGTCTGACGCGCTATCCTCTAGCCTACATGCACCCGGGAGGGAACCAATCAAGGGTGCGGGAGTCATACCCTCCAGTGTAACTCCGTCGCGATCATGGCGATCCAGACGGGCAGCTTGCTGTTGCGTAAAGGTCGTTCACCATCCGGCCGATCTTAGCGCCTCGCTGTCCAGCGGGCATGTCGTCGTCATCCACTCCTACGCATCCGCGCTCTCCGTATCGACAATGAATTTCTGCCACGGGGTTCGACAGCGGAGATCTTGCTCGAAGATTGCCGCGGTCACGAAATGATCGTGCTGAGGCCGACGCCGGACATGCGAAGAGCTCCGCAGCATCCCAAGCTGGCCGTTACGCACAGAACGATCGCGTTGTCATCCGTCGGGGTGGGCCTGGCCTGGCAGCGACTGTGACACGGTGCTGCGCGTTGCCGCGACGTACAGGCTGCCAGCACACCGCATTGCAGCAGGAAGATGAACGGGGACCGCAAGGCTTCGCCGTACAAGCGTCATAAGATCGCCGCTCCCCGATCGCTATGCTGCATTGCCGGATGGGACCATCCCCGGGAACGCCCGGATGTGGCGACCGAGTGACATTTTCTGGAAATGAGCCAGAATAGACAGAGATTCGCACAAATTACAGGCAGGTGCCTGTTCGTAACTCATGGAGTGCCTACGTTGTGCGTTGCGTCGAGTCGGCACCCGGGTGTCCAATGACTGTCATGTGCTCACGCTGATTCGAAACGGCCTGAGGAACGGTCCGGTAACTGCTTTCGTTTCAGCTTGTAGCGGAACTCACGCGGAGAGGGATCATGTACAACGATTCTCTATTCAACGCTTTCGCTCGGTCGTTCGAGGCGAGAAGCCAGCACGACATGTCGATGGCGGAATATCTGGAATCGTGTCGAAGCGATCCCATGAAATACGCGAACGCGGCTGAACGACTGCTAGCGGCGATCGGTGAGCCTCAGACGATTGACACGGCCAAGGACCCACGCCTTGGCCGTATTTTTTTGAACCGCACCATCCGCACCTATCCAGCCTTCGCCGGCTTCTACGGCATGGAGGAAACCATCGAGCGCATCGTCGGTTTCTTCCGCCATGCGGCGCAAGGTCTCGAAGAGCGCAAGCAGATCCTCTATTTGCTCGGCCCGGTCGGCGGCGGCAAGTCCTCGCTCGCCGAGCGGCTCAAGTCGCTGATGGAAGTGCAGCCGATCTACGTGCTCAAGGCCGGCGACGAGCTCTCGCCGGTGTTCGAGAGCCCGCTCAGCCTGTTCGATCCCGATCAGCTCGGTCCGATGCTGGAGGAGAAGTACGGCATTCCGCGCCGTCGCCTCACCGGCCTGATGAGCCCGTGGTGCTACAAGCGGCTCGAAGCCTTCGGCGGCGACATCTCGCAATTCCGGGTCGCCAAGATCCAGCCCTCGCGGCTGCGCCAGATCGCGATCGCCAAGACCGAGCCCGGTGACGAGAACAACCAGGACATCTCCTCGCTGGTCGGCAAGGTCGACATCCGCAAGCTCGAGACCTACGCCCAGAACGATCCCGACGCCTACAGCTATTCCGGCGGTCTCAACCGCGCCAACCAGGGCGTGCTCGAGTTCGTCGAGATGTTCAAGGCGCCGATCAAGATGCTGCACCCGTTGCTGACCGCAACCCAGGAAGGCAACTATATCGGCACCGAGAATATCGGCGCGATCCCGTTCACCGGCATCATCCTGGCGCACTCGAACGAAGCCGAGTGGGCCAGCTTCAAGGCCAACAAGAACAACGAAGCCTTCATCGACCGCATCTGCGTCATCAAGGTGCCCTACTGCCTCAGGGTCACCGAGGAGCAGAAGATCTACGAGAAGCTGATCCAGGGCTCCGAGCTCGCCTCGGCTCCTTGCGCGCCGTCGACGCTGGAGACGCTGGCGCGGTTCTCGGTGATGTCGCGCCTGCGCAAGCACGAGAACTCCACCCTGTTCGCCAAGATGCGGGTCTACGACGGCGAGAGCCTGAAGGAATCCGATCCGAAGGCGCGCAGCGTCCAGGAATATCGCGACGCCGCCGGTGTCGACGAGGGCATGGATGGCGCCTCGACCCGATTCGCCTTCAAGATCCTGGCTGCGACGTTCAACCACGATCCGCAGGAGGTGGCTGCCGACGCCGTGCATCTGATGTACGCGCTGGAGCAGGCGATCCGCCGCGAGCAGCTGCCTGAGGAGACCGAGAAACGCTATCTCGAGTTCATCAAGGCCGAGCTCGCACCGCGCTACGCCGAGTTCATCGGCAACGAGATCCAGAAGGCCTATCTCGAATCCTACTCGGATTACGGGCAGAACCTGTTCGATCGCTACGTCGACTATGCCGACGCCTGGATCGAGGACCAGGACTTCAAGGATCCCGATACCGGCCAGCTGCTCGATCGCGAGCTTTTGAACCAGGAGCTGACGAAAATCGAGAAGCCGGCGGGCATCGCCAACCCCAAGGATTTCCGCAACGAGGTCGTCAAATTCTCGTTACGCTCCCGGGCCCAGAACGGCGGCAAAAACCCGACCTGGACCTCCTACGAGAAGATTCGCGATGTGATCGAAAAGCGGATATTCTCCCAAGTCGAGGACCTGCTTCCGGTCATCTCCTTCGGGTCGAAGAAGGACGGCGAGACGGAGAAGAAGCACGGCGAGTTCGTCGCACGCATGGTGGAGCGCGGCTATACCGAACGTCAGGTTCGCCGGCTCGTCGAATGGTACATGCGCGTGAAGCAGGCCGGTTGAGGCGGATGGGAGGCGAATGGTAAAGTGCCCATTCACATTATTGACAGGCGCCTGAATCCAGGCGGCAAGAGTCTTGAGAACCGCCAGCGGTTCTTGCGTCGGGCCAAATCCCTGGTGCAGGGCGCCGTCAAGAAGACCTCGCAGGAACGCGACATCAAGGACGTCCTGGAGGGTGGTGAGGTCACGATTCCACTCGACGGCATGCACGAGCCGCGTTTCCGCCGTGAAGGCGGGACGCGCGACATGGTCCTGCCCGGCAACAAGAAGTTCATTGAAGGCGACTATCTCCAGCGCTCCGGCCAGGGCAGCGCCAAGGATTCCGGTCCCGGCGAAGGCGACAGCGAGGACGCCTTCCGCTTCGTGCTGAGCCGCGACGAGTTCGTCGATCTATTCCTCGACGACCTCGAGCTTCCGGATCTCGCCAAGCGCAAGATCGCGCAGACCGAGAGCGAAGGCATCCAGCGCGCCGGCTACACCATGACCGGCTCGCCCGCCAACATTTCGGTGAGCCGGACGGTGAAGCTCGCGCTCGCCCGCCGCATCGCGCTCAAGCGTCCGCGCAAGGACGAGATCGAGGAGCTGGAAGCCGCGATCGAAGCATGCACGGACGAGGACGAGCGTGCGGCTCTCGTGGCCCGGCTCGAAACGTTGAAGGCGAAGTCCAAGCGCATCCCCTTCATCGATCCGCTCGACATCCGCTACCGGCGCTTCGAGACGGTGCCCAAGCCCGTCGCGCAGGCCGTGATGTTCTGCCTGATGGACGTCTCCGGCTCGATGTCCGAGCACATGAAGGACCTGGCGAAACGCTTCTACATGCTGCTCTACGTGTTCCTGAAGCGGCGCTACAAGCACGTCGAGATCGTCTTCATCCGCCACACCGACCGCGCCGAGGAGGTCGATGAGCAGACCTTCTTCTACGGTCCGGCCTCGGGCGGCACGCTGGTCTCCAGTGCGCTGCAGGCGATGCACGAGATCGTGCGCGAGCGCTTCAACCCGTCGGATTGGAACATCTACGCCGCGCAGGCTTCCGACGGCGACAATTCCTATTCCGACGGCGAGCTCACGGGGCTCCTCTTGACCGAGAAGATCCTGCCGGTCTGCCAGTTCTTCGCCTATCTCGAGGTCGGCGAGGCCGGCGGCAGCGCCTTCGATCTCTCCGACTCCTCGCTCTGGAGCCTCTACGAACGCCTGCGCAACAGCGGCGCCCCGCTCTCGATGCGCAAGGTCTCGGAGCGCAGCGAGATCTTCCCGGTATTCCACGATCTGTTCCAGCGCCGCGACACTGCCCAGGAGAAGGCCGCTCCATGAAGGAACGTTTGTTCGAAGGCGCCGATTGGGATTTCCACACCTTGCAGCGCATCACCGATGCCTGCGAGGAGGTGGCGCTGAAGGATCTCGGCCTCGACGTCTATCCGAACCAGATCGAGGTCATCACCGCCGAGCAGATGCTGGACGCCTATTCGTCGGTCGGCATGCCCCTGTTCTACAAGCACTGGTCGTTCGGCAAGCACTTCGCGTTCCATGAGGCGTCCTACCGCAAGGGCCTGATGGGGCTGGCCTACGAGATCGTCATCAACTCCTCGCCCTGCATCTCCTATCTGATGGAGGAGAACACGGCGACGATGCAGACGCTGGTGATCGCGCACGCCGCCTTCGGCCACAACCATTTCTTCAAGAACAATTATCTGTTCAAGCAGTGGACCGATGCCGACGGCATCCTGGACTATCTCGACTTCGCCAAGAACTACGTCATGCAGTGCGAGGATCGCTACGGCCGCATCGAGGTCGAGCGCACGCTCGACGCCGCGCACGCGCTGATGTCGCACGGCATCGACCGTTATCCCGGCAAGAAGAAGCTCGATCTGCGCGCCGAGGAGAAGCGGGCAGGGCGTCGCCGCCAGCACGAGGAGGAGGTCTTCAACGATCTCTGGCGCACCGTGCCGAAGGGCGCCGCCAAGAGCCGCTCCACGCTCAGCATCGAGCGCCGCCGCAAGCTGCTCGGCCTGCCGCAGGAGAATTTGCTCTATTTCCTGGAGAAGAGCGCGCCGCGGCTGGCGCCCTGGCAGCGCGAGCTGCTCCGCATCGTTCGCCACATCGCGCAATATTTCTATCCGCAGAGCCAGACCAAGGTCATGAACGAGGGGACGGCGACCTACGTCCATTATCGCATCATGACCAAGCTGCACGAGCAGGGTCGCATCAGCGACGGCAACTTCCTCGAATTTCTGGGGTCGCACACCAATGTGGTGTTCCAGCCCGAATTCGACGACCCGCGCTTCTCGGGCTTCAATCCTTACGCACTCGGTTTTGCCGTGATGCAGGACATCGAGCGCATCGTCGCCAATCCGGAAGACGAGGACCGCGAGTGGTTTCCCGACATCGCCGGCAAGGGCGACGTCATGGGCGTGCTGCGCGACGTCTGGGCCAATTACCGCGATGAAAGCTTCATCGGGCAGTTCCTGAGCCCGAAGTTGATGCGGCACTTCCGCATGTTCCACCTGCACGACGATCCCGAAGAGCGCGCCGGCATCCGGGTCGACGCCATCCACGACGAGCGCGGCTTCCGCCGCGTCCGCCGCGAGCTGGCGCGGCAGCACGATGTCGGCTTCATCGACGCCAATATCGAGGTGGTCGACGTCGATCTCTCCGGCGACCGCCGCCTGATCCTGCATCACCACGTCATCAAGGGCTCGCAGCTCAACGAGACCGACGCCAAGCGCGTGCTCCAGCACCTGGCCGATCTCTGGACCTACGACGTCGCACTGATCGAGGTCGATGCCAACGACAAGGTGCTGCGCGAATACGTCGTCAGCCCCCGCCCGATCGCGGCGGCGGTGGCGTGACGGGGACTGCCTACATGGGGCACCACGCGAGATGCGCATTGATGTGCCCTCGCCCCTTGCGGGAGAGGGCAGCGACGCCGGCAGACATAAGCTCACTGGGGTGAGGGGTATCTCTCCGCACTCTCCCGTGCCGATGGAGACCCCTCATCCGGCGCTTCGCGCCACCTTCTCCCGCAAGGGGAGAAGGAAGGCACTTGTGGCGGCCCATCGCGTCTACGAGGCTGATCGCTTTCCCGGCTTCTTCTTGCTCGCATTCAGCTCGACCGCCGCGCGGATCAGCGCCTTCAACGCCCTCTCGTTGATCGTTTCGCCCTCGCGAATATCGATCGCGCGGCGCACATTGCCGTCGAGGCTGGAATTGAAGAGACCTGCGGGATCCGCCAGCGCGGCGCCCTTGGCGAAGGTCAGCTTCACGACCTCCTTGTAGGTCTCGCCGGTGCAGATGATGCCGTCGTGCTCCCAGACGGGAACACCGCGCCATTTCCACTCTTCGACGACATCAGGGTCGGCCTCCTTGATCAGCGCGCGAACCCGCCCCAGCATCTCGCCGCGCCAGTCGCCGAGCTCCTTGATCCGGCCGTCGATCAGCTTGGATGGCGAGGCGGTACCTGCTTGCTTCGCGCTGCTCGTCTTCGCCGCCACGGGCTTCTTCATCATGGCCTCGTTCACGCGTTGCTGCGGCCGCGATAAGGCAGCGCGAACAGATAGAGCCCGGTCGCGAGCAGCGGAATCAGCGGCACCAGCGCCAGGAAGCCGATCCACACGGCCTCGACTTGCATCGTCATCGCCACGATGTTGGCGATGACGGCAAGCGTGAAAGCCATCGACAGCCAGCGATGAATCTGCCGAATCCACATAGGCGTGCTCATTGGGACCTCCTTTGAGAATGATCGGAATGGGTGGTGGAGCTAGCTCGCCCGCGCCAGCAAATCGTCCAGCTTGGCCAGGAATTGCTTCCAGCCGGCATGCGCGCCGCCGAACGCCTGTTTCTGCGTCGGCCGGAAGCCCGCCTGCTCGACGCGCAGATGGGTGCCCGCGCTCGTCGGCGTCAGCGTGAAGGTGACGATGCTCTTGAGGTCGAAGGCGGCGTCCTCATGCGAGAAATTCCAGGTGTAGGCCAGCGTCCTCTGCGGCTCGATGGTGAGCACCTCGCAGTCCAGCACGCCGCCCCATTCGCCGCGCAGGTTGAAGCGATGGCCGACGACCGGCTTGAAGTCGTTCTTCATCAGCCATTCCTCGATCAGATGCGGCTGCGTCAGCGCGCGCCAGAGCCGCTCGGCGGGATAGGCAAATTCGCGCTCGATCACGACGGAGCGCGTCTCGGCGGGGGCGTTCATTGGTCCATCCTCTTCAGGAGATCGTCGAGGGCATCTAGCCTTTTCTGCCAGAACCCGGCCATCTGGCCGGTCCAGTCGATCAGCGGATTGAGCGCACCGGGCTGCGCGCTGTAATGGGTCTGCCGTCCTTCGTGCCGGTCGCGCACGAGCCCAGCCTGCTTCAGGGCGCCGAGATGCTTCGACACCGCCGGCTGCGATACGCCGGATCGCGCCGTGAGCGCCCCGACCGTCTGCTCCCCCTCACGGCACAGCCGCTCGAAGATCGCCCGCCGGGTCGGATCGGCGAGCGTCCTGAACAGAAGGTCGGGGGTGGGAGTCATGAAAAATCCATAACCGGGAGGTTATGGATAGACTCATAACTGTGGAGTTATGGGTGAGTCAAGTGGACTTGGAGGGAAATGGCTGTCGCTCGCGCAACGTCCTCCGCCGTCATTGCGAGCGCAGCGAAGCAATCCAGAATCCCTCCTCGGAGACAGTTTGGATTGCTTCGTCGCAAGGGCTCCTCGCAATGACGGAGAATGTGGAGGCGCCCCGCGAAACGCTACGGCCGCAAATACAGATACCCCTGCGACTGCAGCTCGGCGAGCCGCACCACGCCGCCGTTCTCGGCGTTGACGAAGCCTGGCAGCAGCTCGCTCAGCGTCACGTTCTGCGCCTTCATCGTGTTGCCGCAGGCGGCGAGCTCGACGCCGCCCTTTGAGAAGTCACCGACGCGCTTGCTGACGTCGGGGTTGGCCTGCGCCGAGTGAAACGCCTTCAGCGCCGGGCCGTGGATCACCAGCGCGATCGTCACGTGCTCGGGGCCGCCGACGCCGTCGATGTGGTTCTGGATATTGCCGAGCACGAAATGGACCTTCTCGGCGTCGCTGAGGTGATAGGCCACCTTGAGCTTGTTCGACGGCGCGGTGGCGGTGGTGGCTTTCGCGCTGGAGACGCCAAGCGCCGCACCGAGTGCCGAGACGGCGCTCCACAGGATGTTCCGACGGTTCATGGCGATCTCCTCGACGAAGTCCGAATTTACGCAGGCATATCATTTGTGGCGCAGCGCCGCGAGTTCCTTGCGGTCGGTCACCAGCGAGGCGCACTCGCGATTGTCGGCGCGGTCGAGGCGGAAAATCTTGTCGTCGGCGCCGGCCGTCAGCGAATGCTCGGCGTCATCGTCCGGCTTGTTGTTCTGCCAGACCCTGACACGTTCGAGCCGGACGATCGCGGACTTGTCGTCCTTGGAGAGCGCAACGCCGATGCCGCCGCCATCGCAGTCGACGCCGCAGCCGAGGCGGACCTCGTCGCCGCTCCTGGTGAATACGGCGTGGTTGCACGAGCCGCTGGAGTCGAAATCGCCGCTGCGGTGACGGTACCTGAAGCCAAGGCGGAAGGAATGGTGAAGCTCCTTGTCCTCCTTGTCGAATTCCGCGGAGATCAGCAGCTTCATCGCGGCGACCTTCTGCTTCGGATGCCGCGCCAGATGGTCGGCATCGTAGCGGCGGACGAAGCAGGCATAGGCCTTGTCGCCGGGAGGCTTCGCATACATCCGCGTATTGAAGGTCTCGGCCTCGGCCTTGCTGGCCTCGCGGATATCGTCGACTTCCTCGGCGCGGCCCACGCTGGTCAGCGCAGCAAAAGTGAGGGCAGCAAGGATGACGAGCTTCATGAGGGCCTCGCGCACACCACAATTTCGTCGCAGCAGGACAGAGCTGCTGTCTGTTAGACGCAGAATTGGTGACCCGCGTTCAACCGTCGCAAGCCGCTCGAGCGGTGGTCGCGGTGCGGATTCGCGCAACTCGCTTCACGCTCCGCCTTAGTCACTGATGGGCTCGAGAAGGTTCAAGCGGTGAAGCGGGCGGCTCTTCGGAACTTGAAGCCTGCAATCGCTGCGACATTGTCTCGGTTCGTCAATGTGATAGCCTTCACAGACGATCGCCTTTGGCGGTCGTAGGCTGGGGCTGCCTTGTAAGTTTGTGGAGTCCCCTGCATGGGCGAAATTCGCAACTTCAGACCCGGAAATCCCGACGAGCCGCCGCCGCACAGCGGAATGCCTCGCCGTCTCGCCGCGATCATCGTCGGCGATATCGTCTCCTACAGCCGGTTGATGCAGGCCGACGAGGAAGGCACGCATGCCCGCGTCAAGCGGATCGAGCGCGACATCATCCAGCCCAGCATCATCGAGCACCATGGAAGTCTGGTGAAGACGACCGGCGACGGCTTCATCGCCATATTCGACAGTCCCGTGGAAGCCGTTCGATGCAGCATCGTCATCCAGCAGAATCTCGTCGGCCGCAACGCCTCCATTCCCAAGCATTCCCGGCTCGAATATCGGATCGGAGTCAATCTCGGTGACGTCATCGTGGAGCCGGACGACATCTACGGTGACGGCGTCAACATCGCCACGCGTATCGAGGGCATCGCGGAGCCGGGGCAGGTCTTCATATCCGGCGCGATCTACGAGCAGATCAAACACAAGATCGTATGCGGCTATGAGTCGCTCGGCGACCGCAAGGTCAAGAACATCACCGATCCGGTGCGCGTGTATCGTGTGCTGCCGGACGCTGATGCGGTCGGCAAGACAAGAAGCCGGCGTGAGAACGCGCTGATCTTTTTGCTGGCCATTACAGTGCTGATGATGGCCACCGGCGTGCTCTGGTATTTGCTGGCGCAGCCCGGCAGGATCGGCGAGCAGGCTGCCGCGCCGCCCACCGCTCCGGTCGTCTCACCGGTTCCTCAGCCATTGCCGAGCGAGGCGGCGAAGCAGACGCCGCAACCCTCTCCGTCATTGGCTTCGTCGCCTTCGGCCCCGACTCCGGCTCCGGCTCCCAGCCCATCGGCAACGCCGGTCCGGGAACCCGAAATGATCGCCATTCGTGGCGGCAGCTTCGCGATGGGAAGCAATGACGATCCGACCGAACGACCCGTCCATCAGGTCACGATCAAGCCGTTCTCGATCGGAAAATATCCGGTAACGGTGCAGGAGTGGAACGAATGCGCTGCCGCCAAGGCGTGCGGATTCACGGCCACTGGCAAGGACGATGCCCCGGTCAGCAATGTGAGCTGGACCGATGCGCAGCAATATGTCGCCTGGCTCGCGCAGGCGACAAAGAAGCCCTACCGGCTTCCGAGCGAAGCCGAATGGGAATATGCGGCACGCGGCGGGACACAGACCAAATATTGGTGGGGCGACAAGCTGCAGCCGGGCATGGCCGGCTGCAAGGATTGCGGTGAACTTGCGGCCGAGCAGCCGGCCAAGGTCGGCAGTTTCAAGCCCAATCCATTCGGGCTTTACGACATGGGCGGCGGCATCGATCAGTGGGTCGCAGACTGCTGGCACCGGACGTATCAGGGCGCGCCCAGCGACGGCTCGGCGTGGACTAGCCCTGACTGCGGCTCTCATGTCCTGCGCTCAGGCTCCTGGAAGAACGATTCGAGATATGTGCGGCCGTCAAACCGCGGTGGATACGACACCGGCGTCCGTTACCCCACGCATGGATTCCGGATCGCGCTCAGTCCGTAGGTACTGGAGTCAATTTGATGAAGATCGTTTCCTGTATCGCGCTCGCGGCCGCCATCGCATTGCTCCCCGGCGCGGCCTATCCGCAAGGCAAAACTGCGCCAAAGGACGCCAAGCTTTATTTCATCTCGCCGTATGACGGCCAGAAGATCCGTGGTGGGTTTTGGGTCCGGTTCGGCCTGCGCAACATGGGCGTGACGCATGCCGGTGACGACTACCACAATGCCGGCCACCATCATCTGTTGATCGATGTGAAAGACCCCATTGATGCCAAGGAGCCGATTCCGCAGGACAAGTCCCATCTGCATTTCGGAGCCGGACAAACCGAAACGTTTCTCGAGCTTCCGCCGGGCACGCACACGCTGCAACTGGTGCTTGGCGACGCCAAGCACTATCCGTTCGAACCACCCGTCGTGTCGGAGAAGATCACGATACGCGTTAGGCCGGCGGCATCAGCGCGAAGATGATCACCGCAGGCTGGCGTTGATCTTGTCCAGCACCGCCGAGCCCGGGCAGAGCGTGTCCGCCTCCAGCGCGTTGAGCGGCGTCTCGACCGTGTTGAGATGCTCGTGCAGGTCTTCGGCCTCAGGGTCGACGTACAGAAGACCGGTGACGATCTGGCCCTTGGCGGCGTGCCTTGCTAGGAAGGTCTGGGCGCCCAGGCGGTCGTGCGGATCGTAATCCGCATCGATCTTGCGCAGCGCGATCTTGCTGCCGTCGTGCTGCTCGACCACCTGCACCGTGCCGGGCGCGTAGTCCACCGCAATCGGGTCGCGGCCGACCAGCACGTCGAGCCGGTTCACGGCGTCATTGTGCTCGCGGACATAGTCGAAGCTCTTGGTCGAGCCGGCATGGTTGTTGAAGGCGATGCAGGGGCTGATCACGTCGATGAAGGACGCGCCCTTGTGGCCGATCGCGGCGGCGATCAGCGGCACCAGCTGGCTCTTGTCGCCGGAGAACGAGCGCGCCACGAAGGTGGCCCCTAACTGCAGCGCGATGGCGACGAGGTCGATGGCGTTGTCGGTGTTGGTGACGCCCTTCTTGCTCTTCGAGCCGCGATCGGCGGTCGCCGAGAACTGGCCCTTGGTCAGGCCGTAAACGCCGTTGTTCTCGACGATATAGGTCATGTTGACGCCGCGCCGGATCGAATGCGCGAACTGCCCGAAACCGATCGAGGCGGAATCGCCATCGCCGGAGACGCCGAGATAGATCAGCTCGCGGTTGGCGAGGTTGGCGCCTGTCAGCACGGATGGCATGCGGCCGTGCACGGAATTGAAGCCGTGCGAATTGCCGAGGAAATAGTCCGGCGTCTTCGACGAGCAGCCGATGCCGGAGATCTTCGCCACCCGATGCGGCTCGATCGAGAGCTCGTAGCACGCTTCGATGATCGAGGCCGTGATCGAATCATGGCCGCAGCCCGCGCACAGCGTCGAGATCTTGCCCTCGTAGTCCCGATGCGTGTAGCCGAGCGCGTTCTTCTTCAGGCCTGGATGATGGAATCTGGGCTTTGCGATGTAGGTCATGACACGGCCTTGCGGAGCGGGGTCACCTTGAGGTGGTCCTGGTGGTCGCCAATGGCTTTGGCGATGAAGCGGGCGGTGATCGGCGTGCCGTCGTAATGCACGATCGGCACCAGCCGGACGGGATCGATGCCGTTCTCGTTGACGATGAGCTGGCGCAGCTGGCTGTCGCGGTTCTGCTCGACGACGTATACGAAATCGTGCTCGGCGAGGAAGCTGGCCACGCTGGAATGGAACGGGAAGGCGCGGATGCGCAGGCGGTCGAGCTGATGCCCGCGCGCTTCCAGCAGGCCGATCGCCTCGTCCATCGCCGGCGAGGTTGAGCCGAAATAGA
This sequence comes from Bradyrhizobium sp. IC4059, assembly GCF_020193615.1. NCBI lineage: Bacteria > Pseudomonadati > Pseudomonadota > Alphaproteobacteria > Hyphomicrobiales > Nitrobacteraceae > Bradyrhizobium > Bradyrhizobium sp. IC4059. The sequence goes on from NZ_JADYVH010000001.1 coordinate 234,349, forward strand.
TCACGCCATATTTGGTCGGCCGTTCCGCATTGGCCTGCAGCGGACGCGGCACGAGGTCCTGCGCGGTCTCGAACTTGCGCATCAGGCGCTGCATGTTGTCGGCGTAGACCGTGCCTTCCTCGGAGTAGCGCGCATAGCGGTCCCGCGACGTGCCGCGGGTGAAGTAGGAGCCCTTGGTCGGATGCGTGCCGGGATAGGTGCGGTAGGGAATGCCGTCGCCGTCGACGTCGAGATAGCGGCCGAAGTCGCGGCCTTCCTCCAGCATCGCCGCCGTCATCACCTTGCCGCGGTCATATTGCCTGGCATCGTCCCACTTCAGCGGGCGGCAGAGCCGGTGGTTCATGCCGATGTCGAGATCGAGCATCAGGAAGATCGTCGTCTGCAGCCGCTCGGCGAGATCGAAGGCGGCGGCCGCGAACTCGAAGGCCTCGGCCGGGTCCTCGGGGAACAGCAGCACATGCTTGGTGTCGCCATGCGAGGCATAGGCGCAGGCGATGATGTCGCATTGCTGGGTGCGGGTCGGCATGCCCGTGGAGGGGCCGGCGCGCTGGATGTTCATGATCACGGCCGGAATCTCGGCAAAGTACGAGAGGCCGATGAACTCCGTCATCAGTGAGATGCCGGGGCCGGAGGTCGCCGTGAAGGCGCGGGCGCCGTTCCAGGACGCGCCGATCACGATGCCGATCGACGCGAGCTCGTCCTCGCCCTGCACGATCGCGTATTTCGCCTTGCCCGTTTCAGGATCGTGCCGGTACTTCTTGCAATGGGCGGTGAAAGCCTCGGCCACCGACGAGGACGGCGTGATCGGATACCAGGCACACACGGTGGCGCCACCATAGACCGCGCCGAGCGCGGCGGCGCTGTTGCCCTCGATGAAGATGCGGTCGCCGACCTTGTCGGACTTCTTCACGCGCAGCCCAATCGGACATTTCAGGTTCTGCAGCGCCCAGTCGCGGCCGAGATGCAGCGCATGGACGTTGGAGGAGAGCAGCTTCTCCTTGCCTTTGTACTGCTCGCCGATCAGCTGCTCGATCAGCTTGGGGTCCATGTCGAGCAACGCGCTGAGCGCGCCCAAATAGATGATGTTCTTGAACAGCTGTCGCTGACGCGGATCGGTATAGGTCGAGTTGGTGATCGCGGTCAGCGGCACGCCGATCACGGTGATGTCGTCGCGGAATTTGGTCGACGGCATCGGCTTGGTGGAATCGTAGAACAAATAGCCGCCGGGCTCGATGCCGGCGACGTCCTTGTCCCAGGTCTGCGGATTCATCGCCACCATCATGTCGACGCCGCCGCGTGCGCCGAGATGGCCGGCTTCCGTCACGCGCACCTCGTACCAGGTCGGCAGGCCCTGGATGTTGGAGGGGAAGATGTTGCGTGGGCTGACAGGCACGCCGTGGCGCAGGATCGCGCGCGCGAACATCTCGTTGGCGCTGGCCGAGCCCGAGCCGTTGACGTTGGCGAAGCGGACGACGAAGTCGTTTACGCTGCTGATCGGCTTTTTGTCGGACATGTCGAACCTGCGTGGGTCATCTCGATGAAATATTTCTGCATGTCCCAGGCGCCGGTGGGACAGCGCTCGGCGCACAGCCCGCAATGCAGGCAGACATCCTCGTCCTTCACCATCACCCGCCCGGTCTTCAGGTCCGAGGAGACGTAGAGGTCCTGGTCCGGATGCGCGGAGGGCGCCTTCAGGCGCTGGCGCAGATCGCTTTCCTCGCCGTTACTGGTGAAGGTGATGCAATCCATCGGGCAGATATCGGCGCAGGCGTCGCACTCGATGCAGAGCGAGGTCGAGAACACGGTCTGCACGTCGCAGTTCAGGCAGCGATGCGCTTCGCCGAGCGCCAGCTTGACATCATAGCCGAGCTCGACCTCGGCGCGGATGTCCTTCAGCGCAACGACCTTGTCGCGATGCGGTACCTTATAGCGCTTGTCGGGCGAGATGTCGTTGTCATAGCTCCATTCGTGGATGCCCATCTTCTGCGAGGAGATCTGCACCTCCGGCAGCGGCCGTTCGTCGACCGCTTCGCCCGAGAGCATCTTGTGGATCGACAGCGCGGCGTCATGGCCGTGCGCGACCGCCCAGATGATGTTCTTCGGGCCGAACGCGGCATCGCCGCCGAAGAACACTTTCGGATTGGTCGAGGCGAAGGTCTTCGGATCGACCTTCGGCATGTGCCATTTGTCGAACTCGATGCCGCAATCCTGCTCGATCCAGGGGAAGGCGTTCTCCTGGCCGACCGCGACCAGCACGTCGTCGCAGGGAATGGTCTGATCGGGATCGCCCGAAGGCACCAGATTGCGGCGGCCTTTGGCGTCGTATTCGGCTTTGACGTGCTGGAAGGTGACGCCGATCAGCTTGCCGGCGACATGCTTGAAGGCCACCGGGACCATGTAGTTGAGGATCGGGATATCCTCGTGGATCGCGTCTTCCTTCTCCCAGGGCGAGGCCTTCATCTCGTCGAAGCCGGAACGCACGACCACCGTGACTTTCTCGCCGCCGAGCCGGCGCGCGGTGCGGCAGCAATCCATCGCGGTGTTGCCGCCGCCGAGCACGATGACGCGCTTGCCTATCTTGTCGACATGGCCGAACGACACGTTGGCCAGCCATTCGATGCCGATATGGATGTTGGCGGCGGCCTCTTTCCGGCCGGGAAGCTCGAGCTCGCGGCCGCGCGGCGCGCCGGAGCCGACGAAGATGGCGTCGTATTTCTCGGCAAGCAGCGCCTTCATGCTGTCGATGCGGTGGCCGCCTTTGAACTCGACGCCGAGACCCAGGATGTAGCCGGTCTCCTCGTCGATCACCGAATTGGGCAGGCGGAATTTCGGGATCTGCGTGCGCATCATGCCGCCGGCTTCCGGGTCGGCATCGAACACGGTGCAGTGATAGCCGAGCGGCGCGAGATCGCGCGCCACCGTCAGCGAAGCGGGACCGCCGCCGACCAGCGCGACGCGCTTGCCGTTCTTCGGCCCGGGCTTCGGCAGCCGCTGCCTGATGTCGTCCTTGAAATCCGCGGCGACGCGCTTGAGGCGGCAGATCGCGACAGGGTTTTCCTCGACGCGTCCGCGCCGGCACGCCGGCTCGCAGGGACGATCGCAGGTGCGTCCCAGAATGCCGGGAAACACGTTCGATTTCCAATTGATCATGTAGGCATCGCTGTAGCGGCCTTGGGCGATCAGTCGGATGTATTCGGGAACCGGGGTGTGCGCAGGACAGGCCCATTGGCAATCGACCACTTTGTGAAAGTAGTCGGGGGCCGCGATGTCGGTCGGTTTCATTCCTACCCTGTCCGCGCAGGTCCGAAGACCCCGCGGCCTTTTTTGTTTGAGCTTGGCGAGCGCTTAACGCGCTTTGATCTGGTTTCTGAATGACGTCATTGGGTTAGCTTATTAGAACCGTTCCGAAGTACAACGGCAAATTTGCGCGCGTCACCGCTTTCATGGGAGCTACGCGTGCACAGCATTAACGCCGGCACGAGATGTGCGTGCGGTGCAGCATGTTGCGTCTGCGAATGAGTGCGGCGTTGCTGTATCTCTGCGAAGTCCAAGTGTCGGGTGATGCAATCCGGGACTCAATTATCTCTGCTCGCGAGGGCGCGTGATGGATCGATCTGTGTCAGCTGAGTTCGAGATTAATATCGGGATGAGCATCGCCCTGACCGAAGGCGGGCGCTTGGGTAATAAGGGCCGACGTTCGAGAGTTTCGTCTCGAGGAAATCAACGATTTTTATCGAGCATGGCTGTTGCTCGAGCGACCCTTCTCCGAGGTAAAGGCTGCGCTCGACCGGATAGCTCACAGCGCAAGCGCAGCGACGCCTTTTCCGTTCGCCAAACTCATCGGGTCCGCACTGAGAGCCAAATCAGGCGAATGGACTGATTTGGCGATGGTTTGGATTCCGTTCCTTGCGGCAGCAGAAAAAGCGACCTTGAAAGACCTGCTTTCGGACGTCAGGGATTCAAAATGGGCCAGCCAGAAGACTAGGCAGCTAGCCCGAAAGTACGTGAATGAAATCGAGCGAGGCGATCCCAAACGCCTGAACTAGCTGGGCTTTAGGCACGATTGCGCGAGGCTAGTCACGCGCGATGTCGCTTTTCGCGAGATCCCACATCAGGCAGTAGGTGCCGACGGAGATGGGGAGCGGGAAGGGCGCCGCAGCCGGGCCGGTGAAGCGCTCTGCGATGACGGCGGAGACCGCATTGACATGCGTGCCGTCGATCAGCACGAACCAGTCGCGCGCGCCCTCGTTGCGCACCGCCGGAATTCCCGCCGTTGCGCCCGACAATTCCGGCTCGCTTTCGAGCAGGTGCATCGAGATGATGCCGTCGCGGTCCTGCGGCGCCAGCTTTTCTTGCAGCGCATCACGCCACGCACCGGCGTTGTCGGGCGTCGGCCGCAGCCGCACCAGGCCGAGCGACGCGCCGCGGCCAGTACCCTTGCTGATTGTGATGCGCGCGACCACGCGCAGCATGTCCCTGAAGCGCGCCATGGATCGCCGCGACCATTCGGTCTGGTCGGCGAGGCGCGCCCGGTAGGCGGGGCTGTCGAGCACGCCGAGCGTTTCGGTCGAGTACAGCGAGAGATATTTGGGGTTGGCGGCATGCGCGACATAGCGCCGCGCTTCGAGAAATCCGTCGATTGCGACACGCTCTTCCAGATGCTCGCGATCGTACCAGCGGTTGAAATCGGCCTCGTCCGCAGCGTCGATGTTCATCGACGTCAGCAGCATGCCCTTTCCGGCGAGCGGCATTCTTCTTGTCCTCTCATCGCCCGATCTTCGACGCAAGGTCCGCGATCGACTTCATGACCGCGTCCCTCACGCCGCCATCATAGAGCGAATGCCCGGCTTCTTCCACGATGCGAAGCTCGGAACCGGGCCATACGTTCGCAAGGGCCTGCGCTGTCGCGGGAGCACACAACAGATCATAGCGCCCCTGCACGATCATGCCGGGAATGCCGTCGAGCCGGCCCGCGTCCCGCAGCAGCTGGTCCTCGTTCATGAAGCTGTCGTTGATGAAATAATGCGCTTCCATGAACGGCGTCGCCGGCAATGTGCGCCAGACGTTCAGCCCGGCGAGGTCGAGCCGCGTCCGTGCCGGCTTGTGCTCGGACAAGACGCGCTCGGTGTCGTGCCAGGCCTTCGCCGCCGGGCCATGCACGGCAGGGTCGGCATCGAGGATGCGGCGCCAATAGGCATCCACCGGCCGGTCGCGTTCCTCTGGCGGCAGCACGCTGAGGAAATCCTCGTACAGCGCCGGATGGAATTGCGACAGGCGCGAGGTGAAGGCCGTCTCGACTTCTGCTCGCGTGCCGAGAAACGTCGCGCGCAGCGCTATGCCCGAGACGTGCTCGGGATGCGCCTCTGCATAAGCCAGCGCCAGCGTCGCGCCCCAGGAGCCGCCGACCACCATCCACCGTTCGAAGCCGAATTTTTCGCGGATCTGTTCCATGTCCGCGATAAGGTGCGCAATGGTGTTGTGCTCGCGCGATCCCTTGGGCCGGCTGCGGCCGCAGCCGCGCTGGTCGAACAGCACGGCGCAGAAGCGGTCGGGATCGAACAGCCGGCGATGGTCGGGCTGGCAGCCGCTGCCGGGCCCGCCATGCAGATAGACCGCGGGGATGCCGTCGCTGCGGCCGACGCTCTCGACATAGAGCTCATGGCCGTCGCCGACGTCGAGCATATCGGAGGTCAGCGGCGCAAAGGGATCAGTGCGTTTGGCCGCTGTGCCCGCGTCGGCGTCAGGCGTCATTCTCGGATTCCAGGGTGCCGCCGGCGAAGTTGCGATAGAGGAAGCGGCTGGTGTCGCCTGCGGCCTCGGCTTCCGCCTGCTTGAAGATGGTCTCGTGCAGCGGCGACAGCGCGCAGGCCGGGTCGGTGTTGGCGGCGTCCCCGGTCAGCGCGAAGGCCTGGCAGCGGCAGCCGCCGAAATCGATCTCGCGGAACTCGCAACTCTTGCACGGCTCCTTCATCCAGCCGGTGCCGCGATAGCGGTTGAAGGCCTCCGAGTTCTGCCAGATCCAGGCGATCGAATGGTTGGAGCGCACCGATTCGAAATCGAGCCCGGTGATGCTCTCGGCGGCATGGCAGGGCAGCACCTTGCCGGCGGGCGAGATGTTGAAGAACTGCCGGCCCCAGCCGCCCATGCATTTCTTCGGCCGCAGCGCGTAATAATCCGGCACCACGTAGTCGATGGTCAGTCGGCCCTTCAGCCGCTCGCGCGCCTCCTCAACGAGGCGGGTACACTCATCGAGCTGCGCCACGGTTGGCATCAGCGCGGCGCGGTTCTTCAGCGCCCAGCCGTAATATTGCACATTGGCGACCTCGAGCCGGTCGGCGTCGAGATCGAGCGCCATCTGGATGATGTCGGGCAACTGGTGCAGGTTCTGCCGGTGCATCACCGCGTTCACGGTGAGCGGCAGGTCGAGCTCGCGCGTCCATTTCGCGACCTCGAGCTTCTTGCGGTGGCCGCCCTTGTAGCCGGCGACGCGATCGGCGAGGCCGTCCTCGATGCCCTGGAACGAGATCTGCACATGGCAGAGCCCGGCATCTGCGAGATCGCTGAGCCTCTCGCGCGTCAGCAGCACGGCCGAGGTGATGAGATTGGTGTAGAGCCCGGCGTCGCTGGCATGCTTGACCAGCTCGACGAGATCTTTCCGCGCCGTCGGCTCGCCACCGGAGAAATGCACCTGGAGCACGCCGATCTCGGCGAGCTCGCTCAGCACTTTTTTCCACTCGTCCGTCGTCAGCTCCTTGCCGGAGCGGTCGAGCTCGACCGGGTTGGAGCAATAGGGACATTGCAGCGGGCAGCGATGGGTGATCTCGAGCAGCACCGCGAGCGGAATGCCGAACGTCTCCGCCGTCGAGCGCTGCTTCTCCAGCACCGCGAGGCTGTCGCTGGGCGGGATGGTCACGTCGCTCATGACGTCTTCTCCCTGATCTCGGTGAGAAAGCCCTTGTCTGCGAGATCCTGCAGCATGGCGATGACGTCGGCCAGGATCGCCTCGCGCGGCGCTGCGTACTTTGCGGCGAGCTGATCGGCGACGTCGCCGACATTGCGCTCGCCGTTGCAGAGTTGCAAGACCTCCACCGCGATCTCATCCGGCGCCAGCACCCGTTCCGGCGCCAGGATCACCCAGACCTTGCGGGTCTCGTCGTATTTCAGCTTGGCATGCCGCGGCAGCACGGGGCGGCTCGCCTCGCTGACGCTGATGTTCCGCGGCCCGGCCATCGCTTTGATCCTCAGCTCGCTTTGGGCACGAACGCGCCCGGCGGAATGTGGCCCTCGACATAGGCATGCTGGAGCGCATCCAGCTGCACCCACAGCACGTTGGTCTTGAAGATCAGCGCGTTGCAGACCTGCGCGCGCTGCTCCGGCGTCGTGGCGTGCCTCTTGACATAATCGAGCGCGAAATTGGCGTCGCGCGGCGCCTGGGTCAGGCGGCGCTTGAAGTAGCTCATGATATCCGGGTTGACGAAGTCGTAGTGCTCCAACATGCCGGCGATGCGCTCCTCATGCAGGTTGGGCGCGAACAGCTCGGTCAGTGAGGAGGCGATCGCCTCCAGCGGGCTTTTTTCGCGGCAGAAGTGCACATAGGCTTCCACCGCGAAGCGCGTCGCCGGCAAGATGCCTTCGGTGGATTCGACGTAAGCGGTGTCGAGCCCGAGCCCTTCGGTCAGCTTGATCCAGCGCTCGATGCCGCCTTCGCTGCCGACGTCGCCGTCATGGTCTTCGATGCGATGGCGCCATTCCAGCCGCGTGGCGCGGTCGCGGAAGCGGGAGATCACCACCGCGTCCTTGATCGGAATGGTGCTCTGGTAATAGTAGCGGTTGAGCGCCCACGCCTGCACCTGGCCCTTGTTCAGCTTGCCGCCATGCAGCAGCTTATGGAACGGGTGCAGGCTGTGATAACGCGTGGCGCCGATGTGGCGCAGCGTTGCCTCCAGCTCCTCGGCGGAGTTGAGCTTCAAGTCCTTGCCGATCGAGAGTGCGGTCATTCCAGTCAGTGATGCGGCGTTCACAGCACGATCTCCGTTCCATCCGCGGGTATCTGCCAGCCCGCCTCCTCAGTGAGCTTGCGCTCGGGCGAGCCGGGCAGCAGCGCCGGATTCGAGTTATTGATATGCAGAAACAGCTTCCTGTCGATATTGAGATCGGCCAGCCGGGCGATGGCGCCGTCCTCGCCGGACATCGCGACATGGCCCATGCTCTTGCCGGTCTTGTGGCCGAGGCCAGCCCTGATCATCTCGTCGTCGCGCCAGACGGTGCCGTCGAAGAACACCAGTGAAGCGCCGTCGATCTCGGCCTTGAGCGCGTCGGTCACCTCGGCGCAGGCCGCGATGAAGTAGAAGAACTTGCCCGTGGCCTTGTCGGTGATCTTCAGGCCCAGCGTGTCGCCGTCGCCGCTCTCGCCGCCCGGATGCGCCTTGCCTTCGAGATACCACGCCGACTTGCCCGGCACGGCAAAGGGCAGCACCTCGAGCCCTGAGCGCGCACCGTCGGGCAGCCGCGGCTCGAACGGCTCGCGGATCGCGATCGGCTGGCGCCGCACGTTCTTCTCGTTCAGCACGTTGAAGATGCTGTTGGAGCTGAGGATCGCCAGCACCTTCTCGTGCGCATAGATCGTGAAGGGCGAGCCTTCGCGCATCGACAGCAGGCCGGCCACCGCATCGACTTCGCTGTTGGTCAAGATCACGCCCGCAATCGGCGTGTGGCGCAGCGCGCCCACCTTTGGGTGCAGCTGCGGCGTGGCGTTCAATTGCTGGCGAAGATCGGGGGAGGCGTTGATCAGGAACCAGTGCTCGCCGTCGCCACTGAAGGCGACCGAAGCCTGGGTTCGAAACAGCTCTTGTCCCTTCGCACGAGCCGCGCGGCAGCCTTCGCAGCCGCAATTCCACTGCGGAACTCCGCCGCCGGCCCCGGCGCCCAGGACGACGACGCGAAGCATGATCCGTCTCCTGGAGGCGCATTGGCGAGGTGGATCTCAGGCCAAGACAGTTTCGGACAAGGTTTCTCTCTGCCGGAAACGTATCGTGACCGAAAGAACCACCTGCGCAGAACGCGTTTCCACCAGCCGCTTACTTGCGGGTGGCGCTCACATACATATTGATTTCCATGCCGCAGGGCACTTCGACGATCTTAGGGGCTTTCCAGGCCATTTGGCTCTCCATTTTCGCGAATTCGGACGTATCCGCCCATTGGACAAATTAGTGCGGACGGCAAAGTTCGCCAGTGAAATTTTCCCGACCTAGGTAGTAGGCGGCGGGAATTGTTGCACTGCAAAGATGGCGTATTGCGGCCGCAAAGATGAGCGGATCAGATACGCAAAATTGCCGATAGGTCGTGATCCCTGTCGGGATAAACCAGTTGTGAGTAAGGACCGGCTTCTCATCGGCGACAGACGACCCCATTGGATCAGGCATGCCCAGATATTTCTTCAACACCCGCATCGGCGACGAACTGATCGTGGATCCTGACGGCGAGGACCTGCGCAACCCCGATCGCGCCTGGGAGGTCGCGCGCCAGATGATCCTTGAGGTCGTGAAGTCGGAAGGAACCCAGCCGGCGCTGCTGGAGGCCGTCATCGAGGTCACCGACGCCGACGGCGAGATCGTGCTGGAGTTTCCCTTCACCGAAGCGCTGCTCGACATGCCGGACCAGTCCGCGACGAGGCATTAGCCGGACGCGGTAGGGTAACGGGCTCACCGCTCTCTCCACGTCATTGCGAGCGTAGCGAAGCAATCCAGAATCCCTTCCCCGGAGGCAGCCTGGATTGCTTCGTCGCAAGGGCTCCTCGCAATGACGGAGAATGAGGCAACGCCCGGCGCAAAACCCGCCTTTCACCCCCGCGAAATCCGCATGGCTTTGCCGCGTTCCCGGCGCTAAAAGACGCCTGTCATACGGAGCAAGCCATGCAAGATCTCTGGCGCCTGTCGGCCGCCGACCTCGCCACCCTCGTCAGGTCCAAAAAAGTCTCCGCCAGGGAGGCCGCCAAGGCCGGTCTCGCGCGGCTCGATGCCGTCAATCCCCAGCTCAACGCGGTGATCGACCACCGGCCGGATGACGTGCTCAAGCAGGCCGATGCCGTCGATGCCGCAATTAGCCGGGGCGAGGACCCCGGCGTCCTCGCGGGCGTGCCCGTCACCATCAAGGCCAATGTCGACCAGGAAGGCTTTGCCACCACCAACGGCCTCAAGCTGCAGCGCGACCTGATCGCGCGCGAGGACAATCCGGTGGTCGCCAATTTCCGGAAATCGGGCGCCATCCTGCTCGGCCGCACCAATTGCCCGGCCTTCTCCTACCGCTGGTTCACCACCAATCTCATCCACGGCGACACCAAGAACCCCCGCGACGCTTCGCTGACGCCGGGCGGCTCGTCCGGCGGCGCCGGCTCGGCGGTCGCGGCCGGCATCGGCCACATCGCGCACGGCACCGACATCGCCGGCTCGATCCGTTATCCCGCCTATGCCTGCGGCGTGCACGGTCTGCGCCCGACGCTCGGACGCATTCCCGCCTTCAACCCGGCGCTGCCGGAGCGCCCGATCGGTCCGCAGATCATGGCGGTCTCGGGCCCGCTGGCGCGCACGGTCAACGATTTGCGCATCTCGCTTGAAGCGATGTCGGCCCGCGACATCCGCGATCCCTGGTTCGCGCCGGTGCCGCTGCAAGGACCCGCACGGGACAAGCGCGCTGCGCTGTGCCTCAATCCGGGTGGGCTTGCCACCGCACCGGAGGTGAAGGCCGCGGTGAGCGATGCCGGCAAGCGGCTGGAGCGCGCCGGCTGGACCGTCGATGTGATCGAGGACACGCCGCCGATGCGCGAAGCGGTGGAATGGCAGATCAAGCTCTGGCTCGGTGACGGCTATGAGGCGCAGCTGGAGATGGCCGAGCGCGAGGGCGATCCCGGCGCACTGGCCTGCCTGCGCGGCAACCGCGCCAGGGTCACGCCGATGGATCAGGCCAATTACGCCAAGGCGCTGACCCGGCGAGCCACGCTGACCCGCGACTGGATGCTGTTCTTCGAAAAATACGCCGTGCTGCTGACGCCGGTCTCCGGCGAATTGCCGTTCCCCGACCATCTCGACCGCAAGGACGAGGATTCCTTCAAGCGGGTCTGGGAAGCGCAGCTGCCGCAGATCGCGATTCCCTTCATGGGATTGCCGGGCCTCGTGGTCTCCACAGGTCTCGTCGGCAGGGCGCCGGTCGGCGTGCACATCGTCTCTGGCCGCTATCGCGAGGATCTGTGCCTGCTCGCCGGCGAAGCGATCGAGGCCGGCGGCGTGCCGCCATCGCCGATCGATCCCGTGGGCTAGCGATGACCGCCATCTACGACTTCAAGGCCAACTCGCTGGCCGGCGAGGAGGTCGCCCTGCGGCGTTTCGAGGGGCAGGTGCTCTTGATCGTCAACACCGCGAGCAAATGCGGTTTCACGCCGCAATATCGCGGCCTCGAGGATCTCCATCGCGACCTCTCTCCGCGCGGCTTCTCGGTGCTCGGCTTTCCCTGCAACCAGTTCGGCGCGCAGGAGCCGGGGCAGGCGAGCGAGATCCAGGAATTCTGCTCGACCCATTACGACGTCACCTTTCCGCTGTTCGAGAAGATCGACGTCAACGGGCCGAAGGCGCATCCTCTGTACGAATACCTGAAGCGCCAGCAGTCCGGGCTTCTCGGCGCCGCCATCAAATGGAATTTCACCAAATTCCTGGTGAACCGTGAGGGCCGCGTGGTCGCGCGCTACGCGCCGACCGCCCGGCCCGAAGGATTGCGCAATCAAATCGAAACACTGTTGTGAGCGAGACAATCATGAGCGACGAATTTCCGGACCGCCTGTCGGTCGACCCGAACAGCCCCTATTACAACGCGGAGATCCTGTCGCGCGACGTCGGCATCCGCTTCAAGGGCATCGAGAAGACCAATGTCGAGGAATACTGCATCAGCGAAGGCTGGGTCCGCGTCACCGCAGGGAACGCCAAGGATCGCCACGGCAACCCGCTGACCATTAAGGTGCACGGTCCGGTCGAGCCGTATTTCCGGGATAAGAAATAGTTTGAGCCGAGCGCGCCTCGCTCTCTCCGCGTCATTGCGAGGGGCGCACACTCTCTCCCTCGTCATTGCGAGCGAAGCGAAGCAATCCAGAATCTTTCCGTCGAGGCAGTCTGGATTGCTTCGTCGCTTCGCTCCTCGCAATGACGATAATAACCACTGAAAGCCACCCCATGTCCGTCCGCATCGTCGACGTCCGCGAAATTACAAAACCGATCTCTTCGCCAATCCGCAACGCCTATATCGACTTTACGAAGATGACGACCAGCCTCGTCGCCGTCGTCACCGACGTGGTCCGCGACGGCAAGCGCGTCGTCGGCTACGGCTTCAACTCCAACGGCCGTTACGGGCAGGGCGGCCTGATCCGCGAGCGTTTTGCTCCGCGCATCGTCGAAGCCGATCCAAAGTCGCTGCTCGACGCGGCCGGCGACAATCTCGACCCCGACAAGGTCTGGGCCGCGATGATGACCAACGAGAAGCCGGGCGGCCATGGCGAGCGCTCGGTCGCGGTCGGCACCATCGACATGGCGGTGTGGGACGCGGTGGCGAAGATCGCCGGCAAGCCGCTGTTCCGCTTGCTCGCCGAGCGTCACGGCGTCAAAGCCAATCCGCGCGTCTTCGTCTACGCCGCCGGCGGCTATTATTATCCCGGCAAGGATCTCTCGATGCTGCGGGCTGAGATGCGCGGCTATCTCGATCGCGGCTACAACGTCGTCAAGATGAAGATCGGCGGCGCTGATATCGCCGAGGACCGCAGGCGCATCGAGGCGGTGCTGAAGGAGATCGGCAAGGACGCCCAGCTCGCCGTCGACGCCAACGGCCGCTTCAACCTGGAGACCGCCATCGCCTACGCCAAGATGCTGCGCGACTATCCCTTGTTCTGGTACGAGGAAGCCGGCGATCCTCTCGACTACGCGCTGCAGGCCGCGCTCGCCGAATTTTATCCGGGCCCGATGGCGACGGGCGAGAACCTGTTCAGCCATCAGGACGCCCGCAACCTGATCCGCTACGGCGGCATGCGCCCCGATCGCGACTGGCTGCAATTCGATTGCGCCTTGTCCTATGGCCTGTGCGAATACCAGCGCACGCTGGAGGTGCTGAAGACCCACGGCTGGTCGCCGAGCCGCTGCATCCCGCACGGCGGCCACCAGATGTCGCTCAACATCGCCGCCGGCCTCGGCTTAGGCGGCAACGAAAGTTATCCCGACCTGTTCCAGCCCTATGGCGGCTTCCCCGACGGCGTCCGCGTCGAGAACGGCCACATCACCATGCCCGAGCTTGCAGGCATCGGCTTCGAAGGCAAGTCCGATCTCTACAAGGAGATGCAGGCGCTGGCGGAGTAGGAGTGTCGTTGGAGCGCGACGTCCGCGCCACACACTCCGTCATTGCGAGCGCAGCGAAGCAATCCAGAATCTTTCCGCGGAGGCAGTCTGGATTGCTTCGTCGCAAGAGCTCCTCGCAATGACGGTGGAGGGGCCACTGCCGCTCGCGGGCGTCTGGCCCGCAGCCCAATGTGCCGAATTGCGCGAGCTGTCGCCACACACTCCGTCATTGCGAGCGCAGCGAAGCAATCCAGAATCTTTCCGTGGAGGCAGTCTGGATTGCTTCGTCGCAAGAGCTCCTCGCAATGACGGTGGAGGAGCCACTGGCCGCTCGCGGGCGTCTGGCCCGCAGCCCAATGTGCCGAATTGCGCGAGCTGTCGCCACACACTCCGTCATTGCGAGCGCAGCGAAGCAATCCAGGGTCTTTCCGCTTCGGCAGTCTGGATTGCTTTCGTCGCAACGGCCCCTTGCAATGACGCTGGCGAAAGCCTCGTAGTCATCTCCTGGTTGTGCTATTGTAGAAGCTGTCCTCAGCCGAGTACGATTATGAAGCAACCCTGCGTGTACATGTTCGCCAATCGTCGCAACGGAACGATCTACACGGGCGTCACCTCCAATCCGCCGCGCCGCGCGTTCGAGCATCGCGAAGGACTGGTAAAGGGTTTTTCATCGAAGTACGGCTGCAAGCTCCTCGTCTGGTACGAGCTGAACGCGACCATGTCCGACGCGATTGTGCGCGAGAAGCAGATCAAAGGTGGCAGCCGGGCGAAGAAGCTTGCGCTCATTGAGAGCCTCAATCCGAATTGGGACGATTTGTACTAGACGCTGATCTGACCGGCAGGAGATCTGCGGCTATTCGGCGAGCCGCTGCCACGTCCTCCGTCATTGCGAGCGTAGCAAAGCAATCCAGGATCTCTCCCCGGAGGCAGTCTGGATTGCTTCGTCGCAAAGGGCTCCTCGCAACGACGGGGAGGGAGCGGAAGTCATCCGGTCGTCGTCCGAGCCTGCAGCGGGCGGTCGTTGGGTTTCGCCAGCTGTCGCCCCACACTCCGTCATTGCGAGCGCAGCGAAGCAATCCAGAATCTTTCCACGGCGGCATTGCTTCGCTGTGCTCGCAATGACGATGTGGTAAGCGTCCGCCCCCTACGACAGCCGCATATCCAGCAGCCTTCGCCCTTCGCCCTTCAGCAGCTTCTTCACCGCGCTCGACGCCACGACCTCGCCGTCATTGGCATAGGCCTCGTGGTTCTTCTCGATGTCATCGAGGCGGTAGAGGTAGTTGACCATGACGCCGGCGGACTCGCGCATTCCCTTGGGCGAGAGGTCGCCCAGCCAGTTGATGCGCTCCAGCCGAGCGCCGTTGCCGAGATGGAAGCGGGCGACGGAATCGATCAGCTTGCCCTTCGGCGTGCGCGCCTTGAGGAAATAGTGCGCCGCGAGCGGCTCCAGCACGGCGCGGAGCAGCGCCGCCGTCTCCGGGCTCTCGAACCATCTGGGATCGTCGAGGCGCCTCAGCACCTCGCGGTCCTCGTCCGACAGCGGCAGATCCTTGTCCTGCTTAACCCAGGCCATGAAGCCCGGCACCGGCGACAGCGTGACGAAGGTGTCGAGCTTCGGCAACTCGCGGCGCAGCTCTTCCACCACCTGCTTGATCAGGAAGCTGCCGAAGGAGATGCCGCCCAGGCCGCGCTGGGTGTTGGAGATCGAATAGAACACGGCGGTGCGCGCGCGCTCGATCGGCAGGTGCTGGCGGTCGACTGCGAGCAGGGGCTGGATCGCGCCGGGGATCGTCTCGGTCAGCGCCACCTCGACGAAGATCAAGGGCTCGTCCACCATCGCAGGATGGAAGAAGGCGTAGCAGCGCCGGTCGACCGGATCGATGCGGCGGCGCAGATCATCCCAGTCCGAGATCTCGTGCACGGCCTCATAACGGATGATCTTTTCGAGGATGTTGGCCGGCGTCGACCAGTCGATCCTGCGCAGCACGAGAAACCCCCTATTGAACCACGAAGAAAGAAGATGCGAGACGTCGCGGTCGAGCGCGGCGAGATCGGTGTGCCCGTTCATCATGCCGAGCAGATCGGCGCGCATGTTGACGAGATCGCCGGTACCGCCGGGCGCGCGGTTGAGCCGCCGGATCAGCTCCTGCCGGCGCGGCTCGGAAGCGAAGTGCAGCGAGCTTGCGTCCTCGTCGCTGGGCGCGGCCCGCCATGTCTCGATCGCCTTGGACAGGCGCTCCCGGTCGGGACCGAAATCGCGCACCAATCCCTCGAAGAAGGCGCGGCGTCCCGCAGCGTCCAGCTCCCGGTAGATGTCGAGCACCTCGCGCGCCATCGCCGTGCCCGAGGCTTCGCCCCGGCCCGACAGCAGCGCATCGCAGAGCTCGAGCAGTCCGTCGGCATCATGCTTGGTATCGGCGGCGTCCCCCCGGCGAAGCAACGTGCGGCCGCGCTCGGAGATGGTGGCAAGCAGGTCGGAGAAGAAGGCGTTGGCCATCGGGGCTTTCGTATCAGGTCTGTGCGATGCGGCAAGCTTACACGGGATTTGGGTGCAAGCCGATCACAATCAAGCAGGCGAATGCGGCATCTTTCGCTTCGCCGTGCGTTTGGAGAATGAGGGCATGCCGGAACGGGTCGATGATATGCCGGGCAGTGCTCATTCCAACGCGCTGTCATGCCCCGGCTTGACCGGGGCATCCAGTACGCCGCAGCTTCTCGATTCTAGCCGAGCCGTCTCGGCGTACTGGGTCGCCCGGTCAAGCCGGGCGACGACACCGCGTGTGCTGCAAACTCCGTCGGCGTCCGACCCGTCACCTGGCGGAATGCGGCCGAGAACGCCGGCACGCTGGCATAGCCGAGCTGGGTCGCGAGCTGCTTCACCGACACGCTCGCATCCGTCGATATCCGCTCGATCGCCGCCGCAATCCTCGCGCGCTGGCACCAGCTCTTGAAGCTCAGCTGCGTCTCGCTCGAAAACAGCCGCGACAGCGTACGCGCGGAGGTTCCGACCGCGCGCGCCAGCGTGTCGATGTCGTGCAGGCCGGTGGGATCGTCGAGCACGATCATCGCCGCGCGGCGGCAGCGCGCTTCGCGCGGCAGCGGCACGAAGGTCGCGGAATCCTCGGCCTGGTGCAATTCCAGCATCACCAGGCGCACCAGGAGCTCGGTGCGCTCTTCGGTGTTGCGCCCGTCGAACAGCGCGAGAATCGCCTGATTGAGCAGCGGCGACACCCGCACCACGAATTCCCTGGTCAGGCCGTCATAGCGCTGCTCGCGCTTCAGCCAGGACAGGTCGAAATACAGCGTGCGCATCTCGATGTCGGCCAGCAGGTCGATGGCATGCTCGAGCCCGGCCGGCACCCAGACCGCGCGGTCCGGCGGCACCAGCCAGCGTCCGGCGGGCGTCGTCACCTGCATCGTGCCCTTTGCCGCATAGATCAGCTGCGCCTCGCGGTGCATGTGCAGATCGATCCGCATCCCCTTGGGATAGTCGCGGGCGACCAGGTGCACGCCCGCGGGCGAGCGGTGGTTGCTCCGGACCTCCCGCAGGATTGGCGTTTCCAAGACAGTCATTGGCAGCATCCCGTCATGGGGAGGACATATAACTCATTTCGGAGCAGGAGAGGATTCGGGAATGAACAGCCCCAGTCGGGTCATCGGTTTCGTCAACGCAGGTCATTTCATCGACCATTATTCGATGCTGATCTTCGCCGCCGCTGTCATCATCATGGGCCCGGCGCTCGGCATGGCCTATTCGGAACTCTTGCCCTACGCGACGCCGGGCTTCGTTGCCTTCGGCGCCGGCTCGCTGCTCACCGGCTGGCTGGGCGATCGCTGGAGCCGCCGCCACATGATGCTGATCTTCTTCGTCGGCATCGGCCTTTCGATGATCGCGGTCGGCTTCGTGCAGACCCCCGTGCAGCTCGGCGCGGCGCTGCTTGCGATCGGCATCTTTGCGTCGATCTATCATCCCGTCGGCACCGCCATGATCGTGTCCTACGCCGACCGGCTCGGCCGCGAGATGGGCATCAATGGCGTCTGGGGCAATCTCGGCGTGGCGTCGTCGGCCCTGGTCACCGGCGTGATCGGCCAATTTCTCGGCTGGCGTTTTGCGTTCATCGTTCCTGGCGCGGTTACGGTCCTGATCGGCATCGCCTTCGCGCTGAGCGTCGTGCATGAGGACCGCAAGGGCTCGAAGCAAGCGGCGGCGCAGGCGCGGGTGGCCAGGCAGGACATGTGGCGCGTGATCCTGGCGCTGCTGATCGTGGTGATCGCGATCTCCACGACCTTCAACGCCGTCACCGTGGCGCTGCCAAAGCTGTTCGCCGAGCGCCTTGCGGACCTGACCAAGAGCCCGGCTCTGTTAGGTGTCATCGCCGCCGGCGTCTACGTGTTCGGCGCGATGACGCAGTACACGATCGGCCGGCTGCTCGACCGCTACTCCCTGAAGACGGTGGCGCTGCCACTTTCCTTCATGCTGGCGCCATTCCTGTATCTGGCCGCGAGCCTGTCCAACCTGCCGCTGATCGTCGTTTCGATCGGCATCGTCATGGGTGCGTTCGGGCAGGTGACGGTCAACGACGCCATGGTCGGCAAATACACCACGGAAGAGTGGCGTTCGCGCGCCTATGCCGTGCGCTATTTCGTCGGTTTCACCGCGGCCGGCGCCTCCGTCGGTCTGGTCGCCTGGCTCTATGAGCGGGGCGGATTCGTCACCATGCTGCACGCCTTCGCCGCCCTCTGCCTGCTCGCCATCGCCGCCGCGCTGATCCTGCCGCGCGAGATCCGCACGCCGCAGGTGGTGTGAGGGAGACTCTCTCCACCGCATTGCGAGGAGCCCTTGCGACGAAGCAATCCAAATTGCCGCCGCGGAAAAATTCTGGATTGCTTCCGCCTTCGCCAAGGCTTCGGCGGACAAGTCGCTGCGCTCGGAATGACGGAGAATGAGGAGGCACCCTCGCCATGCCACCCACGATGCCATTCTGCCAGTGTTTTGCCCGACGGAGCAAGCCGTTTCGGCAAAGCCGAATTTTTCGAAAGTTTTCAACGGCATCCCTACTGTGCATGGGGTTGTTTTCGCGTTTGGCGTTTTTGCCCCCTCCGTCCCGTCGTGCGCGGCAGGAACTCCCGCCGCCTCCCGCGGGTTCTATCCCCGTGGCCCCGACAGCGGGGCCGGGTAAAGGGGAAATGACGCCTGCATGCTGTGGACCTTGCTCCGGCCGGTCGGCCTCGTCCCCGCGGCGCTCATCCTCACCACCATTGCGGCCGGCGCCGAAGCGGGCAAATCGGCCGGCCCGTCCGAATTCCTGCTGGTGGCGCAGATCGTCCTGCTGATCGCGGTTGGTCGCGGCCTCGGCGAGATCATGATGCGCATCGGCCAACCCTCGGTGATCGGCGAGCTGCTCGCCGGCATCATCCTGGGGCCGTCATTGCTCGGCTGGATTTGGCCCGAGGCGCAAGCCGCGATCTTTCCCAACACGCCCGAGCAGAAGGCGATGATCGCCGGCATCGCCCAGTTCGGCATCCTGCTGCTTTTGCTGCTGACCGGCATGGAAACCGACCTCAAGCTGGTCCGGAAGGTGGGCAGGGCCGCGATCGCGATCTCGATCGCTGGCATCGTCGTGCCGTTCGCCTGCGGCTTCGCACTCGGCGAGTTCCTGCCGGATGCGCTGCTGCCCAATCCGCAGGAGCGCCTGGTGGCGTCGCTGTTCATGGGCACGGCGCTGTCGATCTCCTCGGTGAAGATCGTCGCGGTCGTCGTGCGTGAGATGAACTTCATGCGCCGCAACGTCGGGCAGATCATCGTCGCGACCGCCGTGATCGACGACACCATCGGCTGGATCATCATCGCCGTCATTTTCAGCCTCGCTTCGCAAGGCTCGCTCGACATCGCTTCCGTGACCAAGTCGGTGCTGGGAACGCTCGCCTTCCTCGCGGTCAGCTTCACCATCGGCCGCCGCCTGGTGTTCCAGCTGATCCGCTGGGCCAACGACAATCTCGTCAGCGCGGCCGCGGTCATCTCCGTGATCCTGCTGCTGATGAGCGTCATGGCGATGATCACGCATCTGATCGGCGTCCACACCGTATTAGGTGCCTTCGTCGCCGGCATCCTGGTCGGGGAATCGCCGATCCTGACGCGGCAGATCGACGAGCGCCTGCGCGGGCTGATCTCAAGCTTCTTCATGCCGGTGTTCTTCGGTCTCGCCGGGCTCAGCGCCGATCTCACGGTGCTGCGCGATCCCAACCTCCTGATGCTCACCGGCCTGCTCGTCGTGATCGCCAGCGTCGGCAAGTTCGGTGGCGCGTTCGTCGGCGGCACCGTGGGCGGGTTGAACGGGAGGGAGTCGCTCGCCCTCGCCAGCGGCATGAACGCGCGCGGCTCGACCGAGGTCATCATCGCGACCATCGGCCTGTCGATCGGCGTGCTCAGCCAGAACCTGTTCACGATGATCGTGACGATGGCGATCGTGACGACGATGGCGATGCCGCCGATGCTGCGCGCGGCGCTGGCCAGGCTGCCGATGAGCGCGGAGGAGAAGGAGCGGTTGGAGCGCGAGGAGTTCGAGAGGCGCGGCTTCGTCGCCAATCTCGAACGTCCCTTGCTCGCCGTGGACGATAGCGTCAACGCCACCTTCGCCGCGCATGTCGCCGGACTGATCGCCGGCATGCGCGGCCTGCCGATCACGGTGCTGCATATCGGCAAGCGCGCCGAGGAACAAGAGAAGGGGCGCGGCGAGGAAGTGAGCCACGAAGCCGTGGTGAAGAAGGCGGCCGAAACCGTCTCCGCCAACAGCGACAACGATGCCGGCAGCGTCGATGTCATCAGCCGCACCAGGCGCGCGGAGCTTGGCGAGACCATTGCCGACGAGGCGCGCAAGGGCTTCGATCTCCTGGTCGTCGGCATCGCCAAGGTCGCCGCCACCAAGGACCGTTTCGATCGCAAGGTCGAGGATATTGCCGCGAAGTTCGAAGGACCGCTTGCGATCGTGGCCGCCAAGGGCAAGCACCTGAAACAGCCGATGCCCGAGGCGCTCAACATCCTCGTTCCCGTGTCCGGCAGCGCCGTCTCCAAGCGCGGTGCCGAGGTCGCCGTGGCGCTGGCGCAGGCCGGCTCAGGTTCGCTCCGGGTGGTCTATGTAGCGACGACGCGCGACAAGGGTGCGCAGCGCGGTCGCTCGCGCGGGTTGAGCCAGGAGACAGGCATCCTCAAGGACACCAGCGATCTCGCCGCCCGCTACGACGTCGACATCACCACGACCCTGCGCGTGAACCGCGCGCCGGAGGCGGCGATTCTGCGCGAGATCGACACCACCGACGTCGACCTCGTCGTCATGGGCGTTGACCGGATCCAGGCCGACCATCTCTCCTTCGGCGGCGTCGCCGATGCAGTGCTGCGACAGTCGAAGGTCTCGGTGCTCCTGGTCTCGAGCGGCGAGGCGCGGCAGGCGCCGGCGGAGCAGGGTTAGGGCTTCACCTCCGCCACCGCCTGCGGCTTCTTCTTCGACGACCGCCAGTTCTCGAAACGCTGCACCACGACGAAGAAGGCCGGCACGAACAGCACCGCAAGGCAGGTCGAGGCCAGCATGCCCGAGAACACGGTGATGCCGATCGACTTGCGCGCGCTGGCGCCGGCGCCGGTGGCGAGCACCAGCGGGACGACGCCGAGGATGAAGGCGAACGAGGTCATCAGGATCGGGCGGAAGCGGGCGCGCGCCGCCTCGATCGCGGATTCGATGATCGGCTTGCCGTCGCGGCCGTGCAGCTCGAGACCGACCTCCACGATCAGGATGGCGTTCTTGGCCGAGAGCGCGATCAAGAGGATCAGGCCGATCTGGCAATAGAGATTGTTGTCGATCTTGAGAGCGGAGAGGATCAGCATCGGCCCGAGCAGCGACAGCGGCACGGCGAGAATCACCGAGATCGGCGCGTACCAGCTCTCGTACTGGCCGGCGAGCACGAGATAGACCAGCAGCATGGCGAGCCCGAACACCCAGTAGATCTGGTTCGAGACCGCCTTCTCCTGATACGACATCGCGGTCCATTCATAGCCGGTGCCCGGCGGCAACGTCTTGTCCGCGATTTCCTCCATCAGCTTCAGCGATTGGCCCGACGAATAGCCCTGCGCCGGCAGGCCGATCACGGTCGAGGACGGATAGAGATTGTAGAGGCTGATCAGCGACGGGCCGGTGGCCGGCGTGATCTTGGCGACGGTGCCGAGCGGGATCATGTCGCCGTTCGAGTTGCGCACCTGCATGTTGGCGATGTCGCGCTCGGTGACGCGGAACGCGGGATCAGCTTGGGTGTAGACCTGGAACACGCGGCCGAACTTGTTGAACTGGTTGACATAGGACGAGCCGAGATAGGTCGACAGCGCCGAGAACACCTGATCCGTCGTCACGTGCAGCGTCTGGGTCTTGATGCGGTCGATCTCGACGTTGAATTGCGGCACCGAGGAGCGGAACGAGGACTGCACGCGCTGCAGCGCGCTCTGGCTTTGAGCGTTGGTGACCATCGCGCCGGTGATGGCCTGCAGCTTGGCGAAATCGCTGTTGCCGTCGCGCAGCTCGACCTGCATCGAGAAGCCGGCGGCGTTGCCGATGCCCTGGATCGGCGGCGGCGGCAACACGATGGTGCGCGCCTCCATGATATCAGCGAGCTTGTCGTTCAGGCCAAAGACCAGCGAGCGCAGATCCTCACCGGGCCCTTTACGCGCGTCCCAATCCTTCAGGATGATGTAGGCGACACCGGCATTGGCGAGGCTGGCGCTGTTGTCGAGCGCGGAGATGCCGGCGATGGTGATGACCTGCGCCACGCCGGGCGTGTCCTTGATCAGCCCGCTCGCTTTGTCGAGCACGGCCTGCGTCCGCTCCAGCGCGGCGCCGTCGGGCAGCTGCACCGCGGCGATCAGATAGCCCTGGTCCTCGATCGGCAGGAAGCCGGTCGGCACCCGCGACAGGCCATAGCCGCTGGCGGCGATGATCAGCAGTGCGAACGCGACCGAGATGGTGGCGTGCTTCACGAGGAACGTGATCAGCCTTGTGTAGCCGCGCTCGACGCGGTTGTAGACCGCATTGAAGCCCCGATAGAAGAAATTGCGCTGCTCCGGCGGCACGGCCGGCCGCAGCCACAGCGCGCATTGCGTCGGCTTCAAGGTCGCGGCGTTGATGGCGGAGAGCAGGGCGGTCGCGGCGATCACCAGCGCGAATTGCGAGTAGATGCGCCCGGTCAGTCCGGCGAGGAACGAAGCGGGCAGGAACACCGAGATCAGCACCAGCGTGATGCCGACGATCGGCGCGAACAGCTGGTCCATCGCGCGGATCGCGGCGTCGTGGCCGTTCATGCCCTGTTCGATGTTGTGGGCGGCGCCCTCGACCACGACGATGGCGTCGTCGACCACGATGCCGATCGCGAGCACGATCGCAAACAGCGTCGACATGTTGATGGTGAAGCCGAGTGCCGCCATCGCGGCGAAGGCGCCGATGATGGTGACAGGCACGGTCGTCGCCGGCACCAGCATCGCGCGCCAGTCCTGCAGGAAGATGAGGATCACGACCAGCACCAGCAGGCCGGCCTCGATCAGGGTCATATAGACCTCGTGCACCGAGGCCTCGACGAACTTGGTGGTGTCGAACGGCGTGTCGTACTTGATGCCTTCGGGGAAGCGCTTGGCGAGCTCCGCCATCTTCTTCTCGACGGCCTGCTCGACCTGCAGCGCGTTGGCGCCCGGCGACTGGAACACGCCGATGCCGACCGCGGGCTGCTTGTTGAGCGAGAAGATCTGGCTGTAGGTCTGCGCGCCGAGTTCGACCCAGCCGACGTCGCGCACCCGCGTGACGTCGCCGCTCGTGCCCGTCTTGACGATGATGTTCTCGAACTGGCCGGCATCGTCCAGCCGCCCGTTGACGTTGAGCGTGTACTGGAACGCCTGTCCCGGCGGCGTCGGCGGCGCGCCGACCTGACCGGCGGCGACCTGCTGGCTCTGCTGCTGGATTGCCTGGATCACGTCCTGCGGCACCAGGCCACGCACCTGCAGCTGGTTGGGATCGAGCCAGATCCGCATCGAGTATTGCCCGGCGCCGAATACGGTGACGTTGCCGACGCCGGGCAGGCGCGAGAGCTCGTCGCGGATGTTGATGGTGGCGTAGTTGCTCAAGTAGAGGCTGTCGTACCTCGCATCCGGCGAGGTGAGCGTCACGAACAACAGGATCGAGGTCGACCGCTTCTGCACGGTGACTCCCTGGTTCTGCACGGCTTGCGGCAATTGCGACAATGCGCTGGAGACGCGGTTCTGCACCAGCACCTGCGCGAAGTTGAGGTCGGTGCCGATCTTGAAGGTCACGGTCAGCGTGTAGGTGCCGTCGGAGCCGCTGTAGGATTGCATGTACAGCATGTCCTCGACGCCGTTGACCTGCTGCTCGATCGGCAGCGCCACGGTATCGATCACGGTCTTGGCGCTGGCGCCGGGATAGCGCGTGGTGACCTGCACGGTCGGCGGCACCACGTCGGGGTATTGCGCGATGGCGAGATTGAACAGCGCGACGCCGCCGATCAGGATCATCAACAGCGCGATGACGTTCGAGAGGACCGGCCGCTCGATGAAGAACTTTGAGATCATGGCTGGCAGCCCCTACTTGCTCGAGGCCTGCGTCTGCTCGATCTTCGTCACCTGCGGGTCGATCTTCTGGCCCGGGATGACGCGCAAGAGCCCCGCGGTCACGACGCGATCCTCTGGCTTCAGGCCGCTCTCGATCACGCGCAGGCCGTTGTCGACCGGGCCGATCTGTACCTTGCGCTGCTCGACGACGTTGTCGCTGTTGACGACGAGGAGATAGCGGCCGCCCTGGTCGCTGCCGAGCGCGGTGTCGGGAACGAGCAGGGCGCTCTTCTCCTGGTCGAAGGGCACGCGGACCCGGACGAAATAGCCAGGCAGCAGCACCCGCTTGTCGTTGGGAACGAGGCCGCGCACGGCCAGCGTGCCGGTCGACTGGTTGAGGGTCGGCGAGACGTAGTCGAGCTTGCCCTCATGAGGGTAGCCGGTATCGGTCTGCAGCCCCACTTGAATCGGGAAGTGCTTCATGTCCGCGGGCGTCAGTCCGCGACGGGTCGCCTCGGCGCGGATGCGCAGCACGTCCTGCTCGTTGACGGTGAAGTTCACATAGATCGGGTCCATCGCCACGATGGTGGCGAGCTGGGTCGGCGAGGAGACGCCGACGAGCTCGCCGATCGAGACCATGTGCGCGCTGACGATGCCGTCGAACGGTGCCGTGACCTTGGTGTAGCCGTAATTGACTTCGGCGAGCTTGGTGTTGGCCTGGGCCTGCTGCAGATTGGCCTGGGCGTTGTCGCGCGCGGAGGTGGAATTATCGAGCGTGGCTTGCGAGACGGCCTGGCGCTGCACCAGCTCGGCCTGTCGCTTGTAGTCGGCCTCCGCCTGCCGGAGCGAAGCCTGCGCGCCGACTTCGGCCGCCTGCGCCTGCTCGAGCTTGAGCTTGTAGGTCTCAGGCTCGATCGTGAACAGCTGGGTGCCCTGCTTGACGAACGTGCCGTCCTGATAGTCGATCGTTTGCAGAAAGCCCTGCACGCGCGCGACGAGATCGACGCTCTTGATCGGCGCCGTGTTGCCGGTGGCCTCGATGTAGCGCGTCACCGGACGCTGCACCGGCGTCGCGACGTCGACCTTGGGCGGCGGCGGCGCCACGAACGTGTTCTTGTCCTCGCAGCCGGCGAGCGCAGCCAATGCCGCGGTTGCGGCGAGTGCCCGACCGATATGTTTCCTCGCTGCTCCATTGCGTCGTGCGGGAGATGCGGGATTGGCGCGCGTCATTCGGTGGTCCCCGATTGCTGTCTGTCGGTGCGGCAGGCTACCAACAAACAGGCAGTCGTGGAACACCATAGCCATGGCGGTCACGGGTCTTGCACCGAAAACGGCAGTGTGGCCTTTGACAGATTTGTCACGACAAGGCGCTTTTCACCGGCGAACGATTGGCCCGTCCGCACCTAGGGCTGGCGCGCATGCCACGCCGCCAGGACATCCTTCTCGTCTTCGGCAGTGAGACCGACGACTGGCCCGTTGTTGGCGCGGAGCCAATCAAGCGTATCGCGCGCGGTGTCTCCCGGCGGTCGCGAGGTCAATCCGGCCGCGCGTGCCGGCGAGGTATCGCGCGTCAGGAAGCCGGCGTAGTCCGGCAATGGCAGCCACATCGGTAAGGACCGCGGGCCCGCCCAACGCCTGACGTCATGCGCTTCCAGAAAGGCGCGATCGATCCAGGTGAAGGTGCAGGACGCGTTCAGCGCGGATGCGCATTCGCTCAGGAATCCGCCGCGCGTGCGGATCGGCCCAATCCCGTCATAGATGCCGACGAGACCGCTCTCTGCCGCATGCACGATCCATTGCGCGAGATCGCGCACGTCGATGAACTGGACCGCATCCTCCGGCGATCCCGGCGCCAGCACCTCGCCGCCGCGCGCAAGCCGCGCCGGCCAATAGGCGAACCGTCCGGTCGGGTCCTCGGGGCCTGCGATCAGTCCGGCGCGGCAGATGAAGGCGTCATCGCCGACCGCCTGTTCGCAGGCGACCTTGGCTGCGCCGTAGATCGCCTCGGTGCTGTGCTCGATCTCTCCCGCAACAGGCTCGCGCAGCGGCGCCGTGTCGGCGCGTTGCCCCGGGATGCGGTTGTCCGCATAAACGCTGATCGTCGAGACGAAGGTCCAATGCACGCCCGGCCGCTTCAGCGCGGCGACTGCGCGACGGACCTGGCCGGGATGACGCGAGACATCGACCATGGCGTCGAACGTCTCGCCCGTGAGTGGCCCAAGTCCGTCGGCCAGGTCGCGGTCGATCTGCATGAAGCGCGCACCCGTAGCGATCGGCCCCGCGAGTCCGCGCGCGGCGCAGGTCACGTCGTGACCGACCGCGCAAGCATGGCTTGCTATCGCGCGCCCAAGAAACTGGCTGCCGCCGAGGATGAGAATGCGCATGAAACAGTCCAGTGTCGCCGATGAGGCCGCGAGACTACAACCTCCACCGGCGGTTGCAACGATCCCTCAGCGCGGCTTGATCTCGGCGTATTTCGCTATCGCTTTCTCGAACTTCCGGTTGAACAGCCACATCGCGGCGAAGATCTCGCGGTAGCTCGCCGAGGTCTTTGCCCGGTCGGCCTGTCCGAAGGCAAAGATGCTGTTGTTGCGCAGGTATCCCATGATTCTGGGGCTTGACACCCGGTAATTCAGGAGATCGCCCGATTTGAGCGCGGACCGCGTCGGGGTTGGAACGATCTGGATCAGCTGGAAAAGCTTCATCTGGTCGATCGTATCAGGCAGCGTCTTGACGATACCCGGAATCTCGCGGAACAGATCGGAGTGCGCGTTCATCAACCCGTTGCGGACGTTGGTCCAGTGGTTGAAGCGCTGATCGGTGCCGCGGGCACGCGCCTCCTCCTTGTCGTCTCGCGCGCTCAAGCCCGGGTCGATCGCAGCTACGTCGCCCTTGATCTTCTCCCATTTCCGCCGGCCGTTGCGGTCTTCGGAGGGGCCTGTCTGGAAGCTGCCCATATAGGTGTTCGAGCGTGCATTGCGGACATTCTGCTTGCCGTTGGTCTCCGCAAAGAACAGCCCGAGGCTGATCCGCCCGGCAGCTTCGGCGTGTTCGGGAGCGAGGCCCTTCGCGCGCGCAATCGCGACCGCAAGATCGACGACGTCCTCGAACGGCGTCGGCGAGCTCTGCGCGTTGGCAGGCGGCGCCTCCATGAGGTCGAAGAGCCTGCCGTATTCCTCGACCAGCGGCTCGATCTCGGCATCGAAATAGGCCGGAGGAATCTCGAACTTGTTCGGCCGGCCGATCCGCGACGGCATGACGTCGGTGAGGTCCTTGTAGCTGCTGATCACAGCGACGCGCGCGAGATAGAGCGCCTGTCCCGGCAGGTTCGGCAGCGGCTCCTTCGCCTCGATCTGGCGCCGCCGCTCAGTGAGGATGGATTTGAAGTCGCCGAGCGCGCGCTCGTAAGCCGCGAGCGCCTCCGATTGCTGTGGCGTCGGCGCCGCCTTCTGCGCAACGGTGGGCACCGCGCCGAAGATGGCAACAGCCGCAAGGGCCGCGGCGGCAAGTCGTCTCGATCCCATGGCCGATCCTATGGCTGGTTCCCGTCGATTCGATGGCCAGCGAGATCGTAGACGTCGGAGGCGAGCCGCCGCAATTCTCCTTTCACGCCGCCCGGTAGTCCGGCGCCGTCGCCAGGAACTTGGCGTAAGCATCCGCATCCGGCGGCTGGAAGCGGCCCGCGAGTCCGCCGCGCTTCTGGTTTTTCGCGCCGATATCGGCCATCAGCTCGTCGAAATGGCGGTAGTGATAAGGGGCGACGCAGAGGCCGCCATAGACGCCCGCGGCCGGCCGCTCGACGCGCTTGAAGTGCAGCATCATCTCGATGTTGTCGCGCATCGCCTGTGCCGTCGGCTGGTTCGCGAGCTGGCCGTCGGCATAACGCACCAGCCAGTTCGCCGCGAGGTCGGCGCAGAGCACGGTGCAGAACGAGGAGTTGAAGCCGACGAAGCCGAGCTCGGGCAGATCCGGATTGGCGATCAGGCGATAGAGCCGGTACTGCCCGTCGGTATCGACCAGTTTCTGCCGGTAGGCCTCGGGCAGGAACGGCACGCCGAGCTTGTAGCCGATCGCGAGCACGGCGACGTCGGCGCCCACGCGCTCGCCACCACTCATCACGATGCTGTCGCCCTCATAATGGTCGAACGTGCCGAACACGGCCTTGATGCGGCCGTCGGCGACCATCGGGTAGAAGCCCGGCGTTGCGATGGGCACCGAGCAGTTGACGCCGTCCTCGATCCGCTCCTTCGGCACCATGTTGCAACGGCCGAGCTTGAGCTGCGCCTTGAGCAGACTCTCCAGCCCGCGCCAATTGGCCCAGACCAGCGGCGCGGCGATGCGGTGCGCGAGCCGCCCCATCGCGCTGATGCCCCAGCCCGGAAACATCTCCTCCTGCGCGCGGATGTAGAGGATGCGCTTGAAGTTCACGAGACCGCCGATGAAATAGGGAATGCGCCAGACCGGCTCACGCATCACGATGGTGACCTCGCGCGCGCCTGACTTCACCGCATTCACGGCGATGTCAGTCGCGGACTTCGAGCCGCCGAGGACGACGACGCGGCGTCCCTTCGCCAGTGTCGGATCGCCATATGTCGACGAGTGCAGGATCTGGCCGCCCTGCGCCAGAAAGCCGTCCTCGCCGGGGCAATGCAGCTCGCGCGGCTCGTTGAACTGCCCGGTGCAGACCGCGACGAAATCGAAATCCTCGCTCGTGGTCGTGCCGTTCTTGTCCTTCAAGGCGAGCGTCCATCCCGGCCTGCCGTCGGCACGGCGCGCCATGCCGGCGACTTCGGTGTTGAGCCGCAGCATGCGCTCGAGGCCAAAACTCTTGGCATAATCGGCGAGGTAGGCGTGGACCTGCGGCCCGGTCGGCCATTCCGGATAGGCATCCGGCATGGCGCGGTCGGTGTAGCGGTAGAGCTCCTTCGGGCTCTGGGTCTGCACCTCGGGGTAGGAGCGCGCCGGCTCCCAGACGCCGCCGAGATCTGAGCTGCGCTCGACGATGGTGACGCGGTGGCCTCGGGTGGAGAATGCTTTCGCGGCGGCAAGGCCGGAGACGCCGGCGCCGATCACGCAGACATGTTTTGGGCTGACCATGGGTTTGCTCGATGTGTTTGGCACGCAAGCGACCGCGTTCGGCCGCACGGTGCGGCCGGCCAGGCTGCAAGCAGATGCAAGTGGAGGGAGCGGCGACCGCTAGTCGTTGGCCTCGGGCGGCAGGAAGTCGACCTCATGCAGCGCCGAGATGCGCACGACCTCGGCCGGGTCGGTCAGATTGTGCAGCTGGTTGAACAGCGCCTCCAGCTTCTGCATCGGCGAGACCCAGAACAGCGCGCGGCACGGTTTGTCGGACTTGTTGAAATAGCCGTGCGGAATGCCGCGGGGCATGCGCACGAGGTCGCCGGCATGGGCCTTGACCCATTGACCGTCGAGCTTGAGATCGAGCGTGCCTTCCTGCACCAGGATGAACTCGTCCTGGGTCGGATGGATATGCACCGGCACGAACTGGCCGGGATCGCTGTTGGTCTCGAACGCGAAAGTGGAGTCGGTGACGGCCTTGGGGAAATAGACCTGGCCAAGGATGTTCCAGCTCTTGCCGCCGTAGCCTTTCCCGTTCGCGGTGATGCCTTTTTCGAGTGCAGTCATGGCTTGCTCCTCATGGATTCCGGCGGGGACGGAGCATCGTCCGAGGACGGACCGCCTGTCTATCCGCTAAACGAATCCGGATGAACCTATTGCCATGCAGCACGACGAATTTGCGAGCTCCGGCCCTTTTCGCCCCCGCGGAACTATTATAGGCTTAAAGGAATTCCGGGCGCGAAGCATGGTCGACGATGTCCGCAGCCGAGCTGGAAATGAGCGCAACAGCCTCTGCAGCCGAACGGCTTGCGGCCTTCGCCCGCGTCACCACTGATGACGTCGACGAGGCGGCCGAGCAGATCGGGCGCATCTTCTGCCCGCATGATCTCAAGCCGACACAGGCGCGCGCGGCCGGCTTCTCGGCCCGGCACAATTGCGCGGCCTTCGATGGCTTCTCCATCAACTACGTCGCCTATGGCGGAGCGGTCAGCATCGATCCGGGCTGCCTCGAGCGCTTCTTCCTGGTGCAGGTCCCGCTTGCTGGCAGCGCCCGCATTCGTGCCGGTCGTCGTGAGCTCGATGCGGCCCCGGACCGGATCGCGTCGCTGCTGTCGCCGACAATTCCGACCCGGATGATGTGGAGCGATTGTGCGCAGGCGATCCTGCTGCTCGATCGCCGCATGGTCGAGCAGCGCGCCGCGGCCTTGTCGGGCAGGGCGACCGGGGTGGTCGAGTTCGATCCGGTGATCGAGCTGGATGCGCCGTCCGGGCGGGCCCTGCAGACGAGGCTCGCCGAGCTAATGACGCTCGCCGAGCGCCTCGGGCCATCAGGCCGGCTCTCGCCGGCCGCGATGGCCGATTGGCGCGAAGCGCTGCTCGATCATCTGCTCAACCGGCAGCGGCATGGCCTGTCGGATGCGATTCAGACGTTTTCGGGGCAGGCCGAGCGTTTGCCGCGCGCCTTGCGCGCCGCGCGCGATCACCTTGCCGACCATGCCGGCGAGCCGCTCGACCTCGCGCAGCTCGCCTGCGCCTCCGGCATCGGCATCCGCGCGCTGCAGCTCGGCTTCCGCTGTCACTTCGGCGTGTCGATCTCGCAGATGCTGCTCGACATGCGCCTCGCCGGCCTCAATGCGCGCCTCGCGCAAGCCGCACCCGATGTTTCCATCACCGAGATGGCCTTCGATCTCGGCTTCACCCATCTCGGCCGCATGGCCGGCGCCTACCGCGAGAAATTCGGCGAGACGCCGTCAGCCACGCTGCGGCGAAGGATGAGCTAGATCCGTCTCGCCAGACCTTGATGCCGGACTCAACCCGCCGGCGAGTCGGTCTGGCGCAGCGTCGTCACCCAGATCACGCGCGCCACCTGCTGGGTCGGGTTGTCGAACATGTGCGGCACGATGCTCGGAAAACGAAAGCTGTCGCCGGCTTCCAGCACATGGGCCTGGTTGTCGAGCCACAGCCGCAGGCTGCCCGAGAGAATGTAGCCCGCCTTCTCGCCGGTGTGCTGCAGGAAGTCGGTGCCGGAGGAGGCGCCGGGGTTGAGCGTGAGCTCGTAGAGCTCGAGCTGGCCTTTGCCTTCCGGCGTCAGCGCTTCCTTGACGACGCCGCTGGCGGTGAGCCGCAGCAGCCGCCTGGCGTTCTTGCGCACGGTGTAGCGCGGCGCTTCGGCAGGATCGCTGCTCTCGAAGAAATAGGAGATGGGAACGTCGAGCGCGATTGAGAGCAGGCGCAGCGTGCGGATCGACGGCATCGCGCGCGCACGTTCGAGCTGGCTGATCATGCCGGTCGACAGGCCGGTCTTGTTGGCGACGTCCTGGATCGAGAGGCCGGCGCGCTGACGCAGCAGCCGCACTGTTTCACCCAGGCGCTGGTCGACCGCATCTTCGGCCTCGGTCGTCGGAGCGTCCTTCAGACTGTTCGTGTCGCCGCGACCATCCATGTCGCTCTCCCATGCATCATCTCAGCGTCGGGGATCGAGCCCCGCGCCTTCAGTCAGAGTGAAAAGCTGGCGCATTCTAGCAATGCGATTGACAGCTGTATTTAGTCGTGATGAACTTTTGGGAGAAAAATTTAGAAGCACTAAAGCCCACTCCTGTCCCTTTGCCGGGGTCTCGGGGGCGCGGGAGACGGTGCCGCGTGCGGAAACGGAGAGTGGGTCATGGCGGACGACACCGGCAAGTTCGGCGTTGGGGCAGGACATCTCGGCATTCCGAATCGCCGTCAATTCTTCCAGCTCGGCGCGGGCGCGGCCGCAGGCTGGACGCTTTCAGGGAACGCTTCCGCGCAGACCGAACGTCCCACCAATCCGCCGGACAAGCCGCGCGGCCAGGTGATCGCGGCGCTGTCGCAGGAGCCGACCGTCTTTCATCCCTTGATGCCGGGCATCGAGGTCGATCAGGGCATCTGGTGGCAGGTGTTCTCGCCGCTCTGGTACATCGAGCCCGACGGGAAATTCGTTCCCGACCTCGCCCGCGAAGTCCCGACCATCGAGAATGGCGGCCTCTCGGCCGACGGCCTGACGTGGAAGATCAAGCTGCGCAGCGACGTGAAATGGCACGACGGCACGCCGTTCACGGCCGAGGATGTCAAGTTCTCGCTCGAGCTGATCAACAATCCCGATTTCCGCGTCCGCAACCGCGTCGGCCACAGCCTCGTCAAGGACATCAAGGTCGTCGCGCCCGACGAGATCCACTGGCGAATGGAGGCTCCCTATTCGCCATATATGTCAATTCTCTCGCTCACCTTCATCGTGCCCAAGCACATCCTCGAGAAGGTGTCCGATCCTAATTCCTCGCCGTTCCACAACGCACCCATCGGTACCGGGCCGTTCCGCTGGGCCGAGCGCGTGCCGGGCGACCACATCCAGCTGAATGCCCATACCGGTTATCATGGCAAAGGACCTTACGTCGAACGCGTCGTTTTCAAATACATTCCGGACCTGACCGTTCTCTACACCCAGTTCCGCACCGGTCAGGTCGACTACACCGGCCTGCAAGGCATCCTGCCGAACTTCGTGCAGGAGGCAAAGACGCTGAAGGGCCGCAAGATCTTCGTCTCTTCGACCTCCTCGGTAGAGCATATCGCGCCGAACCTGGATTTTGGTCCTTTCACTGATCGTGCCGTGCGCGAGGCGCTCTATCTCGCCATCAACAAGCAGGCGATCATCGACGCGCTGAATTACGGTCTGCCGACGCCGACCGAGAGCTTCGTGCCGCAGCAGGCCTGGTCGTTCCAGCAGGGTCTGCCGCAGCACAAATACGATCCTGCCAAGGCCAACGCGCTGCTCGACGCCGCGGGCTGGGTTCGCGGCTCCGGCGGCATTCGCGAGAAGGGCGGCGCCAAGCTCGAATTCACCAACTCGACGACGTCGGGCAATGCGGTGCGCGAGCAGACGCAGCAGCTCCTGATCCAGGACTGGCGTGCGATCGGCGCTGCGATGCGCGTCAACAACATGCCGGCGGCGGTGATCTGGGGCGAGTTCTGGCAGCAGTCGAAGTTCAACTCGGTGCTGGTGTCGGTGAACTTCATGCTCGGCAGCGACCCCGACGTGACGCCGCGCTTCGGCTCCGGCGCCATTCCCGCCAAAGGCGGCCGCGGCTTCAACACCTATCAGTACAGAAGCCCGGAGGCGGATCGTCTGCTCGCTGAAGGCGCCAAGCAGTTCGAACTCGCCCAGCGCAAGACCACCTACGGCGATCTGCAGAAGCTGATCCGCAACGATTTTGCGATCCTGCCGCTGTTCCAGGGCTTCATTGCGGAGGGGGTGAAGGAGGGGCTGCAAGGCTTCCGTCCCAACATCAACACCTCCATCAATTGCTGGAACATCCGCGAATGGTATTGGGCCTGATGTCTCGGGCTGGTCGGATCGCCTGAGATGGCCCGCTACGTCGTCAATCGCCTGGCGCAGGCGATCATGCTGCTGGTGATCGTCTCGGGGATCGGCTTCGCCATCCTGCATCTGGCGCCCGGCGGGCCGCTGTCGCAGTTTGCCGTCTCAAGCCAGATGACGCAGGAGGATCTCGACCGCGTCACCAGGCAGCTCGGCCTCGATCGTCCGCTGCTGGTCCAATATCTCGACTGGTTCGGCCGCATGGTGCGGGGTGATTGGGGCAAGTCGTATCGCGACGGCGAGGCGGTGCTGTCGGTGATCTCCTCGCATCTCGGCGCCACGCTGGAGCTGATGGCGAAGGCGACCATCATCGCCGTGCTGCTCGGCTGCTGGATCGGCATCCTTGGCGCGCTACGCCGCTACTCGCTGTTCGATACGCTTGCCACCGTCGGCGCCATGATCGCGCTGTCGATCCCGACCTTCTGGTTCGGCCTCGTCACCATCTACGTCTTCTCGGTCAAGCTCGGCTGGTTGCCGGCGGGCAACCGGCACACCATTGGCGACGGCTCCTTCCTCGACCTGCTGCATCATCTGATCGCGCCGGCCATGGTGCTGGCGCTGGTCGAGACCGCGATGTGGGGCCGTTTCATGCGCTCCTCGATGCTCGAGGTCATCAACCAGGACTACATCCGCACTGCACGCGCCAAGGGCATGCCGGAATGGCGCATTCTCACGGTGCACGCGCTTCGCAACGCGCTGCTGCCGATGATCACGGTCGCCGGCCTGCAGTTTCCGACGCTGCTGGGCGGTGCGCTGGTGGCGGAGACCGTGTTCACCTGGCCGGGCATGGGCCGCCTGTTCCTGGATTCGATTGGTTACCGCGACTATCCCGTGGTGATGGGCATCCTGATGTTCTCGGCGACGATGGTGCTGATCGGCTCGCTGCTGGCAGACATCCTCTATGCCGTCGTCGATCCGCGCATCCGGGTGGGCTGAAGCGATGGCGACCGCAGCCCTCTCCACCGTTCAGCTCGCGCCCGGCCAGGCCGCGTGGCGGCGCTTTCGCCGGCATCGGTTGGCGCTCGCGGGCGCCTTGATCATCCTCGTGCTCGTGCTCGGTTCGACGTTCGGCCCCTACCTGCTGCCGTTCGACGACACCTACATCGACATCATGAAGCGGTTCGCGCCGCCGCTCTCCGGCGCGCATATTCTCGGCACCGACGAGCTCGGCCGCGACGTGCTGGCACGGTTGATGATGGGCGGGCGGGTCTCGCTCTCGATCGGCATCGTCGCGATGGTGATCGCGATGGCGGTCGGCATTGTCGTCGGCGCCTTTGCCGGGTTCTATGGCGGCGCGGTCGGCGCGGTGTTGATGCGGCTCGTCGACGCCGTGCTGTGCTTTCCGACCATCTTCCTGCTGCTGGCCCTCGCAGCGCTGACCGAGCCCGGTCTCGTCACCACCACCATATTGATCGCCGCCACGGCCTGGATGGCGGTGGCCCGCGTGGTCGAAGCCCAGGTGCGTTCGCTGCGCGAGCGTGAGTTTGCGGTCGCCGCGCTCGCCTTCGGCTCGTCGAACCTGCGCATCATGTTCCGCGAGCTCGTGCCCAACGCGATCGCGCCGATAGTGGTTGCCGCGACGCTCAACGTCGCCAAGGCGATCCTGCTCGAATCCTATGTCAGCTATCTCGGCTACGGCATCCAGCCGCCGGCGGCGAGCTGGGGCAACATGCTCAACAATGCGCAGATCTATCTCACCAGCGCGCCCTGGCTCGCGATCGCGCCGGGCGTCGCCATCACGCTCGCGGTGACCAGCTTCAACTTTCTCGGTGACGGCCTGCGCGATGCGCTCGATCCGCGAATGAACATCCCGTGACGCGCAAGACCTCTGACGCGCAAGAGCTCGAACTGAACTCCAGGAGTGCCCCATGTCCCCGCCGCTCAACCGCATCAACAGCGACGAACGCCTGCCGGCGCAGGTAGATGTCGTCGTCATCGGCGGCGGCGTCATCGGCGTCTCGGCCGCCTATCATCTGGCGAAGAAGGGGCACTCCGTCGCGCTGGTCGAGAAGGGCCATGTCGGCGGCGAGCAGTCGAGCCGCAATTGGGGCTGGTGCCGCCAGCAAGGCCGCGCACGCGAGGAGATCCCGCTCGCGCGCGAGGCGCTGCTTCTGTGGGAGGACATGCAGAACGATGCCGGCGTCGATGCCGGCTTCCGGCGAACCGGGGTGTTGTTCCTGACCAAGAGCAAGGACGAACTCGCCAGCTGGGAGCGCTGGGCCGCGGTCGCGCGCGAGATGCAGGTTCACTCCACCGTGCTGACGCCGACCGAGGTCGCCGAGCGCATGCCCGGCAACGCCGACACATGGGTCGGCGGCCTGCACACGCCGAGCGATGGCCGCGCCGAGCCGTCGATGGCCGTCCCTGCGCTCGCCACCGCCGCACGCAAGCACGGCGTCACCATCCACCAGGGCTGCGCCGCGCGCGGGCTGGAGACGACTGGCGGGCGCGTCAGCGCCGTCGTCACCGAGAAGGGCACCATCCGCACGCAATCCGTGCTGCTGGCGGGCGGCGCGTGGTCGTCGCTGTTCTGCCGCCGCCACGGCATCGAGCTGCCGATCGGACTCGTCAACGCCACCGCGTGCCGGACCACGCCGGGACCGGAGATCACCTCCGGCGCGCTTGGCACCGATTTCTACTGCATCCGCCGCCGCCTCGACGGCGGCTTCACGCTGGCGCTGCGCAACCGCGGCACGGTCGAGCTGTCGCCGGACCTGTTCCGTTACGCGCGCACGTTCTGGCCGACCTATCAGCATCGCAAGAACGGATTGAAGCTTTCGTTCGGCAAATCGTTCTTCGATCAGCTCATGCGCGGCACCAGCTGGAGTTTCGACAAGCCATCGCCGTTCGAGGTCGAGCGCGTGCGCGATCCCGCGCCCGACATGTCGCTGGTCAATGCGGCGCTGGCGGCGCTGATCAAGTCGAATCCGGAATTGAAGGACATCGAGATCGCCGAAGCCTGGGGCGGCACCATCGACTGCACGCCCGATACGATTCCGGTGATCTCGCCGGTCCACGCGCTGCCGGGTTTCTTCCTCGCGACCGGCTTCTCCGGCCACGGTTTCGGCATCGGTCCCGCCGCCGGCAAGCTCGCCGCCGACCTCGTGACCGGCGCGACGCCGCTTGTCGATCCGGCCGCCTACAGCCACAAGCGCATGATCGACGGCCGCCGGCTCGCGCCAGTCAGCCCGTTCTGAGGGCGGCATGACGGTTCTCTACAAGGCCAATATGGTGCGCGGCGCCGAGTGGGCGCGCTTCTTCGCGGAGCGCGCGCCTGATGTGCCGTTCCGGCTCTGGCCCGACATCGGCGATCCCGCCGCGGTGCGTTATCTAGTGGCCTGGGTGCCGCCGGATGACATCACGACGACCTTTCCCAATCTCGAGCTGGTCTTCTCGGTGGGCGCGGGCGTCGATCAGTTCGACACCACGACAGTCCCGGCGCACATCCCGCTGGTCCGCATGCTGGAGCCCGGCATTGCCGAGACCATGGTCGAATACGTCACCATGGCCGTGCTTGCCCTGCATCGCGATCTCCTCGATTTCATCAGCCAGCAGAGGCAGCAGGTCTGGCGCGAGATCCGGATCACGCCGGCCAGGCGCCGGCACGTCGGCGTGATGGGGCTCGGCCAGCTCGGCCAGGCCGTGCTGGAGCGGCTCAAGGCGTTCGGCTTTCCGCTTCTTGGGTGGAATCGTTCGCCGCGCGAGATCGAAGGCGTCACCTGCTATGCGGGGGCCGATGCCTTGCCAGAATTTCTGGCGCAGGCCGACATTCTCGTCTGCCTGCTGCCGCTGACGGATCAAACGCGCGGCATTCTCAATGCCGAGCTGTTCGCGCGCCTGCCGCGCGGGGCAGGGCTCGTCAATGTCGGACGCGGCCCGCATCTCGTCGAGGCCGATCTCCTCGCAGCCCTCGACAGCGGCGCGCTATCAGGTGCGGTGCTCGACGTCACCGATCCCGAGCCGCTGCCGGCAGGCCACCCGTTCTGGAGCCATCCGCGCATCCTGCTGACGCCGCACAACGCCAGCATGACCACGCCCGATACGGCCGTCGATTTCGTGCTCGACGTGATCGCGCGGCATCGTCGGGGCGAGGAGCTGCCGGGTCTGGTCGATCGCAGGCGGGGCTATTAGGGCAATCGCATGAGCATCGGCACAAAAAGATCTGATCAGGCCGTTGCCGAAGCACAGGCAGCGGTACTCTCCGTCTCCAGCCTCACCACCTCCTTCATGCTCGAGCGGCAATGGATTCCCGTCGTTCGCAAGGTCTCGTTCGACATCGCAGCCCGCGAAACCGTCGCGATCGTCGGCGAGTCCGGTTCGGGCAAGAGCGTCACCGCGCTGTCGATCATGCGGCTCATTCCGAGCGAGATCGGCCGGGTCGAGGGGCGCGTCATGCTGGCGGGGCGCGATCTGCTCGCGCTGCCCGAGGCTGATATGAAGGATATCCGCGGCAATGACGTCGCCATGATCTTCCAGGAGCCGATGACGAGCCTCAATCCGGTGCTCACCATCGGCTTCCAGATCGCGGAGGCGCTGATCCAGCATCGCGGCCTGTCGCGCGCGGCGGCAGAGGCGGAGACCGTCCGCCTGCTCGATCGCGTCCGCATCCCTGCGGCGGCGTCGCGCTTCCACGAGCACCCGCATCGCTTCTCCGGCGGCATGCGCCAGCGCGTGATGATCGCGATGGCGCTGGCCTGCAAGCCGAAGCTTCTGATCGCGGACGAGCCGACCACCGCGCTCGACGTCACCATCCAGGCCCAGATCCTGGAACTGCTCAAAGAACTTCAGCAGGAGGAGGGCATGTCGATCCTCTTCATCACCCACGACATGGGCGTGGTCGCCGAGATCGCGGACCGCACCGTGGTGATGTATGGCGGGCAGGCGGTGGAGACGGACGCCACCGCGCGCATTTTTGCCGCGCCCGCGCATCCCTATACGCGCGCGCTGCTCGCGGCCGTGCCGCGGCTCGGCTCGATGGACGGGCGGATGCGGCCGATGCGGTTTCCGATCGTCGACAAGGTGACGGGCACGTCGGACGAGCCGGCCGAGACGCCCGATACGGTCTCGCCCGCCGAGCGGCCTCTGCTGGAAGTCTCAAACCTCACGACGCGCTTTCCGATCCGCTCGGGCCTGTTCGGCAAGGTCTCGGGCCGCGTCCATGCGGTCGAGAACGTCTCCTTCACCTTGCGCGCCGGCGAGACACTGGCGCTGGTCGGCGAATCCGGCTGCGGCAAGTCGACCACCGGACGCTCCATCCTGAAGCTGACGCAGCCGGACAGCGGTACGGTCCTGATCGATGGCCAGGATGTGCTGGCCATGAACGGCCGGGCTTTGCGCGATGTCCGCAAGCACATGCAAATCGTGTTTCAGGATCCGTTCGCGAGCCTCAATCCGCGCATGTCGGTGGGAACGGCGATCGCTGCGCCACTGCTCGCCAACGGGCTCGCGACGGCGTCGCAGGCGCGCGACAAGGTCGCCGACCTGCTCGTCCGCGTCGGCCTCTCCGCCGACATGGCGGCGCGTTTCCCGCACGAATTCTCCGGTGGCCAGCGCCAGCGCATCTGCATCGCGCGCGCGCTCGCACTCGGCCCGAAACTGATCGTCGCGGACGAAGCAGTCTCCGCGCTCGATGTCTCGGTCAAGGCGCAGGTCGTCAACCTGATGCTCGACCTCCAGGCCAGCATGGGCCTTGCCTATCTCTTCATTTCCCACGACATCGCCGTGGTCGAGCGCATGAGCCACCGCGTCGCCGTGATGTATCTCGGCGAGATCGTCGAGATCGGCCCGCGCGCGTCGGTGTTCGGCAATCCGCAGCATCCCTACACCAGGAAGCTGATGGCCGCCGTGCCGGTGCCCGATCCGTCGCGCCGCGGCACGCAGCGACCAGCCTCCAACGACGAGATCAGAAGCCCGGTCCGCGCGCCGGATTATCAGCCGCCGGTGCGGCACTATCGCGAAGTGTCGCCCGGCCACGTCGTGCAGGTCTGGGGCGAGGAGTGGTCGGGCTGAGGCTGCGAGCTTCACGAAACCATGCGCGTATCTTTGATTTCGGCCAGACGCGGGCAGCGTGCTGACCAACCGCGCGTTGCAGATCCAGCATGTTCGCCGTCCGTTATCGCGAAATGAGATGCGTCCTTCGGAAATTGTGACCGAATAGAGCGACAGGGAGGACCGTGTGTGAACCGCTTCATACGCGCTCGCTCTCTTTCTGAATTACCACTCTCGCAACGAAAATTGCCGCACCTGGATCATTTGAAACACGGGTGAGATGCAATGCCTGCGCAGCCACATGCTCGCAGCTTTGGATTGGTTCCGTCTCGCTCACGAGCAAAACCAGTCCCATCACTCAGCAAAGATTCTTCAGAAATTGGAATGAAAGCGCATCGCGCAACTCACGCAGCTTCTGTTCGGGGTCGGCCGGTAGGCTGCTACTTACTCAGAAGGAGCTCCTATGAAGATAAGCAGCGCAATTTTCAGCGCCTTTTCTGCAACAAGGCGCGTCGGCAATCTTCGGATCGCCCGTTCCAGTCTGATCAAATCGGCCCATCTTCTTGAAAGAATCGGGCTGGCCTCCGTCGGGGCCTCTGGCGGCCTCTATGTTGGAGCAACCCTGTTACGTCAGAAGGCCGGTCTGTTTGAAAGCGGTTGGATCGTCCTAATAACGATGGCTTACGGAGCTCTTGGCTATTACATGGGGATTGATTTGTCGGGCAATGCCCCCGCGCAGAGGTCGACATCGAGCATCTCGGAAGAGTGGAACGGTTCCGAGCCGATAGAGATCATGAGTGCGGCCGGCACGTTCGGCGCGGCAATCGCTGCAACTCTGTCCGTCAGCATCCTTGTCCTTGATCAGAATCTGCCAAACGGCCTGATCGGCTTTGTTGCCGGCTGCTGGGTAATTGGTTCTTCGCTGCAGGTTGCGGCGGGCACGATGGCTCGCAGCTACGAAGCGCCAATCAGCGAGCAATGAAGGAGCCGCTGTCGCGGAAAACGTCCGTTCGGCACAAGCCGCAGTGTTGGTTCAGTTTCGGTTCGAAATGACCGCCACGACTCATCGCAACCTCCGCCGTCCAATGCTGCGTGCCGACGATGTTTGGTAGCAAAGCCGTTCGCATCGAGCAGCGTCACCACTTGAAAGTGATATCGGCAATGAGAAACCTAAGTTGTCGCGCAACAAACAAGACGTGCCATCATGGTGGTGTTGGTATATTGTCCCCGCGCGCCGTGGTCCAAAACTTCTGCTAACCGCTAACCACACGATCGGTGGAGCCAATGCAGATTGCGGAGTGGCTCGAGAAGCTGGGGCTTGCGCAATACGCGGAGCGCTTTGCCCAAAATGGGATCGACATAGGCGTCCTTCCCGAACTGATGGATGAGGACTTCGATAAGCTCGGAGTCCTGCTCGGCCATCGCCGCAAGATGCTGCGTGCTATCGCTGACCTCGATCCGGCCGCGTTGATCGCATCTCCCGCTCGTCCTCAGGACGCCGAGCGGCGTCATCTCACGGTCATGTTTTGCGATCTGGTCGGCTCGACTGCGCTCTCGGCGCGTCTCGATCCCGAGGATATGTGGGAGGTGATCCGGGCCTATCGCGCTGCCTGCGCGAGCGTGATTGCTGCTTATGATGGCAGGATAGCCAGATTCGTCGGCGATGGAATACTCGTCTATTTCGGCTATCCGCGCGCCCACGAAGATGATGCCGAGCGCGCGGTGCGCGCCGGCCTCGACATGATCTCCGCGATACGCCAGCTCAAGACAGGGACCGACGAACAAGCTGAACTGCGGATCGCAATTGCGACCGGACTTGTGGTGGTCGGCGACCTCATCAGCGGAGATGCGTCGGAGGAGCACGCAACCATCGGCGACACACCAAACCTCGCCGCCCGGCTCCAGAGTCTGGCGGAGCCGGGGGTCGTCGTCGTTGCTTCATCGACGCGCCGGCTGCTTGGCGATCTGTTCTCCCTGCGCAATCTCGGCCGTCGGGAGGTCAAGGGAATGGCAGACCCCATCGCGGTCTGGGCGGTGGAAGGCGCGACTGCATCCGAGAGTCGCTTCGAGGCAGTTCGTGCCGCGCGCTCGATCGGTTTTGTCGGCCGCAAGAACGAGATCGAGTTCATCCTCTCGCGCCAGCGGGAGGCATGGCAGGGGCGGGGCCAGTTCGTATTGATTTCCGGCGAAGCGGGCATCGGCAAGTCCCGTATTGTGGCAACGCTGTCGGAAAGCCCCTCGTTGGGGTTGCACCGTCGCGTGCGATATCAGTGTTCGCCTTACCACACCAATAGTGCGCTTCATCCCTTCGTCGCGCAGCTCGAGCGCGCCGCCGGAATTCGCTCGCACGACACGGCGGATCAAAAACTCGACAAGCTCGAGGCAATGCTCGCAATAGGAACCCAGCAGGTCGCCCGGGCAACACCGCTCATTGCGGCTCTGCTTTCGATTCCCACCGGCGACCATTGCCCGCCCCTCGGCTTGAGCCCGGCGCAGCAGCGGCGGCAGACTTTTGCCGCCCTTCTCGATCAGCTTGAGGGACTGGCGCGAGGCCAGCCGCTGCTGATCATCTGCGAGGATATGCATTGGGCCGACGCCACGACACTTGAACTGTTCGATCTCGCGGTCGATCGGATCAGGGGACTGCCGATACTTGTGCTCTTGACGTCCCGGCCGGAGTTCGAGCCCTCCTGGTCGGGCCTCGCCAACGTCAGTCTGTTGCGGCTCGACCGGCTCGATCGGCAGGACACGCGCGCGCTCGTCGAGCAGATTGTCGTCGGTCGCCAGCTGCCACGCGAGATGATGGAGCAGATCATCGACAAGACCGATGGCATTCCGCTATTCGTCGAGGAATTGACCAAGATGGTGCTGGAGTCCGGGCTGCTCGTTGAGGATGCCGGGCGCTACCGCCTGAATAATCCGCTGCCGCCGCTTGCTATCCCTGCGACGCTGCAGGATTCGCTGATGGCGCGGCTTGATCGGCTCGCTCCGGTCAAGGAGGTGGCCCAGATAGGAGCCGCCATTGGCCGCGACTTCTCGTACGCGCTGCTGAAAACCGTGGCGGGACGCGACGATCTGACGCTGGGCGCGGCGCTGGGACAACTTGAAGAGGCCGAACTGCTGCTGCGTCGTGGGACACCGCCCGAAGCAAATTACAGTTTCAAGCATGCCCTTGTTCAAGAAGCGGCCTACGAGAGCCTGCTCAAGAGCAAACGGCAGGTGCTTCACACGCGGATTGGCGATGTCCTGCGCGACAAGTTTCCAATCGTCGCCGAGACCGAGCCGGAAGTTCTCGCGCACCACTTCACCGAGGCGGGGCTGAGCGAGATCGCCCTCGAATGGTGGCGCAAGGCGGGCCAGCAGGCGTTGAAACGCTCGGCCTATTCCGAGGCGATCGCGCATCTCGGCAAGGCCATCGCGATCGCCGATCAATTGCCTGGCGAGCCCCACCGGATGATGAGCAGGCTGCATCTTCAAATCGCATATGGCCGTGCCTTGCGGGGCAGCCTCGGCCACAGCGCTCCGGAAACGGTCGCCGCATGGACGCGCGCGCGACAATTCGCAGCCGGTATCGATGATCCCGTTGAACTTGCGCCGGTCCATTCCGGCCTCTTCAATGCCTGCCTGACCCATGGCGAACTTGCTCCGATGCGGGATCTGGCGGATGCCATCAGGAGCGCCGCTGAGCGACGGCCGGACTCGCCGGTGGCCGCCGTCGTGGCCCATTGGACTGGGGGCGTGACCTGCTGGTTCGCCGGCGAGTATTTGAACGCGCGTACGCATCTTGAGCGGGCGCTGGCGATCTATCGGGCCGAACCGGATCCCGCGACCTTCAGGGCTTCGGCGCTGGATCTCCCGTTCGTGATCATGCGATTTCTCGCTTTGGTGCTCTGGCCGCTCGGCGACATCGCTCGTGCGCGCAAGCTCGCCGCGGAAGCGGTGGGTACTCCGGGAGAAAAACGGGCGCTGTCCCAGGCCAATGCGCTGGTTCATCGCGCTGTGTTCGACGGAGTATGCGGGGGCATGTTGCAGCAGACAGAGACGATCCT
This sequence comes from Bradyrhizobium sp. IC4059, assembly GCF_020193615.1. Classification (NCBI taxonomy): domain Bacteria; kingdom Pseudomonadati; phylum Pseudomonadota; class Alphaproteobacteria; order Hyphomicrobiales; family Nitrobacteraceae; genus Bradyrhizobium; species Bradyrhizobium sp. IC4059. The sequence continues at coordinate 277,816 of NZ_JADYVH010000001.1, forward strand.
GGCGCTCGGTCTCGCGCGCGACCACACGATGCCGCTGTACGTGGCCGCCGGCACCTACCTGAACGGCCTCGCCAAGTGGCGTGCGGGAGACCGAATGACCGGACTGGCGGACATGCGTCACGGCTGGACCTTCCTGCACGAGAACGATTGCTACCTCTGCGAACCGTTCTGGGGGATGCATGTCGCCCTGGCGATTGCAGATTTAGGCGACGTCGAGACCGGGCTGGAAATCCTGGACGAATTGATCGCCGGGACGGGACAATCCGGCCAGCATTGGCTTGATGCCGAGCTGCATCGTGTCCGCGGTAAACTCTTATCGCGCCATAATCCTTCGGACGAATCCAGTGCCGAAGACGCCCTCAAGCGGGCGCTGGACATCGCACAACATCAGCAGACCAAGACCTTTGAGCTGCGCAGCGCTCTTGAACTTGCACGCCTGTACAAGACAAATGGCCGAGCGCGTACGCTATCCGAAGTGCTTGCGCCCGTGGTGGCTCAATTCGAGGCGGAGCATGGACTTCCCGAATTCGCGGAAGCGAAAGAGCTGCTTAGGAATGGGCGTTAGCCGCGCCGCCATTCGATCAGTACAAGTGCCGCGCCGACTTCAAGCCAGAATAGGTCGGCATCTTGTTCTCGATTCCCGAGCCGTAGTTCTCCGGTTTTGACACGTCTTAACCTGCTGTGGTGAAAGCTAGATATGCTTCTCGTGGTTGCGAGGGGGAGTCTGCTGCGGCGGCGAATCCTGATTTCGGCAAGCAGCTGTTGTCGGATTGCTCATTGTCTCAAGGCGCAGGCTTCATGCAAACACCTGGGCCATGCGGTGATAGGCTTGCCTTCGCAAGGGCAGGCGGAGCGACCAAAGCCCATTTGGAGATCCAGTCGTGGTTCGCCTGCATGTCGAACGTTTCATTCGCAGCCGGATCGCTCGGCGGTCCCTGGCGCTCGGGATCATCGCTCTCAGCGGATGGGCCCTGTTGCCGTATGTGACCTACCGAATCGCCCCCTCCGCCTATGTCAATGCCGAGCTCATGCGGGTGACTGCGCCGATGGCGGGTCAGCTCTCGTCAGATCTTCCACGCAAGGGCGAATATTTCGAGCACACCCGGATGGTGCCGCTGGTCGAGGCGCGTTCGCCGGATCGCCGGCACCTCATGGACCTTGATCAGCAGCTGGCCATGTCCACCAAACGCGCCGAGCTCGCACGCCGGCAACTCGAGGAAATCGCCGAGCTCGATCGCAAGCTCCGCGAGCGAAGCGAGGACTATCGTTCGGGGATGGTAGCGCGCCTGCGCCACGAGATAGGTGAAACGGAAGTTGAAAAAGGCGGCTGTCTCGCTGAGGCGCGGCAGCGGAACGATGTCGCGGGCCGGATGGAGCGGCTCGTGAAGCTCGGCATCAGTTCGCAGATCCGCTCCGGTGAGGCCCAGGCCTCGCAGGAGGCAACCGCAACGCGGTGCCAGATGGCCGATGAACGCCTGCGGCGCCTCAAGACGGAATTGGGGGCGGCCGACAAGGGCATTTATCTTCGTGGCGATGCCAACGACGTGCCCTATTCTCAGCAGCAGCGCGAGCGGCTTGTCCTCCGCCGCCAGGAGCTCGAGACAGACCTGTTGCAGAACAGCTCACGTGCCGCGCAGTTGGCCGCGGAAATTGCAGAGGAACGCACTCGACTTGATCGTCTCGATCACTACGATCTGTCCTTGCCCGCAGCCCATGTGGTCTGGTCGGTCGCGGCCAGCCCGGGCTCGATGGTCACGGAAGGGCAGTCGGTCTTCGATTTCGCAGATTGCAAACGCCGGTTTATCGTCGTTGAACTACCCGAGCGCGATTTCGAGAAGATCAAGGCCGGAGATGCGGCTACCGTCCGTCTGATTGGGAGTCGCGAATGGAAGAGCGGCCAGATCCGGCAGGTCCGCGGATCGGCCGCGTACGGCGATGATCGGCTGCTTGCGGCTCGGGTGCCGCGGCCTGATCCGGGCAACATTACCATTGAGATATCGCTTCCGCCCAATGAGACGTCGGCCGACCGCAACGGCTCCTGCGATATCGGACGATTGGCTGAGGTGCGCTTCGAGCGCAGAGCCGACGGCCTGCTACGATTGGTCAGCTCGAAGTTGAAATGGCTGACCGCTCGCCTGGAACTCGACCAATCGCTCCTGTGAGCGAGATGTTCCATGCAAGCCATGACTCTGCCTCTCTCTCAGCTGTTCGCGCCGATGCTGGGCATCTTTGCTGCGATGTATCTGTTGGCGCCGACCTTTCCGGTCGCGCGCCCTTGGGCGCGTCTTGCGGTCTTTGTTGTGGTTTGGCTTGTGGTTGCCCACTATCTCGAATGGCGTATTTTCACCACAGTGCTGCCGGCAAGCGGGACCTGGTATCAGGTCGGCTGGATCTGGTTCTGTCTGTTCGTCGAGCTTCTGACTTTCACAGATCAGTTCATTCTCTATCTGACGTTCCTTCGCAGGACCGATCGCCGAAGCGAAGCAGATCAGCACGAGCGTCGGCTTCGCAGCCTGCCGGATGATGAGCTGCCCTCGGTCGACGTCTTTATTCCGACCTACGACGAGCCATTCGAGGTGCTGGAAAAGACGATCACCGGCGCGCTGTGCCTGGACTATCCGAACGTCCAGGTGTGGGTCTTGGATGATGGTCGCAGGCCTTGGCTCAGGGCACTCTGCACGCAAAAGGGCGCCGGCTATCTCACGCGCGCCGACAATTTGAATGCCAAGGCGGGCAATATCAATCATGCCCTGACCAAGACGAGCGGCGAGTTCTTCGCGATCTTTGATGCGGATTTCGTGCCGCAGCGCAATTTCCTGATGCGCACGATGGGCTTCTTCGCTGATCCAAAGGTCGGAATCGTTCAGATCCCGCACGCCTTCTACAATGAGGACCCGATGCAGGCGAATCTCGGCCTGCACAGGGGACTGCCGGACGAGCAACGGTTCTTCTTCGATTCCATCATGCCCGCGCGCGACGGCTGGGATGGTGCCTTTTGTTGCGGGTCCAACTCCGTCACGCGTCGCGCAGCACTCCGCGCGGTAGGCGATGCCTTGCCGACCCAGTCCATTACGGAAGACATCCTGCTGACGCTCGTCCTGCTGCGCAAGGGATACGTCACCCGCTATCTCTGCGAGCCGCTGGCGATTGGACTGGCGCCGGAAAGCCTTGATGCCTTTTTCGTGCAGCGGCAACGCTGGGCGCGTGGCGCGATTCAGACGCTGTACCTCGCCGCCGGTCCGCTCGGCCCCGGACTGGGCTTGATGCATCGGCTCCTCTTCTTTCCGACGCATTGGCTCTCATTGGGCTTGCGGGCGCTCATGGTCGTGGTGGTTCCGATCGTGTTCATGTGGACCGGCTTGGCGCCTGTCGTCGATGTCACCCCCGAATCGGTGTTCTACTACTTGTTCCCCGCGATCCTGGCGCTCAACGGCGGCATCTCCTGGTTCGCGCCGCACGTGCATTTTCCGCTCGCCGCTCAGGTGTCGGCGACGATCCAGAGCTTCAAGATATTGCCGACGGTGCTGGGGACTCTCGTCAAGCCGGCGGGACATGCGTTCAGGGTGACGCCGAAGGGCGCTGCCGCGCGGCGCGCAAGTTACGCTGCGGAGATATTCTGGCCGTCGGCGGTCTTGATGGCGTTGACGGTTGTCGGTGTGGTTCTGAACACGATCCCGGAATGGCGCATCATCGATCATCCGGCGGCTCTACCGATGGTCGCCTTCTGGTCGGTCGTGAACATCGTCGTGCTTTTCTTCGTCTGCATGACCTCGCTGCAGGCGCGGATGGGACGTACCGAGGAGCGTTTCGACATCGACGAAACTATCTTGATCCAGACCGCGACCGGCGAGCAGCTTTCTGGACGCGTGAGCAACATCTCCCTCTCTGGCGCCGGCGTTCTGCTTGGCTCCGGTATTGACTTTCCTCGCGCCGGAGAACCGCTGCGCGTGCACATCATGCAGGTCGGATGGGTCGATGCGGTGATTGCGCAACAAAGGGGCCGGCTCATCGGGGTGCAGTTCAAATTGCCGCAGTCGCTTGAACGAGACCTGCTGATCCGCAAGCTCTTTACCGTCGCCCGTCTGAAGCGGAAAGGTGTCGTCGCGTGCTCGGTGAATAGGGCGATGCTTAAGAACATCTGGTTGATGGCCGCACCGTTGCCCCACATTGTTGCAGGCGGCGCGAAGCCCGCGTCGGTCTCGCCGACCGAGCGTCTGCCGGCAGAGAGCATGGTCATTCGGCCTCAACCGCGGACAGACGATTTTGCACTTCTTGCCGGAGCTCGAAGCCTGCATCCGACGAGTTTTACTGAACCTGGCCTTGGCCGAGTGGCCGGCACAGTAATCGAAGCCGTCGCGCCGAGTTGATTGCTGTGTTGTCCTTCTCGCCGGACCAGTCCATGCGCTATCGATCGACGGTCAAGCCGCTCATCGATGCCGTCAATCTCCTTCCGGTGTTCTCCCAAAAAATCACAAGCGGAACGAGCAACCATCCTTTAGCCCAAGGCGTTTACGGGGTTGAGGGTGCAGGGAGCATCTCTTGATCGATCACCGCAGCGATCTTCGGAAGGGGCGTCTGACGCTCTGGGCCTCCGCATTCGTGGCGGTCGCTTGCTTGGCGATTGTCGCGCTCAGCGGCTGGCGGGAGTGGTCCCAGCGACAGACGCTGCTGAAGGGCTCCGAAACAGACGTGGCCAATCTGGCCCGGTCGGTGACGCAACACGCGGACGATACGTTCGAACTCGCGGACACCGTTCTCAATGTGTTGGTCGGCCAACTCGAACTCGAGGGGACCAGCCCGGCGGCGATCGCGAAGATTCAGACCTTTCTTTCCCGGCGCAAAGCCGCGAACCGCATTCGAGCTGTGTTCGTCTATGACGAGACCGGCCGCTGGCTGGCAACCAGCGAGCCCGTGGATTTCGCCGGACTCAACAACAGCGACCGCGAGTATTTCCAGCATCATCGCGCCGTGGCTGAGCGAGGAACCTTCATTGGGGGTCCAGTGAGGAGCAGATCGGGGGGGCAATGGATCATCACTGCGTCAAGGCGCTTCGATCATCCTGACGGCAGTTTTGCCGGAGTGGCTCTTACCACGATCGATGTCGACTATTTTTTACAATTCTATCGCGGATTCGACGTTGGCCAGAACGGCTCAATTGCACTGGCGACCGCGAAGGGCGTTGTCCTCGCGCGTAGCCCGGACAACGGATATACGGGTCGCGATCTGTCGAATGCACCGCTTTTTAGGAATTTCCGCGAGCGGCCAAGTGCGGACGTCTACTACTTCACGTCGCCTCTCGACGGCGTTCGGCGTCTGAGCTTTTATCAACTCAGCAGTCGCTACCCTGTTGTCGTGGTTGCGACGGAATCGGAAGACGACGTCTTGGCCCCCTGGCGCAAAGCGGCGCTGACGCGCGTGGTTGCGGTGCTGGGACTGATAGGAGGGCTCGCTGTTGCGGGGGTTTGGCTGGTGCGCCAGTTGCACATGCGGCAGAAGATGGCCGCTGCTCTGATCGCCAAGGAGGCGGATTTTCGTCTCCTCGCGGAGCAGTCGGGAGACATGGTCATGCGTATAGCGGCCGATGGACGGATTCTCTATACGTCGCCGTCCAGCGCGCGAGTCCTTGGCTGGGCTCCGAACGAATTGGTGGATACGTCGGCCCTCGCCGGCATAAATCCGGCGGATCTGGCGCGGGTTGAGGAGACGATCTCCGCGTTGATGAACGGCGAAGCCGAGGAGGCGAGAATCACTTATCGCACTCGGCATCGCGAGAAAGGCGAGGTCTGGATCGAAACCGCGCTGCGCGTCGCCAGGAGTGCGCAGAGTGGAGACATCAACGGCGTGGTGGCGATCTCGCGCGACATGACCGAACGTAAGGACCTGGAGGATAAGCTGGCGGCTCTCGCCAGTTCGGATGGCCTGACGGACTTGGCAAACCGCAGACACTTCGACGAGCGGCTAGAGGCGGAATGGGACCGAGCCAGGCGCGAAGGAAGGCCTCTGTCACTGTTGCTGATGGATGTCGATCATTTCAAGAGTTTCAATGATCAGTACGGGCATCAGGCGGGCGATGCATGTCTCCGCTCGGTCGCCGGGGTCCTGGCAGAACAGGCCCGGCGACCAGCAGACTTGGCCGCTCGGTATGGTGGTGAGGAATTCGCCTTGCTGCTACCAAATACGGACACGGGAGGGTGCGAGCAGGTCGGCGAGCGAATCCGGCAAGCGATTCAAGACCTCGGCATCCTGCACGCGCTCAACCCGCCATCCAAGCAGGTCACCCTCAGTATTGGTGGCGCCACACATATGTCGTTCGGCGATAATGCTGATTTCACGTCGTTGATAGCGGCCGCGGATAAGGCGCTCTACGCCGCCAAGGAGAGCGGGCGCAACCGCCTTGTGATGTCAGGGCAAATCATCGCGTGGCCCAGCGCGATACGAGCTTGAAGAGTAGCTCTCGTGCGCCGCGGCGTGCGCCTCACGAATTCACGTGCACGAAATCCCGCAGCAGCGGATAGATCTCGTTGTTCCAGCGCTTGCCGGAGAACACGCCGTAATGGCCGACGCCGGCCTGCATGTGGTGGACGCGGCGATAGGCGCGTACGCCGGTGCAGAGGTCCTGGGCGGCGAGCGTCTGGCCGATCGAGCAGATGTCGTCCTTCTCGCCCTCGACCGTCATCAGCCCCATGCGGCTGACCGCCCTGGTGTTCACCGGACGGCCGCGATGCATCAGCTTGCCTTGCGGCAGGAGATGCTCCTGGAACACGTCGCGCACGGTCTCGATGTAGAATTCGGCCGGCAGATCCATCACGGCGAAATATTCGTCGTAGAAGGTCTTGATGGTCGCGGCCTTCTCCTTCTCGCCCTTGGCGATGTGGTTGGCGAGGTCGAGATGCTGCTTGATGTGGCGCTCGAGATTCATCGAGACGAAGGCGGTGAGCTGCACGAAGCCGGGATAGACCTTGCGCAGAGCGCCGCGGCACTGCACCGGCACGTAGTTGATCAGATTGCGCTCGAACCATTCGATCGGCTTGCTCTTGGCGAATTCGTTGACCCTGGTCGGCTGGATCCGTGTGTCGATCGGGCCGGCCATCAGCGTCAGCGTCGCCGGGCGCGAGGGATGGTTGTCCTCGCACATGATCGCGGCGGCCGCGAGCGCGGAGACGGACGGCTGGCAGATCGCCACCATGTGCGGGCGCGGCCCGAGCTGCCCGAGGAAGTCGATCAGGTGCTCGGTGTAGTCGTCGAGCCCGAAGCGGCCCTCGCTGCGCGGGATGTCGCGCGGATTGTGCCAGTCGGTGATGTAGACGTCGTGGTCCTGCAGCAGCGTCTTCACGGTGCCGCGCAGGAGCGTGGCGAAGTGTCCGGACATCGGCGCAACCAGCAGCATGCGCGGCTGCTCGGCCACGCCGTGTTTCCTGAAGTGCAGCAGCGAACCGAACGGCGTCGCGTAGGCGATCTCCTCGCTGACCGCGACCTCGCGGTTGCCCACCATGACTCTGTCGATGCCGTAGGCGGGACGGTCATAGGTGAGGGTGGAGCGCGAGATCAGCTCCAGCGCGGCCGAAAGCCGGCCGACCACTTGGTCCGATGAGCCCTGAGGCACCAGATTGAGGAATTTGAGTGCGGACGAAGCCCCCGCGCGCCATGGCGCCGTCAGGTCCATGTGGTTCTGAAAAGCCTGATAATACATCGACATCATACTGAAGCGCCCACTTGCCTCCTGTCGTGATGCAATATCGAAGCCAGACGGGAGCCGGACCGCCCGGAAAATTGGCATGTCGCTTGCTGCGCCCCGTCGGGTAGGCACAGATCACGGGCACGCACGCGCGGCGGTGCGTTGCCCAGGCGTGAGGGAAGGGCTCTATGGCGAAGGCGACACTGACCATCAGCAGCAAGAACTACTCGTCCTGGTCGCTGCGTGGCTGGCTGCTGACGAAATTCTCCGGGCTCGATTTCGAGGAGATCGTCACCGCGCCGGACGATCCGTCGGCGCGTGCGGAGATCCTGCTGCTGTCGTCCTCGATCCTGGTGCCGTGCCTGCGGCACGAGAGCGCCGTGGTCTGGGACACGCTGGCGATTGCCGAATATCTCAACGAGGTCATGCCGGACGCCGGCCTGTTGCCGGCCGACCGCATCCAGCGCGCCCATTGCCGCTCGATCTCGGGCGAAATCCATTCCGGCTTCACCACGCTGCGCGCCTCGCTGCCGGTCAACCTGAAGGGGCACTTTCCCGGCTTCAAGATCTGGTCGCGGGCGCAGGCCGATATCGACCGGGTCTGGTTCATCTGGCGCGACTGCCTGGAGAAATCGGGCGGTCCCTTCCTGTTTGGCGAGAAGCGCACCATGGCGGATGCGATGTACGCTCCCGTCGTAACGCGCTTCGTGACCTATGACGTCAAGCTCGCACCGCCGCTCAAGGCCTATGCCGACACCATCATGGCCATGCCCGAGATGCAGGAATGGGTCGCGGCGGCGAAGGAGGAGCCGGCCGAGATCGAGGAGCTCGAGGTCGAATATTAGGCAGGCGTTGCACGGCCTGCCTGTTTCGAGGGCGGCGGCCCTCCGCTGCGGACCGCGGCGCTATGCCCTTGCAACAATTAACCTTTGGACCCGGCGACAGGCGCCTGCGATCCGGCCGGCTGCGCAGATATTGTGCGCGCCTGCCGAACCGCAGCGAGATCTAGCCGTGAACAGGTGCGTACAAGGCGCTTCGGCTGATTCGGACGTGATTCGTTCGGGCCGCGTTCCGAAGGTTAAAGCGCAGCGCGGCCCCGTCGCATTTTGAAACAGACACCGCCTTCAGGCGGCCCCGCGCTGCTTCAGGCGCGGCAGGCGCCAGCCGATCACGGTTGCTTCCACCGCAATCCCGGCCTCGTGGTTTTGCCAGCGTCCTTCGACATAGCGGCAGGCGAACGGCAGTTGATACGTCCCGCTGTGATCCTCGCACAGCACTTCAAGTGGCAGGCCCGGCGGTGGTTCTCCGGCGCCGTCGAATTCCGCCAAACGTCTATCGCGCGTTGCCATTCCAAAAATCTCCCCTAAACAAAGCCGCGGAGAGCGCCCACTTCTCCCGCATGCGGTTCACTGCTCCCCGTCCCAGGGGAACGGGCCCAAGCTCAACGCGAGAATGCGGTGCGAGTGTGGTAGCCTCACGCTGCAGCGCGCAAACAGCGCACATTGATGTGATCGACTGGCCGAGGAACTTTCATGCTGCTTCGAAACGCCGGAATTTGTTTCGCAATGTTGCTGCTCGCCACGCTGGCGCCTCTGCCGGTGCTCGCGCAGGACGTGCCCGGCATCGAGATCTGCACGGTCGAGAAAACCATGGAGCGCCGCACCAGCTGCCTCCAGAGCAATGTCGACTTCCTGCAGAAGACGATCACCAAGCTCAGCCTCGACCATCAGCAAAAGCTGGATGTTGCCAATCGCCAGATCGATGCGCTGAAGACAGCCATCGCCGGCCTGCAGAAGACGCTTCTCGATCTCCAGGCCGCGCAGGCGAAGACCACTGAGGATCTGAAGAAGAAGCAGGATGCGCCGCCGGCGAAGGATGCTGCGAAATAGGCGCCTCGATCACGCGACGCGATATCGCTCCATCACGCCACGATCGGGCTCGTAGCCGAGCCCGGGACCCGCCGGCACCGCGACATGGCCGCTTGCATCGACATCGGCGCGGCCGCCCCAGAGGCAGGCTTCGCGCTTTAAATAGAACATCTCGACCAGCCCGTCGTCGCGCGTCGCGAGCAGATGCAGCGTCGCCAGCAGGCCCGGGCCAAAGTAAGGCGAGTGCGGCACGATCCTGATGCCGAGCCGATCGGCCAAGCCTGCGACCTTCAGGAATTCCGTGATGCCGCCGACCTTGATGACTGACGGCTGGGCGTGGCTGACCGCGCCCGCTTCCATCATCTGGCGGAATTGATATTCGGTGCAGGCATTCTCGCCGGCGGCAATTCCGAGCCCGCTCTTGCTGCGCACCTCGGCAAGCGTGGCGAAGTCTTCCGGCGGCCAGACCGGCTCTTCCAGGAACATCGGCTGCGCGTCGCGGCATGTCGCCGCGAAAGCGATCGCCTGGTCCCCGGTCAGCGGGCAGTTCATGTCGACCATCAGTGGAATCCTCGGACCGATCGCTTCGCGCGCGGCAAGCACCGCAGGCGTCGTGGTCTCGTGCAGCTTGATCGCGCCATAGCCGAGCGCGAGCGCCTTCCTGCATTCGGCGGCGATGTTGTCGGGCGAGCCGATCCGGAGCAGGCTCGCGTAAGCCGGGATCGCCGTGCGCCTGATCTCGCCCAGCAGGCGGTGCAGCGGCACGCCCGCGACCTTCGCGGCGAGGTCCCACAATGCGATATCGAGCCCGGAGATCGCGAACATGGTGATGCCGTAGCGGCCGAACAGATGCAAATTGCGCTGGATCTGCTCCATCACGGCGGGGATGCCGGCCGCATCGGGCACCTCCAGCCCGCGGGCCTGCGGTGCGATCATCTCCTCGACGGCGCTGCGCGTCGTGCGCGGGCAGACATAGGCGAAAGCATCGCCCCAGCCGGTCAGCCCGGCATCGGTCGTGACCTCGACGAGGACCATGTCGAGTGCGGTGATGGCGGACGCGCCCTGGCGGAAGCTCGCGACACCGGCATCATAGGGGATGCGGATATGGTGCGCCCGCACATCGGTGATTTCCATGACCCGGTTCCTCTTTCTCGTGAGCGGTTTCGGCGAGTGTAGCCACGAACACCGGGGCGTTGCCAGCTTCCATTGACCGGCTATCCTCATGCAAACGACAGCAATGCCGATCAAGCAAAGTGATGCCGATCGGCGCATCATCACCGCGCTTCGAACGAGAGCCTGAACCGCCATGAATCCAGCCCAGCGCGCGCTCTGGTATATCGAGAGCCATCTGGCCGAGCCGATGACGCTCGACGAGATCGCTGCGATCTCGGGCGTGTCGCGGTTCCACATTGTGCGTGCGTTTGCCGCAGCCGTCGGTCTGCCGGTGATGCGCTACGTGCGCGCGCGGCGGCTGACGGAGGCGGCGCGCAGTCTGGCAAAGGGCGCACCTGACATCCTGTCGCTGGCACTGGAGGCGGATTACGGCTCGCACGAAGCTTTCACCCGCGCGTTCCGCGACCAATTCGGCACCACGCCCGAAGCGGTGAGGGCGGCAGCGTGCGTCAACCAGCTCAGGCTACAGGAGCCGATCCTCATGGATTCCACCATGCTCGACCATCTTGCCCCACCGCGTTTCGAGACCGCAAAGGCCTTCCTCGTCGCCGGTTGCGCCGAGCGCATCTCCTGCGACAACGGTGCCATGATCCCTGGTCTGTGGCAGCGCTTCAATCAGGAGGTCGCCGACATCCCCGCGCGGGTCGGTCACGTCGCCTACGGCGTCTGCTGCAACGGCGATGATGCCGGCAATTTCGATTACATTGCCGGCGTCGAGGTCGCCGATTTCTCCGACCTGCCGCGCCGCTTCGGTCGCATCCGCATTCCGGAGCAGCGCTATGCGGTGTTCACGCACAAGGATCACGTCGCCTCGATCCGGCGCACCGTCAACACGATCTGGAATCAATGGCTGCCGGCGTCTGGCCTGAAAGCCGCGGACGCGCCGAACTTCGAGCGTTATGACGAAAAATTCGATCCCGCGACCGGCAACGGCGGCTTCGAAATCTGGATACCGGTCAGAGAATAACACGCAACGCTGGCATACCGTCCCGCTTGCTTGGCAAGCTCCGGCGACTTTGCCATAACCGCAGGCAAATCTTGCCTGCGGGGGCCCGTGCCGGACATCCCGCGCAAGCCATAACAAGCCGCCGGGAGGGTCTCCAATGTCCAACGTCCGCGTTCTCGCCACCGACCTCGAATTTCCCGAAGGGCCGGTCGTGATGCCGGACGGCTCGGTGGTGCTGGTGGAGATCCGCGGCCAGCGCCTGACGCGTGTCTATCCCGACGGCCGCAAGGAGATCGTGGCGAAGATTCCCGGCGGCCCGAATGGCGCGGCGCTCGGACCCGACGGCAAGATCTACATCTGCAACAATGGCGGCTTCTCCTGGATTCCGGCCGGCAAGATGATCATGCCCGGCCCGCAGCCGGACGATTATCTCGGCGGCGCGATCCAGCGCGTCGATCTGCAATCCGGCAAGGTCGAGACCGTCGTGACCAAATGTGGCGCGCACGATCTGCGCGGGCCGAACGACCTCGTCTTCGACAAGCACGGCGGCCTCTGGTTCTCCGATCTCGGCAAGCGCCGCGCGCGCGATATGGACGTCGGCGGCATGTATTACCTCAAGCCCGGCATGAGCGAGATCGTCGAAATCGTGCATGGCGTATTGCCGGCGAACGGCATCGGCCTGTCCCCGGACGAGAATACGGTCTACATCGGGGAGACGCCGACCGGGCGGCTTTGGGCCTATGAGCTCTCGGCGCCGGGCACGCTCAAGCCGCGCGATCCGATCTATCGCGGCGAGCGCGGCCAGCCGATCTGCGGCCTTGGCGGCTACCAGATGTTCGACTCGCTCGCGGTGGAAGCGAACGGCAATGTCTGTGTCGCCACGCTCGTCTCCGGCTGCATCTCGGTGATCGCGCCCGACGGCACCCTGGTGGAACAGGTTCCGACCGGCGACCGCGTCACCACCAACATCGCCTTCGGCGGCCCCGAGCTGAAGACCGCCTACATCACGCTGTCGGGCAAGGGCGAGCTGATCGCCATGGACTGGCCGCGCGGCGGATTGCCGTTGAATTTTCTGAACAAGTGACAATCGCGTAAAACGCGATTGTCATCCCGGGGCTATGCGGAGCATAGAACCCGGGATCTCGAGATTCCGGGTTCGGCTCTTCAAGCCGCCCCGGAATGACAATCATAAGGAACGATAGAATGCCCTGGCCCGATCCCGTCACCCTGCGCGGACAGCATGCCCGTCTCGAGCCGCTGTCGCATGACCATCGCGAAGGGCTGGTCGAGGCGGTCAAGGACGGCGAGCTGTCGAAGCTGTGGTACACCGCAATCCCGTTGCCGGAGAACATGGGCAAGGAGATCGACCGCCGCTTAGGCCTGCAGGCCGCGGGCTCGATGCTGCCCTTCACCGTGTTCGATGCCGGCGGCCGGATCGTCGGCATGACCACCTACATGAACATCGATGCCACCAACCGCCGCGTCGAGATCGGCTCGACCTGGTATGGCAAGAGCGCGCAGCGCGGCCCGCTCAACACGCAGTGCAAGCTGCTGCTGCTGCGCCATGCCTTCGAGACGCTGAACTGCATCGCGGTCGAGTTCCGCACGCATTTCTTCAACCACCAGAGCCGCCGCGCCATCGAGCGCCTGGGCGCCAAGCAGGACGGTATCCTGCGCAGCCATCAGATCGCGCCGAACGGCACGCTGCGCGATACTGTCGTTTACAGCATCACCGCCGCCGAATGGCCGACGGTGCAGGCGCATCTCGAATTTCAACTCAACGACAAGCCGCGCTAGGGGCGGCCGAGGGACCATGGATAGATTTGATTATGTGATCGTAGGCGCGGGCTCCGCCGGTTGCGTGCTCACCAGCCGGCTCAGCGAGGACCCCAACACCTCCGTTTGCGTGCTCGAGGCGGGCCCGTCCGACTGGCATCCTTACATCCATCTGCCGGCGGGCTTCATCAAGACCTTCCACATGAAGAGCATCAACTGGGCCTACCAGCAGGAGCCCGGTCCGTGGACCGGCGGGCGCAGCATCTACGCGCCGCGCGGCAAGACGCTCGGCGGCTCGTCCTCGATCAACGGCCACATCTACAATCGCGGCCAGCGCATGGATTTCGACACCTGGGCGCAGATGGGCAATCGCGGCTGGGGCTATGCCGACGTGCTGCCCTACTTCCGGCGGCTGGAGAAGCGGATCGGCGAGGGCGAGGACACCTATCGCGGCCGCGACGGCAGCCTCATCGTCACCACCATGAACTGGCGCGATCCGCTCTGCGAGGCCTTCATGGAAGGCGCGGTCTCGCTCGGCATTCCCCGCAACCCCGATTACAACGGCAAGACCCAGGAAGGCGTCTCCTACTGCCAGCGCACCATCAACAACGGCCTGCGCGTCTCCGGCGCGACCGCGTTCCTCAAGCCGGCGATGAAGCGGCCCAACGTGCATGTGCATACGCATGCGCACGCGACCGAGATCATCTTCGAGGGCAAGCGCGCGGTCGGCGTGCGCTACATGAAGGGCGGCCGCGGCGGCCAGCCGGTCGAGGTGCGCGCCAACAAGGAGGTGATCCTGTCCGGCGGCAGCTATAATTCGCCGCAGCTGCTGCAGCTCTCCGGTATCGGTTCGCCCGACCTGTTGCAGCAGCACGGCATCGCCGTGCGTCACGCGCTGCCTGTCGGCGAGGGCCTGCAAGACCATTACGCCCCGCGCACGGTGGCGCGCGTCAAGGACATCAAGACCATCAACGAGCTCCGCCGCGGCTTCTCGCTGTGGATCGAGGCGTTGAAATGGGCGACCCAGCGCAAGGGCCTGCTGTCGCTGTCGCCGACCATGGTCTATTGCTTCTGGCATTCCGGCGAGAGCGCCGAGAGCTCCGACCTGCAGCTCACCTTCACGCCGGCTTCTTACAAAGAAGGCGTGCAGGGCCAGCTCGAGGACGAGCCCGGCATGACCGTGGCGTCCTGGCAGCAGCGTCCCGAGAGCCGCGGCTATGTCCGGATCCGCTCCAGCGATCCGTTCGCGCCGCCGATCATCCAGACCAATTATCTCGACGCCGAGCTCGACCGCCGCGTCATCGTCGGCGGCATGAAGCTGGCGCGGCGCCTCTTGAAGAGTGCGCCGCTCTCGCCCTATTACGCCTACGAGGATTTCCCCGGCCCCAACGTCAACACCGACGACGAATTCCTAGCCGCCGCCACCCAACGCGGCACCACCACCTTCCACCCCGGCTGCACCTGCCGCATGGGCCCGGCGGACTCGACGTGGGCGGTCGTCGACGACCAGCTCCGCGTCCACGGCCTCGAAGGCCTCCGCGTCATCGACGCCTCCGTCATGCCACGGATGATCTCGGCGAATTTGAATGCGTCAACGATGATGATCGCCGACCGCGCCTCCGACCTCATCCGCGGCAAGGCGCCGATGGAAGCCGCAAGGATTCCGGAGGCGGCGGTGGCGTGATATCTTCGTAGGGTGGGTTAGCCAGCGGCGGCGCGAAGCGCGGCCGTAGGCGTAACCCACCGTTTCTTTCGATGTGAAAACGAGCCGTGGCGGTTACGCCTTCGGCCAATCCGCCCTACGCGCTTCACCGATAGGCAAAACGCCAAATGCCCCAATCCGGCGCTGAGCGGCAATCCGTTGGCCAGATTGCCATCTGCGGCATCGTCTTTCTCTGCACCGCTATTCCGCTCGGTCTGCTGCTCCGCGTGGGCTGGCGCGATTGGACCCTCTTTGCCGGCCTCTGGGCGATAATGTACTTCATGGGCGGAGTAGGATGGTTTCCACGGCGCACACCAGTTCAAAAGGCCCTCTCATATGGTCTGCTCGTGGCACGGTGCTGCCGGCGCTGGAGTGGGCGGCGACGCTTCACGGCCCGTAGCCCGTCGGACAAAACACCCCGTCACCTCGTCAACCCCTTTCCATAAAAATATTCCGCTTTACCGAAATTCGGAATTGCGGCATAGATCGAAACAGCCCGGCTCACGAAAGAGGGGCGGTTCGCGAGTCGTTCGAAACGCGGGCCGGGTTGCGGTGGACGCGGCAGCGTCGGCACGATGGGTGCGGGCAGGGCGGGTAGTCCCTGTGAGCCCGAGGCCCCGTGCAGACGAACGGCGCTGAAGTCCGGCGAAGCCTCTTGGCGAAGCCGGATGAGCTGCGTACGGCAAAACCGTGTGGTCCTGGCCGTCGTTGCTACGGTCAAGCCTCTTGCGGAGATGCGCGCCAGCCCAACCGGGCGGACGGCATCGTCAATTCGCGGGGCGAGGGAGGCCAGAAGGAATTCGGCTCCCGGGAGAGCACGGCATAAGCCGTCCGACCATCGCGCAGGGAAGGCCGAGTGATCGGCGACACCTGTATGCTGCTGTGCGGTTTCTCTGCGTGTGCTTTTCGCGCAGCGGACCGCGGGTGCCCGTCGGCACCCGGTCTTCCCTGCGCCCTCTTTCTTTTGGGGCGACGGAATGAAGCAAAGCTCGGGCGAGATGAGCCGCGAGGCTGCGAAGGTGTGTCTGCAAATTGAATTGCCAGCGGAGAACGACGCCGTTGCTCCTTGCTCCGTCATTGCGAGCGCAGCGAAGCAATCCAGACTACTGCGGTGGAGGGATACTGGATTGCTTCGCTGCGCTCGCAATGACGGGATCGGGAGGCTGCTCGCGACACACTCGATATCGTAGGGTGGGCAAAGCGAAGCGTGCCCACGATCTGCATCCATCACGGAGGAATGGTGGGCACGGCGCTATGCGCCTTTGCCCACCCTACGGCACCGTGCGACGCGTTACGGCGTGCCTACACTTCCCTTCGGCTCAAGAACGCCAGCCGCTCGAACAGATGCACGTCCTGCTCGTTCTTGAGCAGCGCGCCGTGCAGCGGTGGAATCAGCTTGCGCGGGTCGCGTTCGCGCAGCTGCTCGGCGCTCATGTCCTCGTTGAGCAGCAGCTTGAGCCAGTCGAGCAGCTCCGAGGTCGACGGCTTCTTCTTCAGGCCCGGGACCTCGCGCACCTCAAAGAAGATGCGCAGCGCTTCCTCGACCAGGCGCTTCTTGATGCCGGGGAAGTGGACGTCGACGATGCGGCCCATCGTGTCGGCATCGGGGAACTTGATGTAGTGGAAGAAGCAGCGGCGCAGGAACGCGTCGGGCAGCTCCTTCTCGTTGTTGGAGGTGATCATCATGATCGGGCGCTGCTTCGCCTTGATCGTCTCGCCGGTCTCGTAGACATGGAATTCCATGCGGTCGAGCTCGAGCAGCAGATCGTTGGGGAATTCGATGTCGGCCTTGTCGATCTCGTCGATCAGGAGCACCGGGCGCTGCTCGCTGGTGAAGGCGTCCCACAGCTTGCCGCGCTTGATGTAGTTCCGGATGTCGGACACGCGCGCATCGCCGAGCTGGCTGTCGCGCAGGCGCGACACCGCGTCATATTCGTAGAGGCCCTGCTGCGCCTTGGTGGTGGACTTGATGTGCCAGGTCAGCAGCGGCGCGTTCAGCGCCTTCGCCACTTCCTCCGCCAGCACCGTCTTGCCGGTGCCGGGCTCGCCCTTCACCAGGAGCGGGCGCTCGAGCACGATCGAAGCATTGACGGCGACCTTGAGATCGTCGGTCGCAACATAGTCCTTGGTGCCGGTAAATTTCATCGCGCGTCCTTGTTGGTCGTCGTCGCAACGCATTGCCAGTATCAATGGCCTCGGTCACGACAAGCGAACGGCCGCTCGCGGCGGCCGTTCCTGGTTCGGTCAGGCTTTCAGACCCGTTTTATCAGCGAAAGGATGACGAGCACAATCACCGCGCCGATCGTGGCGTTGACGATGGCGCCGATTGTGCCTGTTGCCAGCTGGATGTGCAGCTGTGGCAGAACCCAGCTCGCCACCAGCGCGCCGATGATGCCGACGACGATGTTGCCGATCAGCCCAAATCCCGCCCCGTGGACAATCTTGCCCGCAAGCCAGCCGGCGATGGCACCGATGATCAGTGCTGCGAGAATTCCCATTGCAAACGTCCCCCAAACAACCCCTTGACGTCGCCAATTCTAGAGCAAAAAGCCTGCCGGTCCAGCGTCCCGCAGCGGCCTCCGCCCCTTGACGTTCGCCACCCGACGGGCAATCTGTCACCCATGTTCCTGCAATTCTTCACCTCTCTGCGCGATGCGCAGGTCCCCGTGACGCTGCGCGAATACCTCACGCTGATGGAGGCGCTCGACGCCGACCTTGCGGACTACACGGTCGAGAACTTCTATTACCTGTCGCGCGCCTCGCTGGTGAAGGACGAGCGCAATCTCGACAAGTTCGACCGCGTCTTCGGCACGGTGTTCAAGGGGCTGGAAAGCCTGCTCGACGCCATGGAGAAGGCGGAGATCCCCGAGGAGTGGCTGAAGAAGCTCGCCGAGAAATACCTGACCGAAGAAGAAAAGAAGCAGATCGAGGCCATGGGCTGGGACAAGCTCATGGAGACGCTGAAGAAGCGCCTCGAGGAGCAGAAGGGTCGCCACCAGGGCGGCTCCAAATGGATTGGCACCGCCGGCACCTCGCCGTTCGGCGCGCACGGCTACAACCCCGAAGGCGTGCGCATCGGCCAGGAGAAGAACCGCAACAACCGCGCCGTGAAGGTGTGGGACAAGCGCGAGTTTCGGGATCTCGACGGCAATGTCGAGCTCGGCATCCGCAACATCAAGGTGGCGCTGCGCCGCCTGCGCAAATTCGCGCGCACCGGCGCGCCCGACGAGCTCGATCTCGACACCACCATTCGCGAGACCGCCAATCACGGTTATCTCGACGTGCACATGCGACCCGAGCGGCGCAATGCAGTGAAGCTCTTGGTGTTCTTCGACATTGGCGGCTCGATGGATGCGCATATCGAGCAGGTCGAGGAGCTGTTCTCGGCGGCGAAGAGCGAGTTCAAGCACATGGAGTATTTCTACTTCCACAATTGCCTCTATGAAGGCGTGTGGAAGCAGAACAAGCGCCGCTTCACCGACCGCACGCCGACCTGGGACGTGCTGCACAAATACCCGCACGACTACAAGGTCGTGTTCGTCGGCGATGCCTCGATGTCGCCTTACGAGATCATGGTGCCCGGCGGCTCGGTGGAGCATGTCAACGAGGAGCCCGGCTCGGTCTGGCTCGACCGCATCATCCGCACCTATCCGCATACGGTGTGGCTGAACCCGGTGCAGCAGAAGCACTGGGACTATTCGGAATCCACCACCATCATCAAGCGCATCTTCGCCAATCGTATGTATCCGATCACGATCGAGGGGCTGGAAGCTGCGATGAAGGAATTGACGCATTGATGCCTCCCGTCGTTATTCCGGGGCGCCCGAAGGGCGAACCCAGAATCCATCGGGCCGCAGTGCATGTAGAGGAATAGATTCCGGGCTCGCGCTACGCGCGCCCCGGAATGACAACAAGAGGGAGAAGCACGTGCCCCAGACCATCACCCGCGGCATCAAGGCGCTGATCGACGAGGCCAATGCCGAGATCGAGACGCTCACCGCCAAGGACGCGATCGAGATCTCCAAGAACGGCGACGTTGTCATCGTCGACATCCGCGATCCCCGCGAGATCGAGCGCGACGGCCGCATCCCCGGCGCCTTCGCCTGCACCCGCGGCATGCTCGAATTTTGGATCGACCCGCAGAGCCCGTACGCAAAACCGATCTTCCAGGAAGACAAGAAGTTCGTGTTCCACTGTGCGGGGGGCTTACGCTCTGCGCTCGCGGCCAAGACCGCGCAGGACATGGGCCTCAAGCCCGTCGCCCATATCGCCGGCGGCTACGCCGCCTGGCGCGATGCCGGCGGGCCCACGGAGAAGTGGGAGCCGAAGAAGAAGGGGTGAGGGCCTTGCCCTCTCCACCCGTCATTCCGGGGCACGCGAAGCGTGAGCCCGGAATCCATTGATCCACAGAGTCTGAGGCACGATGGATTCCGGGCTCGTGCTTCGCACGCCCCGGAATGACCAACGGAGAATGCTTCAATGACCACCGCCACCGACCCCCTCGTCTCCACCGAATGGCTCGCAGCTCACATCGGCGATGCCAACGTCAAGATCCTCGACGCCAGCTTCAAGCTGCCGGGCGTGCTGCCGCTGCCGAAGGACGACTATCTCGCCGCGCATCTGCCGGGCGCCGTGTTCTTCGACGTCGATGCGGTGTCGGATCATTCCAACCCGCTGCCGCACATGTTTCCGAGCGCAGAGCAGTTCGGCCGCGACGTCGGCAATCTCGGCATCTCCAACGCGGACACCGTCGTGCTCTATGATGCCGGCGGCTGGGTCGCAGCGCCGCGTGCGTGGTGGATGTTCCTGTCCTATGGCCACAGCAACGTACGCATTCTCAATGGCGGCCTGAAGAAGTGGCGCACTGAGGGACGCGCGACCGAGAGCGGCGAGGTCAAGCCGAAGCCGGAGACCTTCACGGCGAGCTATGACGCAAACCGCGTGCGCAGCATGCAGCAACTGATCGCCAATGTCACAAGCCGCAACGAGCAGGTGATCGACGCGCGCGCCGCCGATCGCTTCGAAGGCCGCGCGCCCGAGCCGCGCCCGGGCATCCGCTCCGGTCACATCCCCGGCGCCCGCAACGTGCCCTACAATCTGCTGTTCGACGCCGCGACCGGCGAGATGAAGCCGCTCGACGAGCTCCGCGCCGCCTTCACCAATGCCGGCGTCAAGCTGGATGCGCCGATCGTGACGAGCTGCGGCTCCGGCGTCTCGGCCGGCGTGCTGACGCTCGCGCTCTACCGCCTCGGCATCACCGACACCGCGCTTTATGACGGCTCGTGGTCGGAATGGGGCCAGGCCGGCGGCCCGGCCATCGCGACCGGCCCGGCTTGAGGTTGCAGCCACGATGACGGTGCGCTCCCTCGCCCCGTTCTTGCGGGGAGAGGGTTGGGGTGAGGGGCCTCTCTCCGCAGGATGAGATTATCGAGGGACCTGTACCCCCTCACCCGGAATCCGCGCGACGCGCGTATTCCGACCTCTCCCCGCAAGCGGGGAGAGGTGAAGAAGTAAGATCACCGCGTGCGTGCGGTCGTCGTTGTCGCGAAGGCCGGCTGCTGCTGACCGAACGGATCGAGCTGCTGCTGCAACTGCTGAGGCGGCGGGCGCCGCACCACGCGGGCTCGCTTCTTGGCTTTCGCCTTGCGCTTGGTCGCCTTGCTGTCCGACTTGGTGCTCTCGGCCTTGCTGCTCTCGGCCTTGACCTTCGCCGGCGCGTCCGTCGCCGCTGTGGCGGCGTTCAGCGCAGCGAGCCTTGCGGAGGCGACATCGAGCGCCGCGGCGGCGAGGGCCGGGTCAGCTGGTTCCGGCTCGCTGGCGATTGCGGCAGGCTGGGCCTCGGGAATCCCGGCCGTGGTGTCGGCGGAGGTCAGCGTATCGATCGAAGCCGGCGCTGCGGCCGTCACCATCGGTTCGGGCTTGGCTGGTTCGGGCTTGGCTGCTTCGATGGCCGGCACTTCAGCCAGGGGCGCGGCGGCCTCGGGCTGGACGTCCGTCTCGGTCGTCAGTGCAGCAATCTGTTCGGGCTCGCTCAGGGGCAAAGCGATGGTCGGCACCTGGTCGCGCAGCGATGGCGTGGTCTCGGCAGGTGGCTCCGGCTCGGTCCGCAGCACCGCGAGCACCGGCTGGGCCGGCTCGGGCGCCTGCGCAAACATTTGCTCCTGCGGCCCGTTCCGCCAGCCGGGGTTGTTGACATATTGCTGATGGGTCGCCCGGAGCAGCGCGGCGGCCCCTAGGCCGAACACCAGGATGGAGGTTGACAGCAGGATCGCGGCAAACAGGAAGCGAAAGCCGGGAAGCATTGAGCGATTGCGAATTTCCGCCCCGGCGGCGGAAGTAGCCGGGGCTCAAGAGCCATCTGAACGCGGTGACGGTACTGCTTGCCGCGTTCGCCACGCGGGATCGGAGCTCAAAAAGGTGGCGAATCAGGCTGATTCGACCATATCGCAACGTCTCCGCATCGTTCCGTTAAAATCGCGGCCGACCATCGCGCCAATCGAAGGCGCGATACGATTTCAGCCCCGTGATGCAACGGGGCAACGGTAGTCTTGCGGATCACAAATCGGCAAGTCCGGCGCAAATAAGCCTGATATGTCTTGAATGTGCCGCTATCTTCCGTCATCTGGCCGTTAACGGTCCGGTCGGGCTTGGGGACTATACAAGAGCGATGATGATCAAACACTTTCTGACGATATGCGCTGCCGCAACAGTCGCTGCGGCGGGAACCTCGCTCGCTCAGGCTCAGAGCTATCCGATCCAGCAGGTGCCAAGCTATGGCGCGCCGGCCGAATATCGGCCCGGTGACCGCATGCCGAATTTCGACGCGCTCGACGAAGACGACGAGGCGATGCCGCATGCCTCGCCGCCCCCGCCCGGTCCGGCCGACGATCCGCGCTACGGTCGTCCGATGGGCGCGCCTCCGGTCTATTCGGCCGCCCCGCCCCAAGGTCCGGTGATGTCGCCGGATGATCCGCGCTATGGGCGCCCGGCTGGCGCCCCGCCGGTCTATTCGGCCGCGCCGCAAGGCCCCGTGATGTCGCCCGACGATCCCCGCTACGGCCGCCCCGCCGGTCCGCCGGCGGTGATCTACGCCGACCGTCCGCCTCAGCAATCGCCCGCCAACGATGGCCTGCGTCCGCCCGAGGCTGTGGGCGGTCCCGCCGCGACTGGGACGGTCCAGGCCGGACAGCCGCCCGTGGGCACGGATGGCCGCCCGGTGACCCTGGCCGCGCTGCCGCCCGAGGAGCAGCCCGATGCCGCGCCGGTGCAGCTGCCGCCGAACCTGCGCCGTCAGGAGGTCGCGTTCCAGACCAAGGAGCCGGCCGGCACGCTCGTGGTCGATACGCCCAACACCTACCTCTATTACGTGCTCGGAGGCGGCCGTGCGATCCGCTACGGCGTCCGAGTCGGCCGCGACGGCTTCACCTGGACGGGCGTGCAGAAGATCACCCGCAAGGCCGAGTGGCCGGATTGGCATCCGCCGACCGAGATGATCGAGCGTCAGCCCTATCTGCCGCGCTTCATGGCCGGCGGCCCGGGTAATCCGCTCGGCGCCCGCGCGATGTATCTAGGTTCGACCGTCTACCGCATCCACGGCACCAACCAGCCCTCGACGATCGGCAAGTTCGTCTCCTCCGGCTGCATCGGCATGCTGAACGAGGACGTCTCCGACCTGTTCGAGCGCGTCAAGGTCGGCACCCGCGTTGTCGTGATGCCGGGTGGTCCGCCGCCGGGAACGGCGACGGCCTCCGCCGCGCCGACGCAGAGCGCTGCCGGGCCGGCTCCGATGTCCGCCCAGGCGGGCCCGGTCCCGGGGACGCAGCCCACCGTTGTGCCGCCGCTGCCCGCGCCGGTCACCGTGCGCTGAGGGCCTCAACTCGATGAGATTGCGAAGGGCGTGCCGTCGGCACGCCCTTTTCGTTTCAGGCCAGCTTCCGCGGCAGCTCGCCGCCTTTGGTGAAGGCGTCGATCGCCTCGACCATCTGGCCGTAATGGATGCGCAGACCATCCGTGGTGGCGTAGCCCAGATGCGGCGTCAGCACGAGATTGTCGAGCTTGCGGAAGGGATGGTCGACCGGCAGCGGCTCGACCGAGAACACGTCCAGGCCGGCGCCTGCGATCTTGCGCTGCTGCAAAGCGTCCAGCAGCGCCTGCTCATCCACGATCGGCCCGCGCGCGGTATTGACCAGGAAGGCCGTCGGTTTCATCCGCGCAAGATCCGCGCGGCTGACGAGGCCACGCGAGCGCTCGCTCAGCACCACGTGGATGGTGACGATGTCGGCCTTGGCGAACAGCTCCTCCTTGGAGGCGTAGCCGACGCCAACAGAAGCGCACTTTTCCGGCGTCAGGTTCGGGCTCCAGGCGATCACGTTCATGCCGAACGCTTTCGCAATGCCCGCCATCTTGCTGCCGAGCTTGCCGAGCCCGACGATGCCGAGCGTCAGCCCTTCGATCTCGACTCCGGCAAATGTCTGCCAGGACTCGCCCGCATGCATGCGCGCGTTCTCTCGGCCGATGCCGCGGGTCAACTCCAGGATCAGACCCATGGCGAGCGGCGCCGTCGGATCACGGGAATATTGCGTGCCGCCGATGGCGATGCCGCGCGCTTTCGCGGCCTCGATGTCGATCGCAGCGTTGCGCATGCCCGAGGTCAGCAGCAGCTTAAGCTTCGGCAGGCGATCGAACAGGCTCTTGGGAAACGCCGTGCGCTCGCGCATCGCGCAGATGATTTCGAAGTCGGTGAGCGCACTGGCTGCGGCCTGCTCGGAGGCGAAGGGATGGCTGAACACGGTGACGTCGACGCGATCCGACAATTTCGGCCAGT
This sequence comes from Bradyrhizobium sp. IC4059, assembly GCF_020193615.1. Classification (NCBI taxonomy): domain Bacteria; kingdom Pseudomonadati; phylum Pseudomonadota; class Alphaproteobacteria; order Hyphomicrobiales; family Nitrobacteraceae; genus Bradyrhizobium; species Bradyrhizobium sp. IC4059. The sequence goes on from NZ_JADYVH010000001.1 coordinate 301,780, forward strand.
CGGCGACGTCGAGGGCGAGATTGAAATAGTCGTCGAGGATTGCGCAGCGCAGCCGGCTCATCAGCGTTCATCCATGGCGAGAGGTGAAGGCGCCAGGCGGGCGCCGTCATCGGAACCTGGCCATGGTTTGCGCGCAATCGCGCCGGCGCGCAAGCAGCCTGCGTCTTCAAAAGTCCGATACGCTCAGACGTCGCGGGGCTTCAGGCGGAACGGTGCATCCATGCCGTGCTTGGCGCGCCAGGCGGGGCCGGGGCCGCGCATGTAATGCAGTTCGGGCCGGTAGGGATTGAAGGCGGTGACGAAGAAGCGCTTCCAGAAGGCCTTGATCTCCGAGGCGAACCCGGAGTCGCGCCCGGCTCCTGCCGGAACAGGAAGAGAATGGGTCTCGATCAGAGCCATGATGCGGCCTCGCTGTGCTCCCCGTTCGTTCTGAGCGGGTGGCGCTGTTTCCGCGCGAAACCGAGCTTTGGCCTGATTTATTAAAAGATGGTTTCAATTGTCCGGATCGGTGGCCGGATGGTTTCCTGACCGTATTCATCCGTGGTGAACGGACGGAAAACGTTGCCCTTTGGGGGCGGGATCGCTACATCGCTGGCGAAGCAAATTTCCTCAAATCGAAGGTTTCACGGGACCGATGGCGCGCCAGTTCATCTATTTCATGCAGGGCCTGACCAAGAGCTACCCGACCCGGAAGGTGCTCGATAACATCCATCTGAGCTTCTACCCGGACGCCAAGATCGGCGTGCTCGGCGTCAACGGCTCGGGTAAGTCGACCCTGCTCAAGATCATGGCCGGTCTCGACAAGGAATACACCGGCGAGGCCTGGGTCGCCGAGGGCGCCCGCGTCGGCTATCTCGAGCAGGAGCCGCAGCTCGATTCCAAGCTGACCGTGCGCGAAAACGTCATGCAGGGCGTCGCCAAGCAGAAGGCGATCCTGGACCGTTACAACGAGCTCGCGGTCAATTATTCCGACGAGACCGCCGACGAGATGACCAAGCTGCAGGACGAGATCGAGGCCCAGGGCCTGTGGGATCTCGACAGCAAGGTCGACCAGGCCATGGACGCGCTGCGCTGTCCGCCCGACGATGCCGACGTGACGAAACTCTCGGGCGGTGAGCGCCGCCGCGTCGCGCTGTGCCGCCTGCTGCTCGACCAGCCCGAACTCTTGCTGCTGGACGAGCCGACCAACCATCTCGACGCGGAATCCGTGTCGTGGCTGGAAGGGCACCTGCGCAACTATCCCGGTGCGATCCTGATCGTCACCCACGACCGCTACTTCCTCGACAACGTCACGGGCTGGATCCTCGAGCTCGATCGCGGCCGCGGCATCCCGTACGAGGGCAATTACTCGTCCTGGCTGGTGCAGAAGCAGAAGCGTCTGGAGCAGGAGGGCCGCGAGGATGCGGCGCACCAGAAGACGCTCGCGCGCGAGCAGGAATGGGTCGCCTCGTCGCCGAAGGCCCGCCAGGCCAAGTCGAAGGCGCGCTATCAGCGCTATGAGGAGCTGCTGAAGAAGGCGAGCGAGAAGCAGACCCAGACCGCGCAAATCATCATTCCAGTGGCCGAGCGGCTCGGCGCCAACGTGGTCGATTTCGAGGGGCTCAGCAAAGGCTTTGGCGATCGTCTCCTGATCGACAACCTCACCTTCAAGCTGCCGCCCGGCGGCATCGTCGGCGTGATCGGTCCCAACGGCGCCGGCAAGACCACGTTGTTCAGGATGATCACCGCTCAGGAGAAGCCGGACTCCGGCACGATCACGGTCGGCGAGACCGTGCATCTCGGCTACGTCGACCAGTCGCGCGACGCGCTCGACGGCAAGAAGACCGTGTGGGAGGAGATCTCTGGCGGCAACGAACTGATCCTGCTCGGCAAGAAGGAAGTCAACTCGCGCGGCTATTGCTCGTCGTTCAACTTCAAGGGCGCGGACCAGCAGAAGAAGGTCGGCGCGCTCTCGGGCGGTGAACGCAACCGCGTGCATCTGGCGAAAATGCTGAAGTCCGGCGCCAACGTCCTGCTGCTCGACGAGCCGACCAACGACCTCGACGTCGATACGCTGCGCGCGCTCGAAGAGGCGCTGGAGGATTTTGCCGGCTGCGCGGTCATCATCAGCCACGATCGCTGGTTCCTCGACCGCATCGCGACGCACATCCTCGCCTTCGAGGGCGAGAGCCACGTCGAATGGTTCGAAGGCAATTTCCAGGACTACGAGAAAGACAAGATGCGCCGGCTCGGCCAGGACAGCATCATCCCGCACCGCGTGAAGTACAAGAAGCTGACGCGGTGATGGCGGCATGATGCGACGGGCGCTCATCGCTGCGGGGATCGTCATCGCCTGCAGCTGGTCGCCCGTCCGTGCTGCCGACGCCGCTTTCACCCAGTTCATCGCCTCATTGTGGCCGGAGGCCCAACAGGCCGGCGTTTCGCGCGCAACGTTCGATGCGCAAACGCGCGGGCTGGAGCCCGACTACAAGCTGCCCGATCTGCTCTTGCCCGGGCGGCCGGCAACGGGTGCGCCGTCGCAGGCCGAGTTCGTGCAGGTGCCGGCCGACTACGTCAAGGAAGCCTCGATCGCGCGGTTTGCAGGCGAGGGGCAGCGGCTGCTCCAAAAGCATCGTACCTCGCTGAACGAGATCGAGAAGAAGTCCGGGGTGCCGGCGACCGTCATGCTCGCCATCTGGGGCCGCGAGACAGACTATGGCCGGCACACGTTGCCCTACGATCTGGTGCGCGTACTGGCGACGCAGGCCTATGTCGGACGCCGAAAGGATCAGTATCGCAACGAGTTCATTGCCGCGCTCAAGATCCTCGATGAAGGCGTCGTCACGCGCAAGGACATGCGCTCGTCCTGGGCCGGCGCGACCGGCCTCACCCAGTTCCTGCCGTCCGAATATTACAAGCATGGCGTCGATTTCGACGGCGATGGCCGCATCGACATCTGGCACTCGGTGCCGGATGCGCTGGCCTCGGCTGCGCAGCAGCTCGTCAACAAGGGCTGGCAGAGCGGCGTGCGCTGGGCTTACGAGGTGCAGGCGCCGGCGAAGGTCGATTGCACGACGGGCGTGCCGGAGGTGACGAAGCCGATCGGCCAATGGCTGCGCGAGGGTTTTGTCCCGGTACGCGGCCAAAAGCTCAGCGCCGCCGAGCAGGCGCAGCCGGCCTCGCTGCTCCAGCCCGAAGGCATCTACGGCCCGTCATTCCTGACCACGAAGAATTACTTCGTCATCAAGGAATACAATTTCTCCGATCTCTACGTGCTGTTCGTCGGCCATCTCAGCGACCGCATGACGAGCCCGCTGCCGTTCGCAACGCCCTGGTCCGCCTCGAAGCAATTGCGCACCAAGGACGTCGAGACCATGCAGCGCGGATTGATGCGGACCGGACTCTACAAGGACAAGATCGACGGCAAGGCCGGCATGCAGACGCGTGCGGCGCTTGGCGCCTATCAGAAGTCGGCGGGCCTCAAGGTCGATTGCTGGCCGAGCGAAGAGGTGCTGCGTTCGATCCAGGCGGCGCGATAGAGCATGATCCGGAAAAGTGTGAAGCGGTTTTCCGAAAAGATCATGCTCAAACAATAACCTAAAGCGCGATGACGCTTCATCCTAACCGCATCGCGCTTTAGCGTGCGCAAACAAAAAGCCCGGCCAATGCTCTCGGCCGGGCTTTCCGATCGCGGCGCGCATGCGCCAGGCAATCAGATCAGTAGCAAACGCGAACCGGACGGCTGACCCAGCCGTAGCCGTCCCAATAGCGCTCGCGGCGCCAGTAGCAGGGCGCGGGCGGCGGGGGCTCGGCGATGTAAACGGGGCCGCCATAGGCGGGACGGCTGGAGGCGATGGCGCCGCCGACGATGGCGCCACCGATCAGGCCGGCTGCGATACCGGCGCCGACGCCGTCATGGGCCTTCGCGGACGGAGCGGCGGTCACCAGCGAACCGGCGACCGTCGCGACCGTGAGGGCGGCAACTAAAGTCTTGTTCATGCTCTTGGCTCTCCTGGGAGATGGGTTCCTCCTGCTAGAGGCGCCCGGGTTTCAAAGGTTCACGCACACTCTGATGGAATTGGCCTTGCAGCTAGGAAGCGCGCAAATGGTCAATCCACGGTAAACGCACACGGAGCTGTGACGAGAAAAAGCGGTCTTTTTCAGGCCCTGAGATGAACGGCGCATCCGTAGTGAACCGGCTTGGCGCGCCTCAGCCGCAGACTCGGACGCGACGGACGCGCCAGGCATAGCCATCCCAGAAGCGCTGCTTCTGCCAGACGCAGCCGCCGTAATAGTCGTCGGCAACATAGCCTGGACCCGGGGCGTAGTAGCGCGGCGGGTAGTAGCCCGGCCCATAGTAGCCATAGCTAGGCCCGTAATAATACGGAGAAGCCAGCGCGCCGCCGACAATGGCGCCGCCGATGATCCCGGCGGCCACGCCTGCCGCGACACCGCGCTGGGCATGGGCCGGCGTTCCGGCCGTCAGGGCCAGAATGGCGACGGCGACGACCGCCAGGAGCGACTTCTTCATTGCTTGACCTTTCAGACGAACACGCGGGAACCTTTGGGCCGCAAGGTTCCATATTCCGCTTGAATGATCAATGAACGGCACCTTTGCCGGAGACGACCAATTGGTATGGGTCCCACCGGGAGACGATGATGGGCAACGCGATGGTTAATGCTTTGATTGCGGCCGGGATCGTTTTCGCGGTCGGCTACGGCTGGATCGCACATCTCCAGAACCGCGCACGGCGCTCCCGCGCTACCGCCGGCAGCCACGGAGGGAGTAGCGGGGACAGCACCTATTCCGGGACGAATGACGGCTTCTCGCGGGGAAGCTGGTTTTCCGGCGGCAGTTCGGGGAGCTCTGGCGACGGCGCAAGCTGTTCCAGCAGCGATAGCAGCAGTAGCGGCGGCGACTGCGGAGGCGGTGGCGATGGCGGAGGAGGAGGCGGCGGTGGCGGCGACTAGTGGGCTACAATCTTGATCCAGCGCAAGAGCTTGATTTAGAGCCGTTCTAGGCTTTGATCAGGCCAGTTTGGAATAGCTTCAAATACCTGTTTTTCCTTTTGCATCCGGCCGGCCTGTTAAATATCGATGATGGCGCATCACCGAAGGGCCTGCCGCTTCCATGATCGTTTGTTCCTGTAACGTGCTGAGCGATGATGATATCCGCGCCGCCGTCGCCGAGTCCGACGACGCCGTGCGGCATGCCAAACAGGTCTATGGCTGTCTCGGCTGCAGCGCCGAATGCGGGCGCTGCGCCCGGACGATCAAGAGTATCATCGACGAAGCGCTCGGCCCCTGTGCGCAGTCCTGCTGCGCCGGCTGCCCGCATAGCCACACCGTGGCCGCCAACGACGAGACCGCCGAACCCGCCGAGTTCGCCCTCGCGGCCTGCTGAAAACTTCCGCAATTCCGGCTGAGCTTTTCCCCGGCTGGGTTCCCGTAGCCGGTTGCTCTCGCTCGCAAAGTGATTTAGAAGCGTTCTAAACTCGGTTTGGGACCGATTTGGACTGCAAGAGCTGGAGTGAACCATGCAGGGCGACGCAAAAGTCATCGACTATCTCAACAAGGCACTGCGTCATGAGCTGACTGCGATCAATCAGTACTGGCTGCATTACCGCTTCCTCGACAATTGGGGCCTGCTGGACATGGCCAAGGTCTGGCGCAAGGAATCCATCGAGGAGATGGAGCACGCCGACAAGCTCACCGAGCGGATCCTGTTCTTCGACGGCTTTCCGAACATGCAGGTGCTCGATCCCCTGCGCATCGGCCAGAACGTCAAGGAGATCATCGAGTGCGATCTCGCCGCCGAGATGAGCGCGCGGGCGCTCTATCAGGAAGCGGCGACCTACTGTCACAGCGCCAAGGACTATGTCACACGCGACCTGTTCGAGAAGCTGATGAGCGACGAGGAGCACCACATCGACTTCCTCGAGACCCAGCTCGATCTGATCGGCCGCATCGGCCTCGAGCTCTACACCCAGAAGCATGTCGGCGGGCTCGAGGGCGAGGGGCACTAAGCTCGGGCCCGGCTCCCTCCACCGTCATGGCCGGGCTTGACCCCGGCCATTCACGTGTTGCCGCACGTCGTTTCGTTTTGCGGAACCGCTCTCGGCTACAGCTGCGTCTTGTAGAGCTCTTCCACGGCCTCCTGGCTCGCCGGTTCGCCGAGGCCGGTCTGCTCGTGAATGACCGTGACGATGCTCGGCATCACCGAGCGCTGCACCTTCTCCGACCCCCACAGATTCGAGCGCATCAGCGCCTTGCCGCAATGGAAATAGACCTCGCTGACCGCGACGTTCAGCACCGCGCGCGGCGGCTTGCCGAATTCCACCATCGAGGCGAGCAGATCCGGGTCGGCCGACAGCGTGCCGCGGCCGCCGACGCGCAGCGTCTCCTCGATGCCCGGCACGAAGAACAGCAAATGCACGAAGCCTGAGCCTTCGACCACGTTGCGAAAACTGTCGATGCGGTTGTTGCCGGAGCGGTCGGGCATCAGCAGCTGGTTGGGGCCGGCGACGCGGACGAAGCCGATGCCGCCGCCGCGCGGCGAAGCGTCGACGCTGCCGTCCGCTCCCGATGTCGCGAGCACGCAGAATGGCGACATCTCGATGAATTTCTTCGCATGCGCATCGATCGCGGGCCGTGCCTTCGCGATCACGCGCGGGCTCGGCATAGCATAGATGGTGGCGAGGTCTTCGGCGCTAAGATCGGTCAACGGCGTGCCTCCGCTTCAGCTACGCTTCAAGCTACCCGATCGGGCCGTCGCCAGCCAATGGAAATCACCAAGGCGCGTTACACCGCATCCGCCGGCACGAAGCAGCTGATGATGATGGAGCCGCGGTGGTGGACGTACCACACCACGGCCTGGCCGATCGGATTGCCCTGGTCGCGGATGATGGCGCGTCCGGGCACCTCGATCCATTGTCCCTCGATCGGCACCCAATAAGCGCCATTGCGCACGTCATACTCGGTGCGATGGCCATCGGAGATGTCGCAGCAGGGAACCCCGTTCGGCGCGATCACGCTCTTGAACCAGGCGCGGATGTCGGGCGGAACGTGGTCGTATTGGCCATTGTCGCGCGCGAACGCAACGTTTGCCAGCGCTGTCGTCGCAACCAACCAAACGCACAGTGCGAGCCTGTGCATGCGATCCTCCTCGTCGCGTATCGTGCCATGGGCGCGCGATTGTCCTGCGCGTCTTTCCCTATCGTTGGCACGGATTAAGCCTGAGCCGTCACTGCAATGCATGCTCAAATAATATGCGATGCCGGCGCCCCCGCTTATGATGCGCTGCGAGATCAGCTTGTGGCGCATCCACCAAGTTGGTCGCAGAAGCGAGAAGGCGGATGTAGGATTTCGGCTCGGACCTTCGTCTTAAGGAAAACGCCGGGAGAAAGTGCATGTGCCGCAACATCAAGACGCTGTTCAACTTCGAGCCGCCGGCGACGGAGGATGAGATCCACGCCAGCGCGCTGCAATTCGTGCGAAAGCTGTCGGGTTTCAACAAGCCATCGCAGGCCAACGAGGCGGCGTTCGATCGTGCGGTGGCCGAGGTCTCCGAGGCGGCGCGAAAACTCCTGACCTCGCTGCATACGAACGCGCCGGCGCGCGACCGCGAGGTTGAGGCGGAGAAGGCGAAAGAGCGTTCGCGGCTGCGCTTCGGTACGTGAGGTCAGGCAGCGTGCTCCGTGATCTGGCTCACGGTATCTGCTGCCTCGGCTTGCGATGGTGGCGGCCGGGGTTTTGATCGCCCGGAGCACGACATGAGCCACCCCCTTCTTCCTTTGAAAGCAGGTGCCATCGTCTTCACGCTGCTGTGGACCGCGTGGATGATGTGGTGGAGCGGCTCGTTCTCGAGCGCGAACGTGATCATCCTCGCCCTGTGCGGCGCGGCGGTCGGCTATTTCTGGTATCGCGCCATGCGCTGGCAATTCGAGCGCATGGGCATGCTGCCGCGGCGCGAGGATCGGCCCGACTAGACCCGTCGGCTATCCTTGCCCTGCTTCTTCTTTTTCTTTTTCTTCCTGTGATCGTCGACGTCATCGCCCTCGTCATCGACGATTGCCTCGTCGGTCTCCTGGACGGCGGCTTCGAGCGCTTCGCGCTCGGCGGCTTCGCGCTCGCGTTGGCGGCGGCGTTCGTCCCAGGCATCGAAGAGCTGGTCGAGCCAGGGCAGCACCTGCTCGATCGACGGCAATTGGCCGGGCGGACCCGGCTCGCCGCGCGGGCCTTGCGGCCCCGCCGGTCCCTGCGGCCCGGCAGGTCCCGGTGCGCCGGCTGGCCCTCGCGGACCGGCTTCGCCCTGTTTGCCTTGCGGACCGGGCTTGCCGGGCGGCCCGGCCTTTCCGACCGGGCCCGGCTTGCCCTGCGGCCCGGGCTTGCCGCGTGCGCCGTCGGGGCCGCGCCGGCCCGGATGCCCCTGTGGCCCCGGCCGTCCCGGCTCGCCTTGCCGCCCGCGAGGCCCCTGAGGCCCCGGCCGTCGTCCCTGGTCGTCTGCCACGGCACCGCTCCCTTCACCTGGAGCAAGCTACTTAGCGGCGTTTGACGACAGCAGCAATTCTGCCCGTGCATCGTGCCAGGCTTGATCAACATCAATCGGCGGCGCGAGCGGCCGCCTCATCGATCGCGCGGCTGCGCAGCGCGTCGTCGCTGGCCGATTGATGTCGTGCGCTAATCCTGACAGGCGGGCACGTCGATGCCGGAGGCGGCATAGAGCCTGATCTTGTTGCGCAGCGTGCGTACGGAAAGGCCGAGCACGCGCGAGGCGCGCGTGCGGTTGCCGTCACAGCGCGCCAGCGTCTGGATCACGAGCTCACGCTCGACCTCGTCGACGGTGGCACCGATCAGAAGCGGAACGATCTGGTTCGGGGCAAGGAATTGTGCGTCCGGCCCGGACGCGGCGACATGAACAGTGGTCATCAAAACACCTCCCGATCAACGCCCGCTTCCATCGTCGGAAGCGGATCGAGAACCAACGACCCCCAAGCCGTGAATCTACGGTGGTCCGGTTTGGTTAATGAAAGGTTAATTGGAGGGGCTGCACCGAATTGATCTTGAGAATGCCCAGATGCCGCCGCGATTGGTGCGAGCCTCGCGTCCCTCACACCGTGCGATAGCCGCCGTCCACCATCACGATGGTTCCGGTGACATAGGCCGACAGATCGGAGGCGAGGAACACCGCGGGGCCGACGATGTCCTCGGGCTTGCCGGTGCGCGCCAGCGGGGTGTGATCGATGAAAGCCTGCACCAGCGCCGGATTGGTCGCGCGCACATTGGCGTTGAGGTTGGTCTCGATGAAGCCGGGGCCGATCGCGTTGACGCGCACGCCTTCCTTGCCGAGCTCGACCGCGAGCGCCTTGGTGAAGCCGAGCACGCCGTGCTTCGAGGTGGTGTAGGCCGCCGAGCTCGGCGTGCGCAGATGCACGAAGGACTGGATCGAGCCGATGTTAACGATGCGGCCCTTGCTCGCGCGCAACGGCGCGAGGAACGCCTGCGTCACGTTGAAGACGCCGGTGAGGTTGAGCGAGATGATGTCGTTCCAGTCCTTCGCCACCGTCTCGGTCTCCGCGGTGAAGGCGTTACGACGGGTGATCCCGGCATTGTTAACGAGAATCGAGACCTGCCCGACTTTGTCCGCGATCTGCCTGGCGAGCGCGAAGCAATCCTCGCGCCTGACAACGTCGAGGGCAAAGCTCTCGGCCTTGCCGCCCGCTTGCCGGATCTCCTGCGCCGCCTCCGCCACCGTCTCGGCGTTGACGTCGAGCAGCACGACCTGCGCGCCCTCCCGCGCATAGCCGGTGGCGATCGCCCGGCCGATTCCGGAACCGGCGCCGGTGACGACAGCGATGTGGTTTGCGAGCAGCGCCATGGCAGTTTCCTCCCGTTTTCGTTTCGAAGTTTCACGAAACGCTAACGCGAAATTAAGGGGTCGGAAACGGCGGCCTTGGCATACTGATCCTGATTGCTAAACGTTGCGCGCATGATGGAACGGCTCGAAACCTGGAAACTCGCTCTGGAGCGGCTGCGGTCGGCGCAAGCGCCTGACTGGGCCGAGGCCGGCCGGCTGGTGGCCGAGATCGCGCGGATGAGCAGCGACGTCACGCTGCGCCAGGCTGCCGAGCAGGCGCTGCCGGTGCTGCGCCAGGCAGTCGACAATGACGATCATAGCGTGACGCTGGCGGCCCAGCGCCGTATCAGTGTGGTGCTCGAGGTCGCGCACGATCTGACCGCGCCGCGCTTCGGCCGCCGCAACGCCGCGCCGAAGAAGCTTTCCAGCGAGGACCGCGCCCGCAAGGTGCTCGGCCTGCCGCTCGCGGTGCAGCTCACTTGCGAGGACATCAACCAGGCCTATCGCCGCGCCGCCAAGGGCCTGCATCCCGACCAGGGCGGCAGCGCCGAAGCCTTCATCGACCTCGCCGCCGCGCGCGACATCCTGATCCATCCCGGCGCGCACAAGGACGCGTGAGCGTCTCGGGCCTTCGAAAAGCAAACCGGGCAAGGACGCCCGCGTCCTTGCCCGGTTCTTCGTCCGCCGATCGATTACCTTACCACTTGCAGCTGCCGCTCTTGAGCGCGGCGTCCTTGACCATGAGTGCATCGACGAAGGTCGGCACGCTGGCGCTGGCGCGGTGATAGCCGGCCGGCCACGGCGTGGTCGGGATGCTCTCGTCCCAGATCTGGCAGAAGCCGGTGTCCTGCCAGCGGATCAGATGATAGCTGGCTTCGGCCGGGCTCGCGGCGACGAACGCGGTGACGGCAAGACCGGCGGCAGCGCACAGCATGGAAATACGACGCATGATCAGCTCCTCAAATGAATGATGTGATGCGCCTCCCGACAATGACGGGGAGGGGTGGTGCGGGACGCGCTTGGCATGCGCCCCGGACAAGATGTGAGTAGTTCCACCCGCCGCCGAGGTTCAAAAAATGTGCGTGGGACAGGTCTGATTGCGGCCGGGGAAGCGCTTCAGGCCACGCAAAGCAAAAGGGCGGATCGCCCGCGCGACCCGCCCTCCAAACGCTACTCTCGCGCCCGGCTCAGAGCGTGCACTTCCGCTCGGTGCGCATCTTGATCTGCAGGTCCGAGGCCTGCTGGAAGGTCGGGAGCGGCTTGCTGACGACCTTGTAGGTCGAGACCCCGAACTGGAACGGCTTGTACTGCAGGTCCTCGTTCCAGACCTGGCAGATGCCGGTGTTGTCCCAGCGGATCACGTAATAGCCGACCTTCGCGGAGGCGGGCACGGCGAACACGGAACTAGCGATGCCGGCAACGGCACTGAGCGCGAGAAGGCGACGCATGAAGTATCTCCTGGTGGGACATGGGCGGTGGGACATGGGACCGAAAAAATTCGTGCGGTAAAAGCAGGTCCTTTGCAAGCCGGGGAGCCGCCATTCACGGACATGTCAGCCGTGCCATGAGCATTTGGTTTGGACGCGTGCCCGATAGGTCACACGCAGCTTAATCCGCTCCTACTTGGCCAGCGAAGCGACCGCCTCGATCTCGATCAGCATCTTCGGATCGGGCAGCGCCTGCACCACGCAGGTGGTGCGCGCCGGGTAGGGCGGCGGGCCGAAGGCGCCGGCATAGAGCGCGTTCATCGCGGCGACGTCCGAGGCGCGGGTCAGGAGCACGTTGACCTTGACGAGATCGTGCATGCCGGCGCCGGCCTCGCCCAGCACGCGCTTGATGTTGACGACGACATTGGCGAACTGCGCCTCGAAGCCGTCGGGCAGCGCACCATTGGCATCGAAGCCGGGAATGCCGGAGACGAACAGGAGGTCGCCAACCCGCGTCGCAAAGGACAGCGGCGGCGCCTTGACGTGCGGCGGGGGCGCGAAATGCTGGATCGGCATGGGATCACCTCAGGACGGGGGCGGGGGCATGAGCGTAGCGGCTGGCGCGGGGATGCTCAAAACAAAAGTGCGAAAACAACCCCATGCACAGTAGGGATGGCGCGGAGATCGTTGGGGTTTTCGAAAATTCGGGATTACGGAAGTACGCGTTTGCTCCGTCGGGCAAAACAGGGGTAGTATGGCATGCTGGCGATGGTGGTCTTCGCCTCTCCCCGCGTGCGGCCTGCGCGTGGTGAGAGAACAGGCCATTCACCCCGTCATTGCGAGGAGCCCTTGCGACGAAGCAATCCAGACTGCCGCCGCGGAGCGATTCTGGATTGCTTCGCTGCGCTCGCAATGACGGAGCATGAGGACCTTCCGCGAGTCTCGCCGCCGCCTTGTTTGCGGAAACGCCCGCTCATCATGTTGCCGCCTCGATCGATCAGGTACATTCGCTCGGTCTGATTCGAATCCTCCTTTAAAAAACAGCCCCCGGAGACCCCCATGAAGCTCGCATCCACCCTCCGCGCCGCGTGCGTCGCCATCGTCGCCCTGGCTGGCCTCTCGACGACCGCGCAGGCCGACAGCGGCTTCGTGACGCTGACGATCTACAAGGCGGGCTGGATCATCGGCGGCTCCGGCGGCTCGGGCGTGCTGAACTTCCGCGGTCGCACTTACGGGCTTTCCACCGGTGGCCTCGACTACGGCCTCGTGTTCGGGGGATCCAAGACCGTGCTGCGCGGCCGCGTCTCCAACATCAACCGTCCCTCCGATGTTGCCGGCGTCTACGGCGCCGCCGGTGCCGGCATCGCCGTCGGCTCCGGCGCCCGCGCCATCGTGCTGACCAACCAGAAGGGCGCAGTGCTGGAGCTGTCGGGCACGCAGGTCGGCCTGATGGCGAATGCGGATCTCAGCGGGCTTGCGATCACGATGCGGTAGAAGACGGTGCCGTAGGGTGGGTTAGCCCTGCGGATCCGCGCAGCGAATCCGCGGGGCGTAACCCACCTCTTTGGCGTCTCCGGAGACGAACAGTGGTGGGTTACGCTTCGGACAGCGCTTCGCGCCGCCCGAAGCTAACCCACCCTACGATTTCCCGACCCTCGCATGCAGCCGCTCGCAATACGCGACGAGGTTTGCGTGCGCATCGACGAAGGCCTTGAGCGGCGTCGGGATCGGAAAGTAATAGATGTTGGCGATGAAGCCGTAGATGCCGGCATCAACGCTCGTCGGCGCCGCGCCGTGCACGAAGCCTTGCGCCGGCACGATATCTGCCAGCACCTGCAAATCGGCGAGCCCCCGCGCGTAGGCCTGCTCGGGCGTGTAGCGACCGATGCCCTGGAAATGATAGCGCTGCGCGTTGTAGGCCTTGGCCTTCTCGAATCCATCAGCGTCGATCTGCGGATGCTGCGCGATGAAGGCGTCGCGGAACGCCGGATAGAAGCGCTCGTCCTTCCAGCGCGAATATGACATCACCCAGTAGAGATCGTCCAGCATGCGCGTGACGAGATGGTCGGTGCGGCGCTGTTCCGATGACAAGCCGGCGTCGATCGTGAGGCGGTATTTCTTAGTCGCGTGCGCGATGATGGTCTCGCTGTCGCCGATGATCTCGCTGTCGTTGACGATGTAAGGCAGCTGCCCACGCGGCGCGGCGGAGGCATCGAAGACGTGCTCATGCACGAACGGCACGCTTGCGAGCTTGAGGAAGGCGTAGACCTTGAGGCCGTAGCCGTTGTTGTCGGCGACACCGAAGAGTTCTGGGTAGGAGTAGAGGGTCAGCATGGGCGGGCTCCTCCGGGGTGGCGGAGGCCAGCATGCTAGGGAGTGGAAACGGATGCAATCCTCGTGGTCCGAATGAGCGCAGCGACATGCGGGAATGGGCTCCCCGGATATCGCTTGCGTCAGAGTGCCATTTGCGAATTGCCTTTTGCGCAATAGGATGACCGCAATCCTCTGGTCCGGGAGATCACCGGCCATCAACAAGGACAAGATCGACGACGTGAGACTTCGCCCATGACCCGCGACGAATTGGCCGCTGCCTATGCGGCACCCGGCCGCCACTATCACAATCTCGCGCATATCGAGGATTGCCTGGCGGCGCTCGCGCGGATCGATGGCCTCTCGGTCGCCGAGCGCGAGACGTTGTCGGAAGCGATCTGGTGGCACGACGCCGTCTACGATCCGACGCGAACGGACAACGAGGAGCGCAGCGCGGAGCTTGCCGAGCAGCACGTTCGCGCCGAGCTTCGCCAGGAGGTCGGCCGCCTGATCCGCTTGACCAGAACGCACGACGTTCCCGCCGGCGATCGTCTCGGCGCGATCCTGATCTCGATCGACCTCAGTATTCTCGGCGCCGATCCCGCCCGCTACGACGCCTATGCCGCCGCGATCCGCCGGGAGTTCAGCCATGTCGCCGACGAGGAGTATCGCACCGGCCGCGCCCGCGTGCTGCGCCGTTTCGCGGCACGCGAGGTCATCTTTCCCGATCCGGCCTTCGCCGCGACCTTTGATCGCCAAGCCCGCGCGAACCTCGCCCGCGAACTGGCCCAGCTGAGCTGAAGCGGGCTCCCCACCTACGCACGCAAAGCGGCCGTGAAAACCGCCAGTTGCGCCTCGAACGCCCGCCGGAACGCCGGCCGCGCCTCGCCGCGGGCCACATAGGCGGCGATATCAGGGTATTCGTCGAGCAGGCCCGATGTGTTCAACCGCCGTAGCACCGTCACCATCATGAGATCGCCGGCGCTGAAAGCGCCGTCGAGCCAGTCGGCCTTACTGATGTGGCGGGACAATTTGCTGAGCCTGGTGCGCACGCGCTCCTGCAAGCTCGGCAAGCGCTCGGCGTACCAGCTCCTGTCGCGCTCGAACAGCATGGCCATGCCGAGCTCGACGATCGGCGGCTCCACCGTGCTCAGCGCAGCAAACATCCATGCGATCGCGCGGGCGCGCGCATTGGCATCCTTCGGCAGCAAGCCATCATGGCGTTCGGCGATATGGAGCACGATCGCGCCGGACTCGAACAGGGTGAGATCGCCGTCCTCATAGGTCGGGATCTGCCCGAACGGATGCAGCGCAAGATGCGCCGGCTGCTTCATCGCGGCGAAGGAGAGGAGGCGAACGTCGTAGGGCTGGCCGACCTTCTCCAGCGCCCAGCGCACCCGCATGTCGCGCGCGTGGCCCTTGCCGCGGTCGGGGGAGGCTTCGAAGGCGGTGATGGTGGGCATGGGGGGCTCCGGGGTGATCGTGTTCAGAGGACGAACGACTGGGGCGGCGGCCGACAGGTATCGCGTTTTCCGCGCTACAATTGCGCCGGGCAAAAAAAATCGGCCGGCCTCGTCGGAACGCCCCTCCCGCCCGCGTCCTTGAAGTACCCGCGCGCCGCCCGGGCCGAAAGGAGCCCCATTCATGACATCCATCACGCCGTTTCTCTGGTTCGATAACAACGTCCCGGCGGCCGTCGCCTTCTACAAATCGGTGTTTCCCAATGCCAAGATCGAAACCGTCAGCGACTTCATGGCGGTGTTCGAGCTCGAAGGCCAGCGCTTCCACGCGCTCAATGGCGGGTCGAAATACCGCTTCAACGAAGCGGTGTCGTTCTTCATCAACGTTGAGACGCAAGGCGAGGTCGACTATTTCTGGAAAGCACTGACCGCCGACGGGGGCGAGGAATCGCAGTGCGGCTGGCTCAAGGACAAGTTCGGTCTGTCCTGGCAGGTGATCCCGACGGCGCTCGGCCGCTATCTCGGCGACCCCGACCGCACCAAGGCGAACCGCGTGATGCAGGCGATGATGGGGATGCGGAAGATCGTGATCGCGGAGCTGGACAGGGCGTATGCGGGGTGAGGCGACGGTGCGGTAGGGTGGGTTAGTCGAAGCCGTAACCCACCATCCTTCCTCGGTTGCTGGACGAAGTTGGTGGATTACGCCGGCGGACTGCGCTTCGCGCAGCCGTGGGCTAATCCACCCTACGCAGCGACCCACGCCGCAAGCTCTCGCCACGGCTCCAGCGTCCAATGCCCGGACGCCGCACCCGACGGCGACGGCAGCACAAAAATCTCCGGCCAGCTTCCATCCGGCGGCTGTCGCCCCAGCGCAATCGCAGCTGACGGCCTGTCGTAAAACAAGCTCGCCGCCTTCTTGCTCGTGAACGCAATCGTCCGCGGCCGGTACTTGTCGATCTTCGCCCTGAAGCCCGGCACGTCGAACGTCCCCGCCGCGATCTGGTGATCCATCCCGGCGCCCGTCTTGCAGAGATCGGTGAAGCCGATCCCGAGCTCGATCAGCGATGCGAACTCGCTCGGCTGACAGCGCCGTGGCGTGATGCCGGCCTCATGGATCGCACGCCAGAAGCGGTTGCCGGGATGGGCGTAATAGTGTCCGACCTCCGCCGAGCGCGTCGAGGCGGCGGTGCCGACGAAAACGAGGCGGAGGTGGGGACGGAGCTGATCGGGGAGGCGGTGGAGCTTGCTATCGGACAAAATCACTTATCCGTGGAGTTGTAGCCGGCAGGAGCGTCAGCGATATGCTAGCGACAAAGACCCCGGATGTCGCTATGCTCGTCCTGGCTGCGCTTGTTTCATCTGGGTTGAAAATGCAAGATCAGTTCGAATGGCCCGAGCCCGAGCACGAAGCCGATAAAGTCATTTTGCGCAACGTCCGCAATCACGGCTGCCATATCACGGGCATACCAGATGCAAATCCACCGTTTGCATTTTCAATTGGTCTGCATCTGAACTATGGTCATCCCGAACTCATCATTTTCGGCCAGAGAGCCGAAACGGCGCAGGCCATCATCAACCTTGTCCGTGACCGAGTGCAGTCCGGCCATAAATTCGTCGATGGCGATGTCTCCGATGATTTGCTGGAGAACGGCTACAAGCTCGGCTTCTGGGAAGTGCCGTTCGTGGCCTATCCCGAATATCTCGGCACGGCGATCTGGTTGGTTCTACTGGAAATCGCGGCGTGCATTCCCCTGTCTGCAGGTCATCTGGCAGGACGTCAATCGGCGCTTCCCTTGGGAAGTGGAATGTTTGCCCGCGGTCAAAGAGGACCAGCCGTTATTGAAGAAGAGGATTTCTTAAAGCGAGTTTCGAAGAGAAAGCCGGGCTGTCGGCCCGGCTCCTCTTTTTCGGATGGCTGCCGGGTCAAGCCCGGGCATGACGAGGAGAACTCTCTCACAACACGCGATTGCTCTCCTTCACCTTCTCCGCATCCAGGTACAAGCTCTCGCCCATCTCCTTGAACTTCGCGCTCATCTTCGCCATGCCGTCCTCGGCGGTGCCGCTCATCGACATCCCCACGCTGTTCGGGTCGTTCAGCGTTGCCGCGTAATCCCGCACGTCCTGCGTGATCTTCATCGAGCAGAATTTTGGGCCGCACATCGAGCAGAAATGGGCGACCTTGTGGGCTTCCTTCGGCAGCGTCTCGTCGTGGAAGTTTTTCGCGGTGTCGGGATCGAGGCCGAGGTTGAACTGGTCGGTCCAGCGGAATTCGAACCGCGCGCGGGAGAGGGCGTCGTCGCGCAGTTGCGCGGCGGGGTGGCCCTTGGCGAGGTCGGCGGCGTGGGCGGCGATCTTGTAGGTGATGACGCCGGTCTTGACGTCGTTGCGGTCGGGCAGGCCGAGATGCTCCTTCGGCGTGACGTAGCAGAGCATGGCGCAGCCGAACCAGCCGATCATGGCTGCGCCAATGCCCGAGGTGATGTGGTCATAGCCCGGCGCGATGTCGGTGGTCAGCGGCCCGAGCGTGTAGAACGGCGCCTCGCCGCACTCCTTGAGCTGCTTGTCCATGTTGATCTTGATCTTGTGCATCGGCACGTGGCCGGGGCCTTCGATCATGACCTGGCAGCCCTTGTCCCATGCGATCTTTGTGAGCTCACCGAGCGTCTCCAGCTCCGCAAACTGCGCGCGGTCGTTGGCGTCGGCGATCGAGCCCGGACGCAGGCCGTCGCCGAGCGAGAACGAGACGTCATACTTGCGCATGAGGTCGCAGATCTCGTCGAAATGGGTGTAGAGGAAGCTCTCCTTGTGATGCGCCAGGCACCACTTCGCCATGATCGAGCCGCCGCGGGAGACGATGCCGGTGACTCGGCTGGCGGTGAGGTGGATGTATTGCAGGCGGACGCCGGCGTGCATGGTGAAATAGTCGACGCCCTGCTCGCACTGCTCAATCAAGGTGTCCTTGTAGAGCTCCCAGGTCAGCTTGACGGGATCGCCGTTGCACTTCTCCAGCGCCTGGTAGATCGGCACGGTGCCGATCGGCACCGGCGAGTTGCGCAGGATCCATTCGCGCGTGGTGTGGATGTTGCGGCCCGTGGAGAGGTCCATCACGGTGTCGGCGCCCCAGCGGATCGCCCACACCATCTTCTCGACTTCTTCCTCGACCGACGAGGTCACCGCCGAGTTGCCGATATTGGCGTTGATCTTGGTCAGGAAGTTGCGGCCGATGATCATCGGCTCGAGCTCTGAGTGATTGATGTTGGAGGGGATGATGGCGCGGCCGCGCGCGATCTCCGAGCGCACGAACTCCGGGGTGATGAAGGCGGGCACCGAGGCGCCAAAACTTTCGCCGTCGGCGAGCGCGGCTTCGGCGCGCTCGAGTTGCTGCTTGCGCCCGAGGTTTTCGCGCTCCGCGACGTAGATCATCTCCTTGGTGATGATGCCGGCGCGGGCGAATTCGAGCTGCGTCACCTTGTGGCCGTCGAGGCCGCGCAGCGGCTTGTGATAGGCCGAGAAGGCGCGCGCGGCCTTGTCGGTGGAGACGCTACCATTGTCCTCCGGCTTGATCTGCCGGCCCTCATATTCCTCGACGCCGCCGCGCTCCAGCACCCATTGCTTGCGGTTGCGCGCCAAGCCGGCGTTGACGTCGATGGTGACGGAGGGATCGGTATAGGGGCCCGAGGTGTCGTAGACCGGCAGGTTCGGTTCGCCCGCGCCTTCGGAGAGGATGATCTCGCGCAAGGGCACGCGGATGTCAGGCGCGGCGTCGGGGGTCGCGAAGATCTTTCGCGAGGAGGGAAGCGGGCCGGTGGTGACGGCCGGGACGGTCTTGTCGGGGTTGGAGCGGATGTTCATGGGATCCTCCGGTTAATTCGTATGCTTGGGCGCCGGGACGACGCTGGTGACGAAGTTCTTCGTCATTGCGAGCGCGGCGAAGCAATCCAGAACTGCGTCCGCGGAGACAGTCTGGATTGCTTCGTCGCAAGGGCTCCTCGCAATGACGGTGGAGAGAGTTTCGGTCACGCCGCCTCCTTCGAACCGTCGAGCCATTGCCGCACGCGGGCGTCGGGGTCGGGGTTTTGGGTGACGTCGGACACCACCGCGATCGAATCCGCGCCGGCGGCAAAGATCTCCGCGGCGTGCTCGAACTTGATGCCGCCGATGGCAACCAGCGGGATGGTGCCGATGCGCTGCTTCCATTCGGTGATTTTGGGAATGCCCTGCGGCTCGAAGCGCATCGATTTCAGGGTCGTGAAGAAGATCGGGCCGAGCGCGACGTAGTCGGGCTTGGCTGCCAGCGCCGTCTCCAGCTCCGCGTCGTCATGGGTGGAGATGCCGAGCTTGAGGCCGGCCTCGCGGATCGCACCGAGATCGGCGTCAGCGAGATCCTCCTGACCGAGATGCAGGTATTCTGCGCCGGCGACGATCGCGGCCCTCCAATAGTCGTTCACGACCAGCTTGGCCTGCGTGCCTTTCGTGATTGCCAGCGCGTCGGAGACGATCTGAAGCGCCTGCGAATCGTCGAGCTCTTTGGCGCGCAGCTGGATGGTGCCGACGCCGAGCTTGGTCAGGCGTTCGACCCATTGGAGGCTGTCGACCACGGGATAGAAGCGATCAGGATACGGCATGCCAGAACGGGGTCCCTACGACAGGGGTGGAGGGCGAGGCGAAGTCGCGGGCATTCATCAGCCCGGCCTCGTAAGCGGTGCGGCCGGCCTCGCAGCCGAGGCGGAAGGCGTTGGCCATCGCGACGGGATCGGCGGCTTTGGCGATGGCGGTGTTGAGCAGCACGGCGTCATAGCCGAGCTCGAACGCCTGCGCGGCGTGGGAGGGCGCGCCGAGGCCAGCGTCGACCACCAGCGTGATGTCGGGCAGCCGCTCGCGCAACAGTTTTAGCGCATCGCGGTTGGTGATGCCCTTGGCGCTGCCAATCGGCGCGGCCCACGGCATCACCACCTTGCACCCCGTTTCGACCAGGCGGCTCGCGACGGAGAGATCTTCCGTGCAATAGGGGAAGACTTCAAAACCGTCCTTGATCAGGATGCCGGCGGCTTCGACCAGGCCGACGACGTCGGGCTGCAGCGTGTCGTTGTCGGCGATGACCTCGAGCTTGATCCAGCTCGTGCCGAACAATTCGCGTGCGAGCTTGGCCGTCGTCACCGCCTCGCGCACGGTGCGGCATCCCGCGGTGTTCGGCAGCACTGTCACATCGAGCTCGCGGATCAGCTTCCAGAACGCATCGCCGGTCTTGCCGCCGGCAGATTCGCGCCGCAGCGAGACCGTGACGATGTTGGCGCCGGAGGCGCGGATCGCGCCTTGCATGATCGCAGGCGAGGGATAGAGCGCGCTGCCGATCAGCAGGCGGGAGGCGAAGGTTTTGCCGTAGAAGGTCACCATGTCGGTGTTTCCTCGATTAACGCTCTCTCCGCCGTCATTGCGAGCGAAGCGAAGCAATCCAGAGATTCATCCGCGGAGACACTCTGGATTGCTTCGTCGCTGCGCTCCTCGCAATGACGGAAAGAACCCTGAACGGGCGGCAGATGGAAGGCGCGCTCCGTCATTCGGCTCACCCTCCCTGCCGCGGCGTGATGATCTCGATCTCGTCGCCGGCTTTCAGCAGCGTCTCGGCCCAGCGGCTCTTCGGCACGACGTCGTAATTGAGCGCGATGGCGAAATGGCTGCCTTCGTAGTCGAGCTCGGCGAGCAGCGCGTCCACGCTGGACGAAATCACCTCGCGCTGCTCACCATTGACGATCACGCGCATTGCATCACCTCGTTGTCGATCTGGCCGCGCTCGACATAGGCGAGCGTCAGCTCGGCGAGCGCGGGCGCAATCAGGAAGCCGTGGCGGTAGAGGCCGTTGACGCTGATCTTACGATCGCGAATGCCGATGCGCGGCAGATTGTCGGGATAAGCGGGGCGCAGCCCCGAGCCGAATTCGACGATGCGGGCTTCGCCGAACGCCGGGTGCACGGTGTAGGCGGCCCCTAATAGCTCCAGCGCGGAGCGCACGCTGACGCCGGTGTCTTCGGCCTCGATCGAGGTCGCGCCCAGCATGAACAGGCCGTTCTCGCGCGGGATCACGTAGAGCGGCCAACGCGGATGGATCAGCCGCACCGGGCGCGCCAGCTGCACCTCGTCCGTCTCGATCAGGATCATCTCGCCCTTGACGCCGCGAAGCTCGCTCTGCTCGTCGCGGGCACCAAGGCCGCGGCAGTCGATGACGATGCTTTTAGGATTCAGGTTTGCAAGCTCGTTCGCGGTGACGTCGCTGCAGAACTTGATGGTGCCGCCGGCAGCCTTGATGCGCTCGTGCAGCTGCGGCAGCACGCGGCGCGGCTCGACATGGCCCTCGGCAGGGAAGAACAGCGCGTCACGGAAGCGGCCCTCCAGCGACGGCTCGAGCGCGGCTAGGCCGGCGGCATCGAGCCGGCGGTGATGCTCGGTCATGCGCGCAAACCGCTCGAAATCGTTGCGCTCGCGCGGGTGGGCGACGACCAGCGAGCCGTTGAACGGCGTGTCGGGCAGCTCGCGCCGCCAGAGATCGAGCGAGCGCAGCCCCAGGCGGCTGATGATGGGCTCGGCGACTTCGGCCTCGCAATAGGGCGCGAGCATGCCGCCGGCCCAATGGCTGGTGGCATCCGTCATCGCCTCGTCACCGCGCTCGTGCAAGGTGACGGCATGACCGGCGTGCGCGAATAGCAACGCCTGCCAGGCGCCCGCGATGCCTGCGCCGATAATGGATACCGGTGAATCCGGTCGCTTAATGGTCTGCAACATCCCTGTCCCTTCGCCGGCATGACCCGGATCAGGTTCAAAGGGTCACCGCGGTCCTGGGCGGTATTGCCCATTTAGCGGTATCTCAGCTCCTCCTCGGAGCACCCCTCGGAACGGTGGTAATGTATGCCAGCAGGATGGGGTGGTCAACGCGGTAACAGTCGTCATGCCCGGGCTTGTCCCGCCTGCGCGGCCGAAGCCGCTTCGGCGAGGCGAAGGCCCGGGCATCCATTCTTGGCGCGGATGCAAAGACGTGGATGGCCGGGTCAAGCCCGGCCATGACGGAGATCAATGAGCGGGAACCTGTGCCCGCGCGTTGCGGACGCGCTGGGCGAGCTTCCTGTGCGTCGGCGCGCCGAACATCGGCTGCGGGTTGCCGTTCGGCTCGAGCCAAGTTTGGCCCATAGTGCCCTGACCCATGGTCTCGCCGGCATTGGCGACCTGGACGGCCTCCTGCCGCTGGCGCTTTGCAGCGTAGTAATAGCCGCCCGCGAAATAACGCACGGCTCGCGCGTGATCGCCATTGGCGGCGCGGTAGGCGCCGGCGAGGTACTTCACGGCGTAGGTGAGGTTGGTGTTGGGATCGCGCAGGCCGGCTGCATCGCCGGTGTAGCCGACCCCGCGGGCGGTCGCGAGCTTGATCTGCATCAGCCCGATGGTGCCGCCGCGACCGACCACATGCGGCTGATAGCGGCTTTCGCGCATGATGACGCGATGCACCAGCGCTTCCGGCACGCCGTTGGCGCGGGCATGGGCGGCCACCATCTCGGCATATTCGGCTTGCCCGGCGAAAGCTGCCTGCGGCAACGTCAATCCGGCCGCGAGCAGCGCGACAATTCGTAAGATTTTCATCGAAATATTCCTCGGCATAACGGACCCGCGCCCGAGCGCGTTAGGCCGTGGGAACACGGCGATGATGTGGCGAAATGTCACCAACGGCGATTTTCGCCGGCTCGTCGCTTTTGCGACTTAAACCTGGGTTAAGCTCGGAGCTGGTGGAGCGCCTTACGCGACAGCGGGTCTGTCCATTTCGCGCATTCGCCCAACAATCGCTAGTCAAAGCCAGCACTCGGGAGACGTCCATGACCCCTGCAGACATCGACGACATTCCCAAGCAGAACCCTTGTGCACAATGTGGCACACCGATCCCGTTCCCTGACTGGATCGAGCCGGGCGAAGGCCGCGTCTCCTATCTCTGGACCTGCCACGCCTGCAATTACCGCTTCGAGGCGGTGGCGATCTTCCCGCACGAGGCGATCGAGCACCCGCCGCTCGCGGCTTGATCAGGCGGCAAGGCGCGGTGCCTGCGAGACCGGCAATCGCATCCGCACGATCAGGCCGCGCGGGGCGCGGTCATGCAGCGACAGCTCGCCGCCGTGGCCGAGCGCGATTGCGCGCGCGATCGACAGGCCGAGCCCGAAGCCGGTGGAGTAGTCCATGGTGCGCGCGTCGTCGCCGCGCACGAACGGCTCCAGCATCTCCTGCTTGCGCGCATCCGAAATGCCGGGGCCGTCGTCCTCGACGTCGATGACGAGCATGGTGTCCGAGACGTCGAGGCGGATCGTCACCTCGGCGCCGAAGCGCACCGCGTTCTCGACCAGGTTGGTGACGCCGCGATGCAGATCGTCGGGCCGCGCGGCGGCGGTCGCGGACGCCGGCCCGACATAGTGCACGACATGGCCCATGTCGCCGAACTGATCGGCGACGAGCTGGAGCGTGCTGGCGATGTCGACCAGCGTCACCGCCTCGACCTTGCGGTCGTCGCGCAAGAGCGACAGCACCGATTCCAGCATCGCGCGCATCTGGTCGAGATCCATCAGCATGCGCTTGCGGTTGCTCTCGTCCTCGATGAACTCGGCGCGCAGGCGCAGCCGCGTGATCGGCGTGCGCAAATCGTGGCTGATCGCGGCCAGCATCCGCGTGCGGTCCGACATCAGCCGCACGATCCGCTCGTGCATGCGGTTGAGCGCGCGCGCCACCGCGCGGATCTCCTCCGGGCCGCGCTCGGGTAGCGGCTCGGCGGCGCCCTCGAGGCTGAAATTCTCCGCCGCCGCGGCGAAGGACGACAGCGGCCTCGTCAGCGCGCGCGCCGCCCACAGGCCGAGCACGGTGACGCAGATGAAGGCGCTCATCAGTGCCATCAGCCAGGGCGCGCCAGAGAACAACGGCCGCGGGGCGCCATCGACCTGGCCCGCGATCACGGTGCCGTCGGGCAATTGCACGCCGATACGGGGCTCGATGCTGCCTGAAGCCAGCCGTCCGGTCTTGTAGGCGCGGCCGAGATGGCGGCGCATCCAGCGCAGATGCAGGCTGTCGCTCTCCGCGAGATTGGCCGTGCCGGGCGCCAGCATCTCGATGCCGAGCCCGGGGAAGGCGCGCGCGAGATCGGTGACGAGGCGCGGACGCTCGCTCGCCTCCGCCGCCTCGAGCAGCAGCGCGGCATCGGCAAGTTGATGCGCCCGGTCCGGCGGGGCATCAGGGCGGTCCTGCCGGATGATCAGGAAGGCGGTGGTGATGACGAGATGGAGCGCCACTGTCGAGGCCAGCACCAGCGCGGCGATCTGCCCGCCGATACCCTTGAGGTGGAAGAACGAGAACGGCTTCATCGTCGTCCCCCTCAGCTGCTCGCGGGCACTGTGGTCGCTTCGGCGCTTGCTGCCTCGGTTTTCGCGACCTCGGTTCGTGGCGTGAACAGATAGCCGCCGGAGCGCACCGTCTTGATCAGGGTGGGATCGGCCGGATTGGGCTCGATCTTGCGGCGGATGCGGCTGACCAAGACGTCGATGGACCGCTCGAACGCGCCGGTGTTGCGCCCCTGCGTGAGGTCGAGCAGGCTGTCGCGCGACAGCACGCGGCCGGGCCGCTCGCAGAACGTGCGCAGCAGGTCGAACTCGGCGCTGGTCACCGCAACGCGCGCGCCTGCGGGATTGCGGAGCTCGCGCAAGCGCAGATCGATGCGCCAGCCTTCGAAGGTGAGCGCGGAGGCACCGTCGACCGAGCTCGCCGCTTGCGCGGCCGCCTGGCGACGCAGCACCGCGTTGATGCGGGCGAGCAGCTCGCGCGGATTGAACGGCTTCGGCAGATAATCGTCCGCTCCCATCTCGAGGCCGACGATGCGGTCGACGTCCTCGCCGCGCGCGGTCAGCATGATGATCGGCGTCTGGTTTTCGGCGCGCACCTTGCGGCACAGGCTGAGGCCGTCGTCGCCAGGCAGCATGACGTCGAGGATGATGAGATCGACGCGGTGGTCGGCCATAGCGCGCGACATCTCGCGGCCGTCGGCGACGGCGGTGACGTTGCAGGCGTTGTTGCGCAGATATTTCGCAATCAGCGTCCGGGTTTCGCGGTCGTCCTCGACGACCAGGATGTTGGGATTGGGAATGGCCATGGACCTTGTTTGTCCAAAATTCCGGCCAAAAGGCGAAGATTTTTGTTTCGAATTGTTTCTACCGGGCGATCAGCAACGGACGGCAATCGCCACACCGCCGAGCGGCAAGCTCTCGTTAAGGCCGTTAACCATACCGTGGCGTGGTCCGCGGCGAAACCCGCAAAACCAAGGGAGCCATCATGACCTCGATCTCGGCGGCCTCCGCCGGCAGCTATCAATCGCCACTGCAACGGCTTCAGCAGGAATTGCAATCGCAAGTCTCCGCCGGCACGATCTCGTCGTCGGACCAGTCCGCGCTCTCGACGGCGCTGACGGATATCGACACGGCGCTCCAGCAGAGCCGATCGAGCGGCCAGTCGAGCGGCGCGCCTCCCTCCAAGGACGAGATGCAGTCGAGGATCGAGGACCTCATCTCGAGCGAAGTGTCGAACGGGACGCTGACCTCCGAACAGGCCGAGGAGCTGAAAAGCGTGTTTCAGTCGGCCTTCGCGGGCGGCGCGGGTGGACCAGGCGGTCCGCCGCCGGACGACGGTTCTTCGGATTCGACGACGACGGATTCGACGAGCAGCAGCTCGACGGACCAGACCACGGCCGAGATCCTCCAGCAATTCCTCCAGGCGCTGCAGCAATCGCAATCGTCGGCCTCCTCCTACGGTGCCAATGGCAGCTCAACCGGCAATTCGAGCCTCGCCGCGCTCCTGATCGACTACAAGAGCTGACCTCGGCGACGCCGGGTCGGCGCGGTCCTCGCCGCGGTCCTGCCTTGCCCCAATGCGCATGATCCTCGGCGGGGAACCGTGCACCGCAAAATGTTCCTGAGTGACGCAGGAACAGTTCGCGCATGGCGCGACGAAATTGCGGCACGCACGGAACTGCGCCCGATCAGAGCGGTTTTCTCCGCACGAGTTTTTTGTGAAGGAGAGGACAACAATGTTGATGAAATCGATCGTCACCGGCCTCGCCGGTACCGCGCTACTTGCGACCGTCGCAATCGCGCAAACGCCGCCCGCCGCCACCACCGACAAGGCGGCCCCTGCGGCCACCGCAACGACCACGACGGCTTCCGGCCAGTGGCGCACCTCGAAGATGGATGGCCTGAAGGTCTACAACGAGGCCAACGAGAACATCGGCACGATCAACGACCTGCTGATGGACAAGAACGGTGACATCAAGATCGCCGTGATCGGAGTCGGCGGCTTCCTCGGCATGGGCGAGCATCTGGTCGCCGTGCCCTACGAGAAGCTGAAGTTCGTCAACGAGCCCGTCGCCTATACCGGCACCGGCGCGAACACCGGCGCCCGGCCCGCAGGCACGACGACCGGCGCTGCGACCGGTACCGACAGGCCCGCAGCGACCGCATCGACGTCGTCCGCGTCGAAATGGTACCCGGACCACGCCGTGTTCAATGCCAGCAAGGACGAGCTGAAAAACATGCCGCAGTTCAAGTACGCGGAGTAATGCGGCTCGCGTAACTGCCTGAACGAAGCGCGCCTGGTTTTCACCGGGCGCGCTGTCGTGTCTTTAACTTCCTGCGTCCTCAACCCCCGCTGCCCTTGAGCCGTTCATTGCGTCGGCGCAGGGCTTCCAGGGTGGCGAGCAAGATGACCGAGACGGTCGTCAAGATCACGGCCGCTGCCGTGATGGTCGGGCTGATGTTCTCGCGGATGCCGCTGAACATCTCGCGCGGCAGGGTGCGCTGCTCGGGGCCCGCCATGAACAGCACGATCACCACCTCGTCGAAGCTGGTTGCGAACGCGAACAGCGCGCCTGATGCCAGACCCGGCAGGATCAGCGGCAGGATCACGCGACGGAACGCGTAGATTGGCGAGGCGCCGAGCGAGGCGGCGGCGCGTGCCAGGTTGGTGTCAAAGCTCTGCAGCGTCGCCCCGACCGTGATCACCACGAAGGGCGTCGCCAGCGCGGTGTGAGCCAGGATCAGGCCGAGATAGCTGCCGGTCAGCCCGATCGGCGCGAAGAAGAAGTACAGGCCGACCGCGGTGATGACCCCGGGCACCACCACCGGCGACAGCACGAAGGCCAGCACGAGCGGCTTGAACCGGCTCTTCCACTGCGCCAGCCCGAGCGCCGCCAGCGTGCCGAGCACCATGGACAACAGCGTCGAGGCGATGCCGATGATCATGCTGTTCTTGAGCGAGTTCATCCATCGCGGCGAATTGATGAAGTCGTCGTACCAGCGCAAGGAAAGGCCCGGCAGCGGATAGGTGAGGTACGAGCCAGAACTGAACGACAGCGGCATGATCGCCAGGATCGGCGCGATCAGGAAGATGAACACCAGCGTGGAGACAACGATAGTCGCGGTCCACGCGATGCGCTGGCTGGGGGTGCGCAAGGAGGAATTGTCGCTCAATTCTTCATCCCTCCCGTGACCTGCTGGCCCTGCACCAGCTTGCCGTAGACGAGAGCGAGCAGAACGGTGGCGAGCAGCAGCACCGCGCCCAGCGCCGAAGCAAGGCCCCAATTGGCCGTCTCGGTCGTGTAGAGGGCGATGAAGTAGCTGATCATCTGGTCGGCGGCGCCGCCGACGAGGGCCGGCGTGATGTAGTAGCCGAGCGCCAGGATGAAGACGAGCAGGCTTCCCGCGCCGATGCCAGGCAGGGTCTGCGGCAGGTAGATCCGTAGGAAGGCGGTGAGGGGCGGTGCACCGAGCGAAGCGGCGGCACGCATGTAGGCGGGCGAGATCGCCTTCATGCTGCTGTACAGCGGCAGGATCATGAACGGCAGCAGAACGTGGGTCATGGCAACGCAGACGCCGAAGCGGTTGTAGATCAGGCGCAAGGGTGCGTCGATGATGCCGAGCCAGAGCAGACTATCGTTCACGACGCCCTTGCTCTGCAACAGGACGATCCAGGCGCAGGTGCGAACCAGGAGCGACGTCCAGAACGGCAGCAGCACGAAGATCATCAAGAGGTTCGACCGGCCGGGCGGCAGCGTCGCCAGGAGGTAGGCGACCGGAAAGCCGAGAATCAGGCAGAGGGCCGTGACAGCGAGGCTGATGAGGAAGGTGCGGAGGAAAATGTCGCGGTAGATGGCCTGATCCGGTGGTGCGGCGACGATCGCGCCGTCGGCGTTTCGCGTCAGGTCGAGCGCGGCGAGCAGGTAGAAGCCGGTGATCGGGCCGCCGGCGTCCTTGATCGTGGTCCAGGTGGCGCGTTCGCGCCAGGCGGGGTTGATCCTGCCCAGCGTCTCCCTGGCCGTACCGGGCTCAGGCACCGCCTTCAGATTGCGTCCTGTGCTGGTCAGGATCGTGCGGAAGCCGTTCAGCGCGTAGTTGAGCCGTTTGGCCGCAATCGCAAGGGTGCCGGCGGCGCGCGCTGCCAGGATGTCGCTTGCAAGCGCCGCATAGGCGTTTTCATCCGGCAAGTCCTTGCCGTCCCAACTGGCAAGAGCAGCGACCGTTTGCGGCAGGACCTGACGCACCTCCCAGTCCTCGACCGAGCGCCACAGCATGCCGGCGATGGGACCTGCGAAGGTGAAGAGCAGAAACAGCAGAAGCGGCAGGACCAGCGCCAATGCCTTGACCTGGCGTGTCCGCTCCGCACGCCTCAATCGGCGTTTGAGCGGCACCTCAGTCTTGTTATCGGCGCCGAGCGCGGGCGCTGCTGTCATGGAGAAAGCCTCTTGGAGCAGCCTGAGCAAGCGCCTCGTCCTTCGAGACGACCGCTTCGCGGTCTCCTCAGGATGAGGCTCATTGACATTGGTGCCAGTAACGTCGCTGCCACAGACTCAGACCTCATCCTGAGGGCCCGCCGTAGGCGGGCGTCTCGAAGGATGCGCCACGGGCGAGTTGTCCGCGCGCACCTCTAGCTGCTCCCGCTATTTCGCGGCCCATTTGTTGAAGCGCTCGGTCAGGCGGTCGATGTTCTCGAGCCAGAAGGCCACGTTGATCTCGACCGCGTTCTTGATGTTATCAGGCGCCGTCGGCAGGTCCTTCAGGACGGCGGGCGCGAGCCGGCCGGCGGCATCCTTGTTCGAAGTGCCATAGGCAATGTTCTCCGACAGCTTGGACTGGTTCTCCGCCTTTCCGACGAAGTCCAGGAACTTGTAGGCCGCATCCTTGTTCGGGCTCCCCTTCAGGATGACCCAGCTGTCGAGGGTGAAGAGCGCGCCGTCCCACACCATGCCGAAGTTCTTCTTCTCGTTCTTGTTCGCGGTGTCGATGCGGCCATTGTAGACCGAGGTCATCGCCACCTCGCCGGAGGCGAGCAATTGCGGCGGCTGCGCGCCGGCCTTCCACCAGACAAGGTCGCCCTTGATAGTGTCGAGCTTCTTGAAGGCGCGCTCGATGCCTTCGTCGGTCGCCAGCACCTTGTAGACGTCCTTCGGTGCGACGCCGTCGGCCATGAGGGCGATCTCCAGCGTGGTCTTCGGGCCCTGGCGCAGCGCGCGCTTGCCCGGAATCTTCTTGGTGTCGAAGAAGTCGGCCCAGCCTTTCGGGGCCTCCTTCAGCTTGTCCTTGTCGTAGCCGAGGACGAAATCGTAGAGGATGGCGCCGACCCCGCAAGGATTGACCGACGGCGGGATGTAGGCGGCCTCTCCGCCGATCTTGGAATAGTCCAGTTTCTCGAACAGGCCTTCCTCGCAGCCGACCGCGAGCTCATCGCTCTCGACCTGGACGACGTCCCAGGTGGCGGCGCCTCCCTGCACCTTGGCGCGCAGCACGCCGACGCCGCCGTCCCAGGATTCGTCGTTCATCGCGATGCCGGATGCTTTCTTGAACGGCTCGAAATAGACCTTCTTCTGGGCCTCCTGATACGCGCCGCCCCACGAGACGACAGTGAGGTCACGCGCTTCTGCGACATTGGTCAGCGCGACACCGGCGCCCAATGCCGCGGCGAAACCCAGAGCAATCTTGCGCTTCAGCATGGTCTTCGTTCCTTCTTCATGTGAGTTGCGTTGACATTGATTGTTTCAGTTTCGTCGCCGGCAGATCAGACGGGATCGAGGGCGAGGCAGTCTTCCGGGCGGAAGGTGATGAACACGCTTTCGCCAGGTCTTAGGCCGTGATGCGCTCCCGGCTGAAGCTTGACCATGAACTCGGCGTTGCCGGCCACATCTAGCACGGCCAGCGCGTGGTCGCCGAGATAGATGGTGTTCTGCACTTTTGCCGGCAGCCGGTTCGGTCCCTCACTGGAATTGCCATTGGGAATTATTGCGACACGCTCCGGCCGCACCGACAGAGAGGTCGATGCGCCTGCGCCTGACACGTTGACCGCCCGTGCGGCGACTGTGCTGCCACCGGCCAGCGCGACGCGGCAATAATCCCTCTCCACGGTTTCCACGGTGCCGGCGAGCACATTGTTCTCACCGATGAAGTGGGCGACGAAGCTGTTCACGGGATGCTCATACAGCGCGTCGGGGCGGTCGATCTGTTGCACGATGCCGTCGTTGAATACGGCGATGCGGTCCGACATCGTGAGCGCTTCGCTCTGGTCGTGGGTGACATAGACGATCGTGATGCCCATCGTCTCGTGCAGCTGCTTGATCTCCAGCTGCATCTGCTCCCGCAGCCGCTTGTCCAGTGCGCCCAGGGGCTCGTCCATCAGCACGAGCTGCGGATTGAACACCAGCGCGCGGGCCAGCGCCACGCGTTGCTGCTGACCGCCGGACAATTGCCCGGGCCGCCGGTGCGCAAAAGTTTCCATCTTGATCATGCGCAGCGCCGCGCTGACGCGCTCTTGCGTCTCCGCCTTGCTCGACTTGCGAACCGAGAGCGGGAAGGCGATGTTTTCCGCGATCGTCAGGTGCGGAAACAGCGCGTAGTTCTGGAACACCATGCCGATGTCGCGCCTGTGCGGCGGCACGTTCTTGATCGGCCGCTCGCTGAGGTAGATCTCGCCATGGGTCGGCACCTCGAAGCCGGCCAGCATCATCAGCGTGGTCGTCTTGCCCGATCCCGACGGGCCGAGCAGGGTGATGAATTCGCCCTTCCTGATGTCGAGGTCGAGGTTCTTCACCACGAGATGCTCGCCATCATAGGTCTTTTGAATGCCGGAAAAACGCACCAGCGCCGGCGCAGGCGTGACCATGCCGGCTTCCATGTTGTCCTCGCGTTGTCCCCTACAATGCGCGTGCGAGATTAGCATCCTGCAGCGAGAATGCCAGCGGCGCAAGCGACGAGGAATTGTGCGGGTCCGGCGAGTGGCGGGACAACCGCCTCTGACGGGTGGCGGCGCCTGCACGCACGCCTCGTCCTTCGAGACGGCGCTTGCGCGCCTCCTCAGGATGAGGCTCATCGGCGTCCGTGCTCGTTGCAACAGCTGCCGCGCACTCCGCCCTCATCCTGAGGAGCCCGCCCAAGCGGGCGTCTCGAAGGATGGCCGCAGGGAAGAGCTCTCACATGCGACGGCCCTGCGATGCGCAGGGACGCGCTACATCCCCGACAGCTTCGTCACGAATACGTTCAGCGAGCCGCCGGCTTCCGCGACCACGCGCAGGGTCTTGGAATCGAAGGCGATGTCGGCGAGAGTGAGGCTGTCGATCCTGGCCTCGACCTTGAGGCCGTCCTCGCTCTTCTGGTAATCGGCGATCGCGGCGGCGATCTTCTCGCGGGCGTTGGCGGCGATCGGCTTCAGATCCAGGGTTGCCCTCTGCAGCAGCGCCTGCTGCATCTGCGGGACGACGGCGCGGGCGGCGGCACCCAATAGGCCGAACGCGGCCTCGGATTCCAGCGCGAGCTGGATGTCGGTGAGCCGCAGCGACTGTTGCGCCTGGTCGAGCACCGGCCGGCCCCAGATGTGCACATTCGCCTCGGCGCCGAGGCCGAACCAGCTCTTCTTCTCCTTGGCGCGCACCAGAAGCGAGATCAGCAGTTGGTCGCCCGACGGGATGACGTTGGCGCTCTTGACGGTGACGTCGACCGGGCCGGAGCCGTCCTCCGGATAGGTGCGGCCGACCATCTGCGCTGCGATCAGCTTGTTGATCTCGGTGAAAGGCACGTCGATCGGCACGCCGATACTCACGCCTGTGCCGGTCGGCGGCACGATCGAGATCTTGTCGGGGAACGGACAGTCCGGCTTGGTCGGCGTCGAGGTCACGCGTGTCTCGGCTTCGAGGCCGAGCAATAAGGTCACGGCCTGCGCATCGACGCGCGGCTGCGCCGCGATCGCGCGCACCGGCTTCATCTCGAGCCAGAGCGGCGGCAGCGCCGCCGAGGCGCTGGATCCTTGCAGCGGGATCGAGCGGCAGGCCTTGATCCATTGCGCCTTGGCATTCTCGCGCAGGCTGGGATCGTTGCGGATGCGCTCGGAGACGGCGTTGATCTGCTCGCCGACGGTCTTGTCGATCAGCGGCTTGACCTGCGCGGGCACGTTGACCTTGGCGCCGGCGACGTTGAGGTTGGTGTCACCGAGATTGACCTGGGCGCCGAGATTGGGCTCCAGATACCAGGCGGCGGCGAGCTTCGGGCGCGAGGTGACGACGACGTTGCCCTTGATCTCCGCGCTCGCGTTCAGGTTCTTGATGTTGACCGCGCCGATCCGCTTCGCGGCGTCGCCGCCGAGCACGCTGCCAAGCGCATCGCCGAGCGCGCCTGTGGCCTTCGACGACAGAGAGCCGGTCACGTTGAGCTTGCCGGTGAGCGGGGTCGAGATCGTCAGCACGTCCTTGTCGCCGGCTGCCGCCATCGGGCCCCGGACGGCGGACCAGCCGATATCGGCATTCTCCAGGATCTGCGAGATCGGGTTGTCGGCCTTGCCGGCGAAATTGCGCGGCGCGGCCCTCTCGGCCTGCTCGCGGATCGCCGACAGCGCGATGGCGACCGGCGCGATCACGATGGAGCTCTTCGAAGCCGGCGGCAGCGGCGGCAGCTGTGCGACCGGCGGCGCCGAATTCGTCGCGCGCGGCGCCAGCAAGTCCATCGCCTTCAGGCTGATGAAGAACGACGCCGCGAGCACCGCGACACCGATCAGGATAGTCTTCAGATTCCACGTCAGACGCATCAATCCCCCAAGTCGCCCCGACGGGGATTCTACAGGGCGGGCGAGGAGGGCGCTAGAGCGCACCCGTTGGGTGGAATTGGGGCGAACAGGTTATGGATTGTGAACGCGCCGTCGGCGTGCCGTCACGCCAGACCCAAGGACTAAAGCGCGATGCGATTAGGATGAATCGTCATCGCGCTTTAGGTTGTTGTTTGAGCATGATCTTTTCGGAAAACCGCTTCGCACTTTTCCGGATCATGCTCTAGCTTTGCCGCGGGCGCCGGACCGCTCTCACCTTGCCGCGATTGCCTCCGCCGCAGAAGAAGCGGTCACCGCCGTCCGATTCCAGGCCTGACACGATCGTGCCGGCGGGCATGTCGATCTGCTCGATCACTTGTCCCGTTTCCGGGTCGATCCGACGCAAATCGCTCTGTTCGTTCTCCCAGGTGCCGTGCCAGAGCTCGCCGTCCACCCAGGTCACCCCGGTCACGAAGCGCTTGCTCTCGATGGTGCGGAGGATCTTCCCCGTTTCGGGATCGATCTGATGGATCTTGCGGTCGCGATATTGCCCGACCCAGAGCGAGCCCTCGGCCCAGGCGAGGCCGGAATCGCCGCCGCCGCCCGGCGCCGGAATGGTGCCGAGCACCTTGCCCGAAGCCGCATCGATCTTCTGGATGCGGTCCTCGGCGATCTGGAACAGGTGCCGTCCGTCGAACGCCGTTCCCGCATGCGCGGCGACGTCGATGGAGCGCGCGATCCTGCCGTCGGCCGGATCGAGCGCGTTCAACTTGTCGCCGGAAGCGAACCAGACGCGCGTGCCGTCATAGGTGACGCCATGCACGGCCTCGACGCCTGGAAAGGGTCCATACTCCGTGACGATCTCGGCGGCTGAACGTTTCATGTGCTCGATCCCTCATGCTTGCGCCCATCCTACGTCTTCAGGAGCGGCGTGGGGAGTAACAAGCCTGTCGGGAAACCCGGAACGGGCGGCGTCATCCAGCGGCGCGCCCGTCCGTGTCCGAACGACTGCACCTTGCCCGACCGCGCCAGCTCCTCGAGCGCGCGCTGCACGGTGCGCGGACTGATGCGAAGCGCAAGCGCGAGCGCCGAGCTCGACCATGGCTCGCCGTCGGTAAGAAAGGCGAGGACGGCGGCGTGCTTCTCCTCAACGGGCCGCGCCAGCACGAGGACGTCGCGCGTCTTCCGCGGCGCCAGCACGAAGCCCTGCTTCGTCGCGCTGATATCGGCCAGCGGCGCGAGCTTGCTGCGGAGTCGTCCGATCTCGACGCGCAGGCGCGCGCGGTGCGATTCGTCGGCGTGCCTGGCTTGAAAGGCGCCGGATATCAGCGTCTCGCGCGAGACATCCGCTGGCCATGCCTGGGCCAGGAGACGCACGAGCGCGAACAGCACGGGACGCGTTCCGAACGACACCGCGACGCCTTGCCTGCGCACGACGTGATGGAAGGTATCCACGACAAGCGCCGTCGAGGTCGCCAGACGTTCGACCTCTCCCAGCAACAGCGGATGTTCGCTGCCGCGGGCGATCAGGCGCGCTGCCGGCGTGTCGAGGATCAGGCTCGCGCTGTCGACCTCGGCCACGAGCGCCGGAATGTCTGCAAGGCGCGCTGCGTGAGCCGCGCGGCCGAGCGCTGTGCGCGCGTCGTTCGTTCTGAGCCGCCTGATGGCGATGCCGGCGAGCACGAGCTCGCGGACGACCTGCGACGCGGGCGGGAGCATGGCGGGACGGACTTCGGCGAGGGTGCGCTCGGCCTCGTCGAGGCGCCCGACCAGAAGCAGGCGGCGGGCCTCGACATGGCCTGCATGGGCGGCATTGACGAGATCGCCGTGCTGTTCGAGCGTCGCGCGTGCCGCCGCGAGCGTCTTCACCGGCCAGTTCAGATCGCGTGAGACCAGCGCGATCTCGGCTTCGGCCACCAGGCATCTTGCGCGTGCCACCGCCTCGCGCGGACCGAAGGCGCGCGCGGCGGTGCGCAGTAGCGACTTGGCCTTGGCGAGATCGCCGAGCTGCGCCATCGCGATGCCGCGCAGCGCCAGCGACGGCGCATCGTTGCGCAGCGCGACGCGGTTCAAGGCGCCGAGCGGATCGCCGGCCTCTAACGCGCGCGCAGCGGCAGTGATCAGCGATTCCATGTCAATCCCGCCACACTTGTTACTCCCGCACCGCGGCCGGTTGGTGCCAGAAATCGTTGGCAGGACGTCAAGCAAAAGCTTTGGAGAGTCATGATGACATCAGCAGAAAAAGCAGGAACCAACGGAAAGACCGCCATGCAGACACCGCCGGTGGTGTCGCCGCAGGACTGGGAGGCGGCCCGTCTGCAGCTGCTCGTGAAGGAGAAGGCGCATACCCGTGCCCGCGACGCCCTGGCCGCCGAGCGGCGCCGCATGCCGTGGATGGCTGTCGACAAAACCTATGCGTTCGAGGGGCCCGGCGGCAAGCTCAGTCTGCACGACCTGTTCCAGGGCCGGCGGCAACTGATCGTCTATCGCGCCTTCTTCGAGCCCGGCGTGTTCGGCTGGCCCGATCAGGCCTGCCGCGGCTGCTCCATGGTGGCCGACCAGGTCGCCCATGTCTCGCACTTGAATGCCCGCGACACCACGCTGGTGTTCGCCTCGCGCGCGCCGCAAGCCGACATCGTCAGGCTGAAGCAGCGGATGGGCTGGATCATGCCCTGGGTCACCATCACCGACAGCTTCGATGCCGATTTCGGCGTCGACGAATGGCACGGGACGAATGTGTTCTACCGCGACGGGACGCGCATCTTCCGCACCTATTTCGTCAAGAGCCGCGGTGACGAGCAGATGGGCGGGACCTGGAACTATCTCGACATCACCCCGCTCGGCCGCCAGGAGGTGTGGGAAGATTCGCCGGAAGGTTACCCCCAGACCCCGACCTACAAATGGTGGAATTGGCACGACAGCTACACCGAAGGCGCCGCGCCCGACAAGCGATGGGTGGAGATCTCGGACGCCGGCGAGAAAGCCTTCCGCGAGGAGGCCGCGGGAGAGCGGAAATGACCGGTCCGGTCAGCGCGGTCCCCAGCGCCAGCCCCGACGGCGTCGCGGCCGCGCGCCACCTCGCCAGATGGCTGGGGCTGGCGGCCACGCCGACCTTCGCCATCATGGCCGTGCTGACGGCTTTGCCCGGGGGTGGGCCCGCGGAGATGCTGTGCGGCGCCGGGCAGGGCTCTCTGCTCGGCGGGATGGTGCCGATGTATCTCTTGATGAGCGCGTTCCACGCCGCGGCGTGGCTGAGGCTGATGGCGGGGCGCGGTCAGCCGGTAAGCGCGCCGCCGGTGTGAACGCCTCGTCCTTCGAGACGACCGCTCCGCGGTCTCCTCAGGATGAGGCTAATCGACATCGGAGCCGCGGCTAGAGAGCTGCCCCGCACTCAGGCCTCATCCTGAGGGCCCGCCGGAGGCGGGCGTCTCGAAGGATGATGTGATCCTCGCTTTGCCAGCTCATGCAGCCTGGCGAAGTCGCCGCGCATAAACGCTTCCTTCTTCGCGCGGCTCCATTTCTTGAGCTTGCGCTCGCATTCGATTGCGTCGGTGATGCGATCGAACCATTGAGAGAAGACCAGAGTGACGGGTCGACGAGACTTTGTGTAGCCCTCGAACGTGCCGGCGTTGTGCTGCGCGACTCTGATCTCGAGCTCGGTGCGGGTCGTGCCGATCTAGTAACTGCCGTCCGCGCATTGGAGAATGTAGAGGTATGCGCCGTCTGTCATCGTGAACGCCTCGTCCTTCGAGACGACCGCTTCGCGGTCTCCTCAGGAAGAGGCTAACTGACGTTCCAGGCTTGCTGCAAGGATGAGGCCGCGCACGCAGCCCTCATCCTGAGGAGCCCGCCGGAGGCGGGCGTCTCGAAGGATGGCCGCACCTCGCAAGCCAATTGCCCCACGGTGGCGCCTTCTATTGCGTTCCGCCCGCCGCTTGCAGATACGCAACCACCTTACCCGCTTCGTCCTTCGAGATGCCACCATAGGGCTGCATCTTGTGGCCGGACACGACCTCGTCCGGCTTGACCATGAAGCGGGTGAGCTTGTCCTGGTCCCAGGCGAAGCCGGCTTCTTTCATGGACGAGGAGTAATTGTAGTCCGGCAGCGAGCCGGCCTTGCGTCCGACGATCTTGTTGAGATTGGGACCGAGGCGATTGTCGCCTTCCTTCATGGAATGGCAGGTGCGGCAGGAATTGTTGAAAGCCTGCTTGCCGGCGTCGTCAGGCGCGGGTTGCTGCGCGAGCGAGGCGGGCGCGGACACGAGCAGCGTCAGTGCTCCGGCGCCGGCGAGGGCGTGCAGCCATGGGCTTGGCGAGGGTTGCCTTCGTGGTCGCATTTGCGCCTCCATCGGGGATTGCGCCGCAACAGGCGCAACGGGATGTCAGGGCAAACGAAAACGGCCCCGGTGGGTTCCGGGGCCGTTCGCGTTACGTTGTCCTGTCGCTTCAGCGGCTCGCGGCGCCGAGGTCTGCGCGGCGCTCGGTCATCGGCAGCACGATCACCTTGGTGCCGACGTTGACGCGGGAATAGAGGTCGGTGACGTCCTCGTTGGTCATGCGGATGCAGCCGGACGAGACGCGCTTGCCGATGGTTTCGGGGGCGTTGGTGCCGTGGATACGGTAGATGGTGCCCCCGAGATACATGGCGCGCGCGCCAAGCGGATTGCCGGGGCCGCCGGCCATGTGGCGCGGCAGATAGGGCTGGCGGGCGATCATCTCCGGCGGCGGAGTCCAGGCCGGCCACTCGGCCTTGCGGCTCACCGACTGGATTCCGGACCAGGTGAAGCCGTCGCGGCCGACGCCGATGCCGTAGCGCAATGCCTGGCCGTTGCCGAGCACGTAATAGAGATAGGTGTTGGGCGTATCGATGATGATCGTGCCCGGCGCTTCGCGCGTCGCGTAAGAGACGGTCTGGCGGCGGAAGCGGGCCGGCAGCTCGACCGCCTCCTGATCCTCGGGCTCGGTCTGGTAGGTCGGCGCCTGATAGGGCTGATACGACGGCTGATACGGCTGCAGCGGCTGCGGCGCGGTCATCGGCGGCAGCGGCTGGAAGAACGGGAAGATCTGCACCGGCGCGGCCTTGGCTGCACCTGCAAATGCGATTGCGGAAACCGCGACGGCACTGAGTGCAACGGCGCGCGAAAACGTCTTGAACGTGTCCAGATTGAACATGTGATCGCCCCTGTTTGCTCGGTGTTTTGCTCACCGCGGCACCGTTGCGGTGCTCCGTTGCCTGAATTCCTAACGGCAAAACGTTTCGGGACATTTGCGCGGAAAACCGAAAACGGTTTCACGGCGGCAAGAATTGTTTCATGACAGTTTCGTGGCCCCGCCGGCTCGTTAACGAACAAAACAGCGCGCCGACACTTCTGTGACGTCACACGCCTGAAATATCCTTCGTTGATGGTCGATGCCTGAGAATCATCAAACTCTCGGGATTTTCCCATGCGGGTATTAATCGCGACGGACGCCTGGCATCCCCAGGTCAACGGTGTGGTCCGCACCCTGACCTCCCTGGCGAATGCGGCCAAGACCCTCGACGTCGAGATCGACTTCCTCACCCCCGACGGCTTTCCGTCCTGGCCGCTGCCGACCTATCCGGGCCTGCGCTTTGCGCTGCCTTCGGCGAAGGAGATCGCGCGGCGGATCGAGAAGGCCGCGCCGGAGGCGCTGCATATCGCGACCGAAGGCCCGATCGGCTGGGCGGCGCGCGCCTATTGCCGCCGCAACCGGCTCGCCTTCACCACCTCCTACACGACCCGCTTTCCGGAATACGTCTCGGTGCGGACCGGCATCCCGGCGGGCGTCGGCTATGCGGTGCTGCGCCATTTCCACGATGCCGCCGCCATGACCATGGTGGCGACGCCCTCGCTGCGGCAGGAGCTGTCGGAGCGCGGCTTCAAGCGGCTCGGCTTCTGGACGCGCGGCGTCGACACCGGGCTGTTTCATCCCGACGCTCCGGCACAGCTCGACCTGCCGCGCCCGATCTTCCTGACGATGGGGCGCGTGGCGGTGGAGAAGAATCTCGAAGCGTTCCTCTCGCTCGACCTGCCCGGCACCAAGGTCGTGGTCGGCGACGGTCCGCAGAAGGCGGCGCTGGAGAAGAAATATCCGGACGCAGTCTTCCTCGGCGAGAAGAAGGGGGCGGATCTCACCGCGCATCTCGCCGCGGCCGACGTATTCGTGTTTCCGAGCCTGACCGACACCTTTGGCGTGGTGCAGCTCGAGGCGCTCGCCTGCGGCACGCCGGTTGCGGCGTTTCCGGTGACGGGCCCGAAGGACGTCATTGCCGATCACCCGATCGGCGCGATCGACCACGATCTGCGCACCGCCTGCCTGCGCGCGCTCACGATGTCACGCGAGACCTGCCGCAACTTCGCGCTGGAGCGCTCCTGGGAGAACAGCGCGCGCCAGTTCGTCGGCAAC
The DNA here is from genome assembly GCF_020193615.1 of Bradyrhizobium sp. IC4059. Lineage (NCBI taxonomy): Bacteria > Pseudomonadati > Pseudomonadota > Alphaproteobacteria > Hyphomicrobiales > Nitrobacteraceae > Bradyrhizobium > Bradyrhizobium sp. IC4059. The sequence goes on from NZ_JADYVH010000001.1 coordinate 341,355, forward strand.
CTCACCTCACTGCAGCCCAGCCGCTCCTTGCGCGCCTCGCCTCGCATGGCGCGGCGGCCGGTGCGCGGCTGACCGTTTATTCGAACCACAGCGAGAACCTCATCGATGGCTAAGATCATGAACCTTGACGGCACCCAGCAGCTCGACCTCACGCGCGGCACGGTCGAGCAGGCCTATGACCGCTGGGCGCCGGTCTACGATCTCGTGTTCGGCGGCGTGTTCGCCAAGGGCCGGCAGGCCGCGATCGCGGCCACCAACAAGATCGGCGGCCGCGTGCTCGAGGTCGGCGTCGGCACCGGCATCTCGCTGCCGCTCTACGCGCCGAACCTGCGCATCTTCGGCACCGACATTTCGGAAGCGATGCTGGACAAGGCGCGCCGCCGCGTGACGGAGCAGAAGCTGAAGAACGTCGAGGGCCTCGCGGTGATGGACGCCGAGAAGCTCGAATTCCCCGATAATTCCTTCGACGTCGTGATGGCGCAATACGTCGTCACCGCCGTGCCGAACCCGGAGAAGGCGCTCGACGAATTCGCCCGCGTGCTGCGTCCGGGCGGCGAATTGATCATCCTCACCCGCGTCAGCGCCGACACCGGCATGCGCCGCTTCATCGAGCAGAAGCTGCAGCCGGTGGTGCGTCCGCTCGGCTTCCGCACCGCCGAGTTCGCCTGGTCGCGCTACGCCAAATGGCTCGCCGGCGCGCACGGGATCGAGCTTGCCGAGCGCCGCTTGATCCCGCCGCTGGGACACTTCTCGCTGGTGCGCTTCCGCAAGGTCGACGTCGCCAAGGCGGCTTGAGCTCACGCGTCGCGTGCGTCATCGCGCCGCTGCACATCGTCACATGACAAAATGATGATGTCACACGGCCTACATCGAATCTCTGTAAATCCTGAACCCGAAAGCATTTTGGGGATGAGCATGATCAAGAACTATCTCGAGCAGCTGCGGATCCAGCGCTGGGACGACCATCGCTACTATCACCACAGCCGCATCAATCAGAGCCTGCACTTCGTCAGCGCGCTGAGCTTCCTGTTCGCCTATGTCTGGCTGTTCATCGATCCCGTCGTCTCCGCGCTGGTCGGCTGGCTGGTGTCGATGACCTCGCGCCAGGCCGGCCATTTCTTCTTCGAGCCGCACACCTACGACCACATCAATCAGGCGACGCACGAGTACAAGGAAGAGATCAAGGTCGGCTACAATCTGCAGCGCAAGGTGGTGCTGATGGCGATCTGGGCGCTGTCGCCGCTGGTGCTGGTCGTCGATCCCACCCTGTTCGGCATCTTCACGCCCTGGCAGAGCGCGACCGACTTCATGCGGCAGGTGGCGAAGATCTGGCTCGTGGTCGGCGGCGGCGGCCTGTTGTTCCGCACCGTGCACCTGTTCTTCATCCGCGACGTCGAGACCGGCCTCGTCTGGATGACCAAGATCCTGACCGATCCGTTCCACGATTTGATGCTCTATCGCGGTGCTCCGCTCGCTTTGATGCGCGGCGAGCTGATGGATCCCGGCCTGCACCTCAATCCCGAGCACACGCTGGGCTTCATCGACGAGCCCGTGCTCGAAGAGCAGCACGCTTGAAGCGCGCGGCGCACGCGACAGGCTCCGATGTCTGATGGCTACGTCATGCCCGGCCTTGTGCCGGGCATCCACGTGTTGGGGGCTGCGAACGCGGTGCTTCCTTCACCTCTCCCCGCGTGCGGGGAGAGGTCGAATTTGCCCGGAGCGCAAATTCGGGTGAGGGGGACTCTCCGCGGGGATGCTGCCAGATGGTCGTGCGTCAATGCTCACCGCACGCGCGGAGAGTCCCCCTCACCCCGACCCTCTCCCCGCAAGCGGGGCGAGGGAGAAGGGCGAGCGGTGATCGGGGCCAAGTGTCAGAAAGCCTCAGCGCCCGAAGCGCTTGGCCAGCATCTCTTTCAGGATCTGGCGCTTGATCTGCTTGTTGGTGAGCACGCCATCGTGCCACCAGAAGCCGTCGGCCTTCATCTTCTGCGCAGCGCGGACGAAGCGGTCGGCGACTTCGGTGAAGTCGGCGTCGGTGTAGTTGAGGCTGAAGATCAGCCGGCCGGTGCCGACCCAGCTCAAGGCCAGGCCCTCGGCGCGCAGGTAATATTGCAGCATCCAATTGTAGCGGGACGGCGTGGTGTATTTCACCGTCCAGATCGAGGAGAAGTTGGCGAAGCGCACCGGCAGGTCGGCGCTTTCCATCATTTGGTTGAGCTTCTGGACGCGCCCGTTCCAGGTGGCATCGAGGTTGTCGTAGACGGCGCGAAAATTCGGGCTGGCGAGGCGGCTCAGGAACTCGTCCATCGCCGTCATGACGTAGGGGTGCGAGTTGAAGGTGCCGCGGGCGAAGCAGATGTCGGCGGGACGGTCGTCGCGGAAGCGGCGCATCAATTCCTTCTTGCCGCAGACCACGCCGACCGGCAGGCCGCCGGCGAGGCTCTTGCCGTAGGTCACCATGTCGGCCTTGACGCCGAAATATTCCTGGGCGCCGCCGGCGGCGAGACGGAAGCCGACGAAGACCTCGTCGAAGATCAGAACGATGCCGCGCTGGCCGCAGACCTCGCGCAGCTTCGTGAGCCACTCGGTGTAGGCCGTGCGATCGAAATTGCCGCCGCGCGAGGAATCGACCAGCGAGGAATCGCCGGGCGCGTTGGCGTTGGGATGCAGCCCCTGCAGCGGATTGACCAGCACGCAGGCGATGTCCTTGCGCGTGCGCAGGACATGCAGCGTCTTCTCCGACATTTCGGCGAGGGTATAGGTCTCATGCGCAGGAATGGGATTGCCGACGCCGGGCTGCACGTCGCCCCACCAGCCGTGATAAGCGCCGGCGAAACGAACCAGGTGCGTGCGCTTGGTGTGGTAGCGCGCCAGCCGCACTGCCTGCATCACGGCCTCGGTGCCAGACATATGGAACGAGACCTCGTCGAGGCCCGAGATCTGGCAAAGCCGCTGCACATTCTCGAGGATGACGGGATGGTACGGGCCGAGCACGGGGCCGAGCGCATGGGCGCGCTTCTCGGCGCCCTCGATGCACTCCTTGTAGAAGTCGTTGCCGAAGATGTTGACGCCGTAGGAGCCCGTGAGGTCGTAAGCAGTGTTGCCGTCGACGTCGGTGATGGTGACGCCGCGCGAGGATTCCATGAAGGTCGAGGTGCCCAGATGCTCGCGGACAAGACGCGAGAACTGGAACGGCACGCGGTAGCTCTCGGTGAAGTTGAGGTCGGAGATCGTCTCGGCCGCTTCCTTCGTCATCGCCCGTCCCCTGGGGTAGCGCTCGGCGTAAAGCCTGGCGAGACGGAAGAAGGCCTCTTTGCGTTGGGCCACGATGTTCGCCGGCGCGCCGTCACAGCCGAAATACTGATCACCGCTAAACTCGTAGAATGGGAGCAGCCGCGCCACCCGGCGCGACATCTTGGAGTGCCCGGCGAGCGAGCGGTGCTTGGCGCGGGAGAGTTCGACCCGTGCCTTGATCTTCGGGAGGACGGCAGCAGCGGATGCTGCGGCGGCCACGGACATCGAGAGAATCGGGAGTGTCGTTTCCATGACAACAAGCGCTAAACCTGTGAGCTGACAGATTCATGACAGTCAAAGCCCTCATCGCCTCTTTCACCCAGCAGGAAGACCTCAACTTCCTGTTGACCAACCGCATCCCGCGCGCGGCCCTGACCCGCTTCATGGGCTGGTTCTCCAAGATCGAGAATCCCCTGGTGCGGGATTTCTCGATTGCGCTGTGGAAGCTGTTCTCCGACCTCGATCTGTCGGAGGCGCGCAAGACGCAGTTCAGCAGCCTGCACGACTGCTTCACCCGGGAGCTGAAGCCGGGCCTGCGGCCGTTCGATCCCGATCCTGCGGTGGTGGCGAGCCCTTCGGACGGCATCGTCGGCGCTCACGGGAAAATCGCGGACACCGAACTGTTCCAAGTCAAGGGCGCGCCCTATTCGCTGCTCGATCTCGTCGGCGATTCCGCGCTGGTCGAGCAGCACCGCAACGGCTCTTTCGTCACGCTGCGGCTGACCTCGAGCATGTATCACCGCTTCCATGCGCCCTATGACGCGCACATCGAGCGGGTCACGCTGATCCATGGCGATGTCTGGAACGTCAACCCGATCGCGCTCAAGCGCGTCGAGCGTCTGTTCTGCAAAAACGAGCGCGCGGTGATCCGCACGCATCTGTCGACCGGCGAAGCGGTGACGCTGGTGCCGGTTGCGGCGATCCTGGTCGCGAGCATCCGCCTGCATTTTCTCGACATGGTGCTGAGCGCGCAGACCCGCGGCCCGGTCAATTTTCCCTGCGACGTCAACGTGAGCAAAGGCGAGGAGCTCGGCTGGTTCGAGCACGGCTCGACCATCATCATCCTCGCGCCCGGCGATTTCTCCTTCTGCGACGGCATTGCCGAGGGCACGCGCATTCGCGCCGGTCAAGCGCTGCTCAGAAGAAAGTAGCCTTCAATCCGCCGTCCCCGCCGCCTATATCCTCGGGCGGGGACGATTTGATACGGATTTGACGATGGCGCGGGCGCCGGTCCTGGCGGCGGGTGGTATTGTGTTGCGGCGCGGGCTGGTGCCGCTGGTTGCAGTCGTGCGCCAGCGCAAGCGCAACGAATGGGTCCTGCCCAAGGGCAAGCTCGACGACGGCGAGACGCCGAAGGAAGCCGCGCACCGCGAGGTGCTGGAGGAGACCGGCCACGACGTCGCCGTGCACGAATTCCTGGGCACGCTGGTCTATCAGTCCGGCGGGCGCTCCAAGGTCGTGCATTTCTGGCGGATGGAGGCCGACGGCGGGCCGGTCCGCAAGCTGATGAACGACATCAAGGCGGTCGACTGGCTGACGCTGGACGACGCGATCGCCCGTCTGTCGCGCGAATACGAACGCGTCTTCCTGACTCAGATCGGACCGATCGCGCTTGCGGCGGCGGGGCTGGCGCCTCTGTCCGCCCCGGAGCCGAAGCAGGTTTCCGAGCCGGTGTCGCCCTTGGCGAAAGACGACATCGATGCATCATTGCAGACGCTGACACAAGCGGAAGCAGCTTCCGTCGATGAGTTGCGGCATGGCCTGTTGCGGAAGGTGAAGGCCTGGCTACGCGGCGAAGCGTGAGTCTGCGTCGCCGCGCCGGTTGTGAGTTTGGAAAGGTCCGCGAGCTGATTTGCGTGCCAGAGCGCGCCGCTTCCTCCGAGTCGTCATTGCGAGCCACCGGGTCCGCGCAATGCGCGGCCCGATGACAGGCTTCGCGAAGCAATCCAGAGTCTTCCCGCGGAGGCACTCTGGATTGCTTCGTCGCAAGGGCTCCTCGCAATGACGGGAGAGAGCAGGTCATCGCCGCCCTTTCTCCTCCGGCGCGGGCGCGGGTCTGCGCGGAACTGCGGGACGTTGCGCGGCGGGCAGGCGTGGCTGGAAGCCGCCGGGGCGCTGCATACCCTGTTGTTGAGCCGCAGGCTGGCCCGGTTGCAATCCTGTGCGCGGCAATGGCTGCTGCGGACCGGCTTGCTGTGTCCCGCCCAGTTGCGGCGGGACGATTCCTCCGGGCTGAATCTGTCCACCACGCTGCGGCAGGCTCTGCGGTGCGCGTGAACGGCCGGCACCTTGCGGTTGGGCTGGCTGCGGTTGCAAGTGTTGCTGCTGCCCGACACGCGGCGTGCCCGGCCGGATCGTGCCGCCGTGTTGTCCTTGTCCCTGCCGCTGCGGCGGCTGCACGCCTTGCTGTAGTCCCTGCCGGCTAGGTGTGCCCGGCTGCTGCTGACCCGGACGGTTATCCGGACGCGGCTGGCCGTTCGGCCGTTGCGGCAATTGCCCTGGGGTCGTCGTCGGCCGCAATTGTTGCTGCTGCGGCGGTTGTGCCGGCCGCGGAATGCGGCTGAGCGCAGTCGGATTGGCGCGACGGAAGTCGCGCTGCTCGATGACGATCTGGCGCCCCGCGGTCTGCGCCAGATGCACCTGACCGACGAAGCCGCGGTCGCGCGCGATCTGCTGCGCGGGAATCGTGATCGGCACGGCAGCAAAGTGCATGCCGCCGGCCGTGGCTGCGCCCGGGCGGATCGCAAAGCCGCTCGCGGCTTGCGTCAGCGCGCCGAGCCGCGCGCCACTCGTGCGGTCGTCGACATCGATGTGGCCGACCCGGCCGTCTGCGTCGGGATAGAGCTTGATGTTGACGTTGCGCGCCCTGTTCGCCGCCGCCCCTTCGGGCACGTCGACGACCCCGGTGGTGCCGCGGATGCCGAGCGTTGCCGTCGGCGTCGTGATCTTCATGTCGCCCGTCTTCGCCACCGCGGCCGCCACGAAGGCAACCGTGCCCTTGCCGACGTCGAAGATCGCCGAATTCTGCTTGCCGCTGTCGTCATAGACGTAATTGTCGATGGTGATCTTAGCGCTGGCCGAGAGGTTGAACGTGGTGGCGTCGTTGAAGGTGATGCCGAGCGAGGAGTTCGACGAGGTCTGCACGATGTCGTTGAGATAGATGTCGTCGCGCACGCGCAGCGGATAGGAATTCTTGTCGCGGATGACGGTCGCGATCCCCGTCACGGTCGCGACGTTGCCGATCGGCTCGACCGCAGCGGGCTGCGCATCGGCGGAGGGTGTCGGGGTGGCCGAAGGCGCAGGTGAAGGCGCTGGCGTTGGCTGGGCTTGCAGCTGCGCCTGTGCCAGCTCGATGGGCTCGGATGCACGAGCCACATCTGCACCGGCCAGCGGCAAGGCCAGCAGGGCGAGCGCGAATGCGAGGCGGCGCCAAGCCAGCATTGATGTCACGAGGAGGTTCCGGGAAGAACGCGAGGTGAGATCAGCCGATTTCAGCCGGGGCGACCTGAATGGCGGATGAACATGCATGATGCCCGGGACAAACCCGGGCATCATGCAGAGTGTGCGTGTGTGGGAGCCGACGCCCTCCGCGTGTCAGCTCACGCGCTTCCAGGTCTGGCCGCCGCAGAACATGCCGCCGAAGGCGCAGCCCTGCACGCGCATCACGTTCGGACCTTTCATCGAGATCGTGGAGTCGTAATTGCGGCCGGAGTTGGGATCGCGAATGCGGCCGCTCCACTTCGATCCTTCGGGCTTCATGTTGATCAGGATGCGCTCATTGGTCTTCTCGGCATAGCCGCAGAGATTGGCGCCACACTGCTCGACGCGGACATTGCCCTTGTTCTCTTCGGTCGCCCAGATGCCGATCGGCGAGTTCGCTGCGGCCACGGGCGCGGCGGCCACCGGCGCCGGCGCGGGAGCCGCGGCGACGGGCGCGGGAGCGGCAACAGGGGCAGGCGCAGCAACAGGAGCAGGCTGCGAGCTGTCGAAGCCGACAGAAGGAGCGGCGGCAACAGTCGCGGCTGGGGCAGCGGACGGGGCTGGCGCGGCCGGCACAGTCGCTTGCGGCACGGGCTGTTGCTGCACCGGAGCCGGGGTGGGCTGCGCCGTCGTGGGCGCCGGAGCCGGCGTGGTGTCGTCGTCATCGTCCTTGGAGCCGCCAAGGCCCTTGAGGTTGATGTTGTTCAGCTTGATCGGCTTGTCCGACAGGCCCGGCGCGACGATGGTCACGCAATTGAGCGAAGCGCAGTTACGCGGCGTCTCGATGCGGATGTGCTGGCCCTCGATCTGGAACGAGATCGAATTGCCGGCATGCGCGGCGGCAGTCGAAGCCAGGAAGAGGGCGGTGGCGGCGATGGAGAGCTTGTTCATGACAACCTCCGAAGATGGCGTGGTCCCGATATGGACCGAAGTCGCTGGTGGATGAAGCGTGGTTCGACCCTACGCCGCGGGGGTCGGGCGTTCTGTGACGGGAGTCACAACGAGCGAACGCCGCCTGGGTGATGCAGCGCACATTCAGCCGCGCCTGCGCTGCGTAACGTCGTCGCGACACGAGGGAAACGCAGATGCAGCGGCTTGCAACCCGGCTTGCCACCTGGCTTGCCACATCGATCGCGTTGCTGGCGATCGCGCCGACGGCGCAGGCCGGCTCCTACACGTTCTCGATCGGCGGCAACCGGTTCCATGTCGAGGCGCCGCGCAATTGCCGATCCGCATCCTGTATCACGGTAGCCTCCAGGCGCAGCCTCAGGCCGACGGACGATGTCGGCATGGCACGAGCCGCGCAGCCCGCGCCCGCGCCGGCGGTCCAGGCGCCGCAGCCGGCTTGTCCGACGGCAGTTGTCAAGTCCCCCCAAGCGGCGGTGGTGGTGCCGGCACCTGCGCCTCCCGTCCTTGCCGCGGCGACCTCGCAGCCCGTTGCACCGCCGGCGCCAAGCTTGGAGATTTCGAGATTGGAGACGATGAGCCACGGCCCGCCCCGGGTTGACCTGGAGCGCATCGATCCACCGAAGACCGCCGCGCTCGAGCCGCAGCGTATCGAGCCGCCGGTCATCGTCCCGGGCGCCGAGATCAATCAGACCACAGCGGTGGCGCAGATCAGCGCTGACGAGAGCCATGCGCCGCTCGGCGAATGGGAGAGCGCCGGCGCCAAGGGCACGGTCCGCATCGAGCGCTGTGGACCTGCGCTGTGCGGCTACGCGCTCAGTGAAGCATCCGGTCGCGGCGAGAGCGTGCTCGTCAACATGAAGCCGAAGAAGCACAATGTCTGGACCGGCAGCATCTACAGCCGCTCCAGCGGCAACACCTATTACGCCACGATGACGCTGAAGAGCTCAGGCAAGCTGCGCGTTGAAGCCTGCGCGCTCGGCCGCTTCTGGTGCTCCGGCAACGACTGGACGCGGGTCGATGGGCCAAGGGAGGAGATCACCGCCTCATCGCAGCCCTCGCGCACGCGGTCGTAATTTCTTACCCTCCCCTGGAGGGGGAGGGTCGGCTCACATGAAGCGCAGCGGAATGTGAGACGGGGTGGGGTGACGGTCTCTCCACGGAGCAACTGCCCGCGCGGAGAGATCACCCCACCCCGCTCGCGCTGCGCGCGATCGACCCTCCCCATCCAGGGGAGGGTAAGTGGCCGCGGTGTGTTGATCAGCCCTCTAAATCATCCCGAGCACGATGGCGCCGACGAAGGCCATGGCGAGGTAGGCGGTGATAACGCTCAGTCTGCCGGCGAACGTCATGAGGTCGCTCCCTCCGTGCGCGCTGCTTGGCGCGCAGCCGTTATGGTTAACAGAAAGTCTCTTTTCGAAAAAGTCAGGCTCGCTGTCGCTCGTCATCGGCAGCAACCGGTGCCGCCGCGCCCGGTATGGTTAAAGAACACTGAAATCAACACGTTGAAGAGTCTTTAAGTAAATTCACCGAACGTGCGTGCATGACGCGCGGAGTTCGTTTGTATCTCGTCGGCTCCATCGTCCTTGTTTCGCTCGCGGGTTGCGGTCGCGGCTTCTTCCAGGCCGAACGCGAACCGTGGCGGGCCGAGGCGGAAGCCGCATGCCTGAAATCGGGCGCAGTCAAGGAAAGTGCGGACATCGTCCGCATCGACCCGATCTCCGGGCCTGGCAGCTGCGGCGCCGAATTTCCGCTCAAGGTCGCCGCCATCGGCGAAGCCTCGGGCACCTATGGCTTTGCCGACGAGGCGCTGCGCCCGCCCGGCAGCATCGGCAACCAGCCGCGTTGGCCGGTGCAGCCGCAGTCGAATTATCCGCAGAGCCAAGGCTATCCGGCATCGTCCTATCCGGCATCGTCCTATCCGCAGCGCTCGAACTATCCCGAGAGCGCGGTGCGCCAGCCCACCGGCTACGGCACCTCGACCGGACCGATGTCGCTCAACGCACCCGGCGTGGCCGCGCAGGAGGACGAGATCGATCTGCCGCCGGAGGGCACCGATGCGGCGGGTGCGGCGCGCTACATGAACGCACCGAGCTATCCGGCTCGTCCGGCGCCTTACTCGCAGGCGCCGGCACAGCAGCCGCTGCCGCGTCTTGGACCTGCGCAGGGCAATCCCGTCACGTCCGTCGGTCCGGTCGCAATCAAGCCGACGGCGACGCTCGCCTGTCCGATCGTGTCCGAGCTCGACCGCTGGCTCGCCGACACGGTGCAGCCTTCGGCGATGCGCTGGTTCGGCGTACGCGTCGCCGAGATCAAGCAGATCTCCGCCTATTCCTGCCGTGGCATGAACGGCAATTCGCGGGCCCATATTTCGGAGCACGCCTTCGGCAACGCCCTCGACATTTCCGCCTTCGTGCTCGCGGACGGCCGCCGCGTCACCATCAAGGACGGCTGGCGCGGCATGCCGGAAGAGCAGGGCTTCCTGCGCGACGTGCAGGCTGGGGCCTGCGCGCATTTCACCACCGTGCTGGCGCCGGGCTCCAACGTCTTTCACTACGATCACATCCACGTCGATCTGATGCGCCGCGCTAGCCGCCGCCTGATCTGCCAGCCCGCCGCAGTGTCCGGCGAAGAGGTCGCCTCGCGCGCGCAGTCGCGCAGACCCTATGCGAGCGGGCGCGAGCCGTCGGTGACCGGCTCGCTCGGTGCGCGCAAGAGCACGATGCACAAGCGGGAAGACGACGAGTACATCGACGAATAGCCCGATTTGCCAGTAGCCCGGATGGAGCGAAGCGCAATCCGGGAAAAACTGTCCCCGCATTCCGCTTCGCTCCATGCGGGCTACGATCGCGTCAAAGGCAATGTCTATCGTCCGCTATCTCACCCACCCGCAGGTGCAAATCGATCCCGATGTGCCGGTGCCGCAATGGGGCCTGAGCCCGGTCGGTCGCGCGCGCACCGAAGCCTTGGCGAATGCAGGCTGGCTTGCAAGCACGACGCAGATCGTCGCCAGCGGCGAGCGGAAGGCGATCGAGACCGCCGAGATCATTGCCGCTCGTCTCGGACTGATGATCGAGATCCGCGAGGCCATGCACGAGAACGACCGTTCGGCGACCGGCTTCCTGAAGCCGGCCGAGTTCGAAGCCGTCGCCGACCAGTTCTTCGCCGCGCCTCATCTCAGCGTGCGCGGCTGGGAGCGTGCCGCGGATGCACAGGCGCGGATCGTGCGCGAGGCTGAGGCGGTGCTGGCGCGACATCGTCCCGGCGACGTCCTGTTCGTCGGCCACGGCGCAGTCGGCACGCTGCTGTTTTGCCACATTGCGGGCCACCCCATCGCCCGCATCCACGATCAGCCCGCCGGCGGTGGCAACTGCTTTGCGTTCGCGCGGGAGGGGCGGCGCGTCCTTCACGGGTGGCGCGCAATGGAAGACATCGAAATTTGATCCCAGCCGAGCCGGAGTTCACCCCGCAGCCGGCTTCCGCGGCGCCGGTGCCAATCCCATGCAGCGCTGCACCTCACCCGGGACGTTGTAGGTGCGCATGATGTGGCGGCTGTCGCGCAAGCCGGACGCCTCGCGTTGCACCACGAACATCCAAAGCGCCTGGCCGGCTTCCAGCACCAGCTTGCGCCTGGCCGGTTGCATCGCTTCCGGCACATCGGTCGCTGCGTGGGCGGCGTCGAACTCGCGCAAGCGCGACAGGCTCTGTTCGAGGGCGCGGCCCATCCGTCCAAGCGCCGAAGCCTGTTCCTGGACGATCTCGTAGTGGAGGATGTCGACCGGCGGGCGAAGATCACGAGACATGGCCGCAATATAGCCGCCCGGCCCACAGGCGCAACGCGCGGCTACTTCGCCTTATACGCCGCCAGGAACATCCGCGTTGCGCTCTCGACCACCGCACTCATGCGCTGTTCCGACGGCGCGGGCGCCGCCTGGAACACGAAGGGCAGGAACAGCGAGGCCTTGCTGAGCTCCATGAACTGCGAGGCGGCGAGATCGCAATCGTCGATCGCGAGATCGCCCGAGGCGACACGGGCCTTGAGATAGTCGGAGAGGCGGTTGATGCTCTTGTCCAGCACGCGCGCATAGTAACGGCGGCCGACATCCGGCATGCGCTCGGCGATCGCCATCACGGTGCGGATCGCCGATCCGCCACCGGGGCGGCAGACCAGGTGAAGATAGGCGAGGCCGAACTCCTTCAGCGTGGTCTCGGCCTCGCGCTCGGGATCGAAACTGAACACGACCTGGCCATGCTGGAGCGCCTCCTGTTCGACGATGGCTTCGAACAGCGCGAATTTGTCGGCGAAATAGACGTAGAGCGTGCCCTTGGAGACCTGCGCGGCGCGGGCGATCTCGCCCATGCTGGCGCCGTCGAAGCCAAGATCCATGAACACCTTGCGGGCGCCGTCCAGAATCTGGCGGCGCTTGGAATTGTCCTCGTCCGGGACGATGTGCAATTGTTCGCCGGCAGCTACAACCATTGGTTTAGGGTCTCGGAAGCTTTTTGGTTCGGATCAGGGCCATGAAACGCCAACGAAGGATTCGCGGCATTAAGGTCTGCAGGACATAATCTCTATATTGACCGAACCGTTCGGTCAATGGTATTTGAGATGTAGCGAGGAGACCGCCCGCAACAGCGGGCGCCCTCGGTTGCGTTTGTGGGGAGGCCTGGATGGCCGCATCGAGAGACCAGACGGCTCGCGTCCTTCGCCAGGAAGCGGTGGAGGGCCAGGCGGGCGGCGATCCTGGCTCCGAGGCATCCGCACTCCCTGCCGAGCAACTGCGCCCTCATGTCGCCGAGGAGGCGAAGCGTCCGACCCGCGAGGCGCCGGAGAGTCCGGTGACCGACAAGCCGCCGGCACCCGGGGCGGAAGCGCCCGCCGCCGCTGCGCCCAAATCCGGCAAGCGCAAATTCGTCCTGACCGGCCTCGGCCTCGCGCTCGCGTTCGCCGTTGCGGGCTATGCCGGCTATTACACGCTGGTCGGCCGCTTCTACATCTCGACCGACGATGCCTATGTCCGCGCCAACAACACCATGCTCGGCGCGCGCGTTGCCGGCCATATCTCCGCGATCCTCGCCGGCGACAACACGCCCGTCCAGGCCGGCGACATCATCTTCCGCATCGACGACGGCGATTACAGGATCGCGGTCCAAGCCGCCGCGACCAAGATCGCGACCCAGCAGACCACCATCGATCGCATCGGCCGCCAGGTCGCCGCACTCGATAGCCAGGTCGCCCAGGCCAAGGCGCAGCTCGTCTCCGCGGAAGCGGGCCTCAAGCGCGCCGACCTCGATTACGAGCGCCAGCAGGCGCTGAGCAGCAAGGGCTTTGCCTCGCGCGCCACCTTCGAAAGCTCGGAGGCCGGACGCGACCAGGGCGCCGCCGCGGTCAAGGCTGCAAAGGCCGCCTTTGAGGTTGCCGTCAGCAATGTCGACGTCGCCAGGGCGCAGCAGGCCGAAGCGCAGGCCCAGCTTGCCGAGCTCAAGACCACGCTGGCCAAGGCCGAGCGCGACCTCGGCTTCACCGCGGTGCGCGCACCGGTCAACGGCACGTTCTCGAACCGCCTGGTCAACACCGGCGACTTCGTCGCGGTCGGCCAGCGCCTCGGCAACATCGTGCCGCTGGACGAGGTCTATATCGACGCGAATTTCAAGGAGACGCAGCTCAAGCGCATCCGTCCCGGCCAGCCGGTGACGATCAAGGTCGATGCCTATGGCATGCGCAAGTTCTCCGGCGTGGTCGACAGCATCGCGGCGGGCGCGGGCTCGGTGTTCACGCTGCTGCCGCCCGACAACGCCACCGGCAATTTCACCAAGATCGTGCAGCGCGTGCCGGTCCGCATTCGCGTGCCCAAATCGGTGGCGAAGCAGAACCTGCTCCGCGCCGGCATGTCGGTCTACGCCACCGTCGACACCAACAAGGGCGCCGCCGACGCCGACAGCGAGGTCGACCTCGACCATCCCACCGCGGTCCATCCGCAGTAGGGACGATGACATGAGCCGCGCTGCTGCCCCGAATGCAGGTGCGCTCCCTCTCCCGCTTGCGGGAGAGGTGAGATGAGTCCGAGCTGACACATGGCCACCGCCACCACCGCTTCACCTGCCATGATGGCGGATCCCGCTTCGGAGCGCATTGCGCCGAAGCGGCTGTTCGCGTTCATCATCATGGTGTTCGGGATGTTCATGTCGATCCTGGACATCCAGATCGTCTCGGCCTCGTTGAACGAAATCCAAGCCGGACTGTCGGCGAGCTCCAGCGAGGTGTCCTGGGTTCAGACCGCCTATCTGATCGCCGAGGTGATCGCGATCCCGCTGTCGGGCTTCCTGTCGCGCGCCTTCGGCACGCGGCTGCTGTTCGCGATCTCGGCGGCGGGCTTCACCGCCGCAAGCCTGCTTTGCGGCTTCGCCACGACGATCGAGGAGATGATCCTCTGGCGTGCGCTGCAGGGCTTTCTCGGCGCCGGCATGATCCCGACCGTGTTCGCTTCGGCCTACACCGTCTTCCCGCGCACCAAATTCCACATCGTCGGACCCATCATCGGCCTCGTCGCGACGCTGGCCCCGACCATCGGGCCGACGGTCGGCGGCTACATCACCGACCTGATGTCGTGGAACTGGCTGTTCTTCATCAACGTCGTGCCCGGCATCGGCATTACATTGGGTGTGCTGGCGCTGGTCGATTTCGACGAGCCGCATTTCGAATTGCTCGACCGCTTCGACTGGTGGGGCCTATTGTTCATGGCGAGCTTCCTCGGCACGCTGGAATACGTGCTGGAGGAAGGATCGCAACATCAATGGATGCAGGACACGTCGGTCGCGATCTGCGCCTGGATCAGCGGTCTCTCGGCCATCGCCTTCTTCTGGCGCGTGTTCACGGCGGCCGAGCCGATCGTCAATCTGCGCACCTTCTCCGACCGCAATTTCGCCGTCGGATGCACGCTGCAATTCTGCATCGGCATCGGCCTCTACGGCCTGACCTACATCTACCCGCGCTATCTCGCCGAAGTGCGCGGCTACAGCGCGCTGATGATCGGCGAGACCATGTTCGTCTCCGGCATCACCATGTTCCTGGTCGCGCCGCTGGTCGGCCGGCTCATGGCGAAGGTCGACATGCGCTACATGATCGCATTCGGCCTCATCGTGTTCGCGATCGGCTCCTACCAGATGACCTTTATCACGCGCGAATACGATTTCTACGAGCTGCTGGTGCCGCAAATCCTGCGCGGCATCGGCATGATGTTCGCGATGGTGCCGACCAACAACATCGCGCTCGGCACGCTCGCGCCCGAGAAGGTGAAGAACGCGAGCGGCCTGTTCAACCTGATGCGCAATCTCGGCGGCGCGGTCGGCCTCGCCGTCATCAACACCGTGCTCAACGAACGCACCGACCTGCACATCGTCCGCCTGCAGGAGCGGGTGACCTGGGGCAACGCGACCGCGACTGAAACCCTGACCATGTTGATGCAGAAGTTCCAGGGGCTCGGCGATTCCGCGCTGATGGCGATGAAGCAGCTCAGCCAGATCGTGCATCGTCAGGCCGTGGTGATGAGCTTCGGCGATGTCTTCCTCATGCTGGCGCTGTTCTATCTCGGTCTCAGCCTGCTGGTCGCGCTGCTGAACAAGCCGGCTTCCCCGTTCGGCGCGGCCGGCGACGCGCACTAATTTGCAACACTCGTGCGTGATCTCGCGCGAGCCCCGTTGCAATCGGCTGGCGACACATCTATAAAGCGCACCTCATTCATTCGAACCGGGGAGAGATTTGCATGATGTCGTCGCAATCGCAGATCGTACGCCCGCGCTCGATGATGACCTCGATCACGTTCTGGCTCGGTATGTACGCGGCCTGTTAGAGGCCTCTTCCGCCAGCTTCGATTGGGCCAAGGTTTTGGCCAAGCGTCCCGATCGCTTCGTTTCCCAAGTCAAAGTCAGTCTTACGTGACGCCGTCGCGGCCTTCGGGCCGACTCGCGTCCATCGATGGAGCCGGCCCGCGCGAAGCGGCCGGATGATGCCATGACCGCTCTGTCAAAGAAGCCCGCCGCCATTCGCGTGGTGCTGCCCTTCGTCTTCCGGCACTGGCTGAAGCAGCCGGTGCGCGGCCTCGTCGTGGCCGGCGGCCTGTTGGGCGCAACCGTCGCCGACCTGTTCATGCCGGTCTTCTCCGGACATCTGGTCGATGCGTTGACCCGCGGACCGTCCGATCCCGATGCGCGCCATGCCGCGCTGGTCGCGTTCGGCGCCATCGTGGCGCTGGGCGCGGCCTCGGTGGTGCTGCGGCTCGCAGGGTTGCAGGCGATCGTGCCGTTCACGCTCAAAACCATGTCGGACGTCGCACAAGAGGCATTCACCCGCGTGCAGCGCTTCTCGACCGACTGGCATGCGAACTCCTTTGCCGGCTCCACGGTGCGGAAGATCACTCGCGGCATGTGGGCGCTCGACCTGCTCAACGACACCATCCTGATGGCGCTGGCGCCCTCGCTGCTGGTGCTGGTGGGCTCGATGATCCTGATCGGGATGCACTGGGCCTCGCTCGGCGTGGTGATCGCGATCGGGGCGATCTTCTACGTCACGATCACGGTGGTGCTCTCGACCCGCTACATCGCGCCGGCGGCCCGCGTCTCCAATGCCTGGGACACCAAGGTCGGCGGCACGTTGGCGGATGCGCTGACCTGCAATGCCGTGGTGAAATCCTTCGGCGCGGAGTCGCGCGAGGACACGCGGCTCGCCGGTGTCATCAACCGCTGGCGCGTGCGCGTGCGGCGGACCTGGTACCGCTATAATTACACGGCGATGTCGCAGCTCTCGCTGCTGCTGTGCCTGCGCGCGTCCGTGATCGGCGGATCGGTGCTGCTGTGGATGTCAGGTCACGCCTCGCCCGGCGACGTCACTTATGTGCTGACCAGCTACTACATCATCCACGCCTATTTGCGCGACGTCGGCATGCACATCAACAACCTCCAGCGCTCGGTCAACGACATGGACGAGCTGGTGGCGATCCATGACGAGCCGATCGGCATTGCCGATGCGGCCGACGCGCGGCCGATCGCGATCGAGGGCGGCGAGATCGTGTTCGACGACGTCACGTTCCACTATGGCGGCCATCGCGTGCCGCTGTACGACGGCTTGTCGGTCAGGATCCGCGCCGGCGAGCGGGTCGGCCTGGTCGGCCGCTCCGGCTCCGGCAAGACCACCTTCGTCAAGCTGGTGCAGCGGCTCTACGACGTCACCGGCGGCCGCGTGCTGATCGACGGGCAGGATATCGCGCTCGCCACGCAGCAATCGCTGCGCAGCCAGATCGCGATCGTGCAGCAGGAGCCGATCCTGTTTCACCGCACGCTCGCCGAGAACATCGCCTATGGCCGGCCCGGTGCCAGCCTTGAAGCGATCGAGCAGGCGGCCCGCCTCGCCAACGCGCATGACTTCATCCTGCGCCTGCCGAAGGGCTACGGCACGCTGGTCGGCGAGCGCGGCGTCAAGCTGTCGGGCGGCGAGCGGCAGCGCGTCGCGCTGGCGCGCGCCTTCCTGGCGGATGCGCCGGTGCTGATCCTGGACGAGGCGACCTCGAGCCTCGATTCGGAATCGGAGGCGCTGATCCAGGAGGCGATGGAGCGGCTGATGAAGGGGCGCACCTCGATCGTGATCGCGCACCGGCTGTCGACGGTGAGGAGCCTCGATCGCATCCTGGTGTTCGACCGCGGCGAGATCGTCGAGCAGGGCACGCATACGGTGCTCGCAGCCAAGCAAGGGGGCATCTATCGCGGCCTGTTCGAGCGTCAGGTGGTGGAGCTCGGACAGATCGCAGCAGCGGAGTGAGGCGCGCGGCGGCGGGGCGAAGTCCCGCCGTCACGGCGTCGAGGGATGGAATGAGATGAAAGACCTGACGCGCGGCTCCATCGCTAGCCACTTCCTGAGCATGGCGCCGCCGATCATGGCCGGCATGATCTCGATCATGATCTGCCAGCTGGTCGATCTCTACTTCGTGTCGGGGCTGGGTGATGCCGCAGTGGCAGGCGTGGCCGCCGCGGGAAATGCCGGCTTTCTCGTCAACGGCCTGATACAGGTGCTCGGCGTCGGGACAGTGGCGCTGATTGCGCATGCGGTGGGACGCAAGGACCGGCGGGACGCCAATCTGATCTTCAATCAGGCGGTCGCGCTCTCGGTGCTGTTCGGCCTGCTGATCCTGGTCATGGGAGCGGTGCTGTCGCGTCCTTACATGCGTTCGATTGCCGCTGACCAGGCCACGATCGAGGCGGGGACCACTTATCTGTTGTGGTTCATGCCGGCGCTCGCGCTGGAATTCGTCATGCAAGTCATTGCCTCCGCGCTCAGCGCGACCGGCATCGTGCGACCCGCCATGTTGGTGCGGGTCCTTGCCGTCATCATCAACATTGCACTGGCGCCGGTCCTGATCTCCGGCTGGGGCACGGGTTATCCGCTCGGTGTTGCCGGCGCCGGACTGGCGAGCACGATCGCGGTGGGCGCCGGCGTCCTGATGCTGCTGGCGTATTTTCGCAAGGTCGAGCGCTACGTTGCATTCAATCCGGTGCAGTGGCGTCCGCAACCACGCCACTTCAAGCGCATCCTCAATGTCGGTCTGCCGGCCGGCGGCGAGTTCGCAATGATGTTTATCTTCATGGCGGTAGTCTACTACGTGCTGCGCGACTTCGGCGCGGCGGCACAGGCAGGATTCGGTATCGGTCAGCGCGTCCTCGCCCTCATCCAGATGCCGGCGCTCGCGGTTGCACTGGCGGCCGGGCCAATCGCCGGCCAGAATTTCGGCGCTGGCGACGCCGCGCGGGTGCGAGAGACTTTCGTCAAATCGGTGCTGATCACCTCCATCGTGGCGGTCGGCTTCATGATCCTCGCGCAGCTGAAGCCGGAGCTGCTGCTGGCGGGATTCTCCAACGACCGGGAGACGATGGAGATCGCCTACCTGTTCCTGCGGATCATCTCGCTCAACATGGTGGCGCAGGGGCTCATCTTCACCTGCTCGAGCATGTTCCAGGGCCTCGGCAACACCAAGCCTGTGCTGCTGAGCTCGATGACGCGCGTGCTCACCTATTCGCTGCCGGTGCTCTGGCTGTCGACGCGACCCGGATTCCGCATCGAGCACGTCTGGTATCTTTCGATCGCGGCGACGACGCTGCAGGCCGGCTTGAGCCTGTGGCTGCTGCGCCGCGAGTTCGGCAAGCGCTTCGCGCCGCGGGACCAGGCTGCGCCCGTGCTCCCGCGTAGCGAAAGTGACCTCCCGCGAGTTCGCGGCGCTTTAATGCGCGCCAAGGCTGTTCCAGACGAGCGTCAGGCCCGACAGAAACAAGAGGCCGAGCACGACATCGCCGAAATGCTTGTCGTTCAGCGCATGGTAGACGCGCGCGCCCGCCCATGCGCCGATCAGCGTGCCCGGAAACGCGACGGCCGCGAGCCAGACCACCTTGAGGGCGACGAGACCTGATGCCGTCTGCAACGCCAGCGCGGTGGCGAGCACCGTGAAGTTAAAGAGTTGGAAGATGCCGCGCCGCTCGTGCTTGTTCCAGCCGCGGATGTTGGCCCACAGGATCGGCAGCGGGCCGGACAATCCGGCAAGTCCGCCCAGAATGCCGCCGGCAAAGCCGATCGCACCGTCTGCGATCCGGCCGCCGATCTTGATCGCGAGCGGCCTCTTGTTCAGATACAGTGCGCTCGAAAAGATCAGGATCAGCACGCCGACGCTCAGCCTGAACACCTCCGGGTCCGCGGAGGCGACCATCATGGTCCCGAGCGGCACGCCAATCAGTCCACCGATCAGGAACGGCCAGACCAGCGAGAGATCGAAATTCTTCCACATCGAGGGCAGCGTCGAGGTCTGCGCGATGACCGAGCAGATCAGCACCAGGGGCACCGCGAGCGAGGGCGGCAGCACGTAGAGCCAGATGCCGAGTGCCATCAGCGCCGTGCCGAAACCGGCCAGTCCCGAGACGAAGCCGCCGGCGAGCGCGCCGAGCAGCAGCAGGACGTAGGTGAGCGTTTCCAACGGATTGTCCTTGTCGCAAGGGGCGACCCCGAACGGTTGATCGCACGGCTCGCATAACATGCCTGCCGCCATCGAGGTCAATCCATGCCGCATGCAAGCGTGCTCTGCGGGCGCTTCACCGTCGGTGATCTAAAGTGCGATGAATATAGCTCGATTGCTACGAGGGAGGTGCGCTCCCTCTCCCGCTTGCGGGAGAGGGTTGGGAGAGGGTGTCTCCACAACGGGACAATCCCCAAGAGGAGAAAGCCCTCACCCGCGCCTTCGGCAAAGCCGAGGCTTCGCCTCGGCGTTCTTGGAGGACGGCCGCCGAAGGCGGCCTATGCTCTCCCGCAAGCGGGAGAGGTGAAGGAAGCCATTTCCGCTTTAGACGATCTGCCTCGTATCGGCAGGCTTGTGCAGCGCGCCGACCAGGATACGCAGCGCTTCCGTCAATTCCGATCTGTTCCGGGCCGCGCCGAGCGAGACGCGTGCCGCATGCTGCGGTGCCCCGTCGACGGTGAAGGCATCGCCGGCGACGACGGCAAGCCCGTTCCGCAGCAGATGTGCGGCAAGATCGGGCCGCTCCTCCGGCAGCCGCAGCCAGAGATGATGCGCCGCGGGCCTGGCGAGGAACTGAAAGCCTTTCAGCGCGCGTTGCGCGAGCTGCTGGCGCCCGACCGCTTCGTTGCGGATGGCGCTGATGATGCGATCGGCGATGCCGTTTTCGATCCAATGCGTCACCAGCGCGACCATCAAGGGCGCCGGCATTTGCACGGTCGCCTGCAAGGAGGTGCGCATGTCCCGCTGGGCGCCGCTGTCGGGCGTCACCAGATAGGCAACACGCAGCGCCGGCGCGATGCATTTTGACAGCGTCGTTGCAAGATAAGTCCGCTCCGGAATGAGGTTCGCGATCGGCGAGGCCGAGCGGTCGAGCAGCCCGTAGGCATCGTCCTCGATCAGGATGGTGCCGGCATCGCGGATGATCTTCGCAATAGTGCCGCGCCGCTCGGCGGAAAGCGTCGCCGTGGTCGGATTGTGCAGCGTCGGAATGAGATAGACGGCTTTCGGCGTATGCACGCGGCACGCCTTTGCCAGCGCATCCGGCAGGATGCCGTCCTCATCCATGGGGACACCGACGAGCTTGACACCGAGCAGTGCCGCGGCGGCCTTGATGCCGGGGAAGGTGAGCGCTTCGGTCAGCACGGTGTCGCCGGGGCGCGCAAGATGGGCGAGCAGGTTGAAGAGGATCGTCTGGGCGCCGGGAAAGATCACCAGCCTGTCGGCCTGCGCATGCGGAACGCGGGCGCGCATCCAGCGCGCCGCGACCTCGCGTTCATGCGCGCTGCCGCCGGGCGGCTGGTAGTTGAGATACGCCGTCAGGCCCGATTGCGCGCGCAAGGCTTCGAGCCCCGTGATGATGCGCTCGTCGAGCTGCGCCTCCAGCGGGTGCGGCGGCACGTTCATCGACAGGTCGATCGCGACTGGGTGCGGCAGGTCGACCGCGCGCCGCGCGCTGGTCTCCGACACGAACGAGCCCTGTCCGACCCTGGCTTCCATGATGCCCCGGCGCCGCGCCTCGGTGTAGGCGCGCGTCACCGTCGTGAGGTCGATGCCGAGGGCCTTTGCCAGCGCGCGCTGCGTCGGCAGCTGCTGACCGCGCACCAGCCTGCCGGCGGCAATGTCGGCCTCCATGGCGTCGACGATGCGCTGGTAGCGCGGGCCGGAAAGCTCCGAGATTGTAGGGATCCATTCCATGCAATTTAGGCCCATAACCTTTGAATGTATGGATGCAAGATATTACTGTATGGATCATCGAAAAGGAAGAGGTGTGGTCATGTCTGTCTCTCCGGCGACGGTCTCTCTGGCCAAGGCGATGTGGCGCGGCTTCAGCGGCAGATGTCCGAATTGCGGGGGAGGGCACATGTTCGGCCGCTTCCTGAAAGCGACGCAGGCTTGCGACCATTGCGGCGAGGAGCTGTTCCACCAGCGCGCCGACGACTTTCCTGCCTATCTCGTGATGGTGGTGGTGGGCCATCTCGTGGTGCCGGCAATCCTCGCGGTCGAGACCGCCTACGCGCCGCCGGAATGGCTGCAGCTCGCGGTATGGCTGCCGGTAACGCTGTTCGCCTCGCTCGCGCTGCTGCAACCGACCAAGGGCGCCATCGTCGGACTGCAATGGCAGCTCGGCATGCACGGTTTCGAGGCGAGCAAGCTGCGGCGCGAGGCCGGCGAGCTTGCGCCTGTGCTGGTGAAGAACACGCGCGCGGCCTGAGGCGGCGTTTACATCGCGCGGCCAGCCGCTACACTCCATCGTATCAAGCAAGAATGATGGAAACGCCGATGGCCCTGCGCGCGAAGACCTTCCTGCTCTGTCATGGCGCATGGTCCGGCGGATGGGCCTGGAAGAAGATGCACCCGCTGATGGCGCAGGCCGGCCACCGCCTGGTGGCGCCGACCTACACCGGGCTCGGCGAGCGCGCGCATCTGGCCAATCCATCGATCGGTCTCGACACGCATATCCAGGACATCCTCAACGTCATCGCTTTCGAGGACCTCAGCGACATCGTGCTGCTCGGCCACAGCTATGGCGGCATGGTTGCGACCGGGGTCGCCGACCGCGCGCGCGAGCGCGTGACGCAGCTGATCTACCTCGACGCCTTCGTGCCGCGTGACGGCCAGTCGCTGTTCGACCTCAACGAGGGCGGGCGCGAGCAGATGCGCAGGGCAGTCAGCTCGGGCGACGGCTATCGCATCCCGCCGAACCCGCCGCCGCCGGACACGGCGCAGGCCGATCTCGACTGGCTCAATGCGCGCCGCGTCCCGATGCCGATCAAATGCTTCGAGACGCGCCTGAGGGTCGAACATGGCGAGCCGGCGGTGCCGCGCAGCTACATCTACTGCACGCGCCTTCCGCCCGGCGATGTGTTCGGGCAGTTTGCCCAGCGCACGAAGAGCGAGGAGGGCTGGCGCTATGTCGAGCTCGACGCTAGCCACGCGCCGAATGTGACGGCGCCGGAGGCGTTGATGGCGGTGTTGGACGAGATCGTCGCATAGGTCGCAGCCGTCATTCCGGGGCGTGCGCAGCACGAGCTACGATGCGCAATTGCGCATCTGAGAATCCATTTCTCCTCCGCGCCGGTCGCCTGATGGATTCCGGGCTCTCGCTTCGCGAGCCCCGGAATGACGGCGGTTGGCTGGCGAGGTGATCGGCCAAAATGGTGAGGGGTCCGATGCGGTGGCACCGAACCCCTCGTCGCACATCAGCCGGCCTGTAAGCCGGGTTCTGTAGGGCACCGTCCGCTTGCGCGAACGATACGTGACGGCCATTCCTCTGGGACCGTGTTCGCACATGGCCTCGAGCAACCTACCCGGACGGCGGGCCTGACATCGCCCCGCGGCGTTATCGCTTTCGCGAACAGCCCGCTTAAGCCGTCCCTATTCGGTTTTGCTCCCGGTGGGGTTTGCCATGCCGGCTCCGTTGCCGGCGCCGCGGTGCGCTCTTACCGCACCTTTTCACCCTTACCGCGCCGAAGCCCCGAAGGGCGAAGGCGGGCGGTTCGTTCTCTGTGGCACTTTCCCTGGGGTCACCCCCGCCGGACGCTATCCGGCACCGCATGTCAAGGGAGCCCGGACTTTCCTCCCCGGCGGCCTTTCGGCACCTGCCGGAGCGGCCGTCCGGCCGACTGACTGATAACGCATGGGCATTTGTGACGGTTTCGTCAAGCCGATATCGCCGCGCACGGCCCGCCCGAAATATTTTATCCTGAAGATGTCGTTTGGCGCGCCGCCCGTTCGACTGGTTGTCGGCAACACAGCCGAACACAGGAGTGAAGCAATGCAATATCTGCTGATGATCTATCAGAACGAGGTCGAGTACGCGAAGATCGACGCGGCGACCAGCCAGAAGATCCTGGCCGACTATCAATCCTTCACGCAAGACATCATCCAGAACGGCAATTTCAAGGCCGGCGACCGCTTGCAGCCGACCACGACCGCGACAACGGTGCGCGTGCGCGACGGAAAGACGCTGACGACCGATGGTCCGTTCGCGGAAACGCGCGAGCAGCTCGGCGGCTATTACCTGATCGAAGCCAAGGATCTCAACGCCGCCATCGAGATCGCGGCGCGGATTCCGAGCGCACGCATCGGCTCGATCGAGGTGCGGCCGATCTGGGTCTATGAGAAGTGACGGCTCTCTCACCTTCGTCATTCCGGGATGCGCCGCAAGGCGCAGGCCCGGAATCCATATCCCCGAATCGTGGTTATGGATTCCGGGCTCGCGGCTTTGCCGCGCCCCGGAATGACGAGAGGGGGTGATCGCGTGACATGACCCCTGGCGAGATCGACAAAATCTTCCGCGACGAGGCGGGGCGGGCGCTAGCCACGCTGATCCGTCTCGTCGGCGATTTCGATCTCGCCGAGGACGCGCTGCAGGATGCGTTCGCGGTCGCGCTGGAACGCTGGGCGTGTGAGGTCCCCGACAATCCGCGCGCCTGGCTCGTCAACGTCGCCAAGCACAAGGCGATCGATCGCATCCGCCGTCAGGCTGTGTTCCGCGGCAAGCAGCAGGCGCTGGTGCACGAGCTCGAGCTCAACGCGCTGGGCCCGGACGAGCCGACAGCAACGCTCGACGACGACATGCTGCGGCTGATCTTCACCTGCTGCCATCCCGCGTTCGCGCCCGAGGTGCAGGTCGCGCTGACGCTGCGCACCGTGTGCGGACTGTCGACGGCGCAGGTGGCACGCGCCTTCCTCGTCGGCGAGGAGGCGATGGCGCAACGGCTCGTCCGCGCCAAGCAGAAGATCAGGCTTGCCGGAATCCCCTATGAGGTGCCGGAACGCGAGATGCTGGCGCCGCGGCTCGATGGCGTGCTCGCCGTGATCTATCTCGTCTTCACCGAAGGCTATGTCGCAACCGAGGGCGCGGACTTGATGCGGCCTGATCTGGCGAGCGAAGCCATCCGGCTTGGCCGCCTGCTGAACCGGCTGATGCCCGACCGCGCCGGCATCAAGGGCCTGCTGGCCCTGATGCTGCTGCACGACGCGCGCCGCGCCGGGCGACAGACGCCGGCCGGCGACATCGTCCTGCTCGAAGAGCAGGACCGCTCGCTGTGGCACCGCGCGCAGATCGACGAGGGGCTGCGGCTGGTGGAGCACGCGCTGCGCGTGCCGGGCCGGCCACAACCCTATGCGGTGCAGGCCGCGATCGCGGCGCTGCATGCGCGTGCGCCGAGCTTCGAGGAGACCGACTGGCCGCAGATTGCGGGGCTGTACGAGGTGCTGCTGCGCATCAATCCGTCGCCCGTGATCGAGCTCAATCACGCCGCGGCGCTGTCGATGGTCGATGGGCCGGCACGAGCGCTCGATCTCGTCGATGCGATCGCCGCGCGCGGCGGGCTTCGCGGCTATGAGCTGTTGCCCGCCGTGCGCGCGGATCTGTTGCGGCGGCTCGGCAGGACGGAGGAGGCGCGCGAGGCCTATCGTGCGGCGACGGTGGCGACGCAGCTCGAGCCGTTGCGAAGGCTCTATGCGCGAAGGATGAGGGAGATGGATTGAGTTTCCGTCATGGCCGGGCTTGTCCCGGCCATCCACGTTCGTCATGCGTGGAGGCAGGACGTGGATGCCCGGGACAAGCCCGGGCATGACGGAGCAAGAGGTCACGTTCTCGGAAGACGTCTGCTATGTCGACGCCACCGGCGTTCCTTCCGCCGGCAAGCTCGCCAGCAGCGCCTGTAAGGTCGACAGCGTCGAGTGATCGGCGACGCCGTCCAGCCGCGCCGGGCGGAAATGGCGCTGGAAGGCGGTGACGACTTCCATCGTCGCAGCGTCGTACTTGCCGTTCAGGGGCACGCCATAGCCGTATCTTGCCAGCGCCTGCTGCATGCTCAGCACCGCGTCGCTGATGGTGCCGAGCATGAGAGTCTCGCCGCGGACGATCGGCGCGGGCGTCACCCAGTGGCCGACGCCGGAATTGGCCAGCGAATGCCACGGAAACTTCTCGCCGGGATCCTTCTTGCGGGCGGGCGCGACGTCGGAATGGCCGAGCACCCGGTGCGCCGGCACCTTGCGGCGGAGCATGATGCCGCGGCACAGCGCGATCACGGCGGCAATCTGGCGCAGCGGATACTCCGGATAGCCCCAGTCATGGCCGCGATTGATGATCTCGATTCCGATCGAGCAGGAGTTGACGTCGTCCTCGCCGGCCCAAGAGGAGACGCCGGCGTGCCAGGCACGCTTGGCCTCAGGCACGCATTGCACGATGCGGCCGTCCTCCAGCACGACATAATGCGCCGACACTTCGGTGCCGGCGGTGCACAGGCGCGCCAGCGCGCCCTCGACGTCGGGCATGCCGGTGTAGTGCAGCACGATCATGTCCGGCTGCCGTCCCTTGTTGCGCTCGCCATGGTTCGGGGAGGGGATGATGTCGGAGACGATCGAGGAATCGGGCTCGAAGGTGCGCAGGCCCGCCACGGTCTTGGGAACCGGGAGAACGCGTTGACGCTTCGAATCAGATCCAGCCGTGGACGAACCCGAGGGCATGAGCAGCTCAAACGGACGGAGAGTGGGGCAAGCCCTTCTCTTTACTATTCCTTTACCCTCCATCGCGCGCAATCGCGCGACGCGGTTAACGGATTCATTTTGGCGATGTGTGTGGATGACGCATCACTCCCCTCATCGCCTTTTCCACTTCTCTCGAACCGAGCAACGCTTTCTTAACGCTAAGGGCCGTTACTGAGGGATGAAGAGCCGACCCGCGTCCGGAGGCGGCCAAAGCGTATTTTGGCTCGAAATCCCATGGCTGCCCGACAAATTCCGCTGGGAACACTGGGTTTGTGGCCCGGGACGATCGGGCTTGGTAACCATGCTGGACGGGGGCTTTGTCGTGGAACCGCCGCGACGCGCAATGATTCGAGGCGTTATGGGCTTGTTCGGCCTCGATTCCACTCGGGTATTTCGGCCGGCGGCCGGCAGGCGTCGCGCATGAGTTCGGTTCCGCACATCCCCGTTCTTGGCCGTGAGGCCATCGCGCATCTCGCCCCGCGCGAGGGCGGCGTCTACGTCGATGCCACGTTCGGCGCCGGCGGCTATAGCCGCGCGATCCTGGACGTGCCGGGAACCCGACTGATTGCCATCGATCGCGACCGCACCGCGATTGCCGGCGGCGCCGAACTGGTCGAACGCGCCGCGGGCCGGCTGACGCTGGTCGAGGACCGCTTCTCCAACCTCGCCGAAGTCTGCGCGGCGCAAGGCGTCGATGTTGTCGACGGCGTCGTGATGGATGTCGGGGTATCCTCGATGCAGCTCGACCAGGCCGGCCGCGGCTTCTCCTTCCGCCTCGACGGTCCGCTCGACATGCGGATGGGGCAGACAGGTCCGACCGCGGCCGACATCGTCGCGCGCGCCTCGGAAGGCGATCTCGCCGACATTATCTATCTCTTCGGCGAGGAGCGGCATTCGCGTCGCATCGCCCGCGCCATCGTGGCGGACCGGCAGGAAACTCCGTTCACGACCACGCGCGCGCTCGCCGATCTCGTCGGCAGGGTGGTGCGATCGAAGCCCGGCGACATTCACCCGGCGACACGGACGTTCCAGGCGCTGCGCATCTTCGTCAACGAAGAGCTCGAGGAGCTCCAGACCGCGCTCGCTGCGGCCGAGCGCGTGCTCAAGCCCGGCGGCCGCCTCGTCGTCGTCTCGTTCCATTCGCTGGAAGACCGCATCGTCAAGAATTTCCTCTCCGAGCGTTCCAAGACCGGCGGCGGCTCGCGGCATCTGCCGGAAGTCGCGCAGATTGCGCCGAGCTTCCAGCTGCTGACGCGGCGGCCGGTCGTCGCCGGCGAGGACGAAGTTGCGCACAATCCGCGCGCCCGCTCGGCAAAGCTGCGCGCCGCCGAGCGCACCGCGGCGCCGGCGCATGAGACCGATGAGGCATCGTCCTGGCCGAAGCTCGCCGACGTGATGAGGGGCGGCTAGCGCATGCGCATCATCCACCTCCTCGTCATCGGTGCGCTGATCTTCGCAGCCGCCCATGTCTACCGGATCAAGATGGACTCCACGGCGCGCACCGAGAAGGTGCTGCGGCTGCGTGCGGAAATCCGCGAGCAGCGCGATGCGATCGCGGGGCTGCGGGCCGAATGGGCCAAGCTCGATGCGCCGCATCGGCTGCAGGGCCTGTCCGACCGGCATCTGCACCTCAAGCCGGTCAACGGCACGCAATATGATTCGCTGAAGAGCCTGCCGGAGCGTCCGCCCCGGATGTTCAGGCCGGGCGAGCCCGATCCGATCGGGGCCATGCTCAAGACCATCGAAGCCGCGAGCGACCCTGATGCGGTGACGGGCTCCGTGCCTCAGCGCGAGGACAAGCAATGAGCCCGGCAACGCCTGCAAAACCCGCCCAAAAGCTGGCCGAAAAGCCGACTGAGCCGTGGCGGCGGCGGCTGATCCGAAGCCTGCTCTACGGGCGCAACGTCGATCGCGCCGCGAAGGCGCGCGCGCGTGTCGGCCTCGCCATGCTCGCCTTCGCTTCGGTCTATGCCCTGATCGGCGGGCGGCTCGTGATGTTCGCGATCGGCGCCGACGCCCACAGCGCGCGCCGCGCCGCAGCGCAAGAGGTGGTTGCGACCGCGCGGCCCGACATCGTCGATCGCAACGGCGCCATCCTTGCGACCGACGTCAAGGCGGCGAGCCTGTTCGGCGAGCCGCGCCGCATCATCGACAAGGACGAGGCGATCGAGCTCCTCACCGCGACCATTCCCGACCTCGACGAGGCCGAGGTGCGCGAGCGCCTAAGGACACGCAAGGGCTTCGTCTGGCTCAAGCGCGAGGTCACGCCGGCGCAGCAGCAGGCCGTCCACAAGCTCGGCATTCCTGGTATCGGATTCCTGCGCGAGAACAAGCGCGTCTATCCGACCGGCAACGAGGTCGCTCACCTCATCGGTCTCGTCAATATCGACAACCAGGGCATCGCCGGCCTCGAGAAGTGGCTCGACAATCAAGGGCTCGCCGACCTCCACCGCGCCGGCTTTGCCACCGACCGGTTGCAGAAGCCGATCGAGCTCGCGGTCGATCTGCGCGTCGAGCATGCGCTGCGCGACGAGCTGTTGAAGGCCAAGGACAAGTTCCGCGCCAAGGCCGCGTCAGGCATCGTCTCAAACGTCAAGACCGGCGAGATCGTGGCGATGGTCTCGCTGCCGGACTTCGATCCCAACAATCCGAAGGAAGCGCACGACCCCGACCGCATCAACCGCCTCACCACCGGCGTCTACGAGATGGGCTCGACCTTCAAGGCGTTTACGCTGGCGATGGGGCTCGATTCCGGCAAGATCAATCTGAACTCGATGTGGGACGCGCGCGGAAACCTGCATTACGGCAAGTTCACGATCCACGACAGCCATCCGGTCGGGCGCTTCATCAACACCAAGGAAGTGTTCACCTACTCGTCCAACATCGGGGCGGCACGGATTGCGCTCAACCAGGGTGTCGAGGCGCACAAGGCGTTCCTCGCCAAGCTGGGCCAGACGACGCGGCTGCGCACCGAATTGCCGGAGAGTGCGGCGCCGCTGCTGCCGCGGCGCTGGAGCGAGCTGAACACGGTCACCGCCGCGTTCGGCCAGGGCCTGTCGGTGGCGCCGTTGCAGGCGGTGATGGGCATCAACGCGCTGGTGAACGGCGGCTATCTGATTCCGCCGACATTCATGAAGCGCAGCGAATCCGAAGCTGCGGCGTTGGCCAAGCGCGTCATCAAGCCGGAGACCAGCGACAAAATGCGGTTCCTGATGCGGCTCAATGCCGAGGTCGGCTCGGCGAGAAAGGCGGACGTCAAGGGCTACTACGTCGGCGGCAAGACCGGCACGTCCGAGAAGGTCGTCAACGGCCGCTACGCCAAGAAGCGCGTGCTCAACTCCTTCACCGCCATCCTGCCCTGCGATGATCCCAAATATCACGTCCTGATCATGCTGGACGAGCCGCAGGCACTGCCGGAAACGCATGGTTTCATCACCTCGGGCTGGAACGCGGTGCCGACCGGCGGCAAGGTGATCGAGCGGATCGCGCCGCTTCTGGGGGTCGAGCCGCGGTTCGAGCTGCCGCCTGCGGAGCGCCTTATTCTTGCAGCATCCAGGACAACCCAGTAATCAACCGGGTGGGCCATCGCCGCTGCTGAGTCGGGATTTTCCCCGGAGGATTCGGCTTTCCGGCACGGCATGTCGACTGGAACACCATGAAGCTGCGCGACCTCTTGGGTCAGGATGTCAAGGGCAATGATGCCGCGATCGAGCCCGCCGCTGCGGCGCTCGAGGTGAGCGGCCTTGCGCTCGACAGCCGCGTGGTCAAGCCGGGCGATCTCTTCTTCGCGCTCGCAGGCAGCAAGACCGACGGCGCCCGCTTCGTCGATGCCGCGATTGCGGCGGGCGCGGTGGCCGTCGTCGGCGACCATGCACCGGACGCCTGCAAGGTGCCGTTCATCGCTGTCGCCAATCCACGCCGCGCGTTGGCACTTGCCGCGGCCAGATTTTTCCCGGCACAGCCCGCGACGATTGCCGCGGTGACCGGAACCAGCGGCAAGACCTCGGTCGCCGCGTTCACGCGCCAGATCTGGGAGCGGCTTGGGCACGCCTCCGCCAGCATCGGCACCATCGGTCTGGTATCGCAGAAGCGCACGGTCTATGGCTCGCTGACCACGCCGGATCCGATCGCGCTGCACCGGCAGCTCGACGAGATCGCGCGCGAGGGCGTCACGCATCTCGCCTTCGAGGCGTCCTCGCACGGGCTCGACCAATATCGCCTCGACGGTGTGCGGATCTCGGCCGGCGGCTTCACCAATCTCTCGCGCGACCACATGGATTACCATCCGACCGTTGCGCATTACCTCGCGGCTAAGCTCCGCCTGTTCCGCGAGCTGGTGCCGCCTGATGGCGCGGCGGTGATCTCGGCCGATCATGATTGCTCGGCGGAGGCGATCGATGCGGCAACATCGCGCGGCCTGCGCGTCATGGCGGTCGGCCGCAACGGCGATGGCGCCGGCGAGGGCATTCGCCTCACGGAGGCCGTAGTCGAAGGCTTCTCGCAAAAGCTTACGGTCGAACATCGCGGCAGGGCTCACGCGATCCGGCTGCCGCTGGTCGGCGAATTCCAGATCGAGAATGCGCTGGTGTCGGCCGGCCTCGCCATCGGCACGGGCAGCGATGCTGAAAACGTGTTTGCGAGCCTCGAACATCTCGAAGGCGCCAAGGGCCGGCTCGAGCGCGTCGGCGAGCGCAACGGCGCGCCGATCTTCGTCGATTATGCGCACAAGCCCGATGCGCTCGCGAAGGCGCTGCAGGCGCTGCGGCCTTATGCGAAGCGCAAGCTGGTCGTCGTGTTCGGCGCCGGCGGCGACCGCGATGCCGGCAAGCGTCCGATCATGGGCGAGATCGCGGCGGCGAACGCCGACGCCGTCATCGTCACCGACGACAATCCGCGCAGCGAGAAGCCGGAAGCGATCCGCGCCGCGATCCTCGCCGCCGCCAAGGGCGCCCGCGAGATCGGCGACCGCGCCGAGGCGATCCGCGCCGCGATCGAGGACTTGCAGGAGGGCGATGCGCTGCTCATCGCCGGCAAGGGCCACGAGACCGGGCAGATCGTCGGCGGCGAGGTGCTGCCTTTCAGTGATCACGAGGCGGTCGCCGCCGCACTAGCGTCGAGGGTTGCATGAGCGGGCCAATATGGACGGTTGCCGAGGTCGCGCGCGCGCTGGGCGTCGCCGGATCGTTCCCGGAGACGGCAATCGATCTCGTCACCCAGGACAGCCGGCTGGTGAAGCCGGGCAGCCTGTTCGTTGCGCTGAGCGGCACGCCGAGCGGCGGCTTCATCTCGGCTTTCGCCAGCGCGCGCGACGGCTGGGAGTTCGCCGACAAGGCGGAAGCCGCAGGCGCAGTGGCGATGATCGTGCCGCACGAGATCGCGGGCATCCGCATCCCCCAGATCGTGGTCAAGGACACGCTGATCGACGGCCTCTGGGGCCTCGCGCGCGCCGCACGCGCGCGCTTCAATGGCCCGGTGATCGGGCTTACCGGCAGCGCCGGCAAGACCAGCACCAAGGAATTTCTCGCCGCCTATCCGAACGCCTATGCGAGCCCCTCGAGCTTCAATAATTTCTGGGGCGTGCCGCTGACGCTGTGCAATGCCAGGCGGGACGCCAGCCTCTGGGTCGTCGAGATGGGCATGAACCAGAAGGGAGAGATCGCGCGATTGAGCGAGCTCACGCAGCCGACCGTCGCGCTGGTCGTCAACGTTCAGCCGGTGCATCTGGAAAAGCTCGGCTCGCTCGAGGCCATCCGGCGCGAGAAGGTATCGATCGCGCTCGGACTGCCCGAGAACGGCGTGCTGGTGCTACCCGCCGGAATCAAGGCCTCCGAGTGGAAGGGCAAGGTCGTGCGCTTCGGCGGCGAGCATGCCGAGGTGCACGAGGTCGCGCACGCGCCGCACGGCGAGAGCTGGCAGGTCGTGGCCGCGATCGGCAGGAAGGAGATCGCCTTCAGCCTCACCCCCGGCGCGCCGCACCGGGTGCACAATGCGCTGGCCGCGCTCGCCGCCGTTCATGCCGCGCATCTCGACGTCGCGACGCTCGCGGTCAAGCTCGACCGCGTCGGCATCATGACCGGCCGCGGCGTCGAGCAGGTGGTCGGCGACGTCACGGTGATCGACGACAGCTTCAACGGCAATCCGGCCAGCGTGGCGGCGGCGCTGCAAAGCCTGCAGGCGCGCAACATGAGCGGCGGCCGCCGCATCGCGGTTCTCGGCGACATGCTCGAGCTCGGCGCGGACGCGCCGAGCTATCACACCGGCCTGGCCAAATATCTCGACGGCATCGACGGCGTCTATTGCGTCGGGCCGCTGATGCGCCACCTGTTTGACACATTGCCGTCGGGCAAGGGGCTCGGCTGGCATGACGATCCCGCCACGCTGAAACCGGCCGATGTCGCAAACCTGCTGAAGGCAGGCGACGTCGTGGTTGTCAAGGGCAGCAAGAAGATGTTCTGGGTCAACAAGTTTGTGCCGGGGCTGGTGGCCGCCTTGCAGGCAAAGGCGTAAACTGCTTGGAAGGCGCCGTTCCCGAATCCCATCCTTTGCGGCAGGAGGCCGTCCGTTTCCCGAAACGCGGCCCATGACGAAGACCAGCGAATGCGCTTGAGGCACCTGGACGTGCAAAGGCGCTATAGGACCGTCTGAATGTTTTACTGGCTGATCGAGCTTTCCAACACATTTCCGGGCTTCGGTGCCTTTCGCACCTTCCTGAACGTCTTCCGCTACATCACCTTCCGCACCGGCGGCGCCATCGTCACTGGCGCGCTGTTCGTGTTCCTGTTCGGCCCCTGGATCATCGATCACTTGCGCATCCGTCAGGGCAAGGGCCAGCCGATCCGCACCGACGGTCCGCAATCGCATCTTTCCAAGAAGGGCACGCCCACCATGGGCGGGCTGATGATCCTGTCCGGGCTCACGGTCGGCACCGTGCTGTGGGCCAATCCGCTCAACCCCTATGTCTGGATCGTGCTGGCGGTGACGCTCGGCTTCGGCTTCGTCGGCTTCTATGATGATTACCTCAAGGTGACCAAGCAGACCACGACCGGGTTCGGCGGCAAGCTGCGCCTCCTGATCGAAGCCGTGATTGCGCTGGTCGCCTGCTATGCGCTGGTGCGGCTCAACCGCGATCCCGCCTCCACCGCGCTGACGATTCCCTTCCTGAAGGATACCGTGCTGCATTTTGGCTGGTTCTTCGTCGTCTTCGGCGCCTTCGTCATCGTCGGCGCCGGCAATGCGGTGAACCTCACCGACGGCCTCGACGGCCTCGCCATCGTGCCGGTGATGATCGCCACCGCGAGCTTCGCGATGATCGCCTATCTCACCGGCAACTTGGTGTTCGCCGACTACCTCCAGATCAAATATGTCGCAGGCACCGGCGAGCTCGCGGTGCTCTGCGGCGCGTTGCTCGGCGCCGGCCTCGGCTTCCTCTGGTTCAACGCGCCGCCGGCCTCGATCTTCATGGGCGACACCGGCTCGCTCGCGCTCGGCGGCATGCTCGGCGCGATCGCGGTCGCGGTGAAGCACGAGATCGTGCTCGCGGTGATCGGCGGATTGTTCGTGCTCGAGGCGGTTTCGGTCATCGTGCAGGTCGTGTCCTTCAAGCTCACGGGCAAGCGCGTGTTCGCGATGGCGCCGATCCACCATCACTTCGAGCAGAAGGGCTGGACCGAGCCGCAGATCGTGATCCGATTCTGGATCATCTCGGTGATGCTGGCGCTCGCCGGCCTCTCGACGCTGAAGCTGCGGTGACCGATCGATGATCCCCGTCACGTCCTTCGCCGGCAAGACGGTCGCGGTGTTCGGCCTCGGCGGCTCGGGGCTCGCCTCCTGCCATGCGTTGAAGGCCGGCGGGGCCGAAGTGATCGCGGCCGACGACAATGCCGAGAACGTCGCCAAGGCCGCGCAGGCCGGCTTCATCACCGCGGACTTGCGCAACGTCTCCTGGGCGCAGTTCGCCGCGTTGGTGCTCGCGCCCGGCGTGCCGCTGACCCATCCGGTGCCGCATTGGAGCGTGTTGAAGGCGCGCGAGGCAAGCGTCGAGGTGATCGGCGACATCGAGCTGTTCTGCCGTGAGCGGCGCCGCCATGCGCCGGACGCGCCGTTCGTCGCCATCACCGGCACCAACGGCAAGTCGACCACGACGGCGCTGATTGCGCATCTGACCAAGGTCGCCGGCTACGACACTCAGATGGGCGGCAATATCGGCACCGCAATCCTGTCGCTGGAGCCGCCGCGCACGGGCCGCGTCCACGTCATCGAGATGTCGTCCTACCAGATCGACCTCACGCCCTCGCTCGATCCCTCCGTCGGCATCCTGCTCAATGTCAGCGAGGACCACATCGACCGCCACGGCACGATCGAGCATTACGCCGCGGTGAAGGAACGCCTCGTTGCCGGTGTGCAAGGCGGCGGCACCTCGATCGTCGGCGTCGATGACGGCTATTGCCGCGATATCGCCGACCGGCTCGACCGCGCCGGCAAGAACGTGGTGCGCATCTCGGTCAAGAATCCGCTCGCGTCGGGCATTTACGTCGAGCACGGCATCATCGTGCGCGCCGCGGGCGGCGCCCGCAGCGAGGTCGCCGCGCTCGGTGGCATCGGCTCGCTGCGCGGCCAGCACAACGCGCAAAACGCGGCCTGCGCGGCTGCTGCCGCGCTCGCAATGGGCATCAGCCAGGACGTGCTGCAGAACGGCCTGCGCAGCTTTCCGGGCCTGGCGCATCGCATGGAGCAGGTCGGGCGCCGCGGCAACGTGCTGTTCGTCAACGATTCCAAGGGCACCAACGCGGACGCCACCGCGCATGCGCTGTCGTCCTTCGCCGACATCTTCTGGATTGCCGGCGGCAAGCCGAAGGCCGGCGGCATTACGAGCCTGACCGGGTTCTTCCCGCGCATCCGCAAAGCCTATCTGATCGGCGAAGCCGCGCAGGAGTTTTCGGGCACGCTGGGCACACAGGTCGGGCACGAGATCAGCCAGACCCTGGACGTTGCGGTCGAACACGCGGCCCGCGATGCGGAAGCCTCTGGCCTCACCGATGCCGTCGTGCTGCTGTCGCCCGCCTGCGCCTCCTTCGACCAGTACCGCAATTTCGAGATCCGCGGCACCAAGTTCCGCGAACTGGTGCAGGCGCTGCCGGGTGTGCAGCCGGTGGTGTGAGGACACCGACACCAACGATTGAATGACATAGTGACTCTGGTAGGCGCCTGGCTTGTAGACGAGACCGATGAACTGGCGCTAGCCCGCCTGGGAAATGTCCTGCTCGAGTTCGATGAGAGCGGTGGGCTGCGCTACACAATTCGTGAGCACGACAAGCGACAAATCATCAATCTTCGATATCGGGTGGAGGGCTCGACGATTGTCACCGACCAGCCCTCAGCTCCACAAGTTGAACGAACCCAGTTCTCATTCGCCGAGGATGGCGTTCTCACTCTGGCGTTTGGCGGCATACCCTATCGATTCGTCAGGGCTCCCGGTTCGTAGCCCGGCACCAACGCTTCGCTCAAAAGTTACCCGTCCCTTTAACCTCCCGGTAACCAACCTCGGCGACCAATGAACGGACCTCTGTCCGAAAGCGGCCGCCCATGCTCTCCCGTGAAGAACGCACCCCCTTTTCCGAGTGGTGGTGGACCGTCGACAAGCCGCTGATGGGCGCCATCCTGGGGCTGATGCTGACCGGGGTGATCCTGTCGCTGGCGGCGAGCCCGCCGGTTGCGACCCGCATCGGGCTCGATGCCTTCCATTTCTTCAGCCGCCACGTGCTGTTCCTGGTGCCGTCCTGCATCGTGCTGCTCGGGGTGTCCTTCCTGTCGCCGCGCGCGATCCGCCGCTCGGCGCTGATCATCTTCGCGGCGAGCATCGTCCTGATCGTGCTCACGCTCGCCTTCGGCCCGGAGGTGAAGGGCTCGCGCCGCTGGATCACGCTGCTCGGCGTCAACATCCAGGCCTCCGAGATTGCAAAGCCGTCCTTCGTCGTGATCGCGGCCTGGCTGTTCGCGGAATCGACGAGGCGCCCGGAGATGCCGGCGACCTCGATGGCGGTGGTGCTGCTGCTGATGCTGGTCGCGCTATTGGTGATGGAGCCGGATTTCGGCCAGACCATGCTGGTCCTGATGGTGTGGGGCTCGCTGTTCTTCATCGCGGGCATGCGGATGATCTGGGTGATCGGCCTCGCAGGTCTCGGCGCGGCCGGCCTGTTCAGCGCCTATCTGTTCGTTCCGCACGTCGCGGGGCGCATCAAGCGCTTCATGAACCCGGCCTCCGGCGACACCTTCCAGGTCGATACCGCCATGGAGGCTTTCTACAACGGCGGCTGGTTCGGGCTCGGACCGGGCGAGGGCATCGCCAAGCGCAGCCTGCCGGACAGCCACACCGACTTCGTCTTCGCGGTCGCGGGCGAAGAGTTCGGCATCATCCTGTGCCTTGCGATGCTGGCGCTGTTCGCCTTCGTCGTCATGCGCACGCTGTCGCGCGCCTATGCCAACGAGGACATGTTCTCGCGCTTTGCGGCCTCCGGGCTCGCGATCCTGTTCGGCGTGCAGGCGGCGATCAACATGTCGGTGAACCTGCAGCTCATCCCCGCCAAGGGCATGACGCTGCCCTTCATCTCCTATGGCGGCTCCTCGATGGTCTCGCTCGCCTATGGCATAGGCATGATGCTGGCGCTGACGCGGCTGCGCCCGCGCACCGAGGTCGAGGCGAGCGGCCACGCCGAGGCGATGCGCAGTTACGCGTGAGCCGTCATTTGCGAGGAGCGAAGCGACGAAGCGATCCAGGCTGTCTCCGCGGAGGTGGTCTGGATTACTTCGCTTCGCTCGCAATGACGAGAAAGACCCTGTAAAACTCCCTCATTATGGACACGTCCCCCCTGATTCTTCTCGCCGCGGGCGGCACCGGCGGCCATCTGTTCCCGGCCGAGGCGCTCGGCGTCGAATTGATCCGGCGCGGCTATCGCGTCCGCCTCGTCACCGACGAGCGCGCGCTGCGCTATAGCGGGCTATTCAGCAAGGACATGATCGACGTCGTCAGAAGCGAGACCGCGCGCGGCCGCAATCCGCTTCAGCTGGCCTATGCCGGCCTCACGCTTGCCGCCGGCACGCTGTCCGCCTACGCGCTGATCAAGCGGCTGAAGCCCGTCGCCGTCGTCGGCTTCGGGGGCTATCCGACGCTGCCGCCGCTGGTCGCGGCGAAATTCGCCGGCGTGCCCGGCATCATCCACGACGCCAACGCCGTGCTCGGCCGCGCCAACCGGTTCCTGTCGAGCCGCGTGCGCGCCATCGCGACGTCCTTGCCCGGTGTGCTCGATCGCGATCCGGCGCTGGCAGGCAAGACCACGACCGTCGGCACGCCGATGCGTCCGGCGATCCTCGCGGCCGCCGCGGTGAAGTATGCCGCGCCCGAGCCGAACGGTCCGCTGCGTCTGCTCGTCGTCGGCGGAAGCCAGGGCGCGCGCATCATGGCCGACATCGTGCCGGGCGCGATCGAAAGGCTCGAGCCTGCGCTGTGGAGCCGTCTCGTCCTCACCCAGCAGGTGCGCGAAGAGGACATGAGCCGCGTGCGCGCCGTCTACGACAAGCTCAAGATCAAGGCCGAGCTCGCGCCGTTCTTCACGGATCTGCCGGCGCGGCTCGCCTCCAATCATCTCGTGGTATCGCGCTCCGGTGCGGGGACCGTGGCCGAGCTCGCCGCGATCGGCCGGCCCTCCATCCTGGTGCCGTTGCCGGGCTCGATCGACCAGGACCAGTTCGCCAATGCCGGCGTGCTGGCCAAGGTCGACGGCGCGATCCGCATCCCGCAGACCGAGTTCAGCTCCGACCGGCTGGCATCCGAAATTTCCGGCTTCGCCGCCGAGCCGGCACGGCTTGCCGCCATGGCGGCGGCGGCGAAGGGGGCGGGACGGCTCGATGCGGCCGAGCGGCTGGCGGATCTCGTGGTGAAGACCGCCGGAATCTGACGCCTGTTCCGGCCCGAATGGCCAAAAAAGCCACTTGTCATGCCCCGCGAAAGCGGGGCATCCAGTATCCGACGCAGTTGATTTGAATCTCCGGCGTCGCGGAGTACTGGATCGTCCGCGTTCGCGGACGATGACCCCAAGGAAACCACATGAGACTGCCGCGCGAGATCGGACCCATCCACTTCGTCGGGATCGGCGGGATCGGCATGAGCGGCATCGCCGAGGTGCTGGCCAATCTCGGCTATGCCGTGCAGGGCTCGGACGCCGCCGACAATTACAATCTCGACCGCCTGCGCAAGAAGGGCGCGAAAGTCTCGGTCGGCCACAAGGCCGAGAATATCGACGGCGCCGAGGTCGTGGTCGTGTCTTCCGCGATCAAGCGCGACAATCCGGAACTGATGGCGGCGCGCGAGAGGCGCATTCCCGTGGTGCGCCGCGCCGAGATGCTGGCCGAGCTGATGCGGTTGAAGAGCTGCGTCGCCATCGCCGGCACCCACGGCAAGACCACCACGACGACGATGGTCGCCACGCTGCTCGACGCCGGCGGGCTCGATCCGACCGTGATCAACGGCGGCATCATCAACGCCTACGGCTCCAACGCGCGGCTTGGCGCCGGCGACTGGATGGTGGTCGAGGCCGACGAGAGCGACGGCACGTTCCTGAAGCTGCCGACCGATGTCGCGATCGTCACCAATGTCGACCCCGAGCATCTCGATCACTTCAAGACCTTCGAGGCGGTGCAGGACGCGTTTCGTCACTTCGTCGAGAACCTGCCGTTCTACGGCTTTGCCGTGATGTGCATCGATCATCCCGTCGTGCAGAGCCTCGTCGGCAAGATCGAGGACCGCCGCATCATCACTTATGGCGAGAATCCGCAGGCCGATGCGCGGCTGGTCGATCTCACCGCCGGCGGCGGCGGCTCGAAGTTCAAGGTCGTGATCCGCGACCGCAAGAACGGCACCACGCACGAGATCGCCGATCTCGCGCTGCCGATGCCGGGCCGGCACAATGCCTCGAATGCGACGGCGGCGATCGCGGTCGCGCACGAGTTCGGCGTGTCGGACGAGGCGATCCGCAAGGCGCTGGCCGGCTTCGGCGGCGTCAAGCGCCGCTTCACCAAGACCGGCGAGTGGAACGGCGCCGCCGTGATCGATGATTACGGCCATCACCCCGTGGAGATCGCAGCCGTGCTGAAGGCCGCGCGCGATTCTTACACCGGCAAGGTGATCGCGGTGGTGCAGCCGCATCGCTACACCCGCCTGCAATCGCTGTTCGAGGAGTTCTGCACCTGCTTCAACGATGCCGATGCGGTCGTCGTCGCCGACGTCTATGCTGCCGGCGAGACGCCGATCGAAGGCATCGACCGCGACCATTTCGTCGCCGGCCTGCGCGCCCACGGCCATCGCGAGGTGATCCCGCTGCCCAATGCCGGCGAACTAGCCAAAATCGTTCATGGCATCGCCAAGAGCGGCGATCTCGTTGTGTGTCTCGGCGCCGGCAACATCACGCAATGGGCGTATGCGCTGCCGGACCAGCTGAAGGCGCTGGGGTAGCGCGGTGGGATTTCCCGACATCACCCCTTCACTCAAAGCCGCGATGCCCGAGCTTCGCGGGCGGCTGTTGGCGAACCAGTCGCTGGCCGAGCTCACCTGGTTTCGCGTCGGCGGTCCCGCGCAGGTGCTGTTCACGCCGGCGGACGAGGACGATCTCGCTTACTTCCTGGCGCATCTCGCCTCCGCCATTCCCGTCTACGTCATCGGGGTCGGCTCCAATCTGATCGTGCGCGACGGCGGCATTGCCGGCGTCGTCATTCGTCTCGCGCCGCGCGCCTTCGGCGAGGCGACTGCGAGCGGCGACATCGTCACCGCCGGCACGGCTGCGCTCGACAAGCGCGTGGCCGAAGTTGCGGCCTCCGCCAATATCAGTGGGCTCGAATTCTATTTCGGCATTCCCGGCACGATCGGCGGTGCGCTGCGCATGAATGCCGGCGCCAATGGCGGCGAGACCAAGGACGTGCTGATCGAGGCGAGGGGCGTCGGGCGCGACGGCACCAAGCACGTCTTCTCCAACGCCGAGATGAAGTTCGTCTACCGCAGCAGCGGCGTCGATCCCTCCATCATCTTCACCTCCGCGCGCTTTCGCGGCGAGATCAGGGACGCGGAAGCGATCCGCGCGCGGATGGCGGAGGTGCAGAGCCATCGCGAGACCGCGCAGCCGATCCGCGAGAAAACCGGCGGCTCGACCTTCAAGAATCCGCCCGGCCATTCCGCCTGGAAGCTGATCGACGCCGCCGGCTGCCGCGGCCTGCGCGCCGGCGGCGCGCAGGTCTCGGAGATGCACTGCAACTTCCTGATCAACACCGGCGAGGCCACCGCGCACGACATCGAGACGCTGGGCGAGACGGTACGTGCACGCGTGAAGGCGAATTCCGGAATCGAGCTACACTGGGAAATCAAGCGGATCGGGGTTTCATGATCACCGTCGTTCCGGAGCGCGACGAAGTCGCGAGCTATGGTGCGCAATTGCGCACCCGAGTATCCATACTCACGATCGAGGTTATGGATTCCGGGCCTGCGCCTTTCGGCGCATCCCGGAATGACGATACACATGGGTGACAGAAACATGCGCATCACCATCCTCTTCGGCGGCTCCAACCGCGAGCGTCTCGTCTCGGTTGCCACAGCCCAGGCGCTGCATCAGGCGCTGCCCGAGGCTGACCTCTGGTGGTGGGACGTCGAGGACAAGGTGCACGTCGTGCAGTCGAAGCAGCTGCTCGAGCATGCCCGCCCGTTCGAGGACGAATTCAAGCCGGGCACGCGCGGCGTCCCGCTCGCGCAGGCGCTCGACCGGGCCAAGGCTGAGGATCGCGTGCTGGTGCTCGGCCTGCACGGCGGGCGGGCCGAGAACGGCGAATTGCAGGTGATGTGCGAGGCGCGCGGCGTGCCCTTCACCGGCTCGGGCTCGGCGTCGTCGCATCTGGCCTTCGACAAGATCGCAGCCAAGCGCTTCGCCGCGCTCGGCGGCGTGACGCCGCCGGAAAATCTTGCGCTCGATGATATCGACGAGGCTTTCGCCGAGTATGGAAGGCTGATCGCAAAGCCCGCGCGCGACGGGTCGAGCTACGGCCTGATCTTCGTCAATGCCAAGCAGGACCTCGTCGCTGTCCGCAACGCAGCGAAGCATGAAGAGTACGTCATCGAACCCTACATCGTCGGCGTGGAGGCGACCTGCGGTGTGCTGGAGCGCACCGACGGCTCGATCATCTCGCTGCCGCCGATCGAGATCATTCCGGGCGAGGGCAATTTCGACTACGCGGCGAAATATCTTCTGAAATCGACCCAGGAGATCTGCCCCGGCCGCTTCGCACCCGAGATCACCGCCGCGCTTAAGGAGCAGGCGATGCTGGCCCATTGCGCAATGTCCTGCACCGGCTACTCCCGCTCTGACTTCATCGTCTCGGACAAGGGCCTCGTCTATCTCGAAACCAACACGCTGCCCGGGCTGACCAAGTCCTCGCTCTACCCCAAGGCGCTGAAAGCCGAAGGCATCGAGTTCGTCGACTTCCTGCGCGGCCTGGTCGAGCTCGCCTGCCAGCGCGTGCGGAAATAGTCAGGACTGGTTAACGGCCGGACCGGCGAAACGGGCCGGTTTGGTAGCCAAAACCGGTAAAATGCCGGACATGGCGGCGCAAATGCCAGATATCGCGAGGCAAAATGCGCAGGTCGTTAACGAATTTTACCTTTTGTTTACCAGGACGTCCGAAGGTTAACGCTGGCGGCGCATATGGCGCTTTGGCTGCCGGCGCGTGAGCTGTCGCGGGTGATGTCACCTCCAGCGAACGCTTTGAAGGGGAGAGGTTTTCTTCTGCTGAAGACCAGCACCCGGCCCGGCAAGTCCGAGACGTCATGTTCGCCAGGATCCGCGCGATGTCGCGGGCAAACTGTTGACGAGCTCGTGCAATGGATGGTGCAGGACGCCTCACCCGATCGCTTTTCGGATCGCTGAGGCCCCAAGCTGACCTGAAGGCGGCCGCTATCGGAGCGGTCGTGCTTCTGCGCGAGTGGGCGCAGGTCAAGCGCGAAGCGGCGCGCGCTGCCGCCAGGGACAAGGCCAAAGCCAAAGCCCAGGCCAAGGCCGCCGTCGAGCGCGAGCCGCCGCCGCGCCTGGTCGCGCTGGTCGAGCGCTATCTGCCGCGCCGGGTCGGCCTCAGCATGACCGTGCTGCTGTTGATCGGCAGCTGCGGCTTCGGCATCGTCAAGGGCGGCCACCTCCAGGATTTCGTCACCGCGGTCAGCGATGCCCGCAATGCGCTGGCCAATTCCGCCGGCTTCCGCATCACCTCCGTCGTCATCAACGGCCGCAAGCAGCTGACCCAGGACGAGATCCTCGCGATCGGCGGCGTCAGCGGCCGCTCCTCGCTGCTGTTCCTCGATGCCGAGGCGGTGCGCGACAAGCTCAAGGCCAATCCCTGGATCGCGGATGCGACCGTGCTGAAGCTCTATCCGGGCCAGCTCATGATCGAGCTCACCGAGCGCAAGGCGTTCGCGCTGTGGCAGGAGGCCGGCCGGCTCTCCATCATCGCCGACGACGGCGCCGTGCTCGAGCCCTATGTCTCGCGCCGCTTCCTGTCGCTGCCGCTCGTGGTCGGCAAGGGCGCCGAGACCCAGGCCCGCGATTTCCTGGCGCTGCTGGCGCGCTACCCGCAGGTCCATTCGGTGACCAAGGCCGCGATCTACGTCGGCGAGCGGCGCTGGAACCTGCGGCTCAAGGACGGTCTCGACATTCGCCTGCCCGAGCAGGACGTCGGCAACGCGCTTGCGATGCTGTCGAAGCTCGACAAGGAGGACAGGCTGTTCTCGCGCGATATCGTCGCCGTCGACATGCGCCTGCCGGACCGGCTGGTGGTGCAGCTCTCCGAGGACGCCGCCAAGGCGCGCGAGGAGCTGTTCAAGGACAAGAAGAAAAAGAAGGCCGGGGATTCCGCATGACCGGTCTCGATCGCACCCAGACGCCGAAGACGCGCCCGATGCCGCACAAGCGCGGCGGCATCGTCGCCTGCCTCGACATCGGCACCAGCAAGATCGCCTGCATGATCGCGCGGCTGAAGCCGTCGCCGCCGAGCGATGCGCTGCGCGGCCGCACCCATGCGGTGGAATTGATCGGCTACAGCCAGATCCAGGCGCGCGGCATGAAGGCCGGCGCGGTGATCGATCTCGGCGAATGCGAGCAGGCGGTGCGCCAGGCCGTCGGACTTGCGGAGAAGATGGCCAAGGTGCGGGTCGAGTCCGTGCTGTTGTCGGTCTCCGGCGGCCGGCTCGCCGGCCAGCTGGTCGAGGCTGCCGCCGACATTCGTGGCGGCGCCGTGACGCCGGCCGATGTCAGCCGCGTCACCTCCACCGGCATGCGCCACGCCACCGGCGAAGGCCGCACCGTGCTGCACGCCCTGCCGGTCGGCTACACGCTCGACGGTGTCAAAGGCATCCGCGATCCCCGCGGCATGGTCGCGCACCAATTCGGCGTCGACATGAACGTCGTCACCTGCGACGCCACCGTGGCGCGGAACCTGATGCTGGCGGTGGAGCGCTGCCACATCAATGTCGAAGCCATGGCAGCGAGCCCCTATGTGGCCGGACTCTCGGTGCTGACCGACGACGAGGCCGATCTCGGCGCCGCTGTCGTCGAGATGGGCGCCGGCACCACCACGATTGCCGTTTATTCGGGCGGCCGCTTCGTGCACGCGGCAGGTTTTGCGGTCGGCGGGCAACACATCACGATGGATCTTGCGCGCGGACTCTCGGCGACCATTGCCGATGCCGAGCGAATCAAGACCTTATACGGCACCGTCATCACCGGCGGATCGGACTCGCGTGAGCTGATGTCTGTGCCGACAGCCGGTGACGAGCAGGATCTGCCGCAGATCGTCTCCCGCGCCACCATCGCGAACATCGTCAAGCACCGTGCCGAGGAAGTCTTCGAAATGGTTCGGGACAAGCTGAAGGATTCGCCCTTCGCCGCAGAGCCGAACGGCCGCGTCGTGCTCTCG
Organism: Bradyrhizobium sp. IC4059; assembly: GCF_020193615.1. NCBI lineage: Bacteria > Pseudomonadati > Pseudomonadota > Alphaproteobacteria > Hyphomicrobiales > Nitrobacteraceae > Bradyrhizobium > Bradyrhizobium sp. IC4059. Next base: position 385,577 of record NZ_JADYVH010000001.1, read on the forward strand.
GGCGGGGCCTCCCAGCTGACCGGCCTCGTCGATCTTGGCACCCGGATTCTCGGCCGGCCCGTGCGGGTCGGTCGTCCGCTCGGTTTCGGCCGGCTTCCCAACGAGGCGAAGAACGCCGCGTTCGCGGTGCCGGCCGGACTTCTGGTCTACCCGCAATATGTTCACCTCGAACATGTCGAACCGCGGCATACGCGGCAGCAGATCAAGACAGGGACCGGCGGATATTTCGGAAAGGTCGGACGATGGCTACGCGAGGGCTTCTGATGACCGCTTTCCGCAATCTTCGATTTTCACCAACTCCCGCGGCCACCGGCCGGGGCGAACCCACGCGCGCGTGATCGAGAGGCAACCATGACCATCAGCATCAATGTTCCTGATATTCACGAACTGAAGCCCCGGATCACCGTGTTCGGCGTCGGCGGCGCCGGCGGCAACGCCGTCAACAACATGATCACGGCGGGCCTGCAGGGCGTCGACTTCGTGGTCGCCAACACCGACGCGCAGGCGCTGACGATGTCGAAAGCGCAGCGCATCGTGCAGATGGGCACGGCCGTCACGCAAGGCCTCGGCGCCGGCTCGCAGCCGAACGTCGGCGCCGCGGCAGCGGAAGAGGTGATCGACGAGCTGCGCGACCATCTCTCGGGCGCCAACATGGTGTTCGTCACCGCAGGCATGGGCGGCGGCACCGGCACGGGTGCAGCTCCCGTCATCGCCAAGACCGCGCGCGACATGGGCATCCTCACCGTCGGCGTGGTGACCAAGCCGTTCCACTTCGAGGGCCAGCGCCGCATGCGCACGGCCGAAGCCGGCATCTCCGAGCTGCACAAGGTCGTGGATACGCTCCTGATCATCCCGAACCAGAACCTGTTCCGGGTCGCCAACGAGAAGACCACCTTCGCCGACGCCTTCGCGATGGCCGACCAGGTGCTCTATTCGGGCGTCGCCTGCATCACCGACCTGATGGTCAAGGAAGGCCTGATCAACCTCGACTTCGCCGACGTCCGCGCCGTCATGCGCGAGATGGGCAAGGCGATGATGGGCACCGGCGAAGCCTCCGGCGACAAGCGCGCGCTGACCGCCGCGGAAGCCGCGATCGCCAACCCGCTGATCGACGACTCGTCGATGAAGGGCGCCAAGGGCCTCCTCATCTCCATCACCGGCGGCAAGGACCTCACTTTGTTCGAGGTCGACGAAGCCGCGACCCGCATCCGCGAGGAAGTCGACCAGGACGCCAACATCATCGTCGGCGCCACCTTCGACGAAGCGCTCGACGGTCTGATCCGCGTCTCGGTGGTCGCCACCGGCATCGAGCAGGCCGCGATCGCCCGCAACAGCCAGGCCACCTCTGCGCCCGTCGCCAACCCGGCACCGCAGATGCAGCAGGCTGCCGCCCCGGCCGCCGCCGCCGAGAGCCGTCTCGCCGACCTGACCGCCCGGCTGCGTGCCGACAATCAGCGTCTGGCCGAGCGCGCTCAGAAGCTGGAAGCCCAGACCCCGGCCGCCGCGCCGGCTCCGGCTGCCGCCGCGCCCCGTCCGAACGTCGAGCGTGCTGCGCTCGCCGCGATCGCCGCTGCCGTTTCCGAGGTGCCGCAGCCGCCCGCGCCACAGACTTATGGCGACGTCACCGTGCGCCCGATCGCGCAGAAGCCGACCCTGTTCCCGGAGGCCGACATGGCCCCGGTCGCGGTGCAGGAGCCGATGACGCCTGATACCTTCATCCCGCCGCAGGCCGAGCGTCCGGCCCGCGCGCCGCGCATGCCGCGAATCGAGGAGCTGCCGATGCCGGCGCAAGCCGAGATTCGGCAGGCCCGCGGCGAGGCTGAGGAGGAGACCCCGCAGAAGACCCGCCTGTCGCTGCTGCAGCGCCTCGCCAATGTCGGCCTCGGCCGTCGCGACGAGGAAAGCGAGCCACCGGTCGCGGCCCGCACCGCCGGTCCCGCCATGCCGCCGCTGCCCGAACGCCGGCCGCAGAAGACCGTGGCGCAGCAGATCGCGTCCAACGAGCCGGTATCGGAGTATGCCCGCCGTCCCGCGCCGCAGGGTCTGGACGTCCATGGCCGCCCCGCGCCTGTTGCGCCGGCGCCACAGGGTGACGACCATCTTGATATCCCGGCCTTCCTGCGGCGGCAGGCGACCTGAGGATTGTTACAATAAGGCAGACGAAAAAAGGTCCCGGCGAGGAGCTCGCCGGGACCTTTCCTTTTGTCCCGGGCATGTCCGGATTGAGCAGCCAAACAACTGATTTTAAATGATTAATTACGGCTTCGGTGGTTCAGTAGAACTGCCGATAGCGGTCCCGAAACCCGGCGCAATTTGGTTAAGCCTTGGCGCGAATACGGCAGGTTTGGGGTAACAATCGGTAAAAAAGCGTGAGTTGGCGCTGTTTGAGGCTGCAACTATGGTTTGCCGTGACTTGGGGATACGGAGATTCGGTAGCGTCGGCTCTGGCCGGCCAAGCAGGTCTCGTATAAGTCGCAGTGGGTCTTAGTGGGGCGGGTTCCTGATGAAATTTAGCCGGCAAACAACGCTTCGTGCGCAAGCCTCTGTGGCAGGCGTGGGCGTTCATTCCGGTCTTCCCGTCACTCTCACGCTTGGGCCTGCGTCTGTCGACGCGGGTTTTATTTTTGTCCGGACCGGACTTGAGGGAAGTGACCGCGAAGTTCAGGCCACCGCCGAGCAAGTGATTGCGACTGACTTTGCCACGGTCCTCGGCGACCGCAACGGTCCGCTGGTGTCCACTGCCGAGCATGTGCTTGCTGCACTGCGGGGAATGGGTGTCGACAACGCCACCATCGAGATCGACGGTCCCGAAGTCCCGATCATGGACGGCAGCGCCGCCGCCTTCATCGCGGCAATCGACCAGGCCGGCATCGTCACCCAGCCGGCGCAGCGCCGTTTCATCCAGGTTCTGAAGCCGATCTCGGTCAAGATCGGCGACTCCTTCGGCGAGGTCAGGCCCCACACCAACGGGTTCCGCGTCGAGGTCGAGATCGATTTCACCAATCCCGTCATCGGCCAGCAGGCTTACGCCTTCGACCTCAATCCGGAAGGTTTCCGCCGTGAAGTCGGCCGGGCCCGGACCTTCGGCCTGATGTGCGACGTCGCGCGGCTCTGGAGCGCCGGCTATGCCCTCGGCGCCTCCTTCGACAACACCGTCGTGTTCGACGACGAGCGGCTGCTCAACACCGAGGGCCTGCGCTACGCCGATGAATGCGCCCGTCACAAGGTGCTGGACGTGATCGGCGACCTTTCGCTGGCCGGCCTGCCGCTGCTTGGCGCCTACCGCTCGGTGCGTGGCGGTCATAAGCTCAACCACGCCGTCTTGACGGCGCTGCTCGCCGACCGGACCGCTTGGCGGGTGGTCGAGGGCGAGGCTGCCCGCCGCACCACGCGTGCCGTGGGCGAGGTCGGTCGTGGCATCGTCGGCGGCCGGGTCGCTGCGGCCTTCGGACCGGATGTGTCCTGACGCGGCCTGCCGCCTTCGGAACGTGGCTGGCGGCCCCCGGGAAACTCCTGGTAACCATGATCGGCTAGCATTGCGGCAGGTTCGCCTTAATCCGGGCGAAATGCCTCCCTATCCGGTTCGTTAACGATCGTTTTCGGATACATCGGCGTGGTCGCGTGGCAGGCACCACGGTTACATTTCGCGCCCATGAGGGGTTCGTGGGCTGGCGGACACCGCATCACAGGGCGTCAGGGCTTAAAACTCATGTCGGCACAGCGTATGACGCGCGGATTTTTCTCGGTCTCGTCGCGAGCCCGCGGGCTGATTCAGGCCGTCACCTTCATCGTTCTTGCGCTGCCGCTCGCCGGATGCGGCACGGGCGCGCTCTGGGACAAGTTCACCGCCAAGGATGACACCTTCGTCGAGGAGCCCGCCGACAAGATCTACAATGAGGGCCTGTACCTCATGAACGAGAAGAAGGACATGAAGGCGGCGAACAAGAAGTTCGAAGAGGTCGACCGCCAGCATCCTTATTCCGACTGGGCCCGCAAGTCGCTGCTGATGTCGGCCTATGCGTCCTATCAGGGCGGCGATTATGACGGTTGCATCGGTGCCGCCACCCGCTACGTCACGCTGCATCCCGGCAGCCCGGATGCGGCCTATGCGCAATACCTGATCGCCGCCTCCCATTACGACCAGATCCCGGACATCAGCCGCGACCAGACCCGCACCGAAAAGGCGATCGCTGCGCTGGAAGAGGTGGTGCGCAAATATCCGAACTCGGAATATGCGACCTCGGCCAAGGCCAAGATCGAGGGCGCGCGCGACCAGCTCGCCGGCAAGGAAATGAATGTCGGCCGCTACTACGCCCAGAAGCGCGACTACACGGCCGCCATCAATCGTTACAAGACCGTCGTGACCCAGTACCAGACCACTCGCCATGTCGAGGAGGCGCTGTTCCGGCTCACCGAGGCCTATATGGCGATCGGCATCGTTGGCGAAGCGCAGACCGCGGCGGCGGTGCTTGGGCACAATTTTCCTGACAGCCGCTGGTACAAGGACGCCTATAATCTTGTAAAATCCGGCGGTCTCGAGCCGAGCGAGAATCAGGGGTCCTGGATCAGCCGGACCTTCAAGAAGATGGGTCTCGGCTAGGAAATTTGGTTCCATGCTGGCGCGTCTGTCGATCCGTGACATCGTCCTGATCGAACGGCTCGATATCGAATTCGCCTCCGGCCTCGCGGTTTTGACCGGCGAGACCGGTGCGGGCAAATCCATCCTGCTCGATGCCTTTGCGCTGGCGCTCGGCGGCCGCGGCGACGCCGGCCTCGTGCGTCACGGCGCGGAGCAGGGGCAGGTCACGGCCGTGTTCGATGTCCCGAAGAATCACCCTGCGACGAAGATACTGGCCGAGAATGGCCTCGACGACACCGGCGAGATGATTCTCCGGCGCGTGCAGCTCGCCGACGGGCGCACCCGCGCCTTCATCAACGACCAATCGATCAGCGTGCAGACGCTGAAGGCGGTCGGCACCGCCCTGGTCGAGATCCACGGCCAGCACGACGAGCGCGCGCTGGTCGATGCCGCCACCCACCGCCGCCTGCTCGACGCTTTTGCCGGCCTGGAGAAGGACGTCGCGGCCGTCGAAGCGCTCTGGGATGCGCGCCGCACCGCCAACACCGCGCTTGAGGAGCATCGCGCCGCCATGGAGCGCGCGGCGCGCGAGGCCGATTATCTGCGTCACGCCTCCGACGAGCTGAAGCAGCTCGCGCCCAAAGATGGCGAGGAAACCGCACTGGCCTCCCGCCGCACCACCATGATGCAGGGCGAGAAGATCGCCTCCGACCTGCGCGAGGCGCAGGAGGCGGTCGGCGGCAATCATTCGCCGGTTGCCGCGCTCTCGGCGGCGGTGCGCCGGCTGGAGCGCCGCGGCGTCAACTCGCCGGCGCTGGTCGAGCCCGCGGTAAAGGCAATCGACGCGGCGATCAACGCGCTGGAGGAGGCCGATCAGCATCTCCAGGCGGCGCTGGCCGCAACTGATTTCGATCCGGCCGAGCTCGAGCGCATCGAGGAACGGCTTTTTGCTTTGCGTGCGGCGTCTCGCAAATATTCGACCCCGGTTGACGGCCTCGCCGCGCTGGCCGCCAAATACGCCGCCGACGTCGTCCTGATCGATGCCGGCGCCTCGCGCTTGAAGAAGCTGGAGCAGGCCGCGATCGAGGCGGACAGCCGCTATGCGGCGGCCGCCAAGAAGCTGTCGCTGGCGCGGCAGAAGTCGGCCGAGAAGCTCAACAAGGCGGTCAATGCCGAGCTTGCCCCGCTCAAGCTCGAACGCGCGAGGTTCATGACCCAGGTCGAGACCGACGAGGCTGCGCCCGGGCCGCAAGGTTTCGATCGCGTCGAGTTCTGGGTGCAGACCAATCCGGGCACCAGACCGGGGCCCTTGATGAAGGTCGCCTCCGGCGGCGAGCTGTCGCGCTTCCTGCTCGCGCTCAAGGTCGTCCTGTCCGACCGCGGCTCGGCGCCGACGCTCGTCTTCGACGAGATCGACACCGGCGTCGGCGGTGCGGTTGCGGACGCCATCGGCGGGCGCCTGGCGCGGCTGGCCGGCAAGGTCCAGGTCATGGCTGTGACCCACGCCCCGCAGGTCGCCGCCCGCGCCGACCAGCACCTGCTCATCTCCAAGGACGCCCTCGACAAGGGCAAGCGCGTCGCCACCCGCGTCAATGCGCTCGCCGCCGACCACCGCCGCGAGGAGATCGCCCGCATGCTCGCCGGCGCCGAGATCACGGCCGAGGCGAGGGCTGCGGCGGAACGGCTGCTCAAGGCGGCGACGGCTTAGGCTTGTGTCCCGGACGCGCGTAGCGCGAGCCGGGACCCAGAATGCCTGCCGCGACATGGGCCCCGGCTCTGCAGCGCACCGCTGAAGGAGCGCTGCGCTGCGCCCGGGGCACGAGATTTCCACAAGCCTTTACCCTCCCGCCCGCTCCGTCGTATCCAAGCGCCATGGCCAGAGCAGCAAAATCCAAAGCAACACCGCTACGCGACGTCGCCGAACTCACCAAGGCGCAGGCCAAGGTCGAGCATAAGCGGCTCGCCCTCGAGATCGAGGGGCACAACGATCGCTACTATCAGGAGGACGCGCCCACCGTCACCGACGCCGAATACGACGCGCTGCGCCAGCGCCTCAACGCGATCGAGGCGCGTTTTCCCGAGTTCGTCACCGCGGACTCGCCCTCGCAGAAGGTCGGCGCCGCGCCGTCAGGGCGCTTCAAGAAAGTCCCGCATGCCGTGCCCATGCTGTCGCTCGACAACGCCTTTGCGGAGGAGGACGTGCGCGACTTCGTCGGCCGCATCGTGCGCTTCCTGAAGCTCGATGACGACAAGATCGACTTCTCCGCCGAGCCGAAGATCGACGGCCTTTCGATGTCGCTGCGCTACGAGGGTGGCGAGCTCGTCACCGCCGCGACGCGCGGCGACGGTGCGGTTGGCGAGGACGTCACCGCCAACATCCGTACGCTCGAAGACGTGCCGCAGAAGCTAAAGGGCCGCAACATCCCCGACATCTGCGAGGTGCGCGGCGAAGTTTACATGACCAAGAAGGCGTTCCTGGCGCTCAACGAACGGCAGAAGGCGGCAGGCGATACCATCTTCGCCAATCCGCGCAATTCGGCCGCCGGCTCGCTCCGCCAGAAGGACCCGACCATCACCGCCTCCCGTCCCCTCGGCTTCTTCGCCTATGCCTGGGGGCAGATGAGCGCGATGCCGGAAGACACGCAGAGCGGCATGATCGGCTGGTTCGAGCGCTGTGGCTTCAAGACCAATCCGCTCACCAAGCTCTGTCACTCGGTCGAGGAACTGCTCGCCTTTCATCATGCGATCGAGGAGCAGCGCGCGCGGCTCGACTACGACATCGACGGCGTCGTCTACAAGATCGACCGCATCGACTGGCAGGAGCGGCTCGGCTTCGTGTCGCGCACGCCGCGCTGGGGCATCGCGCACAAATTCCCGGCCGAGCGCGCCATGACGGTGCTGCGCGACATCGAGATCCAGGTCGGCCGCACCGGCTCGTTCACGCCGGTCGGCAAGCTCGAGCCGGTGGGCGTCGGAGGCGTCATCGTGCAGAACGTCACGCTGCACAACGAGGACTACATCAAGGGCATCGGCAACAAGGGCGAGGTGCTGCGCGAGGGGCGCGAGATCAGGATCGGTGACACCGTGGTGATTCAGCGCGCCGGCGACGTCATCCCGCAGGTGGTCGACGTCGTCCTCGACAAGCGGCCGAAGACCGCCAGGGAATTCCACTTCCCGAAGAAGTGCCCGTGTCCGCTGCACACCGACGTCGTGCGCGAGGAGACGGCGACGGGCGAGGAGGGCTCGCGCGCCCGCTGCACTGGCGAGTTCGCATGTCCCTATCAGAAGATCGAGCATCTGAAGCTGTTCGTGTCGCGGCGGGCCTTCGACATCGACGGCCTCGGCGAGAAGCAGCTCCAGTACTTCTTCGACGAGGGCTGGGTGAAGGAGCCCGCCGACATCTTCACGCTGGAGAAGCGCAACGCGAAACTCAAGCTCGAGGAGATCGAAGGCTACGGCGCGACCTCCGTGCGCAACCTGTTCGGCGCCATCGAGAGCCGGCGCAGAATCGCGCTGGAGCGCTTCATCTTCGCGCTCGGCATGCGCCATGTCGGCGAGACCACGGCGCTGGCGCTGGCGCGCGGCTACGGCTCGTGGGACGCCTTCCATGATGCCTGCCTCAAGGTTGCCAAGGGCGACGAGGAGGCGATCGCGGACATGGACGCGCTCGACCAGATCGGCGACACCGTGATCAGGAGCATCGCCGATTATTTCGGCGAGAGTCACAATCGCGGCATTGTCGAACGCCTGACCAAGGAGGTCGAGATCGTCGACGCCGAGAAGCCGAAGAGCAATTCGGCCGTCGCCGGCAAGACCGTGGTGTTCACGGGCTCGCTGGAGAAGATGACACGGGATGAAGCCAAGGCGACGGCCGAGCGGCTCGGGGCCAAGGTGTCGGGCTCGGTTTCGAAAAAGACCGATCTCGTCGTCGCGGGCCCCGGCGCCGGCTCGAAGCTCGCGGACGCCAACAAGCACGGCGTCAAGGTGCTGACCGAAGACGAGTGGTTGAAGCTGATCGCCGAGTGAGGGGCGCGTTGGCCCCTCGCAACCGTCGTCATCGCACAGGCGCTCCCCCAACAGCTTCCCGTGATGGTACGCGGGGGCGCAAGAGTTCCTTCACCATTCGCGTTGACCCGATGTTTACCGCTTCACGTGAGGCCGCATTTGCCAATGCGCGACGTCGCCCCGTGAAAACACCTGCATTCGCTTGAGTGTGCCGCCTGCGCAACGCCGATTAACGCCCCGGCAACCTAAATTAGATACTCACAATAAAGATCGAATTGCACGGATGTACTGAGTTCGATCGAACCAGCGTAAGCGTAGCGTGAGCGTATCGATGTCTGTGTTGCGTAACCATCCGAAGGGCGCGCGGTTCGCGTCCTTCGGCATCGGTCTCTGCATCTTCGCATTGATGCCGAGAGAGACCGGCTATCAGGACATTGCCTCGTTGCTGGCGCGCCAACCCGGCGTCGCCGAGCGGTGGCAGAAGCAGGTGTTCTCCGCTGCGTCCTCGATCCAGCTTGCCACCTACAGTTTTTCCCGCCCCATCGGCACCTCGGTTCCGCAGAGTGCGATGGTTCGGCTCGCGAGCCTCGACGGCGGCGACGTCACCGGCGCAATCCGCCGCAATCCGGCGCTTCAGGCACCGCCGCGCTACCACGCATCCGACTTTCCCAAGGTCGATCGCGCCCTGAAGGGCGATCGCCTCGCAATCGTCGCGCCGACGCAGTCGCCTGAGACGGCCGCGCCGGCTGCAGCACCAGCCAAGGAAGATCCCGCTACCTCGAACAGCTCGGTGTTCGGCGCCAAGACCGCCGCATGGCCGCCGGCGATGTCGCCGGAATCCGCGGCCCCGCTCGATCCCGAGCTGCAGGAGGCGATGCGCGCGCCGCCGCTGCCGCAATATTCCAATCCGCCGCAGGCGAGCGAGGCTGCGCGCGCGTTCGCGGTGCAGCCGCTGGAAGCGCTGAAGCACGCCACGGCGCCGGCTGCTCCCGCGCGCGATCCTTTCAGCGTCAAGACATCGAGCCTTTTCTTCGGCAGCTCCTCGCTGGGCGGCCAGATCGAGACCATCGAGAGCTGGCAGCCCGGCGCCGAGCCGCTGATCGTGGTGCCCGACCCCGACATGAAGGTGACGGCCTCGCTGACCCCGCCGACGGCGGAGATCGCCAAGGACATCGAGAGCGGCGAGAGCGTCGCGCCGAAGGGCGAGGTCAACGCCGACAACCAGCGCGGCAAGTCGCCGGCGGAGCGGCTCGCGCTCGACGACAAGTCGCGCGCCAAGTCCGAGAAGTGTCTTGCCGAAGCCGTCTATTTCGAGGCCCGCGGCGAAGCCGTGCGCGGCCAGATTGCGGTGGCGCAAGTGGTGATGAACCGCGTCTTCTCCGGCAAATATCCTGACACCGTATGCGGCGCGGTCTATCAGAACAAGCACCGTCACCTGGCCTGTCAGTTCACCTTCGCCTGCGACAACAATGCCGACGTGATCCGCGAACCCGAAATGTGGGAGCGCGCCAAGAAGATCTCCAAGGCGATGCTCGACGGGCAGATCTGGCTGCCCGAGGTCGGCAAGTCCACGCATTACCATGCCTATTGGGTCCGCCCGTCCTGGGTCGCCGAGATGAAGAAGCTGTACAAGACCGGCGTGCACACCTTCTATCGGCCGCGCAATTGGGGCGACGGCAGCGAGTTGCCGAGCTGGGGCACGCCGGCGCAAACCGCCGCGCTCTCCGCCGCGCTCGCGCAGGAAGCCAAGAGCTCCGCGGAGTTGGGCGAGCGGCGGTAGCGCCTACAAGTGATCGTCATGCCCGGGCTTGTCCCGGGCATCCACGTTCTTGGTAACGCATGACGTTGATGGCCGGGACAAGCCCGGCCATGACGCGAGAGGTGCCATCACGCCTCGATGTCCAGCGCACAATCGAAGTTCGGCGCAGAATGCGTCAGGGCGCCGGCCGACGCATAGTCGACGCCGGTGGCCGCGATGGCGGCGATCGTGTCCAGCGTGACGCCGCCGGACGCCTCCAGCGCGACGCGGCCCGCGTTGAGCCTCACCGCCTCGCGCAGCGTCGCAAGGTCCATATTATCGAGCAGCACCGCATCGGCCATCCCGCTCTCGAGCACCTCGCGCAGCTGCGCCAGCGTGTCGACCTCGATCTCGATCTTGACGAGATGGCCGGCATGGGCGCGGGCGCGCTCCAGCACCGGGCGGATGCCGCCGGCCACCGCAATGTGGTTGTCCTTGATCAGGATCGCATCGTCGAGCCCGAAGCGGTGGTTGAAGCCGCCGCCGCAGCGCACCGCGTATTTCTCCAGCGCCCGCAATCCCGGCGTGGTCTTGCGCGTGCAGCAGATGCGCATCCTGGTGCCTTCGGTGCGGGCGACATAGTCCGCGGTGAGCGTGGCGATGCCCGACAGCCGGCCGACGAAGTTCAGCGCGGTGCGCTCCGCCGTGAGAATGGCGCGCGCCGGGCCCGAGATCGTCAGCACGTGCTGGCCGCGCGCAACCCCCGTGGCATCGCGGACATGTGCGCGCACCTCGATCTCGGGCGAAAGCTTCTGCAAGGTCGCGAGCGCCAGCGGCAATCCGGCGATCACGCCGGACTGGCGCGCGACCAGGATGGCTTGCGCGCGCGTCGCCTCCGGGATCGTCGCCAGCGAGGTGATGTCGCCGGCGCGGCCGAGATCCTCGTCGAGCGCGCGCTCAACGGCCGCCTCGATCGCGAGCGGCGAGAGGAAGGCATCGGGATAGAGCAGTGAGGTCGGGGTGATCATGGGGCCTCCTTCAGGCGATCATGGATTGCACAAGGCGTGGCCGCGGGCGCTCGTCGAGGCTCTCCGCGACCTCGCGCGCCGCGGCGAGCGTGGTCATCGTTCTCTGCGCCAGCGCTGGGTTCTCGGCCGGGTGATCGGAACGGTAATGCGCACCGCGGCTTTCGCGCCGCGTCCAGGCCGCAGCGGCGACGAGCAGGGCCGAAATCGCCATGTTGCCGAGGACGCTGCGTCCGGCCTCGCGCTCGAGCCTGACGAAATGGCGCACGGCTTGCGCAAGCCCATCACCGTCGCGGATCACGCCGACATGCGCGCTCATCATTGCGCGCAGCCGCTTCACCTCCGCAGCATCCGGCGTGCCGGCGCGTGGTGTCACCAAAGACTCGGGAAGGCGTGCCGGCGGGGGCACAGTGCGGCCGGCGATGTCGTCGGCAATGCGGGCGGCATAGACGACGGCTTCGAGCAGGGAATTCGAGGCAAGCCGGTTGGCGCCATGCGCGCCCGTGGAGGAGACTTCTCCGGCGGCCCAGAGACCGTCGATCGAGCTGCGACCGCGCGCGTCCACCGCGATGCCGCCCATGTGGTAATGCGCGGCCGTCGCGATCGGAATCGGCTGCGCCGCGGGATCGATGCCGGCAGCGATGCAGCTCGCATGCACGGTCGGAAAACTCGTCGCGAAACGCGCGCCCAGCGCCCGTCGCGCATCGAGGAAGGCGCCGCGCCCGGCCGCGATCTCGGCGAACACGCCGCGGGCCACGATATCGCGCGGCGCGAGCTCCGCGAGCGGGTGGCGGGCGCTCATGAAGCGCTCGCCGTTGCCATTGATCAGCGTTGCACCTTCGCCGCGCAGGGCTTCGGTGGCGAGCGGTGCCGGGTCGCGGCCGACCATGATGGCGGTCGGGTGGAACTGCACGAATTCAGGATCGGCAATCACGGCGCCGGCGCGGGCGGCGATCGCAAGGCCCGAGCCGCTCGCTTCCGACGGGTTGGTGGTGACGGCGTAGAGATGGCCGAGCCCACCGGTCGCAAGCACGACCGCGCGCGAGGCGAGCACGAGCGGCCGTGCCGCGGCATTGCCGGCCTCGCGCAATTGAAGCCCGGTGACCGCGCCGTCCTCGGTCAGCAGTGCTTCGGCGACGAAGCCTTCCATCAGGCGGATCGAGGGGGTGCGACGCACCGCCTCGCTCAAGGCCGCGATGATCGCGGCGCCGGCGCCGTCGCCGCGCACATGCACGATGCGACGCGCGGAATGCGCAGCCTCGCGACCGACCGCAAGCCTGCCGTCGAGATCGCGATCGAACGGAACGCCATAGGCGAGAAGATCGTGGATGCGCGGCGCCGCTTCGCGCGCGATCCCGAGCGCGACGGCTGCATCGACGAGGCCGCCGCCGACCGCGACGGTATCGGCAGCGTGTGCCTCCGGCGTATCGCCTTCGGCCATTGCTGCGGCGATGCCGCCTTGCGCCCACGCCGAGGACGCGCCGCGCCCGAGCGGTGCCGCCGAGATCAAGGCCACCGGCCGCGGCGCGAGCTTCAGCGCGCAGAACAGTCCGGCAAGGCCGCCGCCGACGATGACGACGTTGTCGGTGCTGGCGAGGTCGTGGATGTCGTGTTGCATGTTACTCGCCCTCAATTTCTCAGATTGATCATGCGCTCGACCGAGCGCCGCGCGCGTTCCGCAAGCGCGGGGTCGATCGTCACCTCCTCGCGAAGCGTCAGCAGGCTTTCCAGGATGTTGGCGAGCGTGATGCGCTTCATGTGCGGGCAGAGATTGCAGGGGCGAAGCATCTCCACGTCGGGCAGCTCGGCCCGGACATTGTCGGCCATCGAGCATTCCGTGATCATGACGAGCCGCCGCGGCCGCTTCGCGCGTACCCAGTTGATCATGTGCGCGGTCGAACCGGTGAAGTCGGCTTCCGCCAGCACGTCCGGCGGGCATTCCGGATGCGCGATGATCTGCACGGACGGATCGGCCTCGCGAAAGCTCCGCAGCTCTTCGCCGGTGAAGCGCTCATGCACCTCGCAGGCGCCTTTCCAGGCGATGATCTTCACGTCGGTCTTCGACGCCACGTAAGTGGCGAGGTATCGGTCGGGCAGGAAGATCACGGTCGGGGCGTTCAGGCTCTCGACCACCTGCACCGCGTTCGAGGACGTGCAGCAGATGTCGACCTCGGCCTTCACCTCCGCCGAGGTGTTGACATAGGCGACAACAGGCACGCCGGGGAATTTCTCCCTCAGCAGCCGCACGTCCGCACCGGTGATGCTGGCCGCGAGCGAGCAGCCCGCGCGCGAATCCGGGATCAAGACGGTCTTGTCCGGATTGAGCAGCTTCGAGGTCTCCGCCATGAAGTGCACGCCGCATTGGACGATGATGTCGGCCTTCACCTTGGTGGCTTCGACCGCGAGCTGGAGCGAGTCGCCGCCGATATCGGCGACGCAGTGGAAGATCTCCGGGGTCTGGTAGTTGTGGGCGAGGATGACCGCGCCCCGCGCGCGCTTGAGCTCTTTGATCGCGAGAATCGTCGGCGCCATCAGCGGCCATTCGATCGACGGGATCACGTGCTTGACGCGGTCATAGAGCGGCGCGGTGGCGCGTTCGACCGCCGGCGACCATTCCAGGAACGGCATCGGCCATGTCGGTCCCGGGGCGACCGGCGCGGCGCGCGGGGAGGCGGTGGATTGGCCTTGCGGCCGCTTGGCAAAGTCGTCGGGACCGTAAATTGCAGTGATCGGCATCGAAGCCTCCGAAGTGGCGTGGCATTTATGCTCATTCTGAGAATATGTGGGGCCCGAGAAATCCGGCCTAGGGGGCCGGACGAACGTCGTTGTAGTCAGCATATGCTCAATCTGAGTAGATCAAACGTAACACGCATCGCTGCTTGCCGCTAGGGCCTCCCCGCACACATTCCCGTCACTGCGCCCCTGCCAGGCGAGGCCAGATCGAAACGCAATGCTCCCGCGTCAGCTCTTCGTGGAATGCAATCGTTTTTGCCTTGGGATTTTCATGCATATGCATTAAACGGGCTGTCCCGCGGCTGCTGATTTGCGGCTCCGCCAAGGACAGACGAGGAGAACCATGTCGACACAGATCGGCGAGCTCGCTCCGGCCTCGCGTTCCTCCAACTGGCGTACCCCGGCCGTCATCATCCTCTGCGGTTGTGCCATCGGCATGCTCGGTTTCGGTCCGCGCTCGGCGCTCGGCTTCTTCGTGCAGCCGATGAGCAGCGAATTCAGCTGGGGCCGTGACGTGTTCGGCCTCGCCATCGCCGTGCAGAATCTGTTGTGGGGACTGGGCCAGCCGTTCGCCGGTGCGGTCGCGGATCGCTTCGGCCTGTTCCGGGTGATGTGCGTCGGCGCGCTGCTCTATGCTGGCGGCCTGCTCTTGATGCGCTATTCCTCGACGCCGCTGTCGCTCAACATCGGCGCCGGGGTGATGATCGGCTTTGGTCTGGCTGGCTGCTCGTTCAACCTGGTGCTGTCGGCCTTCACCAAGCTCTTGCCCGCGGAGAAGCGCGGCATCGCGCTCGGCGCCGGCACGGCCGCGGGTTCGTTCGGACAGTTCCTGTTCGCACCGATCGGCGTCGCCTTGATCGACAATTTCGGCTGGCAGCAGGCGCTCTCCGTGTTCGGTTTCCTGATGCTGCTGATCATCCCGCTCTCGCTGGCGCTCTCGACGCCGGCGGTGACAACCGTGAACAGCGCAACGCCCGCGGATGACCAGACCATCACCAAGGCGCTTGCCGAAGCTTTCGGTCATCGCTCCTACGTGCTCCTGGTGCTCGGCTTCTTCACCTGCGGCTTCCAGCTCGCTTTCATCACCGTGCATCTGCCGGCGTTCCTGGTCGATCGCGGCATCACCGCACAAACCGGCGGCTGGGTGATCGCGGCGATCGGCCTGTTCAACATCATCGGATCGCTGAGCGTGGGGTATCTCCAGAACTACCTTCCTAAGCGCTACATCCTCTCGGCCATCTACTTCACGCGCGCGCTGGCGATCTTCGCTTTCATCTCGTTCCCGATCACGCCGTTCTCGGCGATCGCGTTCGGTGCAATCTCCGGCCTGACCTGGCTGTCGACGGTGCCGCCGACCTCGGCGCTGGTGGCGCTTATGTTCGGAACGCGCTGGCTTGCGACGCTCTACGGCTTTGCCTTCGTCAGCCATCAGGTAGGTGGCTTCCTCGGCGTGTGGCTCGGGGGCATCGTGTTCGAAAAGTTCGGGTCCTACACGCCGATCTGGTGGCTCTCGATCCTGTTCGGCGTGCTCTCGGCGCTGATCAATCTTCCAATCGTCGAGAAACCGGTCCAGCGGGTGGTTGCGCAGCCGGCCTGATCAGCTAAACATCCCCGACAAACAAAGTCAGGGAGTTCAGTCGTGGCCACATTCAAGGCTGTCAGGATCGACAAGGCGGACAAGGGCACCACCGCGCAGCTCGCGCAGTTCGACGAAACCGAGCTGATGGAGGGCGACGTCACCGTCCGCGTCGAATGGTCGACGCTGAACTACAAGGACGGCCTTGCGCTCACCGGCAAGGCGCCGGTGGTGCGCCGCTTCCCCATGATCGCCGGTATCGATTTCGCCGGCACGGTTGAAGCCTCCTCGCATCCGCAGTGGAAGGCGGGCGACAAGGTCGTCTGCACCGGCTGGGGCATGGGCGAGACCCATCTCGGCGCCTATGCCGAGAAGGCGCGGGTGAAGGGCGACTGGCTGGTCGCTCTTCCGCAAGGGCTATCGGCGCGCGACGCCATGGCGATCGGCACCGCCGGCTTCACCGCGATGCTCTCGGTGCTGGCGCTGGAGAAGCACGGCATCTCGCCGAAGAGCGGCCCGGTCGTGGTGACGGGCGCTGCCGGCGGCGTCGGCTCGGTCGCGATCGCCGTGCTCTCGAAGCTCGGCTACCACGTCATCGCTTCGACCGGCCGGGCCTCCGAGGCCGACTACCTGAAGCAGCTGGGGGCTGCCGAGATCATCGATCGCAATGAATTGTCGGCCCCGGCAAAACCCCTCGCCAAGGAGCGCTGGGCCGGCGGCGTCGACAGCGTCGGCTCGACCACCCTCGCCAACCTGCTCTCGATGACGAAATATGGCGGCGCGATCGCGGCCTGCGGCCTGGCCGCCGGCATGGACCTGCCGTCCTCGGTGGCGCCGTTTATTTTGCGCGGAGTGTGCCTTCTCGGCATCGATTCGGTGATGTGCCCGATCGAGCCCAGGAAGGCCGCCTGGCAGCGCTTGGCCTCCGACCTGGACCGAACAAAACTCTCTGAAATTACTGAGGAAATTTCGCTCGACGAGGTTCAGGGCTGGGGCGCGAAAATCCTCGCCGGCCAGGTTCGCGGCCGCGTCGTGGTAAAAATTGTCTGACGGCGTTCAGACTTTACCAACCAAGCTGCTTCAATCTCGCCATGGTTCGTATGGTAAGCAGCGGGTAAAGAGATAAAGGCATCGCCCGCTGCGGGGGTTGGTTCGGAGTTGAGCATGCTTGCGCGTATTGTGTTGGGGGCTGTCACGGCGGCAGCGACGTTTGCGCCGGCCATCGCTGGAAGCATGAACGCCGACGAGGCGCGCCGCTTCGTGGCCGGCAAGGTGTTCGCCTTCACCTGTTTCGACGGCACCCGCGGGGCAGGCCGCATCCTCGACGATCTCGGTGCCGCCGGTGCGGTGCAATTCTCGGGCGCAGGCCCGGTCAAGCACCTCCGACTTCCCGGCAATACGCTCCAGATCCGCGGCCAGAACGTCTGCGCCTCGATCAAGGGCATTCCGTTCGAGCCCTGTTTCAACCTCGAAAAGACCGACGATCGCAGCTTCCGCGGCTCGGTGTCGGGCATGGGCTTCGCCTATTGCGACTTCCGTCACCAGGGCGGCAACCAAATGCTGATGGCGCGCGCTGCGGCGCGGCCGCGCTCGCTGCACAAGCCGGAGCACACCGGCACGGTTGCCGCCTCGACCACCGAGGTAGCCGCGCGCGTCGAGACGCCGCGTGTCGAGGGCAGCCGGCTCGAGCCGGTGAAGTCCGAGCCGGCGAAGAACGAGGGACCGCTGGAGCTGCGCCGCTCCACGCAGTGAGCTCGCCTGCGCGAGACAACCCGCGCCATTGATCGTCGAAGGCATCATCGAACATCAAGCCGCCTGCGCCGTAGTCATACGGACGGCGGCTTTCATGCCTTGGTAGCTGTTCGGGCCGCAGTTTGCGCGCGCCGGGGGGCGGTCCCACGCAAGGGTTCAACCATGTCGCTCTATTTCTTCCGCATCAGCACCGGCCGTTATTCCGGCGCCGCCGACCTGCCGTACGAGTTCGAGGATCGCGCAGCCGCCTGGACCGAGATGACCGAGGTGTGCGCCAATCTGCTCAGCGGCATCGCGCGCGGCCTGAAGCCGAACGCCGAGTGGTGCATGGAGCTGCTCGATGAGGACAAGCAGCCGGTCTTTCGAATCAGCCTCGTCGGCGAGGCCATCGGATGTAAAGCGTCCTAGCTCCGACTTGAAGCTGCAATTTACAACTATGACGGGATCGTTTCCTTTCGCGCTCAATCATTTAGCGTGCAAAGTCAGTATTTCTGCGAGGGATTTCGTTAACCAAATCGGAATGTGAGAAGCTCATTTTTTGGGCAATGGCGCAGTCAGGGGAAGCCGACAATGACTCGGCTGCGCGTTCCTTCGGGGGAAGCATGCCCATGTTGAGCCTAGTTCAGAATCTGAGGATCGGGACCAAGCTGGCGATTGCGTCGGCGCTCGGTGTGCTCCTGGTTGGGGCCATGATTGCAAGCCAGATG
Source organism: Bradyrhizobium sp. IC4059 (assembly GCF_020193615.1). Lineage (NCBI taxonomy): Bacteria > Pseudomonadati > Pseudomonadota > Alphaproteobacteria > Hyphomicrobiales > Nitrobacteraceae > Bradyrhizobium > Bradyrhizobium sp. IC4059. The sequence continues at coordinate 403,692 of NZ_JADYVH010000001.1, forward strand.
CTCGGCAATGCGGGCATTCGCGAGAGCAGCCAGAGCGCGCTTGCGCAGCAGCAGATCGCGCGCGACGCAGTCAAGGCCGAGGCTGCGGTTCGCGGCATGCAGCTCGCGGTACGAGACCTTCGTCTTGCCAATAGCCCGGCTGACATTCAGAAGGCCGTCCAGAACCTGGGCGACCGGCAAAAATCGACGAATGCGCTGGTCGATGAAATGCTGAAGCTTTCTCACGAGGCGGAGAACCGCGCTCGGATGGAGAAACTGAGATCGCTGGCTGCGAATTACGAAAAGGCCGCGCAGCAGATCGCCGGCGTGCGCGGCGAAGCCCTGGCCGCCAGCGGTGCAGACGGAGCGGCCCGCGCTGCGAAGCTCAATGAAGACGTCGTTCGCATCGCACGCGAGGTGACCCTGCCGATTGCCGGCGAGCTCGACGTGCTGATCGGCCAGATCGCCGACTACGCAAGGCACAAATCCGAGGAGAAGAATTCCGCGGCCGCGGCCCAAATGAGATCGAGCGAGCAGCTTGCGATCCTGGTCGGCGCACTCGCCATGCTCGTCCTCGTCGGCTCCTGGCTGATGTCGTTCCTGACCATCGCGCGGCCGATCCGTGCGCTCACGGTCGCCATGGACAAGCTCGCCGGCGGCGATTTCTCCGTGGTTCTGCCCGGTCTCGGCCGCAAGGACGAGGTCGGCGGCGTCGCGGCGGCCGTTGAAAAGTTCAAGGTCGTGTCGGAGCAGAAGGCGCGCGAGGACGCCGAAGCCAAGATCAGGCAGGACCAGATTGCGGCCGCGCAGCGCAAGGCCGAGATGCACAAGCTGGCTGACAGCTTCGAAGCCGCGATCGGTGAGATCGTCGATACCGTGTCCTCGGCCGCGACCGAGCTGGAAGCTTCCGCCTCGACGCTGACCGCGACCGCGGCGCGCGGCCAGGAGCTCACGACCATGGTTGCTGCCGCTTCCGAGGAAGCGTCCACCAACGTGCAGTCGGTCGCGTCGGCGACCGAAGAGCTGTCGTCGTCGATCACCGAGATCAGCCGGCAGGTGCAGGAATCCGCCCGCGTCGCCGGCGATGCGGTGAACCAGGCTCGCACCACGACCGATCGCGTCGGGGAGCTCTCCGCTGCTGCGGCGCGGATCGGCGACGTGGTCGAGCTGATCAACACCATCGCCGGCCAGACCAACCTCCTGGCGCTCAATGCAACCATCGAGGCCGCGCGCGCCGGCGAGGCAGGCCGCGGCTTTGCCGTCGTCGCTTCGGAGGTCAAGGCGCTTGCCGAGCAGACGGCGAAGGCGACCGGCGAGATCGGCCAGCAGATCGCCAGCATCCAGACCGCCACCGAGCATTCGGTCGGCGCGATCAAGGACATCAGCCACACCATCGAGAAGCTGTCGGAGATCTCCTCGACCATCGCAGCCGCGGTGGAAGAGCAGGGGGCCGCAACGCAGGAGATCTCCCGCAACGTGCAGCAGGCGGCGACGGGCACCCATCAGGTGTCGTCCAACATCACCGACGTGCAGCGCGGCGCGAGTGAGACCGGTTCGGCATCCTCGCAGGTGTTGGGCGCCGCGCAATCGCTGTCCGGCGACAGCAACCGGCTGAAGCTCGAAGTCGGAAAGTTCCTCGATACCGTCCGCGCGGCCTGACACGTGCCTTTGCGTCCGCATCGTAACGGGAGATGCCGGTGCGGCTGCAACAGAGAGTTGCAGCGAACCACGATCGCTGCGCACGAGCCGTATTTTTACGTAGCCTCCTGTTAACGCCTGTTTGCGATTATGCGCGCAATCCTTCGGGAAAAGAACCAGCCAGCATTGTTGAACTGACCTTCGCCCGGGTCGTCCGTCGTGACGTCTGCGGCGCAGATGATGTGCGCGTTGCCGGGTAATCATCGGGATTGTCGTGATGTCGAAATTGTCGATCGTCTTCAAGCTGCTGACCGTGCTGTCGGTCCTCGTGCTCTCGCTCGCCGGCGTCGGCGTGATGGCGATCGGCACGATGCAGAACATCAATGCCCATACGGTCGAGATCGCGCAGGGCTGGTTGCCGAGCGTGCGTGCGCTCGGCTCGATGCGTGCTGACATCAACGAGCTCCGCGTCGCGCTGCGTCTGCACCTGATGCAGGATACTGCCGAAGGCAAGGAGGCTGCCGAGAAGCGCCTGGCAGGTTTGCGCGAACGGATCGAGAAGACCCGCAAGATCTACGAGCCGCTGATCACGCGCGCAGAGGAGCGCTCGCTCTACGAGCAATGGACCAAGGCCTGGGCCGAGTACCTGAACGGCGTGCAGGATGTAATGGCGCTGTCGCGCAAGAGTGTCGGCCGGTTCCCGACCGATGCCAACGAGATGTTGCAGACCAAGGTCGCGAAGATGGCTCAGGCCGCCGATCCGCTGCTCCAGAAGGGCATCGAAATGAACAATCAGGGCGCCGAGCTGGAGACGAAGCAGGCCGCCGACAGCTACGCTACGATCTTCCGTGTGCTGGTCGGGATCATCGTGGCCTCCGTCGTGATCGCGATCGGCGCCGCCTACTATCTCGTGCGCGACGTCTCGCGTGGCATCGCTTCGATCATCCGCCCGATGCAGTCGCTCGGCGAGGGCGACCTTGCGGTGGAGGTGCCGCATCGCGGCGAGAAGACCGAGATCGGCTCGATGGCGGATGCGCTCCAGATCTTCAAGGAGGCGCTGATCGCCAAGAAGGCGGCCGACGCTGCGGCGGCGCGCGACGCCGAGGCCAAGATCGAACGCGGCCGACGTGTCGATGCCATCACCCGCAATTTCGAGGTCATGATTGGGGAGGTCGTCGAGACCGTGTCGTCGGCCTCGACCGAGCTCGAGGCCTCCGCGGCGACGCTGAGCGGCACCGCGCAGCGCGGCCAGGAGCTCGCAACCGTCGTTGCGGCGGCGTCGGAAGAAGCTTCCACCAACGTCCAGGCGGTGGCCTCGGCCTCCGAGGAGCTGTCGTCCTCTATCACCGAGATCAGCCGCCGCGTGCAGGATTCGGCGCGGATGGCATCGGAAGCGGTCGAGCAGGCGGCGCGGACCAACGAGCGCGTCAACGCGCTGTCGCAGGCGGCCGCCCGCATCGGCGACGTCGTCGAGCTCATCAACACCATCGCGGGCCAGACCAATCTGCTCGCGCTGAACGCGACCATCGAGGCGGCGCGCGCGGGCGAAGCCGGCCGCGGCTTTGCCGTCGTCGCCTCCGAGGTCAAGGCACTGGCCGAGCAGACCGCGAAAGCGACCGGCGAAATCGGGGCGCAGGTCTCGGGCATCCAGGCGGCGACGCAAGAATCCGTCAACGCCATCCAGGAGATCGGCGGCACCATCGAGCGGCTGTCGGAGGTGTCCGCGGCGATCGCCGCTGCCGTCGAGGAGCAGGGCGCGGCCACGCAGGAGATCTCGCGCAACGTTCAGCAGGCCTCGCTCGGCACGCAGGAAGTGTCGTCCAACATCACCAACGTGCAGCGCGGTGCGATCGAGACCGGCTCGGCCTCGAGTGAAGTGCTGTCGGCGGCGAAGTCGCTGGCGACCGACAGCACCCGCCTGAAGGTCGAGGTCGCGCAGTTCCTGGAATCGGTCCGCGCGGCGTAGAGGCACCCGCTCGATCGTTGTTACCTCTCCCCGCTGGGGAGAGGTGGAGTGCCCGCCCGACGATCCAGTCTAGCTGCCCGTCTGCGGCGCGGCCGGCGGCGGTGCGATCTGCCGCCGGAACAGGATGCGCTGGTAGAGCCAGCCGATCGCGACCAGCACGACGCCAAGGCACATGAACGAGAGCGCCCGATAGACGCCGGTCAGCGTCCACACGTCGACGGCAAAGGCCTTGAAGATCGTCAGCGCGATGACGGCGGCGGACGCCAGCCGCGCACGCTCCGAATTGACCAGGATGCCGACGCCGAGCAGCGCCACGCCAAAAGCGAGCCAGCCGATCGAATAGGTATATTGCTCGGCGCTCGTGGTGCCACCGTAGAGCAGGACCGGGCCGTGATAGAAGCGGCGGATCTCCAGCGTCACATAGGTGAGCGCGAACACCAGGGCGCCACCCGCAATCGTGTTTGCATATGCGACACTGCGGTGTCCCGCCACTGCGTAGGAGAGCAGCAGCATCAGCACGGCCGGCAACGCATAGCCGAGCAGCAGCAGATTGAACACGAGGCTGCCGACATTGACGCTGGAGAGCAGCATCGGGTTCTCCAGGATCAGGAGGCCAAACACGCTGATGAGGCCGGCGATCGCCGTCAGCACGACCGCGCCGACATTGTGCACGATGCTGTGGCTGCGCAGCCGCAGGCGCTCCAGGCCGATTGCCATGGCTAGCATGACACAGACTTGCAGCGCGAACTCGAGCAGCGAGGGCGGCGAGGTCATGCGGCCGCCGGTCGCAAAGTGCCGGATCTCCATGAAGGCGAGCAGCGCGGTGAACAGGATCGCCGCCGTCTCGACCACGCGCAGCGGCGGATCGTCGGCGCGGCGGCGCAGGAAGATGCTCGCGCCCCAGAACGAGGCGGCCGGCAGGCCATAGCCCCACAACAGCCAGTTGAAGATCGGCATGGTCCCGACGGCATCGCCGACGATGCTCGGATCATAGACGATGCGCGCGGTGACGATCGCAGCGAAGACCGCAGCCAGCCGGCGCAGCACCGGAATCGGCCGCTGCAACGAGATCCAGGCGGTGCCGAGTGACATCAGCGCGAGCGCAATGGTGAGCCAGCCCTTCTCCAGGGCGAAGGTCAGCGCCAGCGCCAGCGCGCCGAGCGTACCGGTCGCGAACAGCGCGACCGAGGTTGCAACGCCGGGCCGTTCTTCGCGGCGCATCAGCGCTTCGGTCGCAGCGCCAAAGGCCGCAGCGAGCAGCACGGCGAGGATCGCAAACGGGATCGAGCGGTCGAGATGGGCAATGCGCGCATAGAGCGCAACCAGGATGGCGATCGGCGTCGCGACGCCCGCCGCCGACCACACCACGGGAATGATCACCGAGTTCGAGCGGCCTTGCGCGAAAAAGCCCGTGACGCCGAAACCGGCGGCGAAGATCGCGGCCGTCACCAGATGCAGCGTCACCGCGCTATCAATCGCGACCGGGCCGACGCCGGGCATCGGGCCGCCCGGCAGCACCAGCATATCAGGGTTGGCGCGCACCGCCCATTCGGCGAACACGATGAACACGGCCGCCGCGGCCGCGCCCAGCGCGCCGGTCGCCGCCGGTGCGCGCCAGGCGACGAACAGCGTGCCGCCGACGAGGAGCGTGAAGGCGATCAGCGCGAGATCCGCATGCGCGCTCGACAGCACGACCAGCATCGCGCCGAACAAATAGGCGCCGAGCGCGCCCGATGAGACCGGCTCGATCTCGCCGTTCTCCATGCTGGGTCCGAACATGAAGCCGCAGACGACGAGCAGTGCGGCGAGCACGAAGCCGGCGATGGCATGGAAGGCGTGCGGCGCGACCTGCACCTGTTCGGTATCGAGACCCGGGAAGATCCAGAGCACCGCGAAGGCAATGGTCGTGACCGCAAGCCAACGCCATAGCCTGATGCGGGCGAGCCCGAAACTCGCGGCCGTCACGACCGCAAGATAGATGTAGAGCGCCCAATAATCCGGCTTGCCGGAGGAGACGAGGATCGGCGTCACGAAGGCGCCGACGACGCCGAGCCCGGCGAGCGCGGGGCCGTGCAGGAGCGCTGCGGCCAGCGTGGCCATCGCAACGATGCCGAGCAGCACGAAGGCTGTCGCAGGCACGAGGAAGTCGTAGAGCGCGTACGCCGCGTAGATGGTCGCGAACGCCACCGCCGTGCCGGCCGCGGTGAGGATCGCGGGAATGTTGGCGATCGGCAGCGCCGCGATGCTCGAGATGCTCTCCTTGCGCCGCGTCCATTCGCCGGCGCCAAGCAGCGCAGCGGCGAACAGGCCGCCGAGGAACACGCGCACGCCGGGGCCGAGCAGACCGGCCTCGATCGAATAGCGCACCATGAAGAAGCCGCCGAGCGCGAGCGCAAGCCCGCCGATCCACACCACCCAGCGGGTGCCGAGCCGCTCCTCGAAGCCGGGTGCTGCCTCCGGCACCGGAGGGGGCGCAGCGGCGCCCGTGCTCGGCTCGAGCGGGGGCGGCGAAATCTCTTCGGTGACGAGCGGAGGCGGCGTCGTTTCGGCTTCCGGGGCCAGCGGCGGCGGCTCTGCGGCTGCAGTCGTCGCGGGGGCTTCGGCCTGCGCCGGCATCAGCGGGGGCGGCTGCACCGTCCGCTGCGCGTAAAGCATATCTTCGAGCGAACTGATCCGGCGGCGCAACTCGGTCGCCTGGCTGGACGCCTTGATCGCGATCAGGAAGGCAATGATCGCAATGATCAGCGCAAAGACGTCAAACGGGCCGTCGAACATGAAGCCTCCAGGCAATCGGCGGGCAGGGGCCGATACCACTGATATCAGGATCTTAATTTCTTGAGCATGATCTTACCGGAAAACCGCAACGCACTTTTCCGGATCATGCTCTAGCGCCGGGAGCGAACGCGCAAGCCCGGCGCGGGCCGCTCCTGGAGCACCTCGCGGCGGAAGCGGTAGAGCGCTGCCGGCCGTCCGCCCGTCTGTGTCGACATCACCCCGGTCGGTTCGACCAGGGCTTCCATCTCGACCAGGCGGCGGAAATTCTGCTTGTGCAGGTGCCGGCCGGAGATCGCTTCCACCGTGTGCTGCAGTTCAGTGAGTGTGAATTCGGTCGGCAAAAGTTCAAAGACTACAGGACGATACTTCAGCTTTGCGCGCAGCCGCGCGATTGCCGTGGCGAGAATCCGGCGGTGGTCGAACCGCATCGAGGTCCCGAGCGGGGGAAGCGTCTTGCGCGCCAATGCCGCAGGACGGCCATCGCGGCGGGCCTCCTCGATCAGCCCGGCCTCGTAGAGCAGCTCGTAGCGGTCGAGCACGCGCTCCTCGTCCCAGGGTGCGCCGTCGAGACCGAAATAGAACCGCACGCGATCCTTCCGCGGCAGTGCGCGAATCGTCTCCGCCGTCTCCTCCTCGGCCCATTCGGTCAGTGCAGGGATGATGTCGCGGGCGATGATCGCCGGCGGCTGGTCGCGCCAGTCTTCCCAGGGGAAGAAGCGATACCAGGGCGCGAAGCTCGCCGCGTTTGTCGCGAGCTCGCCGCCCGCCGGGCGCGTCAGCGCGAGATAGCCGATCGAAACGATGTGGGCGCCGGTGTCGCCGGCCTCGGCATGACGGCCACGGTCGCCGAACGTGTAAAGCTGCTCGACGTAGCCGAGCCGCAGCCCCGCCTGTTGCTCGACCCAAGCGCGCAGGCCGATCTCGAACGTGCGATGGCTCACCGCGTCGAACGGGCCGAACGGCAGGCCGGCAAGCCCGTCGCTGCTATGCGCAGTGAGGATCAACGGCTCGTGGTTCTCGATCGCGACGATAGCGGCGGTGAGGCCGATTTCGATTGGCGTCAGCAGCGTCTCGCTCATGCGGCTGCCGTGTCGTTGAATTGAACAGAATGCCGCTTGGTTAAGACGGCCCATCCGCGGACTCGGTGCACCTCTCCCGCTTGCGGGAGAGGTCGCGTCGCATCGACAGATGCGAGGCGGGAGAGGGCTCTATCCTCTGGGGGAGTCTTCGTCGCCGAGATACCCTCTCCCCAACCCTCTCCCGCCGGCGGGAGAGGGGGCGCACCTCCATCGTGACAACCAGCTGTCATTCGAGCTCGATCGCGAAGGGGCGGCCTTCCACCATCATCGCGCCCGGGCCCATTTCGTCGAGCGCGCGCAGCATGCGGCCGTTGCGTCCGAGTGCACGATCGGCGAGGCCGACGATGCGCCGATTGGGCGAGGCGATCGGCGAGGCCGCGCGAATCTTCCTGGCGATCTCGATCTCGTCGCGATTTGGATTAAGCGCGCAAACGGCCGCGAACGCGCTGGCGGTGGAGCGGCTGATCCCGGCGTAGCAATGCACCACCAGCGGGGCGCTGCGGTCCCAGCCGCGCACGAAGTTGAGCACCTGCTCGATATGCGTCTCCGACGGCGCGACGAAGCCGTCCATTTCCTCGGTGATGTCGTCCATCGACACCTTGAGGTGGTTGGCCGGGAGCACCGAGACCGGACGCGCCACCTGCTCGACATTGGCCATCACGGTTAGCACGTGACTGGCCTTGGTGAGGCGGACGGTCTCGGGAAGCGCGGCGAGGGAACAGACGTGGATCATGGCGAACCTTTTTGCGCCCGATTATAGCGAGCGCTCGTAGGTGGGCAAAGGCGCATCGCGCCGTGCCCACCATTTCGCAATTGCGCGCATGTCGCTTGGTTCGGTGGGCACGCTTCGCTTTGCCCACCCTACGAAGGAATAATGCTACGCAAACACGGCGCCAAACCGCTCCAGAAACTGCTTCTCGGCCCGCGCCGCGGTCCAGGGCGTCAGATAGTCGCGTCGGACGCTGTCGGAGAGACCCGGATCCTTGCCGAACAGGCGCCGCGCTTCGCTTGCGCTGAAGCCGGCGAGCTCGGTCGCCTCGAGATAGGCCGCGCCGCGATCGGCGGCCTTGATGGCCTGCGTGATGTCATCTGGCAATACCGGCGGCAAACCGAAGCGGATATGGATGGCACCGAGCAGCCGCTTCTCGACGGCCTTGTAATGACCGTCGAGCACGGCCTTGAACGGCGAGATCATGTCGCCGATCACATATTCCGGCGCATCATGCAGCAGGGCCGCGAGCCGCACGCGCTGGTCGACGCGGGGTATCTCATGCCGCAGCACGGTCTCTACCAGCAGCGTATGCTGCGCGACCGAAAAGATGTGCGCGCCGAGGGTCTGTCCGTTCCAGCGCGCCACCCGCGCCAGCCCGTGCGCGATGTCGCCGATTTCGATGTCGAGCGGGGAAGGATCGAGCAGGTCGAGCCGCCGGCCCGACAGCATGCGCTGCCAGGCGCGGACCTCTTCGTTGCGCGCTGCCTTCTTCGCCGTCATTTGGCCTTGAGGCGCAGCTTGCGCTGGGTCTTGCTGCAGGTCGCATGACAGTGGCAGTCGACCAGGTGGTCGTTGACCATGCCGGTCGCCTGCATGAAGGCATAGACGATGGTCGGGCCGACGAATTTGAAGCCGCGCGAGGACAGCTCCTTGGAGATCTGCACCGAGAGCGGCGTCGAAGCCGGCACGCTTCCCGTGGTCTTGAACTGGTTGACCTTGGGCCGTCCGTCCATGAAGTCCCACAGCAGCTTCGAGAAGCCCGGGCCCTTCTCCATGATGTCGAGATATGACTTTGCACTCAGGATCGCGCCTTCGATCTTGGCCTTGTTGCGCACGATACCCGCATCGTTCATCAGCGCGTGAACCTTCTTGGGCGTGTAACGCGCGATCTTCTCCGGCTGGAAATCGTCGAAGGCTTTGCGGAAATTGTCGCGCTTGCGCAGGATCGTGATCCAGGACAGGCCGGCCTGGAAGCCGTCCAGCATCAGCTTCTCGTACAGCGCGCGGTCGTCGTATTCCGGCACGCCCCATTCGGTGTCGTGATAGGCGACATAAAGCGGATCTTCGCCCGGCCAGGGGCAGCGGGTCAGACCATCGGGATGCAAGCGGGCAGCGCGGCTCATGCGGTCGGCTGCTTGGCTGGAATGCGAACGACGTCTGGTTCAGCGAGTGTCAAAGCCAGCCCCCCAGCGGTGAGCGGCTGGCCCGCATCGAGCGCGTCTGCGACACGGTCGATGCGCACCAGCGCGATTCCCTTGCCGCCAGCCGTCGAGCCGATGGTGCCGACCGGCTTGTCGCCGGCAAGAATGGTCGTGCCCGGCTCGGGCGAGGCGTCCTCGAGCAGCACCTTCACGCTGCGCGTGCGCGCGGTGCCGCGATGCTGCATGCGCGAGACGACCTCCTGGCCGACATAGCAGCCCTTGTCGAAATCGACGCCGGCGAGGCGATCCATGTTGGTCTCATGCGGGAACGCATCGCTGTACATGAAATCGAGCCCGCCGCGCGGCACGCCGAGCGCAATGCGGTGCGCCTCGTACTCGGCTGCATCGACCAGCTCGGCGCCGATGAGATCGGACAGTTTCTGCTTGAGATCTTCCGGGACCAGGATGCGGTAGCCGAGCCCCTCAGCCCGCGGATCGGCAAAGGCAAGGTCGGGCTGCGCCGCCGGCTCGCCGTCCCAGGCGGCGAGCACGCCGAGGTCGAGCTTGTCCACGGTGACCTTGGCGCGCAGCTTGTAGAATTTCAGCTTGGTGGCGAGGGTGTCCGCCAGCGCCTTGGGGCAGTCGATCAGGAACCCGCCGCCGTGGCCCGCGGACGCTTCCGTGATCAGGAAATCCACGATGATCTTGCCCTGCGGCGTCAGCAATGCGCCGAATCGCCCCAGACCAGGTTTCAGCCTGTCCACGTCGGTGGTGACGAGGCCATTGAGGAAGTTGCGCGCATCCTCACCCGCGACTTTGATTACGCCCCGGTCGGGAAGAAACGCCGATTTCATGCGAAAATCTCTTGCGACATGTTGCTCCGGAACGTAAGCCCGCAACGCATAAACGACAAGACCTCGAGCCCTGCGCCCTGAGGATGAGAGAGGCCCAATGACCCAGCGTTTCGATGTGATCCTGAAGGGTGGCACCGTCTTCAACCAGGACGGCGAGGGCGTGCGGGATATCGGCATCACGGGCGGTCGCATCGCCGAGCTCGGTCCGCTATCGCAAGACTCAGCCGCCGAGGTGATCGACTGCAAGGGCCTGCACATCCTGCCCGGCGTGATGGACACGCAGGTGCATTTCCGCGAGCCCGGGCTGACGCACAAGGAAGACCTCGAGACCGGCTCGCGCAGCGCCGTGATGGGCGGCGTCACCGCCGTGTTCGAGATGCCGAACACCTCGCCGCTGACCGTGACGGAGGCCGAATTCACCGACAAGGTGAAGCGCGCCCATCACCGCATGCATTGCGATTTCGCCTTCTTCATCGGCGGCACCCGCGAGAACGTGCAGGACCTGCCTGTGCTGGAGCGCGCACCCGGCTGCGCCGGCGTCAAGGTGTTTATCGGCTCGTCCACCGGCGCGCTCTTGGTGGAGGACGACGAGAGCCTGCGCCGCATTTTCCAGGTGATCCGCCGCCGCGCCGCCTTCCACGCCGAGGACGAATACCGCCTCAACGAGCGCAAATCGCTGCGCATCGAAGGCGATGCGCGCTCGCATCCGGTCTGGCGCGACGAAACCGCGGCGCTGATGGCGACGCAGCGCCTCGTCAAGCTCGCGCACGAGACCGGCAAGCGTATTCACGTGCTGCACATCTCGACCAAGGAGGAGATCGAGTTCCTGCGCGACCACAAGGATGTCGCCTCCTGCGAGGCGACGCCGCACCATCTCACCCTGGTCGCGCCGGAATGCTACGAGCGGCTCGGCACGCTGGCGCAGATGAACCCGCCGGTGCGCGGCGCCGATCATCGTGCCGGCATTTGGCGCGGCATCGAACAGGGCATCATCGACGTGCTCGGCTCCGACCACGCCCCGCATACGCTGGAGGAGAAGCAGAAGACCTATCCCGCTTCGCCTTCCGGCATGACCGGCGTGCAGACGCTGGTGCCTGTTATGCTCGATCACGTTAATGCGGGTCGGCTTTCGCTGGCGCGCTTCGTCGACCTCACCAGCGCCGGCCCTGCGCGCCTCTACAACATGGCCTGCAAGGGCCGCATCGCCGCCGGCTACGATGCCGACTTCACCATCGTCGATCTCAAGCGCAGCGAGACCATCACCAACAAATGGGTGGCGTCCAAGGCCGGCTGGACGCCCTATGACGGCGTTCGCGTCACCGGCTGGCCGGTCGGCACCTTTATCCGCGGCCGTCGCGTGATGTGGCAGGGCGAGCTGGTGACGGCCGCGCAGGGCGAGCCGGTGCGGTTCCTGGAGACGCTGAAGCAGTAGGGTGATGTGGGGGACGCACGGGGCTTCCCCATTCGTCATTGCGAGCGCAGCGAAGCAATTCAGTCTGTCGCCGCGGAAAGACTCTGGATTGCTTCGCTGCTCTCGCAATGACGGGAGGGGCGGTCTACACTTTCTCTCGAACGGGAGTGCAGCCTGATGTCCCAACCCGCCGCCCTCATCACCACCGAGCAGCTCGCCGCCATGCTCGGCGATCCCAACCTTCGCCTCTACGACTGCACGACCTATCTTGAGCCCGCGCCGGAAGGCAGCGCCGTGCCTTATCGCGCCGTGCCCGGCGACAAGACGTTCGCCGCCGGCCACATCCCCGGCGCCGATTTCCTCGACCTGCAAGGCGAGTTCTCCGACGCCTCGTCGCAACACTTCTTCATGATGCACGATGTCGCCCAGCTGGAGGCCGCCTTCGGCCGCCACGGCCTCGATGCTGGCAAGACCATCGTGCTCTACAGCATAGGGACGATAATGTGGGCGACGCGGTTCTGGTGGATGTTGCGCGCGCTCGGCGTCGATGCCCACGTGCTCGACGGCGGCTTCGACAAATGGCAGCAGGAGGGACGGCCGACCGAGACGGGCGCACCGAAAGGCTATCCGGTGACGGCCTTCAAGGCGGCGCCGCGCCCAGGCTGCTTCGTCGACAAGGAAGCCGTGCTGGCGCGGATCGGCGATCCCGCGACCATCATCGTCAACGCGCTCGGGCCGCAGTTTCACCGCGGCCTCGAGCCGAGCCGCTATGGCCGGCCGGGCCGCGTTCCCGGCAGCGTCAACGTTCCCGCAGCCACACTCGTGAATGCCGACAAGACGCTGGCGGATCTTGCGGATGCGCAAGCGAAGTTCGCCGCCCAGGGCGTCACGCGCGACAAGAATGTGATTCTTTATTGCGGCGGCGGCATCTCGGCGACGATCGACCTCCTGCTGCTGACGCAGCTCGGCTACGACAAGCTGACGCTCTACGACGCTTCGATGGGCGAATGGGCGAGGGATCCGGCGCTGCCGATCGAGACGGACTGAGGCGCGCGTTCCCGGCTCTGTCGGGAACATCTCCCGGTCATCGCGAGATTAATGCTTGTCCGCCGGCAACGGCTTCCGTGCGATAAGAGCGGCAGACTTCGCGACGCCTTTCGCAGAGTCATTCATCCGTCAACTGGCCCCGCCCGCGTGGCGGGGTCATTTTCAGGACGGCTTACTGCTTCAGGACGGCTTACTGCCTGCAGATGCCGACCGAGAATTCGCCGTTGCGAATGCGGCCGGGAAAGCCCTCGACGAACTTTGCCACTGCGTCCTCGCCATAGGTGCCGACGAGCTCGGCGAGGGCCGCGAACAGGCTCGCCTGCGCCAGGCAGTCGCCGTCGACGCCGTCATGACGCGCCTCGGCCCAGGCCTCGTTGAGATAGCTCAGTGCGGCCTGTTTCTGCTCGTGATCGGGCAGCGGCGCGCGGGCGGGGGCGTAGGAAATCGGCTGGCTCATGAAACTCGGTCAGGCTGAGGCGCGATCCACGGCGATGCGCTGTGCGAGAGGTGTAGCACGGGCGTTAACGACCGCTAGGCCACATCTTTAAGAACGGTTAACGGCTGTGAACAAAGTCGATGACAGGGTTCCCGGCCCGCACATGCGTCGACCGCGCCGTCATTCCGGGGCGCGCCTCGCGCGAGCCCGGAATCCATCGGGCATCAGAGACGGTGGATGAATGGATTCCGGGCTCTCGCGCGCGAGCCCCGGAATGACGGGGTAGCTAGTTCGCGTAGCGCGCCGTGAGATCGCGCGAGATCTTCGAGCCTTCCTCGATGTAGCGGCGGATCGCCACCATCGCGGCCGGCGTGCAGCTGCGATAGGTCTGCTGAAAACCGTTATAGCCGCGGTTGAAGCCGGCGATCATGCGGGTGCGGCGCTCGCCGGAGGGGGTCTCGGCATCGATCAGCGCCTGCATCTCATTGCGCCATTTGTTACCCTCGTTGGCCCCGCAGATGCCGCGCAGATAGTGCAGGCCGCCGAGGATCTCGGCCAGCCGCTGCAGTTCGCCGTCAAACGGCGCCGCCACGTCCTGGGCCCTCGCAGGCACGGAGGCGCAGGCGAGAATCAGGACAAAAATGGCCAGAAATCGCGACGACATCGGCGGCTGTATGCCCCCTCGGGACGGCTGGCGCAAGGCGGGCGGTCAGGCTCCAAGCAGCCGGTGAGCGGACAGGATGACCTCCTCGAGCCCCCCGGTCAGCTTGAGGTCGCCGAGGCTTGCCAGGGCGCCAGGGGCGATCCAGCGGTGATCGTCGAGCTCGTCGTTCAGCGCCGGCTCCCGGGCCGTCCAGCGCGCGGCAAAGGACATGATCAGGTAATGGCCGGCGCCGGCCGCGGCCGGCAGCACCTCGCGCCAGCCGGCGAGGCCAATGATCTCGATGCAAAGGCCGGTTTCCTCGTCGACCTCGCGGCTCAGGGCCTGATGCAGCGATTCGCCGAACTCGACCCGGCCACCCGGCAGCGAATAGAAGCCCTTGGCCGGCGAGCGGGCGCGGCGGACCAGTAGCACCTTGCCGTCGCGGAAGATCGCCGCGCTGACCGCAAGCTGGGGATGGGCAGGATGGACGATTGCGGCCAATCGCGTCACCTATCCGGATGAGTTCGCCATGATGGTGTCGACGTCGGCTTCCGCCCCGCCATTGATGATGCCGCCGCAGGCTGCGATCAGGGGCTTGACCCAAAGCGTGGCCTGCTCGGCGAGGCGGACCCGCGTCGTGTCCTTCTCGACCTCGCGCATAGCCGAGCCGACCGCGGTCAGAATCGAGGTCATGGTATCCGTCAAGTGGTCGAACTGGGCACGCACGTTGGGATCGGCTTTCTCATAGGCTTCGATCGCCAAATCCCGCGCCTTGAAATTCGACGCCGTGAAATGCTCGGCATAGGACAGCGGCGTCCAGGTCAGGAAGTCCTCGGCGCATTCCGGCATATCTGGCACCATTTCGAGCAGCATCACGGCTTCATTGAAATGGTTGAGATAGTCGGTGGCAAGCCCGGTGCGCGGATTGATGTTGGCCACGCGCAGCCGTTCGGCCCAGGCGGTCGCCTCAGGGCCCGTCTGTACATGCGTCCGCGCGGGTTGGGAGGCCGTTGAGCTCATCTGCCGCAGTGTTAACGTTCGGGGTTAAAAGGACCTGAACGGACCCTATATAGGCCTCCAAGGATGTGTGGACGCTTCGTCATAACTTCGGCCCCCGCGGCTTTGCGGCAACTGTTCGGCTATGTCGAGCAGCCGAATTTCCCGCCCCGGTACAATGTCGCGCCGACACAACCGATTCCGGTGGTGCTGCTCGAGAACGGCGCGCGCCATTTCCGTCTGATGCGCTGGGGCCTGTTGCCCGGCTGGGTCAAGGACCCCCGCGGGTTCACGCTCCTGATCAATGCCCGTTCCGAGACGGTGCTGGAGAAGCCCGCCTTCAAGAATGCGATTCGCCGCCGGCGCGGCCTGATCCCGGCCGATGGTTATTACGAATGGAAGACGGAAGCCGGCCGCAAGCAGCCCTTCTTCATCCACCGCGCCGACGGTGAGCCGCTCGGTTTTGCCGCTGTGTTCGAGACCTGGGTCGGGCCGAACGGCGAGGAACTCGACACGGTCGCGATCGTCACCGCCGGGGCAGGCGAGGATCTCGCCGCGCTGCATGACCGTGTGCCCGTCACCATCAGCCCGCGCGACTTCGAGCGCTGGCTCGACAGCAACGGCGACGAGATCGATGCAATCCTGCCGCTGATGAGGGCCCCGCGCGTCGGAGAATTCGCCTGGCACCCGGTCTCCACCCGCGTCAACCGCGTCGCCAATGACGACGAGCAGCTCGTGCTGCCGATCAGTGCGGAGGAGATCGAGGCGGAAGCCGAGGCGGCGAAGCCGAAGAAGGCGGTGCGGAAGACTGCGGCAGCGTCATCAGATGACGGGCAGGGGTCGTTGTTCTAGGTGCGGTGCCGCCACTCACTCCGCTGTCGTCCCGGACAAGCGCGCCCAAAGCGCGCGCCGATCCGGGACCCATAGCCACAGGATGAGGTTATGGCGCAAACTGTTCACCACGAGTCTCGTCAAACGCGATCCTGTGGTTATGGGTCCCGGGTTCGCGCTACGCGCGCCCCGGGACGACGACTGAGTGTGAGGCGCTGCCGTCACACAATCTCCCGCGCCCTCAAGCCCGCGATCTCCGCCGCATCGAATCCCAGCTCGCCCAGCACCGCGTCCGTATCCGCGCCCAGCTCCGGCGCCATGCGATCCAGCCTGCCGCCGCCATGGGCCAGCTTGAAGCCGCTGCCGGCAAAGCGCAGGCGGCCGTATTCCGTGTCCAGCTCCTGGATCGCGCCGCGCGCCTTGATTTGGGGATGGTCGATGACCTCCTCGACCTTCCAGATGCTGGCGCAGGGCGCGCCGGCGTCCTCCAAGATCGTCTCCCATTCGCGTGCCGGCCGTTTCGCTAGCGCCTGCTCGATGATGGCGCGCAGCGCGCCCTCGTTCTCGTTGCGCGAGAACCAGTCGGCAAAGCGCGGATCTGACAGCGTATCCTCGCGGCCGAGCGCAGCCATCAGCGCGCGGTACTGCTTCTCGTTGTTGACGGCGAGCAGGATATGGCCGTCGCCGCACTTGAACAAATTCGCCGTGGTCCGGCGGCTCACCGCCTGATTGCCCGATAGCTGCTGTCGATGTCCGGCGACCGACCAGTCGGCGATCTGGCCCGAGAGAAACGCCAGCGTCGCCTCCAGCATGGAGACGTCGATCAGCTGCCCCTTGCCGGTGCGGTCGCGCTGGTAGAGCGCGCTGGACACGCCGAACGCAGCGGTGGCGCCCGAGAGCACGTCGCACACGGCAAAGCCCGCGCGCGTCGGCCCCGTCTCGGGGTGGCCGGTGATCGCCATGATCCCCGACAGCGCCTGCATCTTGCCGTCATAGCCGGGCCGCAGGCGATCCGGCCCGGTCTGGCCGAAACCCGACACCGCGCAATAGATCAGCTTTGGGTTGATCGCGGACAGCGCCTCATAGCCGATGCCGAGCTTGTCCATCACGCCGGGGCGGAAATTCTCCATGACCACGTCGACGCGGCCTGCGAGCTTCTTCACGATCGCGATCGCCTCCGGGTTCTGCAGATCGAGCGTCAGGCTGCGCTTGTTGCCGTTGACCGCCTGGAATGCCGGCGCCAGACCGCGCTCGGCCCATTCGCGGCTGAGCGGCGTGCGGCGCATGTCCTCGCCCTCGCGCCGCTCGATCTTGATGACGTCGGCGCCGAGCAGCGCGAGCTGATAACTCGCATAGGGGCCGGCCAGCACTTGCGTAAAATCCAGGATCTTCACGCCCTCGAACGGTCGCGTCACCTCGCTCTCCCTCGGCTTATTGTTGTTGGAGGACGTCAGGCGGCGCGGTTGCCGCGCGCGATCTCCTTCTGCTTGTCGAACTCGGCGCGGCGGCGAGCCAGCTCTTCGGGCGAGAGCTGCGCAACGTTGTTGTAGTCGAGCTTCCAGGAGGCGTCCTCGCTCCAGCGCAGCGGCGATTGCATCGTGGTCTGCGGACCGCTCGCGCTCTCCAGCAGCCGGAGCGCGAGCTCGAGCGTCTGGGCCTGCGACGCGATGTCGTGCGGCTTGCCGGCGGAATTGCCGAGCGGGAAGTCGGAGAACAGGAAGCGCGGCACGGCCGCGTGCTCGATGATGTCCTTGGCGCAACCCATGACCACGGTCGGGATGCCGTTGCGCTCCAGGTGCCGCGCCACCAGCGCGGTGGTCTGGTGGCAGACCGGGCAGTTCGGCACCAGCACCGCGACGTCGACCTTGTCCGCGAGGCAGCGTGCCAGGATCTCCGGCGCGTCGGTGTCGAGCGTGACGCGATGGCTGCGGTTGGTCGGCGCGCCGAAGAAGCGCGGCGCGACCTCGCCGATGCGGCCGGCCGCGGATGCCTTCAATAACTGCGGCAGCGGAAACCAGGTGCCGCTGTCGGTGGCTGAGGTGTGCTTACGGTCGTAGCCGATGTGCGAGATGCGCAGATCGTGCTTTTTCGACGTGTCGCCGTCATAGACCTGATAAAACTTCGCGCTGCCATTATACGCCGCGCCCGGCCCCTGGTCGCCCTTGGCCGGATCGTAGGGCGCCGCGGTGGTGATGATGGTGACGCGCGATTGGGCCAGCGTTTTTTTCAGCGGCTGGAACGGTGCCTCGGTGTAATGCGCCCAGCGGTACGGCGTGGTGTAGCCGATCGCCGCGTAATAATCCCGGGTGCGCTGCATGTAGGGGACGGGGGAATCGTAGTCGGGCGCAAAGCCGAATTCATCGTCGCGCGGAGCGGACATGGCGCGTCTCCTGGTTGTTGGTTGACGACAGACTAGAGATAGTTTTGCGGTTGCTCAACCGGGGGGGAGCGGCGGCGCAGGTCTGAATTGCAGGCTTGATAGAGCGAGCTGCGCTCCTCCCCTCTCCCCTTGTGGGAGAGGGTGGATCGCCGCATAGCGGCGAGACGGGTGAGGGGTATCCATCCTCACGAACGATCTCACAAGTGGAGAGAACCCCTCATCCGGCGCTTCGCGCCACCTTCTCCCACAAGGGGAGAAGGAAGGACAGCCGCAAGGTCACCTGAACACATGCAGCGCCACATACTGCAGCAGCATGATCGCCTTGGCGTCGATGATGCGGCCGTCGGCGATCATCGCGAGAGCTTCGTCAATGGAGAGCTCCAGCACCTCGATGTCCTCGCCCTCGTGCTCCAGGCCGCCGCCGTCGCTGACGCGCATCTCGGGCTCGTATTCGGCGACGAAGAAATGCAGCTTCTCGGTGATGGCGCCGGGGCTCATGAAGGCCTCGAACACCTTGTGGACATGGTGCAGGCGATAGCCGGTCTCTTCCTCCGCCTCGGCGCGGATGCGCTCCTCGGGCTCGGCGTTGTCGAGCACGCCGGCGGCGGCCTCGATCAAGAGGTCGTCGTAACCGCGGATGAAGGCCGGAAGGCGGAACTGGCGCACCAGGATCACGGTCCGCCGCGCGAGATTATATGGCAGCACGGCGGCGGCGTTGTCGCGCTCATAGGTCTCGCGATGCTGGGTCTGCCACTCGCCACTCGCGCGCCGATATTCGAAGGTCGTGGTCTTCAGCGTGGTCCAACCGTCCGAGAGCACGCGGACGTCCTTGATGCGGACGCGGTCGGAAAGGGTCATGGCTGGATCTCAATTGCTTGGCGTGGTCGCACGGCCGTCGAGCCACTTCTGGAACATCAGGGATGTCGATAGCTCGAAGCCGAGCGAGCCATAGAACGCGTTGGCCTGCGCGTTCTCGCGACGGACCAGGAGCTGCAGCTTCAAAATCCCGGCGCTTCGCAGCCAGTCCTCGGCCGCCGCCATGATGATGCGGCCATAGCCGCGCTTCTGACAGCTGGGATCGACGGCGACGTAATAGACCCAGCCGCGATGGCCGTCATGGCCGACCATCACGGTGGCGACGATCGCGCCATTGTCGCGGCCGACCAGCACGGTGGAATTGTCGCGCCGCCGCGCTAGTGCGATGTCGGCATGCGGGTCGTTCCAGGGGCGCGTCAGGCCGCAGCGCTGCCACAGCGCGACCACGCCCTCGACGTCGGCATCGGTGATCGCATCGATCGCAAGGGAAGCGCTCACAGCACCTTCCCCGGATTCATGATGCCGAGCGGATCGAGCATCGTCTTGATGGAGCGCATCAGCTCGATCGCGGTTTTGTCCTTCACCTCGGGGAGCTCGTCGCGCTTGAGCACGCCGATGCCGTGCTCGGCCGAGATCGAGCCGCCCATGCGCAGCACGATCTCGAACACCACCGCGTTCACATCATGCCAGCGCGCGAGGAAATCGGCGGTGTCGGCGCCGATCGGCTGGCTGACGTTGTAATGCAGATTGCCGTCGCCGAGATGGCCGAACGGCACCGGCCGGGCGCCGGGGATCAGCTTCACCACGGCCGCATCGGCTTCCGCGATGAATTCGGGCACGGCCGCAACCGGGACGGAGATGTCGTGCTTGATCGAGCCGCCTTCCGGCTTCTGCGCCGCCGACATCTCGTCGCGCAGCTTCCAGAACGCGCCGCGCTGGGCGAGGCTCGCCGCGATCACGGCGTCGTCGACGATCTCCTCCTCCATGGCACGGCCGAGGATCGTCTCCAGCGTGCGGGCATCCTCGCTCGGCGATGACAATTCCATCAGCACGTACCAGGGATGCTTCTCTGCGAGCGGATCGCGCACGTCGATGCCGTGGCGGACCGAGAAATCCACCGCCAGCTCCGACAGCAGCTCGAAGCTCGTCAGCGCATTGGCGGCTTCGCCTTGCGCGATGGTGAGCAGCCTCAGCGCCGCCGCCGGCGATTTCAGCCCGACGAAGGCGGTCTCGATCGCCCGCGGCTTCGGAAACAGTTTCAGCGTCGCCGCGGTGATGATGCCGAGCGTGCCTTCGGCGCCGATGAAGAGGTTGTGTAGATTGTAGCCGGTGTTGTCCTTCTTCAGCTTTGACAGCGAATTGAGCACGCGCCCATCGGCGAGCACCACTTCGAGGCCCAGCGCCATCTCGCGCGCGACGCCATAGGCGAGCGCCGCGGTGCCGCCGGCATTGGTCGAGAGATTGCCGCCGATGGTGCAGCTGCCTTCCGCGCCGAGCGACAGCGGAAACAGCCGATCGACCTCGGAGGCCTTGGCTTGCGCGATCTGCAGCACCACACCGGCTTCCACCGTCATGGTGTTGGACGCGGTGTCGACCTCGCGGATCTTGTCGAGCCGGCGCAGCGACACCACCACCTCGCCATTGTGCGGCGTCTGGCCGCCGACGAGCCCGGTGTTGCCGCCCTGCGGCACCAGCGCGATGTTGTGCGCGGAGGCGAGCTTGCAGATCGCGGAAACCTCCGCCGTCGAGCCCGGGCGCAGCACCAGCGGCGAGCGGCCGTGGAACAGATTGCGCTCCTCGGTGACGTAAGGCTCGATGTCAGTCGGGTCGGTGATGGCGTGGCGGTCGCCGACGATCTTGCGGAATTGCTCGATCAATTCGGGCGCAAGCGGCGGGGTGGCAGGCTTGTTGATGTTCATGTCCTCGTCTCTTGCTTCAACGCGCCACCGCGGCGCGGCGCAGCCGGTCGTTGATCGCCTCGCCCAGACCATCTTCGGGAATCGGCATCACCGCAATCGCCCGCGGCGCTTTCGCATCGAGGCTGCGAAGATAGCCGAACAGATTGGCCGCGGCTTCATCGAGATCGGCGGTGGGCGACAAATTCATGACGGCCGAGGCGGCGTCAAGGCCGGGCAGGCGCTCCGGGCCGAACGCCAGCAGCGCGTCGCCCGGCGCGACCTCACGTGCATTGAGCCGCACATGGGCGCGCGGTGCGTAGTGCGAGGCCAGCATGCCCGGGGCCAGCGGCTGGCTGTCGTCGCTGCCAGCCTCCGCCGGCGGCCGCGTCAGCTTCGCGCCCAGCACCGCCTCGATCCGCTCGCGCGAGAGCCCACCGGGACGAAGCAGCATCGGCGCGTCGAAGCAGCCGACAATCGTGGATTCAACGCCGACCGTAACAGGCCCGCCGTCGATGATCAGGTCGATCCGCCCGGCAAGGTCGCTCTCGACATGCGCGGCCAGCGTCGGCGAGACGTGGCCGGAGATGTTGGCCGAGGGCGCCACCACGGCGCCGCCGAAGGCGCGCAGGATCGCCTGCGCGACGGGATGGGCGGGGATGCGGATCGCCACCGTGTCGAGGCCAGCGGTGGCGAGATCCGCCACCGTGCAGTCCTCGGCCTTCGGCACCACGAGCGTCAGCGGCCCCGGCCAGAACGCCTCCGCAAGCGCCAGCGCCCGCGCATCGAACCGCCCGATCCGCCGCGCGGCCTTGAGGTCCGCGACATGCGCGATCAGCGGATTGAACGCCGGCCGGCCCTTGGCGGCGTAGAGATGGGCGATCGCGACCGCATTGGCAGCATCCGCCCCGAGCCCGTAGACCGTCTCGGTCGGAAACGCGACCAGCCCGCCGGCCGCAAGTCGCCGGGCGGCGGCTTCCGCGCCGGCTTCGCCGGCCGGCAATATCAGCGTTTCGACACCCGTCTTCACAGGGATAAAATTCCTCATCTCGGCCGCTTGCAGTGCGTCAAGCCCGACGCTATAAGCCGCCTTCTTGTCGGAGTGTGGCTCAGCCCGGTAGAGCACTGCGTTCGGGACGCAGGGGTCGCAGGTTCGAATCCTGCCACTCCGACCATTCTTCCAAAAGTCGACGTTTTCCAGAGTCTTGGCAGCCCGGCTGCCGGCGCCTCAGGACGCCTTTTGCAACGATTTCGGGATTGGGTCCACGGCCGATTTGGCGGGGCAGGGTGGCCTGTCGCGGTAGCATGGCTTGCCAGAAGCGAGCGCCGGCGGTTCCGACTTGCGGAGCTAGGTCAGGGGCCTACCGCCGCGCCATCAGCACACCCACCAAAAACGCCACCATCAGCGCCGGGCCGTGGTGCCTCGCCGGTTGCCCTCCAGTCATCCCGACGGCTAGATGAGTCCCAAGCTGATCGCGCGCCCGAGGCGCGATCGGCCAATAACAAAAACAGGGCTGGAAATCATGAACAATAAAATCATCGCGCTCGCTACGGCTTTTGGATTCGCGGCCTGCGGGTCGGCATGGGCCGCGTGGCCCGACGACAAGCCGATCGAAGTCGTCGTCGGCTTTGCGCCCGGCGGCGGCACCGATGTCATGGCGCGCAAGCTTCTCCCCTTTGTCGAGCGCGCGCTGGGCGGCAAGGCGAAGTTCGTCGTCCTGAACAAGCCCGGCGCCGGCGGAGAGATCGCGTTTGCGTCGATCGCGCGCGCGGCGCCCGAGGGCTATTCGATCGGTGTCGTCAACGTGCCAGGCTACAACTTCCTGCCAATGACCCGCAAAACCCAATACACCACGGATGAAATCCGGCTGGTCGCTCGCGTCGTCGAAGATCCGAATGTCATGGTGGTGCCTGCCGATAGCAGATTCAGCAATCTGCCGGATGTCGTTGCCGCACTGCGCAGCAAGCCGGGCTCGGTGACCTTCGGTCACAATGGTGCCGGCACGAACGGTCATCTGGCCATTCGCATGCTTGCGGCAGCCGCGAAAGTCGAGCCCAACGAGATCTCCTACAGAGGAACGGCCGCACAGCGGACCGATCTCCTGGGCGGGCATCTGGACGTCGGCATGGTCACCCTCAGCGAGATCCCCGAATTGCATGGCACCAACAAGGGGCCATTTCGTGTCATCGCGATCCTGTCGAAGAAGCGCTTTCCATCGCTGCCGGGCGTTCCGACGGCAGAGGAGGCGGGCTTTCCGGTCATGACGACGTCGGAACGCGGCTTTGCGGTCCCCAAGGGCGTTCCAGACGACATCGTCAAGAAGCTGGAAGCCGGGATCGCCGAGGGCCTGCGTAGTCCAGAGTACCTGACGGGTTCGCCCGGGGATGAGCCGGTGATCGCCTTCATGCCTGGCGCGGAGTGGCAGAAACACCTCGACGATATGTCCGCAGCTTTACGTCCTTACGCCGAGCAGATGCGAGCAGACGGGCAGAAGTGATCGATCCTTCCGTAGCCGGCGGTTGTTGGGAGACTACCGCCGCGCCACCAGCACGCCCAGCAGAAACGGCATTGGGCCGGCTCTCAAAATCAGAGGACGAAGCCACCCTAGTGTGGATATCGTCGCAAGTCGTGACTTTCACGACTCCTCGCTCTCGATTCGCGCTCCGAATTTTAGCGGAGATTAGCTGACAACCTACTTCTGCAGCTCGCCTTGGTGCTGCGAAGCAATCCCTGCTGGTGCGCCCCGCCAACGCAAACGGCGCGGCCGTGATCGGCCGCGCCGTTGTGACGCTGTTATGTGAAGGGCCTAGTCTTCGTAGGGGGCGTAGGCTGATGCGCCCCAGCGAGGCCCGTCATAGCCGTATCCCGGGCTCCAATAACCGTAGGTGTTGGCAGGGTGCCAACTGCCGATGCGCTGGCATTGGCCGATGCCGGCCATCAACTGGCCGCCGCTCATGGCGGGCCCGGCGGCGCCGACTGCTTCTCCAGCCGGTGGGGTGCACGGGCCGGGACCGCGGCCCGCAGCGAGGCTGGGGCTTACAGTTGCGAGCGGCAAAATCGCGGCCAGAGTTGCGGCGACGCTCACGAGTTTCGTACGTATCATGGTTGTCTCCATGTTCGAGGCTTAACGGGGGCCCAATCCCTCCTGCCGCGAGACGTTCCGCGCGGAACGGTCGCGTTTTCGCGAGCAAAAAAGGTTTCCTCGGGTTTCACGGAACGCCGCGATTTCCATTGACATGAGCGCGTCATCGCGAGCGCGCATTATCTGCGAGCGACCAGCACACCGACCAGAAAGGCCACCAGCAGCGACGGCAGCGGGGCGTCGCGCACCATGCCGCGGACGACGTCTTGCCAGTGCTGCTCCGGCACCAGTCTCGGCGATCGCACGTTGGGTGCGGGCTGGATACCCCAGTGTGATGCGAGCTCGGCGACCTCGCTTTGCGCGAGGCGCACGCCGTCGCGGACGCGATAGATCGCGGCCTCGGACCGCTCACGCGGTGCGAGCAGCATCAAGGTCTCGACCGCGGTGCGCAGCGTCATCTCGCCGTAGCCTTGCAGCCTGACCTGCTCCTCGGGATCGGACGTCATGCAAAATCCCTCACAGCGTCAAATTCTTCACAATGAGAAATGGCGCGCGATGGTGAAGGCCGCCGCCGTGCACAGAACCAGCGTGGGCCCGGCCACGTCGCGCGCGAGATCGGCGCGCGTCAGCTGCCTGCTCATGGTCTTGCTCCATGCTTTGCATGGAAATGGCCGCCGCCGCGCTTGGTTCCCTGCGCCGGCGCGAATCGGCAGGCCGACTATTTCCGCAGCAGCTCGCTCAAGGCCGCCGTCGCTTCGGCGCAGCGGATGTCGTCGATCTCCCGCGACAGGCTGAGCGCGCTCGATCTCAGCTCCTCGAGCTTCCAGCTGTCCGGATGCTGGTTTTCGAGCTGACCGAGACGCTTGTTCAGATCGTCTAATCTCGATTGAAGCTGCCCGATGCTGGCGGCCCCATTCACTTTCCAAACGCGTTGTGCGCGCATCGTCGTTCCCCTGATAGTCTCACGGCCTTGTGAGAGCGGTTCATGGCCGGAATGGGAGTTTGTTTTGTCCGGCTTCAGACGGCGGGGAACCGTTGCAGATCGGCAACGAAGTTCCTGTTTGGTGCTCACCCAGCGCCGCACGATGATACCCGCAGGCCCGGAATTTGATTGTGCCCTCAGTACGGGGCGCCGAGGCGGCCTGTGCGCGGGTGATAGGCTCTGGCCGGGCGCACTCGAAAAAGATGAGGAACGACGCGTGACGAGAACTGTGACCATTGCAGCCGGCCAGCTCGGACCGATCGCGAGGAGCGAGTCGAGGTCCGCGGTGGTGGCGCGACTGATGGCGTTGATGCGCGAGGCGCGGGCCTGCGGCTGCGACCTGATCGTCTATCCCGAGCTGGCGCTGACCACGTTCTTTCCGCGCTGGTACTTCGAGGACCAGGCCGAGATCGACAGCTTCTTCGAGCGCGAGATGCCGGGTGCCGAGACACAGGCGCTGTTCGATCTCGCCCGCCAGCTCGGCATCGGCTTCTGCCTCGGCTATGCCGAACTGACGCTCGAGGTCGGGATTGTCAGGCGCTACAACACGTCCATCCTCGTCGACAAGAGCGGCGCGATCGTCCTGAAATATCGCAAGGTGCATCTGCCCGGCCATGCCGAGCACGAACCGTGGCGCGAATTCCAGCATCTGGAGAAGCGCTATTTCGAGCCCGGCAGCGGCTTCGGCGTGGTCGGTGCCTTCGGCGGCGTGATCGGCATGGCGATCTGCAACGACCGCCGCTGGAGCGAGACCTATCGCGTGATGGGCCTGCAGGGCGTCGAGATGGTGCTGATCGGCTACAACACGCCCGTGCACAATCCGCCCGCGCCGGAGCATGACGATCTCTCGCTGTTCCACAATCATCTGGTGATGCAGGCCGGCGCCTATCAGAACGGCACATTCGTGGTCGGGGTCGCCAAGGCCGGTGTGGAGGAGGGCGTCGACCACATCGGAGGCAGCTGCATCATCGCGCCCTCGGGCGAGATCATTGCGGCCTGCACGACAAAGGGCGACGAGATCGCGCTGGCGCGCTGCGATCTCGATCTCTGCAGTTCCTACAAGCGCACCACCTTCAATTTCGACGTGCACCGCCAGCCGCGCGCCTACGGCATGATCGTCGAGCGGAAGGGCGTGACGATCATGGCGGATGGGACGCCGGTGCCGCGGAGGGGGTGACGCTCTCTCCTTCGTCATTGATTCTCTTCACGACCACGTGTGTTTATTCGGAAACGTTCATTCCCTATTATCCCGCAATGCAAAAGGCCGCCCGCCGCTCCCGACCTGCCGCCCGTCTGCCCGGCCGTCCCCGGGAATTCGACATGGACACCGCGCTCGACCGCGCCGTGCGCGTGTTTCGTGAGCGCGGCTATCATGCCACCTCGATCGGGGACCTCACTGCGGCGATGCGGCTCGCGACGGGAAGCATCTACAAGGCGTTTCGCGACAAGCATGCGGTGTTTCTCGCCGCCTTCGAGCGCTACACGGCCCTGCGCCAGCAGCAGACCCGCAGCGCGGCGGCGCGTGGTGCAAACGGCCGCGAGCAAATCCGCAACGTGCTGCTGTCCTATGTCGAGCATTCCCGGGGCAGCGAGGGGCGGCGCGGCTGCCTCGTGGTCGGCAGCGCGGTCGAACTGTCCGCGCTCGATCCGGTCGTGGGTGCCCGCGTCAGCACACAGCTCGCGAGCAACGAGAGCTTCATCGCCGGCCTCATACGCGCCGGACAGGCCGATGGCTCGATCCCCCGCCATGTCGTAGCCGACGACACCGCGCGGCTGATGCTCTGCATCACGCAGGGAATGCGCGTCGTCGGCAAGGCGCGTCTGCCGCTCGACGCAGAGCGTCTCGTCGGCGCCGCAATGAAGCTGCTCGCCTGAATTCTTTGTCAGAATAGGGAATGACCATTCCCTATACCTTACCTAACGGCCATTCCCTGCGCCTTACCTGGAGACCATGCGAATGACGATGAATGCCACGATCGAGACCGCGCCGGGGCCGGATGCGGTGTCGCAGCGCCTGACCTTCGTGCTTGCCGCGGCTTGTGGCATGGTCGCCGCCAACATCTATTATGCGCAGCCGCTGATCGCCCCAATCAGCGCCGCGCTCGGCCTGTCGCATGCAGCTAGCGGGCTGATCGTGACGATGACGCAGATCGGCTACGGCACCGGGCTGCTGCTGATCGTGCCGCTCGGCGATCTCGTCGAGAACCGCGCGCTGATCTGCTCGGTGATCATGCTTGGCGCCGCGGCGCTGCTCGCCGCGGCGTTCGCAACCCATGCGCTGCCGTTCCTGCTCGCCGCACTGTTCATCGGCCTCGGCTCGGTCGCGGTGCAGATCATCATCCCCTATGCAGCGCATCTGGCGCCCGAAGCCATCCGCGGCCGCGTCGTCGGCAACGTCTCGACCGGCCTGATGCTCGGCATCATGCTGGCGCGTCCGGTGTCG
This sequence comes from Bradyrhizobium sp. IC4059, assembly GCF_020193615.1. Lineage (NCBI taxonomy): Bacteria > Pseudomonadati > Pseudomonadota > Alphaproteobacteria > Hyphomicrobiales > Nitrobacteraceae > Bradyrhizobium > Bradyrhizobium sp. IC4059. The sequence continues at coordinate 431,079 of NZ_JADYVH010000001.1, forward strand.
AGCTTCGTCACCGCCTTGCTGTCGTGGCACGCAGTGTTCTTCGCCTCCGCCGCGCTGATGATCGTGCTCGCAGCCGTGCTCTGGATGACGCTGCCGAAGCGCAAGCCGGTCACGCGGATGCATTACGGCCAATTGCTGCTGTCGATGCCGGACCTGGTGCGGGCCACGCCGCTGTTGCGGCGCCGCGCGCTGTACCAGGCGAGCCTGTTCGGCGCCTTCACCCTGTTCTGGACGGTGGCGCCACTCCAGCTCGCCGGCGAGTTCGGCTTCTCCCAGCGCGGCATCGCGCTGTTCGCGCTGGCCGGCGTCGCCGGCGTGTTCGCAGCACCGATCGCCGGGCGCCTCGCGGACCGCGGCCATAGCAGCATCGCGACGCTGGTCGCGATGCTGCTCACGGCCGCCGGCTTCCTGGTGACCTCCATCGGCGCGTCCGGCTCGATGCTGAACCTCGCCTGTCTGGTGGTGGCCGCGATTGCGATCGATATCGGCGTCCAGGGCAATGTGGTGCTGGGCTTCCGCGCCATCTTCGCGCTCGGGCACGAGCACCGCAGTCGCCTCAATGGTCTCTACATGGCGACGTTCTTCGCCGCCGGCGCGGTCGGCTCGGCGGTCGGAGCATGGGCATTCGCACAGGGAGGCTGGACGCTCGCATCGGCCATTGGCCTTGCTTTGCCCGTCGCGGGGTTGCTCTACGCGCTGACCGAGTAGCGGCCGTCGCCCGAACGGTGCGACCGACCTCGCGATGACGCAATTTCCATCTCGCGGATTGGTTGCGGTTGTAGTACTTTCGTCGCAACGCACCTGGTTAACGGGCGGCAGGGGGATGCTGATGAAACGTGCGGGGCTGTTTGGCGCACGGCGGGTACGGCCATGGTCGTGGGGGGCGTTTCTGCTCGGGCTCGCCGTCGTCGCGGTCTCGGCCGTGGTTCAGGGCATCTGCGTCCTGCTCGGCGCAAAGTTCTATTTCGCAGCGTTCCTGCCCGGCCTGTTCGTGCTTGCGCTGATGGCGGGTGCACCGGCGGCGGCATTCGCCGCGCTGCTCACCGTGCCGCTGGTGTGGTGGGCGTTCATACCGCCGTTCTTCGAGCTCAATGCGCTGACCAGCGCGCATGCCGATTCCATCAACCTGTTCTGTCTTCTTGCCGTCCTCCTGATCGGCCTTGCCGATCTCTGCCGCGCGACGATGACAATCGTCAGAAGCGGCGGGCTGAAGCCTTCGGGCGAGAGCGCGGCAACGAATCCGCAATAGATCGCGCCGCGCGCGTTGCGCCCGAGCAACAGTCCGGCAACCATCCGCGAACTTGCCGCGCGCCGCTAACTTTTCGAAAAAGATTTGGCCGCAGTTTCTCCCGCGGGAATGACGAGGGAGTTTTCGGACATGAACGGTCACGCCATCCTGGAGAACGTGCGCCGCTACCGCGGCATCGCATCGCTCTATCGCCAGACCGCAGCGTTCCGCCCGGGCCAGAGCTGGTCGCTGCTGGAGCAGGCGAGCGAGTGGGAGGCGCGGGCGCTGTCGGAGCTGGAAGCCTATTTCGCCTCGCGCACGGACCACGCCGCCCCGCTCGCGGCCTGATCGCCGGCCATCGGCGCGCCCTGAACCGGCTCGCCGAAGGCGCGACCGCCACGGGCAAATACGGAGTTGTCTCCGCATCCTTCTATGCTAGCAACGGCCGAGAGATTCTTCTTCACGTCGGCCGGGGCACGCGATGACCACCTTCAACCGCATCTTCACGACGGAGCGCCTGCTCCAGATCATCGTGGTGCTGGCGGCGACGCTCGCCATGAAGCTGATGAGCTGAGCGAAGGCAGCTATCGTCCGCCTAGCTCGGGCAAATCAGGCAGATAATTCGAGCCTTCCGAGCCGAGGAAATCGAACATCGCCTGCGCGGGCGGCAGCAGCACCTTGTCGCTGCGGCGGATCACGTACCATTGCCGCACGATCGGCAGGCCCGCGACGTCGAGCACGACGAGCCGGCCCTCGGCGAGCTCATGCGCCACGGTGTGAGCCGAGATGAAGGCGATGCCGAGCCCGGCGATGACCGCCTGCTTGATGGTCTCGTTGCTGCTCATCTCCATGCCGATGATCGGCTCGAGATCCGATTTCTGGAACATGCCCTCCATCAGCGTCCGCGTGCCCGAGCCGGGCTCGCGGGTGAGGAAGGTCTCGTGCACGAGATCGGTCAGGCTGAGGCCGGAATCCTTCTCCAGCCAATGGCCCTTGCGCGCGACGATGATGTGCGGGTTGCGCCCGAGCTGGCGGACGTCGACGGTGACGTCGGCCGGTGGCCGACCCATTACCGCGAAGTCGAGGTCGTAGCCGTGCATGGCCTCGCGGATCTCCTCGCGATTGCCGATGGTCAGCTTGATCTCGATCTTGGGGTAGCGCTTGGAGAACGCCGCGATCGCGTGCGGCACGAAATATTTCGCGGTCGAGACCGCGCCGAGATGCACGGTGCCGCCGGTCCGCCCCGCGAGCAGGTCGAGCGCGCCCTGGCAATCGGTGATCGCGGCTTCGACCCGTTCGGCCAGCGCCAGCACCTCCCTGCCGGCTTCCGTCAGCAGCATGCCGTCGCCGGTTCGCTGCACCAGGGGCAGGCCGGCCAGGTCCTGCAGCTGCCGCAGCTGCTGGGTCACGGCCGGCTGGGTCAGCCCGAGATGGCTCGACGCCGCCGTCACGCTGCCTTTGGCCGAGAGCGCCGCAAGCGAGCGCAGCTGCCGGATCGTCAGATGCCGGAGCTGGGCCGCTGCATGGCCGGCGCCATTATAAGAAAATTCTTTGAGGCTCATTATGATTAGAAATTTTCCTTATTAAGCCGCTCCTGTCAATCTCCTGAATGCCGGCACTGACCGTGACCTGCCTCCACCAGGAGGGAATGGTTGCGGCACCGGCAAGGGGATGGACGCAGATGACCGGGCAACTCAGGCTGGACGACCACCTTCAACGGTATTCCGAGACCGCGCCGCATGCGTTAGCCGTGGCAGCCGCGGTCGATGCCATCGCGGCCGCAGCGATCGAGATTGCCGATCTCATCGCCAGCGGCGATCTCGCCGACGCCTCGGGCCTGACCACCGGGCGCAACAGCGACGGCGATCTCCAACGCGACCTCGACGTCCAGGCGGACGCGATCCTGCGCCGCTGCCTCGGCCGGCTGCCGATCGCGGCGCTGGCGTCGGAGGAGATGCGTGAGGCCCAGATCGTCGATCGTCAGGGGCGAATCTGCATCGCGATCGATCCGCTCGACGGCTCCTCCAACATCGACATCAACATGACCGTCGGCACGATCTTCTCGATCCTGCCGGCCCCCGATGATCTCTCACTCGCCTTTCAGCAGCGCGGCTCGGCGCAGCTCGCGGCGGGCTTCGTCACCTACGGCCCGCAGACCTCGCTGGTGCTGACGCTCGGCGACGGCGTCGACATCTTCACGCTCGATCGCAAGGCGGGCTGCTTCCGCTTCGCGCGCAGCGGCGTGCAGATCGCCGAAGCCTGCGAGGAGTTCGCGATCAACGCCTCGAACCGCCGGCATTGGGATCCGCCGGTGCGCGCCTTCATCGACGAATGCCTCGCCGGCGTCGACGGGCCCGCCAACCACGATTTCAACATGCGCTGGATCGGGTCGCTGGTCGCGGAGGCCTATCGCATCCTCACCCGTGGCGGCGTGTTTCTCTACCCTTCCGATGCGCGGCCCGGCTACGGCGACGGCCGCCTACGCCTGACCTACGAAGCACACCCGATGGCGATGATCATCGAGCAGGCCGGCGGCTCGGCCTCGACCGGGCGCGAGCGCATCCTCGATCTATCGGCGCAGAGCCTGCACCAGCGCGTGCCGCTGATCATGGGCTCGAGCAACGAGGTGCGGCGCGTCGAGGAGCTGCATTGCGATCCGCTGCTGGTTGCCAGCGTCTCGGCGCCGCTGTTCGCGCGGCGCGGATTCTTCCGGCTCTGAGCGAGGCGTCCGATGTCCAGGAAGCATCCGATCATCTCCATCACCGGCTCCTCCGGCGCCGGCACCACCTCCGTCAAGAAGACCTTCGAGCAGATCTTTTTCCGCGAGAAGGTCAACGCCGTCTACATCGAGGGCGACGCCTTCCACCGCTACGACCGTGCCGAGATGCGTGCGCAGATGGCGAAGGAGGCCGAGCGCGGCAACAAGCACTTCAGCCATTTCAGCCCCGAGACCAATTTGTTCGAGGAGCTGGAACGCGCCTTCCGCGACTACGGCGAGACCGGCACCGCGGTGACGCGGCACTACGTCCACGACGCCGAGGAATCGGCGCTGCATGGCGCGGCACCAGGCACCTTCACCGACTGGAAGCAGCTGCCGGAGGATTCGGACCTTCTGTTCTACGAGGGCCTGCACGGCGCCGTAGTCACCGATAAGGTGAACGTCGCGCGCTATGCCGACCTCAAGATCGGCGTCGTGCCCGTCATCAACCTCGAATGGATCCAGAAGCTGCACCGCGACCGCAGCGCACGCGGCTATTCGACCGAGGCGGTCACCGACACCATCCTGCGGCGGATGCCCGACTACATCCACTACATCTGCCCGCAATTCACCGAGACCGACATCAACTTCCAGCGCGTCCCGACCGTGGACACCTCCAATCCATTCATCGCGCGCTGGATCCCGACGCCGGACGAATCGATGGTGGTGATCCGCTTCAAGAATCCGCGCGGTATCGACTTCCCCTATCTGCTCTCGATGCTGCCGCAGAGCTGGATGTCGCGCGCCAATTCGATCGTGTGCCCGGGCGCGAAGCTGGACCTGGCCATGCAGCTGATCCTGACGCCGCTGATCATGCAGCTGATCGAGCGCAAGCGCAGCCTGAAGTGAACAGGGAGAGACTCCGATGAACATCTCCGTCCATGCCGAAGCCGACCTCAATGCGGTCACGCACAACGATCTCGCCAATGCCGTCCGCTTCCTCGCGGTCGACGCCATCGAGGCAGCGCAGTCAGGCCATCCCGGGCTGCCCATGGGCATGGCCGACGTCGCGACTGTGCTGTTCTCGCGCTTCCTGAAGTTCGACTCGGCGCATCCGAACTGGCCCGACCGCGACCGCTTCGTGCTGTCGGCAGGGCACGGCTCGATGCTGCTCTATGCGCTGCTGCATCTCACCGGCGGCGATATCAGCCTCGACGACATCAAGGCCTTTCGCCAGTGGGGCTCGAAGACGCCGGGCCACCCCGAATATGGCCACACGGCTGGTGTCGAGACCACGACGGGACCGCTGGGCCAGGGCATTGCGACCGCGGTCGGCATGGCGCTCGCCGAGCGGATGGCGAATGCGCGGCATGGCGATGGGCTCGTCGATCACTTCACCTATGTTATCGCGGGCGATGGCTGCCTGATGGAAGGCCTCAGCCATGAGGCGATCTCGCTGGCCGGTCATCTCGGGCTCGGCCGGCTGATCGTGCTGTTCGACGACAACGGCATCTCCATCGACGGTCCGACCTCGTTGGCGACATCGGACGACCAGCTCGCGCGCTTCGCTGCCTCCGGCTGGTCGGTGCGCCGCGTCGACGGACATGATCCCGAAGCGGTGGCGCAGGCGATAGCGGAGGAGCGGGAGACCGCGAAGCCGTCGCTGATCGCCTGTCGCACAATCATCGGCTATGGCGCGCCTGATAGACAGGGCACCGAGAAAGTGCATGGCGCGCCGCTCGGCACCGAGCAGACGGCAGCGGCGCGGCGGACGCTGGGTTGGGACTATCAGCCTTTCGTGGTGCCGATCCCGGTGCTCAAGGCTTGGCGGATGATCGGGCAGCGCGGGCAGGTCGACCGCCTCGCCTGGCTCGATCGTTACGAAGGTGCGACGCCGGAGCAGCGCGACCTGTTCGTCGAGGGCAAAGCCGCGGCTCTGCCCGCCGCCTATGCGCTGGCCGCGGCGAAATTGCGTGAGCACTTTGCATCCGAGCGGCCGAAGCTGGCGACGCGGCAGGCCTCGCAACAGGTGCTCGAGGGAATCGCAGGAACAATTCCCGGCCTGGTCGGCGGCTCCGCGGACCTCACCCATTCGAACCTGACGCATGCCAAGGCGCAGGCGCCGGTCAAGAGCGGTGCGTTCGCCGGCGACTACATCCACTATGGCATCCGCGAGCACGGCATGGCCGCAGCGATGAACGGCCTGGCGCTGCATGGCGGCTTCATCCCCTATGGCGGCACGTTCCTGGCGTTCTCCGACTACAGCCGGCCGGCGATCCGACTTGCAGCCTTGATGCGGCTGCGCGTCATCCACGTGATGACGCACGATTCCATCGGCCTTGGCGAGGATGGTCCGACGCACCAGCCGGTCGAGCATCTGGCCGCGCTCCGCGTCATTCCGAACCTGCTCGTGTTCCGCCCCGCCGATGCCGTGGAGACGCTGGAGGCCTGGGATTGCGCGCTTGCGGCGGAGCATCGCCCCTCAGTGCTATGCCTGTCGCGGCAGGCCTTGCCGACATTCCGCAGCGATGGGCGCGGCAGAAACCGCGTCGCGAACGGTGCCTATCTCGTCGTCTCGCCGGACGGCGGCCGTGACGTGACGCTCATCGCAACCGGCTCGGAAGTCTCGATCGCGCTGGAAGCGGCCCGCCTGCTCGCGACCGAGCACGTTCGCGCCGCCGTGGTCTCGGCGCCGTGTTTCGCACTGTTCGAGGAGCAGCCGGAGGATTACCGCGCCTCGGTGCTCGGCACCGCGCCGCGTGTCGGTGTCGAGGCCGCTGTCGCCGGCGACTGGCATCGCTGGATCGGCGCCGACGGTGAATTCGTCGGCATGCGCGGTTTCGGCGCCTCGGCGCCAGCGCCGGTGCTGTACCGTGAATTCGGCATCACACCGCAAAGCATTGCGGAAGCGGCTCGCCGGGCGATGGCCCGCAAGAGCCAATAAGGAGGACGAATCTTGGCCCGTATTACTCTCCGCCAATTGCTCGATCACGCTGCCAGCCACGGCTACGCCGTGCCGGCGTTCAACATCAACAACATGGAGCAGGGCATCGCGATCATGCAGGCGGCGGCCGCGGTCGATGCGCCGGTCATCATCCAGGCCTCGCGCGGCGCGCGCAGCTATGCCGGCGATCTCATGCTTTCGCACATGATCGACGCGCTGGAGCGGACCTATCCCGACATTCCGCTCTGCATGCACCAGGACCACGGCAATGACGAAGCGACCTGCGCCTCGGCCATCGCCCATGGCTTCACCTCCGTCATGATGGATGGCTCGCTCAAAGCCGACGCCAAGACGGCGGCCGACTATGACTATAACGTCGCGATCACGCGCCGCGTCGTCGATCTCGCTCATTGGGTCGGCGCGTCCGTCGAAGGCGAGCTCGGCGTGCTCGGTTCGCTCGAGCACGGCGGCGGCGAGCAGGAGGATGGTCACGGCGTCGAGGGCAAGGTCGGCCACGATCAGCTCTTGACCGATCCGGACCAGGCCGTCGACTTCGTCCGTGCAACCAAGGTCGATGCGCTCGCGATCGCGATGGGCACCTCGCACGGCGCCTACAAGTTCAGCCGCAAGCCCGACGGCGATATCCTGGCGATGCGGGTGGTCGAGGAGATCCACCGCCGGCTGCCGAACACGCATCTGGTCATGCACGGCTCGTCCTCGGTGCCGCAGCCGCTCCAGGACATGTTCAACCAGTTCGGCGGCGAGATGCCGCAGACCTGGGGCGTGCCGGTCGAGGAGATCGTTCGCGGCATCCGAAGCGGCGTGCGCAAGGTCAATATCGACACCGATTGCCGGCTGGCGATGACCGCGGTGTTCCGGAAGGTGGCGGCGGAAGCGCGCTCCGAATTCGATCCGCGCAAGTTCCTGAAGCCGGCGATGGACGCAATGCGCGAATTGTGCCGCGAGCGGTTCGAGCAGTTCGGTACCGCAGGCCACGCCAGCAAGATCAAGGTCATTCCAATGAGCGAGATGGCGCGGCGCTATCGCGCCGGCGAGCTCGATCCGCGCATCGACGCCCGCGAGCCGGTTGCCGCTTAGCCAATCAGAAAGAGCAGAGAAAAGAGCAGGAGAGAGACATGAACGCACATGCAGGCACGGTCCGCGGCAAAGAGCGCTATCGCTCCGGCGTGATGGAATACAAGCGCATGGGCTATTGGGAGCCCGATTACACGCCGAAGGACACCGACGTCATCGCGCTGTTCCGCGTGACGCCGCAGGAGGGCGTCGACCCGATCGAGGCCTCTGCTGCGGTTGCCGGCGAATCCTCGACCGCGACCTGGACGGTGGTGTGGACCGATCGCCTGACGGCGGCCGAGAAGTATCGCGCCAAGTGCTATCGCGTCGATCCCGTTCCGGGCTCACCCGGCTCGTATTTCGCCTACATCGCCTATGATCTCGACCTGTTCGAGCCGGGCTCGATCGCCAACCTCTCGGCCTCGATCATCGGCAACGTGTTCGGCTTCAAGCCGCTGAAGGCGCTGCGACTCGAGGACATGCGCTTTCCCGTCGCCTATGTGAAGACGTTCCAGGGACCGGCGACCGGCATCGTGGTGGAGCGCGAGCGGCTCGACAAGTTCGGCCGGCCGCTGCTCGGCGCGACGGTGAAGCCGAAGCTCGGTCTGTCCGGCCGCAATTACGGCCGTGTGGTCTATGAGGCGCTGAAGGGCGGGCTCGACTTCACCAAGGACGACGAGAACATCAACTCGCAGCCCTTCATGCATTGGCGCGATCGATTCCTCTATTGCATGGAGGCGGTGAACCGCGCGCAGGCCGCTTCCGGCGAGGTGAAGGGCACCTACCTGAACGTCACCGCGGCCACCATGGAGGACATGTACGAGCGCGCCGAGTTCGCAAAGGAGCTCGGCTCGGTGATCGTGATGATCGACCTCGTGATCGGTTACACTGCGATCCAGTCCATGGCCAAATGGGCGCGGCGCAACGACATGATCCTGCATCTGCATCGCGCCGGCCACTCCACCTATACGCGGCAGAAGAGCCATGGCGTGTCGTTCCGCGTCATCGCCAAATGGATGCGGCTCGCCGGCGTAGACCACATCCACGCCGGTACTGTGGTCGGCAAGCTCGAAGGCGATCCCAACACCACGCGCGGCTATTACGACGTCTGTCGCGAGGACTTCAATCCGACCAAGCTCGAGCATGGCCTGTTCTTCGACCAGTCCTGGGCGAGCCTCAACAAGATGATGCCGGTAGCCTCCGGCGGCATCCATGCCGGGCAGATGCACCAGCTGCTCGACCTGTTAGGCGAGGACGTCGTGCTGCAGTTCGGCGGCGGCACGATCGGTCATCCCATGGGCATTGCGGCCGGCGCGACCGCCAACCGCGTGGCGCTGGAAGCGATGATCCTCGCCCGCAACGAGGGCCGCGACTATGTCCACGAGGGCCCGGAGATTTTGGCCAAGGCGGCCCAGACCTGCACGCCGCTGAAGGCCGCGCTCGAGGTCTGGAAGGATGTCACTTTCAACTATCAATCCACCGACACGCCGGACTTCGTGCCGACCGCGCTGGAAACCGTCTGAGGAGATTTGAGATGAAGATCACCCAGGGCTGCTTCTCGTACCTGCCGGATCTGACCGACGAGCAGATCACCAGCCAGGTGCAGTATTGCCTCGCCAATGGCTGGGCGGTGAACATCGAGTTCACCGACGATCCGCATCCCCGAAACACCTATTGGGAGATGTGGGGCCTGCCGATGTTCGATCTCCAGGACGCTGCCGGCGTGATGATGGAGCTCGCCGAGTGCCGCAGGGTCTATGGTAACAGCTACATCCGCATCAGCGGCTTCGATGCCAGCCACGGCTGGGAATCGGTGCGGATCTCCTTCCTGGTCAACCGGCCGAAGCAAGAAACGGAGTTCGAGCTGGTGCGGCAGGAGGTCGGCGGCCGTGCGGTCCGCTACACCACGGTTCGAAAGCCGGCCGCGCACGCGCCAGCTTGAGTCATCCGCTTCCGCGCGGAGCTCTCCCTGCTCCGCATCCTGGCGGACCACTGCTTCGCCGCCTCGCTCGCGGCGAAGCTCTTTTCTTCGAGGGTAGCCATGCTCGATGTCCCCCACGCAACCACGACCGAACACAGCGAGACCCATTTCGATCTCCGCAAGGAGGCTGAAGCCGCCGGAATCACCGAGACGCTGCTACAGCTCGATCAGGAGCTGATCGGACTCAAGCCGGTCAAGAATCGCGTGCGCCAGATCGCCTCGCTGTTGCTGATCGAGCGCATCCGGCAGCGTGCCGGCCTCGCCTCCGCGCCGCCGACGCTGCACATGTCGTTCACCGGCAATCCTGGAACAGGCAAGACCACCGTGGCGCTGCGCATGGCCAGGATCCTGCACGGGCTCGGCTTCGTGCGGCGCGGGCAGGTGATCTCGGTGACGCGCGACGATCTCGTCGGCCAGTATATCGGCCACACCGCGCCGAAGACCAAGGAGATCCTGAAAAAGGCGATGGGCGGCGTGCTGTTCATCGACGAGGCCTATTATCTGCATCGTCCCGACAACGAGCGCGACTATGGTCAGGAATCGATCGAGATCCTGCTCCAGGTGATGGAGAACCAGCGCGAGGACCTCGTCGTGATCCTCGCCGGCTATGGCGAGCGGATGACGAAATTCTTCGCCTCCAATCCCGGCTTCCGGTCGCGGATCGCCCACCACATCGAATTCCCTGACTATGCAGAGGCCGAGCTGCTCGTTATCGCCGAGCTGATGCTGAAGGAGCGCGGCTACCGCTTCTCGGCTGCGGCGCGCGAGGCGTTCGAGAAATACATCGCGCTGCGCCGGATCCAGCCGTTCTTCTCCAATGCGCGCTCGATCCGCAACGCCGTCGACCGCATCCGCCTGCGGCAGGCCGATCGGCTGGTGTCCGATCTCGATCGCATGCTCGATGTCGCCGACCTCGAAACCATCGATGCCATGGACGTCTTGGCGAGCCGAGTCTTCAGCGGCGGTGCGGATGCGCGGAGTGCAGTGCCATGACGAAGGAGATCATGATCGCTCCATCGATCCTCGCCGCGGATTTCGCGCGTCTCGGCGAGGAGGTCGCCGCGATCGACGCCGCTGGGGCCGACTGGATCCATTGCGACGTCATGGACGGACACTTCGTGCCGAACATCAGTTTCGGTGCCGACGTCATCAAGGCGGTCCGTCCCTATTCGAAGAAGCCGTTCGACGTGCATTTGATGATCGCGCCGACAGATCCCTATCTCGAGGCGTTCGCAAAGGCCGGAGCGGACATCATCACGGTGCACGCCGAAGCGGGGGCGCATCTCGACCGCTCGCTCCAGGCGATCCGCTCGCTCGGCAGCAAGGCTGGCGTCAGCCTTTGTCCGTCGACCCCGGAAGCGGTGATCGAGTATGTGCTCGATCGTATCGATCTCGTGCTGGTGATGACGGTCAATCCGGGCTTTGGCGGCCAATCCTTCATCGCATCGCAGATCGACAAGATCAGGCGGATCAGGACCATGATCGGCGGGCGGCCGATCCGGCTCGAGGTCGACGGCGGTGTCACGTGCGACAATGCCGCGGCCGTGGCTGCAGCGGGTGCCGACACGCTGGTCGCGGGCTCCGCCGTGTTTCGCGGCAAGAGCGCTGGCGAATATGCCGCCAATATCGCGGCTATTCGCATCGCCGCGGAGACCGGCCGGGTTCCGAAGCTGCAAGATAGTTCCCCGCCCGCGAAGCGGGCCGAAGAAAGTGCGCTCATCCGGTAGATTACGGATCAGCCCGCCGCCGTGGCTCCGGTGTGTCAAGGCGCGCCACTTTCTCCGGATCTCTACGGAGCATGCCGTCCAAAATCGATCGGCTCATTCAGTCCGGGGTAACCAACGCACCGGAGAAGGACAATCTATTAACGACCGCGCAATGCCTAGCGTCTCAATCTGTGGTTTAGGGACGTTATGAGAGCGCGGATGCGTAACGACGGAAACTGCGGCATGAAGCCCGCACGCGGCGCAACGTGATGGCATGAGCATGCATCGCCTGTTCGCCGAGCAGCTCCGCTGCGCCACCGATGCCACCGGACAGGTCGATGTCGTCAAGCTGGGCAAGTTCGTCAGTGCGGCTTACGAGGCCGGTGATCGCGAGCGTCAGCGGATGATCGAAGTACGCGCGCAAACGCGCGACGAGGTCGAGCAGGATCTGCTGAGGACTCGCGAGTTCCTCGACACAATCATCGAAAACATTCCGATCGCCGTCTTCGCGAAATGTGCGGAGAGTTCGCGCTACATCCTGCTCAACCGCGCCGGAGAAGACTATTACGGCATGCCGCGCGAACAGATGCTGGGCCGAACGCCCGAGCAGATCTTCCCGGCTGACGTGGCCCGCGTGGTCAACGAGCAGGATAGACGCGTCGCGGCCAGCGGCATGCCGATGGTTCTGGAGGAGCATCTGCTCGAAGTCGGCGTCAAGGGCCGCGACCGGGTAGTCAATTCACGCAAGATGCTGATCACGGATGGCAACGGGGATCCGCAATATCTGGTCGGCGTAATCGAGGATGTCACGGAGCGTGTCACCACCCGGCAGCGGATCAGCCATCTTGCGCATCATGATGCGCTCACGGACCTGCCGAACCGCAACGCCTTCAACGCGGCGCTCGACGAACGGCTGGAGCGGGCGCAGGAGGCATCGACCAGTTTCGCTGTGCTGAGCCTCGATCTCGACCGCTTCAAGGAGGTCAACGACGTGTTCGGTCACCCCGTCGGCGACATGCTGATGCGGGCGGCCGCCGACCGGCTTGCCGCGGAAGCCGAAGGCGCCTTCGTCGCCCGCATCGGCGGCGACGAGTTCATGATCCTGATGCCCGACAACGCCAACCGTGAGGACGTTCTGGCGCTGGCCGAACGCCTGGTCGAGACGATCGGCAAGGAGCTCGAGGTCGACGACTATCTCTCCCACGTGGGCCTCAGCGTCGGCATCGCGTTCTATCCCGACGATGGCGTGAACGCGGCGACGCTGCTCGCCAACGCCGACTCGGCTCTCTACCGCGCCAAGCGCGAGGGCAGGAGCCGAGTCCGCTGCTTCGAATCCGAGATGGACCAGGAGCTGCGCGATCGCAGGCTGTTGCAGCACGACCTGCGGCAGGCGCTGGAGCAGAACCAGCTCCTCGTCTATTTCCAGCCGCAGGCGCGGGTGGATGGCGAGGTCATCGGCTTCGAGGCGCTGCTGCGATGGAATCACCCGACGCGGGGCTTCGTGCCGCCGGACCAGTTCATTCCGCTCGCCGAGGAGAACGGGCTGATCGTCGAGATCGGTGAATGGGTGCTGCGCGAGGCGTGCCGTGAGGCGGCATCCTGGCCGCGGCCGTTGCAGGTCGCGGTCAATCTGTCGCCGGTCCAGTTTCAGGCGGGCGATCTCGAGCGCTCGATCCATCAGATCCTGTTGGAGACGGGATTGACGCCGACGCGGCTCGAGGTCGAGATCACGGAGGGCGTGCTGATCGGCGATTTCACCCGCGCGCTCAACCTGCTGCGGCGGCTGAAGGCGCTCGGCATCCGCATCGCCATGGATGATTTCGGCACCGGCTATTCCTCGCTGTCGTATCTGCAGTCGTTCCCGTTCGACAAGATCAAGATCGACCGCAGTTTCATCTCCAACCTGGAGGCGACGCCGCAATCGGCCGAGATTGTCCGCGCCGTCCTGAGCCTGGCGCACGCGCTGAAGATCCCGGTCATTGCCGAGGGGGTGGAGACGGAAGCCCAACGTGCCTTCTTGGCCCGCGAGGCCTGCGAGGAGATGCAAGGCTATCTCGTCGGCCGTCCCGACTTGATCGAGCGCTATCTCGACCTGGTGGGCGTCGCCGTGGAGCGCCGCCTCTACGCCTAGCACTGGGCACAAAGTTCCGAGCGGACGTTTGGAACTAAAATCCTTACCGGCACTTCTCGAAAATTAACTTGGTTCAGGCGCGTTGAGCGCGCAGCAAATGTTTTGCATAAACGCCATCGGCCTGACGCAAATCAGGGCAATAAGCCGGTGAACGCGAGGGAGGGTCTCATGGAGAACGTACGTCGCTACCGGGCGCTGGCGTCCCTCTGCCGTCAGCAGGCGGCCTACCGGCCGCTCCAGAACTGGGAACTCCTCGGCCAGGCCGAACATTTCGAACATCTTGCCGAAATCGAGCTCAAGGCGCACTTCGACGCGTGCAATGTGCATCGCGACAAGGACGCCGCCGCGCCCACGACATGGGAAGCTCCCGTCGCGGCGTGACGGCGCCAAGCCGGCTCATCAATGCGACATCAGCGTCGGGACCGTCATGGCTTCCAGCATGGCGCGGGTGACGCCCCCGAGAAAGCGTTCCTGCAACCGCGAATGGCCGTAGCCGCCCATCACCAGGAGATCGAGACTCTCGTCGGCCGCCAGCGACAGGATCGTCGGCTGAATGTCGGCGCGCGTGGCGGTCAGGCTGACTGTGCGGGTCGATAATCCGCGCCGGCCCAGATGTCTGGCCAGACCGCTCGCTGAGGCTTCGCCGGAGACCGCCTCGGTCTCGTTCACCGTGATGATCACGATCTCGGCGGCGCGCGCCAGGAACGTCGTTGCGTCGCGCACGGCGCGGGCAGCGAGGCGGCTACCATCCCAGCAGATGCCGATCCGGTTCGCCTTGAAGGCTCCGCGGAAAGTGTAGGGCAGGAACAGCACCGGGCCGCCCGCGCGGAACAGGATCTCGCTCGGCATGTCGTCGAACGAGCCTTGCGCCGGATCGGGCTGGAGCACGACGCTGAGGTCGTGCAGCCGTGCCATCTCGCCGAGCGAGCCGGCGGCATCTGCCGGGATCGCGCCGAGTGCGTGGCAGGTATAGGCGATGCCGGCGTTCGCCGCCTCGCTCTTGAATACCGCGAGCGCCGCCTCGGCCCGCTCCACGGCGCGCTCGCGCTCCAGCTCGAACACGGCCGCCACCGCCGCGCCGCCTTCCATGACGTAAGCCGTACTGGTGGCGACATAGCCGACCGCGACCGCGTCGAGATGCGCGTTGAGCTTCGCCGCGAGCGAGACCGAGCCCTCGATCGCGGGACGCATGGGACGTTCGGTGGGAATGTGGACGAGAATGTCTTTGTACATGGCGCGCCTCCGCTGAGCATCATCCGATGGTCGCAGTTTTTCACTGCGCGAAGGCGGCGCGTTGAGCTGTATCAAACGTCCGGATTGCCTGCTGCGACCGCTCATCCATTCTTTGCCGAGATTTAATCGGACGGACGGGACGCCGTAAGGTGGCAGCGACCATGTTGCGGGCAAGGCGACACCTGCTCAACATGGACATTTCGACATGAACGATCGCGTCAATTCCGACATCACCACGTCTCGCAAGATCTTGCGGCCGCGGCGGCTCGCGCTGCTCGGCACCGTGGCCGCGCTGGGCGTGGCCGCCCTGGCAGTTGCGCCAGGCGCCTCGCCGTACGGCATCAACTCCTTGATTGCGCCGGCTCAGGCGGCCGAAGCCGCCGCGACGCCGCCCGGCTTCGGCGATCTCGTCAGCAGGGTCAAACCCGCTGTGATCTCGGTGCGGGTCAAAATCGATCAGGACAACGACAAGAGCGCGATGCTGCAGCAGAACCGGATGGATTCGGACGAGGACACGCCGTTCGACCAGTTCTCGCGACAGTTCGGTTTCCGCTTTCCGGGCGGCGCGAACGGCATGCCGCGCCAGCGCCACCAGATGATCACGGGCGAAGGCTCCGGCTTTTTCATCTCCGCCGACGGCTATGCCGTGACCAACAATCACGTCGTCGATCGCGCCGAGTCCGTGCAGGTGACGATGGACGACGGCACGACCTACACCGCGAAAGTGGTCGGCACCGATCCGAAGACAGATCTCGCGCTGATCAAGGTCGACGGCAAGAAGGACTTTCCGTTCGTCAAGTTCTCCGACCAGAAGCCGCGCATTGGCGACTGGGTGGTCGCGGTCGGCAATCCCTTCGGTCTTGGCGGCACCGTGACCGCCGGCATCGTCTCGGCCAGCGGCCGCGACATCGGCAACGGTCCCTATGACGACTTCATCCAGATCGACGCGCCGATCAACAAGGGTAATTCCGGCGGTCCGGCCTTCGACATGAACGGCAACGTGATCGGCGTGAACACTGCGATCTTCTCGCCCTCGGGCGGCTCGGTCGGCATCGGCTTCGATATCCCGGCTTCGACCGCCAAGCTCGTCGTCGCGCAATTGAAGGACAAGGGCGCGGTCACCCGGGGCTGGCTCGGCGTGCAGGTGCAGCCGGTGACGTCGGATATCGCCGACAGCCTCGGGCTCAAGGAGGCGCGCGGCGCGATCGTCGACAATCCGCAGGATGGCAGCCCGGCGGCGAAGGCCGGCATCCAGGCGGGCGATGTCATCACCGCCGTCAACGGCACCACGATCAAGGACTCCCGCGACCTCGCCCGCACCATCGCCGGCTTGACGCCGGGCACGTCCGTGAAGCTCGATGTCTTCCGCAAGGGCGACAGCAAGACGGTGACGCTGGCGCTCGGCGAGTTGCCGAACGAGCGGCAGGCCAAGGGCAATGGCAGTGGCAATGCCGACGAGGGCAGCGGACAGCCGGGTGCCGGCACGCCGCGCCTCGGCCTCAGCCTGGCGCCCGCCGGTGACGTCCAGGGCGCAGGCCAGAACGGCGTCGTCGTCACCGAGGTTGATCCGCAAGGCCCGGCCGCGCAACGCGGCATCCGGACCGGCGACGTCATCCTCAATGTCGGCGGCAAGGCTGTCAGCAATGTCGGCGAGGTGCGCTCCGAGCTGGCGCAGGCCAAATCGTCGGGCAAGCGCAGCGTGCTGCTTCAGGTCAGAAGCGCGGAGGCCACCCGCTTCGTTGCGGTGCCACTCGCATAACGTCAACTCGACCCTTACCAATCCAGGAAGGCGGCCTTCGGGCCGCCTTTTGCACACACGTCACGTCCGCACCAGGCCGGTCACATTCTCGTTAACGGCAGGGATGATGACCTGGTGCGTCCGAAAAAGCCGTGTTCGCTGATCACACTCGCAGGGCGCCTCGGTCCTCTGCGCCAACGTGGCCGCTGAGAGGGGTTGCAAGCGTGGAACTTCGAGCCTCCCGGCGCTTTGCGGAACTCGCCGGTGGTTCACAAGTGATCGGTGCCGACATGGATCGATTGAAGCTCTCGCTCAGGAGTGCGCTGCTCGTGGCGCCATTGGTGCTCTCGGGGGGAAACGCGCTCGGGCGCGACGACGGCCGCTACGCGAATTCTCCTCTGAAGCCATGGTTCGACAGTTTGCGCAGCCATCTCGGTCCGTGCTGCTCGGACGCGGACGGTTTCGCCCTTGCCGATCTCGACTGGGAGTCGCACAACGGGCGCTACCGTGTCCGCATCGACGGACAGTGGATCGATGTGCCGGATGAGGCCGTCATCACCGAGCCCAACCGGGCCGGCCGCACGATGGTGTGGCCGGTCAAGACTGCGTTCGGGATTTCGATCCGCTGCTTCATGCCGGGGAGCATGATCTGAGGCGGGTCAGCGCGACCGCTTGGATTTGCGCTTCGATGATTTCTTGTTCGACGATTTCTTGGACGACGTCCCGGACGTTTTCTTGGATGCTTTCTTGGACGTCTTCTTGGACGTCTTTTTGGCGCTCTTGCGCTTCGAAGCCTTCTTCGGGACCTTCTTGCCCTTCTTGCGTGCCTTCGACAGTCCGATCGCGATGGCCTGCTTGCGGTTCTTGACGCGGCCGCCGCGCCCGCCACGGCCGCTCTTCGCGGTGCCCTTCTTGTAACGCCGCATCTCGGTGGCGACATCGCTGCCCGAGCTGCGCGAGTAGCGGCGCTTTTTTGCCTTGCGTGCCATGCATATTCTCCCTCGGCGGGGAGAACCATTCTGCACAGCCATGGTTCCGGGAGCGTGGAACGGCGCAGGCCTAAAGCGCGATGCGATGCTCTAGAAGGAGTTTGCCAGCTCGATCTCCGCTTCCAGCACCTGGATGCGCCGGGCGGCCTCGGTGAAGGACAGATCCCGCGCATATTGGCCGGGCTGATAGGCCTCTTCGCTGAGCCGCTTCAGCTTGAGGCCCTGCGCCCGCGTCATCTGCTCGCCCAGGAAAAATCTGGCGTCGTATTTACCTTGAACCTGCATCTGGCGTCTCCGTCCTGAAATCGTGACTTGACTATATGTTCTTATTTTGTTCTAACAAGGCATGGACAACAGAATTAATGAAATTCGACGTAAAATCAGAGCCTTGAGGCTTGAGATGGCCGACGTCGAGGCGTCGGTGCGCGACCTCGTCGAGCGCGATCACGACTGCACGGAAAGAGCCCTGGCGCAGATGGACTTGCGCCGGAAGATCAATCTCTTGATCGCCGAATGGAAGGCTGCCGGCGGCAGCGACGTACTGCCGAACGTCCGCGACCGGGTGCGGCTTCGTGCCGTGAAGACAGGCGGCAACTCCGCGCGCGCAGCCGAGCGCCGCTGAGAAGGCCGAGTGCCGAACCAAAGATAGAAGACAAAGGGTTCCGCAATGCGGAGCCCTTCATGATTCCAGGGAGCGCCTATTTGGTGTCGGTCATGCCGCCCTTGTTGGTCATGGTGCCGCCCTGATCAGAGCCGGGACCGGCGCCGCCTTGGCCGGACGGATCAGCGCCCTTGGAGGACTTGGTGTTGGCGCCGGTGGTCTGTGCCGACGACATCGAGGATCCATGCTTAGTCTTGTGCGATTTGGCCTGGGCGGCAAACGGCGCGGCGGCAAGGCCGGTTGCCAATATTACGGCGAGAGCGAGCTTGGTCGTCTTCACGCGGGGAAACTCCCTGAGTTAAATTGACGCAGGCACAAACCGCGCGTCGCGGCAGGGAGTTCCCGGCGAAGTATCTTCCGTGCGTCACCCACGCTTCAAGTTTGCTTGTCCTCGGCCAGGATGAACACGGCGCCGGTGAGCGTCGCGCCGATCGCGAAGGTCGTCACCAAGGTGAGGGCGAAGACCATCGCGGCCTGGCTTCCGCCATTGTTCAGCAGGTTGGCGACGGCTGGATTGGACAGGACGAGCGTGAGGCTGAAAATGAGGCCGAGCGCTGCGCCCATCATTGCATGCGTCATCAGCTTGATAAGGCCGCTGGCAGAGATCAGCTCAGACGACTTCTTGGTGCGCATGGGACGGCATCCCGAACTGCCACGCCAACGCGCATGTGATCGCCGGGTTCCGTTCCGCTGAAGGAATTGTTACCGCCCGTTTCATCCGGCGTTCATGCCGGGCTTGCCAAGATGGGCGCCAGCAAAACGGGAACATTGACGGGAACATCGATATGGGTAAGGTCGTCTTTCTTTACCGCTCGCTGGCCTATCGCAACGCGGCCGCGGACATCCTGCGCAAGGCGCGCAAGCTTCCGCTTGGCGCGGAGCGAAGCGCGGCCCGCCGCTACGCGAGGGCGCTGCGCGATCTCGCCCGAACGGAAGCTTGGCTCGAAGGGCGCGTCGCGCGCGAACCACGCACGGCGCAGCGCATGAGCAGGGCAGCGTCAGGTTAACCGGATGCGCGTTGCAATTCGGCAGCGCCGGCGGTGTCGAACTTGCTTGGTGCAGCCGCCGCGGTCTTGCGTGTCAACGGCACCTCAAGACGGCACAGCAGGCCCTCGGCGCGCCAATCGAACTGCGCCTGTCCGCCAAGCTGGGACTCGATGCTCGCAAGCAGGCTTCGCGTGCCGAAGCCGCGCGATTTCGGGGTCTTGACCAGGGGACCGCCGGATTCCTCCCAGCTCAGCGTGAGCAGCTCCTCGTCGACCTGCCAATCGATCGCGAGCCGCCCCGCTCGCGTGGATAGCGCGCCGTACTTTGCCGAGTTGGTGAAGAGCTCGTGCAGTGCGAGCGCCAGCGTCTGGGCCGTCGCCGGCAGCAACTGAACTTCGGGCCCTGCCAATTTGATCTGGTCGCCCAGCGAGTAGGGCGCAAGCTCCTCGTCGATCAGCCTGGAGAGCTCGGCGCCTTGCCAGCTCGACAGCGACAGGATGGTGTGCACGCGCGCCAGCGCATTGATGCGCCCCTCGACGGCGTTGACATAGGCCTTGACCTCGTCGGCCCGGGTGAGGCGCACGATCGACTGCGCCAGCGCCAGCGCGTTCTTCGCGCGATGATCGACTTCCCGCGCCAGCAGGTTCTGCCGCTCCTCGGCGCGCTTGCGCTCGGTGATGTCGACGGTCACGCCGCTGACGCGCACCACGCGCCCGCTCTCGTCCGTGGTTGCGGCCGCCGTGCCGACGCACCAGCGCACCTCGCCGTCGGGCCGGATGATGCGGAACTCCGTCTCATAGGCGCGTGTGCCCTTGTTGAACTCGGCGATCGCCTTGCGCAACTGGTCGACGTCGTCGGGGTGCAGCAGGGCCTGAACGTTGGCCGGATTGATCTCGAAATTGTCGGGGCTGACGCCGAAGATATTGTATTGCCCCTCGTCCCACATCCAATCGCCGCTGATCCAGTCCCAGTCCCAGGACCCCATCTTGCCTGCCGCGATCGCCATGCTGCGCCGCTGCTCGCTCTCGCGCAGCTTCGCGGTGGAAGCCTCCAGTTCCGCGGTGCGGGCGCGGACGCGATCCTCGAGCTCGTGGTTCAGCCGTTCGAGCTCGCGCGTCTTGCGGTAGAGCTCGGCAAACACCTTGATCTTGGCGCGCAGTACCTCCGGCACGACCGGAACCGGCACGTAATCGACCGCGCCCATCTCGTAGCCGCGCAGCCGGTCGATGTCGCTGACCTGGATCGCCGAGATGAAGATCATGGCGGTCTTCTGGAAACGCGGATGCTCGCGGATCATCGCGGCGAGCTCGAAGCCGTCGAGCTCGGGCATGCAGACGTCGACCAGGATCACCGCGATCTCGGTCTTGAGCAGCACCTCCAACGCCTCGCGGCCCGAGGAGGCGATGACGAGGTTCTCGCCGAGATCCTTCAGGATCACCTCATAGGCGAGCAGCTTGGCCGGCTGGTCGTCGACGAGCAGGATGTTGACCTTTTCCTGGTCCATACGCATGTCCAACTCAGCGATGCAGCCACATGCGGATCGCAAGCAGCAATTGGTCGGTGTTGACCGGTTTGGCGAGGTAGTCGGACGCGCCGGCTTCGAGGCATTTCTCCCGGTCGCCCTTCATCGCCTTGGCGGTCAACGCGATGATCGGCAGACGGGCGAAGGCCGGGTTCTCGCGGATCACGCCGATGGTCTGGTAGCCATCCATCTGCGGCATCATGATGTCCATCAGCACGATCGCGATCTCCGGATTGGATTCGACCAAGGTCACCGCCTCGCTGCCGGTCGTGGCCGTCAGCACCTTCATGCCGCGTCGTTCCAGCACGCTCGAGAGCGCGAAGATATTGCGGGCATCGTCGTCGACGAGCAGGGCGGTCTTGCCGATCAGGTCCTCGTCGGAACTGTTCAGCTTCTCCAGCATGCGCTGCTTCTCGAGCGGCAACTCCGTGATCACGCGGTGCAGGAACAACGCGGTCTCGTCGAGCAGGCGCTCGGGCGATTCCACGCCCTTGACCACGATGCTGCGTGCCATGGTGTGGAGTTCCGCATCCTCCTCGGCCGAGAGCTCGCGGCCGGTGAACACCACGACGGGGATGTTCGACAGCGCCTCGTCGTTGCGGATCTGATCGAGCACCTCGAAGCCGCTCATGTCGGGCAGCCTGAGGTCGAGCACCACGCAATCGCAGGGTTGCTCGCGCAACGTCGTGAGCGCGCCTGCCCCGGTATCCGTGGCCAGGATCTCGATGTCGTCGTGGTGCAGCAGCTCGCGGATCGAGAGCCGCTCGGCCTCGTTGTCCTCGACGATCAAGAGCCGCTTGCGCCGCGGCCGCGCATATTCCTTGATCTGCGTCAGCGCGGCCGAGACGCCCTCGGTCGTCGTCGGCTTGTTGACGAAGGAGAAGGCGCCGCGCGCCAGCGCATGCTGGCGGTCCTCGTCGAGCGTGATGATCTGGACCGGGATGTGGCGGGTGAGCGGATTGTGCTTGAGCTGGCTCAGCACGGTCCAGCCGAGCATGTCGGGCAGGAACACGTCGAGCGAGACGGCCGTCGGCTGGTATTGCTTGGCGAGCTCGAGGGCCTCGGCGCCGCGCGCGGCGACCAGGACCTTGAAGCCCTTGTCGCGGGCCAGATCGACCAGCACGCGGGCATAATGCGGATCGTCCTCGACGATCAGGAGAATGGTGTCGCCGGGCTCGAGGTTGAGGCGGTCGTCGGGCAGCTGCTCGATAACGCGCTGCTGGTCAGGCGCGGCAGGCTGCAGCGCCGGCGGCTGGCCGTATTGCTGTGACGCCGGCGCCCGCGGCGCGAGGGTCGGGCCGGAATATTTCAAGGGCAGATAGAGCGTGAAGGTCGAGCCCTTGCCCGGCGCGCTGCGCAGGTGGATCTCGCCGCCGAGCAGGCTGGCAAGCTCGCGGCTGATCGCAAGGCCGAGGCCGGTGCCGCCATATTTGCGGCTGGTGCCGGCATCGGCCTGCTGGAACGCCTCGAAGATCAGCTTCTGCTTCTCCAGGGGAATGCCGATGCCGGTGTCGGACACTTCGAAGGCGATCACGGCCGGCGCCGAGTTCAGCACCGGATGATCCGACCCCCAGCCGCCGATTGCGCCGGCGACTTTCAGGCGCACTTCGCCGTCGGCGGTGAACTTGAAGGCGTTGGAGAGCAGATTCTTCAGAACCTGTTGCAGCCGCTTGGAGTCGGTCACGATGCTGCGCGGCAGGTTCGGATCGACGTCGATCTTGAACGACAGGTTGCGGTTGTCCGCCTCGTGCCGGAACGGCCGGCCGACGGTCTCGAGCAGGTTCGCGGTCAGGATTTCCTCGGCGTCGACCGTCACGGTGCCGGACTCGATCTTGGAGAGATCGAGAATGTCGCTGATGAGGTTGAGCAGGTCGGTGCCGGCACCATGGATGGTGCGGGCGAACTCGACCTGCTTGGCCGAGAGGTTGCCATCGGGATTGTCGCTGAGCTGCTGTCCGAGGATCAGGATCGAGTTCAGCGGCGTACGCAGCTCGTGGCTCATATTGGCGAGGAATTCGGACTTGTACTTCGACGTCAGCGCGAGCTCGGTCGCCTTCTCCTCGAGCGCGCGGCGGGCCTGCTCGATTTCCTGGTTCTTGCGTTCGACCTCGACGTTGCGCTCGGCGAGCTGCTGCGCCTTCTGCTCGAGCTGGTCGTTGGTCTGCTGCAATTCGCGCTGCTGGGTCTGCAGCTCGCCGGCGAGCTGCTGCGACTGCTTGAGCAGGCCTTCGGTCTGCATCGTGGCCTCGATCGAATTGAGCACGATGCCGATGGAGTCGGTGAGCTGCTCCAGGAACGTCATCTGCGAGGTCGTGAAGGAGACCAGCGAGGCGAGCTCGATCACGGCCTTGACTTGGCCCTCGAACAGCACCGGCAGCACGACGAGGTTCTTCGGGGCGACGCGGAACAGCGCCGAGTTGATCGGCACCACGTCCGAGGGAATGTCGGAGACGACGCGCGGCCGCTTGTCGAAGGCGCATTGGCCGATCAGGCCTTCGCCGAACTGCAGCACCGGCTGATAGGGGTAGACGCCGTCGCTGGCGTAGGAGGCGAGCAGCAGGAGCTGGGGATCGTTCTCGTTCTCGACCTGGTAGATCACGCCCGTATGGGCGTTCACCAGCGGCGACAATTCGGTGAGCAGCAATCGGCCGACCGTGGTGAGATCGCGCTGTCCCTGGAGCATGTTGGTGAACTTGGCGAGGTTGGTCTTGAGCCAGTCCTGCTCGGTATTCACGTCCGTCGTGAGACGGAGGTTGGTGATCATCGTGTTGATGTTGTCCTTCAGCTCCGCCACTTCGCCGCGGGCGTCGACCTGGATCGACCGCGTCAGGTCGCCCTTGGTCACCGCAGTTGCGACTTCCGCGATCGCGCGCACCTGCGAAGTCAGGTTGGCCGCGAGCAGGTTGACGTTGCCGGTGAGATCCTTCCAGGTGCCGGCAGCGCCGGGCACGTTGGCCTGGCCCCCGAGGCGGCCTTCGACGCCGACCTCGCGCGCCACCGACGTCACCTGATCGGCGAAGGTCGCGAGCGTCTCGGTCATGTTGTTGATGGTGTCGGCGAGCGCCGCGACCTCGCCCTTCGACTTCACCGTGAGGTTCTGCTTCAGATCGCCGTTGGCGACCGCGGTCACCACCTTGACGATGCCGCGCACCTGCTCGGTCAGGTTCGCCGCCATGAAGTTGACGGTGTCGGTGAGATCCTTCCAGGTGCCGGCGACGCCGGGCACTTGCGCCTGGCCGCCCAGCTTTCCTTCCGTGCCCACCTCGCGCGCGACGCGCGTCACTTCGCCGGCGAAGGCGTTGAGCTGGTCCACCATGGTGTTGATGGTGTTCTTCAGCTCCAGGATTTCGCCCTTCACGTCGACGGTGATCTTGCGCGAGAGGTCGCCGCGCGCGACCGCCGTGGTGACTTCGGCGATGTTGCGGACCTGGGTGGTGAGGTTCGCAGCCAAGAGGTTGACGTTGTCGGTGAGATCCTTCCAGGTGCCGCCGACGCCGGGTACGACGGCCTGACCGCCGAGCCGGCCCTCGGTGCCGACCTCGCGCGCCACGCGCGTGACTTCGGCGGCGAAGGAGCGGAGCTGCTCGACCATGGTGTTCAGCGTGTCCTTCAGGAGAAGGATCTCGCCGCGTACGTCCACCGTGATCTTCTTCGACAGGTCGCCGCCGGCGATGGCGGTTGCGACCTCGGCGATGTTGCGGACCTGCGCCGTCAGGTTGGAGGCCATGAAGTTGACGTTGTCGGTGAGGTCCTTCCAGGTGCCGGCGACGCCAGGCACCTCGGCCTGGCCGCCGAGCTTGCCTTCGGTGCCGACCTCGCGCGCCACGCGCGTGACTTCGCCGGCAAAGCCGTTGAGCTGGTCCACCATGGTGTTGATGGTGTTCTTCAGCTCGAGGATTTCGCCCTTCACGTCGACGGTGATCTTGCGCGAGAGGTCGCCGCGCGCCACCGCGGTCGTCACCTCGGCGATATTGCGGACCTGGGCGGTGAGGTTACCCGCCATCGAGTTGACGCTGTCGGTGAGATCCTTCCAGGTGCCGGCGACGCCGGGCACGTTGGCCTGACCGCCGAGGCGGCCTTCGGTGCCGACCTCGCGCGCCACGCGCGTCACCTCGCCCGCGAAGCGGTTGAGCTGGTCGACCATGGTGTTCAGCGTGTCCTTGAGCTGAAGGATCTCGCCGCGCACGTCCACAGTGATCTTGCGCGACAGGTCGCCGCCGGCGATGGCGGTGGCAACTTCCGCGATGTTGCGGACCTGCGCGGTGAGGTTGCCCGCCATCGAGTTCACGGAGTCGGTCAGGTCCTTCCACGTGCCGGCGACGCCGGGCACGTCGGCCTGGCCGCCGAGCTTGCCGTCGGTGCCGACCTCGCGCGCCACGCGCGTGACTTCGCCGGCGAAGGCGTTGAGCTGGTCGACCATGGTGTTGAGCGTTTCCTTCAGCTGAAGGATTTCGCCCGAGACGTTCACCGTGATCTTCTTGGACAAGTCGCCCTTCGCCACCGCGGTTGCGACCTCGGCGATGTTGCGGACCTGGCCGGTGAGGTTCGAGGCCATCGAGTTGACGCTGTCGGTGAGGTCCTTCCACGTGCCGCCGACGCCGCGCACCACCGCCTGACCGCCGAGCTTGCCTTCGGTGCCGACCTCGCGCGCCACGCGCGTGACTTCACCGGCGAAGGCGTTGAGCTGGTCCACCATCGTGTTGATGGTGTCCTTCAACTCGAGGATCTCGCCGCGCACGTCCACGGTGATCTTCTTCGAGAGGTCGCCGCCGGCGACTGCGGTGGTCACCTCGGCGATGTTGCGGACCTGCGCGGTCAGGTTCGAGGCCATCGAGTTGACGCTCTCGGTGAGGTCCTTCCAGGTGCCGGCGACGCCGAGCACGTTGGCTTGGCCGCCGAGCCGGCCCTCGGTGCCGACCTCGCGGGCGACGCGCGTGACTTCGCCGGCGAAGGCGTTGAGCTGGTCGACCATGGTGTTGAGCGTTTCCTTCAGCTGAAGGATCTCGCCCGAGACGTTCACCGTGATCTTCTTCGACAAGTCACCGCTCGCGATGGCGGTCGCGACGTCGGCGATGTTGCGGACCTGCGCGGTCAGGTTGGAGGCCATGAAGTTGACGTTGTCGGTGAGGTCCTTCCAGGTGCCGGCGACGCCCGGCACCTGGGCCTGGCCGCCGAGCTTGCCCTCGGTGCCCACCTCGCGCGCGACGCGCGTGACTTCCGAGGCGAACGAGTTGAGCTGGTCCACCATCGTGTTGATGGTGTCCTTCAGCTCCAGGATCTCGCCGCGCACGTCCACGGTGATCTTGCGCGAGAGGTCGCCGCGCGCCACGGCGGTGGTGACGTTGGCGATGTTGCGCACCTGTGCGGTCAGGTTGCCGCACATCGCGTTGACGGAGTCGGTCAGGTCCTTCCAGGTGCCGGCGACGCCGGGCACGATGGCCTGGCCGCCGAGCTTGCCGTCGGTGCCGACCTCGCGCGCCACGCGCGTCACTTCGGAGGCGAAGGAGCGCAGCTGGTCCACCATCGTATTGATGGCTTCCTTGAGCTGGAGGATCTCGCCGCGGACGTCGACCGTGATCTTCTTGGAGAGGTCGCCGTTGGCGACCGCGATCGTCACCTCGGCGATGTTGCGAACCTGGTTGGTCAGGTTGTTCGCCATCGAGTTGACGCTCTCGGTGAGGTCCTTCCAGACGCCGGTCACCTCCGGCACCTGGGCCTGGCCGCCGAGCTTGCCTTCGGTGCCGACCTCGCGCGCCACGCGCGTCACCTCCGAGGTGAACACGCCGAGCTGCTTGATCATGGTGTTGACGATCGTCGCCGACTGCAAGAACTCGCCGCGGAGCGGACGGCCGTCGACGTCGAGCTTGACGGTCTGCAGCAGGTCGCCCTGGGCGACAGCGGCAACCGCGCGTGTCACCTCGCGCGTCGGCCACAACAAGTCGTCGATCAGCGTGTTGACCGAACCTTCCATGTCGGCCCAGGAGCCCGACGCAAGGCCGAATTTCACGCGCTGGCGGGTCTTGCCTTCGCGTCCCACCACCTGGCCCACCAGCTCGAGCTGCTGTGCCATGCGCTGGTTCGCGGCGATAATTTCGTTAAAAGTGTCGGCGATCTTGCCGTCAATACCGAGATAGTCGCCGCTCATGCGCACCGAAAAGTCACCGCTGCGCATCGCTTGGAGGGCGAGCAGCAGTTCCGCTCGGGAATCTGACTCGGACGTACCGTTGATTTTTGGCTTTGGGACGCGACGACCGGAGCGTGATGCAGTTCCGGAATCGAGGTCGCTCATACTGTTTCCCCCGCAGGCGTCGGCCGAATCTGAGGCAAGACGCGTTCGACGAAATAAGAGCGTCAGCCAAATTCGAAATCAAGCGCCAACGTACGGCGCAAGGAAATGGAACCCGCTTTGCTCAGCCCGACCGAGTTAACAACGGACCGACCGGTTTGTTCCATACCCCTCGAAAGGAAAAAGGCCGCAGGGGCGGGTCGTCAACGCCTCCGACGTCCGCAGCCCTGCTTCGGAACGGAGCGCCGAGCCTGACGGTTAGCCAGCGCAGACAGGGAGAACGGACATGAAGGCAGCAATTTTCGCCATCGCCCTCACGGCGCTTGCCGCGGGGTCGGCTCTGGCGCAGGGCGGTGCGCCAAGCGGGCGCGGCTCCGTGACGGGCGACCCCGCCGCAAGCTCCGCCAACCCGCAGGCGGACACGCCGACCACCGGAGCGGCCACCCGCTCGAATCCAAGCGGAAGCGGCACGTCCTCGTCCGGCGGCAAGGACGACAACGGCGATGCGGGTCGCGACAAGATGCCGGAGAGCGACCGCACCGTGCGGCCGCAGAGCCAGCAACATCCGAACGCCAAGTAGAGTTATTTGTCCGCCATGGTGCGCTCGGCGTCCCTGACCTGCGCGCGCAGCAGCGGAAGCTGTTCGCGCGCGAACGCTGCGAGCGCTGCATTGTCGGGCGCCGTCAGATAGCGTTCGAGCAGGCTGATGATCGATTCATACTCGGGAATCTGCGCGGCATAGAAACTTCTGACGTAGGCCGGACCATCCGACATTTCGGGCTCGACGAGGCTCGCGCTCGAGGATGTCGCCCTGCCAACATGCAATTCCGCGCCGATGGCCTCCTGGACCTCTTTCAGCCTCTTGTCGCGCTTAGCCGCTTCCTCGGCGCGCAGGGCGGCGAGGTTCTTGACCTCGGCGTTGCCCTTGAGGTCGGTGTTCTCGAGCAGCCCCTGTTGAAACCGGCTGAAATTGTAGGCACCGCTGATCACCTCGATCGCGGAGGGCGCCCGTGCGCCGGGCTTTCGTTCGCCAAGGCTGTCGGCAAGCGCCGAGGCGCTGATCAATGCCAGAATGATTGCGGCGACAACTCGCATCGATCTTCAATGACGAACCGCATGCGAAAGTTCCCCGACCATTACGATCCGGTAAGCGGGTTGCGGCGCAAGAGTTCCGTCCCCACGTCCTCTAGATGAAACAGTCTGACGTCTTCAGAGACAACGCCGACAATTGTCTTCAGCTTGCCGAGCGCGCTGACGGACAGCCCGCCCATAAGCGCTATTCGCGCATGGCCGACGCCTGGACGGCACTCGCCAACGAGCAGGATTGGCTCGACGGCGAAATTTCGCCCGTTCCCGTCCATGCAGCTCCAAAGCGGAACGGGTGAGCTCGTCTTCAAAAATCTGCATGTGAGACCGCTCACGGAAGGCGCACAACTGATTTGGGATCATCCGGGAACGTCGATCGCGGAGATTTCCAATTGCAGAAGGAGGTTTGGCGATGGCTCCACGTCTGGCTCTTCTCTCCCTCATTCTCGCCTTTGGCGTCTCCGTCGCGTTCGCGACGGTGACGACGGTGCGACAGGTGCATCTCGAGAGCGCATCTGCCGTCCATGCTGTGCGCAGCTGATTGCGGCAGCGGAACATTCGACGCCGCAATGCGTAAGCGCTCCGACACATCAGCAGAAGCGAGAGCGCATCATGGCCCATTCCGACCAAGGCATCGTCAAGGACAAGCGTGGGGAGGTGCAGCCCCGCGACAAGGAACGTGCGCAATCCGTGCACAAGGCGGATCCGAAAGGCTCCCCCTCGCGTGAAGCGACGCGCGATCCCAAGCTGAACGACAACATCAAGACGCCGGGTTCCGGCGCCATGCCGGACGGCTCGAGCGACGCCACGGGCTAGCTCTCACCAGGAACGAATTTCCGCGGGAAGTGTCGACGGATTGCTTCCGGCAGTCATGCCCCCGGTGCGCCGGAAGCAATCTCCAAGGACGGCCCTGGCACCCACCGTGCCGGGGTCGTTTGCTTTTGGTGGGGGCTTTCCGTGCGTCATTCGGCGCCGCTCTCCGGATCCCCCTGAGTATGTCCTTCAGGCCCGCGGCCGAATACGCCGAAGCTGCTTGACTTCACGCCCGCAGCGGCATCGACGCCCACAGCGGCCAGTCCGAACTTCAGGAGTTCGCGGACTGCTGCCGCCCGCGTCGGCATGCGGTGCTTGAACCGGAAATCGTCAATGGCGGCCAACTCTTCCGGCGAGAGCATGACCTGAAGGCGCTCGGCGCGAAGGTCGTTCATGGCGATCACGCAAATTGAGTAGGTTGAGTAGCTTACTCAACGAACCTACTTGATGAGAGTTCCGCGAAAGCCGACGAAGTCTGCAAGGGAGTAGGAAATCAAATAAAATCAATAATTTATTGAAACGCATGCCGCCGCAAGGCATTGTTCCGGAAGGGAGAGAGACCATGACGGACGAAGTCAGGTTACCTCGCAAGCTTTCCGCAACATTGATGAGGTCGAGCGCTGGGCCAACAGCCCGGGCCTTCAGCCGCCGCAATCGCAGCCTTCGACGGGAGCGAAAGCGAGCTAGGGCATGATCCGAAAAAGTGCGAAGCGGTTTTCCGCAAAGATCATGCGTAAACAACAATCTAAAGCGCGATGACGATTCATCTCATCGCGCTTTAAGGCTTTGCGAAGCGAGAGCCCGTTGCCGACGGCGAATGGCCTGATCGGCGCGATTTGTGGGAGACATTGCGAAGCTTGCGCCTGAGCCACCAGGCCGACACGGACACGATGGCCCAGACCGTCAGCGCGGCGAAAAAAGCGAGCGCGACGCTTGACCCGACGATCAAATGGAAGATAGCGGCGAACGCGGCGAGGCCGATGCTACCGAGCGCGGCGCCGGCAGCATCGAGCGCCGCGGCCTTCTGTCCGCGACGCCGCCCGCTCAGGCCGGCCTTCTCCTTGGCGTGACGCTCGTGGCTTTCGATCAGCGTCGCGCTGGCGCAGAAGATGGCCGGAAGAGCAAGAAAGAGCCCGCCGACGGACGGGCCGGACTTCGAGCCGATAACGCCCGCGAGCACCGTCGCACCGCCGCCGAGCACGAAGCGAATGGCGTACTCGTACCACCGCGTCTGTTTCAGCGCCGATGTCGATAGCTTCACCAGCATCAGGCGGCACCTCCCAGGCCGGCGAGCAGGCCGAAGGCGACAACGAGCCATGCGGCAAAGGCGAGGATCGTGGCTGGAAGCGCGCCGAAACGGAACCTCATCAGGAGGTGGCAGACGACGACGCTGTAGCAGGCGAGCGCGACGGCGCCATAGATCATCGTCCAGCTCTGGGCCGCAGCATATTGCGGGCCGTGCTGGACCACTGCGATGGCGAGGGTGGCAAGCGCCACCGACGGTGCGGCGCCGAGCAGCCCGGCAAAGCTCTTCGGCCGCAGCATGTCACCGAGGATCGCGAAGACGGATACGATCAGGCCGCCGGCGACGAAGCGCACGAGATATTCAGTCATGGCTGTCCCCCCGAGCCCCTGCGCTGCCGCTGCCGTGACTTCGCCATCGTGAACGGCCGGAACAGGCGCTCGACAACGATGCCCAGCATGAAACCTGCCACGACATCGCTGGCCCAGTGCGCGAGCAGCGCGACGCGCGTCAGGGACAGCGCTACCGCAAAGGAGCGCGCCAGGTTGCCCGGGGCCGGCGGCAACAGGCCTGCGGCCGAGGCAAGGGCGCCCATATGCACGGCGTGACCTGAGGGAAATGCATCGTGCGCGCGCCCCGAAAAGGGAACACCGCGCCCATGGCCGCTCACCGTCAGCCGGTCGGGCCTCGTCTGATCGAACACGGATTTCAAGACATGTGGTAACACGGCCGTCGCCAGCGACACGATCAGGACGTGATCGGCAACGGGGCGCTGCTGCGGGTGCCGGAAGCGGGTGTAGAGCCATCCTGCTGCCGCGAGCGCAACCAGGACATGCTCGTCGGCGCCCCAGGTCATGGCCTGGGCGGCATGCTCGAGCCCCGAGTTGGTATTGTGCGCGATCTCGTTGGCGATCGCCGTGTCGATCCGGGTGGGTTTGACTATTACAAGGGCCATCGGTCCGTCGGCGACTGTTCCTCCGTGACAGTTTGTAAAGCCTGGAAACAAAGAAGGTTCCTGGCTCAACCGGCAGGCACCGCCCAGCGGCAGCGCGATGACGTTCTCATCGCGCGCGAGAAGGGACGCCGGCAGGGCCGGCATCCCTCAGCAATGCGTTACTTGCTGGATTGGCCGACGCTCGGCGCCCGGCCGAGGTTCTTGGCCATCTCGAGGTGGTGCTTCAACGCCGGGAGCGTCTTGCCGGCCCAATCCTTGAGCTCGGCATTGTCGCCGCCCTTGGCGTAGCGCTCGAACAGCGACACGGCATCTTCATGCGCGCTGACCTGATAGGAATTGTAGTCCGAGCTGAAATCCTTGCCGCTCGCATTCTTGAGCTTGTCGATCTTGCTCTGATGCGAGCTGTCGAGCGCCGTCGGCAGCTTGGCCTGCACCTTGCCATTGCCGACCAGTCCCTTGAGCTCGTTGCTCGTCTTGGTGTGATCGGTGATCATCTGCTGCGCGAAGGCTTTCTCTTCCGCGTTGCCCTTCTGCTGGGCGAGCTTGCTCGATTCGATCTCAAACATGTCGCTGATCGCGACCTGCGTCACGAAGTCCGCGGTCGCAGGCGCAACGCCGAGCGCCGAACTCACGCCGGTCTTTTCGCCCAGCGACTGGGCGAGAGCGGGGCCTGCGAGAATCATGCAGGCAAGAGCGATGATTGTGCGTTTCATGGTCAAATCCTTCCGAAAAGGTCGCGTGGCCGCTTGCCGGCGACGTGCGGCGACCAACACGCCGCCGGGGCCGAGGTTCCTAACGGCTAATCCGCGCGATTCCGTCCGGTGCGCGGATTGATGGGATCTGTCGGCTTGCGTCGAAGCCGTTCGGGCAGGAACGGTTCGGCCGCCGTGGCGGTCGCGTCGGCCCGTACGTCCGCGTGGTGCTGCGCCTGCTCGTGGGAGGTGGGGTTGTCACTGATCCGGCGCTTGACGTCGAGACCGTCGACCGGATCGTTGACGCCGTGCCGGATGTCGCGGAAATCACTCATGGCTGGCCTCATTGCTTTCCTGGCAGGATCGATTCCAGCACCTGCCGCGCTGCTCCCTTGATCATCCCGCTCTCGTTCGGGTCGCCCTTCATCAGGGCGAGCGAGAAGTTCTTCGCCTGCTGCAAGGTGATGTGTGGCGGCAGCGGCGGCACCTCGGGATCGGTTTTCACTTCCAGCACGACGGGCATCTCGCTTGTTAGCGCCTGTTCCCAGGCCGAGCCGAGCAGCTGTGGGCTGTCGACGAAGATGCCGCGCAGGCCGATCAGTTCGGCGAAGCGCGAATAGGAGACGTCGGGAATGCGCTGTGACGCCTCGAACTTGGGATCACCGTTGATGATGCGTTGCTCCCAGGTGACTTGGTTGAGGTCCTCGTTGTTGAAGACGCAGACGATAAAACGCGGGTCGTTCCAGTCGCGCCAATACTTCGCCGCGGTGATCAGCTCGGCCATGTTGTTCATCTGCATGGCGCCGTCCCCGACGAGTGCAATCACGGGGCGGTCTGGATGGGCGTATTTGGCCGCGAGCGCGTAAGGCACCGCAGCGCCCATCGAGGCGAGCCCGCCGGAGAGCGAGGCCGTCATGCCGCGCCGCATCTTCAGGTCGCGGGCGAACCAGTTGGCGCAGGAGCCGGAATCGCTGGTGATGATGGCGCGGTCGGGCAGGCGCGGCGACAATTCCCAGGCGACGAGCTGCGGATTGACTGGTGCGGCGGGCTGATGCGCGCGGCCATCCAAAGTCTTCCACCACGTCGTAACGTCGTCCTGAATGCCCTGGCGCCAGGCGCCGTCGCTCTTGGGCTTCAGCCGCGGCAGCAATGCGCGCAGCGTCTCGGCGGCATCTCCGATGAGGCCGACTTCCATGGGAAAGCGGATCGACATCATGCTGGCATCGATGTCGATCTGCACGCCACGCGCGCTGCCTTCCTTCGGCAGGAATTCGGCGTAAGGAAAGGCCGAGCCCACCATCAGCAGCGTGTCGCATTCCATCATCATGTTGTAGCTGGGCTCGGTGCCGAGCAGGCCGATCGAGCCGGTGACCCATGGCAGGTCGTCGGGCAGCGCCGCCTTGCCCAGCATCGCCTTGGCGCAGCCGGCCGACAGCCGGTCGGCGACCGCGATGACGTCGTCGGTGGCGCCGAGCGCTCCGGCGCCGACGAGCATTGCGACCTTTTTGCCGGCATTGAGGATCTCCGCGGCGCGGTCGAGATCGGCATCACGAGGAATGACTTTAGGCGCGCTATATCCAACGCCCGAGTGCAGCGTGCCGTGGGCGCGGGGCGGGTCCTCGTAAGCCTCCTCCTGCAAGTCGTTGGGCAAGATGATGACGGTGGGAGTCCGCCGCGCCAGTGCGATCCGCACCGACCGATCAATCAGGTGCCGCACCTGCGCAGGCGAGGAGGCCTGCATGACATAGGCGCCCGCGACGTCCTTGAACATCGAGAGGAGGTCGAGTTCCTGCTGATATTGACCGCCGAGGGCGTTGCGCGACTGCTGGCCGACGATCGCCAGCACCGGCTGGTGATCGAGCAGCGCATCGTACAGCCCGGTGAGGAGATGCGAGGCGCCGGGACCGGAGGTCGCAATGCAGACGCCGAGCTGACCTGAGAATTTTGCGTAAGCGGTGGCCATGAATGCCGCCATCTCCTCGTGCCGCGCCTGCACGAAGCCGATCTTGCCGTCGGCCCGGTTCATCGCACCGAACACGCCGTTGATGCCGTCGCCCGGATAGCCAAAGATGTGGCGCACGCCCCATTGGTGCAGGCGCTGAATGATGAAGTCGGAGAC
Source organism: Bradyrhizobium sp. IC4059 (assembly GCF_020193615.1). Taxonomy (NCBI): domain Bacteria; kingdom Pseudomonadati; phylum Pseudomonadota; class Alphaproteobacteria; order Hyphomicrobiales; family Nitrobacteraceae; genus Bradyrhizobium; species Bradyrhizobium sp. IC4059. The sequence goes on from NZ_JADYVH010000001.1 coordinate 465,165, forward strand.
GGTCTGGGACATTGCGGGCGGCTTTCTCTGTTGCGGCCTCGATAGCCTCAGAGAACCGGTTCTTTGTGGCGATGTTCCCAAGCATTTCCGGAACACGCGCCGGAACGATCGCGCACCGCTTTCGGTTGATTCACAAATAGCCGAGTGGAGAATAACGATGCTCAATCAGAGCGAACTGGACCGTAACGAGATGGGCCGGCTGATCGGAAGCGACAAGGTCGAGGGAACCGCGGTCTACGGTGCCGATCGCAACAAGATCGGTTCAATCGAACGGGTCATGATCGACAAGATCAGCGGCAAGGTCTCATATGCGGTGCTTGGTTTCGGCGGCTTTCTCGGCCTCGGCAATGATCACTATCCGTTGCCCTGGCAATCTCTGAAGTACGACACCGAGCTCGGCGGTTACGTGACTGCGATCACCGCCAAGGATCTCGAAGGCGCGCCGAAATACGGTGAGAAGACCGACTGGAACTGGAGCGACGACGCCGCCGTGCGCGGCATCAACTCCTATTACGGTGTTCCCTTCGCTTGAGCTTTGAGAGGCGCGGCGCCTCACTCACTCCGCCGCTTCTCTCCGCCCCGGGCCCGCATGCACATGCACCTGCTTGGCATGCAGCACCTCGCCGCATTCCGAGCACACCATTACGGGATCGAACAGCTTGCCGCAGCTCTTGTGCTCGTGCAGCAGCGGGCGGCCGCGCTCGTCGCCCATATGGGCGTCGCCCCAATGCACCATCGCCATGATGATCGGGTAGAGGTCGAGCCCCTTCTGGGTCAGGATGTATTCGTAACGCTTCGGTGCTTCGGAATAGGGGACGCGGCGCAGGATGCCGAAGCGGACCAGCTTCTTCAGCCGCTCCGAGAGCAGATGGCGTGTGATCTGCAGCGAGGACTGAAACGCCTCGAACCGCCGTACCCGCAGGAAGCACTCGCGCAGGATCAGCAGCGTCCAGCGGTCGCCAATCGCGGCGACGGTGCGCGCGAGCGAGCAGGGCTCTTCCTCCAGCGTGTCCCATTTCATGATGCGGTTCCTGCAAGTCCTCAGTCTGAAAAAGGAACTAAGTTGATCGATCAGAGAGATTTTCACTAGAAGCTAACATTCAGCCGCTCAGTTTGACAGTTCTATTTTTGAACTATAGCCTCCGGCACATAAATGCCGCGCGCTCGCAGCGCGGCCCATGGGAGGAGGCGGTCTTGTCCAAGCGAAACGCCACTGCGGCCGTCATCGGAGCCGGCGATTTCATCGGCGCCGAGATCGCCAAGAAGTTTGCCGCCGAAGGGTTCTCGATTTTCGCCGGCCGCCGCAATGGCGATAAGCTGGCGCCGCTGGTGCAAGAGATCGAAGCTGCCGGTGGTGACATCCACGCGCGCTCGCTCGACGCGCGGAAGGAAGATGAGGTCATCGCCTTCCTCAACGACGCCGACAAGCATGCACCGCTCGAAGTCTGCATCTTCAACGTCGGCGCCAACGTCAATTTCCCGATCCTCGACACCACCGAGCGCGTGTTTCGGAAAGTGTGGGAGATGGCCTGCTATTCCGGCTTCCTCGCGGGCCGTGAGGCGGCGCGGCTGATGCTGCCGCGCGGCGGCGGCAACATCTTCTTCACGGGTGCGACCGCGAGCTTGCGCGGCGGCAGCGGGTATGCCGCCTTCGCCAGCGCCAAGTTCGGCCTGCGCGCGGTCGCGCAGGCGATGGCGCGCGAGCTCGGGCCGAAGAACATCCACGTCGCCCATCTCATCATCGATTCCGGCGTCGATACCGAATGGGTGCGCCAGCGTCGGCTCGAGGCGCTCGGGCCGAATGCGCTCGATAATCCCGATCTCCTGATGCCGCCGTCATCGGTCGCGAGCGCCTATTGGCAGCTCTACCAGCAGCCGAAGAGCGCCTGGACCTTCGAGATGGAGATCCGCCCCTTCGGAGAGAAATGGTGACCGCCGCGAGAAAGTCCGGCTAGACTGAGCTCAACATCAAGCAAAACCGGGAGGACCTTCAGTGAAGACCGCGATCACCGAACTGTTCGGCATCGAGCACCCGATCATCCAGGGCGGCATGCATTTCGTCGGCTTCGCCGAGCTGGCCGCTGCCGTCTCCAATGCCGGCGGGCTCGGCATCATCACCGGTCTCACGCAGAAGACACCCGAGCTGCTCGCCAAGGAGATCGCGCGCTGCCGCGACATGACGGACAAGCCGTTCGGCGTCAACCTCACCTTCCTGCCGGCCTTCTCGGCGCCGCCTTATCCGGAATATATCGCGGCCATCGTCGAGGGCGGCATCAAGGCGGTGGAGACCGCGGGCCGCAGCCCGGAAGCCTACATGCCGGCGCTGAAGGCCGCCGGCATCAAGGTCATCCACAAATGCACATCGGTGCGTCACTCGCTCAAGGCCGAGCGCATCGGCTGCGACGCCGTCAGCGTCGACGGCTTTGAGTGCGGCGGCCATCCCGGCGAGGACGACATTCCCAACATGATCCTGCTGCCGCGTGCGGCGGAAGAGCTGAAGATCCCGTTCGTCGCCTCCGGCGGCATGGCCGATGATCGCAGCCTGGTCGCGGCGCTCTCGCTGGGCGCGGCGGGCATGAACATGGGCACGCGCTTCATCGCCACCAAGGAAGCGCCGGTGCACCAGAACGTCAAGAATGCTCTCGTCGCAGCCACCGAGCTCGATACCCGCCTGATCATGCGGGCGTTGCGCAATACCGAGCGCGTCCTGAAGAACGCCAATGTCGACCGCCTGCTCGAGATCGAGCGCGAAAAGGGCGCCAAGCTCACGATCGACGACATCCACGACCAGGTCGCGGGCGTCTATCCCAAGATCATGCTGGACGGCCAGATGGATGCCGGCGCCTGGAGCTGCGGCATGGTCGCGGGCCTGATCCACGACATCCCGTCCTGCAAGGAGCTCATCGATCGCATCATGGGCGAGGCTGAAACCATCATCCGCAGCCGCCTGCTGGGGTTCCTGGACGGGACGGACGCTGCGCGAAAGGTCGCCTGACACCGTCAAACTTCTTAACCACGGCGGCATCTGACCGCTGGAATTACGCGCGGCGCCTCTTAGATAGGGGTAAATTGCCCCTTTCATAAATCGATTTCAGGAGGCGTCCGTGGTCCTGAAAAGCGTTCCCTTCGCAATTGCCCTCGCCCTCCTGGTCGCAGGGGCCGGTGTTGCGCGCGCCGACGACTACAAGCCCGGCGAATATCTCGGTCTCGATCTCTCCGAGGCGGTGCTGTCGCCGAAACGTCTCGGGCCGGAGACGCACTTCGCGCCGGTCGCGCTCGAAGCGCGTGGCGCGAACGAAGCGCAGGCGCGTGCTGAGCCGGTCGATGTGCCGAAGAAGGTTGCCGCCGAACGTGTTCGTGTGGCCGAGCCGAAGAGCGCGCATGCCAGAAGCGCACCGTCGCGCGGGGCGGCCCGCGCCAAGCTAGCACGCCGCGGCAACCCGCTCGATGCGCAGGCGATGGACACCCGCATCCAGACCTGGCCATGCCGCTCTGGCGGCATTTGCAACTGGAAGCGGTGATCACAGCCGTCATCCCCGCGTCGCAAAACCGTAGGCGCGGAGTCAAGAAACCGTAAGCCGGCAGTCAAGGAGCGCAGGCACCTTCCGTCGCGATTCGACGAAGGTCTCCTGAATGGCAACGCTCCGCGCCTCGCGCGCCTGGACCCGGCGGCAGTTCCTGGTCCGCTCCGCTTCCAGTCTCGCCATCGCCTCGCTCGCGAAGCCTCATGTGAGCCGCGCCGCCGATCGACCGCAGATCACAGGCGGCATCCAGTCCGGGGACGTCTCCGGCGGCTCCGCGGTGATCTGGGCGCGCGCCAATCGGCCCGCGCGGATGCAGGTGGAATGCTCCACGGTCGAGAGCTTCAAGACCATCATCGCCTCGGCCTCCGGCGATGCGCTGCCCGCTGCCGATCTCACTGCAAAACTCCTGCTGGCGGATCTGCCGCCTGGGCAAGACATCTTCTACCGCGTCGGCTTCGACGACATCGCCACCGGACTCGTCGGCGAAAGCCGCGTCGGCCATTTCCGCACCGCGCCGGCAGCGCGCCAGTCGATCTCGTTTCTGTGGTCCGGTGACACCGCGGGCCAGGGCTGGGGCATCGACGTCTCCCGCGGCGGCTATCGCAGCTATCGCACCATGCTCGATAACAATCCAGATTTCTTCATCCACTGTGGCGATCACATCTACGCGGACTGCACGATCCCTTCCGAACAGAAGCTGCCGAACGGCGAGACCTGGCGCAACCTCGTCACCGAAGAGAAGTCGGAGGTGGCGCACACCCTGGCGCAGTTCCGCGGCAATTACAAATACAACCATCTCGACGAACACTTTCGCGCCTTCCATGCAGAGGTGCCGATGTTCGCGCAATGGGACGATCACGAGGTGACCAACGACTGGTCGCCGATCGGGACCTATGACGAGTCCGGACACGAGGACGACGGCACCCCGCGCCTGGTCGCGCGAGCCCGCCGGGCCTTCTTCGACTTCATGCCAATCCGCGACATCGGCGCGCGGCACGGCCGCGTCTATCGCAAGATCGCCTATGGCCCGCTGCTCGACGTCTTCATGATCGACATGCGCAGCTACCGCGACGAGAGCTGGAACAAGGGCGATGATCACCGCGGCTGGATCCTGGGCGCCGAGCAGCTCGCCTGGCTCAAGCGCGAGCTCGCCGCTTCGCGCGCGACCTGGAAGGTGATCGCGGCCGACTTGCCGATTGGCCTGATCAGCCTGGATGCCGTTGCGCTCGGCGATGGGCCGCCCGACCGGCGTGAGCACGAGATCGCCGATCTGCTCGCATTCATCACGCGCGCCGGTATCCGCAACATCGTCTGGCTCACCGCCGACATGCATTACACCGCCGCGCACTACTACGATCCGAAGAAGGCGCAATTTAAGGATTTCGAGCCGTTCTGGGAGTTCGTCTCCGGCCCGCTGCATGCCGGCAGCTGGGGACCGGGCGAGCTCGACGACACCTTCGGCCCGGTCGCGATATACCAGCATGGCTGCAGCGCTGCGCAAGGCGAGAATCTCGCGCCCTGCTTCGGCTTGCAGTTCTTCGGGCGGGTCGACATCGATGGCCACAGCGGCGTGATGACCGTGACCCTGAAGGACGTCGACAATCGCGACCTCTGGTCGGTCGACATCGTGCCGCAGCCGCAGGTGCATCCGTCGCTGGTGGCGCAGCATTGGTGAGGTTGCTAACCCGATCTTGATTGGCCGCTTTGCTCCTCCCGCGCTAGGGTGAGGGGTCCCGCCACTTCTTTTCCATCACCGAAAAGTCTGCTCACGCGGCATCGCCGCGCGATCCGGTGGGCTGAATTGCTCAGGAGCCTGTTGCACGGATCATCTGAAAACACAGGGCATCAGCATGCCCAAGCTCGGCCTCGGCACCTTCCGCATGCAGGGCGATGCCTGCCGTGCCGCGGTCGAGAGCGCGCTTTCGATCGGCTATCGCCACATCGATACCGCCGAGATGTACGCCAACGAGGAGGCGATCGGCGCGGCCATCGCCGCGTCCGGCGTGTCGCGTGGCGAGTTGCACGTCACCACGAAAGTCTGGCACGAGAACCTCAGCTCCGATGCGATCCGCCGCGCTTTCGACGCCAGCCTCAAGAAGCTCCGGCTCGACCATGTCGACCTCTATCTCGCGCATTGGCCGTCGAAGGCCGCGAACTGGGGGGCGGTGTTCGAAACGCTGATGACGCTCAAGGAGGAGGGGCGCACGCGCGCCATCGGCGTTGCCAATTTCACCACCGCGCTGCTCAAGGTCGCGGTCGAGGAGATCAAGGCGCCGATCGCCTGCAACCAGGTCGAATATCACGCCATGCTCGATCAATCGAAGGTGCTTGCCTATCTCCAGCCGAGGTCGATCCCGCTGGTTGCCTATTGTCCGCTGGCGCAAGGGCGTTTCGTGGCCGATCCGGTGCTGGCCGACATCGGCGCCCGGCACGATGCCACCGCCGCGCAGGTCGCTTTGAAATGGCTGCTCGACCAGGACGGCGTCGCCGCGATCCCGAAGGCCTCGCGGCGCGAGAGCCAGCAGGCCAATCTCGACGCGCTGAAGATCACGCTCGACGATGCCGACCGCGAGAAGATCGCCGCGCTGGCGAAGGACAGACGCTGCGTCAATCCAGGCTTCGCGCCGGCGTGGGATTAGCTGCAGTGATCGGGCAATAGAAATGGCCCCGTGAGGGGCCATTTCCTTGTCGCGTTGCGCATTAGTCCCAGTGGTGATGGCGATGGCTGCGCTTGATCACGACGACCTTGTCGCCGCGATGGTGGCGATGCCAGCCATGATGACGATGTCCGCGGAATTCGGCGCGGGCGCCGTACGGGCCGTGGTGATGATGATGATAGCCGCCGCTGCGCTTGATCACCACCGTCTCCGCACTTGCGAGCGTCGGCGCCGCGATCACGAGCGCACCGAGAGCCGCAAACACATAACCAAGCTTCGTCATGATGTCCTCCTCCAAACGAATGCACATCTAAACCGCAGATTTGCGCGAACGTTCCGGAGGAGCGGGGAGAGAATTCTGAACGGATGTTCAGACGAAGGCGTGCTAATCGCAGCGCTGCTGCGCGGGCGTCGGCGCACCGCTGGCGACGTATTTGCCGTTGCTGATCGTGTACTCGCCGCGCTCGCCGCGATTGTAGATCGCGCGCAGGCTGCCGTCCTTCTGCAACAGCAACCCGAACTCGCGGGCCTGATGCAGCGAGGGGAAGTACACCATGACATTGAGCAGGCCCTCGGCATTGACCGTGGCGGACACCACCTCGTTCTCGTCCCTGGCCTCGCCGAAATCGCGCCGGTACATCACACGGCCGTCTTTCCGGATTTCGTAAGTCAAGCGCGCGCCCTGGTCGCGGTCGGGCCTACCCGAGCAATCGACCGCCCAGGAGCCGAGCAGGCCCCATTGCTCCACGGTCACGGCCAGCGTCTCGGCACCAGCCGTGGGGGTGAACGCGACCCACAGCACCGCAGCCGCGATCCAGCGGCCCGAACAACGCATCATGTCCTGAAAAACCCCGCCTCGAACAATTCCAAAGTTTAGCATCCCGCGCGCGGCCCTGCCACGGCGGCTGCCGATCGCCCGCGAATTTGATCCGCGTCAATGAGGCGGGGCGGTTCGAAGATAAGATGGCGTTTCCCGAAGGCGAACGTGGATAGAGCAATGCTGAATCAAGTCATGGATTTTGCGGGCGAAGTACTGCCGGGGAGCTGTGCCGTACCGCCTTATTCCGAGGCCGCGTTTCTGAGCGAGCTGGGCGATCGGTTGCGGTCCTCACGCATGCGCTGCGATCTGTCGCGCCGGGAGCTCGCCCGGCGCTCGGGGATTTCCGAGCGCTACATCGCCCAGATCGAGGCCGGCAAAGGCAACGTCTCCATCGTCCTGTTGCTGCGGCTGGCTTCCGCGATTCACGGCAGTCAGCCACAGGCGGCGTGAGGAGACGTCCGGACTGGGCCTCAGGCTCGCTTCTCCACATTGGCGCTGCGGGCGGGCACGCCAAACTCCTTGCGGCAGACTTCGGCTAGCACGGCGACGCCATCGCGGATCTGCTGGTGCGTGGGGCTGGCAAAGCACAGCCGCAGCCGCGAGGCGGAATGGCCCTTGCTGGTCGACCATTCCGGCCCCGGATTGATCGAGACGCCGGTGGCGAGCGCGGCCTGATACAGCTTCAGCGTATCGACCTGGTCGGGCAGCTTCACCCAGAGGAAGATGCCGCCCTTGGGCTCCTCGAACTCAGCGGCGGTCCCGAACTGCTCGTTGAGCGCTTCCATGAGCGTGTCGAGCTTGGTGCGCAGCGCCTTGGTCAGGGCCGGCACGTGAGTTGAAAAATGCGGCTTGCAATAGGTGGCGAGCACCATCTGCTCCAGCGCACCGGAGCCAGCATCCGTCTTCAGCGCCAGCATCCGCGACATCACCTCCCAGGGCGCCACGACGAAGCCGACGCGCAGCGCCGGCGCGATCGACTTGGAGAACGAGCCGATATGGATCACGCCGCCGCTCTCGCTCATCGCGTAGATCGCGGGCGGCCGCTGCCCCGACCAGATGAGGTCGGCATAACAATCGTCCTCGAAGATCGGCACGCCATATTCGGTCGCGAGCCGCACCAGCTCGGTGCGGCGGCTCTCGGGCATGATACTGCCGGTCGGATTCTGCACCGTCGGGATCGTGTAGATGTATTTCGGCCGGATGCCGCGGCGCTTCAGGTCGGCCAGCGCGGAGGCCAGCAGATCCATGCGCATGCCGTCCTGGTCGAGGGGAATGCCGACGACGTTGACGCCGAGCCGCGCCAGCCGTGTCAGGGAGCCCTGATAGCTCTCCTGCTCGAAAATCACGGTGTCGCCGCGCGTCAGTAGGGTGGCGTTGACGAGGTCGAGCGCCTGCAGCGAGCCGGAGACGATCAGGAGGTCGTCGACCGTGCAGCTGATGCCGGCGTCGCGCTTGAGTTTCGTCACCAGGAATTCGCGCAACGGCAGGTAGCCCTGCGGACCATGCGCCAGACCGTAGGTGGCGAGCGAGCGGCCCTCGCGCCGCAGCACCGTGTCGGCCGCTTCGATCAGCTCGTCGAGCGGCACCTGTTCGGAATCGTTGTTGCCGCCGACGAAGCTGTATTTGGCAAGGCCCGTCCAACGCGCAGACGGGGCCGGCAGCCCTGCTGGAAACAGGGGCGCGAAATCGAAGCTGGACGTCATGGGAGCGTTCCTCGTTTTGTTCTTGTTGAGCTCGGCTTTGCACCGGCCGCCTTACTTCTTGCCGGCCGTCCTGGTCGGACGGCCCTGACTGATGAAAGCGTAATGCGTGTTGGCGATGCCGCCAACCATTAAGGCTTCGACCACGGGTTCTGCGATCTCGCCCGTGGCGGCCCAGTCGACCAGAAAATTGGCGCCGGTCCCGCCGCGCACGTCGTCGGTCGGAATGAAGATCGAGACGGTGGCGAGCGGCCTCAACGCCACCGGCGTCTTCAGATAGCTCTCGACCTGCTTGCCTGCGGTGTCGAAATAGGCGATGCGTTTGATGACCAGCGGCTGGGTCTCGGAGGCGTTGTGTACGCTCAGCGTCACCGAGAAGTCGACACGCAGCTTGCCCTGGCTCATCGCGACGCTGGAATAGGCGGGCACGTAGAAACCGCCGGATACGGCGAGGTCCTCCTTCAGCGGCGTGGTGAGCGAATCGGCAAAGTTTTGTTCGATACTGACCGTGGATTGCGCGGCGGCGGGCACGGCAAAGGCGAGGGGAGCGAGCAGCATGGCTGCGAAGAGCCCATTCCGCATGTGACGAATTGCTCGCTTGCCGCACCGCAACCCACCTCTAGGGTGCGGCAAAACGGACCAATTTGGCATGCATGAGCTCATTCGCGATATCACACTCTCTATTCTGTTCGCCTGGATGCTGGGGCTTCTCGCCCATTTCTCCCGGCAACCGCTGATCCTGGCCTACCTTATCGCCGGCTTCTGCATAGGTCCATTCGGCGCCGGCTGGGTCCATTCGCAGGAATCGATCAGCGTCATCTCCGAGCTTGGCCTGATCTTCATGCTGTTCATGATCGGACTCGAGATCGACCTGAAGAAGATCGTTCGGGCCGGGCGGGTGATCCTGTTCGCGGCGGGCAGCCAGCTGCTGGGCGGCTGTCTGCTCGGGCTTCTGTTCTTCGTCGGCATCGGCCTGTCGCTCGGCGGTGGGCATTTCGATGCGGTCTATCTCTGCGTCGCCTGCGCGCTGTCGAGCACGGTCATCATCGTCAAGGTGCTCTACGAGAAGCGCGAGCTCGACACGCTGCCGGGCCGCATCACGCTCGGCGTGCTGGTGCTCCAGGACATTTTCGCCATCCTGTTCCTGGCGGTGCAGCCGAGTCTCGCCAATCTGCAGGTCAGCGTCATCCTGCTCTCGATCGGCCGCGTCGCGGTGCTGGTCACGGCCGCGCTTCTGGTCAGCCGCTACGTGCTGCCGCGCGTGTTCCACCAGATCGCCCGGCGGCCCGAGCTGATCCTGCTCGGTGCGCTCGCCTGGTGCTTTCTCGTCGCCGAGACCGCCTATCAACTGTCGCTGTCGCGCGAGATGGGTGCGCTGATCGCCGGCGTCTCGCTCTCGACCTTCCCCTATGCGCTCGATGTCACCGCCAAGGTCACCACGCTGCGCGACTTCTTCATCACGCTGTTCTTCGTCGCGCTCGGCATGACCATTCCCGTGCCCGGCCTCTCGGTGATCAGCCTCGCCTTGATGATCGCGGCGTTCACGGTGGTGAGCCGCCTCGTCACCACCTTCACCCCGCTCTATCTGATGAAGCAGGGCCTGCGCGCCAGCCTGTTGCCGGCGCTCAACCTCGCGCAAATCTCCGAGTTCTCGCTGGTCGTGATCCAGACCGGCGTCGCGGACCGCCACATCGCAGCCGAGACGGCGAATGCGGCTTCGTTCGCCTTCGTGGTGCTGGCGGTGCTCTCGACCTTCGTGATGACCCGCAGCGACGAGATCACCCGCTGGGCGATCGGCCCCTTGAAGCGGATCGGCCTGCGCGATCTCGACCATGGCAACGGCCATGCCGAGGAGGGCCACGGGGGCGGCCATGGCGAGGCCCGCCGCATCGTCATCCTCGGCTTTTTCCGTGCGGCGAGTGCGCTGCTGGCCGAGATCGAACGGCAGGCACCGGTGCTGCTGGAGCAGATCACCGTGGTCGATTTCAACCCCAATGTGTACCAGACCCTGCTTTCACGTGGTCTGCACGTGATCTATGGCGACATCAGCAGCGCCGACACGCTGCTCCATGCCGGCGTCGGCAAGTCCGAGATGATCATCCTCAGCGTGCCGGATTCGCTGCTGAAGGGCGCCACCAACGAGAAGCTGGTCCGTCACGTCCGCGCGCTCAATCCGACCGCCCTGATCGTCGCCACGGCCGACCTGTTGGCCGACGTCGGCGCGCTCTACGAGGCCGGCGCCAGCTATGTCACCGTGACCCGGCTCAGCGATGCACATGAGCTGTTTACCGTGATCGAAGCCGCCCAGGCCGGCCTGCTCGCGGACAAGCGCGCCGAGCTCGATCAGCGCCTCGGCGAGCGCCGCGAGGTGCTGCCCTGACGGCGTCGGGCCGCCTTCCTTGCCCGCCTTCCTTGCGGGCAATCTGCGCCTATATCGCTGGTATGCCCGGTGCAAGCCTGAAACCCATCGGCAGGCCCGCCCTCGGACATATGTGGTTGCGCTGGGGAGACTAGCGCCCCGACCCAAGTCCGGCTAAGCCTCCCGGCCATAACCGATAGAGATTGGGAAATGCCCGATAGCGTTCAGGAAGTCTTGCAGGCCTTTGCTCGGGGTGAGCTCGTGGTCGTCACCGACGACGAGGACCGCGAGGGCGAGGGCGATCTGATCGTCGCCGCCTCGCTGTGCACCGCCGAGAAGATGGCCTTCATCATCCGCCATACCTCCGGCATCGTCTGTGCGCCCGTGACGACCGAGGACGCGCGCCGGCTGCGGCTCGATCCGATGGTCGCCCACAACGATTCCGCGCACACCACCGCGTTCACGGTCTCGATCGACTACAAGCCCGACGGCGGCACCGGCATCTCCGCCGAGGAGCGCGCCTCGTGCTGCCGCGCGCTCGCCAATCCCAATGTCGGAGCCAACGACTTCGCCCGGCCCGGCCACATCTTCCCGCTGATCGCCAAGGACGGCGGCGTGCTGCTTCGCTCCGGCCACACCGAGGCCGCGGTCGACCTCTGCAAGCTTTCCGGCCTGCCGCCGGTCGGCGTCATCAGCGAGCTCATGAACGACGACGGCAGCGTGATGAAGGGCGAGCAGGTCGCGCAATTCGCGGTCAGGCACAAGCTCAAGCACGTCACCATCGCGGACATGATCGCCTACCGCCAGGCGCGCGAGAAGCTGATCGAGCGGGTCTCGACCTTCGTCACCGACAGCCCGATCGGTCCCTTGCAGGGCTATGCCTACCGCTCGCCGTTCGATTCCATCGCCCACGTCGCCTTCGTCTATAACGGGGTCGGCGACGGCAAGAACGTGCTGACGCGCTTTCACAAGCCGAACATCGTCAAGGACACCTTCACCGGCCACAAGCGCATGGCCGCCGTGCTCGAGCATTTCAAGAAGACCGGCCGCGGCGTGCTGGTCTACCTGCGCGACGGCGCGGCCGGCGTGCCCGTTTCGCCGCTGCCGGACGAGACGTCGACGGAGGCCGACCGCAACCGCCAGTGGCGCGAGGTCGGCGTCGGCGCGCAGATCCTGCGCGACCTCGGCGTGACTTCGATCCGGCATCTCACCTCGTCGGTGCACGACTACAAGGGCCTATCGGGCTTCGGCATCGAGATCGTCGCCAACGAGCAGCTCGAAAGCTGACACGCATTGTCTTTCTCCCGGTCGCGCTGAAAGCGCCACCCCGGAACGACCAAGCCAGGATGCAATTGAACTTGTTGCCGCGGCGCTTTACTTTGTCGGGCAATTATCGACGGAACCAGACGCGAAAGGACGTTTCATGAGCGTGCGCCCTCAGGCCAAGGACAAGCCGGCTGCGGCTTCTTTCCAGTGGGACGATCCGTTCCTGCTCGACGAGCAGCTCACCGAAGACGAGCGCATGGTTCGCGACACCGCCCGCGCCTATGCGCAGGACAAGCTGCTGCCGCGCGTCTCCAAGGCCTATCTCGAGGAGAAGACCGACCGCGAGATCTTCAACGAGATGGGCGAGCTCGGCCTGATCGGCATCACGCTGCCGGAAGAATATGGCTGCGCCAATGCGAGCTACGTCGCCTATGGCCTCGTCGCGCGCGAGATCGAGCGGGTCGATTCCGGCTATCGCTCGATGAACTCGGTGCAGTCCTCGCTGGTGATGTACCCGATCTACGCCTATGGCGACGAGAACCAGCGCAAGAAGTACCTGCCCAAGCTCGCCAGCGGCGAGTGGGTCGGCTGCTTCGGCCTGACCGAGCCCGATGCCGGCTCCGATCCGGCCGGCATGAAGACCCGCGCCGAGAAGGTGTCGGACGGCTATCGCCTTACCGGCAGCAAGATGTGGATCTCGAACGCGCCGATCGCCGACGTCTTCGTGGTCTGGGCCAAGTCGGCCGCGCACGACAACCAGATCCGCGGCTTCGTGCTGGAGAAGGGCATGAAGGGCCTGTCCGCGCCGAAGATCGGCGGCAAGCTCTCGCTGCGCGCCTCCATCACCGGCGAGGTCGTGATGGACGGCGTCGTGGTCCCGGAGGACGCCCTGCTGCCCAACGTGTCCGGCCTCAAGGGCCCGTTCGGCTGCCTCAACCGCGCCCGCTACGGCATCTCCTGGGGTGCGCTTGGCGCCGCCGAGGACTGCATGCACCGCGCCCGTCAATACACGCTCGACCGCAAGCAGTTCGGCAAGCCGCTCGCCGCGACCCAGCTGGTGCAGAAGAAGCTCGCCGACATGGAGACCGAGATCGCGCTCGGCCTGCAGGGCTCGCTTCGCGTCGGCCGCCTGATGGACGAGGGCAAGTTCGCGCCCGAGATGATCTCGATCATGAAGCGCAACAATTGCGGCAAGGCCCTCGACATCGCCCGCACCGCCCGCGACATGCACGGCGGCAACGGCATCTCGATCGAGTATCACGTGATGCGCCACGTCCATAACCTCGAGACGGTCAACACCTACGAGGGCACCCACGACGTCCACGCCCTGATCCTGGGCCGCGCGATCACGGGCATTCAGGCGTTTTTCTAGTCACTGTGTTTTTCCGCCGCGGCTAGCTTGCTCAACTGTCATCGATCGCGCAGGCGGGCGATCCAGTATCCCAGAGACTTCGCTTTTGTCACTGGCGCTGCGGCGTACTGGATACCCCGCCTTCGCGGGGTATGACGGCAGAGAGTGTGGCACAGGAAGTCCCATGTCCGACAACGACGACGTCCCGTTCAACCGCAACTTTCCGCTGAAGCCCGGCATCGTCGAGGAGGTCCGCCCCGGCGTGCGGCGCGTGCTCTGCAACAATCCGAGCCCGTTCACCTTCACGGGCACGGTCAGCTACATCGTCGGCAAGGGCAATGTCGCGATCATCGATCCCGGTCCAGACGATGCGGCGCATGCGGCGGCGCTGCTCGATGCCGTGCGCGGCGAGACCGTGACGCACATCTTCGTCACCCACACCCATCGCGACCATTCGCCGAACACCGCGCGGATCAAGCAGGCGACGGCTGCGCCGGTCTATGCCGAAGGCCCGCATCGCGCCTCGCGGCCGCGATTCGAGAGCGAGAAGCACAATCCGGAATCCGGCGCCGACCGCGATTTTGCCCCGGACGTCAATCTCGCGCACGGCAACGTCGTGGAAGGTGACGGCTGGCGGCTCGAAGCCGTCGCGACGCCCGGCCACACGGCCAACCATCTGGCATTCGCCTGGCCGGAGCGGAAGTTCAACTTCGTCGGCGATCACGTGATGGGCTGGTCGACCTCGATCGTGGCGCCGCCGGACGGCTCGATGATCGACTACATGGATTCGCTCGACCGGCTCGCCACCCGCGAGGAGGATCTCTATTTCTCGGGCCATGGCCCCGAGATTCCCGAGGGCCAGCGCTTCGTGCGCTTCCTGATCCGCCACCGCAAGGCACGCGAGGCCTCGATCCTGCACCGCCTCGCCAAGGGCGAGACCGACATCCCGACCATGGTCCGCGCGATCTATATCGGTATCGATCCGCGCCTGACGACAGCTGCCGGCTATTCCGTGCTGGCGCATTTGGAAGATCTGGTCGCCCGCGGCGTGGTGGCGACGGATGGCGATCCCGTGATCGGCGGGACCTATCGGATGGCCTAGGGGGCGAATAGCGAATGGGGAATAGCGAATGGGCGGCTCCATTCGCTATTCGCTACTCCCCATTCGCCAAGTCACTTCTTCACCGTCTTCGCCGGCGCCTTGGGCGGCGTCACCGGCGTCTTCTTCACCGGCTTGAGTGCATCGGCATCGGCGGCGGTGTTGAGGTCGTCGATGAACGTCTTGACGCGTGCGGCATTGCTGCCGAGATCGCTGTCGAAATTGCGCGACGCAGAGCGGATATCGACGCGGGAATCATCGCCATCCGGCACGACCCTGATCGAAACGTCCTCGCGGAAACCCATGATCGGCGTGCGCGCCACCGCCTCGATGCGGCCGATGCGGCGCGGCGGCTGCGGTGCGCGCTCGTCGATCACGATCCATTTGCGCTTGTGGACGAGCTGAAGCGCGATCGCATAGGCGCGGTCGGCCGAGATCTCGAGCTCGACGGGCTCGATCTCGGGATAGAAATGGCGCTGCTGCTCCGCCGAATAGAGGCCGGCATAGACCGCGGTGTTGGTGCCCTCGCCAGTGCGCAGGCGCGCCAGCGCATCGAAGCGCGGCGGATCGATCGGATTGGTGGTGATGTCGTAGATCGACGGCAGCTTGCGATATTGAAAGGCCAGATAGGCGGGATAGGCGAGGATCGCCCCGTCGATCAGGAAGGCGAGCAGGATGCGCGCCATGCCGCGCGAGCCGTTCTGCCAGATTGCGGCAAAGCCGGCGAGCCCGAACAGGATCGAGAGGCCGGCGATCGCGAGCCCGCCGATGAACGTCGCCAGCGCCGGCTTGGGCTCCAGGAAATCGAAACGGACGACGATGATCGACACCACCACCGCCAGAACCGCGAACACGGCCAGATTGCGCGCCCAGCTCGCGAGGCTGGACACGGGCTCCGACTGGTAGGGAGCGGAAAACCTGCGGGCCATCGGGTGAGCTCTGCCGGGGTTGGCGATGCCGGCCGATTTGGCGCGACGATGCGCCGTTGAGACCACGGCGCGGGAGCAAATTCAAGGGTTCCGGCTACGCCCAAGCCGTCATGCCCGGGCTTGTCCCGGCCATCCACGTTCACTGCACCGTGGGGCAAGGCGTGGATGGCCGGGACAAGCCCGGCCATGACGTCGTGGAGGCTTCAACAAGTCGGACGCTGACGCCCCTCCAAGGAGGGGCGCACCCAGCCCGTCACGCCGCCGCGTTCGGGAACCGGTAATCCTTAAACTGGTCGCGCAGCGCCGTCTTCAGGATCTTGCCGGTGGCGGTGTGCGGAATGCCGTCGACGAAAGCGACGTCGTCGGGCATCCACCATTTGGCGATCTTGCCCTCCATGAACTTCAGGATGTCCTCGCGCGTGGCCTGCTGGCCCTGCTTGAGCTGCACGATCAGCAGCGGCCGCTCGTCCCATTTCGGGTGGAACACGCCGATCACGGCGGCTTCCGCCACGGCGGGGTGGCCGACCGCGAGGTTTTCGAGGTCGATCGAGGAGATCCACTCGCCGCCGGACTTGATCACGTCCTTGGAGCGGTCGGTGATCCGCATATAGCCGTCCTCGTCGATGGTCGAGACGTCGCCGGTGTCGAAGAAGCCGTCCTCGTCGAGGATGTTGCTATCGACGCGGTAATAGGCCTTGGCGACGGCGGGCCCGGAGACCTTGAGGCGGCCAAAGGTCTTGCCGTCCCAGGGCAGCTCCTTGCCGGCATCGTCGGTGATCTTCATCTGCACGGCGAACGGCGCATAACCCTGCATCTGCAGCACGTCGAGCCTGGCATCGCCGGTCGCATTTTGGAACGGCGGCTTCAGCGCCGCGACGGTTCCGATCGGGCTCATCTCGGTCATGCCCCAGGCGTGGCGGACGTTCGAGCCCATGTCGAGGAAGGCCTTGATCATCGAGCGCGGCATTGCCGAGCCGCCGCAGATCACCATCTTCAGATCCGGCAGTTTGAGATTGTTGGCCGTCATGTGCTGGAGCAGCATCAGCCACACCGTCGGCACGCCGGCGGTGTGCGTCACCTTCTCGGTCGAGAGCAGTTCGTAGACCGAGGCGCCGTCGAGCTTGGCGCCCGGCATCACCAGCTTGGTGCCCTGCGAGGGCGCGGAGAAGGCGATGCCCCAGCTGTTGGCATGGAACAGCGGAACGACCGGCAGCATTGTCTCGGACGCACTGGTGCCGAGCGCGTCGACGTTATTGGCCATCAGCGCGTGCAGCACGTTGGAGCGATGCGAATACAGCACACCTTTGGGATCGCCGGTCGTGCCGGAGGTGTAGCACATCGCCGCCGCCGTGTTCTCGTCAAAGTCCTTCCATTTGAATTTGCCGTCGGCCTGCGCAATCCAGTCCTCGTAGGCGACCGCGTTCTTCAGCGTGGTCTCCGGCATGTGAGCCTTGTCGGTGAGCACGATGTAGCGCTCCACGCTGGGCAGCTTGTCCGCGATCTTCTCCAGGATCGGAATGAAGGTGAGATCGGTCATCACGACGCGATCCTGCGCATGATTGATGATCCAGGCGATCTGTTCGGGGAAAAGGCGCGGATTGACGGTATGGCAGATGGCGCCGATCCCCATGATGCCGTACCAGACCTCCAGATGGCGCCAGGTGTTCCAGGCGATCGTTGCGACGCGATCGCCGAGCTTGATGCCGTCGCGCTCCAGCATCTGCGAGACCTTGAGCGCGCGCTTGTGGATCTCGGCGTAGTTGGTGCGATGGATCGGTCCCTCGACCGAGCGTGTGACCACCTCCTGCTTGCCATGAATCCTGGCGGCGTGTTCGATGATCCGGTGGCAGAGCAGGGGCCAATCTTGCATCAAACCAAGCATTCCGACGTTCCTCCGAGAAGTCGCTGGGCGCGTTATCGCTCTCAGCGTTGGGCCAAAGAATTGCCATGAGTTTTAGCCTGCCGGACTTTCGTCGCAAATGGTCTTGTCGCGGCTATATGTCCGCCGGGGCGGCAATGGTTACCGCTGCGGCGGGGCTGTTGCTGATCGCCGAAAGGGCAGAGGCGCGGAAATATCCTGCGCCGCTCGATATCTTCAACCTTGGAGCACCGAAGCCCCGCGCAACCGTTCGCGCCGCCAGGATTCCGCTGCCGAAGCCGCGTCCCGAGGAGGCCCCCAAAGCGTCGGATGAGGGGGCGGCGCAGGCAGACGGCAAGCCGTCCCCCGACAAGCCAAGTGCGGACAAGCCCGCCGAGGCCGCGCCGCCGCCCGAGAAGCAGGCCTCGGCCTGTCGGCTGGCGCTGACCGAGGAGATCGCGATCGCGCCGTCCATTCCGGATATCCGCGGTCCGGGTGCCTGCGGCGGCGAGGATCTGGTGCGGCTGGAGGCCATCGTGCTGCCGGACAAGCGCAAGGTGACGGTCAAGCCGGCGGCGATCCTCCGCTGCACCATGGCGTCCGCGCTCGCCGATTGGGTGCGCAAGGACATGACGCCGCTGGCGACCAGCCTCGGCTCCGCCGTCAGCGAGCTCGACAATTTCGACAGCTTCGAGTGCCGCGGCCGCAACCGCGTGGCCGGCGCGATGCTGTCCGAGCACGGCAAGGCCAATGCCATCGACATCCGCGCCGTCAAGCTCGCCAATGGGCAGTCGATCGGCCTGACCGACCGCACCACCTCGCGCGAGGTGCGCGAGCGCGTGCTGCACTCGGTCTGCACTCGCTTTTCCACCGTGCTAGGCCCGGGTTCGGACTGGTACCACGAGGACCACATCCATCTCGATCTCGCGCAGCGACGCAACGACTACCGGATTTGCCAATGGAACGTGTGGGATCCGCTGCCTCAGGTCGCACCGCTGCTGCCGGCGGAGCGTCCCGAGGAGGCACCGCCGCGCGAGGTCGCGGCCAAGCCCGAGGCAAAGGAGGGCGCCGACGGCGGTGAGACGGAAAAGCCTGCTGCACCTACGGACAAGCCGGCGGCGGATGGCAACAAAGCCCGATCGCACCAGCCGGCAACAAAAAAGCGCCGGTGAAACCGGCGCTTTTGAAAAGCCTCGGGCAAGGCCTGCTTAGTAGGGTGAGCTGGAACCACCCTGGAGCGCGAGGCGCGGCTTGTAGGGCGAATCGCCGTGCTTCGGCTCGAGCACCACGACGAGGGTGCCGAGTTTGACGCGATCATAGAGATCGATCGCGTCCTCGTTGGTCAGGCGGATGCAGCCTGACGAGATCGAGGCGCCGATATATTCCGGCTGGTTGGTGCCGTGGATGCGGAACAGCGTGTCCTTGCCCCCAGAATGGAGGTACAGCGCGCGGGAGCCCATCGGATTGTCCGGTCCGGGTGCGACATAGGTCGGCACGCCCAAGCGCGAGATTTCGCCGGGGGTGGGGTGCCAGGCTGGCCACTCGGTCTTGCTGGCCACCTTGGCGATGCCCGACCAGGCCATGGCCTCTTCGCCGACAGTGATGCCATAGCGGATCGCTTTGCCGCCCTCCAGCACGTAATAGAGGTAATGGTTGTCGGAATCGACCACGATCGAGCCCGGCGCTTCCTTGCGGTGGAATTCGACAATCGCGCGGCGGAACGGTTCTGCGACCGCGGTATTCTCGTATTTCACCTTGGCAAGGAGTTCTTTGTCCTTGGGCTTGAACGCCTTGGTGTCCGTCGCCTCGTAACGCGTCGTGGCCTGCATGCAGCCCGACAGCATCAGGCCAGCGGCCAAAATCCCAAACATAATTTTCAGCGACGACATGGTTTGGTTCCAATCAAAACAATACCGTGCGGAAGTGACCTGAGCGTAGCGCCCAAGTTCCTCGACTCCGTTAAGCCCATTATGGTTGAAATCTGCCACAATTCCAGCGCTGAAGCCGTTTTCCAGGGCTGTAAGACCCCAGCTGTGGCTTTTCTGCCGCAAATTTGGGGGTGTCGTGCGGGTTTTTTTGGTAAGACGCGCCAGACTGTTCCTCCGGCGCCACAGTTGAGCCCTAGGGCCGCCGCAGATGCAAACGCTCCGTTAATGTTGTTGTCATCGTGAACCTGTCAGAATCGCGCTAAGGGCTGTCGTTCTGTCGCAGGATCTCTGGAGCTTTTGATGTTTTCGGTGTTCGTTCTCTCCGAGACCTCCCTCAAGAAGGCGGTTGTCGAGGATCTCACAGCGCTGCCGGAGAACGCAGTCTGGATCGACCTCGTCAACCCCTCGGCTGCCGAGGACAAGGCGGTCGAGCGGCTGGCGGGCATCGCCATCCCGACCCGGGAAGACATGCAGGAGATCGAGATCTCCAGTCGCCTCTATATGGAGAACGGCGCGCGCTACATGACCGCGACGCTGATGTGCCACTCCGATACCGACATGCCCCGGACCACCGCGGTGACCTTCATCCTTGGCGACCACCGCCTGGTGACGGTCCGCTACGACCTGCCCAAGCCCTTTGCGCTGGTCGAGGCCAAGCTCGCCCGCTCCTGCACGCCCTCGATCACCGGCGAGATGGTGCTGATGGAGCTCCTGGACGCCGTGATCGACCGCTGCGCCGACATTCTGGAGCGCTGCGGCGCGGAGATCGACCAGGTCTCCCACGAGATCTTCGAGCCGGAGAGCGAGCGCCACGGCCACGCCAAGCGATATTCCCAGATTCTGATCTCGATCGGCCGCAAGGGCGACTTGACCTCGAAGGTTCGCGAGAGCCTGGTGTCGATCGGCCGCGTCGTGACGTTCCTGTCCGCCGTGGTCGAGGGCGTGAAGTGGTCGAAGGACATGCGCGAGCAGCTCAAGACCATGCAGCGCGACGTCGCCTCGCTGACCGATCACGCCTCCTATCTCTCCAGCAAGATCACCTTCGTGCTCGACGCCATGCTCGGCGTCGTCAATCTCGAGCAGAACAACATCATCAAGCTGTTTTCGGTCATGGCCGTTGTCCTGATGCCGCCGACCCTGATCGCCTCGATCTACGGCATGAACTTCAAGGTGATGCCGGAACTCGAATGGGTGCACGGCTATCCGATGGCGCTGGTGATGATGCTGATCGCCGCCATCGTCCCCTACTGGATCTTCAAGTGGAAGAAGTGGCTGTAGGATCGTGCGCGAGCAAAGATACCTACCGAGACCTTACGCCGCTCGCATAGACACGATGAATCGTGTCGCAGAATCGATCGGGATTGCGGCGACGCGGTGACGCGTGTGTCATGCCGCAATTCCTCCGGTAAAATTTGAGCGGTGGGCTGAACGTTTGCGCGAAACTTGTCTGCGATAAGCAGGGCGTAGCCGCGAGGAACAGCCATGGTTGAGAAACACATAACGTCGCCCCGCAACGTCATCGATCTGGCGAACTACCGTCAGGTTCTGGCGAGCGGCAAGGCGCCGTCGATGTCGGCACGCATGTGCCGGCACTGTGGTGCTCCGCTGCTCGATGGTGAGAACGACGACGACTGCTCGACTGCATTCAGCACGGCCGCTCCGCGGCCGCGCGAGCGGTCACGTCGGATTCGACTCGATTGAGGAACGGAAGGTAAGGGCGATCCAGGTCTTGCGGCGGCGTTGTCTGGATCGCCTTGCTTCCCTGAGCGGCCATTTCCACTTCCGTCATTGCGAGGAGCCACCCGGTCCCGCCTCCGGCGGGCCGGATGACAGGCTCCGCGACGAAGCAATCCAGACTGTCTTTGCGGAGACAGTCTGGATTGCTTCGCTTTCGCTCGCAATGACAGTGCCCGCCTACACGTGCTGGCCGCCGTTGATGTGGATCTCGGCGCCGTTGACGTAGGAGCTGGTGTCCGTGCACAGCACGTAGATGATCTTTGCCACTTCGTCGGGCGTGCCGAGGCGGTGCATCGGGATCTGCTGCTCGACGATCTTCTCGGTGCCCGGCGACAGGATCGAGGTGTCGATCTCGCCCGGGGCGATCGCGTTGACGCGGACGCCGATGCGGCCGAAGTCGGAGGCCATCTCGCGTGTCAGCGCTGCGAGCGCGGCCTTCGAGGTGGCGTAGGCTGCGCCTGCGAAGGGGTGCACGCGCGAGCCCGCGATCGATGTGACGTTCACGACCGACCCCTTGGCGGCCTTCAATTCCTCGATCAGCCCCCGCGCCATCATGATCGGCGCGAAAAAGTTGACATGGAAGACGTGGGTCCAGGTATCGAGGTCGGTGTCGACCGAGCCCAACCGCGAGCCGCCGGCGCCCTTCGGCGAGATCGCGGCGTTGTTGACCAGCGCATGCAGCGTGCCGCCCTCGAGCCGGTTGCGGATCTCCGAGATCGCGCGCGCGGTGTCCTTGGGATCGCCGAGGTCGACCTGGATGTGGTCCTCCGGCCCTGCGTCCCAGGGGCAGTCCTCCGGGAAAGGATGCCGCGAGCAGGTGATGACGCGCCAGC
Organism: Bradyrhizobium sp. IC4059; assembly: GCF_020193615.1. Taxonomy (NCBI): domain Bacteria; kingdom Pseudomonadati; phylum Pseudomonadota; class Alphaproteobacteria; order Hyphomicrobiales; family Nitrobacteraceae; genus Bradyrhizobium; species Bradyrhizobium sp. IC4059. The sequence goes on from NZ_JADYVH010000001.1 coordinate 487,226, forward strand.
CCGCCGAGGAGAAACGGATCACGGTGGCGTGGCCGATGCCGCGGCTGGCTCCGGTCAGGAGCAGCGTACGGCGCGGCGCATTGGACGAATGCGGCATGGACATCTTTCAGGTCGGCCCAAAGCTTACGGATACATTCGCGTCTTGGACCACGGTTGGCCGGCCGCGTCACGGCGAAATTCAATGCGGTCGTGCAGGCGGAACGGGCGGTCGTGCCAGAACTCGATCCGCACCGGCGTGATGCGCCAGCCGCTCCAGCCCGGCGGCCGCGGCACTTCGCCGATGACGTATTTGGCCGCGACCTTGGCGATGGCCTGCTCGAACGCGAACCGGCTCTCCAGCTCTTGCGATTGCTTGCTCGCCCAGGCGCCGATCTGGGCCTGCTTCGGCCGCGTCGCGAAATAGGCGTCGGCCTCCGCGTCGGTCACCGGCGTCACGTTGCCGCGGATGCGCACCTGACGGCGCAGCGACTTCCAGTGAAAAAGTAACGCTGCCTTAGGATTTGCGGCGAGTTCGCGGCCCTTCTGGCTGGCGATGTGGCTGTAGAAGACGAAACCCTCGGTATCGAAGCCCTTCATCAGCACCATGCGCACATCAGGCAGCCCGTCGGGATCGACCGTTGCGAGCGCCATGGCGTTCGGATCGTTCGGCTCGCTCTTGACCGCTTCGTTCAGCCAGGCCTCGAACAACGCAAATGGCTCGTCGGCGGCGGTGAAATCACCGGATGTTAAGGGTGTCTGGTGTTTCATCGAGGTCGTGTCGGTCATGTCCGGAGTCCGAGTTGCGTCCCGCGGCCCAAAACGCGTTGTTGTCCGCTACCGCCCTATATAGGGCATGGGGACGCGTTGGCCTATCGGCGATCCGGCCGTCCGGCTTCGTCGTGACGATGATTCTGATCGGGCTTGGTGCCGGCGGCTGCAGCTTTTCCCGCAACGACGGCAGCGCCTATGCCAAGGCCGAGGACAGCGACCTCACCGGCTCGATCGCGCGGCCGGCGAAGGACGCTCCCCCGACCGAGACCGATCTCGCCTTCACCCGCAACGCCGCCTCTGACGTCCTCAGCAAGGGCGACAAGGATTCCAGCCAGCATTGGGAGAATCCGGAGACAGGGGCGCGCGGCTCGGTGACGCCCATCGCCCAGTCCTATGCCGCCGAGGACGGGCGCAAATGCCGCGACTTCCTGGCGAGCTACGTCAACGGCAATACCGAAAGCTGGCTCCAGGGCGCCGGCTGCCAAAGCGGTCGTGGCCGTTGGAAGATTCATACGCTAAAGCCGTGGCGGAGCTGAGCATGATCCGGAAACGTGGGAACCGGTTTTCCGATCAGACCATGCTCCAAAGATAGAGCTTCAGCTCGCGTTCCTAGTTGCAAAAATGCCACTCTCTTCCCACATCACCCGCAGGTGGGGCGGGGAGCCCTTTGAACAATTCGATTTCTTGAAGGAGACGTGACGAATGCGCGACCCCTATGAGGTCTTGGGGGTGCCGCGGAGCGCCAGCGCTGCCGCGATCAAAAGCGCCTATCGCAAGCTGGCCAAGAAGCACCATCCTGACAGCAACAAGGGTGATCCGAAGGCTGCCGAACGCTTCGCCGAGATCAACTCGGCCAACGAGATCCTCGGCGACGAGGACAAGCGCAAGCAGTTTGACCGGGGCGAGATCGACGCCGAGGGCAAGCCGCGCTTCCAGGGTTTTCCGGGCGGCGGCGGTCCTCGCGGCCGCGCGGGCCCAGGCGGGTTCGAAAGCTATACGTTCCGAAGCGGCGGTGCGGGCGGCCCGGGCGGCGGTGCGTTCGAGGACATCCTCAACAGCATGTTCGGCGGCGGGATGCGCGGCGCACGGCCCGGAGCCGGCGGCGGCGCCCAGTTCGAGTTCGACACTGGCGGCATCGGGCTCGATCTCGACGTCAACGTCGCCATGAGCGTCTCGCTGGAAGAGGCGGTCAAGGGCGGCGAGAAGCGTGTGCGGCTGCCGACTGGCAAGGAGCTCAACGTCAAGATTCCGGCCGGGGTCACCGAGGGCCAGCAGATCAGGCTGCGGGGGCAGGGAGAAAGTGCGCAGGGCCATCCGCCCGGCGATCTCCTGATCACCATCAACATTGCACCGCACCCGTTCTTCAAGGTCGAGGGCGCAGACCTCAGGATCGACCTGCCGGTCACGCTCTACGAGGCGGTGCTCGGCGGCAGGGTCCGCGTGCCGACCCTCGGCAATGCCGTGGAGCTCTCGGTCCCCAAGAACACGTCCAGCGGCCGGACCTTCCGCCTCAAGGGCAAGGGCCTGCCGAAAGCCGGCGGAACCGGGGATCTCTTCGTCATCATCAGGATTATGCTACCGGACGGGAACGACGCCGAGCTTGAAGCATTGATGGAGAAGTGGCGGGACCAACACCCCTACAATCCACGTAGCGGTGTCGGTTAGGGCGAGAGCGAACTGAAGGGGTTCTCCTAAAGGACCACGGCATCGTCCTGGAGATGATGCCCATCATACGCCTGAGGCGTGGTAGCGCTTCATGGTCTCGACGTGTCGGCTGTCCGGCGGGGCAGCCGATAAAAAGGTGCGGCCTCGAGAGGGGGACCAGCGCGGTACCAAAAACCCCAATCGAGGCCGCCCGCGTCGATCGGCGGATCGAACGCCACTCATAATCGCGTGAGCACCCGGTGCGATAATGAGACGTGTCGATGTCCTGATTCCAAATTTTCGATGACGGAATCTGGGCACTGGCCTTGCGCGGTTGTCTAGGTGCCGTTTTTCTCTGCTTGGTCGTAGACGGCCTGCGCCACCTTGGTCAGCCGCTCGCGATCGCTGCTGCCGCTGACGACGTAGCCGACGCCGCGCTCGGACCAGAATAACGCGCCGTCCTTGTCCGTCTTGGCGTAGCGCATTTGCGTTGCACCATTCTCGGTCTTGGCGCTGTAGATCGTGTACCGCTCGCCCGAGGCGCCCTCGTACATCAGGAACGACGCCGGACCGTTCGGTCCCGGTAGCAGCCGGCCGCCGACCAGCTTCAGCCCGCTCGCCTCCAGGTTCGGCGCGAACACGGTCCAGCCGCAGCGCCGGGTCAGCCAGGCCTGCAAGTGATCGCGCTCGTTGCCGCCGACCTCAACGGGGTGGCGGACCTCGACGACATAGAGGCGGTGGGCGTCGAGTGCGTCCGCCGTAAAGCTCCGGAAGGTCGAGGGCGCGTTGGCGGCGCCATGCGCCACCCAGCCGGCGGTGCCGCCGGCGACGAAGGCGACCAGCACGGCCGCGGCGGCGCCGTAAAACCATTGCCGCGGGCGGCGCTCCAGCCTCTCGAGCTCGAGCCGTGCGGGCACCCGTTCATGGGCAATCGAATCGTAACGCGCGTGCAGCATCTCGGCCATGGTCCGCCACGACTGCACCCGCTCGGCGTCCTCGGGGTGGGCGGCAAGAAAGGCCTCGACGTCGGCGCGTCGCTCGGCCGGCAACTCGCCGTCGACATAGGCGTGCAGTTCGTCCTCGGTTACTGGAATCTTGCGGTCGTTCATATCGGTCGTCTCTGGCTCTGCGGCCCAAAATGTCTTCTGCGAGTTAGCTTCGCGCAGCTCACTATCCGGCTGCGGGCGGAGATCGTTCGATGCATCGACCCGGCCATCATTTCACCCGCCTGAGCGTCGTACGCTCGCCCTCCAGCGAGGCTTTGACGTGGGCTCTTGCGCGCGCCAGGCGCGACATTACGGTGCCGATCGGCACGCCCTGGATGTCGGCAACCTCGCGGTAGCTCATGCCTTCCAGCATCACCAGCAGCAGCACCGAACGTTGCTCCTCGACGAGGGTGGTCAGCGCCTTCTCGATGTCGCGTCCTTCGGCCTCGGTCCCGCTGGCATCGGGGTTGTTGTCCGTCAGCGGCATGAATTGCGGCCGCCTTGCCAGCGAGCGCCGCCGGTTCTTGTTGAGGTTGGTCAGGATCGTATAGAGCCAGCTCCTGACGTCGCCTCCGAGAAACAGCCGCTCCGAACGCAGCGCGCGTACCAACGTATCCTGGACCAGATCGTCGGCCGCATCCGCATCGCGTGTGAGCGCGCGGGCGTAGCGGCGCAACGCCGGGATCATGGCTTCCACACTCTGGCGAAACGCACTCATTGCGGTCCTGACATCCCTGGCGTTCGACGCGCGCCTATAGCGATCATAACACCCAAGCGGAACGGCTATTCCGGCACTCGAAACAGCGTTAATGCTGCGGATTAGGGCTGTACCGCGAGGGAGGGCTGGTGTACCTCCAGACCTCAACGAGAGTTCGACGGGACGTGCAAAAATGGCGCAGAATTCGGGTCTGATGCAAGGAAAGCGCGGGGTCATCCTCGGCGTCGCCAACAACCGCTCGATCGCCTGGGGAATCGCCAAGGCATGCCACGCCGCTGGCGCCGAGCTCGCCTTCACCTATCAGGGCGATGCGCTGAAGAAGCGCGTCGAGCCGCTCGCCGCCGAGATCGGCGGCCTCGTGCTCGGCCATTGCGACGTCACCGATGCCGCGACCATCGATGCCGTCTTCGCTGTGCTGAAGGAGAAATGGGGCAAGATCGACTTCCTCGTGCATGCGATCGCCTATGGCGAGCAGCTCGACGGCCGCTACGTCGACACCACGCAGGAGAATTTTTCGAAGTCGATGCTGATCTCCTGCTATTCGTTCACGGCGGTGGCGCAGCGCGCCGAGAAGCTGATGACGGATGGCGGCTCGCTGATCACGCTCTCCTATTACGGCGCCGAGAAGTGGATGCCGCACTACAACGTCATGGGCGTGGCCAAGGCGGCGCTGGAAGCCAGCGTGCGCTATCTCGCTGCCGATCTCGGCGAGAAGAACATTCGCGTCAACGCGATCTCGGCAGGTCCCATCAAGACGCTGGCGGCGTCCGGCATCGGCGACTTCCGCTATATCCTGAAGTGGAACGAGACCAACGCGCCGATGCGGCGCAACGTGTCCACCGAAGACGTCGGCGGCAGCGCGCTGTATTTCCTTTCCGACCTCTCGCGCGGCGTCACCGGCGAGGTGCACCACGTCGATTCCGGCTATCACGTGCTCGGCATGAAGCGGCCGGATGCGCCTGATATCTCGCTTGGCGGGAAGGACTAGCCTCTAACTGAAATGCCCAAGCCTACGATCTACTATCTTCGCCACGGCGAGACTGAGTGGAATGCGCTCGGCAGGCTTCAGGGCACCAGGGACATTCCGCTGAACGCGCGCGGCTGCAGCCAGGCCGTGCAGGCCGGCGGCATTCTCGCCGAACTGTTCAAGCGCGACGGACGCGACAAGGCCGCGCTGGCTTACGTGTCGAGCCCGCTCGGCCGTGCGCGCCAGACCATGGAGCTCGCGCGCGGCAAGCTCGAATTGCCGCCTGCCGATTACGCGCTCGACGATCGTCTGCGCGAGATCGGCTACGGCACCTGGGAGGGGCTGACGCTGGCCGAGAGTGAGGCGAGGGATCCGGACATCTATGCAAGGCGCCTCGCCGACAAATGGACCGTGGGGCCTGCGGGCGGGGAGACCTACGCCGACGTGCAGATCCGCGTGCGCACCTGGTACGACCAGCTCCTGTCCGACACCGTCGCAGTGGCCCATGGCGGGACCTGCCGAGCTCTGATGGTGGCCTTGGGCCTCGAGACGCCCGCCAGCGCCGCCGAGCTCTATATCGAGCAGGGCGCCGTCTACGTGTTCCGCGACGGGCGGTTGGAGAAGTTTAGTTAGCCCGGAGCGCTGCCTCGCCCCCGCCGTCATGCCCGGGCTTGTCCCGGGCATCCACGGACTTTCGTGCTCGCAGCCACCAAGAACGTGGATGGCCGGGACAAGCCCGGCCATGAAGGCTTCGCCGATATTTGACCCCTATTTCAGGGCGAGTTAAGTCAGCATTGACTTACGAACCCGCGAGCAGCGATGTCCTTCAACACTTTCGGCCACATGTTCCGCGTCACCACCTTCGGCGAGAGCCATGGGGTGGCGATCGGCTGCGTGGTTGACGGCTGCCCGCCGATGATCCCGCTCACCGAGGCCGACATCCAGCGGGATCTCGACCGGCGCCGTCCCGGCCAGTCGCGCTTCACCACCCAGCGCCAGGAGCCGGACCAGGTGAAGATCCTGTCCGGCGTGATGGCCCATCCCGAGACCGGCGTTCAGGTGACGACGGGCACGCCGATCGGCCTTCTGATCGAGAACACCGACCAGCGCTCGAAGGATTATTCCGAGATCAAGGACAAGTTTCGTCCCGGTCATGCCGACTTCACCTATGAGGCGAAGTACGGCCTGCGCGATTATCGCGGCGGCGGGCGCTCCTCGGCGCGCGAGACCGCGATGCGCGTTGCCGCAGGCGCCATCGCGCGGAAAGTGCTGCCGGATGTGAAGGTGCGAGGCGCCCTGGTGCAGATCGGCCCGCACAAGATCGATCGCGACAAGTGGGACTGGGACGAGGTCGCCAAGAATCCGTTCTTCTGTCCCGACAAGGACAAGGCCGCGTTCTTCGAGACCTATCTCGATGGCATCCGCAAAAGCGGCTCCTCGATCGGCGCCGTGATCGAGGTCGTCGCCGAGGGCGTGCCGGCAGGTCTCGGCGCGCCGATCTACGCCAAGCTCGATTCCGATCTGGCGGGCGCGATGATGACCATCAACGCGGTGAAGGGCGTCGAGATCGGCGCCGGTTTTGGCGCGGCGGAACTGACGGGCGAACAGAACGCCGACGAGATGCGCTCCGGCAATGACGGCACGCGCTTCCTCTCCAACCACGCCGGCGGCGTGCTGGGCGGTATCTCCACCGGGCAGCCGGTGGTGGTGCGTTTCGCGGTGAAGCCGACCTCGTCGATCCTGCAGCCGCGTCTCACCGTCGATCGGCAAGGCACCGAGACCGAGATCTTCACCAAGGGCCGCCACGATCCCTGCGTCGGCATCCGCGCCGTCCCCGTCGGCGAGGCCATGATGGCCTGCGTGCTGGCCGATCACTTCCTGCGCGATCGCGGACAGGTCGGGCGTTGAACTCGCGGTACTAGTCCACCGCGCAGCTTGACGGCCCCGCAACTTCGTCCGCAAATGCGGCCATGAACAGCTCCGAGCTTCAGCGCATCACCAACTGGCTGATCGATGGCACTTGGGCGGCTCAGGAGCCGGCCGTAGGGATTGCCGATTTCTGTGATCGTCTGGTCGCGGCCGGCCTGCCGCTGTGGCGGTTCGGCATCTTCATCCGCACGCTGCATCCCGAAGTTTTCGGCCGCAACTTCATCTGGCGGCAGGGCGAGGGAGTAGAAATCGGCAGCGTCGATTTTGAGATCCTGGACACGCCCCAATTCGCCCACAGCCCGCTTCGCGTGGTTTTCGAGCAGGGCATCGAGGTCAGGGGCCGCGCAGGCGACCCCGACAGCAAGCGATTTCCGTTCCTCGAGGACATGCACGCCGAAGGCGCGACCGATTATATCGCGGTGCCGGTGCCTTTTCTCGACGGCTCCATTCACGCGACGAGCTGGATCACGCGGCAGCCCGGCGGCTTCAGCGACGACGACATCGCAGCCATCCGAGCTCTCATAGCGCCTCTCGCACGCATCAGCGAGATCATCACTATGCGCCGCACCGCCGAGATGCTGCTCGACACCTATGTCGGTAATCGCGCCGGCGCGCGCATCCTCGGCGGCCAGATCCGCCGCGGTCACAACGACACCATGCAGGCGGCGATCTGGCTGTCGGACCTGCGCGGCTTCACCGCGCTGTCGGACCGGCTGCCGCCCGAGACGGTTGTCCAGATCCTCAATCATTATTTCGACTGCCAAGTCACGGCGATCCGAGACCATGGCGGCGAGGTGCTGAAGTTCATGGGCGACGGCCTGCTCGCCGTGTTCCCGATCGACGAATATGTCGGCGATGCCGCTCATGTCTGCGCGCAGGTGCTGGAGGCGGCGCGCGACTCGCGCGCCAGCGTCGAGGCGCTCGCCTTTCCGGTGGGCGAGGCCGTCGAGCGCTTCCGCTTCGGCGTCGCGCTGCATGTCGGAAACATCCTTTACGGCAATATCGGCGGCGGCAACCGCCTCGACTTCACCTGCATCGGCCCGGCGGTCAATCTCGCGGCAAGGCTGGAGAAGATCACGGGGCGCCTGGGGCGGACCGTCGTCGCCTCGGAAGGTTTTGCCAATGTCTGCCGCCATGATTGGCACCAGCTCGGCGAGTTTCCGATCGCAGGATTTTCCAAGGCGCAGCGCGTCTACGGGCTGGCGGAGGAGACGACGGTGGTGATGGCGTGATGTGCACTGAGCTGAAGGACATTCATCGTCGCAGGATGAAGCCTATTCCTCCGGCTCTGTCGTGAACAATAGCGGATAGCCCTTGGCGCGGCCGGCGTCGGTGGCGCGCGTTGCCTTGGTTTCGGCGACGTCCTTGGTGAATACGGCCACCACGCAGGCGCCCAGCTTGTGCGCGGTGATCATCACCTTGTAGGCCTGATCCTCGGTCATGCGGAATTCGGCCTTCAGCACGATGGTGACGAATTCACGCGGCGTGTAGTCGTCGTTGATCAGGATGACCTTGTGGAGCTTCGGCCGCTCGACCTTGGTCCTGGTCCTGGTTTTCGGTTTGGTGACGGTGTCGTTCATCGTGTCCCGAAACGCCCTGGCTCGAATGAGCCACCAGCCAACACATCATACCGCAGGAGCGGGGAGCGCTCCAAGATATGCGGCCGCTCGCCACTATGCCGTCGCGGCTGGGCAGGAATGCACGACTTGCGCCTGCGTGAGTTACGGAAGTGCGCGAACGAGCTGTAATGCGGCGATCAGAGCGCCCACCGACAGCACGACCGATGCAATCATGTAGGCGGCAGATGCCCATGTCTGGCCGCGCTCGATCAGATACCAGGCATCCAGCGAGAACGTCGAGAACGTCGTGTACCCGCCACAAATTCCGACCGTCAGAAAGATCCGCGCGGCCTGCGGCAGGTTCCATTTGGTCGCGAACAGTGCGGTAAAAATGCCGATCAGGAACGATCCGGTGACGTTGACGATCAGCGTGCCCCACGGAAAATCCGTACCGAACGCGCGGCCCGACCCGATCGCAACGAGATAGCGTATGACCGCGCCGAGCGCTCCGCCGCCGGCGACGGCGAGGATGTATTGAATGTTCAATGTCTCGTTCCCCACTTCGCCATTTGCTTCACTTGCCCTCCGTGGCCAGACCTTTGCCGACGGCGAGCAGCCCCACCAGCGAAACCAGCGCGAATCCAAGCCCGGCAAGAAACGTTCCCGCCGGTCCATAGGCGTCCCACAGCGCACCCGCGATCACGCTCGCAGCCAGCAAGGCAATCCCGGTGAACAGGTTGAAATAGCCGAAGGCGGTGCCGCGCAGGCTTGGCGGGGCGGCATCGGCGACCATGGCCGAGAGCAGGCCCTGCGTCAGTCCCATATGGAGTCCCCACAGCACGACTCCGAGCGCGAGGCCCGCAAGGCTCGGGAGCAGCGCCAGCGCGAGGTCGGCCGCGGCGAGGAAGACCAGGCCGAGCGCGAGCAGGCCGGTCCGGTTGATCCGGTCCGACAGCACGCCGGCCGGATAGGCCGACAGTGCATAGGCGACGTTCATCAGCACCAGTACAGCCGGCACCCACATCACGTCGAGCCCGATGTTCTGTGCGCGCAAGATTAGGAAGGCCTCGCTGAAGCGCGCGAGCGTGAACACGACGCCCACGGCGACGACGCGCCAATAGACCGCTCCGAGCTGGCGCATTGCGGCGAGATTGAGCGGATTTTCCGCACGTTTCCGGCTCGGATCGGGCTCCGGCTCCTTCACCGCGAACGCGATCAGCCCGAAGGACAGGAAGGCCGGCAGCACCGCCACCCAGAACACGAGGGTAAAATTGTCGGCCGTCCACCACATCAGGCCGATGGCCACGAGCGGCCCGACGAAGGCGCCGATCGTGTCGAGCGATTGCCGCAGGCCAAAGCTCGCGCCGCGCAGGCCGACCGGGGCGATATCGGCGATCAGCGCATCGCGCGGCGCGCCGCGAATGCCCTTGCCGACTCGATCGATGAAGCGCGCCGCTACCAGCCATCCCACGCTGGGCGCGAGCGGGAACAGCGGCTTGGTGAAGGCGGCCAGCCCATAGCCGAGCGCGGCGAGCAGTTTGCGGCGGCCGAGCCAGTCCGACAGCGCACCGGAGAAGATCTTGGTGATCGAGGCGGTCGCCTCGGCAATGCCCTCGATGAAGCCGACGGTGAGGGTGGAGGCGCCGAGCACGGTGACGAGATAGACCGGCAGCAGCGCGTGGATCATCTCGGAGGAGATGTCCATGAACATCGAGACAAAGCCGAGCACCCAGATCCCTCTGGGCAGTGTGGTACGTACGGCATTCGGTGTCGTCATCGTCACGTCTTCGTGGTCCCCTCGCATTCGCCTGCCGGCCGCCAGCAGGCAACAAAAAACCCGCCATCGGCGGGTGTGTCCATGCTCCCGCCAAAGGCAGAGGCCCAAGATTGCCTCTCCTCGAGCAGGAGTCATCAGCCCATGAGGTCATCGATCGCCGGGCGGTTGTCGGGGGACTCCATCCCCATCTGCGACCAACCTAGCATGGAAATCGTGCCGGACAAGTGGGCGGGGTCGCGTGCCTCCGCCGGCAGCTGGATTCCGGGCCCTCGCTTCGCGAGTCCCGGAACGACGGCTCTTGAGATCGCCCCTGTTCCCGACGCAAGCGCGGCAACATGGCGGCAGACTTGCGTAACGTGTGAATTCCTAACTCGAATGTGAAGCACAAGCGATCTTCGGCCTTTGCGGCAAGCCGATTGCATGTCACCATCGCGTCATACGACGGGAGACTGCGATGCGTTTGCTGTTCTCGATCGGGGCTGTGCTGGTGGCCGGCATGTTCGCCGGAGGGGACGTCGCGGGCATCGCGGCACCAGGACCCAAATTCGAATCGCCCAGAACTCAACCGCAGCGGCTTGCGGCCGACAAGGACGCGCAGAGCGTCGATGTCGAGCTGATCCTCGCGGTCGACGTGTCCTACTCGATGGACATGGACGAGCTCGCGATCCAGCGCGAGGGCTATGCACAGGCGATCCAGTCGAAGGAGTTCCTGCAGGCGCTGAAGCTCGGCCCGAACGGCCGCATCGCAGTGACCTATTTCGAGTGGGCCGCCTCCAGCGACCAGAAGATCATCATTCCCTGGCGGCTGATCGATGGTCCGGAGACGGCGGACGCGGTTGCCGCCGAGATCATGAAGACGCCGATCCGGCGCGCTTCGCGCACCTCGATTTCAGGCGCGATCAACTTCGCGATGCCGCTGTTCGACGAGGATCCCTATCGCGGCCTGCGCCGTGTCATCGACATTTCCGGCGACGGTCCGAACAACAATGGCGGCCCGGTCACGATGGCGCGTGACGCCGCGCTGGAGAAAGGCATCGTCATCAACGGCCTGCCGATCATGGTCAAGGAGCCGTCCTATTCGACCATGGATATCGACAATCTCGATCTTTATTACGAGGACTGCGTCATCGGAGGGCCGGGGTCCTTCGTCATCACGATCAAGGAGCGCGACAAGTTCAAGGAAGCGATCCGCACCAAGCTGCTGATGGAAGTCGCCGGCCGCACCCCGGAGCGGCCCGTGATGCCGGTTGCCGACAAGGAGCCGCGCGTCAATTGCCTCATCGGCGAGAAGATCTGGTCCGATCGCTGGGGGCGGTGAGGGGGCGGTTTTTTCCGGCGGCATCACGCCCGCCAGTTCCGGCTGAGACCTTTTGCCCGCCCGGCCAACGCGCGCGCTTAACGGCTCGTTAACGGGTGCGTGGCCCTAATCGCATCGTTACTGTTCGTTCCCGCCGGCATCCTGACCTGCCCAAGCGAGCGAAAGCGGGTTTGTCAGGCCCGTCCGAGCAATCCAATGGCCATCGTCACATCGAGCACCAGCCAGATTTCGCCCGCCAACGAGCGGCTGTATCGCCAGAGCGCTCTGCTCGGTGACTGGAAGGGCAATTGGGTGGGCAACAACCAGCCCGTCGGCTTCAAGGTCGTCAACATCCGCGGCGCCCGGGCGCAGGTCGAGTACACCTACAACGGACGCACCGAGCGCGGCTTCGGCGAGGTTCAGGGCACGCTCATCACCTTCGGCGGGGTTACGGTCGGCACCAAGGACGGCAAGAACATGGTGATGCTGTTCTCGTTCGGGGGCGTCGGCAAGCAGACCGCAAATCTGCAAAAGCAGGACCCGCCGGCGTCCGACAGCCGCCTGATGGGAAGCTGGGGCGGCTATTCCAGCGAGAACGGCAAGAGCGCGAGCTTCAAGGTGCTGTCGGTCAATGGCAAGGAGGCCGAGGTCAGCGTCACCACCGACGGCGTCACCCGCAAGGGCACCGGCTTGGTCTACAAGAACGTCATCATGTTCGGACAGACGCAGATCGCGACCGACGACGGGCAGAACGGCAAGATCATCTACCAGGTCGGCACCAAATCCTTCATGGTGCCGGTGACGAAATATCCGCCGGCGGATTCGTCGTCTTCGGTCGACAAGACCGCATAACCCTTTACGGCGCTGTTCCGCCGGGGTGAGCCAGCGCCTTCAATTCTCGGTCGACCTGCCGCAGCATTGCGCAGGCCTGCGCGAAACCGCCATCAGCGACAAGTAGCCAGATTTCGTCGGCCTGCTCCACCAGGTGTGGAATCGTCAGCGGCAGGCCGGCTGCCTCCTGCAGCGCCCCCTTCTCGTTGATCAGATAGCGTTCGTTCAGCGCGAAGAGTACCTGCGCGACGCAGGCGAGCGACCTGTAGAGGCATCCCGCGACATGGGTCCTTTCGTTGCGTGCGGCCGCGAGCTCGGCATTTTCGATGCTGAACAGGACTTCCCATTGGAAGCGCCGGATCAGGGCGCTGCGCAGTGGCTCCGGATAGGGAAGCGCGATCGACTTGAGCCGGGCGATCATTCCGTGCGGATCGTGCAGCGGCTGACAATATGCGATCTCGCCCATCCAGATGGTTGAGCAGAAGCCGTGCGGATGGCCGGGCTGGTAGTCCATGGTGACCGCGCCGGCGCCGCAGGATTCCATGACGGCCTCGACCGCGTCGGCGTCGCGGTAGAGCAGGTCGACCTTGCGGCCTTCCACCGAAAGCCAGGCGCCGCCGACGACCCACGGGCCCCATTCACCGACGGGTGTCACCGTCGTGGCGGCGGGATCGTCCGCGATCGTCTTCGCGGCGGCCAGCAACCGTCCGGTGTCCAGCGCTGACTTGAAATAGAGTCCGATATCGTAGTCCGAGGCCGCGTGCGCGCGGCCCCGCGCGCGAGAGCCGCCGAGCACGACAGCTTGAACGCCAGGTACATCGGCAAGAACGGATGTCAGGCGGGTGAGCAGCGGATCGTCCGGCATCAGGTGCGGTTCCCCGAAAGACCTGTGGCCGCGAGGGCCGGCGCGGTCACTCCGCTGGCATTGATGATGGTCGAGGAGTATAGTTTTAGGGGCTTTTAGACGGTAGCCAGAATGTTCGACCTTGCACGCTCATGCGCTCTTGCAGCTCTCGCCGTGTTCTGCCTCGGCGGAGCGCCGGTTCACGCGCAAGTGGCGCCGCTGCGATATTGGATTCCCGGCGGGCCTTTCGGCCTTGGCGGCGCTGCCGGCCTGAGCTCCGACAGCTATGGCAACTTTGCGGGCTTCAACGCCGGAGAGGCCGATTGGCGTACGAGCTCTGCGAACGGCTTCTTCATCGGTCGCGAACGCGGCAATCTCGGATTGAGCGGCTTTAACCAGGCGGGCTCGCTCGGCAATTTCAGCGCGCTTTCTTATGACAGCACGCAATTCGGCTATCAGATGAAGACCGGCGGCGGCATGCCCGTCACCTTTTTCGCCGGCTTCGACACGCTGAAATACGGCAACGGCATCGGCAGCTCGCTGGCGCCGCTCACCTCCACCGCCGCGCCCGGCTATGGCGGGTTTGCGGGTGTCGAATTCAAGCCGACCTCAAATCTCAGCCTGTCGTTCGGCGTCGGCTACACCCAGCAGGATTCGGGCCGCATGGACAGCGATATCAGATCGAACATGCTGCCCGGCGAATCGCCGGCGCTGAGCGGCCTTCGGCGCTAAGATCGCATCACCAGCTCCGGTGGACGCCGCAGCGATTTCGGCAGGCTTGGGCCGATGCCGAAGCGCATCACGATGTCGGGGCGTCGTTCGCCGAGGCCGAGCCGGGTCGCGAATTGCTGCCTCAGTGCTGCGACCTCGACCGGCTGGTTGACGAAGGAATATTTCAGTCCCAGTGCGGTCGCCTGCAAGCCGAAGCGCTGGCAGGCGCGGCCGACCGCGATCCAGTGCGAGGTGTCGCTGCGATCGGCAGCAAGCACGACGACACCGGCCGAGCTGTCGAGCTGCTCGCGATATTTCTTGTTTTCTCCGCTTTCGGTGAAGAACAGCTTCAGAAGCGGCCGGGCTATCCAGGACGGCAGCGCAGGATTTCCCGATGCGGGCGCGAACAACCCGTCCATGGTCGCGACCGCCTCTGCCTCGTTGAAGCGGATCCAGTCGACGAGCTCGCGCATGAAGGCCTTGTCGCGCATCTGCGCCGAATTGCCTTCGAGCACATAGTCGGCGACCTCAGCCATTCCGGCACGCTCGGTGATCAGGATCGCAGCGGCGCCGGGTTGCCGGCAGGCGTTCTCGAGCTGGCGCAGGATCTCGGGCGCGGCTTGCTAGCCGGCGAAGGCCGCGCGGGTGCATTGCCTGACGGGAATTGCATCGGCCAGGGCCGATGCGGCAGGAGCGGCCTCGTCGAGCGTGATCACGATGCGATCGCCGTCGACGACCGGATCGGCGCGCCAGCCCAGCGTGGCCGCGGCGAGGATGAGGTTTTCGGCGGCACAGCCGAGACTGACGAAGAGATGATGATCGTCGGGATCGACGGCCGGACAGCGCCGCGCGACGTCAGGCGCAATCGTGATGACATTGCCGCGGACGGCGAAGATCCACGGCTGGGTGTTGTGGCTGTTGGCCGCAAGCGTCGCAAACCGGACGAGCTCGCGATCCCTGGGCGCTGCTCGCAGCGGAGCCCGTGACGCGTTGATGGCCTCGTCATAGGTCATCGCCGCCAGCGCGGCGGAAGGGCTGCCGATCGCTGCCGCAGAAAGCCCGAGCGCGGTCGTGATGAATTGTCGCCGGTTGGCCACGGACTTCCGCTCCACACCCCATGATGAGGCATTCTTAGCGCCAGGCGGCGCCGAGAAGATTGACCGGAATCAAGGTCGGCAGGATCACGATACGCCGGCGACCAGCGGACGCTGCAGGTGCCGGGCCATCAGGTCGGCGGCTTCGCTGTAGCGCCGCGCTTCCAGAACGTCGAGCAGGCGCAGATGCTCGCGCACGTGCCGCCTCATGCCGTCACGATCGGCGAAGCTGCGATAGGCGAACAGGCGCCTGATCGAGTTCACGCGCTTGAGCGCTTCGAGGAAGAATGGATTGCCTGTTCCGCGGATGATCTCCTCGTGGAATTCGCAGCCGGAGTGAAAGATCTCGCCAATCGTCATCTTCTCGATTTCGCCGTCGAAGACCCGCTGTTGGCGCTCGCGCAGGCGTGTGATCACCTCCTGGGGCAGCGCAAAGCCGGGCTGTGCGATCGCCGCCGGCTCGATCACTGCGCGAAACGCCTTGGCCTGCGCCTGCGCTTCGGGGCTCGAGACCGTCTCCGCGAAACGCCAGCCATAGCCGGGCAGGCGTGCGATCCAGCCCTCGGCGGCGATACGGTCCAGCAGCCGCTGCAACTCCGCGCGGCTCAGATCATAGCGGCGCAAGAGCTCCGCCTCCGTGACGTCGGCTGGGAGTCGGCTCGCGAGCACGTCCCCTGCGATGGCCGTATAAACCTGCTCGCCGCGCCTGACGGCCGCGAGCGCCGGTTGGGCGGCGCCGCTGGTCGGATTCTTCGCCAGCACGAAGCCGCGATGCGGCTCGCCGCGCGCCAGCCCCGCCGCTTCCAGGGCCTTCAGGCCGAGCCGGATCGGCGCGCGTGAAAGATCCAGCGCATCCGCAAGCCTTTGTTCGACCAAGCGGTCTCCGGCCTTCATGCCTTCGCGGCGGGCTAGCGCCATGATCAGGCCGGCGAGCTGCTCGGCCCGCTCGGAACCGTTCTTGTCGCTGCGCGGTCGGGAACTGTCGGTGGCGCTCATTGCAGTGCACGCAAGTTTTAGGGCTTGACAGACTGTCTCATGGATTGTTCTTTTATGCAACAATATACAATCGTCCCCAGGGAGACCCACATGGCCCGCGAGCCCGATGTCCACATTTGCGAGGTCGCGCCCCGCGATGGTCTTCAGAACCTGGACATCTTCGTTCCGACCGAGGCCAAATGCGCGTTGATCGACATGATCGCCGCCGCGGGCATACGCGAGATCGATGCCGGGTCGTTCGTCCCGCCGAAGGTCGTGCCGCAATTCGCCGACGTTGATGCGGTGATGGCGCATGCGCTCATGCACAAATCGACTCTCATCGGCGCGCTGGTGCCGAACCCGAAGGGCGCCGAGCGCGCCATCGGCGCGGGCGTCGATGCCGTCTATTTCGTTATCTCGGCCAGCGAGACGCACAACCGCGCGAACGTGCGCCGCTCGGTCGACGAGCAGGTCGAGGGATTTCGCGCAGTCCGCGCTGCGATTGACGCCCTGCCGTTGGGGCAGCGGCCGCGATTGATGGGGGCGATCTCCACCTCCTTCGGCTGCTCGCTGGAAGGGGAGGTGAGCGAAGCGGCGGTGTGCCGGGTTGCGCGCGCTTTTGCCGAAGCGCGTGCCGACGAGATCGGGCTTGCCGATACGGTCGGTTATGCGACGCCGAAATCGATCCGCCAGATCGTCGGGGCGGTGCAGCGCGAGCTCGGGTCGCAAATGACGTTGCGGCTGCATTTGCACGATACGCTCGGCGCCGGCCTGGCCAATGCCGTCGCCGGCCTCGAAGCGGGCATCCGCCGTTTCGATGCCGCCGTATCCGGCCTCGGCGGCTGTCCCTTCGCTCCGGGCGCACGCGGCAACATCGTCACCGAGGATCTGGTGTTCATGCTGGAGCGCATGGGGCTCTCCACCGGCATCGACCTCGACCGCCTGATGCAGACCCGCGAGATTCTCGCCCGCCACATCCCCGCAGACCATCTGACCGGGCATCTGCATGAGGCCGGCATTCCAAAGCTCCTGCGGAGCGCGGCATGACCATGGCTGTGTGTGAGACGGGATCTGAGCTTCGTCCGTTGGCGGGCCTTCGGGTCATCGAGTTCAGCCAGATGGTGATGGGGCCGAGCTGCGGCTTGATCCTGGCCGATCTCGGTGCCGACGTGATCAAGGTCGAGCCGCCCAAGGGCGACCGTACCCGCGCCTTCAAGGGACCTGCCGCCGGCTTCTTTGCGACCTACAGCCGCAACAAACGCAGCATCGCATTGGACACCTCGACAGCACAGGGCCAGGACATCGCACGCAGACTGATCGAGCACAGCGACGTGCTGATCGAGAACTTCCGGCCGGGCCTGTTGAAGCGGATCGGTCTCGACTACGAGAGCGTCGCGGCTTTCGCACCTCGCCTGATCTATTGCTCGCTGAAGGGCTATCTGCCTGGTCCTTACGAGAACCGCCTGGCGCTCGACGAAGTTGTTCAGATGATGGGCGGCCTCGCCTACATGACCGGTTTGCCCGACAGGCCGATGCGCGCCGGCGCCTCGATCAATGACGTCATGGGCGGCATGTTCGGTGTGATCGCGATCCAGGCCGCGCTCGCCGAGCGGCAGCGTACCGGCCGGGGCCGCTACATCCAGAGTGCGCTGTATGAGAACAACGTGTTCCTGATGGCCCAGGCGATGATGTGCGAGGTGGTCAGCGGGCAGCCATCGATCCCCTATTCGATCAAGGACAGCCCGTGGCCCGTCTACGACCTCTTCGACACCAGGGATGGTTCGAAACTGTTCGTCACCATCGTCGGTGAAGAGCAATGGGAAGCGTTCTGCCGCGCCTTCGATCGCGAAGCCTGGCTCTCCGATCCACGCTTTGCGACCAGCAATGACCGGGTCGATCATCGCGGCTGGTTGATCCCGGAAATCGCAAATATCTTCAAGCAATGGGACAAGGCCGATCTCGCCGCGCGGCTCGAGCAGCTCGATCTGCCCTACGCACCGGTGAACAAGCCCGGCGATCTCTTCGATGATCCGCATCTCAACCAATCCGGCGGCCTGACTGACATCCGTTTGCCTGACGGTAATGAGGTCAAGACACCGCTGTTGCCGATTGCCATGGACGGAAAGCGGCTGTCCAACCGCTACGATCCACCCGGTATCGGCGAGCACAGCGGCGAGATCCTGCGCGAGATCGGGATGTCGCCGGATGAGATCGAACAGCTGCGACAAGCAGGGACAATCAAGGTCCCGCCGTCCTGACGGACCGCGCGATTGAACAAGAACCAAGGGAGGAGGATCACATGAGCATTTCTAGACGCCAGGCGCTGTTCGCGGGGTCTGCATGGGCCGGCGCGTCACTGCTGCCGGGGCCATTGCGTGCGGAGGCCAAGCAGGTCTCGCTCGCTTTCGGGCCGGTGTCGCCGGTTTACGCCATCGGCATGATCGCGGAGCTGAAGGGGTACTTCAAGGACGAAGGACTCGATTCCAAGCTCGTTACCGGCAATGCCGGTACGTTCGGCCGGCAGACATTGGCGGCGGGGCAGGCGCTGTTCGCGCATGGCGATGCCAGCCATCCGCTCCAGCTCGGTGCGCGCGGCAAGCCCTGCAAGATGCTGCTCGCGACCGAGATGGTATGCTCCTACGCCAACATCGTGGTCCGGCAGGACCTCTACGAGAGCGGCATCAATTCGGTCGAGAAGCTCGCGGATTACAAGCGCCCCGACGACGCCAAGCCGATCGTTGCCGCGACCGCCATCGGGTCAGGCACCTGGGTGTACGGCACCTATGTGTTCGAAGCGCGTGGGCTCGGCAACAAGGTGAACTGGGTTGCGGGCGGCGGGCCCAACACGATGTTCCCATCGCTGCAGACCAAGCAGTTCGACGCCATCGTGGCGCCGCCGAGCTGGATCGTCGAGGTCGAGAAGAAGGGTTTTGGCCGGACGATCTACGACACGTCGAAGCCTGGCGTGTTCGAGAAGGATTTCGGCGGGACGTTGCCCGTGCTGGTGATCTATACGCTCCAGGACACGGTCCAGCAGGACAAGGCGATGGTGCAGGCCTACGTCAACGCGATCTACCGGGCGATGGCTTTTGTGAAGGCGACGCCGCTCGCGGAGGTGCAGGCGCTGGTCACGCCGAAGTATTTTTCAGGGATAGATCCCGATGCGGTCAGCGCCGAGCTCGGCTTCGACAAGTCGACCTGGGCCTATGACGGCGTCATTGACGAGGCGTCGTTCGAACGCGGCGCCAAGCCCTGGTACCGCAAAGGAACCGATATTCCCGAAACCAGGTACGAGGATGCGGTCGACATGAGCTTCCTTCAGGCGGCCAGGGCGAAATACAAATGATCGCCGCGCCAAGCCAAGGCCTCGCGCTCGCGCGCGATCAGGATCGAGCAGCCGTTGCGCGCACGCGCATTGCCGTGCAGGGGCTGTCCAAACGCTTCAACGCGTCCGGCCGCGAGTTCGTGGCGGTGGATGACGTTTCCTTCGAGGTCAAGCAGGGCGAGTTCGTCGCGCTGCTCGGTCCATCCGGCTGCGGCAAAAGCACCATTCTCAATATGGTCGCGGGGCTGTTGCCGCGCTCCGGCGGACGCATCCTGATCGACCAGGACACGGTCGAGACCGGCGAGGTCAACCCCAGGGTCGGCTATGTCTTCCAGCGCGATACGCTGTTTCCGTGGCGGACCGTGGAGCAGAACATCGGCTATGGGCTGGAGATCGCGGGAGTGCCAAAGAGCGAGCGCGCCGCGCGCGTTGCCACCGCCATCGAGAAGGCCGGCCTTGCAGGCTTTGCGCAGAGCTTCCCGCGCATGCTGTCCGGCGGCATGCGCCAGCGTGTCGCCTTAATGCGCACGCTGATCCTGGAGCCCGAGATCCTGCTGATGGACGAGCCGTTCGGCGCGCTCGACACCCACACCAAGCTCGAGATGCACAAGACGCTGCTGGAGATCTGGGAACGCGAGCGGCAGACCGTTCTGTTCGTGACGCACGATCTCGGCGAAGCCTTGACGCTGGCGAGCCGCATCATCCTGCTCTCGGCGCGCCCCGGGCGTCTCAAGGAAGACTTCGACGTCGCCATTCCGCGTCCGCGCGATCCCGTGGCCGTGCGCGAGACGGCCGAGTTCGCCCGGCTCTATTCCCACATCTGGCATTCCCTCGGCGAAGAATTCCGCCGCACCAGGGCCGACTGATCATGTCCAACAGCCGCACCGTCATCCTGTTCTGGCAATTGGCCATTCTCGCAGTGGTTCTCGTCGTCTGGCAATGGGGCTTCGAATGGAGCAAGACGCTGCTGCCGAAGGCCTACGTGCCGAAAATCCTCGATCCCTATTTCGTCGCCAAGCCGTCGCTGATCTGGCAGAGTTTCTTGCGGCTTGGCTGCTTCGCAGACGCGACCGGCTTTACCGCCTGTATCAAGGGCAGCGACAACAATCTATGGCTTGCCACACTCGTCACGTTGAAGAACACCTGGTGGGGCTTTCTGTTCGGCTCGGCGAGCGGGATCGCGGCCGGCCTGGTGCTCGGCCGTTCCGATTTCCTCTCTCGCGTGTTCAGCCCCTACATCGTGGCGCTCAACTCCATACCGCGCATTGCGCTGGTCCCGCTCGTCATCCTGATTTTCGGTCTCGGTGACCTCTCCAAGATCGCGACCGCCTGGCTCGTCGTGTTCTTCGTGGTGTTTTTCAACACCTTCGAAGGAACGCGTGCGGTCGACCGTGACCAGATCGCTGCCGCCCGCCTGCTCGGCGCCAGCGAATTCACGGTGCTGCGCACGGTCGTGATCCCGTCCGCGCTCGCCTGGGTGTTTGCCTCGCTCCTGCCGGCCGTTTCTTTCGCGCTGATCGGCGTCATCGTCGGCGAGTTCATCGGCGCCGAACGCGGTCTCGGCAAGCTCATCATCGAAGCCGAGGCGCGGGCCAATGCCAGCGAGATGATGGTGGCCATCTTCGTCATGATGTTCGTCGGCATCCTGCTGGCGATCGCGGTGCGTTCGCTGCAGTCCTACCTCTTGCGATGGCAGCCGCAATTCGAGGCTTCGGCGTAGCCCGCTCAGCGGCTGAACCGCGCCACCAGCTCGACATGCGGCGTGTGGCGGAACTGGTCGACCGGTACCACGGACTCCAGCCGATAGCCGCCGTCGATCAAGAGCCGTGCGTCGCGGGCAAAGGTCGCGGCGTTGCAGGACACGGCGATCACGACCGGCACCTTGCTCGCCGCAAGCTTCAGCGCCTGCGCCTGCGCGCCCTGGCGCGGCGGGTCGAATACCACGGCGTCGAAGTCCCGCAGCTCCTGCGGCACCAGCGGGCGGCGGAACAGATCGCGGGGCTCGCACTTGATCGGCTTCAGGCCAGGTGTTCGCGCAGCTTTCGCCAGCGCCGCGATGGCGCCGGCGTCGCTGTCATAGGCTGCAACGCGCGCCTTCTCCGCGAGCCTGAGCGCAAACGGACCGACGCCGCAGAAGAGGTCGAGCACCTCCTTGGCCTTGCCGATGCGCTCTGCGACGAGTGCCGCAAGCGTCTCTTCGCCCGCCACCGTCGCCTGCAGGAACGAGCCCGGCGGCAGCGTCACCTCGGCGCGGCCCATCCTCACCGTCGGCGGCAGGCGTTGCAGCACCAGCTCGCCATGCCGTGTCAGCCGCGCCAGGCGGTGCTGTTCGGCGACGCGCGACAGCGCCGTGACCAGCGCCGTCGGCAGCGGGCCCGAGCCGCGCACGTCGACATCGAGCCCGTTGGCAGTCGCGGTGACCTGGATGTCCAATGGCTTGGTCACTGCCATCTTGGACGTCAGCGGCTCGGCGAGTGCCCAGGCGGCGTCGAGTGCGCCCTCGAGCGCGGGATCGAGGATCGGACAACGATGGATCGGGATGACGTCGTGCGAGCTCGCAGCCGAAAAGCCGACCTTGAGGATGTCGTGCGTGCCGAACCGGCCGTGCAGCGTGATGCGCCGGCGCCCGGCGCCGTGGGCGTCGACCAGCGGCGCCACCTCGCAATCGATGCCGGCCTGCGCCAGCGTTTCGATCACCATGTTGCGCTTCCAGGCCCGATACGGCTCGTTCGCCCAATGCTGGATCGCGCAGCCGCCACACACGCCGAAATGCGGACAGAATGGTTCGACGCGTTCCGGGCTTGCGACCTCCACCGCCAGCAGCTTGCGCCGGTCGGGATGATGGCCTGCGACGTGATCGACCTCGACGGTCTCGCCGCCGAGCGTATAGGGCACATAGATTGCTTCGCCGGCGTCGAGGCAGACGCCGTCGCCGCGATGGCCGACATGATCGATCTTGATGCGCTCAACCACGGCGCGCGCCCAGGAAGAATTCGATATTGCCGTCGCCGCCCGTGATCGGCGAGGGGAATATGTCGATCTCGGTGCAGCCGAGCGATGCCGCAAAGGCTGTGATGTCGTCGCAGATCTCCCGGTGCACGGCAGCATCGCGGATGATGCCCTTCTTGTTGTGCTTCCTATCAGCCTCGAATTGGGGCTTGATCAGCGCCAGCAGGCTCATCGGCGCGGCTGCCAGCGACAGAGCTACCGGCAGCACTGATTTCAGCGAGATGAAGCTGACGTCGATGACGACGACATCGGGGCGCGCCGGCAGGCGCTTGCCCTCATAGCTGCGGATGTCGGTCTCCTCGATCGACACGATCTTGGGATGATCGCGCAGCGAGGGATGCAGCTGGCTTGTGCCGACATCAATCGCGAACACCAGGCTCGCGCCGTTCGCCAGCAGCACCTCGCTGAAGCCGCCGGTGGAGGCGCCGACGTCGAGGCAGACATGGTCCTCGATCTCGATCGGGTACCGCTCCAGCGCCCCGGCGAGCTTGACGCCGCCGCGGGAGACGTAAGGGTGCGCCGGCTCGGCCTGGATCACCGCGTCCTCGGCAATCGTCTCCGACGGCTTTGCGACCTGCTTGTCGTCGGCCGTGACGAGGCCGGCCTCGATCGCCGCGCGGGCCCGCGCCCGGCTCTCGAACAGGCCGCGCTCGACCAGCAATACATCCGCGCGCTTGCGGGCAGGGGGCATCGGATCTCCGACGGACGACTAAAAAGCTTATGTAGCGATCAATCGCGCGGCCGCCATCCGGACGCAAGTCTCGAACGCGGTGAGATCGTGCCAGACGTCGGTCGGCATAGTGGCCGGCGTCACCAGCGGGCAGCCGTGCAGCTCCAGCGCATGGATCATCATGAGGTTGTCGACGAGGCCGAAATCTTCGACCGCCAGCCCTTGGGCATCGACCAGCCGCCCGTTCTCGGAGGTGACCTCCATGAAGCGACTGAGGCGGTCGGCATAGGCGGCGCCATCGTTGGAATAAGCCAGGCAGAATTTGCGGCGGCCGGCCATGTAGCCGAGCTCGTAGACGGTGCCGGGATCGGCGCCGGCGCCGCGGAACGGCGTGAGGTTGGCGATGATGGCATCGGCCGCGTCCATCATCGCCTCGTTGCCGCAGAAAATCTGCCGCGAAGCGTCGCGCGCGGTGAGGTCGATCGCGTTGTCGAGGGGGTAGAGCCCGGTAAGCCCGTGCGCGGCGCAGATTTCGACCTTGCGCCGGCCGATCTCGACGGCATCCGGCAGGAACACGTCGGGGCCTGCCAGATAGATTTTCATCGCACGACCGATTGAGAAGGCATCGGAGTTGCCGCGACGTTGGCGGTGCAAAACCTCTCCCAAGGGGAGAGGTCGCGCCAAAGGCGCGGGTGAGGGGTTACGTTCTCACGTGGGATCTGAGCCCCTCACCCGGATTGCACTGGACGATGCTTCGCATCGCCAGGAGCAACCCCACCTCTCCCTACGGGAGAGGTGGGGTTCAGCGTCTGCCGCGACAATCAAGCCAGCTTGACCGTCTCGGTCTTCACATCCTTGCCGAGCGCCTCGAACACCTTGGCCACGATGCCCTTGGCGTCGAGGCCGGCGCGGGCGTACATGGCGGCCGGGGTGTCGTGATCCTGGAACACGTCGGGCAGCACCATCGAGCGGAACTTGACCATGCCGGTGTCGAGCACGCCCTGATCGGTCAGGTATTGCGCGACATGCGAGCCGAAGCCGCCGATCGAGCCTTCCTCGATCGTGATCAGGATCTCGTGGTCGCGCGCGAGCTTGAGGACCAGCTCGGTGTCGAGCGGCTTCATGAAGCGCGCATCGGCGATCGTGGTCGACAGGCCGTGGGCGGCGAGCTCGTCGGCGGCCTTCTCGCATTCGGCGAGACGGGTGCCGAAGGAGAGCAGCGCGATCTTGCTGCCCTGGCGGATCACGCGGCCCTTGCCGATCTCGAGCGGAATGCCGACCTCGGGCATCTCGATGCCGCGGCCTTCGCCGCGCGGATAGCGCAGCGAGCTCGGACGGTCGTCGATCGCAACCTGGGTCGCCACCATGTGCACCAGCTCGGCTTCATCCGCCGCCGCCATGATCACCATGTTGGGCAGGCAGCCGAGATAGGCGTTGTCGAACGAGCCGGCATGGGTCGCACCGTCGGCGCCGACGAGGCCGGCGCGATCGATGGCGAAGCGGACGGGCAGGCTCTGGATCGCGACGTCGTGGACGATCTGGTCGTAGCCGCGCTGCAGGAAGGTCGAGTAGATCGCGCAGAACGGCTTGTAGCCTTCGGTCGCAAGGCCCGCGGCAAAGGTCACCGCGTGCTGCTCGGCGATGCCGACGTCGAAGGTGCGGTCGGGGAAGGCCTTGTTGAAGATGTCGACACCGGTGCCCGACGGCATCGCCGCGGTGATGGCGACGATCTTGTCGTCCTTCTGCGCTTCCTTGACGAGGCTCTGGCCGAACACGTTCTGATAAGCCGGCGCGTTCGGCTTGGCCTTGGCCTGCGTGCCGGTCGCGACGTCGAACTTGACGACGGCGTGATACTTGTCGGCGGAGGCTTCCGCCGGGCCGTAGCCCTTGCCCTTCTGCGTCACGACGTGGACCAGGATCGGACCGGTCTCCATGTCGCGGACGTTCTTCAGCACGGGCAGGAGATGGTCGAGGTTGTGGCCGTCGATCGGGCCGACATAGTAGAAGCCGAGCTCCTCGAACAGCGTGCCGCCGTCCATCATGAAGCCGCGGGAATATTCCTCGACGCGATTGGCGCGGTTGGCGAGGATCTTGGGCAGGCGCTTGTTGATCTGCTTGGCCGCATCGCGCAGCGTGCGATAGGTCTTGCCGGAATAGAGGCGCGACAGATAAGCGCTCATGGCGCCGACCGGCGGCGCGATCGACATGTCGTTGTCGTTGAGAATGACGATCAGGCGCGAGTTCATCGCCCCCGCATTGTTCATGGCCTCATAGGCCATGCCGGCCGACATCGCGCCGTCACCGATCACGGCGATAACGTTGTTCTTGCCGCCGGAGAGGTCGCGCGCCACGGCCATGCCGAGGCCGGCGGAGATCGAGGTCGAGGAATGCGCCGCGCCGAACGGATCGTAGTCGCTCTCGCTGCGCTTGGTGAAGCCGGACAGGCCGCCGCCGGTGCGCAGCGTGCGGATGCGGTCGCGCCGGCCGGTGAGGATCTTGTGCGGATAGGCCTGGTGGCCGACGTCCCAGATCAGCCGGTCGCGCGGCGTATCGAAGACGTAATGGATCGCGGTGGTGAGCTCGACCACGCCGAGGCCCGCGCCGAAGTGACCGCCGGTCACCGAGACGGCATCGATGGTCTCCTGCCGCAGCTCGTCGGCAACCTGGCGAACCTGCTCGACCTTGAGCTTGCGCAGATCTTCCGGCGTCCGGATGGTGTCGAGAAGCGGCGTCTTACTGTATGCGTTCACGGCGATTTCCAATTTGTCAGCACCGGAAGGTCATTCCGGTGCGCGATGGGTTTGCACAATATCGGCGCAGCGCGAGTCCTATAACCGTCGGAGCCACCTGCACGGGGCAAGGCCCCGCCTTCAAGCTTAGGTAAGCTTAAGTGTGCTCCGGTTCAGTCTCTGTGATCCCTGTCACTTAGATCGGCTTCGTCCGTCCCAAGCCAATTTCATCAGCAGTTTGAAGCACTTGTCGTCGGTAATCGGTGCCCACGCAAGGCTTACAAAAAGCCACACTCCGCGCAGCTTTACACCAAAGCTTAGGCCAAAGCCAACCCGCTGGGCCGATTAGGGGTATGCAGGTGCAACTCGCGGACCAGAAGTGGTTAACCTCGGGGCGCGGTAAGGGGTTCCGGCCTTGCTCGGTTCTTGGCAGGCTTTTTGGCCCGAGTATGGGCTTTTCTAGCTCTCAACGACCCGATTCGAAGGCAGGGACGTATCCACCGCCAGGGAACCGCATGCCGGCCGGGAGCTGCGCACTGCGATAAGGACGCAGCGGCCACGCTCACCGCGAAGACATTCTACGCGGACCTGCGTCGCGGTCTTGCACGGCCCTGCGGGGGTCAGAAGACTGAGCGGGAGAGCACTCTTATTACTGGACGTCGAGCGGGGCCGTGCCGGTGGCCTGGCCGCTGGCATCGGTGGTGATCTTGTCGACGCGCGCCTCGGCCTGGCGCAACAATTCCTCGCAGCGCCGCTTCAGGGCCTCGCCGCGCTCGTAGATCGTCACGGATTCCTCGAGCGGCACCTTGCCGTCCTCGAGCCGCTTCACGATCGTTTCGAGTTCCTCGATCGCGCGCTCGAAGGTGAGCCTGGAGACGTCGACTTGAGTGTTTTCGGCCATATCCGTTTCCGATTGCCCGATTCGCTTCACCTTTGAGAAAGCAGAGTTTTACGGGCGTAATGTGGCGGGTGGGTCAAGCGCCCATCAGGGCGCCGACATGCGCCGTAACAGATTCTTTCAGTCCCTGCAGGTCATAGCCGCCCTCGAGCACCGAAACAACGCGGCCGCCGGCGGTCTTGTCGGCGAGGTCCATCAGCTTGCGCGTCACCCAGGCATAGTCCTCCGCGCGCAGGTTGAGCGAAGCCAGGGGATCGCGATAATGCGCGTCGAAGCCGGCCGAGATGATCAAGAGCTCCGGGCTGAATTTCTCGAGCTGCGGCAGGATCAGATTCTCGAACGCGACGCGGAATTCCGGGCCGCCGTCCTCGGAGGCGAGCGGCGCATTGACGATGGTGTCGTGATCGCCGCGCTCGCTTTTGGCGCCGGTGCCCGGAAACAGCGGCATCTGGTGCGTCGAGCAGTACATCACGGTCGGGTCCGACCAGAAGATGTCCTGCGTGCCGTTGCCGTGATGCACGTCGAAGTCGACGATGGCCGCGCGCTTGATGCCGTATTTGCGCTGGGCGTGGCGCGCGGCGATCGCGACGTTGTCGAAGAAGCAGAAGCCCATCGGCTTGCCGATCTCGGCGTGATGTCCGGGCGGGCGGACCGCGACGAAGGCGTTGCGATGCTCGCCGGCCATCACCGCTTCGGTCGCCGCAACCGCACCGCCGACGCCGCGCATCACCGCCTCCCATGTGCCCGGGGACATCGAGGTGTCGCCGTCGATGTAGACCTGACCGCTGGTGGGCGCGATGTGGCGCAGCTCGGTGACGTAATGCTCGTTGTGGCAGAGCGTGACGAGATCGAGATCGCCCTCCGGCGCCTCCTCGCGCGCCAGGAACTGGAAGCGCTCATGCGACAAGGCTTCTTCCACCGCGCGTAGGCGATCTGGCCTTTCAGGGTGTCCCGGCGGCGTGACATGGTCGAGGCAGGCCTTGTGGGAAAGGAGAAGCGTGCTCATCAGGTCGGCCTCACGGAAAAACGGGCTTTTGCCGTCGTTGGCGCATCCGGCGCCAAAACGCAATGCAAAACCCAATCTAAGCGCTTGGCCGGGAATGGCAAAGGGCTGCCCGCTTGATCCGGATCAATTCACCCGCAGGATGCGCCGGGGCGGCAGCGGACCGACCGGCCCGTGCGCCCGGAAGAACGCGAACAGCGCGTCCGCATCGTAACCGCCGTATTGTGGCGCGGTGCCCTGTTTGGCGACGGTAAACCCGTCTCCGCCGACGGCGAGGTAATCGTTGAGCGTGACGCGGTAGCCGCTTCCTGGCTCGATCGGCCTGCCGTTGAGTGTCATCTTCTCCAGGCTGACGCGCTCGCCGAACGGTTTTGAAGCATCCCAGGTATAGCTGAAGCCGTTCGACACCTGGAGAATCCGCGGCCGCTTCGGGTCCAGCCATTGCTGCTCGAGCAAGTCCTTGAGCTGGCTGCCCGTCAGCGTCATGGTGACAAGACGATTGCGGAACGGCTGGCTGGCGAAGACGTCGCCGAACGTGATCGCGCCATTCTCCTTCGGAACGATGTCGGTGCGGATGCCGCCGGGATTGGTGAGCGCGATGACAGCGCTGCCATCCTTCGCATCGCGCGTTGCGAGCAATTGCGCGTCGGCGATGATATCGCCGAGCGCGCTTTCGCCGGCCTCGTTCGGCACGCGCGACAATGTCTGCGTCACTGAGCCGGCGGGCCGGTTGGCGATCGGCGCGGAGAGCTTGTCGTAGGCGTCGATCAACGCGGTCTGCTCGGGATCCCTGGCCAGCGAAGCATTGGCGACGATGACGTTCTCGGCCTTGGCGGCGACGATATCGCGAGTCACAGGATCGAGCTTGAGGTCGATCGCGGTGACGAGTGTGCCGTATTTGTCGCCGCTGGTGACGAGCCGCCCGTCGATATCGCAGATGTAGGCGCGGTGGGTGTGGCCGCTGACGACGACGTCGACGGCAGGATCGAACTTCCTGACTATGTCGACGATCGGTCCCGTGATGGCAGGGCATTCATTGTAGTCGCCGGCGGGCTCGCCGCCCTGGTGGATCAGCACCACGATCGCTTCGACGCCGCGCGACTTCAGCTGCGGCACCAGCGCGTTCACCGTCTCGGCCTCGTCGCGGAATTCGAGCCCGGCGATGCCCGCGGGCGAGACGATGCCGGCGGTCTCCTTCAACGTCAGGCCGATGAAGCCGACGGGGATGCCGTCGAACTCCCTGATCTCGTAGGGCGGCAGCACGCTCTTGCCGGTCGCGGTCTCGACGGTGGAGGCCGCGAGATAACGGAATTTGGCGCCCGTGAAGGGATGCGGCCCCTGGCAGCCGTCGACGGGATGACAGCCGCCGTTCTGCATGCGCAGAAGCTCGGTGTTGCCCTCGTCGAATTCGTGATTGCCGACCGAGCTGATCGCAAGGCCCATCATCGAGAGCGCCTCGATCGAGGGCTCGTCGTGAAACATCGCCGACAGAAACGGGCTCGCGCCGATCAGGTCGCCTGCGGCGACGAAGATGGCGTTCTTGTGTCCTTCGCGCAGCTGCTTCAGCAGCGTCGCCATGTACTCGGCGCCGCCGGCCGCCACCGTCACCTTCTTGGACTTGTCCTCGGGGTCGTTGATGCGGATGCCGCCCGGCGGCGGCCGCAGATGGCCATGGAAATCGTTGATCGCGAGAATGCGCAGCTCGACGGGGGCTGCGCTCTGGGCCGCAGCAGGGAGGGTGCCGGTGAGAGCGAGGACGAAGCAAGCCAGGCGGAGAAGATGTCGCATGGAGTTAGACTATTCGTTCGGCGCGAAGATTTCACGAAGGTTGTTGTCGTCATTTTTCAGGCACGCGCAGCGTCGTTCCCCCGACAATCCCATCATCGCACGAGCCATGCCGCTCGATGAATGCCAGGTCCGCTACGTGCCGCAACAATTAGCTACAATGTTTCATTTGAAAAACCGCTGGTTGTGGGGCACGATCCGGCCCCGTTCGCTTCAGACAGACCGTCAGATTCATGATTGCCGCCCCCCGGATCGACGAATCCTCACCGTATTATCGCGGCTGGCGGGTCGTGCTGGCGTGCTTCCTGATGGCCTTCTTCATGTTCGGCTTCGGCCTCTACGGCCAAGGCGTCTATCTCGCCGAGTTGCAGCGCGCTCACGGCTGGCCGGGCACGCTGATCTCCGCGGCCAGCACCTTCTCGTTTCTCCTGACCTCCGTGCTCGTCATCTTCACCGATGACCTGCTCGAGCGCATCGGGCTGCGCGCGCTGATCCTGTGCGGCGTGTCGGCGCTCGGCGCTTCGACCGTGCTGCTGGCGCTGGTGCAGACGCCCTGGCAGCTTTATCTCGCCTATGCGCTGATGTCGGTCGGCTGGACCGGCATGGGCACGGTGGTGATCGCGACCGTGCTGAATTCCTGGTTCGAGCAGCGGCGCGGGCTTGCGCTCAGCCTTGCCTTCAACGGCGCGACTTGCGGCGGCATCATTCTCGTCCCGCTGCTGCTGTCGCTGACCGGCAGCATCGGCTTCCGTTCCGCGATGCTGGCGGCGACCCTCGCGATGATGGTGCTGGTGCTGCCGGCGGTCGTGACCTTCATCGGCTGGCCCGCAGGCATGGCGCCTGCAGCGGGCGGACGTTCCTCCGGCTCCTCAGCGCCGGTTCGCTCGCGCAAGGCGGTGCTCGCCAACGCGGCGTTCTGGACCATGGTGCTGCCGATCGCGTTCGCGCTGCTGGCGCAGATGGGTTTCATCGTCCACCAGGTGACGTTTCTCGAGCCGCTGATCGGCCGCTCCGACGCAGGGCTTGCCGTCACGATCATGGCGGCGATGGCGATCGTCGGGCGCCTCTCGCTCGGCCTGTTCGTCGACCGGCTCGATGCCCGGCTCGCCTGTGCGGTTTCGATGACGAGCCAGGCGGCTGCGCTGTTCGTGGCTCTGCAAAGCACGAGCCTGACCGTGCTGCTGGCCTGCTGCGCCGTCTACGGCTTCTCGATGGGGAACATGATCACGTTCCCGCCCTTGATCATCCAGCGGGAGATCGGTGCTTCGGCCTTCGCGACCGCGGTGGGCTTGGGCACCTCGATCAGCGGCATCGTCAGCGCCTTCGGCCCCGGTGTCGTCGGTCTCGTGCGGAGCGTTACGGGCAATTACACGACGGCGTTTGCGATCTGCGTGGTGCTCGATCTCGCCGCGGCGGGCGTGGTGCTGTGGCGGCCGGGGAGAAGGGCTCAGGTCGCAGCTTTGTAGCCCGGATGGAGCGCAGCGCAATCCGGGACCGCTGTATCCGCGGTGAGACTTTCCCGGATTTCGCTACGCTCCATCCGGGCTACGATGTCGCGTTTGCGGCGCTCACCTTACCCCAGCAACGCCGCATCCGCCGCGGCGACCGACTCCGCGCTCTCCGTCACGGTGCGCTCGAGTGCGCCGGCCTGCACCGCGATGTTCTCGGCGAAGAAGCGCGCCAGCGCGACGTAGCGTGGCGCATCGCCAAGGCCTTCGGCCTTGGCGGCGAGCGCCTGGGAGGCGAGCAGGCAGCCGCCGAGCGTCGCGCCGAATTGCTGCAGATAGGGCGTCGCGCCCGCGAGCGCGTCGTTCGGCGCGGAGGCAACGCGCTCCAGCAGCCATTTGCTGGTGCGCGTGAGCGCCTCCAGCGCCTCGCGCAGCTTGGTGCCGGTGGTGCCGAAGGCCGGATCGTTGGAGGCCTCCACCTGCTTGACGGTCGCCGAGAGCTCGTCGAGCAGCGCCCACACCGACGCGCCGCCATTGGCAGCTAACTTGCGCGTGACGAGATCGATCGCCTGGATGCCGTTGGTGCCCTCGTAGATCGCGGTGATGCGGGCATCGCGGTAGTGCTGGGCCGCGCCGGTCTCCTCGATGAAGCCCATGCCGCCATGCACCTGCACGCCGAGATAGGCGACCTCGTTGCCAATATCGGTGGAATAGGCCTTGGCCATTGGCGTCAGCAGCGCCGCGCGCGCGGCCGCTTCAGCGCGCACCTTCGGATCCTTGGCGCGGGTCGAGACGTCGATCGCGACCGCCGTCGCATAGCAGATGGTGCGCGCGGCCGCGGTCTGCGCCCGCATCCGCATCAGCATGCGCTTGACGTCGGGATGCACGAAGATCGCATCCGAGCCGTCGCCTTTCTTGCCTACCGCGCGGCCTTGGCGGCGCTCCTGCGCATACGACAGGGCCTGCTGGTAGGCCCGGTCGGCAACGCCGACGCCCTCCAGGCCGACGCCGAGGCGGGCCTGGTTCATCATCGTGAACATGCAGCGCATGCCCTGGTTCTCTTCGCCGATCAAATAGCCGATCGCGCCGCCATGATCGCCCATGGTCATGGTGCAGGTCGGCGAGGCATGCATGCCGAGCTTGTGCTCGACGCCGCTCGCATAGATGTCGTTGCGCGGCCCCAGCGAGCCGTCCGCGTTGACCATGAACTTCGGCACCAGGAACAGCGAGATCCCCTTGGTGCCGGCGGGCGCATCGGGCAGACGCGCGAGCACGAAATGCACGATGTTGTCGGTCATGTCGTGCTCGCCATAGGTGATGAAGATCTTCGTCCCCTTGATGCGATAGGTGCCGTCCGCCTGCTTTTCGGCGCGGGTGCGCAGCGCGCCGACGTCTGAGCCGGCCTGCGGCTCGGTCAGCTGCATCGTTCCGGTCCATTCGCCGGAGACGAGCTTTTCGAGATAGATTGTCTTCAGCTCGTCGCTACCATGCGCGTCCAGCGCCTCGATCGCCGATGCCGTCAGCAGCGGGCAGAGGCCGAAGGCGACGTTGGCCGCGCTCCAGATCTCTGTGCAGGCGGCATTGATCGCGAGCGGCAGGCCCTGGCCGCCGAAATCTTCCGGGCCGGACACCGCGTTCCAGCCGCCCTCGGTCCAGCGCTTGTAGGCGTCAGGCCAGCCCGGCGCGGTCGTGACCTTGCCATCCTCGAGCTTGATGCCGTGCTCGTCGCCGATCTTGTTGAGCGGCGCCAGCACGTCGGATGCGAACTTGCCGGCTTCCTCCAGCACGGCCGCGGCAATGTCGGCGTCGAAATCGCCGTAATGGCCGGCCTCCAGGGCGGCCTTGAGGCCCGCGCCATGGTTGAGCGACAGCAGCATGTCAGAAATCGGCGCGCGGTAGGTCATGGCTCACTCCCCGAGAACAGATATTGGCGCCGTATTCCCATGAAACGGGAGCGGTCTCAACTGCCGGGACGCCGGATGGCCTGGCCGGAACGGGCAGGGCCGTTGGGGCCCAGAATAGAGTGTCGGCCGCCGGGCCCTTTTTGCCCCTCCAGGCGGTTGAAATGCCGCGCCGCTCCCTATAGACCGGCTGCGACCGACGGGAATCTGCGGGTGCCGGTTCTGCCCGTTCCGTTCGTCGTCTGTTGGGGCGTAGCCAAGCGGTAAGGCAGCGGATTTTGATTCCGCCATTCGGAGGTTCGATCCCTCCCGCCCCAGCCAGAGCCTAAGCTGCTGAGTTCGCTATATAAGTGGCTCCATTCCCGTCGAACTTATTGGCTGCGTTTGGAAATAGAGATTCTGGAGCTCATTTGAAAGTCGAACCTACCGTGCGTCGTCCACCACTCCAACTGTGATCGCATCTCCATGGTTTCTATCCCAACGATATACCGTGGACATCAGTCGGCGCAGCGCCGCGACGTTCTCAGCGTAGAATAGCGTACTAAGGCGAACAAATCGGTCATGCTTACCAGCCTTGCGACCATTCTTCAGAAACTCCAGCAAGTCGAGGCGGCGAAGCTCGCTCAGGAGAACATCACGCATGCGCCGACTATCGGGGCTATGTATGAGGGACTGACACGGGACTTGCTGGATCGCGCCATTCCCGCTGCGCTCGACGTGCGCGTCGTGAGCGGCTTTGTCGAAGGGCATGACGGGCAATTGGGGCCGCAGACCGATGCCATGCTTGTCACCGGCGAGGGCAGGCCCGTTCCCTATACCGGTGACTTTGTCTGGCCGATCCAAAATATCCTTGCTGTGTTCGAGGTGAAGAAGAACCTGTATGGCGCAGATCTGGACGATGCTTTCCAGAAGCTTCGCACGATCAACGACATGTTTGATGCGTATGTGCAGAGCGAGCATCCCTCGTTTGATATCAATCCGGCCTTCAATGCATTCGCGCGGCTCACCGGACGTTATCCTAGGAGCCGAGCGGAGATCGCGCAGCTGCCCGAGGAATGGCAGTTCTTCTTCAGTCTGCTCGTCACGGAACAGGTCGGCCCCATTCGTGTGATCCTGGGGTATGAAGGTTATGTTGACGAGGCCGGACTTCGCCGTGGCTTTGCAGATTATCTCGAACAGAACAATGCGGTACGCGGCTTTGGCTTGGGCTCCTATCCGAGCCTTATCATCTGCCGAAATAACAGCCTGCTCAAGATGAACGGCCAGCCCTATATCTCGCCTCTTGCAGACGGGCGGTGGGTCGCGGTCGTGTCCAATCACGAGAATCCGATCCGCATCCTCCTTGAGCTGATTTGGACACGACTGTCCAATCAGTTTCAGCAATACATTCCCATGGACGACACGTTGCAGCTTGAGCGGCTGGCTCCTTTCTTTCTGGCGCGCATTGTTCAGGCCGGACAGGCGACCGCATGGCAGCTTCAACACCATGAACTCGACAAAAAAGAACTGGCGTCGATAGAATCCACCCAGTGGGCCCCGCGCGAGGTGGATGAGAACGAGTGGGTGATCATGCAGCAAGTGGCGAACAAGGGGGAGCTTGATATTCGGGACCGCTATTTTCGCGAGTGGGCGCAAGAAGAAAACTTCGACCCCGATGATGCCATCGCAAAACTTGTCGCCGACCGCCTGCTGGCCTGGGTCGATAAACACCACGTACGCGTTATGACGCAAGGCGATCTGATCACGGCATTCATGCCTTCCGGCCAGACAATCGTCACGAGCGACGACGAGCTTGCGGCCTTGTGGATGATGGAACAGCTTGAGGCGCGTAAGAAGTCCAAGGAATAAGCGCTCGCCTTAGCGTTCACCCAAAGCGCTGGGCTTTGCCGCGTCCGGATATTCCTTCTCATCCAGCCGCGCATGCTGCCCGACGAAGTATTGGCCCTCTTTTCGGATTTCTTCTGCCTTGGCCAGATCTGCGGCGGTCCATTCGGACGTATCCATCAGGATAAAATCCTCTGAGCTTCCCTTCACGCCCCGGGCATCGAGCGCGACGCCGAGAATCGTTTTCCGCTCCGGGCGCGCCGCTTTCGCGGCAAAGCACCGCGCGACAAGCTCTTTCTTCCGCTCTTCGCGGTATGTCTGATGATCTTTACCGCCATCGCCCGGTCCCGCCACTAGCACATACAGAACGCCATCTTGCGGCGATTCTACGAGGCTTCCCACATAGCCTTCCTTTGCCAGCTCGGCCCGCTCTAGAATCCACTTGCTGAGCACGCGCCGCATGAAGCGGGTTTCAGCCGCCATGACCCGAACGACGCGCTCGTGATCGGTCAATTCATGATCGTTGCCGTGCTCTAGCTCTTCCCTCATGTAGAGATCAGTCAGATATTCGATGAGGCCGTCCCAGAAGGCGCTGACTTTGTTCTCCTCACGGGCCGCGAGGAATTGAGCGTCGGCTTCGACTTTGGCCCAGAGATCGGGATCGGTCCCATAAGGATCATATCCGACCTTCGGGAAGGTCCGATTGTTCCACAGGAAATAACCCAGCAGATCGAGTTCGGAGAAGCTGCGGACATATTTCCCTTCGTCGTAGAGCGCTTCCTTCTTCCGCAGGTAGTCGAGAAAATCGGCGATAGTCGAAAGCTCGGCCAGGATGACCGGAAGCGTCGTGTCATCGAAGACATGAACCCAGCCGTGGGTATTGCTGAGACGTCCAACCGCAAAGGCTTTCTCATCGTCCAGCGTTGGCGGGGAAAGCTCCAGAGTCTCGTATCCTGTCGCGGCTTTGCACCGGTGGGCGCCGCCAAGCGCAATGCAAACGCGGGTGACCCGCATTCGGTCGGCGGGTGGCAACGGCACCGGTAGGAGCTGCGTTGCCTTTGCGTCGAGGAAGACCCGGGAAGGCTGACGCTTAATCCAGTCTTCGGCTTGCGTGATCTGCTCGGCGGATTTGAAGATGGAGCGCCGAAACCAGCGCTTCCAGTCGAGATCCGCATCGCCGCTGTCAGGGAAGGCGCAGGATTTGTCGGAAAATAGGATCACATCATCGCCGAACACGACCAGCAAATCAGTCAGTTCCTTGCCGGGCTTGCGGTAGAGGTTGGGATAGCTCCAGAGCGACAGGAATGATCTTTCGCAGAGGTCAGCAAGGACTTGCTCGGAAGCCGTCAATCCGCGTGCCTTCTCAAATCGCATGGATCACCTGTGGCCACGCCGGCGCCTTGGCTTCTGTTTCGGGTATCGTGGCGGAAGAATCACCTTCGGCCGATGGATGCCGCCCAGCTTCAGCCATTCCTTGTGACGCACGAGCGTCGTCCGTTTTGACATGTGCATGATATAGGCAGCCGCGAGCGGCGTTTTTCCAGCGTCGAAGAGACGGTAACAAACTTCAAGCCCCCGATCCGACAGCGTGCCATTGTCCTTGAAATGCGCGGGGTCGCTGGGTGAAAGCTCGGCAAGAGGGCCAAGCTCCGATTCGTTTTTTAACGTCTCGCTCCTCCCCTTGCGCATGGCAGTTTGCCGCCGGATCTTCCGCGCCAAGACGCCGAGCTCGGATTCATAGGTCTTTTCCGCTGCCTCGAAATAGAGGTCGTCGAAGCTGAGCTCGATGCCAAAATCCCGGGCCAATCGATCGGGTAGGACTTTGCGATAGTGCTTCAACCGCTCCAGCTTTTGGTAGTCGTACTTCGGCTTTTGCACGCGCAACATGCGGCGGGCGAAACCAGAGCGTCCGACATCAAAGGTGAGCATGTGTAGTTCGTGCGCGATGTCGTTGCGAAACTCAATCAGGTCCTTCAACTCGGCCCGTTCATCGGCCGACAGATAGCCTTCTTTCAAGAATACATCGGCGGCCATGGCGTAGTTGAATTTCGTGCCTTTCTTGAAACGCTTCTTGGAATCCGGCCGCCAGTGCTCGCTGATCCGCAAGGTCGAAGCCAGAAGCTGCTTGATCTCTTCCGCATAGAAGAGAGACAGCACCATTTCGAAGGCGCGAAACTTCAGTATGTTGCGCTCCAGCGCTGGGAGCCTCGTGCCCTCCGGGTGTTCGAGATTGCGCATTCCTGGTCCTGATCTTGTGCTGGGTGGTTTCGCACGTTATACGCGCGCAGCGGGAAAAGTTGCAGTCCTGGTAGCGGCGCTTGGCTTGACACATCGGCGCTTAACGGCGTTTGAAACGCTTCGTCTCCGTTCGGATTCCTCGCCCTTCGCCTGCACCGAACGCGGCACTATCGTGGAGACTGGCGGAGCGCTTTGCGCGAACTTACGCGTGTCAATCTGCCCGCAGAGCGACGGGCGGTCGCAAAACGCCATGCCGGGACGAGTGGCGAGCCCTTTCATTTGGAAACGGCTGACAAGCTATTGATATCATTGGAGGCCATTTTTCGGCTTTTTTCCAAATGCGCATTGAAATCATTGAATAATCAAACTGATTTTGATTCCGCCATTCGGAGGTTCGATCCCTCCCGCCCCAGCCAGATTGCCCGCTCCGCCTGAAATCACTCACGAAACCGGCCTGGCTGGGAAGCTGCTGCACAGCTCTGCGCTGCACAGGGCGTTTCTCGGCAAAGATTCCGCCGACCGGGCCTTCCCATGCGAACCATGACCCGCCGCGACAAAGATGGCGACGTTGAGGGGCGAACGGTCTACGACGGTGAGGTCATCTCATGAACGCCACCTAAAACGAGAACAACGTCATGCCGCACTTGGTGATCGAATATTCGGAAGGGGCGCTCGCTCGCGACGACGTAACAGGCTTGATGGAAGCGCTCTTTGAAGCCGCTTGGCGAACGGGCATCATGAAGGCGGAGGACGTCAAGGTGCGGGCGTGCGTCTACAACGATTTCCTGGTTGCCGGGAAGCGTGACAGCTTCGTGCATCTGTCTGTCTATTTGCTCGAAGGTCGATCGCCCGACCAGAAGGTCGAGCTGAGTACGAGCCTTCGACGGACGATGACAGAGCGATGCCCGGATGTGGCCAGCATAAGCGTGGATGTCCGTGACATGGACCCGGTCGCCTACAAGAAACGGCTAAAATGACGGGTGCTCGCCAAAAGACGGCAGCTTCTCAGACGAGCAGGGGCTGCGCGGCGAGGGACATCTCCTTGAGGAGAGGCAGGAAGCGATCGATCATCTCACCGGTCGTGATGCGATCGACATGAGCGCCGATATTTGCGGCCGCGATGACGGCGCCATCGTAGCGGCGAATTGGCACCGATATCGACCGAAAGCCCTCTTCGGCTTCCTGATCGACAAGGCTATACCCTTTGGTGCGGTCGGCAATGATCGTCGCAATCACTGCCGATTTGTCGACCAGCGTCGACTGGGTCAGAGCCGCCAGCTTCATGCTGTCGACCGTTCTCGTCAGCTCGTCGTTTGCCAATCTGCCCAGCAGAACGCGTCCCACCGACGTGCAGAAAGCCGGCAGCCGATATCCTATGTCCAGTCCGGTCGAAAATACCCGCGCCGGACTCGAGCGGGCGATGAAAACGACCTCTTCGCCATCCAGGACCGCAAGGGAGCAGACCTCCCTGGCCTTGCCGGCGACCTCGTCCATCAACGGCTGCATCACGGTGCTGATTTGGTTCGACGTCAAATAGGCCGAAGCCAAACGCAGCACTCTGGGCGTTAGCGAAAACAACCGCTCGTTGCCCGCGACGAATCCGGATTTTACGAGGGTCATCAGAATCCGGCGCACCGTCGCCCGCGGAAGATTCGCGCTCTTGGAGAGGTCGCTGAGGGTCATTGGACGGCGATCGATACCGAACGACTGTATCACGCGAAGACCCCGATCCAGGGTCTCGATGAACTCGCTGCCCTCCCGCGCCTTTTCCTCTTCTTCCGTACGCTTCAGCCTCGGCATTCTATTGGGCGGTCCCTCTCAGTGGCCTCTCGAAAGCGAGAACCATCACAAATCCGCGCGCTAGGCGCCAGCCCTGTCTCCGGCTGTCACCAGGGATTTGAGGTCAAAGGAAGAGTCTGCGGCTTGCTCCGGTGCAGGGGAGATTCCCGCCGCAATCAGGCGTCGGGCTGCCATTTGCTCGCCTGGCCGGTTGACGCTGTCCACCGCGACCAATCGGCCCTGGCGATAGTAGAAGACCGAGAATCTTCCGTCGTCGACCGAACCTCGGACCGCCTGCCGATCATATCGTCCGGCCAGCCCGACGATCTGCAGCTTGACGTCATATTGGTCGGACCAGAACCTCGGCACATTCTCATAGGGCGCTCGAGCGCCGGCGATCGCCAGTCCAGCGGCCTTCGCTTGATCCTGGGCGTTTTGCACCGATTCCAATCTCACCCAGCTTTCGCAAAAGCGGTTGAAGTGGTTGGCGCAGTCACCGGCCGCGAAAATGTCCGATGTTTCGCATTGTCCGTGCGCGTCAACGACAATTCCATTCGTGCATCTAAGCCCCGCCGAGCGCGCGATCTCGTCATTGGCGACACCACCAATCCCCACCAGCACCAGGTCGGCGTGGACAACGGCACCGTTGCCCAGCACGACAGCGGAAACTTTTCGATCGTTTCCTTTGAAGGAAGCAACCGTTTCGTCGAGCATCACGTCGACGCCAGCCCGCAAATGCGTATCAAGAAGAAAGGTCGACAAGACCGGCGAGACGGCACGTTCAAGCAGGCGGCTGCTCGCTTCCACGACGGTGACCTTCTTGCCCAGCTTTGCCGCGGAGGCCGCAACTTCCAGCCCTATGAAGCCGCCCCCGATGATGACAATCTCCGCAGCATTGGCCAGACCTGCCTTCAGGTCGATCGCATCGGTCACCGAACGCAGATAGAAAATTCCATCGAAGTCCGCGCCTTCAACCGCGATGCGCCGCGCGCGCGAGCCCGTGGCGAAGAGGAGTTTTTCAAACTTCAAAGCGTTGCCGCCGGCCAGAGTGACCTGTCGCGCGTGCAAATCGAGCAGCGTGGCGCGCTGCCCAAGAACGAGATTGATCTGCTTGCCTTCGAAGAAAGTCTCGTCGCGCAAGGTCAGATTTTGCTCGCTGATGCGCCCGAGAAGGAAGTCCTTGGATAGCGGCGGCCTCTGATAGGGCAGCCACTCTTCGTCGCACACAATGGTGATGGGCTGAGAATAGCCGGCGTCACGAGCCGTGAGAGCGGCTTGAACCCCGGCATATGATGCGCCGATGATGACCAGCCCTGTCATGATTGCCTCGCCGGCACATGGACCACCAGCTCGTCGAGAGGGGCGGGCACCTTCAGCTGGCAACTCAGCCGACTGTTCGGCTTTCGCTCTCCCGAGACGGCGGACAGCAACTCGAGCTCTTCTTCGCTCGGCTGAGGGAGAGAGCTTGCTTGTTCTTCATCGACGTAGACGTGACAGGTCGCGCAATCGAGGCAGCCGCCGCATTCGCCGTCGATGCCGTGAATACCGTTGCGGACGGCCGCGAGCATCACGCTCACGTCGCGTCCGACCTCGATGGATTTTCCGCTGCCGTCCTGCTGGACAAATCTCACTCGCGGCATCCGACCTCCGTTTCCCAAGCTGTTCGATCTAAGAACATAAGTTCGTTAGATGGCTACAGCAGTTCTGGCGGGCCCTCAATCCCGACTTGTTGGCCGCCGCTGCGGTTCCATTAGGCAAGTTATGCGGAAATATTTTGCTTGCTTGCGCGTCACATTGGAGTCATTCTGAACGATATCGAACTAATGTTCGACTACCGAACGACAGGGCAGGATGCAATGAAGCTGACGACAGCGATCGTGGGAGTGGTGCTGACATCAGGCGCGGCGTTTGCCCAGCAGCAGGAGGCCAATGCTCCCTCGCTTGCCTTGTTCAACGGCAAGATTCTCACCATGGACGGTCAGTCAAAGGTTGCGGAAGCGCTTGCCGTTCGCGACGGAAGAATCTTGGCCGTAGGAGACGCGGCGACGATCAAGGCGTTGGCCGGAAATCGCACCCGCACGATCGACTTGCAGGGCAAGACTGTCGTTCCCGGGCTGATCGACACGCACGCGCATTTCAAGGCTGCCGGTCTGTCCGACTACGTCGTCAACATGAGCGGCGCCAAGACTGTTGCGGATGCCCTCGCAAGCATCAAGCAGTTCGTGGCGAAGAAAAAGCCCGGCGAGTGGATCATCGGAAGCGCCTGGCATCCCCCGTCACAGCTCGCGGAAAAGCGTTACCTGACACGCCAGGAAATCGACGGCGTCGCGCCGAACAATCCGGTCTATCTCCGGACCGTTGGCCACTTCTCGATGGCCAATTCGATGGCGCTCGAGAAGGCCGGCGTAACCAAGGCCACGCCAAACCCAAGCGGCGGATCGTTTGAGCGCGACAGTGCCGGTGACCTGACCGGCGTTCTGGTCGAGACGGCGATCGATCAGGTCGAAAAGACCGTTCCGGAGTGGACGGCGGACGACGAGTTTCGCCAATTCAAGCTCGCGGAAGGTGTGCTGAACTCGTTCGGGATCACCAGCGCCGTAGAAGGGGCCACCTCGCCCAGGGACATCGCGGCCCTGCAGCGCGTGGCGCAGGCCGGTGAAGCAACGCTACGGGTCGGTCTCATGTGGCGCCCGGAACCCCCCGCCGAGAACGCGGCCTGGGAGGCCATCATGCGAGGCAACGGCGCCTCCTCCGGCTTTGGCGATGACTGGCTGAAGTTCGCCGGAATCAAGATCCTTTACGATGGCGGCATGACGCTCAAGACGGCGCTCATGCGCGAGGCCTATCCAGACTCGCATGATGGCTACCACGGCATTGCCCAGCAATCGCCGCAACGCCTCAAGGATCTGGTGTCCATTTGCAATCGCCACAATTGGCGCGTGGGTGTCCATGCCGTCGGCGACAAGGGCATCGACCACGTCCTTGATGCATTCGAAGCGGCCGACAAGGAGAAATCGATCAAGGATCGGCGTTTCGTCCTGATCCATGGAAGCTTGATAGTGCCCGAGCAAATGGAGCGCGCGAAACGCCTCGGTGTCAGAGTCGACCTCCAGAACGTTTTCATGTGGGACAAGGCGGCCACCGTCGAGCGCTTCCTGGGTGCGGCGGTCGCCAATCGGGCCGTGCCCACGAAAACTCTCATCGAGAAGGTGGGGCTGAACAGCCTCGGCGCAGGCACCGACTTCCCGGTGAACACGATCAATCCCTTCATCAACATCTACGTCATGGTAACCCGCAAGGATCTCGCCGGACGCGTTTATGGAGCGAACGAAGCCGTCAGCCGCGAGCAGGCGCTGCGCCTCTACACCAGCGCGGCATCGCACTATATGTTCGAAGAGAACGAGAAGGGGACGATCGAGGCCGGAAAACTCGCGGACCTGACCGTGTTGTCGGCGGACCTCATGACGGTCCCCGAGGAGCAGATCAAAGACATCAAAGCCGACCTGACGATCGTCGGCGGCAAGATCGTGTTTCAGCGTTAGTCTGCGTCCCGATAGCATGAGGACGCATCTCGAAGCCGAGAGAGGAGATCCACGTCATGATGAGCCAAGAGCAGAACGACCTCATTACCCGCGTCGGACCGAAGGCGCCTGCGGGAAAGCTGATGCGGATGTATTGGCAGCCTGCTGCGCTCGTCGACGAACTCGCGGAGGGGCGCCCCATCAAGGCCGTCAAGCTTCTCGGCGAGAACTTCGTTCTGTTCAAGGACGAAACGGGGCGCTATGGCCTGCTCGATCGCGACTGCCCGCATCGGGGCGCCGACCTTGCCTTCGGCCGGCTCGAGAACGGTGGCCTGCGCTGCGCCTTCCACGGGTGGCTGTTCGACGTCACGGGACAGTGTCTCGAGACGCCCGCCGAGCCTGCAAACTCCTCGCTCTGCAAAAATATCAAGCAGCGGTCCTACCCCGTCGTGGAGAAGGGTGGAATCCTGTGGGCGTATTTGGGTGAAGGCGAGCCGCCCGCGCTTCCGGAGATCGACTGCTTCGCGGCGCCGGACGAATACACCTTCGCCTTCAAGGGCCTGATCGAATGCAATTGGCTGCAAGCGCTGGAAGTCGGCATCGACCCGGCTCACGCATCGTTCCTTCACCGGTTCTTCGAGGATGAGGATACATCGGCGGCCTATGGCAAGCAGTTTCGCGGTGCGTCGGCCGACTCGGAAATGCCCATGACGAAGGTCCTGCGCGAGTACGACCGGCCGATCATCAACGTCGAGCACACCGAATACGGCCTGCGGCTCATCGCCTTGCGAGAAATCGACGAGCAGCGCACCCACGTTCGCGTCACCAACCAGCTATTCCCGCATGCGTTCGTCATTCCGATGAGCACGGAGATGACGATTACCCAGTGGCATGTGCCCGTCGACGACGTGAATTGCTATTGGTATGCGATTTTCACCAGCTACGCCGCGCCCGTCGACAAGGCGAAAATGCGCGCGCAGCGCCTCGAGCTTTACGAATTGCCGGAATACCGCTCGCGGAAGAACAAGTCGAACGACTACGGCTTCGACCCGCACGAGCAGGCGACCGAGACTTACACCGGCATGGGCGCGGACATCAACGTCCACGACCAGTGGGCCGTCGAGTCGA
Source organism: Bradyrhizobium sp. IC4059 (assembly GCF_020193615.1). Lineage (NCBI taxonomy): Bacteria > Pseudomonadati > Pseudomonadota > Alphaproteobacteria > Hyphomicrobiales > Nitrobacteraceae > Bradyrhizobium > Bradyrhizobium sp. IC4059. Next base: position 530,566 of record NZ_JADYVH010000001.1, read on the forward strand.
TGGGCGCTATTCAGGACCGGACGCGTGAGCATCTCGGGCAATCCGACAAGGCGATCATTCAGTACCGCCGGCTGCTTCGCCAGGAGATCGAGAAGGTGGCCTCCGGGGGCAAGCCGCTGTTGTTCCTCGACGCTGCCAGCGCGCGCAGCATCCAGGGGCCGGCCACAATGGACGGCATCGGTCCGACGAAGGGCTGGGAAACCTACTGGATGGAAGTGGACGTCAAGCGTCGTCGGGGCGCTCCCTGGGCCGCGCCGGTGCCCGCCGAGCTCGCCAAGAAGGTGCCTCACCTGACCGCCGCCGAATAAGCCAGGCCGCCCAGCTCAGCAAAGGAGATGTCGTTGAGTTTCGTCGAAAAGCACGGTCTCTGGTCGGCCGAACAGAAGGAGGCTGCCATCCGCATGCGGCGGATGGCGGAGGAGCAGGAGTTGCATACGATCCGGCTCTCCTTTCCGGACCAGCACGGCATCTTGCGCGGCAAGGCGCTGGTCGCTTCCGAGGCGCTCTCGTCGATCGAGAGCGGCTGCTCGATAACGACGACATTGCTCGCGAAAGATACCTCTCACCGCACGGTGTTTCCCGTCTTCACCGCTGGCGGCGGGTTCGGGATGCACGAGATGCAGGGGGGAGGCGACATCTTGATGGTCGCCGATCCCACCACCTTCAAGCTTCTCCCCTGGGCACCAAAAACCGGGTGGGTGCTTTGCGACCTCTACTTCTCCGACGGACGACCCGTGCCCTTCGCCTCCAGGGGCCTGTACCAATCCGTGCTGGGGCAGCTCAAGGACCGGGGCTATGATTTCAAAGCGGGCCTCGAGGTCGAATGCCACATCTTCAGAGTCGAGAATCCCCGCCTGGCGCCTTGGGACGCCGGCAGTCCCGGCCAACCGGGTGAGCCTCCGGAGGTCAGCCTGCTTTCGCAGGGCTATCAGTACCTGACGGAGCAACGTTACGACCAGATGGAGCCTGCGCTCGAGCTGATCAGGCAAAACATCGTGGCGCTGGGCTTGCCGCTTCGGTCGATCGAGTTGGAGTACGGGCCGAGCCAGTGCGAGTTCGTGTTCCAGCCCACCGTCGGCATTGAGCCGGCGGACACCATGGTGCTGTTTCGTACGGCAGTGAAGCAGATCTGCAACCGCCACGGCTATCACGCGACCTTCATGTGCCGGCCGCGGATACCGAACGTGATGTCATCGGGGTGGCACCTTCACCAATCGCTGGTCTCCCGAACAGACGGCGTCAACGCGTTCATGACCAGCGAACCGGCCGGCCTGTCGAACCTTGGCAAGCACTATATGGCCGGGCTGCTGGAGCATGCCAGGGCATCCGCGGTCTTCTCGACGCCGACGATCAATGGCTACAAACGCTACCGTTCCTACTCGCTGGCTCCGGATCGGGCGATCTGGGGACGCGACAACAGGGGCGTCATGATCCGCGTGCTGGGCGGTCCCGACGATAAAGCCACCCGGCTCGAAAACAGGATCGGCGAGCCGGCCGCAAACCCCTATCTTTACATGGCGTCGCAGATTCTGGCCGGCCTCAACGGCATTGATCGCCAGCTCGATCCCGGTCCGTCGGCGGACACCCCCTACGAGACCAAGGCGAACCTCCTGCCGACCTCCTTGCGCGAGGCGGTGTTCGCATTGCGCGATGACCCCTTCTTCCGCGAGGCTCTGGGAGAGAAATTCGTCGACTACTACGTTTTCATCAAGAACGCGGAAATCGAGCGCTTCCAATCGACGGTCACCGAGTGGGAGCAGCGAGAATATTTCGAAATGTTCTGAAACAGCATCACCGAAGCGGGAGAAGAGAGATATGAGCTTGAGGTTTGGACTTGTTGGGGCCGTCGCGATTGCCACTGCCTGGATGTCGCCGGCGCAGTGCGACACCATCAAGGTGGGGATCATCGGCACCATGTCCGGTCCGTATGCCTTGTTCGGCCAGAACTTCAAGTACGGCATTGACGCCTGGGTGGCCAAGCATGGATCGAAAGTGGGCGATCATCAGATCGAGTTTGTCTATCGCGACGAAGAATCGCCGAACCCCGCCAAGTCGAAATCATTGGCTCAGGAGTTGATCGTCAAGGAGAAGGTTCAGTACATCGCGGGACTGTACTTCACTCCGGACGCCCTGGCCGTCGCTCCGCTTCTCGAGGAAGCGAAGGTGCCTATGATCGTCATGAACGCCGCGACGTCCGCGATCGTCGAGAAGAGCCCCTACATCGTGCGGACGTCCTTTACGATGTGGCAGAACACGGTCCCCGCGGCGAAGGTGGCGAAGGCCAGAGCGGCCAAGAAGGTGGCGATCGCCGTCAGCGATTACGGCCCCGGCATCGATGCCGAATCGGCCTTCAAAAAGACGTTCGAGGCAGATGGAGGCACCATCGTCCAATCGATCAGGATGCCGCTCAATACGACCGACTTCGGCCCGATCATGCAAAGGATCAAGGATTCCGGCGCAGACATGATCTTCACATTCTTGCCGGCCGGTCCACCAACCCTGGGGTTCGTCAAGGCCTATATCGACAACGGGCTGAAAGCGTCTGGCGTGAAGTTGTTGTCCACGGGTGATGTCGTGACCGAGCCCGATCTTCCGACTATCGGTGACAGCGGCGTAGGCATCCTGTCGACTTACCACTACGCGGTCTCGCATGACTCTTCAGAGAACAAAGCCTTCCTGGCCGATCTGATCAAGGCTGGCGCCAAGGCTGACGACATCACCATGGCGTCGGTCGCGGCCTATGACGGTGCTCGGCTCATCTACAAGATGGTTGAGGCCACGAACGGTCAAAAGGATCCGGACAAAGCCCTTGCGGCCGTGAAGGGCATGAAATGGGTCAGTCCGCGCGGCCCCGTGTCGATCGACCCGGATACCCGGCATATTCGTCAGAACGTTTATCTGCGCGAAGTCGTGAAGCAGGACGGCAAGCTCCTCAACAAGGAACTGCAAACGTTCGATGCGCAGCCGGACTGGGGCCTGGCGAAGAACTAGGGCGGATCGCTCGCGATGTAAATCTCGCGAGCAATCTCTTCATCGTGTCGGATAAGGGCCCGGAATGAGTGGTCGGTCGCAGTCTATTCGCTTCGTCAACGGTCGCATCTATCGCGATGCCAGCGACCGGATGATACCCGGCTTGACGGACGCGCACATCCACCTGTTCGGGCTGGCTGCCGAGCGGCTCCAGATCCGAAAAGCCGCGGAAGCATTCAACTAATGGCGTGGACGGGTCTCAGCATCGGGCTAGATGCCCTCTCGTACGGCATGGTGCTCTTCATCATCTCCATCGGGCTGTCCATCATGATGGGCCTGATGAGGGTCGTGAACCTTGCTCATGGCGCATTTGCGATGATCGGGGGATATCTCGCGTCGTTTGCGCTCAAGAACGCGGGAGTTGGATATCCACTCGCGATTGTCCTGGCGGTCCTCGGCACCATTGCGATCGCCTTTCCGCTCGAATTTCTTCTCTACCGCCGGATTTATCGCAAGTCCGATGAGCTGACCCAGATATTGCTCACGATCGGCATTGCGTTCGTCATCATCGGCGTTGCCAACTACATTCTTGGCCCGACGACCAAATCCATTCCGCTGCCTCCGCTGCTGAGCGGTCCCGTCGATCTCGGCTTCCGAATGATCCCGGCTCATCGGATTTTCGTGACGATTTGCGGAGTGTGCACCGCGGGCTTGCTCTGGCTACTGATCGACCGCACCGAGTTCGGGATCCGGCTGCGTGCCGCGGTCGACAACGGTGACATGGCCGAGTCGCTCGGAATCAAGACGCAGATCCTTTTTTCCGCGACCTTCGCGCTTGCGGTCGGCCTGGCGGCGTTCGGGGGCGTGGTGGGCGCCGAACTGTTGCCCGTCGAACCTTTTTACGCGCTCAGATATATGGTGACGTTCCTTGTCGTCGTCTCGGTCGGCGGGGCAGGATCGATCCCGGGCGCCGTGGCGGCATCGATATTGCTTGGCCTCGCGGACACGACCGGCAAGTATCTTGCACCCGAATATGGTGAGTTCTTCTTCTATCTTGCGGTCATTCTGGTCGTGTTTCTGTTCCCGAACGGCCTTTTGGGCAGGAGGCACTGACGTGACGGATCGAGCCATGGTCGATGGCGTGAGCCCGCCGCGTTTTTCCGTGCCGCTTGAGCTGCGCGCTGTCGCAATCACGCTGGCGCTCGGAGTGCTCGGCTACACGCTTTTTCCGGAGGACCTCGCGTTTCTGACGCGACTGATCAGCATCACGCTTCTGGTGCTGTCGCTCGATCTGGTCACGGGGTATTGCGGTGTCGCCACCCTGGGGCATGCGGCGATCTATGGTGTGAGCGCCTACGTCGTGGGTAACGCCTGCCTTGCCGGACATTCCGACCCCCTGCTGTTGTTGCTCGTGGGGGCGGTGGCCGGTGCCGTGATGGGGCTGGTCTCAGGCGTCCTTGTCACGAGGTTCAAGGGTCTCCCCCAGCTCGTGCTATCCATTGCCGTCGGACAGCTCGTCGCGGCGCTGGCCAACAAACTGTCCAGCCTGACGGGCGGAAGCGACGGATTGTCCGGCATTTCGCCTGGACGAATCTTTGGGGTCTATGCGTTCGACATGTATGGTCGCACCGGCTATGTGTTCTCCGTTGCGGTGCTTATGGTCGTGTTCGTGGTGCTGCTTCGAATCGTGCACTCTCCGTTCGGCCTGCTTTGTCAGGCAATCAAGGATGACAGCCTGCGAGCTCGGATGATCGGTGCCCGCGTGTATCCCCGGCTCGTGCTGATGTATGGCGTGTCGGGGGTTGTTGGCGGAATTGGTGGTGCTCTCAATGCCATCAATACGGGCGTCGTGGGACTGGATAGCATCGGATTTGAGCGGTCGGCTGAAGCTCTCGTCATGCTGGTCCTGGGTGGCGCAGGCAGTCTCTGGGGCGCGCTGATCGGATCCATCGTCTTCCAAGTGTTCGAGCACTACGTCTCGGCTGCGAATCCATTCCATTGGATGACCATGGTCGGTGCGTTGCTGATCGGGGTCGTTTTGTTCGCCCCGAAAGGCCTGGTGTCCCTTGGAGGCTTGCTTGCTGGTCGCACCGCCTCGGTGATGAGGAGGCGCCCGTGAGCCGGCCGCTGCTCGAACTGCGAAACGTTTCGATGTCCTTCGGCGGGATGCGGGTCAACGATGATATTTCCTTCAGTATCGGGAAGGGAGAAAGGGTCGCGTTGATTGGCCCGAACGGCGCGGGCAAAACCACGCTCGTCAACGTCATCTCCGGTGACTTGACCCCTTCACAGGGTGCCGTCCACCTCGCTGGGGTTGATGTCACCGCGCTGCCGATTTCCGATCGCGTCGACGCCGGCTTGATCCGGACATTTCAGATTACGAGGCTCTTCAAGAGCCTGACGGTCGCACAAAACGTCGCGCTCGCCGTGATGCAACGAAAGGGGCTCACGAGAAGCATGTTTTCCTCCCCGATGGATCGGCCGGACGTTCGTCGGGAGTGGGAGCGGGCCCTTGGAACGCTCGGGATCGCCCATCTGGCCGACAGGCAGGTCTCGCAACTGGCGTACGGTCAGCAGCGCCTTCTTGACCTGGCAATCGGGCTTGCTCTCGAGCCGAAGGTCCTGCTCCTGGACGAGCCCGCGGCAGGGGTTCCGTCGGAGGAGTCCTCCAAGATCATCGAGGCGATCGACAGATTGCCATCTGATATCGCGGTCTTGATGATCGAGCATGACATGGACCTGGTGTTCAAATTTGCCCGCCGTGTGCTCGTTCTCGCCAACGGAAAGCTGATCTTCCAGGGCGATCCGGCAGAAGTCACGCACCATCAGGAAGTCCGTCGAGCTTATCTAGGTAGCTACGCAGATGCCCGCCACGCGTCTTGAAGTCAAAGGTCTCAGTGCCGGGTATGGCCCCACCCGTATCATCGATCACATGTCGTTCGAGGTCTTGCCCGGAGGCCGTCTCAGCATCCTTGGTCGAAACGGAGTCGGCAAGACGACCTTGCTCGCATCGCTGATGGGTCTGACGACCCATCATGGGGGAAAAGTATTCCTGGGCGAGGCTGATCTCACGGATATCAAGGCATCGACACGCGCTCAACGAGGTCTCGGTTACGTACCGCAGACACGCGACATATTTCGGTCGCTGACGGTGGAAGAAAACCTGGTCGCGGGTCTCAAGGATCGAGGTCGAGAGGCACTTGAAGAGGTCTACGTGATGTTTCCGAGGTTGGCCGAACGTCGACGCCATTTCGGGACGCAATTATCGGGCGGCGAGCAGCAGATGCTCTCGCTCGCCAGGACGCTGCTGGGAAGGCCTTCAGTTCTCCTCTTGGATGAGCCGCTCGAGGGGCTCGCGCCGGTGATCTGCGATCAGATCATGGAAATCATCACCGCGCTGGCGAGTTCTGGTGAGATGACCATCGTTTTGGTCGAGCAGCAGATCGAACGAGCGCTGCGCTTTGCCGATCATGTCATGGTGGTTGAACGCGGCAAAGCGGTCTGGAGTGGGGAATGCGCGCACTTGCGCGACGACCCCAAGATGGTCGAGCGCCTGCTCGGTGTTGGGGTGCACTGAGGCATGCGACGTCCTTGTCATTGAGACGATGGGCAAGCTCGTATCACCCTTGCCCCTTCGGGCGGCGGGGTTTGGCCGTAGCGCTCGCCCGGAAAGGCGAACCGGCAGCACGATCGCACGCCAAAGGGCCGGACAAGTTGATCCCTTGCCGCAAAGCGCTCAAGGACGACCGCAAGCGCTGTCAGTTCAGCCTTCCAAGCAGTCTTCGGATGATCTTCCGCAAGTTTTCGGCGTACTCATCGACGACCTGACGCCTCTCGGCCGATGGCGGCAGCTGACATTCGTCGTTCCCGTCCGGCGACGGAGGATCCGTCTTGGAACTCCCGCGCATGATCGAGGCGATCGGCTTTGTCACTTTCACGGGAAGTCTGACCTCTGATGCACGACGCGCGTCGTTCAGGCTAGGTGCCAATTCCATCTGCGGCCTTCACACAAGTTAAGTCGCCGGAGCGGGTCGATCTGCATGGCTCGTCGCCGACGCATGGCGCCGCAACATTTTGCAAATCGCGGCGCGCTAGGTGCACGAGGCGGTCGGATCGCACTTCGGGCAGCGGCCGTCGGCGGCTGCGCCGAGCTGGCGGCCGAGCTCGGCCCTGAGAGCCTCCTTGTTCCATTCGGCGCCGTCGCATCTGACGATTCGCTTGGCGCGCTCGAAGGCGTGACTCTCGGCGGCGTCATCGCCGATGCGGACGATCACGTCCCGATGGAACGGGCAGGCCGTCGTCGCGCGGGTCGTCTCCAGGGCGTAGCGCACGACCTCGGTGAGATCGTCGGTGTCAATGTCGGCAAGCATGTCGGTTCTCCTGATCGGCATCCTCCCTTGTCCAGACCATGCACTGGCTTCGACGAAAATCGGCCTCGGGCTCGATGGGAGCGCCGAGGCCGATTGTTCGCGTGGCTCTTCCATCCAGGGTCTGAACTCGTCCAGCAAACCCGCGCTGCCGATCTTCGTTCCATCGAACTCTCCGGCGGAGCCGCTCTCCGGCCTGCTCCATGTTCGCGGTCTTCTGCACTCTCCGTGAAAGCGGCGCCGGGAAGGCCTCGAAATCCAAACGTCGCTCGCTCCGGCAAAGGGGACCTCGAAAAAGCGTTCCCGATGCCGACACAAGACTATGGTCGGCGTCGCAAATATGTCTTGATCCAGCTCAAAGGAGGCGGCGGTATTCGACCGAACGCTTCTCGATCGGCAACCCGCTTACAAGCGCTGCGCGACGTCTTCACCGCTGCTCGCGTCAATCCGTTCAGGACATCTGCGTAAGTATTGGCCCGCAATTTCCAGGTCGCCGCGCCGGGCGCATATCTCCAGCATGGAGCGCAACGTCATCTTCAAATGCCCCCGCACGGGCATGAACGTGCAGCACTGGATTCCCGGCACAGCCTCCGACGCCGCGGACACGCACGTCCCGGTCCGGTGTCCCGCTTGCGCTTCGCTGCACTTCGTCAATGTCGCCAGCGGCAAGACCTTGAGCGAGGGCATCGGTCGGCCACGCGCGACCACGGCGCCAGCCGGTCACAACCAGCCTGATCCATCGCGTCCTTGACTTCGTGAGCTTCGCGCAGCCGCGCCCGGATCAGATTTCCGACTGGATCCTCAAGGCGTCTCAGACCCAGCCGCCATCGACGATGTAGTGCTGGGCGGTGCAGGCGGACGCCTCGTCGGAGGCGAGGAAGACGGTGAACTTTGCAACCTCGTCCGGCATGAGCCGGCGCTTCAGGCATTGTCGCTGCTGCAACTCGATCTCGCCGGCCGGCGTCATCCATTTCTCGAGCTGCCGCTCGGTCATGATCCAGCCTGGCGCGATCGCATTGACTCGGATGTTGTAGGGGCCGTAGTCGCGCGCCAGCGAGCGCGTCAGCCCGATCACGCCTGACTTGCTGGCGGTGTAGGCGGCCATGCCGCCTTGTCCTGCGATCCACGATACCGAGCCGAAATTGATGATGGCGCCGGCATTGGCCGCCTTCATGTCCGGCAACACGGCCTGAGATGCGAAGAACTGGTGCTTCAGGTTCACCGCGATGCGGTCGTCCCAATAGTCCGGCGTCATCTCCTCGGTGTTGTGCCGCTCGTCATGCGCGGCATTGTTGATCAGGATGTTGATCGGGCCATGAGCCTTGCGTGCCGCGACGACGCCGGCACGCAGCGCAGGGATGTCGGTGAGATCGACATGCTGGAAATGCGCAGCCAATCCCTGCTCGGATAGCTCGCGCGCCAGGCGCTGTCCCTCCTCGACCTTGATGTCGAAGAACACCACCTTGGATTTCTGCTCCGCAAAGCGCCGCACGATCGCAGCGCCGATTCCGGCTGCGCCGCCGGTGACGAGCACGACCTTGCCGGCGAGGTCGGAATAGATCGCAGCCATGGGCACCTCGTTTGTTGCGGCCGGCGCGGCAGGCCGCGTCGACTCTTTCGCAAACCATAGCCATTCCATTGGTGAGGTGCATAGATCAGAATTTGTGTTGCGCACCTCAAAAATTGAGGGCAGGATTGCGTCAAAGAATAAGACGGTCGGGAGGATGTGATGAGATTGCTCGGGAAACTGGGACTCGCCGCTGCCGCATGCCTGCTTTGGGCCAGTTCCGCGTCAGCCGACACCACGGTCAAATGGCTGCACATCGAGGTCAACCCGGCCCAGGTGAAGATCTGGGAGGAGGTCGCACGCAGCTATGAGGCGTCGCACCCCGGTGTGAAGGTCGAGATGCAGTTCCTCGAGAACGAGGCCTACAAGGCCAAGCTGCCGACCATCCTGCAATCCAAGGACCGGCCGCACATCATCTATAGCTGGGCAGGCGGAGTGCTGAAGACCCAGATCGAGGCCGGCGTCCTGGCAGACATCACCGATTCCGTGAAGAGCGGCGGCTACAGCGACACGATCGCACCGGCAGCGCTCGCGGCTTTCACCAGCAACGGCAAGGTCTATGGCCTGCCGACCGCGCTCTCGCAGGTCGGCTTCCTCTACAACAAGGACTTGATGGCCAAGGGTAATGTCGACGCGAGCAAGATCAAGACATGGGACGATCTGCTCGGCGCAGTGAAAACGCTGAGGGCCGCGGGCGTGACGCCGATTGTGGTTGGCGGTGCCGATAAATGGCCGCTGCATTTTTACTGGACGCATCTCGCAGTGCGCATCGGCGGCAAGCCGGGCTTCGATGCAGCACTGAAGGGCGAGAATGGCGGGTTCGCCGGCGAGACCTTCCAGAAATCAGGTGAGCTGTTCAAGCAGCTGGTCGATCTGCAGCCCTTCCAGAACGGCTTCCTCGGCTTCAAGAATCCGCAGGCCGTCGGCTATTTCGGCGACGGCAAGGCCGCGATGATCCTGGCCATCTCGTCCTTCTATCACACCCAGCGCGCGCTTGCCGCCGACAAGGTTGGTCTCAGCGACGACAAGCTTGGCTGGTTCGATTTTCCGGTCGTACCCGGCGGCAAGGGTGAGCCGTCAGACACGCTCGGTGGCATCACCGGCTGGTTGATCACCAAGGGGGCGCCCAAGGAAGCCACCGACTTCCTGAAATTCTTTATCTCCAAGGACGTGCAGGCGCGGCTTGCTGCCGGCAACTTCATCGTTCCCGTCGTCAAGGGCGGCGAGGCCGGTCTCAACAGCGCTTTCATGAAGCAGATCGCGGCCAATCTGGCGAAGTCCAACTATCACCAGAACTTCTATGACCAGAGCCTTGGCCCGTCGGTCGGCCGCGTCGTCAACGACGTCACGGCTGAGATCGCCGGCGGCAGCATGAGCCCGCAGAACGCAGCGAAAGCCATCGAAGCGGCGTACAAGCAGGGTAACTGACCGGTGGCGCGACGGATCGCGATGTCGTCGCCGATCGGCGTTGCCGGTGAGGCGGCCCCCCAGGTCGGGATTCGTGGCCCAGGCTGGGATGGCCGCTTCACGGTCCTGATCCTGTTCCTGCCGCCCGCGCTGCTGCTGTTCACGCTGTTCGTGGTGCTGCCGATCGGCGAAGCCGCCTGGTACTCCGCCTTCAACTGGAACGGGTTCGGCAGGCCGACGAACTGGATCGGCTTCGACAATTACCGCTTCGTGCTGGAGACGCGGGCCTTCTGGCTCGCGCTGCGCAACAACGGGCTGATCATCGCCGTTTCGCTCGCCGTCCAGCTGCCGCTTGCGCTCACGCTCGCCCTCATGCTGGCCGAACGCTTTCGTGGCGCCGTGGCGCTGCGCATGCTGTTCTTCATGCCCTATATCCTCGCCGAGATCGCAACCGGGCTGATCTTCAGCTTCGTCTATGACGGCGACTACGGCCTCGTCGCCTCGATCTGGCGCACCTTCGGCGCCGAGCCTCCGCATCTGTTGGCCTCGACCGACACGGCGATGCTGGCGGTGCTGATCGTGGTGGTCTGGAAATATTTCGGCTTCCACATGATGCTGTTCATCGCCGCGCTCCAGAGCCTCGACAAAAACCTGGTCGAGGCCGCCCGTATCGACGGCGCGACGCGGACGCAGACGCTGCGCCACGTCGTGATCCCCTTGCTCTATCCGACGATCCGCCTGTCGGTGTTCTTCGCCATCATCGGATCGCTGCAGCTGTTCGATCTCGTCATGCCGCTGACGCGCGGCGGACCGGCCGATTCCTCCAACACGTTGGTGAGCTTTCTCTACAACAATGGCATCTCGCGCATGCGCGTCGGCTATGGCAGCGCCATCGGCGTCATCCTGTTCGCGATCTGCGTGACCTTTGCCTTCACTTACAAGCGATGGTTCATGCGCGATGAATAGTGTCGGGGCTAGACACACATTCGATCCCGCAGCGCTGTTCAAGGCGCTGTTCCTCGGCATGGTCGCGATCTTCGTCCTGGTGCCGCTGCTCGCGACCTTGCTCGGCGGCTTCAAGTCGCTCGGCGAGCTCCGTGTCAATCCATTCGGCCTGCCCGCACAATGGGAGTGGCAGAACTACGCCGACATCCTGTTCTCGGCCCGCTACTGGCAGCTGCTGCGCAATTCGCTTGTCATCTCGACGCTGGCGGTGGCGCTGACCCTGATCACGGCTTCGATGGCCGCGTTCACCTTCGCCCATGTCAGGTTCTTCGGCTCATCGATGCTGCTCAGCTATCTGACGCTGGGCCTGCTGTTTCCCGCCGCGACCGCCGTGCTGCCTCTGTTCATCAAGGTGCGCGATCTCGGCCTGCTCGATACCTATTTCGGGGTCGCGCTGCCGCAGGTGGCGTTCAGCCTCGCCATGAGCGTGCTGCTGCTACGCCGCTTCTTCAAGGACATTCCCTATGAGCTGCTCGAGGCCGCGCTGGTCGACGGCTGCAGCTACATCAAGTTCTTCCGCTATGTGACGCTGCCCTTGTCGCGTCCGATCCTGGCGACGGTCGGCACCATCACCTTCGTCAACAGCTGGAACGCCTACCTGCTGCCACTGGTGATGCTGAACACCGACGCGCTGTATCCCTGGCCGCTCGGCATCATGGTCTACCAGGGCGAATATTCGTCCGAATGGCACCTGATCCTGGCCTTCATCACACTCACCATCCTGCCCACGATCATTCTGTTCCTGCTGGCGCAGAAGCACATCGTGGCCGGCCTCACCGCGGGCGCGGTCAAGGGATGAGCCGTATTCTGAGGAGATAACATGAGAAAAGTCGGCATCGGAATCATCGGCTGCGGGGTGATCAGCACCGCCTATCTCAAGGCGGCCCAGCGCTTTCCGGTCATGGAGGTCAGGGCGCTCGCCGACATGCGCAGCGAGATTGCGGAACGCCAGGGCGCGGCCTTCGGCTTGCCGGGAATGCGGGTCGACCAATTGTTGAAGCGCGACGATGTCGAAATAATCGTCAATCTCACGGTGCCGCTCGCCCACACCGATGTCAGCCTCGCGGTGCTGAATGCCGGCAAGCACGTCCACTCGGAGAAGCCGCTCGGCATCAATGTCGCTGAGGCGCGCAAGGTCATGGAGCTTGCCGCGCAGAAGAACCTGCGCGTCGGCTGCGCGCCCGACACGTTCCTTGGCGGCGGCCATCAGACCGCGCGCAAGCTGATCGACGACGGCGCGATCGGCACGCCAGTCGCGGGCAGCGTTTTCTTCGGCTGCCCCGGCCACGAGCGCTGGCACCCGGCGCCCGGCTTCTATTACCTGCGCGGCGGCGGGCCGATGCTCGACATGGGGCCGTACTACATCACCGAACTCGTGCAATTGCTCGGCCCGGTCGCCAGCGTGATGGGCTCGACCGCGCGCCCCAAAACCGAGCGCCTCGTCACCAGCCAGCCGATGAACGGCGCGCTGATTCCGGTCGAGGTCCCGACCCATGTCGCGGGGACGCTGGAGTTCGAAAGCGGGGCGGTCGTGTCGATCACGATGAGCTTCGACGTGCCGAAACATCGGCATGCGCCGATCGAGATCTACGGCGACAAGGGCAGCATGCTGGTGCCGGATCCAAATCGCTTCGGCGGCGAGGTTCAGGTGGCCAAAACCGGCGGCGAATGGGAAGCGATGCCGCTGACGCACGGTCACGTCGAGGGCGAGTTCCGCTCGATCGGCGTCGCCGACATGGCTGGCGCGATCCTGAACGACCGGCCGCATCGCGCCAGCGGCGCGCTCGCCCTCCACGTGCTGGAGGTGATGGAGGCGTTCCAGACTTCCGCCGACGAGGGCCGCCGCGTCAAGATCGAGAGCCGCGTCGAGCGGCCGGCGATGCTGCCGGCGGGACGCGAAACCGGACAGATCGATTGAGGGTATGACCATGCGCAAGGCAATGATTGTATGGGGCGGCTGGCCGGGACACGATCCCGATCTCTGCGCGTCGATGATCCGCGGCTGGCTGAAGGCGGAAGGCTTCGAGGTGCGGATCGAAACCACGACGGCAGCCTTTGCCGATCCCGCGATCCACGATCTGTCGCTGATCATACCGATCTACACGATGTCCAAGATCGAGAAGGCGGAAGCGCTCAACCTCTGCGACGCGGTGCGCAGCGGCGTCGGGCTAGCCGGCCATCATGGCGGCATGTGCGATGCCTTCCGCGAATCGGTCGATTACCAGTTCCTGTGCGGCGGGCAGTGGGTCGCCCATCCCGGCAACATCATCGACTACAAGGTCGACTTGACGAAGCCGGATGATCCGATCATGACGGGTCTGAAAAGCTTCGAGCATCGGTCCGAGCAATATTACATGCATGTCGATCCCGCCATCGAGGTCCTGGCAACGACGACCTTCACCGGTGAGCACGCGCCCTGGATCGAGGGCGTGGTGATGCCCGTCGTATGGAAGAAGCGCTATGGCGCCGGGAGGGTATTCTATTCCTCGCTGGGCCACCGCGCCTACGAGCTCGACGTGCCGGAGATCCGGACGTTGATGACCCGCGGCATGCTATGGGCCGCGCGCGAATGACTGAAGGCGCGACCCAGCCGGTGCTTCGGGCCACGCTCGAGGACGTTGCGCGCGCGGCGGGCGTTTCGCTCGCCACCGTCGATCGCGTCGTCAACCGGCGCGAGGGTGTCCGCGCCAAGACCGTCGCGCGCGTCGAGGCCGCGGTCGCAAAGCTCGGCTATCGCGCCGATGTTGCCGCCGCGCGGCTCGCCCGCGGGCAGACCTTCCGCTTCGCGTTCGTGCTGCCGACCGGCAGCAACAGCTTCATGACCAACCTCAGCGAGCAGGTCGCGCGCACCGCGGACTGGCTCGCCGGCCATCGCGGCTTCATCGACATCCACCATGTCGACGTGTTCGACCCCGACATCCTTGCCGGTGCGCTGGAGAACCTCTCGCCGGCCTATCAGGGCGTCGCCGTCATCGCGCTCGATCACCCCCGGGTTCGCGCCGCGATCGACGAGCTCGTCGCGCGCGGGGTTGCCGTGGTGACCCTGGTGTCGGACGCGCCGAGTTCGTCCCGGGCGCATTATGTCGGGATCGACAATCCGGCCGCGGGCCGCACCGCCGCCACGCTGATGGGCCGCTTCCTTGCCGGGCGCGAGGGCACCGTCGCCGTGATTGCGGGATCGTTGTCGCTGCGCGATCACACCGAACGGCAGTTCGGCTTCCACCAGATCCTGTCGAGCGAGTATGCGAGCCTGTCCGCACTGCCTGTCATCGAGGGGCGCGACGACAGTGACCGCACCCGGGACCTCACGGCCGCGCTGCTCGCCCGCCACGCCGATCTCCGCGGCATCTATTGTTGCGGCGCCGGAAACCGCGGCATCGCCGATGCGCTCGAGGCCTCGGGCCGCGCGCGCGAGGTGGTCTGGATCACCCATGAGCTGACCGAGCACACCAGGCGGTTCCTGGTGCGCGGCACGCTCGACGCCGTCATCAACCAGGATGCCGGCCATGAGGCGCGGTCTGCGGCGCGAGTCCTGCTCGCGCATTGTTCGGGCGAGCCGATCAGCCCCGACCAGGAGCGCATCCGCATCGACATCTTCCTGCGGGATAATTTGCCGTAGCGTGAAGCGCACGGAAGCGCCGCGCGAGGACTACCCCTCGTACTGATCCGGCCCCATCGCCCAAGCCGACTCGTCGTGGCCGAAGGCGTAGTTGCGGTTGTTTGAGCGCCGGATTGCGATTGACCATCGGACGCATGAACATCGGATGGGTCACTGAGCGAACCTCGTGCTCGACCGTGAACAGCTTCTTGCCGCTGTCGAGGTCGACGATGTCGCAGAACCGGTACTGGTATTGATTGTCCTCGCGCGAGATCAGCTTGCGCGCAAGCAGCTTGCGGTAGGGGCCGGAGAAGTCCGTGATGTACATCTGCACGTGGTGACCGTCATAGTCGGCTTGCGGCCGGTCGGTCTCGCGAAACAGCAGATGCTGGTTGCGGCCCGTCTTCACGGCGGCCACAGTGCCATCGCCGTTCCGCAAGCTCGCGGGCATGCCCATGACTTCAGGGTAGAAGGCGCAGATGCCGGCTGCCGATCCCATAGGCACGTCGAACTCGACATAGGGAATGCCGAGCGCGATCCGGCCGAACCGCGCGGCGTCGGGCTCGTAGCAGCGCAAACGGTTACCCCAGGGGCAGACCGCCTCGACATGGTGGTTATGCTCGGTGAATGCGAACGCGGTGCCCTCGAGTTTCTTCGCGACCGTTGCAAGCCGCGCCAGCAGCGCCTCGCGGCCTTCGATGACGAGGCCAATATGTCCGCGCAGCACCTGCGGCCGGCCGCTCGGCAGATGAAACTGGCTCCGCCCGGCATTGATCCACATGTTGGTGTCGGACACCATCAGATAGGGATCGCGGGTGAGCCCGAGCCCGGCGACGTAGAACAGCGTGGCGAGGCGCTGGTCCGGGACCTGGATGTTGACGTGCTCGAAATGGATGGCGTTGCCGAGATCTTCTGTGGATCGATCGAATTGCTGCGGCATCGTTGTGCGCTTCTCGCTGGGGGATAAACGCGTGCATGTTAAAGCATAGATTCCGGCCGTCGAATGCTTTCGCCGGCCTCGTGCCATGCGATGCGAGGTGCGGCTGACGCCCTGAAGAAATAAGAAAAATACAAGGTCAAGAACTAGCCGCCTTTCGGCGGCTAGTTCTTTGGAGGGATACTCCTCCCGCGTCGTCACCTAACCGTGATCGGAAGCACATCGGAGGAGGCCGCCCTGGAGCGGTCTCTTCTTCTGCGGATTGCCCGTTATTGGCCCCGCAGTTTTTCCCCGGTCTTTTCTCCGTGATCGGTGGAGCTTTTGACTTTGCTGCCGGACGTCTTGCCGGCGCCGGTCGTCGTCTTGGGGCCGCCCTTGCCAGCGTCATTCGCCATGCTGTTATTGGTCCGATCAACGCCCGCGCTCCCGGCGCCGCCGCCACCTTGGGCCAAAGCAATCGTGGAAGTCACAGCCAACGCAGCAGCAGTCGCAATCGTCGCTAGTTTTTTCATCGGGTTCTCCTTGTTTGGACTAAAAAAACCAAGCCTCCGATGCTCGAATCGTTCCTGGCGCCTGCTCCTTTGTCGCAAGACCTGAATCCGCGCCGTCATACATGAGGGCCGGCCCATGCCTGTCTTGATCTTGCCGTGGCAGCCAGTCCCTGTAATCTCCTTGGAACAACAGGGAAGAAGCCGATGGGAGGAGTCTTGGAGGGCGTGCGCGTGCTCGATTTCGGGCGCTATATCGCCGGGCCCTATTGCGCGACCTTGCTGGCCGAGTTCGGGGCCGAGGTCATCCGGGTCGAGAAGCGCGACGGCAGCGAGGATCGGTTCGTCGCGCCGGTGGGCGAAGGCGGCGAGGGCGCGCTGTTCCTCCAGATCAACCGCAACAAGAAGGGCATCACACTCGATCCAATGAAGGCGGAAGGCCAGGAGGTGATGCGCCGCCTGATCGCGACCGCGGACGTCGTGGTCGCCAATCTGCCGCCGCAGACCCTGCGCGCGATGAAGCTCGACTACGAATCGCTGAAGGCGATCAAGCCGGACATCATCCTGACCACGGCGACCGCGTTCGGCGGGCCGGGCCCGTGGTCCGACCGCGTCGGCTTCGACGGCGTCGGCCAGGTGATGTCGGGCTCGGTCTACATGACCGGCAGCGGGGATCCGCCGTACCGCGCCGCGGTGAACTGGGTCGATTTCGGCACTGCGCTGCACTGCGCGTTCGGCACGCTCGCGGCGCTGATCGAGCGCGGCAAGTCCGGGCGGGGGCAGATCGTCGAGGGTGCGCTGCTCGCAACCGCTTTGTCCTTCACCAATGCCACGCTGATCGAGCAGGCCGTCATCGACGTCAACCGCGTGCCGACCGGCAATCTCGGCCAGACCGCCGCGCCCGCCGACATCTACCGCACCAAAGACGGCTGGGTGCTGTGCCAGGTCACCGGCCATCCGCTGTTCAAGCGCTGGGCGCGGCTGATGGGCGAGGAGGATGTGTGGCTGAATGATCCGCGCTTTGCCGACGACATCAGCCGCGGCAATAACGGCCGCATCGTCAGCGAGCGGATGGCGCGCTGGTGCGCCGAGCGCACCACGCAGGAGGCCGTCGACACGCTAGGCGACGCGATGATTCCGACCGGTCCCGTGCTCTCGCCGCAACAGGCGCTGGATCATCCGCACATCCGCGCCGCCGGTTTCATGCAGGACGTCGACTATCCGGGCCTGCCGAAACAGGCACCGGTTGCCCGCGCCGCGGTGCGGCTGTCGGAAACGCCGGGCGAGATCGCAAGCCGCCCGCCGACACTCGGCGAGCACACCGACCGCGTTCTCGCCGAGCTCGGCTATGATGCGGACGAGATCGCGGCGCTTCGGCAGAGCGGTGTCATCTAGCGTCACAGCAGCTGCTTCAGCGCCTTGGCATCGGCCGGTGCTGCGCTCTTCTGGTCGTTGTCGAAATAGACGTAGACGTCGCAGCCCTGCCGCTTCCACGACTTGATGCGCTTGGCCCATTGCGCCAGCGTGGCCTGGGTATAGTGCCCGTGATAGCGCCCGCTTGGCCCGTGTCCGCGCACATAGACGAAATCCGCCGTGCGCTTCCACGGCGCCGGCGCGTCGTGATGATCGGACAGGCACAGCGAGATGTTCTCCTCAGCCAGCATCCGCAGGATGCGCGGCTGATACCAGCTCGGATGGCGGAATTCGAAACTGTAACGCCGCTTTCGCGACAGCAGCTTGAAGAACGAGGCGAGCCGGTCCGCATTCGCCTCGAATTGCGGCGGCAGCTGGAACAGGATCGGGCCGGCCTTGCCGCCGAGCCTGGAGATGCGGTCCTCCAGCAGCTCGAGGCTGTTGACGGAGCGCTCCGACAGGCGCTTCCAGTGCGTGATGAATTTCGACGCCTTCCAGGCGAACACGAAATCGCGGCCGGTCTGCTCCCGCCATCCCGTCACCGCCTCCGGCGTTGGCGTGCGGTAGAACACCCCGTTCAGCTCCGTGGTGTCGAACTGCCCGGCATAGTAGCTGAGCTGCTGCTTCAGCGTCACGCCCTCGGGGAAGAACGGGCCGCGCCAGGAAGCGTAGTGCCAGCCCGAAGTTCCGATCAGAACGCGCGCCATGTTTTACGTACCATCCGTTGCCATTTGCCGGAGGGAACGTCCGTGCGGCCGATACGTTTCTCGTGAGCGTGAACGCGAGGACCGGAACCGATGTACGCGCTGTTCGAAGGCAACAAGCAGATCGGCAATCCCTTTCCGACCGAGAAGGAAGTGTGGGAAGCTGCCTTGATCGAGGGCCTCGTCACGGACGTCCCCATTGCGGACGAGGAGGGCGGCCACATTCTGCCGGCCGGCTATCACGTCGAGCGCATCGAAGAGACGGAGGAGACGTTCGCGCCGCGGCCGGACTGGAAGCTGCCGCGCGAGATCTCCTAAGTCAGTTCGTCGCCAGCGCCGCCTTGGCCACTTCCGCCATCCAGCTTGATGCCACGGGCAGGATCGCATCGTTGAAATCGTAGCGCGGGCCGTGCAGCTCGGCGCCGTCGCGCAACTCGCCATTGCCGATCCAGACGAAGGCGCCGGGCCGCTGCTGCAGATAATGGGCAAAATCCTCGCCGGCCATGCTGGGCGCGAGATCGCGTCGCACCGGCGCCTGGACCTTCTCCGCGGCGATGCGCGCGAGGTCAGCCTCATCAGGCGTGTTGATCACCACGCCGACACCCCAGACGATCTCGGGCGTGACCTTGACGCCGAAGCTGGTCGCGATCCCGGCGCAGGTACGCGTGATGCCGTCGAGGATGGTGTCCTTGACCGCCTCGCGGTGGTAGCGCAGCGTGCCGCGGATGGTGACGCGTCCGGCGATCTGGTTCGGCGCGGTGCCGCCTTCGATCGTGCAGAGCGACAGCACGGCGGTGTCGAGCGGGTCGACGCCGCGCGAGGCGATCGATTGCAGCGCGACGATGAGGTGCCCGGCCGCCACCACGGGATCGCGCGTCAGATGCGGCATGCCGGCGTGCCCGGCGTGGCCCTCGATCGTGATGGTGATGCGCCCGCCGGAGGCCATCACGACGCCGTCGTGCACGGCGATGGTGCCGGCGGCAAGGCCCGGCCAGTTGTGGAAGCCGAATATCCGCTCCATCGGAAAGCGGTCGAACAGCCCGGCCGCGACCATCGCCCGCGAGCCGCCAAAGCCTTCCTCGGCCGGCTGGAAGATGAAATCGACCGTGCCGCTCCAATCGGTATCAGTGGCGAGCAGCGCTGCGGCGCCCAGCAGCGCGGCGGTATGGCCGTCATGGCCGCACGCATGCATCACGCCGGATGTCGTCGAAGCGTAGGGCAGTCCGGTATCCTCGGTGATCGGCAGCGCATCCATGTCGGCGCGCAGGCCGACCCGCCTTTGCGCATGGCCGCGCCTCAAGGTCGCGACGATGCCGTGGCCGCCGATGCCAGCCTCGAAGGGAATGCCGAGCTCGGTGAGCTTGTCCTGCACGAAGGCAGAGGTCTCTTTCTCCTGGAGCGACAGCTCCGGGTGGGCATGCAGATGCCGGCGCCACGCGGTCAGTTTCTGGTGCAGTTCGGGGGACAAGGCAGGTGATCTTTCGCAAGGTGTCCGTTGCCGTCACCATAAAGGATTATCACCGCCATGCACCCCGCGCCTTGGAATGCCTCGCGTGCAGCAACGCGCGCCGCTTTCCCCGTCATTCCGGGGCGCGCCTCTTGGCGCGAACCCGGAATCCATCGTCCAGCTCGCTCCGAGGCCCAATGGATTCCGGGTTCGCGACTTCGTCGCGCCCCGGAATGACGAGCAATGGGTGTTACGCCAGCTTCGCCAGCCCCTTCCAATCGAACCCAATCCCATGACCCGGCCGATCGGGCGCCAGCGCCAGCCCGTCCTTCAGCACCAGCGGATGCTCGATATACTTGTCGAGCCCGAAGCCGTGCGCCTCCAGATAGGATCGGTTCGGGCAGGCCGCGAGCAGGTGCACGGTGATGTCATGCGCGCCATGGCTGGTGACGGGCAGGTTGAACGCCTCCGCCAGCCGCGCGATCTTCATGAAGGCGGAAACGCCGCCGCAATTGGTGACGTCGGGCTCGGGATAGGACACCGCGCCACTGGCGATGTAGTTCTTGAACTCCCACAGCGAGCGCAGATTCTCGCCCGCCGCGATCGGCACGCCGCCCGCCTGCATGATACGCAGATGGCCGGCGACGTCGTCGGGGATGATCGGCTCCTCCAGCCAGGTGAGGTCGAAAGGAACGAAAGCGCGCGCGGCCCGGATCGCCTCCTCGACCGTCCATTTCATGTTGGCATCCGCCATTAGCGGAAAGCCGTCGCCGAGATGCTGCCGCATCGCGGAGATGCGCGCGACATCGGACTTGAGGTCGGGCCGGCCGACCTTCATCTTGATGGCGCGAAAACCCTTGGCGAGGTTGCCATCGGTCTGCTTGAGCAGCGCATCGACGGAGAGATCGAGGTCGATGCCGCCGGCGTAGCACGGCACGTGCGCATCGAAGCCGCCGAGCAGGCGGTACAGCGGCAGCTTGGCGCGCCGCGCCTTCAGATCCCACAGCGCGATGTCGAGTGCCGAGAGCGCCAGCACCGCCGGCCCGCCGCGCCCGCCATAATGCAGCCCCCACCAGACATGATGCCAGATCGCCTCGGTATCGTCGGCCTCGCGTCCTTCGACCAGCGGCGGGATCTCGCGCTTGAGAATGTCGGCCACAGCCCCGCCGTTGCGCCCGACCGTATAGGTGTAGCCGACGCCCTCGGCGCCATCGGCATCGCGGATGCGGCAGGTGATCAGCTCGAACGCCGTCATGTCGCCATGCGTGGAGTCCGACAGGGTGATGGGGAGGGGGATCCGGTAGAGCCCGGTCTCGATGTTTGCGATGCGTGGCATGGTGCCTCCCTGATTTTTGTTCTTCGTAGGGTGGGTTAGCCGAGCGGATGCGCAAAGCGCATATGCTCGGCGTAACCCACCTCTTCTGTCTCCGCGGATACGAAGATGGTGGGTTACGCCCCGCGGTTTGCGCTTCGCGCAATCCGCGGGGCTAACCCACCTTACGCTAGACTATGAAGTCAGTCGCCTCCAGCGAGGCCGCATGCACTCCGCTCAGGGTGATGGTGTCATTGGCAGTGAGCTGAATCACCGCATTGCCCGAGCTGTCATCGCTGATGAGGCCGGACAGGGTCGCCCAGTCGGCAAAACCGTAGTCGTGCAGGTTGATCACGTCGAGTTCCCCCGCGGCGCTGCCGACCGCCATGTTGCCTTGATTGAAGTCGTTGATGACGTCGTTGCCGGAGCCGGCCGTGAAGACGAAGACATCGTTGTTCGGCCCGCCCCACAGCTGATCATTACCCGCGCCGCCGTTGAGCGTGTCCGTGCCGCCGGTAATGGAGCCAGGGGTAGATGGCGCATAAGTCCGCGCATCGCCGTAGAGATGATCAGTGAACTCTCCGCCATTGAGGATGTCATTGCCGCCACGCGCACTGCCGGACATGTTCATGGCGTCGCCAATCAGCTGGGAGCCGTAGACGGCCGGCGGCGGCTCGCCGCCATTCGTCACGAAGGTCAGGGTATCGTTGCCACCCTGGGCATTGTCGGTCAATGACGTGAGCGAATCGCCGGCCAGCGTTCCACCTCCGATCGCCATGCCGCTGCTGATGCCGAGCGTGAGGTCGTCGTTGCCACCGATTGTATTGCCGGTCATGGCACCGATGGCATCCCCACTGAGGGTCGCCGTGCTTTCGTATGCATATTCGAATACGTTCAGCGTGTCGTTGCCGCCATGCGCGTTGTCGCTCATGGATCCCCCGGCATCGCCACTGAACACGTTCTCGAAGGCCCGCCCACCGGTCACGCCTGTCAGCGTGTCATTGCCGCCTTGCGTGTTGCCCGACATGTCGCCTCCGGCATCTCCGTAAATGGAGATGTTGGAGCGGAAATTGCCGCCGGCGTCGGCGGTGAGCGTGTCGCTGCCGCCTGCAGCATTGCCCAACATGGTCTCGGCGTCGCCCATAATGGTGGCGCCGCTGAAGGGATAATCCACGTTCGCCGTGAGCGTGTCGTTGCCGCCGTGGGAATTGCCCTGCATGACCGTGTCTTCGCCGATCAGCGTAACGAACACGTCCGCGTTGAGGATGGTTGCCGTCACCGTGTCGTTCCCGCCCCAGCCATCGATCGGGAAGTTGGGATCCCCGACGATGGTCGCGGTTTGGCTGAAGTCCGGAAAGGTGAGAATCAGGGTGTCGTTCGGCATCGTGCGCATGGCGCATCACTCCCATTTCATGTCAGTCACGTGACTCTGAAAACAGCGGAGGTCTCGGCGAGACGCACTGCGGTCACGCTTGGATCTGAATCTACTTGGAGTTGATGGCGGAGGTTTGCTCCTGACTCGGTTTGATTGCGGCCGAGGAACCGCGTGACGGTGCTCGCCATCGATGGCAGCACGGGACAGGCGCGGACTTCACGGAAGCCGCGATCGACCCGTTAGATCAGAGCCGTGTTGAAGCGCGATGACGTGCCGTTTGCCATCTCACCGCATCGTCGCCAGCTGCACCGCCAGCGCGCAGGCGCGGTCGTATTCGTCGAGATTGATCCATTCGTCGACCGTGTGTGCCTCGTTCTGGCCGGCACCGAAGGTGACGGTCGGAACGCCGTGGCGGACCATCCAGTTGGCATCCAGGCCGCCATTGGCGGCGCGCACGTTCGGGCTTCCCCCCACCGCAGACACCGCCTCGATCGCGCGTTTGACCACCGGCAGATTCTCCTTCATGCGGAACGGATAATAGTCTGTCTCGGCCTTGAACTTGACCTTGCCGGACTTGCCTTGCGCGTTCGTCACCTTCTTGGCCGCCTTCTCGAACGCGGCCTTGTAGGCCTTGGTGATCTCCTTGAAGAATTTTCCGTCGTGGCTGCGGCTCTCGCCGCGCACATGCACGTAATCGGTGACGACATTGGTGGCATCGCCCGCGGGGCGGCCTTCGCCGCCGGTGACCGGGCCGACATTGCTGGTGCCCTGCCTCTTGCCCTTCACGACCTTGCCGAACCAGCCGCCGGCCTTCACGTCCGCAAGCGCCAGCGCCATGATCATGGTCGAGGAGATGCCGCGCTCGGGTGCGACGCCGGCATGCGAGGCGCGGCCGAAAATCTCGACGGTCCAACGGTCGGCGCCGACGGCCCCGATCACGACGTTGGAGGCCGAGCCGCCGTCATAGTTGAACGCCATCACGGGCTTGCCGAGCTCGTCGAGCTTGACGTGCCGCGCGCCATAGAGCCCGCTCTCCTCGCGCACGCAGAACAACAGCGTGATCGGCGGATGATCGAGCTTCTGCTTTTGGAGCTCGGCGGCCAGCGTCACCAGCACGCCGCAGCCGCAGCGATTGTCGCCGCCGAGCGCGGTCTTGGCGTCGTTGACGATCTTGCGCCCCGTCAACTTTGGCTTGGCACCGGCGCACAGCGGCACCGTGTCCATGTGGGTCATGAACATGATGCGTGGATGGTTGTGCAGCGCGCCGCGGCCGGGCAGGTCGACGATGAGGTTGCCGGTCTCGGTCGGCACCGGAATGCGCGTGTTGGCGTCATCGAGCCGGATCGCCTTCGCCGGCACACCGCTCTCCTTCAGCGCAGCCGTGAGCTCCCGCCCGATCGCCGCCTCCTGCCCGGTGACGCCCTCCACGGCGAGGAAGCGCATGAGACGATCGGTGGCGGCTTTGGTGTCGACAGGCATGGACTCGAATTCCCTTGATGCGGATGGCGGCGCAGCATCTCCTGCGCTTCCGCATTTCGCAAGGGGCTCAGACGCGCTGCGTGTAGATCAAGAAAATCAGCACGCCTACCGCCAGTGCCGCCGCCATGAACAGCAGCACCGCCGGCAGCCCCGCGAGCGCGGCCACCGCGCCGGTGACGGATTGCATCAGCGCAGTGCCGAGAAAGAAGGCGAGATTGACGGCCGCAAGCGCCTTGCCGGCGACCTGCGCATCGACGAGTTGCCTGGACATGCCGAACAGCAGCGGCTGCGCCGAGGTGAAGAGCCCGATGAGCACGAACAATGCCAGATCGTAGGAGGGCGGCATGACGTTCACGCCGAACAGCCATGCAACGGCAAAGTGCGGCGCTCCCAGCGCCATCAGCGCGAGCAGTAGCGCCGCGATCGCATGCGTGCCGGCGACCAGCTCGCGGCGGCGGCCGAGCCTGCGGTCGATCATGCCGACGAGCAGCGGGCCTGCGATCATCGCCAGCGTGAACGCGCCGAGCTGGTTGCCGGCCTCGATCCGCGTCAGGCCCTTGATCTCCATCAGCCAGGGTCCTCCCCACAGGCCGCGCAGCACCAGCGTGCTCGCCAGCGACACCATCGCCAGCGCGATCACGCCGCGCAGCGGCCGTGACAGGCCGAGCCTGACCACATCGATCATCTGCGACAGCGGCGAGGACTCGTCCTTGTGCTCGGCCGGCTGGTGCGGCACCAGTACGAACACCGCCAGCGCGACGAGGATGCCGCCGATTGCGGAGATCCAGAACCCGGCGCGCCAGCCGTAAGTATCGATCACGAAAGCGAGCGGGCTCGCCGACAGCAGCATGCCGATATTGCCGATCGAGAGGATGGCGCCCGACCACAATCCGAATCGCGCCGCCGACAATTGCTTGGCTGCGAGCGTCATCGGGCACATCAGCATGCCCGAGGTGGCGACGCCGAGCAGCAGTTGCCCGACGGCGAAGCTCTCGGGCCCCGTCGCAAACCCCGAGGCCATCGCGCCGAACACGGTTCCCGCCAGCAGGGCGAGCGACACCGGCCGCACGCCGAACCGGTCCATCGCCGCGCCGACCGGGATCTGCGAGGCTGCAAAGGCAAAGTGGTAGACCGACGTGAGGCTCGCCAGCGCCTGCGGCTCGATGTGGAAATCCGCCGCCATCAGGTCGAGGCTCACCGCCGGAATGGTGCGCAGCAGGGTCGACAGCATGTGGCCGCAGGCGAGCGCGACCAGCGCGAAGATCAGCGCGCGGGTGGCGGTGCCCGCGTCGTCGTCGGCATTGGTCATGAGCGTCCCGTCCCGAGAAGGTTTTAGGGTGGGTTACAGGATTGAGGGGGCGGGTGCCAATGGCGGCAGCGCGCCCCCCTCATGCCGGAATGTGACCTCGGACTGGTACTCGACCTCTCGAGCAATGCCATTGCCGAGAGGTTAGCCGCATTGCAACGCACCACCTTCGAGACGGCACTCAGCCTGGTAGGGAGTCATGGCGTTGCGCCGCGGGGATAAAGTGTTGTGGGCGTCTCCGCGGTGCGCGCGACGGTTGCATCATCTTCGCTCTTGGGAGCTTCCGTTGGCGAACGTAGGAACAAAGGAGACATCGTCTCTCTTACCTAGGTTAGGGAGACCTGATCATGCTGTCCTCGAGACCGCCACGGCCCATTCGCACGACGCTCGATCTTGCGAACGCTGAGCAGGTCAAGTCGGTCCGCAGGCGGCTTCGCATCTCCAATGCCGATCTGGTCAGGATCGTCGACAAGATCGGCAACTCTCTGGCGGCCATCGAGAAGGAAGTGGAGCTCGAAAAGCTGGCCGTTCAGCAAGGTAGTGCCAGGGACGCAGCGACGACCCTCGAATGAATCCAACCCATCACGTGGGAAAGGAGAATTGCGATGAACAGTCTGATCTACCTCATAGGGCTCATCGTTGTGATCGCCGTCATTCTTTCGTTCTTCGGCTTGCGATGACCCGCCACGGCCCGGCAGGCGACCGCCGCGCCGGTGAAGTCATTCTTAATGTCGCGTGCAGCAAATGGTTGATGCGCACCAGGTCAATACCATCATAGCGACGACGCTTTGTGCGTTCTTCGAGCGGCTTCCCGACGCTCAAATCGGCACTGAGGAAGCCAAGCTGCTGGCCAAGCAAATCACTGAAGCGCTGAACGCAGCTGGGCTGCAGATTGTCCCTGTGGCTCCGGCAAATACACGGCCCTAGTTCTATGGCTGCGGCACCGAGCTTTTTGGCTTAAGGCTCCATCAGAGCTTCGTTTTCTTGAGGTCATGTCTCGCGCCGGAATGGCGTCATCCGCGTCGCTCCTGGGCCGCAATCTATTTCAACTCGATCAGCAGCTTCCAAGCGTCCTCCAGCAAGGCCTTCATCCGGTGTCGCTCGGCGCGGGCGTCCGGTGTGCACATTCCATGTTGATATGCATTCCGGTTGCCCTTCGGAGCGCCCGATCTCGGCGCGCCGCCATGCATGCGGCAGCGGCGCTTGCCGTGCACGGCTGGCGCGCGGCACGCGAGACCGCGGCGCGTCTGCGCCCCGCAGCGCGGGCTCGACTGCATTGCATCGGTATGACGGATGTGATCGCCGGTCATACGCAGGCGCCACTCGTATGGACCTCGCGGCCTGCGCCCGTTTCTGCATTCGAAGTCGTCTCCATTGCGCCAGCCTCCGCAATGATCATGCTGGCATGCTGCGTGACGTTGCCCACGATCGCCCGTCCGCCGTCCTGCACCGACAAATTCTGCACCGTGATCGCGCGCTCGTCGCTGTTGCGGTGGCGGTTCAGCGCTTCGACCTGGGCGGCGAAGGTGCGGGAGAGCCGGGTCATCGCGCGGGCGATGCCCTCCTGCTGCGTGAGATCGTCGGTGCAGGCGAGCCGGCAGGCACAGCGCATCGCCGCCATGTGCACCGACACCATCTGGGAGACCAGCAAGGCCTCGATGGAATCCTTCGGCGCGATGCTCCTGATGGTCGAGATCATGAAGGCGAGATTGGCCTCATCCGGCTTCTGCCCGACCACGCTGGCCTTGACCAATTGCCTCAATATGCCGTGCATCGCGTCGCGGTCGGCGGCGCCGAGCGCCTCGGCCAGCAGCCGCTCGCCGGTGTGCGGGTCGGGATGGCGGATCGCAATGCGCCGCTTGTAGAGTTTTACGCGCGGGGTCGCGGCGGGGACGCTGCGATCGGATGCCGCGAGCGGCGAGGGGATGTGGCGTTCGAGAGCTGTCGTCAAGGGCATGTGTCCTTTGAGCGCGCACGCGCGAACGGCCGTTCGCCGCTGCGCGCGAATGCGGATTTCGGAATGTCGATGAAGGGTTTAGGCGCAACCGCGTCGGCACGGGTCCGGACCGGCAGGCCGTGACGCTCGCGACTGTTGCGATGATGGCATTATGGCACTGTTTTGCCCGACGCGACAGAATTTATTTCGTAAATCCGAAAAATTTCCTCGGCCCTGCGCAAGCCTTTGTTCTGAAAGGGGCGGTCTACTGTGCATGGGGTTGTTTTCGCACTTTTGTATTGGAAGCGGCACGCACGTGCCGTGCGGCGGAATGCCGGCGCTCAAACGCGATTGCGAAATCCGGCACGGCCGCTATTCATGACTTCTACGGCGTCGCACCAACAAGCATGCACAAGCGACGCCAAGAGGTCTGGGAGAGAACGAATGCAACGAACCGCCCGCCTGCTGGCAGTCATCGCAGCTCTATGCGCCTTGGCGCCGGCGACAGAGGCTCTCGCGCAGAAATATCCGTCGCGGCCGGTCAAGATCATGGTCGGCTTCAGTGCGGGCGGCCCGGTCGACGTCGTCGCGCGCATCATTGGCGATCGGCTCAGCAACAAGCTCGGCCAGCCCTTCGTCGTCGAGAACCGCGCCGGCGCCAACGGCATGATCGCGGCCGAAGGCGTCGCGCGCGCCGATGCGGACGGCTACACCATGCTCGCCTGCAACTCGTCGACGATCACGCTGAACAAGACGCTGTTCAAGGACATCCGCTACGATCCGCAAGTCGATTTTGCGCCGCTCACCACGGTGGTCTCGGCGCCGCTCGTCCTCGTCGTCAATCCCGAGAATCCCAAGACGGCGAACGTCAAGTCGGTGGCCGATCTCGTCGCTGCGGCGAAGGCCGCGCCCGGCGCGCTCGCCTACGGCTCGGGCGGCAACGGCAATCTCGCCCATCTCGCCATGGAGCTGCTCAGCCAGAAGGCCGGCATCAAGCTGATCCATGTGCCCTATCGCGGCGGCTCGGCCGCCGAGGTCGGCATTCTCGCGCAGGAGGTGCTGGCAGTGTTCGATCCGCTCTCCGCCGTGCCGCTGGTCAAGGCCGGCAAGCTGCGCGCGCTGGCGGTGTCCTCGGCCGAGCGGCTGCCGGCGCTGCCCGACGTGCCGACCGTGGCGGAAGCCGGCTATCCCGGATTCGACATCTCGTTCTGGGTCGGCTTCTTCATGCCGAAGGCAACGCCCGCGCCGATCCTGGAAACCCTGCATCGGGAGATCGTCGCCGCCGCCAAGGATCCCTCGGCCGAGGAGAAGCTCGGCGCGCAAGGCGTCGTCAGCGTGCTCAGCCCGGCCGACTACGCCGCGAAGATCGCCAAGGAGACCAAGGAGCTCGCGGAGGTGGTTGCGGCCGCGAACATCAAGGCGGAATAGGGCGCGACGCGCTATCTGCCGATCAGCAGCTTAAGCCGGTCGAGCAGCGGACGCTGTCCTGCATTGATCTTCTCCTGCGCCGCGTCGAGCGTGAACCATTCGGCGCGGTCGACTTCCGGAAAGGCCCGCCGCTTACCGCTGCGCGGCGGCCATTCCATCTCGAACGTGTTGCTGCGAATGCTGCGCACGTCGAGATCGAGCTCGGCCGCGAAGGTAGTGACGAGCTTGCCCCCGCGCTGCCTGACCTGGCCGAGCGGGGTGAACGGCATGGAAAGCTCCTGTCCCAGCTCCTCGGCGAACTCCCGTCGCGCAGCGGCCTCTGCGTCATCTCCGTCCGCGTACTCGCCTTTCGGGATCGACCATGCGCCGAGATCCTTGTTGCGCCAGAACGGCCCTCCGGGATGGACCAGGAGCACCTCGATGTTCCCACGCTTGCGATAAGCGATGATCCCGGCACTCTTCGATGGCATTGCAGGTTCCGCAAAAAGAGCCGCGGCCTTCCCTCGGGAAAAAGTGGAACTGCGCGTCCTAGCGCAGGTTAGTAGCCAATGTTCATTTGATGAAAGGGAGTGAACCATGATCCGCCTGTTGGCAACCACCGCATTGGGGGTGGTGCTGGCGAGCGCCGCGTTTGCGCAATCGCCCAGCACGAATCCGCCGTCTCAGCAGACGCCGCAGTCCCAGTCGAACTCCACCGCGCCATCCACGACCTCGCCGTCGAGCGCGACCGACAAGCAGCAGACCACATCGCAACCGCAGCAATCCCCGTCGTCGGGAACGCCGGCCCAGACCACGCAGGCCAATCCACCATCGTCCGGCTCCGGCACCGCCGATACGGGCTCGACTGCGCAGTCGCAGAGCGGGACGGCGAATTCCAATGCAGCCGGTAACCAGCCTGCAACGCAGCAGAGTGCCAACCCGCCAGCTGCGAACACCAACCAGGCGCAGGACCGGTCCAATCCGCCGCCGGCCAGCAATCAAGCCCAGCAGGCACCGGCCGCATCTGGAACCAACCAGGCCCAGCAGGCACCGTCTGCGCCGACGAGCAACCAGGCGGCCGCCCAGGCCGACGTCAACCTCAACAAGCAGCAGGAGACCAAGATCAGCGCGTCGATCTCGCACCTCAACGTGCGGCCGCTGACCAACGTCAATTTCGCGCTGAACGTCGGCACGGTGGTGCCGCGCGACGTGCACCTCTCGACGCTGCCGCCCGACGTCGTCGAGATCGTGCCGCAATATCGCGGCTACAGCTTTGCGCTGGTGAAAGATCAGATCGTCGTGGTCGATCCGGCGACCTACAAGATCGTGACGGTGCTGCCATACTCAGGCCAGTCCACGGCGACAACGACCACGCGCGAGCGCAGCGCCAGCAAGTTCTCGGATCGCGATCGCGAGGTGATCCGCAAGCATGCGAAAACCCGTACCGAGGGGCGCAAGGAAGTGCGGACCACCGGCAGCACGGCGCGCAGTGAGATCCGCGTCGGTGACCGTCTTCCCGAGAGCGTCGAGGTCGAGGAATTCCCGACCACGGTCTATCGCGATGCGCCGGGCTTGCGTGAATATCGCTACATCCACCGCGACACCCGGACCTATGTCATCGAGCCGCGCGAGCGGCGGGTGATCGAGGAGATCGACTAGGTCGATTTAGGTCGGAGCCGCCGCAAGCGAGCGGCTCCGATCGTTAGCCTGACGTCCGTTCGCGCGATGCGAGACGAACGGCGCGAGCCTTCGCGCTCTTTCCGGCCGCGCGTGCCGCGATCATGCTGCGGGCCTTGCCGGGAGCCGTGACATTCTTCCGCAACAGTGTGGCGAGCCGCTTGCGGGCGCCCTTCGTCGTCACGCGTGCCGCGACTTGCTCCGCCTTGCGAATGATGTTCGCAACCGAAGGCGTCAGGTTCACCGGAACCCAGGCGACGTCCTTGGCCTTCGAAAGACTGCCGATGCCTTCGCATGGCGCTTCGCGCGGCAGGTCGATGCGGATCGCGAGTGCCTCCGACCGTTCGGTCCAGTCTTCGGCCTTGGTGCCGGTGATGATCCGGACATAGTCACGCGTTTCGCGCGGCAGCTCGCTCTGCCTGGCAAGCCATTTCTGGATGCGGCCGGGACCGGCATTGTAGGCCGCGGCAGCAAGGCCGAGATTGCCGAAATCGTGCGCAGCTTGCGCAGGAATTTTGCCGACGCCGGCAGCGCCTTCATCGGATCGAAGGGATCGTCGAGCCCGACCTCGGCGGCCGTCCCCGGCATGAACTGCGCGACGCCCTGCGCGCCAGCATGGCTGACCTCGTTGGACTTGAAGCGGCTCTCCTGCCAGATCAGGCGCGCGAAGAACGGCACCGGAATGCCGCTGGATTCGGCGGCCTCGCGCAGCGCGTGACAAAATCGTTCGGTTGGCGAGGGCTCCGCCTGCACCAACGGCTCGACCGCGCGCGGTGGCTCGATCACCTGCTCGTAAGCCGCGTGCGCGTTGGCAAGCTCGATCGCTTGCACGCTGGCGACGAAGAGCTCGACCACCGGAACAAGTGACGAGGCATGATTGTTCTTGAGAACAGTGGTGTCGAAACGTGATGCTTGGCGGGATGCCGACGGATCGAGATCGCACATCAGAAGCAGAAACGCGGCGCAAGCCGCGACGACAAATCGCATTTGCTGGGAGAACCTCGAACTGTGGGATGAACGGCCAGCGATGCGCCGGCGATAGGAAGTTCTTAACCGTCCGATTGCGGCAAAGCTGCGATCTCGTCGGTTCCTTCGGTGTTACTACGGTGTTCCCGAAGCGAAACCATCCGCGGTTTTTGCGGGCCGTTTGCGAGTGGGATGCGCGATGACGATGCGATGGATACTAGGCGCGGTGATGTCGCTGTGGCTCGTCGCTCCGGCGCTCGCAGGCAATCTCGAGCCTGCTGCGGTGAATGACGCTGCGCGTCCTGCGAAGCCACCGGCCACCGACAAGCTGAATGCAGCCGTGGTGAAGCTTCAGGTGCTGCTCGATCGCGCGCATTATTCGCCCGGCGAGATTGACGGCAAGCTCGGCGAGAACGCGCAGAAGGCGCTCAAGGCGTTCGCGGAGCAGAACGGCATCGCATCCGACAAGGCTCTCGCACCGGAGCTCTGGGACAAGCTGACCGCGGCGAGCGAGGGCCCCGTTCTCGTCGACTACAAGATCACGGACGCCGATGTGAAAGGGCCGTTCCTGAAGGAGTTGCCGAGCAAGCTCGAGGAGATGAAATCGCTGAAGGCGCTGAGCTACACCAGTCCTCTCGAAGGGCTTGCCGAGAAATTCCACATGAGCGCGGATCTGCTGAAGGCGCTCAATCCGGGCAAGGCGTTCGACAAGGCCGGAGAGACGATCGTGGTTGCCAATGTTCCGGCGCGGCGCGAGCTGCCGCGCATTGCCCGGCTCGAAGTCGATAAGACCAACGGGACCTTGAAAGCGTTCGACGCAAGCGGCGCTCTGCTGGCGTTCTATCCGGCGTCAGTCGGCAGTCCGGATCGCCCGACGCCAACGGGAACGCTGAAGGTCACCGCCAGCCACGAGCTGCCGACCTACCGCTACAATCCCGAGTACAAGTTCAAGAGCGTCAAGTCCAAGAGACCGTTCGACATCAAGTCGGGTCCGAACAATCCTGTGGGCGCATACTGGATCGGCCTGTCGGCGCAGGGCTACGGCATCCACGGAACGGCAGAGCCCGACAAGGTCAGCAAGTCGGCGTCGCACGGCTGCGTTCGGCTCACCAATTGGGACGCGCGTGTGCTCGGCGAGAACGTGAAGCGCGGCATGCCCGTCGTCTTCCTCGATGCGCCGACGGAATCCTCATCGAAGCGGCAGGGCACGCCCGCTGCGAAGCGTGCCGCGAACTAGTCTTTCGGAAAATCCTTCCGCATCGCGATCTCCGCGGCGTCGCCGGGCGACAGCACGTTTTGATCGAAGGCGGCCTGCGGCGTCGTCATGATGTCGTAGAGCGAGATGCCCTTGATCGGCTTGCCCATGAGCTCGCGGACGCATTCGGCGAGCGTGCCGTTGTAGACGAGATAGGGCGGACCCCGATCCTTCAGCCGCTCGCCCTTCAGCGACGGCCATTTCTTCAGCTCGGCCGGCGCGTCATAGGCGATCGGCGATCCCTCTTTGAACATGCGTTTGGCCCCGGTGGCTTGATGGCCGGGAAGTCTACAGCCGCCGGGTAAACGCCCGTTAAAGAATTGGTTCAAATCAGCCGGCAATGAAGGCGAGCAGGGTGCCGTTGGCCTTGGCCGGCGGCACGCAGATCACAGCTCCGCTCCGCACCGCGGCTGGCCCCAGCGCCTTCTCGGTCGCCGCGAGGTCGCCGCTGACCAGCACCAGCGCGGCGCCACCGCGCTCTGAGAGGCCATTCAGCGACACGCCGGGATAGCGCTTGGCGAGCTGGTCCAGCGTCAAATAGACGAAGTCGGCGCGATCGCCGCCGGAAGGCACGATGACGACGCCGTCCGCGTCGGTCTTCGCCTCGCGGTCGATCAGGCGGGCGAGATGCGCGGCCTCCTTGGCGGGCTCCGGCGTTGCGATCAGCGTCTGCTTGATCCGCTTGGCCGCATTGGCGTGGGTCATCAGCTCGGGGATCCACACAGTCTCGCGGGTCTTGTGCTGGCAGGCGAAGATGCGCACGCCGCCCGGCGCTTCAGCCGTCGGCCACATGAAGGTGCGGAATTTCGCCGCCGAGATCGTGCCGTCTGGCAGCGTGACGGGGCGTTCGAAATCGGTCGGGCCGATCGGCTCCAGGCCCCGTGCACGGATCTCCTCGGCGCCGGCGGTGCTATCGACTGCGGTGAAAGCGATGCGCTCGATGCCCTCGCCATGGCGCTCGACGAAGGCGCGGGCCGGCGCATTGTGCTCGGTTGCCACGAGCACGCCGAGCAGCTCCATGTAATCGGGGTCGAACATGATGGTGTAATTGCCGGTGCCCATATGCGCGCTGTGGGTGCCGCGCGGCGAGACCGTGAAGCCGAGTTGCCGATAATTCTCGGCGGCCTTGTCGAGGTCCTTCACCATGACGACGGCGTGGTCGATACCGATGACGTTCTTGAGGGCCACTGTTGCTATTCCCCGATTGCAAGCTGATTTTGCGCCGCGCCGGCGGCTGTCGGCCATGTCTACGCCGGATGGGCCGTCAAGTCATTTTCAATTCGGCGAGAGATGCGGAATTTCATTCCGCGCGATGCATCCTCCGACGCGCTTCAGCGCGCCTGCTCGAGGTAAGCCGCGAGGACGGCGCGCTCCTCGCCGGTCATCTCGGTGATGTTGCCGGGCGGCATGGAATTGGACCAGGCTGCAACCCGCCCGATCAGGCGAATGTTGCGATGGATGTGCTCGGGCGTGTCGAGCACAATGCCCTTCGGTGCGGTGACGATGCCGGCCCAGACCGGCTCGGCCGCGTGGCACATGCTGCAGCGGGACATCACGATCTCCTCGACATTGGCGGCCGTGACCGGCGCCGACAATGCGCCCGTCTTCACCTCGCGCGGTCCGGCGGCGGAGAGGAGGAGAATCGCAATCACGCCGGCCGCGGCCACGCCCCACACCCACCAGGGCGATTTGCGCCCGGCATGACGCTCGTTGAAGAAGTGGCGGATCACCGGCCCGAGCGCCAGGACGATCGCGACGATGATCCAGTTGAAGCGCGTGGCGTAGAGCAGGGGATAGTGGTTGCTGATCATCAGCACGACGACGGGAAGCGTCAGGTAATTGTTGTGGACCGAGCGTTCCTTGCTGGCCTTGCCGAGCTTGGGGTCAGGCGCCTGTCCGGCGATCAGGCTGGCCACGATCTTCTTCTGGTTCGGGATGATCAGCGTGAAGACGTTGGCCACCATGATGGTGCCGATGATCGCGCCGATCTGGTTGAAGGCGCCGCGTCCGCTCAGCACATGGGTGAAGGCGTAAGTGAGCGCGACCAGGAACAGATAGCCGCCGATGGCGAAGGGCAGTTCGCGCTGGGCGAGCCCGGTGCGGCAGGCGGCCTCATAGAGCAGCCACGCCAGCGCCAGGCTGCAGAAGCTGAACAGTCCGGCCTGGAATGATGTGAGGTCGAGGATCGACTTGTCGATCAGGAACAGGTCGGCCTCGAGATAATACACCACCACCATCAGCGCGAAGCCGGACAGCCAGGTGGTGTAGGCCTCCCATTTGAACCAGGTCAGCTCGTCCGGCATCTGGCTGGGCGCGACCAGGTATTTCATGATCCGGTAGAAGCCGCCGCCATGGACCTGCCAGGCCTCGCCCTGCACGCCGCCCGGCAGGTCGGCCTTCGGCTTCAGGCTGAGATCGAGGGCGATGAAATAGAAGGAACTGCCGATCCAGGCGATTGCGGCCACCACGTGCAGCCAGCGCAGCAGCAGGCTCGCCCATTCTGATATGACGGATCCCCACATGATCTCCTCATCCGGCGCGATCTGGATGCCGCAGCCTCCATGACCGTAACCGGCGATCGCCGCCCTCACAATGTGTCGCACCGTTCAACCGCATTTTCCAGTATGATGGACTGCGGCTGATGCACATCGTGCGGGCATGAACTGACGTGGGATTCGGCAGGCGCCAAACTCGCCGAGAGACCTTTTGCGGGTGATCGGCGTTGACGCACGACACGCCCAAGGCGGAGGACGACGAATTGAGCGACAGGATAACGTTCGTGGCGATGCTCGCAGCGCTGCTGGCTGCTGCTGCGGCGGCCGGCGCACACGCCGAGCCCGTGTTGCAGGGCAAGGACGCCTATGGCGATTGGCGCGCCGACAAGCCCGGCACGGTCAGGCTGATCCGGCCGCAGGATCTGGTCAGGCCCGGCGCCACGCGATCGGTTGCGAGCTCGTCGCGCGTGGTGCCGCGTCCGCCGGAAGCCCAGCTCCAGGTGCCGGCCGGCTTCAAGATCGAGCTGTTCGCCGAAGGCCTGCGTGCGCCGCGCATCATCCGCGCGGCGCCGAATGGCGATGTGTTCGTCGCGGAAACACGCGCCGGCACCGTTCGGGTGCTGCGCGCGGGCGAGGGCGGCAAGGTCGCGACCAACGAGATCTTCGCCAGCAGCCTGCGGCAGCCGTTCGGCATCGCTTTCTTTCCGAACGGCGACAATCCGCAATGGGTCTATGTCGCCAACACCGACAGCGTCGTTCGCTTTCCCTACAAGGCCGGCGATGTGAAGGCGCGCGGCAAAGCGGAGACGGTTGTCGCAAGCCTGCCGGATGGGGGCCATTCCACCCGCGATATCGTCTTCACGCCCGACAACAAGCGTATGCTGGTGTCGGTGGGTTCGCTCAGCAACGTCGCCGAAGGCATGGGCACGCCGCCCGGCGGGATGGAGGCGTGGGCGAAGACGCAGCCGCTCGGCGCCACATGGGCCAGCGAGCTCGAGCGCGGCGCGGTGCTGGCCTTCAACCCTGACGGCAAGGAGCGAAAGATCCATGCCACCGGTATCCGCAACTGCGTCGGCCTCGCGATCCAGCCGCAGACCGGTCTGCCCTGGTGCTCGACCAATGAGCGCGACGGTCTCGGCGACGACCTCGTGCCCGATTACGTCACGAGCGTGAAGGAAGGCGCGTTCTACGGCTGGCCGTGGTTCTATATCGGTGGCAATGAAGACCCGCGCCATGCCGGCGCGCGGCCGGATCTCAAGGACAAGGTGACGGTGCCCGATGTGCTGATCCAGCCGCACTCGGCCTCACTCGGCATGACCTTCTACCAGGGCGCGCAGTTTCCGCCCGAATACCAGGGCGACGCCTTCGCCGCCCAGCACGGCTCCTGGAACAGGTCGAAACGCACCGGCTACAAGGTGATCCGCATCCGCATGAAGGACGGCAAGCCGACCGGCGAGTACGAGGATTTCGTGACGGGGTTCGTCGTGAACGATACGGAAGTGTGGGGCAGGCCGGTGGGAGTGGCGGTGGCGAAGGATGGATCGCTGCTGATCTCGGAAGATGGCAACGGCACGATCTGGCGGGTGACAAGCGCGCCGCGGTGACGCTGCACCCTCTCCCCTTGTGGGAGAGGGTGGCTTCGCGAACGCGAAGCCGGGTGAGGGGTATCTATCGTCACGAGCAGTCTCAGGTGTAGAGAGAACCCCTCATCCGGCGCTTTGCGCCACCTTCTCCCAGAAGGGGAGAAGGAAGAAGAGCACCTCATCCTCGCCTCACGCTCGCACCGCCATCCACCGGCAGCGTCACGCCCGTGATGAAATTCGCCTCATCGCTCGCCAGGAACAGCGCGGCGTTGGCGACGTCCCAGCCCGTACCCATCTTTCTGCGCAGCGGCACCTTGCTGTCGCGTTCGGCTTCGACTTCGGCGCGGGTCTTGTGCCATTCGCGGGCGCGGGTGTCGACGGCCATCGGCGTGTTCATCAGGCCGGGCAGGATGACGTTGGCGCGGATGCCGTATTCGGCGTTCTGGTAGGCGAGCTGTTCGGTGAAGGCGATCATCGCCGACTTCGTCGCCTTGTAGGCGACGTAAGGATAGGTGGTGATCGCGGCCATCGACGAGATGTTGATGATGGCGCCGCTTCTCTGCGCGCGCATGATCGGGATCACTTCCTTCGCGGCGAGGATGCAGCTCTTCAGATTGATGGCGACGACGCGATCGAATGCCTCCTCGGTCAATTGCAGCAGCTCGGCATCGCCACCGGCGAGGCTGACGCCGACATTGTTGTGCAGCACGTCGATACGTTCCCAGCGCGATTGCGCGTCCGCAACCATCGCCTTGATATCCGCAGCCTTGGTCACGTCCGCCTTGAAGGCCGCCGCCGTGCCGCCTTTCGCGGTGATCATCGTGACCGTCTCCTGCGCCGATTCCAGATGGTGGTCGACACACAAGACCTTGGCGCCCTCGCGCGCGAAGGTGAGCGCGGTGGCGCGGCCGTTGCCCATGCCTTCGCCGGGGCTTTGCCCGGCTCCGACGACGATCGCGACCATGTCCTTCAAGCGCATCTCGGTTCACTCCCGTCCTTGTCATTATTTTCGTGCAGACTAGCAATCGCGCTCCTGGGAGAGAAGAGCTCGCTTTCCGCGTTCATGTCATTGACATCGCACGGAATTGCATGTGGCGGCCGGTCCATCGCGCATGGCTGGCCGTTGCGGTCCAGGAACCGTTCCGGCCTCGCAGCGTTTGTCGCGGAGCCTTTCCCGCGCTAGGCTCAGTCCCGGGGCTTCCCAACCACCAGTGGCTTGCCGATGAATCTGCTCGATCCGCAAGGGCCCGTGGCTGCGGCCAATAGAACTATTTTGGTCGATTCGGTCTTCATCATGCTCGTGATCGTGGTGCCGACCATTTTCGCGATTCTGGCTTTTGCGTTCTGGTTTCGCGCCTCGAATCCGAGGGCGCGCTACCAGCCGGAGTTCGTCTATTCCGGCCGCGTCGAGATGGTGGTGTGGTCGATTCCGGCGCTCACCGTGATCCTGCTCGGCGGCGTCGCCTGGATCGGCTCGCACCAGCTCGATCCCGCCGCGCCCGTGCCGGGCACCGGCAGCCCAGTGCGGATCCAGGCGGTCTCGCTCGACTGGAAATGGCTGTTCATCTATCCGGACCAGCGCATCGCCACCGTCAACACGCTGACGGTGCCGGCCGGCGCCGAGCTGAATTTCCAGCTGACGTCATCGAGCGTGATGAACACGTTCTTCATCCCGCAGCTCGGCAGCATGATCTACACCATGAACGGCATGGTGACGAAGCTGAACCTGCGCGCCGACAACGAAGGCAAGCTTCAGGGTCTGTCCGCGCATTTCTCCGGCGACGGTTTCCCGGACATGATGTTCGACGTCAACGTGATCTCGCCGCTCGCCTTCCCGGACTGGGTGGCGAACACGGCTAAGACGGACGCGGTGCTGAACGAGGACAGCTACAAGAAGCTGATGCAGCAGGGCATTGAGAAGGGCAGGCCGGTCTACCGCCTCGACGATCCGCGCCTGTTCGATTTGATCGCGACCCAGCATATTCCGCCGGGGCCCGGGCCGGCCCTCGCGTCCGAAGCAGGCCGGTCGCACAGTGGAGGCCATGATGCTCGGTAAGCTCGATTGGACGGCCATCCCGCTCGACCAGCCGATTCCGCTCGTGGCCGGCGCGGTGGTGCTGGTCGCGATCCTCGGCGTGCTGGGCTGGGTCGTGGTGAAGGGACATCTGCCCTATCTCTGGCGCGAATGGATCACCAGCGTCGACCACAAGCGCATCGGTGTCATGTACATCCTGCTCGCCTCGGTCATGCTGCTGCGCGGCGGCAGCGACGCCATCATGATGCGGATCCAGCAGGCTGTGGCGTATCAGTCGCAGGGCTATCTGCCGCCGGAGCACTACAACCAGATCTTCTCCGCGCACGGCACCATCATGATCTTCTTCGTGGCGATGCCGTTCGTGATCGGGCTGATGAACCTCATCGTACCGCTCCAGCTCGGCGTGCGCGACGTCGCCTTCCCGACGCTCAATTCGGTCGGCTTCTGGCTGACGGCGACCGGCGCGCTCTTGGTCAATATCTCGCTCGTGGTCGGCGAATTCGCGCGCACCGGCTGGCTCGCCTTTCCGCCGCTGTCGGAACTGTCCTATTCGCCCGGCGTCGGCGTCGACTATTACGCCTGGTCGCTGCAGATCTCCGGCGTCGGCACGCTGGTGGCCGGCATCAATCTCGTCACCACCGTGCTGAAGCTGCGCACCAAGGGCATGAACTACCTGCGCATGCCGATGTTCTGCTGGACCACGCTGGCCTCGAACCTCCTCATCGTCGCGGCGTTCCCGATCCTTACCGCGACGCTGGCGATGCTGCTGCTCGACCGCTATCTCGGCTTCCACTTCTTCACCAACGAGGCCGGCGGCAACGTCATGATGTTCATGAACCTGATCTGGGCCTGGGGCCATCCCGAGGTCTACATCCTGGTGCTGCCCGCCTTCGGCATCTTCTCCGAGGTGGTCTCGACCTTCTCCGGCAAGGCGCTATTCGGCTACCGCTCCATGGTGCTCGCGACCATGGCGATCTGTGTCGTCTCCTTCATGGTCTGGCTGCACCACTTCTTCACGATGGGCGCAGGTCCCAACGTCAATGCCATCTTCGGCATCGCCAGCATGATCATTGCGATACCGACCGGCGTGAAGATCTACAATTGGCTGTTCACGATGTATGGCGGCCGCATCCGTTTTGCGACACCAATGTTGTGGTCGGTCGGCTTCATGGTGACGTTTCTCATCGGCGGACTGACCGGCGTGCTGCTCGCGGTGCCGCCAGCCGACTTCATCCTCCACAACAGCATGTTCCTGGTGGCGCACTTCCACAACGTGATCATCGGCGGCGTGCTGTTCGGCGTTTTTGCCGGCTTCGAGTACTGGTTCCCGAAGGCGTTCGGCTTCCGTCTCGACGAACGCTGGGGCAAGGCCGCGTTCTGGTTCACCTTCATCGGTTTCTTCATAACCTTCATGCCGCTCTACATTGCCGGCATGCTCGGCATGACCCGGCGCATGCAGCACTACGACGTCGCGGCCTGGCGGCCCTGGATGATCGTTGCGGCGGTCGGCGTGGCGGTGCTGACGATCGGGGTGATCTGTCAGATCGTGCAGCTCGTCGTCAGCATCCGCAATCGCGAGGCGTTGCGCGACCGCACCGGCGATCCCTGGGACGGGCGCTCGCTGGAATGGGCAACCTCGTCGCCGCCGCCGGTGTTCAATTTCGCGTTCAACCCCGATGTGCGCGGCGAGGACGCCTATTGGGATATGAAGGCGCGCGCGAAGCAGCAATCGCTCGCGCATGAGACGCCGGATTATCAGGACATCGAGATGCCCCGGAATTCCCCGACCGGATTCGTCTGTGCCTTCTTCGCCACCATCATGGGATTCGCGCTGATCTGG
Source organism: Bradyrhizobium sp. IC4059 (assembly GCF_020193615.1). Taxonomy (NCBI): domain Bacteria; kingdom Pseudomonadati; phylum Pseudomonadota; class Alphaproteobacteria; order Hyphomicrobiales; family Nitrobacteraceae; genus Bradyrhizobium; species Bradyrhizobium sp. IC4059. The sequence continues at coordinate 571,135 of NZ_JADYVH010000001.1, forward strand.
CACATCTGGTGGATGGTGATCCTGGGCGGCTTGGGCGCTTGGGCGACCTTCGTCGTGTTCGCCTGGCGCGACCATGACGAATACGTCATCCCGGCCGAGGAGGTCGCCCGCATCGACCGCAGCAACATCGAGGAACGGCGCAACCTCGTCAGCATGGCGGGAGCAGTCTGATGGCGATGACCGCGACCGCAGGCCACGCGCACGCCGATCCCCATCATATCGGCCTCGTCATCGAGCATCCCGGCCCCGCGCCGAAGCGGATCGTGACCGCCTACGGCTTCTGGATCTTCCTGCTCTCCGACATCGTGATGTTCTCCTGCTTCTTCGCGGCCTATGCGGTGCTGTCAGGCCAGACCGCCGGCGGCCCCAAGGGCGCGGAGATCTTCGAGCAGAGGAACGTGGCGATCGAGACGGTCTGCCTGCTGTTGTCGAGCTTCACCTGCGGCATGGCCAGCATCGCCGCCGACGTGCGCAACCGGTTCTGGTTTTATCTTAGCATGACCGTGACCTGCGTGCTCGGGCTGATATTCCTCGTTCTCGAGTTTCGCGAATTTGCCGACCTCATCGCGCGCGGCTATGGCCCGTCACGCAGTGCGTTCCTGACCGCGTTCTTCTCGCTGGTCGGCTGCCATGGCCTTCACGTCTCCGCCGGCGTGCTGTGGCTTCTCACCATGATGGCCCAGGTGTTCGCCAAGGGCTTTCGCGCAGACATCTTGCGCCGGATGACGTGCTTTGCGCTGTTCTGGCACGCGCTCGACATCGTCTGGGTCGCAGTGTTCTCCGTCGTTTACCTGCTCGGGAGCGCGCCATGAGTGAGCAGACGCATGGGATGGTCAAACGCGACCTCGCGCCGGGCGAGGAAGAAGAGCATAGCGTCGGCGCAAGGATCCTCGGTTACGTCGTCGGGCTCGTGCTCGCGCTGCTGCTCACGGCGACGTCGTTCTTCATCGCTGGCACGGACCTGGTCTGGCAGCCCTCGATTCCCGTCGCGCTGATCGTGCTCGCGATCGCACAGATGGGCGTGCATCTGGTGTTCTTCCTGCACATCACTACCGGCCCCGACAACACCAACAACGTGCTGGCGCTCGCCTTCGGGCTGCTGGTGGTGTTCCTGGTGGTCGGCGGCACGGTCTGGATCATGGCGAATCTCAACGCCAACATGCCGCCGATGGACCAGATCATGCGGATGCAGTGACAGCCGCGCAAAAAGAGAGAGCCGCTTGCTAGTGACAAGCGGCCCAAGTCTAGGGAGGAAACGCCCAAGCAAAGACAATCGGCCGGAGCCGGATTGCTGCCAAGGAAACGCTCGCGCAAGGGCGCTTGCGTTGGCATACAAATGCAGCAACCGCCGACGAAGTTCAATTCCGGATCAATACGGTCTCGGATTACCACTCACGGATGCGTGAGGGAGCTTGCTCACCTTGGCCGGCGGCAATTGTAGGCCTTGCGGAAGCCGGCCGCCTGGGCGTCGTCCTCCGAGCAGAACCAGCGATCCGGTGTCGTGGTCGCGGGATAGCTCGGACATCCGCGCAGATGGTAGATGCCGATATTGCCGGTGACGCGGGCGCGCACCGCGAGCTTGCCCTTGATGCTGCAGTTGGGGGGCATGGTCAGCTCCTCCGGAAACAGCACGGCGCGGATTTCCTTGTCGCGGTCCGGGCGGCAGGCGGTGCCCAGCAGCGCGCCGTCCTTCTTGCCGCTGCGGAAATCTTGCGGTGCAACAAAACAGCCCTTCCAGATCCCCGCCGCCGTCGTCTTGGCCTCGGTGGCTGCCGGCTTGACGTTGGCCTTCATCGGCTCGCGTGCGAGGGCAAAGCCGAGCTTGATCAGCTGCTCGTTCAGGCTGGCCTTGTCGCCTTCGGCCGTGCAGATGGCGCGGTGCCGCTTGCCAAAGCTCTTCTCGGGCCCGACATCGTCGCAGCGCACCGTTCGTTTGTTGATGAGCTTCGCGAGCTGGTCGCGGGCCTCGATGCCGCAGGTCCAGGCATCGGCTTTATTGTCGATGCAGACCTGGTCGAGCTCCGGCGCGTCGACGCCGTCGAGCCGGTAGGTGACGTCGCCGAGCTGGACCGAGTTGCCGTCACGGGCCGTCGCGGCGCCGGTCAGCGCGGAAACTGGTCCGGACGAGGCCAGAAATCCGGACCAGGCGAGAAACGAAACGAGCGCAAAAGCGCGGGTGGCGGCAACGAATTTCTGGAAGGACATACGGTCTCGCTTATCGATGGCTCGTGCGCCCCGTTCCTAGCATCCGGATGTGGCGAGACCAATGGTCTGCGCCTCGCGAAGTGCGACATTCCGGCCCCGCCGCTTTACTCCGCCGGCGCTCTGCCCGTATCGTTTCGCCGGCCTCGCTGACCGCGCAAGGCCGAATCGCCCGGTAAGCGGCGAGGGGGAGGACAAGGTTGCGATGAAAGACCCGGTGGATGTCCTGATCATCGGCGCCGGCGCTTCGGGCGCGGCGGTGGCGTGGTCGCTGGCCGAGACCAAGATGCATATCCTCTGCCTGGAGCAGGGCGGCTGGATGAACCCCGCGGAATATCCCAGCACGGGCCGCGACTGGGAGGCCAAGTTCTACGGCGAATGGTCGTCGAGCCCCAACGTTCGCGGCCGGCCCGAGGACTACCCGATCAACGACGACAACTCTCCGATCAAGGTCGTGAACTACAACGCGGTCGGCGGCTCGACCGTGATGTACACCGCGCACTGGCCGCGGCTGCATCCCTCCGATTTCAAGGTGAAGACGCTCGACGGCGTCGCCGACGACTGGCCGATCGACTACGAGGCATTGACTCCGTTCTTCGAAGAGAACGACCGCATGATGGGCACGTCGGGCCTGTCAGGCGATCCGCTGTCGCCGCTGACGCATCCGCCGATGCCGCAGCAGCCGATGGGCCTGTCCGGCGCCATCATCGGCAAGGCCATGAACAAGCTCGGCTGGCACTGGTGGCCGTCGGACACCACGGTCGCGACGATGGACTATGAGGGCCGGGCGCGCTGCATCAATCTCGGCCATTGCACGCCGGCCTGCGCGCAAGGGGCAAAATCCTCTACCGACATCACCTATTGGCCGCATGCGATCCGCGCCGGCGTCGAGCTGCGCACGCATTGCCGGGTGCGGGAGATCATCACCGACGAGAACGGCATGGCCTCGGGCGTGGTCTATTACGACAAGGACGGCATCGAGCAGTTTCAGCCCGCGCATGTCGTCGTCATCGCCTGCAACGGCGTCGGCACGCCGCGGCTGCTGCTCAACTCGGCATCGGGCCGCTTCCCCAACGGGCTCGCCAATTCGTCGGGCCTCGTCGGCAAGAACCTGATGTTCCACCCCTATGCGCAGATCTACGGCTATGTGAAGGAGCCGACCGACTCGAACCGCGCGCCGCCGACCTGCCTGTGGAGCAAGCAATGGTACGACACCGACCTGTCGCGCGGCTTCGTGCGCGGCTATGGCGTGCAGTTCGTGCGCGGGGCCGGGCCGGTGTTCGAGGCCGTAGTCAGCGAGCAGAAGGGCATCTTGCCGTGGGGCGAGGATCACCACCGCGTGTTCCGCAAGCTGAACGGCCACCGGCTTGGTTTCTCCGCAATCTGCGAGGATTTGCCGGAGGAGCACAATCGTGTCACGCTCGATCCGGTGCTGAAGGACAGTCACGGCATTCCCGCGCCGAAGGTCGACTACACCATCAGCGAGAACAGCCGGAAGATGATGGAGCACGCGCTGGCGCGCGGCCGCGAGTTCCTCGAGACTGCCGGCGCGAGCGACATCTGCGTCAACTCGCCGATTCCCTGGGGCGGCTGGCACCTGCTCGGCACCGCGCGCATGGGCACCGACCCAGAGCGCTCCGTCGTCAACGAATGGGGCCGCTCGCACGACGTGAAGAACCTCTTCATCGTCGACGGCAGCATCTTCGTCACCTCGGGCGGCGTGAACCCGACCTCCACCATCCAGGCCCTCGCGCTCTACATCGCCGACCAGATGAAGCAGCGCCTCGCCAATTTGTTCGATTGAGGCTGTAATGTCCGCAGACAACCAACTGACACGCAGGCAGCGCGACGATCTCCGCGCTATCGCCGCGATGATCATCCCGGCCAGTGACGAGTACAAGGTGCCGGGCGCCGATGATCCCGCGATCCAGGCCGACATGCTGGCAACGCTCGGTCGCGATACCAAATTGGTCGCGGCGGCGCTGGATCACCTGGCGCGGCTCGCCGGGGGCCCGCTTGCCGAGCTCGATGCCGCCAGACGCGATGCGGTGGTGCATGAGTTTCGGAAGAGCGGCGGCGCCGCCGCCGCAACGCTCGTCCGTGTCGTGCTGCAATGCTATTACCGCGACGACCGCGTGCTGGGCTCGCTGGGGCTCGAGCTGCGCGCGCCATTCCCCAAGGGCCATGTGCTCCCAGAGGGGGACTGGTCGCTGCTCGATCCGGTCAAGGCGAGAGGTGGCTCGCTGAGGCGCCCGCCCTAGCCATCTGGGCAGTCCGGCCCTGCGCTCCAGGCGGGCCACTTGCGCCTCCGGGAGCAGGCCACCATCTGTGTGAGCCTTCGAGGACTCTTGCCATGTTGGACTTCACCTCAGATATCGCCGATGACGCACCGTCATCGCGGACGACGGCGCCTGGCCCGGCCGATGACCGGGCGCTGCTGGACGCCTATTCCAATGCTGTGATCGACGTCACCGATCGCGTCGGCCCTGCGGTCGTGCGCGTCGAGACCGGCCCCAAGGTGCCGAACGGTCGCGAGCGCGGCGGGCTCGGCTCTGGCATCGTGATCTCGCCGGATGGGCTCGTGCTCACCAACAGCCATGTCGTCGGCACGTCGAAGGAGATCCGGCTGCGCGACGTCGAAGGCCATGTCGGCGACGCCCAGGTGCTCGGCGCCGATCCCGACACGGATCTGGCGCTCCTGCGTGCCAATGGCGTGCGGCACTTGCCCTATGCCGCGCTCGGCAATTCCAAGAGCCTGCGGCGCGGCCAGCTCGTGATCGCGATCGGCAATCCGCTCGGCTTCGAATCGACCGTGACGGCCGGCGTGGTCTCGGCGCTCGGCCGCTCGATCCGCTCGGTGAGCGGGCGCACCATCGAGGACGTGATCCAGACCGATGCCGCCCTCAATCCCGGCAATTCCGGCGGGCCGCTGGTGTCGTCGCATGCCGAGGTGATCGGCATCAACACCGCGATCATCAATGGCGCGTAAGGAATCTGTTTTGCGGTCGCCAGCAACACCGCGCAATTCGTGCTGTCGGAGATCATCCGCCACGGCTATGTCCGCCGCGCCTATATCGGTGTCGCCGGGCAGACCGCGCCGGTCCCGCGGCGGCACGCGGTGCTGGCCGGCGTCGAGAACAAGATGGGCGCGCTTCTGATGCAGATCGAGCCGGATGGACCAGCGGCGAAGGCAGGCCTGTTGCCCGGCGACGTCGTGATCAGGCTCGACGGCGTCGAGATCAACGGCGTCGACGATCTGATCCGCGTGCTCGACCGCGACCGGATCGGCCGCCGGCTACCCATGGACGTGCTGCGCCTCGGTCGCCTCCGGGCGATCGATATCGACCCGATCGAGCGCAAGCCGGCGCGCTGAACCGGGCGATGACAGCGAGTGTGTGGCTGACGCGGAGAGGGGCTGGCGCCTAGCCTCTACTCCGCCGCGGCGGCAAAGCGGCTGTTCTCCAGCTCCGCTTCCAGCCGCGCCGTCTCGGCCGCCGCCAGCCTGATGTTGGCCTCCTTGACGTAGCCGAAGCCGCGGATGGTCTCCGGCACGCGCGCAAGCCTTGCCAGCAGCGGGATTTGATCCGGCTTCAGCCCTGTGATCCGCTGGTCGATCATCGCCAGATAATCCGCGATTAGCTTGCGCTCGGTCCGGCGCTCCTCGGTGCGGCCGAACGGATCGAACGCGGTGCCGCGCAGGAATTTCAGCCTGGCGAGCACGCGGAAGGCGTGGGTCATCCAGCTGCCGAACTCCTGCTTCTGCAGATGTCCGGTTGCCTTGTCGCGCTTGGCGAAGATCGGCGGTGCGAGGTGATACTTCAGCGTGAAGTCGCCGTCGAACTTCTCCGAGACTTTCTTGGCGAAGCTGCCGTCGGTGTAGAGCCGGGCGACTTCATATTCGTCCTTGTAGGACATCAGCTTGAACAGGTTCTTTGCGATCGCTTCGGTGAGCTCGGTTGACCCCGCCGAAGCCGTGCTCTCCGCCTTGCGCACCTTGGCGACGGCTGCGAGGTAGCGGTCGGCATAGGCCTTGTCCTGATAGAAGGTCAGGAATTCGGCGCGCGTCGCGATGATATCGTCGAGCGATTTCGCAGGCGCGGACGCTCTTGCCTTGAACTGGAGCACGCTGCGCACGCGCGACATGTCGTGGGCAGCGAGCCGGCCCCAGGTGAAGGCGAGCTTGTTCATCTCGATCGCGGCGCCGTTGATCTCGATGGCGCGAAGCAGGGCTTCGAGCGACAGCGGGATCGCGCCCTTCTGGAACGCAAAGCCGAGCATGAAGGGGTTGGTCGCGATGGAATCGCCCATCAGTGCCGCGGCAATGCCTGTCGCGTCGATGATATCGAGGTTGTTGTCGCCGATAGCGTCGCGGAGCACGGTCTGCATCGCGCCCATCTCGAAATCGAGATCGGGGTTTTGCACGAAGCTCGCGGTCGGCTGCAGATCAGCGTTGATGTAGGCCTTGGTCACGCCGCGCTCGGCGCGGCTCAGCGCCGTCGGGCCCGCGGAGACGATCATGTCGCAGCCGAGGATGACATCGGCGCCGCCGGTGGTGATGCGGACGGCGGAGATGTCCTCCGGCTTTGGGGCGATGCGGACATGGCTCATCACCGCGCCGTTCTTCTGCGACAGGCCGGTGAAGTCGAGCGCCGAGCAGCCGCGGCCGTCGATATGGGCAGCCATGCCGAGCAGGGCACCGATGGTGATGACGCCGGTGCCGCCGATGCCGGTGACGAGGATGTTGTAGGGCCCGTCCAGCTCACGCGCCGGCGGCAGCGGCAGATCCGCGAACAGCTGGCCGGAATCCACAGCCGAGGTCTTCATCCGCTTCAGCGAGCCGCCATGGACGGTGACGAAGCTCGGGCAAAAGCCCTCGACGCAGGAAAAGTCCTTGTTGCAGTTCGACTGGTCGATCTGGCGCTTGCGGCCGAATTCGGTCTCCAGCGGCTGCACCGAGACGCAGTTCGAGGCCTGCGAGCAATCGCCGCAACCTTCGCAAACGAGCTCGTTGATGAAGGCGCGCTTGGCGGGATCGGGATAGAGCCCGCGCTTACGGCGGCGGCGCTTCTCGGCGGCGCAGGTCTGGTCGTAGATGATGACCGTTAGGCCCTTGATATCGCGCAGCTCGCGCTGCACGGCATCGAGCTCGCGGCGGTGGTGGATGGTCGCGCCTTGCGGGAAGTATCCGCCTTGCGGATACTTTGTGGGATCGTCGGAGACGATCGCAAGCCGCTTGACGCCTTCGGCCCAGACTTGATGGGCGATCTGCGCGACGTTGAAGGCGCCTTCGGCGGGCTGGCCGCCGGTCATCGCCACGGCGTCGTTGTAGAGGATCTTGTAAGTGATGTTGATGCCGGCGGCGGAGGCGGCGCGAAGGGCGAGCAGGCCGGAATGCGTGTAGGTGCCGTCGCCGAGATTCTGGAAGATATGATTCTCGGTGGTGAAGGGCGACTGGCCGATCCAGTTTACGCCCTCGGCGCCCATATGCGAGATCAAATCCGTGCGGCGGGTCGGCATGCTCAGCGCCATGCCGTGGCAGCCGATGCCGGCCATGGCGCGGCTGCCCTCGGGCACCCGCGTCGAGGTGTTGTGCGGGCAGCCCGAGCAGAAGAACGGCGTGCGCGCGAGCTTGATCGGCGTGCTGGTCGTCACCGGGTTGTCGAAGGCCTCGAGCCGCGCGAGGCGCTGCTCCAGCACCGGGCTGTGATGGCCGAGCTTGCGCAAGCGCGCCACCAGCGCGCTGGCGACGATGGTCGGCGTCAGCTCGCCCTCGCTCGGCAACAGCGGTGCGCCGCGCTCATCGCGCTTGCCCGTAACGGTCGGACGCTTTGAGGCATCGACGTTGTAGAGGATGCGCATCAGCTGGTCTTCGATGAAGCCGCGCTTCTCCTCGACCACCAGCACGTCCTGAAGACCTTCAGCGAAACGTTTCGCGCCGCTTTCCTCCAGCGGCCAGGTCAAGGCAACCTTGTAGATGCGAAGGCCCAGGTCCTGCGCGTCCTTGTCGGTGATGCCGAGATCAACGAGCGCCTGGCGCAGGTCGAGATAGGCTTTTCCAGTCGCGACGATGCCGAGCCGCGCAGGCTTGGAATCTAGCACCATGCGGTCGAGCTGGTTGGCGCGGGCGAAGGCCTGCACCGCGGCCATCTTGGGGCCGAACAGGCGCTTCTCAGCCTCGAGCGGCGGATCGGGCCAGCGGATGTTGAGGCCGCCGGGCGGCATCTCGAAATCGTCGGGCACCACGATCTGGATGCGTTCAGGGTCGCTATAGATCGACGCGGAGCTCTCCACGGTCTCGCTGATCGCCTTGAAGCCGACCCAGCAGCCCGAGAAGCGCGACAGTGCAAAACCGTAGAGGCCGAGGTCGAGATAGTCCTGGAGCGTGGCAGGATTGATCACGGGAATCAGCGCCGCCGCGAACACCTGCTCGCTCTGATGCGCCAGCGTCGAGGACTGGCAGCCGTGGTCGTCGCCAGCGAGCGCCAGCACGCCGCCGTTGCGCGAGGTGCCGGCGGCATTGGCGTGCTTGAGCGCATCGACCGAGCGGTCGACGCCCGGGCCCTTGCCGTACCAGATTCCGAACACGCCATCGACCTTGGCTCCGGGAAACAGGCCGAGCTGTTGGCTGCCCCAGACCGCGGTCGCCGCCAGATCCTCGTTGAGGCCGGGCACGAAGGCGATGTCGTGGTGCTGAAGGTGCGCCTTCGCCCGCCACAACGCATGGTCGTACATACCGAGCGGAGAGCCACGATAGCCCGAGATGAAGCCGCCGGTGTTGAGGCCCTGAAGCCGGTCGCGTTCGCGCTGCAACATGGGCAGGCGGACCAGGGCCTGCGTGCCGGACAGGAAGATCCGCTTCGATTCGAGCCGGTATTTGTCGTCCAGCTCGACCTGCAACAGCGTCATTCGGAAGTCCTCGTCTTTCGTTCGGCGGGAGGTTTGCGCTGCGGGAGGAATCGCGGCTGCGCGATGCGAATTGTGACAGTCAAAAGGATGGGCCAGCGAAGTCAATATCGCTGGCCGCATCCGTGGCGCTCCTGCTAGTCATGGCTTGCACGCGGAGAGCGCCATGACTGCAAACGCATTCGACACCGAGATCACGGAGACGGCCGAGGCCCTGATCGGGCCGTGGCGTCAGCCACGCCAGATGCTGCAGGCGCAGACCTATGACGCGCACGCCTCGATCCATGACGACGCCACCGCGCAGAAGCTCGGCTTCAAGGGCGGCACGATCGAGGGCCCGACGCATTTCAGCCAGTTCGCTCCGCTCGGCGAGCGGCTGTGGGGGCAGGCTTGGTTCGAGATAGGCTGCCTTTCAGCACATTACCGCAGCGTCTGCTATGAGGGCGAAGAGGTGCAGGCGATCCTGGCGAAGCCATTGCCCGGCACCCGCCAGTGCCAGATCCAGATGGTCAAGCGCGACGGCACTGAGGTGCTGCGCGGCACGGCATCAGTCGGCGATTTGCCGGTTGCAACGGCGCTCGAGGCGCGCCTTGGCGAGCTCAAGCCGCTCACTGATCCCGTGATCTTGCGCGATGTGAAGGTGGCGCAGACCAGCAAGCGGCAGTCGGTGCGCATGGCGTTCGACCAGAACATGGGCGACCTCTATCCGTTCTCGCTGAGGCAGAAGCTCGCCGTCATCACCGAAAGCTCGCCGTACTATTCGGGCGCGGGTAATCCGTGGGGCAAGCCCATCATCCCGATGGAGATGCTGAGCGTGCTGTTCCAGTACCGCTCCAAGGACGATCCGCTGCCGGCCAAGGGCCCGGCCGTCGGCCTGTTCGCCGACCAGGAGATCCGCCTGCTGAAGGGTCCGCTCCTCGAGGGCGAGGAATACGAGGTCGAGCGCGAAGTCGTCGCGCTCTCCGGCAGCCGCCGCACCGAAAGCGCCTGGGTCAAGACGCGCGTGTTCGACAAGGCGGGCACGATGGTCGCAACCATGCTGCTGAACATCGCGGCGCTGAAGGAGTCTTACGCCCCGTATGAGGAAGAGCATCGGCAGTTGTATGGGGCGGGGCGGTAGCCTCTGCTCGTCATTCCGGGGCGCGCGTAGCGCGAACCCGGAATCCATTTCACCTCGCGTACCGCGGCCCGATGGATTCCGGGCTCGACGCTGGCGCGTCGCCCCGGAATGACGGAGGAAGCCGCTTATCTCTTAGGCAAATGCACGGCGCGAAGCCGTCGCACAGGGAATAAGCAGACGCCGATCGCCGGCGTAACCTTCTGACCAGACGACAAATTCCCTCGCTACCCGCGCTCAACCGCAATTGTACACAATGGCACGGCGCTTGCAGAACTCCCGCTCAGGAGAGTTCTCGCGGGGCCGTCATGTTGAACTCAGCCAAGCCGACAAGGGGCGTCGTCAGCGCCGAGCCTGAGCCGATCACGCTCGACTGGCCCGCCACCGCACTCCTCATCATCGACATGCAGCGCGACTTCATGGAGCCCGGCGGTTTCGGCGAGACGCTGGGCAACGACGTCAGCCAGCTCGCGCGCGCGGTGAAGCCGATCGGCGCGGTGCTGACGGCCGCGCGCGACACCGGCATGCTGGTCATCCACACGCGGGAGGGGCATCTGCCCGATCTCTCCGATGCGCCGCCGGCCAAGGTCGAGCGCGGCGCGCCGAGCCTTCGCATCGGCGATCCCGGTCCGATGGGCCGCATCCTCATTCGCGGCGAGGCCGGCCACGACATCATTCCCGAGCTCTATCCGCTCGACAGCGAAATCGTCATCGACAAGCCCGGCAAGGGGGCGTTCTACGCGACCGAGCTCGGCGAGGTCTTGGAGAAATACGGCATCGAGAATTTGCTCGTGTGCGGCGTCACCACCGAAGTGTGCGTCAACACCACGGTGCGCGAGGCCAACGACCGCGGCTATCGCTGCGTCGTCATCGCCGACGGCTGCGCGTCCTACTTCCCCGAGTTTCACGAGATGGGCCTGAAGATGATCAAGGCCCAGGGCGGCATCTTCGGTTGGGTCGCGGATTCAGCCGCAGTTCTGGAGGCAATGAAGGTTTCGACCACATAGGGGTATATCATGAGGACATTGACGGGGGCGGCCGGCAGTTCTGATCTGAACAAGTCCGACTTCAAGCCGGCGCTATGGACATCGGGCGACTGGAACGCGTTGTTCGGCTTCGGCACCAACATCCTCGTCAACATGCTGGTGCTCACGGGCCTGTTGCGCTTCGTGCTGAAGATGCCCGATAGCCTCGTGTTCGGCCGCATCCTGCCCGCGCTGGGGCTGATGATGTGTCTCTCCACTTTCTACTACGCCTATCTCGCCTACCGCCTCGCCCAGAAGACCGGCCGCAACGACGTCTGCGCGCTGCCGTCGGGCGTCAGCGTGCCGCACATGTTCATCGTGACCTTCGTGATCATGCTGCCGATCACGCTCAAGACCGGCGATCCGCTCAAGGGGTGGTCGGCGGGCCTCGTCTGGGTATTCTTCCAGAGCTTCATCCTGATGATCGGCGGCTTCATCGCGCCGTTCATCCGCAAGATCACGCCGCGCGCGGCGCTGCTCGGCACGCTCGCAGGGGTCTCCGTCACCTTCATCTCGATGCGGCCAGCGTTAGAGATGTACATGACGCCGCAGATCGGTCTCGTCTGCTTCGCCATCATCCTGGTGAGCTGGTTCGGCGGCGTGAAGTATTGGCGCGGCATTCCCGCGGGCCTCGTCGCAATCGCAGCCGGCATGATCATCGCCTGGGGCTCGAACCTGTTCGGGCTCGGCCTCGGCGGCCTGAGCATCGCGGGCGTCGGTGCGGCCTTCGCCAATTTCGGCTTCTCGGTGCCGATCCCGGCGTTTGGCTACGTCTTCTCCGGCTTCGAATTCCTCGGCATCATCCTGGTCACGGCCATTCCGTTCGGCATCTACGACCTCGTCGAGGCCATGGACAATGTCGAGAGCGCGGAAGCGGCCGGCGACGACTATCCGACCACGCGCGTGCTCACCGCCGACGGCGTCGTCAGCCTGATCGGCTGCCTGATGGGCAATCCTTTCATCAACGCGGTCTATATCGGCCATCCCGGCTGGAAGGCGATGGGCGGCCGAATCGGCTATTCGGCTGCGACCGGCATCATGGTGGTGGTGCTGTCCTGGTTCGGCATCATCTCGGTGCTGCTGGCGCTGGTGCCCGTGGTCGCGATCTCTCCGATCCTGCTCTACATCGGCATGCTGATCGGCGCGCAGGCGTTCCAGACCACACCGGTCAAGCACGCGCCTGCGATCGTGCTGGCACTGACCCCGCACCTTGCCGCCTGGGCCAAGCTCCAGATCGATACGATGCTGGCCTCCACCATGACTGCGGCAGCAACCGTCGGCGGGATGGCGGCCGACAAGGCCGACGCGGTCAAGACCGCAGCGGTGGCGGCGCTGCCGCAGCAGGGCGTGTTCTATCACGGCCTCGAAGTCATGGGCGGCGGCTCCATCCTCGGCGGCCTCATCCTCGGCGCTATCGGTGTCTTCATCATCGAGCGCGATTTCGAGAAGGCCTCCGCCTTTGCGCTGGTCGGGGCGATCCTGACCTATTTCGGCTTCATGCATGGCGAGGCCGTCGGCATCGGAGGCGGCTTTGGCGTGACCCCCGCGGTCGCGCTGGCCTACGCCGTGATGGCCGCCGGCCTGTTCGCGGCCAGCAAGCTCGGCGCCAGCGAACACTATGCCGCGCATCCGGAGATGTCGGCCGCACCGGCGGAGTAGGCCCGGCTTCATTGTTGCGGAACGGCCGGGCGGATGGTCCGGCCGTTGCTGTTTCAGGGCCGCACCGCCGGCGTTTCCATCGGCAGGCCGCGCGCGCGCGACATCAGATAGAGCTCGAGCGCGACCAGCTCGGGCGAGCCGTAATCATAGGCCTGGGCGCGGACACCGCTCATGCAGCTGCGCAGCCGTCGCTCCAGCGAGCCCAGCGACTGCCATTCCAGTCGATACAGCGGATAGCCGGTCGGCTGTCCTTGCGTGATCGGAGCGCCCGCGAGGCGCTTGTCGAAATTGTCGTCATGGCAGTTGGTGCAGGCAAGGTTGAGCTGGCCTTCGCGCTGCATGAAGAGGTCGCGGCCCTGGTCGACAAACGGCTTGAGTTGCGGATCGTCGCCGGCCGTGATCGGATTGCCACGCGACTGGTGGGCGACGAAGGCGGACAATGCGAGCAGGTCGCGGGTCTCGTAAGGTAGCGGCGTCGCCTGCTGATGATTGGCCCGGCAGAGATTGATGCGCTGGTCGAGCGTGACGGGACGGCCGAGGGCCTTGTCGAAGGCAGGATAACGCGCCGCGACGCCCTTCATGCTCGTGCGCGCATCGCCATGACAATCGGCGCATGCCCTGTCGGCGCTGCCGGTCTTCTTCTTCCACAGCTGCTCGCCGTCGAGCACGAACAGCATGCCGGGATTGGCGGTGTCGTCGTCCTGCATCGCCCGGGTGTCCGGGCCCATGAAGGCATAGCCGGAGCGGCGCGCATCGGGCGGGATCTCTGCGGCGAGCAGGGCTGGGCCTGTGACGAGGAATATCGCCGCCGCTATCGCGCGCCAAACAATCATTCGACCGTGATCGATGCCGATGCGGTGGACGAATAGCCGTTGTCGCCGATCCACTCGAACTCGAACTCGCCGCTCTCCTTGGCCACCGTGAAGAACGATAAATATGGGTTCGCCGCGATCGCCGGAAACAGGTCGGCGCGAAAGACCTCGGCCCCGTTGTAGCGGCAGATGAAGCTCGTGATGATGTCGCGCGGCACGAGCTTGCCGTCCGCGGTGTGGCGGAATCCTGTTTCCATGATGTGCGAGGTCAGCGTGCGGATCTCGATGATCTCGCCGCGTTTGGCTTTCGAGGGAACGTTGATGAGGGCGGCCATCAGTTCATCTCCTCGGTGCAGGCCGCCAGCGTCACGACGACATCGGCGGCAACCTGCCAGAACGTGTCGTCGGACAGGCGCGCGATCGCGACCACCTTCTGGGTGTCGGCGAGCCGGATCCGGGTCGAGACCTGGGCGCGGCCGGAGGAAGGACCAAGATAGAAATTGCCGATGTTCGGCTGCGGGTTCTTCTCGTTGAAGACGTGGATGCTCTTGACGTGGTCGTCCGCCGTCATCGGGCTTGCAACGCTGACCGTCATCGGCACCGTATTGCCGTTCTCGACCAGCGGCGGAATGTCGAGCCTGATCCTGCCGCTGCGAAGCTGGGCTTCGCCGACGAGGTTACGGATCGCAGCGTTGAGCATCGCCGGCGTCGCTTGAAGCGGCCGCAGCGTCACGATCGGGACCGTGCCGGCGACTGTCACGCCTCCGGCGAGGTTCAAGAATTGTCGTCGCGTGGTTGGCATGAAACCTAGTCCCGAAGCGTTGCAAGAAAAGCCACGATGTCCTCGATCTCCGCAGCCGACAGGATCGGCTTGCCGGCGAAGTTGCGTCCGACGCGGACGAGGCCGTCGTTGCGGTAATAGGACGGCATGATGGTGTCCGGATTGAAGCGCGAGGCATCGACCAGTCGAAGCCGCAACTGGCTCGCGGACCACCGGTTCCCGGCACCGGCAAGATCAGGCGCGAGGTCGCCCTGGAACCGCGTTTCCGGAAATGGGCCGGAATGGCAGAGGATGCAGGTCGTCGTGCGTGCGAGCACCAGCGCGCGCCCACGCGTGGCATCGCTGGGTGAGCCGGTGAGCGAGGCGGGAATGCCGTCGCCGACGATTGTGTAGGGCACGAGCTCGTCCGCGTGCGCAGCGCGGCCGAGGGCAAGGCCGATGACGATGAATGCGGCAGTCACAAAAGTCGAGGACGATAACCGATGCCGCCGCCAGCTCCACTTACCTCTCCCGCTTGCGGGAGAGGTCGGCGCGAAGCGCCGGGAGAGGGCTCTCTCCTCTTGGGGGTTCTCGCCAGTGGAGACACCCTCTCCCCAACCCTCCCCCGCAGGCGGGGGAGGGGGCGCACTGTGGTCGTGGCGGCGGGCTCGTTCCATCATTGCCTAGCCAAAGGTGTCCGCCGTGATGGTTTCAAACCAGCGCTCGGCCTCGTCCGCCTCGCGGGCGCGCAATTCGCTCGGCGCGTCGACCGGGCTGGTGGCGCCGCCCTCGACCTCGGCGAAGATGTCGCCCCTGGGCTCGTAATTGCCGGCCAGCGAAAAGCCGTAACCGGGCGCGACGACGTTGTAGCAGACGCCTGTGAGCCGCGGCGTCTCCGGCGCGCGGCCCGCGAGCAGATTGACGATCGCGCTGGCGCAAGCCTTGCCTTGCGCGCTCGCAGCGGATGCTGATTTGGGAATGCCCCCGCCGAGGCAGGCATCGCCGATGACGTGGACGTTCGAAACGAGTTTCGACTCGAACGTGACGGGATCGATCGGGCACCAGCCCGTCGCGTCCGCAGCGCCCGCGATGGCGGCGATGCGCCCCGCGCGCTGCGGCGGGATGACGTTGGCGACGTCAGGGGTGTAGTTGCCGAACTCCGTGACGATGGTTCGCATCGTCGGATCGACCGAGGTGACGCGGCCGCCTTGCGACAGTGCGACGCGCTCGATCATGTCGCCATAGAGCTCCTTCCACGCTTTCTCGAACAGCCGCTGCTGAGAGAACGCGTCCTTGGCATCGAGGATCAGAACTTTCGACCGCGGCTTTCTCGACTTCAGGTAATGCGCGATCAGGCTCGCGCGCTCGTAGGGCGCTGGCGGGCACCGGGAAGGATTGGCCGGGATTGCAATGGCGATCGTGCCGCCGTCCGCCATCGCTTCCAATTGCCGGCGCAGCAAAAGCGTTTGCGCGCCGGCCTTCCAGCCGTGCGGCATCGTCTCCGGCGCGGCACCGTCGTAGCCGGGCAGGGCTTCGAGATGGAAGTCGATGCCGGGCGAGAGCACGAGGCGGTCATAGCCGAACGTGGTGCCATCCCCCGTCGTCACACGACGCGTTTGCGTGTCGATGCCCGCCGCAGCCTGGATGACGATGCTGATGCCCCCGGCGGCAAGCTTGTCATAGCCGAACTGCTGCGCCTCGATCTCGCGCAGGCCCGCGATCACCTCGTTGCTGAATGGACAGGAGATGTAGGTCTGGTTCGGCTCGATCAGGGTGACCTGCAATTTAGCATCGGCGCGCGCGAGCGCGCGGGCGCAAGCCGCGCCGCCGAAGCCGCCGCCGACCACGACGACGCGGCCCGCCGATTGCGCGCGCAGGATCGAAGGGGCGGCGAGCGATGTAGCCGCGACGGCGATGCCGAGGACGGCATTCCGCCGCGTCACCGGCGCATTCATGAGACCTGTCCGGAAAATGCTGCGGCGGCCGATACGGCCGCCGCGATTTGTCCTTTGAGCATGATCTTTTCGGACAACCGCTCCACACTTCTCCGGATCATGCTTTACGCGAAGGTGATGTTCTGGTCGCGCAGCGGCACATGGCGGATGCGCTTGCCGGTCGCGGCGAAATACGCGTTCAGCACCGCCGGCGCCGCGATGCCGATGGTCGGCTCGCCGACGCCACCCCAGAACCCGCCGCTCGGCACCATCACCGCCTCCACCTTCGGCATCTCGTTGATGCGCATCGAGTTGTAGGTGTCGAAGTTGGTCTGCTCGATCTTGCCGTCCTTCACCGTGCAGCCGCCGTAGAACAGCGCGGAGAGGCCATAGACGAAGGAGCCGGCGACCTGTCGCTCCACCTGCGCCGGATTGACGACGTAGCCGGGATCGGTGGAGGCGACGATGCGATGCACCTTGATCTTGTTGGCGTCGGTCACCGAGATCTCGGCGGCGCCGGCGACATAGCTGCCATAGCCCATCACCTGCGCGATGCCGCGATAGACGCCTTGCGGCGCCGGCGTGGTCCAGCCGATCTTCTCGGCCACCGCATTGAGCACCGCGAGGTGCTTGGGGTGGTTGCCCATCAGCTTGCGACGGAATTCGAGGGGGTCCTGGCCTGCGGCATGGGCGAGCTCGTCCATGAAGCATTCCATGTAGATCGCGTTGTGGTTGACGTTGACGCCGCGCCAGAAGCCGGGCGGGACGTGCGGGTTGCGCATCGCATGCTCGACCAGAAGGTTCGGCACCGAATAGCCGAATGCGGCTTCGCCGGATTGGGCGACGCCCTGGAATGCCGCGGGATCCATGCCGTTCTGCAACGCTTCGGGGCGGAGCGAGAACAGGATCGATTGCCCGGACAGGCGGTAGTGCAGCGCGATCAGGTTGTTGTTGGCATCGAACGCGCCGGTCATCTTGCACTGGGTGATCGGGTGATACCTACCGTGCGCCATGTCCTCTTCGCGCGACCACAGCAGCTTGATCGGCGTGCCCGGCATCTGCTTGGCGATCATGACGGCCTGGCGGACATAGTCGGTCTGGCCGCGCCGGCCGAAGCCGCCCCCTAACATCACCTTGTGCACGTCGCACTTCTCGGCCGGCAGGCCGGACGCTTCCAGCACCGCTGCAAACGCCGCCTCGCCGTTCTGCGTCCCGCACCAGACCTCGCATCTGTCGGCCGTGTAGAGCGCGGTGGCGTTCATCGGCTCCATCGTGGCGTGGTTCTGGTAGGGATAGGAGTAGACGGCTTCGACCTTCTTGGCCGCACTGGCAATCGCGGCCTTCGCGTCGCCGTTCTTGTTGCCGACATAGGCCGGCTGCGCATTGTCGAGGCCCTCGGCCAGCCATTTCGCAATCGACTCGCTGGAGACTTTTGCGTTGTCGCCTTCGTCCCAGACGATCGGCAGTGCTTCCAGCGCGGTCTTGGCGTGCCACCAGGTGTCGGCGACGACCGCGACGGCGGTGTCGCCGACCCTGACGACCTTCTTGACGCCTTTCATGTTGGCGATCTTGGCTTCGTCAAAGCTCTTCAGCTTGCCGCCGAACACCGGACAGTCCTTGATCGCAGCGTTCAGCATGCCCGGCAGCTTGACGTCGGCGCCGTAGATCATCGCGCCGGTGGTCTTGTCTACGGTGTCGAGCCGATTGACGCCCTTGCCGATCAGCTTCCAGTCCTTCGGATCCTTCAGCTTGACGTCCGCCGGCGGCGTCAGTTTCGCCGCGGCCTCGGCGACCTTGCCGTAGGTCGTGGTCCGGCCCGAGGGCGTATGGGTGATGACGCTGTTCGCGGCCCTGCATTCGGAGGCCGGCACTTTCCATGCGTCGGCTGCGGCCTGGATCAGCATCACGCGCGCGGTGGCGCCGCCCTTGCGGACGTAGTCCTGCGAGGAGCGGATGCCGCGGCTGCCGCCGGTCGAGAAATCACCCCAGACCCGCTTGCGGGCGACGCTCTGGCCGGGGGTCGGATATTCGGTCGTGACCTTGGTCCAGTCGCATTCGAGTTCCTCGGCAACCAGCTGGGCGAGGCCGGTCAGCGAGCCCTGGCCCATCTCCGAGCGGGCGATGCGGATCACCACGGTGTCGTCGGGCCTGACCACGACCCAGGCGCCGATCTCGGGCGAACCGTCGGCAGCACGGACCACGGCGGGGCCGCCGAAGGGCAGGTCGAGGCCGATGGCAAGGCCGGCACCGACCGCAGCGGTGCCGATGACGAAGGCGCGGCGGTTGAGCCGCGGCGATATATGCTTGTTCATGTGGGGATTTCCTTACGCGCTCGCGATCGTGTGGATCGCCTCGCGCACCTGCTGGAAGGTGCCGCAGCGGCAGATATTCGTGATGGCCTCGTCGATGTCGGCGTCGGTCGGCTTCGGCTTCTCGTTCAAGAGCGCGGCCACCGCCATGATCATGCCGCTCTGGCAATAGCCGCATTGCGGCACGTCCTGGGCGATCCAGGCCTCCTGCACCTTGTGCAGCGTATTGCCCGAGGCGAGCCCCTCGATGGTGGTGATCTGCTTGCCCTCGGCCTCGCTGACCGAGATGCCGCAGGAGCGCATCGCAACGCCGTCGAGGTGAACCGTGCAGGCACCGCATTGTGCAATGCCGCAACCGTATTTGGTGCCGGTCAGGCCGGCATTCTCGCGGATCGCCCAAAGCAGCGGCGTATCCGGCTCGACGTCGAGCGTGAAGGGTTTTCCGTTGATTGTTAGGTTTGCCATCGCAAGTCCCCTGATTGGCCCAATCCACCGATTGAACTCAGGGGCGCAATGTGTGCGGCAAACTGGAACGGTTCAAATCAATAGTCCGAGGTTCAAATCAACAAACCGAGCGCGGCCAGGGCGCATGGCCCTCGCTCTGGGGTATGGACCGGGACGCCGTTTTGGCTCATCCCTTCGCAATCGATTCGGGTTGAGGCCTTGTTCCGAGGGCGCCAATCCGCGGCTTGAGGCGACGTCCGGCTGTGAATGCCGGTTCCAGGGCCCCGCGCGGCTTGCGCTGCGGCGACAGTTTGTCCCTATTGCCGGGGTGCAAGTCGCGGGCGCTTTGGTACACTGCGCCGACGCAAAAGGAGTTCCATGAACGTGCCGAGTCCCTGCAACGTACTGATGCTCTACCCGCTGTTCTCGGCAGAGTCCTTCTGGACCTTCGGCGAATCCTGCAAAGTGCTGGGCGTCAAGCGCCCGGCCGCCCCCTTGGGCCTGATCACCGTTGCCGCGATGTTGCCCGAGAGCTGGACCGTCCGGCTGATCGATTGCAACACCGCGCCGTTCGGGGAGGAGGATCTCGCTTGGGCCGACGTCGTGTTCACCGGCGGAATGTTGCCTCAGCAGGCCGACACCTTGCGTCTGATCGAGCTCTGCCGCGCTGCCGGCAAGCCGGTCGTGGTCGGCGGACCCGACCCCACCTCGAGCCCCCATATCTATGAACGGGCCGATTTCCGGGTGCTCGGCGAGGCCGAGAGCGTCATGAACGAATTCATCGCGGCCTGGGAGAGCGGCGCGCGATCCGGCCTCTTCACCGCACCGAAGTTCCAGGCTGACGTCACCAAGACGCCGGTGCCGCGTTTCGACCTGCTCAAGTTCGAGGACTATCTCTATCTCGGTGTGCAATATTCGCGCGGCTGTCCGTTCACCTGCGAATTCTGCGACATCATCGAGCTCTACGGGCGCGTGCCGCGGACCAAGACGATCGAGCAGATGTTCGTCGAACTCGAGACGCTCTACAAGATGGGCTATCGCGGTCATCTCGACTTCGTCGACGACAATTTCATCGGCAACAAGAAGTCGCTACGGCAGTTCCTGCCGAAGCTCGCCGAATGGCAGCGCACGCACGGCTATCCGTTCGAATTCTCCACGGAAGCCTCGGTCAATCTCGCCGACGACCCGGAGCTGTTGGAGCTGATGGGTGCGGCCAATTTCTTCGGCATCTTCGTCGGCATCGAAAGTCCGGACCCGGCGACGCTGGTCGCGATGCGCAAGAAGCAGAACACGCGGCGCAACATCGCCGAGAGCATCCACAAGATCTACGCCGCCGGCATGCTCGTCACCGCGGGCTTCATCGTTGGCTTCGACAACGAGAAGGTCTCGATGGCGGAGGCGATGATCGACTTCATCGAGGAGGCGGCAATCCCCGTCGCCATGGTCGGCCTGCTCTATGCCTTGCCCAACACGCAGCTCACGCGCCGGCTGGAGCGCGAAGGCCGGCTGCATTCCGGGCACGACGTGGCGCCGACGATTGGCGCCGATCAGTGCACGGCGGGCATCAATTTCGATCCGGTCCGCCCGTTGCGCGACATTCTGACGGACTACAAGCGGGTGCTGGAACACATCTACAGCCCGGCGGCCTATGCAGCACGTGTCGACCGCCTGATGACGCTGCTCGACCGGTCGAGGCAGCGTTCCGAGCTTGCCGAAGGCGATATCCGCTCCAAGCTCGGAGCCATGGAGACCGTGCACAAGGTGGTGTCCGCGCTTCCTGAGGCGCGGGGGCCGCTCTGGCAGACCTTCATGAACTGCGCCAAGCGCGACACGTCGTCCGCGCGCATCGCCGTGCAGATGATCGCGGCCTATGCGCATCTCGGACCGTACTCCCGCAAGGTCATCGCGGCGATCGACCAGCGCCTGGCCGCGCTGGACAACGAGGCCGTCTCTCCTGTGGCTGTCGGCGTGACGGCGGCCTGACAGCTTACTTCACCGCGAGCCGCAGGAAGCTCATCACGCTGCCGAGCGCGGCAAAGCCCGCGCCGAGCGCCAGCGCCAGCGTCGCGCCCTCGTGGCCAGCGAGTGCGAAGCAGGCGGCGGCGAGCGCCGCGCCAGTGGTCTGCCCAGTTAGGCGCGCGGTCGCGACGATGCCGGAGGCGCTGCCGCTGCGGTGCGGCGGCGCGCTTGCCATCACCGCCTTCATGTTCGGCGCCTGGAAGAAGCCGAAGCCCATGCCGCAGATCACCATTCGCCAGATGATGTCGGCAATGGCGGGATTGGGCGGCAGTGTCGCGAGCAGCGCCATGCCGAGACCGAGCAGCACGAGCCCAATGCCGCCGAGCAGGCCGACCGCGTGCCGGTCGGAGAGGCGGCCTGCGATCGGCGCCATGATGCCGACCACCAGCGGCCAGGGCGTCATGAAGAAGCCGGTCTCGACCTGCGAGCGGCCGAGCACATCCTCGAAATAGAACGGCAGCGAGACGAAGGCGAGGCCCTGGACGGCGAAGGAGCACACCGCCGTTGCCGCCGACAGCGCGAACATCGGCCTGGCGAACAGGTCGATCGGCAGCATCGGCGCGGGATGATCGGCGTGGCGGCGGGTCAGGATCACGCCGAGCACGAGGGCTGTGACCAGCTCGATGCCGACCACGAATGGCGACAGATTGTGCGCGGCGCTGCCGATACCGGTGATGAACAGGCCGAGGCAGGCGGTGGCCAGGATCGCGCCGAGCAAGTCGAAGCCGTGATCGGCGCGCGGGGTCTTCGGCAGCATGGCAAAGCCGATGCCGATGGCGATGAGGCCGAAGGGGATGTTGACGGCGAACAGCCACGGCCACGGGCCGAAGGCGAGGATGGCGGAGGCGATCGAGGGCCCGAAGGTGAAGGCGGTCGCGACCACGAGTGCGTTGTGACCGAAGCCGCGGCCGAGCATGCGGCCGGGATAGACGAAGCGCACCAGCGCCGTGTTGACGCTCATGATGCCGCTCGCGCCCAGCCCTTGCAGCGTGCGCGCCAGCAGCAGGCTGTCGAGCGACCATGCCACCGCGCAGAACAGCGAGGCAATGGTGAACAGGATCAGTCCGCCGAGATAGATGCGCTGGTGCCCGACGATCTCGCCGAGCGCTCCCAGCGGCAAGAGCGTCGCCACCAGCGCGATCTGGTAGACGTTGACGACCCAGACCGACTGCTCCGGCGTGACGTGCAGGTCGGCGGCGATGGCCGGCAGGGCGATGTTGGCAATGGCAGTGTCGAGCGAGGCCATCGCGAGCGCAGTGAAGATCGCGGCAACCGCCCAGCGCCGCTGCGTCGACGGAAGACCGTCGGCGGTGGGATGGTCGGGCTCGCGCGCGGCGGTAGGTAACGTGATCGTCATTTTTGTTGGCGCGCTGCTCCGGCGGCGTAGCCATGGGGGACGTTCGGCATGTACTACGGAGGCGCCGGCTTCCACAGGCGCAAGCTTGCATGCTGTGTATGCGCGAAGGTCAGGCGATGCGGCTGCGCTGCGAGCGCAGGGCCAAATGAAAAGAGTCGAAAAACAACCCCATGCACAGTAGGAGGCCCTTTGATCGACAAGGCATTTTCCTGCCGTGTCGAAAACGGCGGTCGCAGCCGCAATCAAGTTGACCCGTCGGGCAAAACACTGGCAGGATGCCAGCGTGCCGGCGATCGGCCGGGAGCAGGCCGCATGCGCGTCCTGCGCGCGCCTTCTCCACCACGCCGGCGTTGAGACAGATCAACACTCGACCTGCGCGGCCGCCCGACCTTTCCATCAGCGCATCGATGGAAGGGCGGCTACATGCAGATTCTGCTCAGGGAAATCCGGAATACCCCTTTGCTCTGGATGCTGGCCTTCGTGCCCATCGTGCTGGTGGCAGAGGCGGTGGCGCCACATTCCCATACGCTGCTATTCGTGCTCGCGGTGCTGGCCATCGTTCCGCTGGCGGCGCTGCTCAGCCACGCCACCGAGGCGGTCGCCGCCAAGACTGGCGATGCCGTGGGCGGGTTGCTCAATGCAACGCTCGGCAATCTGACCGAGCTGATCATCGCCATCACGGCGCTGCGCGCCGGCCAGTACATGCTGGTGAAGGCCTCGATTGCGGGCGCGATCGTCACCAACGCGGTGTTCATGCTGGGCGCCTGCCTGTTGCTGGGCGGCCTGCGCTATCATGTGCAGGAATATAACCGCGCCGGTGCGCGGCTCTCGTCCGGCCTGTTGCTGATGGCGACCGTCGCGCTGCTTGCGCCTTCGGCGGTCGCCGATCTCGACCACCTGCCCCAGGGCGGGGGCATCCTCAACAAGCTCAGCCTCGGCATTTCGGTCCTGCTCATCGCAGCTTACGGGCTCGGCCTGTTGTTCTCGCTTCGAACGCACAAGGAATTGTTCGCAAGCGCCGGTCACGGCGACGACGACAAGGAGGCGCACTGGCCGATCGGAACGGCCGTCGGCACGCTGCTGGTCGTCACCGTGCTGGTCGCGCTGGTCAGCGAGATCTTCGTGGAATCGGTGCAGAAGGCGGCGGAAACCTTCGGAATGAGCCCGGCCTTCGTCGGCTTCATCGTCGTCTCGCTGGTCGGCGCCGCCGCGGAATTCGCGGTGGCCTTCGCCGCGGCGCGCAAGGACCGGCTCGACATGGCCGTCAGCATCGCGCTTGGGAGTGCCTCGCAGATCGCGCTGTTCGTCGCACCCGCTTTGGTGCTGCTCAGCTATGTCGTGGGGCCGAAGCCGATGGACCTGCAGTTCTGGCCGGGCGCCGTCACCATGATGATGATCGCGACGGTGACGTCGGCCTTCATCACGGCCAGCGGGCGCTCGGCCTGGTTCGTCGGCGCCCTGCTGATCTTCATCTATGCGGTGTTCGCGCTGACGCTCTACGTGGTCCCGCCGGCGGGGCAGGGGTGAAGTTCGGTGCCCTTCGATCTCGCTCCGGTAGGCTATTGTCGTACGAGAAAATGCCGGCTCCAGGCAGCGATCGTCGGCGTCAGCCCGGGTGCATGGCGGCGCGATGCGCAGGGAGCAGCAAACCACGAAGGTTAGGCGTGCTTCGTCGAACCCACCTTACGGCACAAGCGTGATGAGCTCGTAGACGACGACCGCAGCGCCGAGACAGCGCCGCCAAGGATTCACGCCGCGGATGATCTCGTCGGCGCCCCAAATCATCAGTCCGCCTTTCAAGACGATTGTCAGGGCGACGCTGGCTCTTCCCGCGGAAGGCCAGATCCAAAGCAGAAGGCCCGCGACGATCACGATCCATAGGATGAGGTTGGGCCATTGCGCGATGGTGATGGCACCGGTTTCGCGGCTCTTGAAGAACCAATCGAGGAATCGGCGCACGATCACCGCGTCGGTCAGATCACGACCTCACCCTCTTCGCGGCCCGTCCAATAAGTGATGCGCTTGGCTTTGACCTTGATCAGGACGATGCCCGGCGTATCGATTCCGTTGTCGAACCACTTGTCGAGGTCGCTGGTCCAATGCTGTTGGAAGGCGGCCTTGTCGCGGATCAGCTCGGCAGTCCCTTCGACCGCGAGGTAGATTCCCTTCGAGAATAGGCCCGCCTCCGATGAGAATCCGAGCGCTACCTTGGGATTTCGTTGGATGTCCGATACCGTTCGCGCCTGTTCGTAGGTGAAGTAGTACGAGGTGCCGTCGTAGGCGACGTCGCCGTTGTTGCTCATCGGACGGTTGGCAATCTCGCCGTTCTCGGTGTGCGTCGAGAGAATGGCGATGTCGATGCCGGCCATTTCCTTTGAGATTTCGGCGAGCGATTTCTTGGGCATGAACTTTCCTCCAGTGGAGCGGAGGCAACGATTGGATTGGGCCCATGTTCCCCGAAGCCGGGCACGAAGTGCGCGCCCGCGGTTCAGCAATGACTCGCTTATTGCCGGCGGCGGTCTGACGGTTGGGCCGTCATGCTCGCCGAAATGCCGCAGGTGCGGCCTTGCGCTGGTTGTCGCGCTGGCCGGCTCGTCACGACCCGACGCGACGACCGACCTCGACCTGATCCTCCCAGTCCTCCCATTCGACATTGTTGATGTGGAGGTAGCTCGAGACGGCCGAGCCGATGGTCGGAAAGAACTGAGCTTCGCCGACCTGCGCATACAACCCGAACCGCTTCAGCTTGTCCTTCACGGGATCCTTCAGCTCGGCAAAGCAAAGTTCGATGCCCCTGACGTGGAGCGCCTCGTCCAGTTCGGCAATTGTGTCGCAGGCGGTGACGTCGACGCTCGTGACCGGTTCGGCGGCGACGACCAGCCAGCGCACGGGTGTCGGCGATTGCTCGACCGCGGCCAGAATACGTTCCTTGAAGAACTCGGCATTGGCGAAGAACAGCGGCGCGTCCCAGCGGAACAGCACCAGTCCGGGTATCAGGCGGGCATCGGGATATCTCGTGATGTCGTGATAGCCCTTGACGCCCTGCGCCCGCCCAAGAATTGCGGAGTGCGGACGCCAGCCGTCCCACAGAAACTCGGCAATGGCGACCGCGATGGCGAGGCCGATTCCGGGAATTGCGCCGAGCACGGCTACGCCCACGAAGCACAGCACGGTCAACCAGAATTCCCAGCGCTGGATCCGGTAGATTCGTTTGAGATCACTGATCTCGATCAGGCCGATTGCGGCTGCGATCACCACGGCGGCCAATGCGGCATTCGGCAGGTGCTGCAACAGGTTTGGCGCAGCCAACAGAAGGAACGCGATCGCAAACGCGCCGACGACACATGTGAGCTGGGTGCGGGCGCCGGCGGCTTCGGCAACGGGCGTGCGCGAGGAACTGCTGCTGATCGGGAAGCCCTGGAAAAAGCCGGTCGCCAAATTGGCCGCGCCGAGGCCCACCATCTCCTGGTTCGGATCGACCTTGTCGCCCAGACGAGCAGCATAGGTTCGCGACAACACGCTGGTATCGGCGAACGAGACCAGAGCGATGGCGCAGCCGCCGGCCAGCACGGGGATCAGATCGCCATAGCCGATCCTGGGAATGGAGAAGGCCGGCAGACCTTGTGGAAGTGGCCCCAAGACTTTCACACCATAACCAGTTCCCAGATCAAGGAGTGAGACGACAAGGGTCGCTCCGACGACGGCAATCAGGATTCCCGGCAGTCGCTTGCTGTCCTTGAGCAGCAGGATGACGATCAACGTACCAAGTCCGACTGCGAATGCGGCCCAATTGATCTTGCCATCACCGATCCCAACGGCGATCGCCCATAGGTCTCTCAGCGGTCCTTCGCTTTCGATCGAGAAGCCGAGCAGCTTTGGCAACTGGCTGATCAAAACGGTCAGCGCGATCCCGTTCATGTAGCCGTATCGTATCGGCTTGGACAGCAGCTCCGTCACGAACCCTAACCGTGCGATGCCGGCCACAATGAGCACCGTTCCCGAAACGAGCGCCATCATGGCGGCAAGCATTGCGGCGCGGACCGGATCGCCGCCGGACAGGGGGACGATGACGCCGAGGATGACAGCTGCCAGCGCCGAGTCCGGTCCGAGCACGATGATGCGGCTCGGACCGAACATCGCGTAGGCCAGAAGCGGGACGATGGTCGCGTAGAGGCCGTGGATGCCCGGCAGACCGGACGCCACGGCATAGGCAATTCCGACCGGGACAAGCATGGTCGCCAGCACGAGACCTGCGAAGACATCATGCCGAAGCCAGGCCGCTTCGTAGTACCGAAGCGTATCGATCCCGGGCACCCAACGCGTCCAAACGTTCACCGCGCGCACTCCAAAGGCCGGTCGCCATGCGAAGCGATCGCCGGTCAACAGACGATCAACACGGATATCTGCAGTCACGTGTCGGCTCGCCGATAGCGCGCGACGATCTCGCAACGACTCGACCACTCGCTTGACGCAAATCAACGTTGCCGTTACCCCGACTATTCCGCGGCGCAGCAATCCTTGGGACGAGAGCCTTCGCTCCTAGACCTGATACCGCAACCCGCCATCCACCGAAGGGCCGAGAGCCTTTTTCTGTGCCATCCTTCGCGACGGCCGCTCAGGCGGGCTCCTGAGCAGGGAGTGTGTGGCTGCAGTCTCGGAAGACACTGACGCCGATTAGCCTCATCCTGAGGAGGCGCGTAAGCGCCGTCTCGAAGGACGAGGCGTGCGCACCGGCCAAGTCATGTGCGATAACCCTGGCCATCCCTCACGTTCGTCCTCACCGGACGATCATCGACTCCGGCCAGTTCGGTGCTTGCCACACCGTCGACCACGGCTGGTCACCCCCACAGCCGCGCGCCGTGACATCCACGCGGACGAGCACGAAGCTGCTGGTGCCACTGGTATAGCCTTCGGTCGTTCCCAGGCGGTAGACGTGACGAAGGCGAGAGCTCGGACACATGTCTGTTCCGGTCTCAGCCTCGAACACGCCGGCCTCCTTTCGCCAGGTGATGAGGCCCGGCCGCGGCGTGGTGCCGAACCCGGTGTTCTGTGCGAAGAATGGAAACGCGACGAGCTTCGGATGGCGCGCGTCCTTAAGGTCGAAGACGAGATGACTTCCCACGATCCACTGACAATATACGAGGACGAAACGGCGCTCTCTCTCGACCAAGAAGCGAAGCGGAATCTCTTTCATGCCTTTTTCGACGTCGCAGTTCTCGCGTTGTGCTGCGCGCGCCACCTGCCTTGGGACCTCGGCGAGGGCTGAGACCTGGAAATCCGTTCTGCCTCCAAACGGGATGGGATCGAAGGCGGCAGTCTCATCTCGACTGCCGGCGCTCTGCTTGTCCTCGCCGAACGCGGCGGAGGTCAAGTGAACTGCGGCGAGGAGCATCAAGAGACCGACCCCAACCCTCACGCTCTTCAATGTCGAACGCATCGCATGAATTCCTAGAACTGATACCGCAAACCCCCTATCCACCGGGATCACCGCTCCCGTGATGTATCGCACCCGCGAGGCCCAAAACACTACGAGCGCACTCATGCGGTCAAGCCGGTCCGTTTCGGCGATCTCGAGCCAGCTGTGGTGGCACGAGAACAACTGAAGGGACACGCCTGGGTGTGTAACGGGCATGGGCGCGATGAGGCAAGTGAAGGACCCGCATCCGGGAGTTACGATCCTCGAAATTTGAGGCGCTCCCAACGCGGGCTTGGGCTGTCGACTCGCCTACTGCCAAGATCGGCGCCGCATCGCCAAGCTACCAGTAACTTTTGAACGTTTGCGCATTCGTCGTTCCTCAGCCTTTTCCAGGCGGGTACGAAGGTTCTGAAGCTCCGTCAGTTGAGAGCTGAGCGACAAAACACGTTGACGCAGAATCGCAATACGGTCGCACTGACCACGAGTACTCATGACGCGCCCTAAACTATGACTGTCAGGAAATGAACAGCTGGGCCAAGAAACAGAATGGACTTAAACCTATGGGTGTTGATGACCATAGCAAAGGTTCATGAAATTTGATTGACACGCGCGGCAGGGACGTCGCCGACCGCGATCGGAACATGCCAAAGATCAAAGCGCCGTTGGATCGGTGATTTTGCGCGACCACCCCAGTTCGATTCCGAGTTCTTACGGAAAACCGCTGCTAGAGCACAAGCCCGAGCACCAACCAGCTGGCAACAGACAAACAGACGCCAATTCCCAAATACGGCAACGCAATGCGCATGGTCATTCCTCCATGCCTAGACGCGACGAGAACATGGTCAGATACGCAGATTCGGGGCGCCAGCCCTATATTCCATGCGATGTATGAGGTTGTTTAACGGCATCCGACGAGCATATTTAATTTGACTTTTGAATATGGTCAAAATTATATGTATTTGAGTTAATTGCTATATTTAATTTGGGCGTGTCGCCGCGCCGCAACACATTATCTACGCGTGTTCTGATCGGGTGCCGAAACCATGCGAACAGGCTGGGCGATCGCTCCATTGGAGTTGCTCTTGAGAGAGGCGTGATGCATGCGCCAATCAATCGATACTGCACCCAGGGACCGAGAAAGCACCCGAATAGAAGATGCGGCGGAGGAGCTCGGTCACGGGTCGCCCGAGACGGGCAGATGGGGCGCAAAGGACGGCTCAGCGCTCCGCTCTTCACGGACCCATTGGTGGGGTGAGACCGAGGATATCGATCCGGAGGAGACGGGTAGTTCGCTCATTGCAGCTGTCGTTCTGGTCGCCCTTATCTTCGCTGGGGTGACCCTGCTCGGTGCTTTCGACCCGTTCAACGCACAACCGACTGCCGAAACAACTCGAATCGACGGCGGAAGCGCCGCCGGCCTCGACCAGCGGCCTGACTTCGCGACCGGATCGCCAGCACTCCTTCAGAGCGAAATGTCCGAGGCCCCGATTCAGGCGGTCTCCGCAAGCGCGGCGGGCCCGCCACCACGGCTCGACGCCGACGGGCGCAGTGACGCGCTCTCCGGTGAACTGGCCGGCGCGCGCAGGGAGCTCGAAGAGGCGGTCCAGCGCACGCATGCAGCGGAAACTGCCACGGAGGAGCTGCGGCAGTCTCTTCAAATTGAGCGAGCCCGCAGCGCCGCCTTCGCGGACGAACTTGCCGGAACCCGCCGCGAAGTAGAGGCTCGTATCGCGCAGGCGCGCGAGGCGGACGAGGTGGCCGCACAGCAGAGGGATGCGGCGGCGTGGGAGATCGCTGAACTGCGGCAGTCCCTGCAGCAGGAGCGGGAAAAGAGCGCCGTCCTGGCGAAGCGAGTGAGCGCCGCGCAGGCGATAGCGGCAAGCGCTGAGCAAGAACGCTACGAGGCGCAGTCACGCGCCGCCGCCCTCGCGAGCGAGCTTGCCGGCATGACTGGCGGATCGGCTACGGCCGACGGTGCCACGGCGGAGCAAAGCGAGGCGGTGGGCGGGGAGATCGCGGAATTGCGGCAGTCCTTGCAGCAGGAGCGCGAAAGGAACGCAGCCCTCGCGCAACAAGAGGACGCCGCGCGGTCGGCAACGGCGAACGCCGAGCAACAACGCCGTGCCCTCGAAGAGGCCCAGGCTCATGCTGCCGCGCTGGAGAGCAAGCTTGCGCAAACGCGCGGCGTCATCGAATCGCTGAACGGGCATCTGCGCGAGGCGAACGATGCAGCCTCGCAGCAGAGACAGGCAGCGAACCGGGAGATCGCCGAACTGCGACAGTCGCTGGAGCGGGAGCGGAGCAGGACTGAAGCCAGGGAGAGCGAGATCGCCTCGGTATCGCGCCTTATCGATCAGCACGCCCCGGCGGCGCAAAGAAACGGCGGCCCGACCTTGTCGACGGCGCAGAACGTGACCGCAACGGAGCCGCCGACGAATCCAGGCCAGGACGAGGTGGAGGCCCGATTGATCCCGCGTGCCAGAGCGTTGCTCGATCAGGGCAATATCGGTGCAGCGCGGATTGTGCTCGAGCTTGCGGCTGAGAAGAACAGTGCGCAGGCGACCTTCATGCTCGCGGAGACATATGATCCGGCGGTTCTGTCGGCTTGGGGTGCCTATGGAACGCGCGGCGAGGCGGCCAAGGCGCGCGAGCTCTACGCGAAGGCACAGAGGAGCGGCATTCGCGGAGCCAAGGAACGACTGGATGCATTGCATCACTGAGAGTGGGCTTTGCATTCATGCCGGGAAGAGTGGTGACGGTGGGCAATCCGGAAAGGAACGACATGAACAAGCTGCCAAGGTCGCTCTCGTCGCTCGTGCTCGCCGCGCTGGTGCCGATTGCCGTGCTGCTTCAAACGACTTGCCTGGAAGCACAAACCGCAAGATCCGCCAAGGCCGATGCACAAATGCTCCGACGGCCGCTCCCTCAGGAGAGCGAAAAGGGCCGGATGAACGCCTGGACCGTCGGGCTCGCCGGCGGCCTGCTCGAGGGCGCGCCGATCCGCCTCGCGGCAGAAATGGCCCGTGTCGTCGACGACGGAGCAGAGCTGCATCTCCTGCCGATCGTCACCCGGGGCGCCACCGACAATCTGAATGCGCTGCTCTATCTGCGTGGTGTCGATACCGCGATCATCAATTCCGACGCGCTCGAGGAGTACAAGCTTCAGGTTCCGCAGATCCAAAGCCGCATCACTTATCTGCTCAATCTGTTTCCGTCCGAGTTGCACATCTTCGTGCGGCCGGAGATCACGAGCCTGCAGGACCTTGCCGGCAAGAAGGTGAACTTCAATACTCAGGGCACCGCAGCCGCCTATTCCGGTCCGCTGATCTTCAGCCGCCTCGGCATCGACGTCGACAAGACGTTCATTCCGCATCAGCTTGCCCTGGAACAGATGCGCAAGGGGGAGATGTCGGCCGTCGTGTTCATCACGTCGAAGCCCGTGGACGCCTTCGTGCGAGGCCGCTGGGAAGCTGGATTCAAGTTCCTGCCGGTCCATTACGACAGGAAGTTCGAGGACTATTATCTGCCGGCGACCTTGAACGCCAACGAGTATCCCAATCTGATCAAACAGGGTGAGCGGGTTGCGACTCTTGCCGTGCCGACGGCTCTCGTTGCATTCAACTGGCCGCCACGCTCAAACCGCTATCAACGCGTGGCGCGCCTCGTCGAGTACCTGTTCTCGCGGATTGACCGCCTGCAGGCACCAGGCTTCGATCCGAAATGGCAGTCCATCAATCTCGCGGCGTCCGTCCCCGGGCTCACCCGCTTCCCGGCTGCGCAGGAATGGCTGGATCGCAAGGCACGCAGCGTACAGGCGAGGCCATGAAGAGTGCCGTTCCTCCGTTCGCCGTCGCCTTGAACGTAGCCTGCGGAATCGCTTACGCGCAAGACACGGGCGATGCCGTCGAGTCACTTCGGGCTTGTTCGGCGATGGAAGGGCGGGGCCGGCTGGAATGCCTGCAAGAACTGTCACGTAAGATTCCGCCGCCCGGGCGGCGGGCGTCAGACGGCGGCTGGCTGATCAGCGAGACCACCTCGCCGGTCGACTATTCACCCGTCGTCACCGCCACCACCTTTTCGGTTGGCGGCTCGGATGGAGCCACGATGCAACTCGCAATCCACTGCCGCAAAGGCCGAACGGAAGTCACGGTCGCCGGACCGGCGCTGTCACGGAGCGCCAACGAATACGTCATCTCCTTTCGGTTGAATGCGGACACGCCGATGCAACTCGCGGCAGCGTCGCCGTCATTCGGCTCCGGCGTCGCTTTCGGGGGCGACGTCGTAAAGTTGCTGAACGCGCTACCCGACGAGGGTCACATCGTCGTGCGCCTTTTCGCCCGCACTGGTCAGGTGCAAGACGGACAGTTCCTGCTCAGCGGATTCGAGAACGTGCGCAAGAGAATGGCGGCTGCATGCAAATGGCCACATAGCGTCGCCAGACCGGGAAGGTGATGGTCAAGGAACGGGAGACACGAGATGATCAATCCGAAGTTGACGATAGCAATCATCGGCGGCCTGGCGATGGTGCTTCTGGTCGAACCAAGCGCGCAGGCGCAACAGGACAACCAGTTGATCCCGCAGATGAGCGAGAAGAATCAGGCACGCGATCCGAAGCAACCGACTAGACGGATGCACGTGAGCAAGCCGGGGCAGACTCACACGAGCAAGCAAACCGCTGCGACACGGGCGGCGATGGCTCAGGCGACAAAACCCGAGATCGTCAAAAAGCCGCACCAGCTGATATTGCAGGTCAATTCCAACGAACCTGCGATGATGAACCTCACGCTCAACAATGCCACCAATGTCGCGCAATATTACCGCGATCTCGGTGAACCAGTCTCAATCGAGATTGTCACCTTTGGTCCCGGTCTTCATATGCTGCGCGATGATACCTCGCCGGTAAAGCCACGCATCGAGGTGCTCGCGATGAGCAATCCCGAAATCTCCTTCAAAGCCTGCGGCAACACCCAGGAAAATATGCGGAAGGCGGAGAACAAGGACATCAATCTGATTCCGCAGGCGACGGTGGTCAAATCGGGTGTCGTCCGCGTCATGGAGCTGCAGGAACAGGGCTGGAGCTACGTCAAACCGTGAGGTCCGGCGACAATGAGGCTGTCGGATGCGCAGTTAGAGCGGAATGGCTTTAGGTTGAATCGATTGCCACGGGCTCGGTGCAACCTCTCCCGCTCTTGTCCGCCGAAGCCTTGGCGAAGGCGGATGCGGGAGAGGTCACGCCACCGGCTCGCGCCCACGGCGCGCCCGACGACAGGCTCCGGCGCGGGTCAGGGCTTTCTCCTCTCGGGGCTATCCCATTGCGGAAACATTCCCCAGCCCTCTCCCGCAAGCGGGAGAGGGAGTGCACTTGCCTTGTAGCAATCTCCTTCACCAGCTCGGCGAGCAGGTCGGCGCGGCGCGCCACACCGACGACGCGCACACCTTCGGCGGCGCGGCCCCTGGCGATGGCGCGGCCGATGCCGATGCTCGCGCCGGTGACGACGGCGGTTTTCGATTTGAGCCCGAGGTCCATGGTCGCACGCTCCCTTGGTCCTGCCTGCTTTTTGTTGTTCGTTTGCCGCTCTGTCCCGCGGGCTTGCGAATTGCCCGACCGGGACGAGCAGTGGTAACCAAGAGGCTTGCCGAAGGACAAGAGCCTTGTTTAAGGACAAAAGCCTTGGCGAAGGAAATACGAAAAACAAAAGGCGTCGAAGGATGGTCTGGGATCCGCAGCAATATCTGAAGTTCTCCGGCCATCGGCTCCGGCCCGCCGTCGACCTGTTGATGCGGATTCCCGATTTTGCCCCGCGCGCGATCGCCGATCTCGGCGCCGGCGCCGGCAACGTCACCAAATTGATCACGGAGCGCTGGCCGGAGGCACGCGTGACCGGGGTCGAGGGCTCGGCGGAGATGGTCGCGGCAGGACGCAAGGCCGCGCCTGACGTGGAATGGTCACATGAGGATCTCGGCCATTGGAGTCCCGCTGGGCAGTACGACTTGATCTATTCCAATGCCGCACTGCATTGGCTGCCCAATCATGCGGCACTGTTTCCGTCGTTGATGGAGAAGGTGACGCCCGGGGGCATGCTCGCGGTGCAGATGCCGCGCAATTTCCTCGCGCCTTCGCATGTGCTGATCGGCGAGACTGCGCTCGACGGCCCATGGCGCTCCAAGGTGGAGCATCTCGTCACCCCGCCGCCGGTGGAAGGGCCGGGCTTCTATCACGATCTGCTCGCGCCGATGTCGGCCAACATCGACATCTGGGAGACCGAATATCTGCAAGTGCTCGAAGGCGACAATCCCGTGAAGGAATGGACCAAGGGCACCTGGCTGACGCGCTATCTCGACGTGCTCCAAGGCGAGGAGAAGGCCGCATTCGAAGCCGCCTACGGGATGCGCGTCGCGAGCGCCTATCCGAAGAATGCGGCGGGGCAGACGCTGTTCCCGTTCCGGCGCCTCTTCATGGTCGCGCAACGGAAAGGCTGATGGCGCTGCCGCAACGCGGCATAGCACGCGTTGCCTTGGACACGCGCGGATGCCGGCTTGCGCATCCGGCGGTCATCACGTTAGCTTGGCAGCGCTTAGCTCTCGTTGTTACCGACGGCTGCGGCCCAATAACAACAATACCAACGGTCGGGGGCAATTGCGCTCCCGGCCGTTGCGCTTGAATGATCCAATCCGGGGGGACCAAGTTGCTGCGTGTGCTGAATCGCTTTCTCGATCATCTCGAGGAATGGCTGATCGCGACGATGATCGCGGCTGCGACGTCGCTCATCTTCGTCGCGGTGGTGCACCGTTACGGCGCCGGGCTGTCGATCGACCTCGCCAAATGGGCGGAAGCCCGCAACCTCACTGTCCTCGCCGTGCCCGCGCGCGCGACGTTCGCCTGGCTTGCCGCGCTCGATTTGTCATGGGCGCAGGAGCTCTGCATCTACATGTTCATCTGGATGGCGAAGTTCGGCGCCGCCTACGGCGTGCGGACCGGCATCCATGTCGGCGTCGACGTGCTGGTCAACATCCTGCCGGGCGGCTCGCGCCGCCGCATCATCACCTTCGGCCTCCTGTGCGGCGCGCTGTTCACCGCCATCGTGGGCTATTTCGGAGCCGCCTTCGTCAGCCACATGTGGCACAGCGGCCAACAGTCCAACGACCTCGAGGCGCCGATGTGGGTGGTGTATCTCACCATTCCGATCGGCTCCGGCCTGATGTGCTTCCGCTTCCTGCAGGTCGCCTGGTCGTTCTACCGCACCGGCGAGCTGCCGCATCACGATATGGCGGGCGTCGAGGGCGTCGAGGCGGATCCGGTGCATCCGGCGCCGGTCACGCCCACCCAGGTGGTCCGGGACGAGCGCAGCCCGCTCGGCTGGATCCTGATGCTGCTGCCGGTCCTGATCGTCGCGCTGTGCTTCGCGCATGCGGCCCATGTCATCACCTTGCCGCAGGGCCTGCGCGTCTTCATCGTGTTCGCGCTGCTGATCTCGCTGATGCTGACCGGCATGCCGATCTCGATTGCGCTGGGTCTGACCGTGCTCAGCTTCATGTTCACGCTGACTGACGTGCGAACCGAATCGGTGGCGCTGAAGCTGTTCACCGGCATCGAGAATTTCGAGATCATGGCGATCCCGTTCTTCATTCTGGCCGGCAACTTCCTGACTCATGGCGGCGTGGCGCGGCGTATGATCACCTTCGCAACCTCGCTGGTCGGCCATTGGTATGGCGGGCTCGCGCTGTCGGGCGTGGTCGCCTGCGCGCTGTTCGCCGCGATCTCCGGCTCCTCGCCGGCGACCGTGGTGGCGATCGGCTCAGTGATCCTGCCCGCGATGGTCGCGCAAGGCTTTCCGAAACGGTTCGGCGCCGGCGTGATCACGACGTCGGGCTCGCTCGGCATTCTGATTCCGCCATCGATCCCGATGGTGCTCTACGCCGTCTCGACCAACAGTTCGGTGGGCAAGCTCTTCATCGCCGGCATCGTGCCGGGGCTTGCGCTCGCCACGCTGCTCGGCATGACGACGTTCTATCGCGCCTGGCGCAACGACTATCCGCGGATGCCGAAGGCGACCTTCATGGAGCGTCTCGATGCGTTCCGCAAGTCGATCTGGGGCATCCTCCTGATCGTGATCGTGATCGGCGGCATCTACAGCGGCCTGTTCACGCCGACTGAAGCTGCCGCCGTCAGCGCGGTCTACGCCTTCATCGTCGCGGTGTTCATCTACAAGGACCTGAAGCTGCGCGACGTGCCGCGCGTGCTGCTGTCGTCGGCCAACCTTTCGGCGATGCTGCTCTACATCATCACCAATGCCGTGCTGTTCTCGTTCCTGATGACCTACGAGAACGTGCCGCAGGCGCTGGCGCAATGGATGATCGACCAGGGCCTGGGCTGGATCGGTTTCCTGCTGCTCGTCAACATCCTGCTGCTGCTCGCAGGCAATGTGATGGAGCCGTCCTCGATCATCCTGATCATGGCCCCGATCCTGTTTCCGGTCGCGGTCAAGCTCGGCATCGACCCGATCCATTTCGGCATCCTGATGACGGTCAACATGGAGGTCGGCCTGTGCCATCCGCCGGTCGGCCTCAATCTCTACGTCGCCTCGGGCATCGCCAAGATGGGGATCACCGAGCTCACGGTCGCAGTGTGGCCGTGGCTGCTGACGATGCTGGGCTTCCTCGTAGTGGTGACCTATTGGCCGGGCCTGTCGCTGTGGCTGCCGCGGCTATTGGGGATGTAGCGGTGCGACAGGTGTACCCTCTCCCCTTGTGGGAGAGGGTGGCTTCGCGAAGCGAAGCCGGGTGAGGGGTTTCTCTCCTCACGAACAGTTCTGCGAGCGGAGACATACCCCTCATCCGGCGCTTCGCGCCACCTCTCCCACAAGGGGAGAAGGGAAGAGACCGGCAGCGATGTAGAAAGTCTACTCTGCGCTGCTCACCAGCTTGATCCGCGGTGCCTGCGCCTCGGTCAGGCTGCGATATGCGGCGAGGTAGTCCAGGGCCATGCGCCGCGCGGTGAAGCGCGTTTCGAACTGCTTGCGGATCGCGGCGCGGTCGAGTTGCGGAAGCCGGTTCACCACGCC
Source organism: Bradyrhizobium sp. IC4059 (assembly GCF_020193615.1). NCBI lineage: Bacteria > Pseudomonadati > Pseudomonadota > Alphaproteobacteria > Hyphomicrobiales > Nitrobacteraceae > Bradyrhizobium > Bradyrhizobium sp. IC4059. The sequence continues at coordinate 608,154 of NZ_JADYVH010000001.1, forward strand.
CGCGGCGCTGATGACGTCCTCGACGATGAAGCCGGTGAGGCCCTCGTCGATGATCTCCGGCACCGAGCCGCGGTTGAAGGCGACGACCGGCGTTCCGCACGCCATGGCCTCGATCATGACGAGGCCGAACGGCTCCGGCCAGTCGATCGGCAGCAAGAGGCCGAGCGCGCCGCTGAGGAAATCCGACTTCTCGTGATCGCTGATCTCGCCGATGAAATCGACCAACGGATTGTTCTCGATCATCGGCCGGATCAGCTCGTCGTAATAATCCTGGTCGGCACGGTCGACCTTGGCCGCGATCTTGAGCGGAATGCCGCAATGGGTCGCGATCTTGATGGCGCGATCGACGCCCTTCTCGGGCGCGATGCGGCCGAGCACCGCGAGGTATTCCTGTTTCGCCGGCTTCGGCGTCAGTAGCTTCTCCGGCAGGCCGTGGTGGATCGTCGTCACCCAGTTCGCCTGCGGCACCGGCCGCCGCTGCGCATTGGAGATCGAGATGACCGGCATATTGGTGAAGGTGTTGAAGACCGGCTGATGCTCGGGAAGATCGAGCCGGCCGTGCAACGTCGTCACGAACGGGGTCGGCTGGCGGTGGAACAACGACCAGGGATAATAGTCGAGATGGAAGTGGAGGAAATCGAACTCCTCGTCGTCACATTTTTGCCGCACCCGCTCCAGTAGCACCATGTGCAGCGCGTTGGGATCGCGCACGGAACCGTCGAGCCGAAGTGCCCGCGGCCATAATGCATCGAGCTTGGCCGATGTCCGCGAGTCGCCGCTGGCGAAAAGCGTCACGTCATGGCCCAGGGCCACCAGCTCTTCCGTCAACCAATGCACCACCCGCTCGGTGCCGCCATACAGCTTGGGTGGAACAGCCTCCGTCAACGGAGCTACCTGCGCGATGCGCATCTCACCATCTCCTCTGCGATCATGAAGTTGAAACCCCCGCCTTAACGGCACCGGCAATGCCAGACGAGGGAACGTTCCCGCACCTGCGAAGTTCCTTCCCCCGAACGTTACATATTCGACACGTCGGCGGAGCGTCGCGATGCTGCCACTACATCTTCGCACATCGTCCGCATCCGCATGTCGTGATGGGATTGCCCGGGAACCGAGGCGAAGCGGTCGATGTTCACTCGACCAGTAACGAAACGAAAAATCAGCATAACGGGGCGACAGCCATATGGATCAGCTTTCTGGGTACGCGCGTAGGCCATTTGCCTTTGTCCTGCGCTATCTCCGGCGTCGTCTCGCGTCGCATTTGGTGATCCTGACCGCGGTCGTGGGGGCCGTTGCCTGCTCCGTAGGCACCCAGTATGGCGTCAAAGCTCTGGTCGACGCCTTGTCGGCCGGTCCCTCGTATGGCGGTGGCGTATGGCTGGCATTCATTCTGCTCATGTCACTGATTGCCGCCGACAACTTCCTGTGGCGGATCGCAAGCTGGACGGCGAGCTTCACCTTCGTCCGGGTCACGGGCGATTTACGGCGTGACATATTTCGTCATCTGACCGGGCACGCCCCGAGCTACTTCTCGGACCGGATGCCTGGCATGCTGACGAGCCGCATCACCGCGACCTCGAACGCGGTGTTCACCGTCGAGAACATGTTCGTCTGGAATGTGTTGCCGCCGTGCATTGCCACAATTGCGGCAATCATCCTGATTGGAACCGTCAGTCCCTACATGGCGCTCGGCCTGATCGCGATCGCGGGCGGCATGGTGGTTGCGATGTTTCGTCTGGCCGCGGCCGGCAAGCCGCTGCATGACGATTTCGCCGACAAGGCCGCATTGGTCGACGGCGAGATGATCGACGTCATCAGCAACATGCCGCTGGTGCGCGCCTTCTGCGGCATCAGCCACGAGCATGAGCGGTTCGACGCGACCGTGAACCAGGAGCTGACCGCGCGCAGCCGCAGCCTGCGTTATCTGGAGAAGCTGCGGCTGTTGCATGCCGTCATCACCGTGCTTCTGACCATTGCGCTGATGGCCTGGGCGATCTCGCTCTGGCAGAAGGGCCAAGCGACGACCGGCGACGTCGTGCTGGTCTGTACGCTCGGCATCTCGATCCTGAGCGCGACGCGCGATCTCGCGGTGGCGCTGGTCGACGTCACCCAGCACGTCGCGCGTCTGACAGAGGCGATCGCCACGCTGCTGGTGCCGCACGAGCTCCGCGATCATCCCGAGGCCGAGCCCCTGGTCAAAAGCGGCGCGGCCATCGCGTACAACAACGTCACCTTCGGCTATCCCGGCAGCGACAAGATCTTCGAGCGCTTCAGCCTGCGCCTCCAGCCCGGCCAGCGCGTCGGACTGGTCGGCCAGTCCGGCGGCGGCAAGTCGACGCTGTTCACGCTGCTGCAGCGCTTCTACGACGTCGACGAGGGCAATATCACCATTGACGGCCAGGACATCTCGAAGGTGACGCAGCTGAGCCTGCGCGAGGCGATTTCCGTCGTGCCGCAGGACATTTCCTTGTTTCATCGCTCCATTCGCGAGAACATCCGCTATGGCCGGCCGAACGCGACCGACGACGAGGTGCTGCGCGCGGCGATCGCAGCGCGCTGCGACTTCGTCGAGACCCTGCCCGAGGGCCTCGACACCATGGTCGGCGACCGCGGCGTCAAGATGTCGGGCGGCCAGCGCCAGCGCATCGCGATCGCGCGCGCCTTCCTGAAGGACGCGCCGATCCTGCTGCTGGACGAGGCGACCGCCGCGCTCGACAGCGAATCCGAGGAGGCGATCCGCGAGGCGCTGTCCCGCCTGATGCGCGGCCGCACCGTGATCGCGATCGCTCATCGCCTTGCGACGCTGCGCAATTTCGATCGTGTCGTGGTGTTGAGGAATGGTAAGATCATCGAGGACGGCTCGCCCGAGCGCCTGATGCAGGGTCACGGGCCGTATCGTGAGCTGGTCACGCAGGAAATGAGCCGGCTCGCGCAAGCCGCCGCGTAAACCAACAGTCGCGTTCTCGAGTCGGTCGCGTTTCGAATCAAGCGCAGGGGAGCAGCTCATGTCGGCAGAAGCCGTAACCCAGTTCGTCTCCGTGACGCGGACCCCGGAACAGGTCGCGGAACAGCCCTTCTACATTCCGATGACCGGGCCCTCGGCCCGGCCGCGGCGTTCGCTCAAGCACGACGACACCTTCATCGTGCTCGACAGCCACGGCGACATCGGCGCGTCCGCTGGCGGGCCGGACGGACTGTTCCATCATGACACGCGCTATCTTGCGCGGCTGGAGCTCGTGCTCGACGATCTCCAGCCGCTGCTGCTCGGCTCGAATCTGCGCGACGACAATTCGGCGTTGACCGTCGATCTCACCAATCCGGACATCTACCGGCAGGGCAACCTCGTTCTGCAAAAGGACCTGTTGCACGTCGTGCGCACCATCTTCCTGTGGCGCGGCACCGCCTACCAGCGCATCGGCGTGCAGAACCATGGCGACCGGCGCACCAGCTTCGAGCTGACGCTGCTGTTCGGCAACGACTTCGCCGATCTGTTCGAGGTTCGCGGCGAGCGGCGGCCGCGCCGCGGCGTCGGAACCGGCCGGCTGCTCGGGCCGACCGACGTCCTGTTCGAGTATCGCGGCCTTGACGACGCCGAGCGGACCACCGGCCTGCATTTCGATCCGCGTCCGACGCGGCTCTCGGTCAACGCTGCGACCTGGGAACTCGACCTTGAGCCGCACCAGGCCAAATCGCTGTTCGTGGCCGTGTCCTGCAACCGGCCGCTGACGGAGAAGCCGGTGCGGTTCTTCCCGGGTCTGCTGGCGCACCGCCGCGAGATGCGGCAGTCGACCATGGGCGCGGCCAGCATCGAGACCTCCAACAACATCTTCAACGAGGTGCTGTGCCAGGCCATGGCCGACCTCAACATGCTGATGACCGAGACGCCGCAGGGACGCTATCCCTATGCCGGCATTCCCTGGTACTCGACGACGTTCGGGCGCGACGGCCTCATCACCGCGCTGCAGATGCTCTGGGTCGATCCGCGCATTGCCAAGGGCGTCCTGCGCCGGCTCGCGCATTTCCAGGCCGCGGCGGTCGATCCGCTCGCGGACGCCGCGCCCGGCAAGATCCTGCACGAGATGCGCGGCGGCGAGATGGCGGCGCTCGGGGAAGTCCCGTTCGCGCATTACTACGGCAGCGTCGATTCGACCGCGCTGTTCGTGCTGCTCGCAGGCAGCTATTTCGAGCGCACCGGCGACGAGGCCACGTTGATCGAGCTGTGGCCCGCGATCGAGGCGGGGCTCGCCTGGATCGACGGTCCGGGCGATCCCGATCAGGACGGCTTCGTCGAGTACCAGCGCGCGACCGAGAAAGGGCTGGCGAACCAGGGCTGGAAGGATTCCTATGACGCGATCTTCCATGCCGACGGCCGGCTTGCCGAGGGCAATATCGCGCTCGCGGAGGTCCAGGGCTACGTCTTTGCCGCCAAGCAGCTCGCGGCGCGTTGCGCGCTGCGGCTCGGCAAGCCGGACCGCGTGCGCAAGCTCGAGGCCGAAGCCAGGGCGCTCGCCGAGCGCTTCGAGCAGGCGTTCTGGTGCGAGGAGCTCGGCACCTATGCGCTCGCGCTCGACGGCAAGAAGCGGCCCTGCAAGGTGAGGACCTCGAATGCCGGGCAGATCCTGTTCAGCGGCATGGTCCGCGAGGACCGCGCGCGTCTCGTCGCCGCCGATCTGATGCGGCCGCATTTCTTCTCGGGCTGGGGCATCCGCACCGTCGCGCAAGGCGAGGTGCGCTACAACCCGATGTCCTACCATGACGGATCGATCTGGCCGCACGACAACGCGCTGATCGCGCTGGGGCTGGCGCGCTACGGCCTCAAGCATTCGGTGGCGCATGTCTTCAAGGGGCTGTTCGACGCCGCGACCTACATGGATTTGCGCCGGCTGCCCGAATTGTTCTGCGGCTTCCGGCGCGAGAAGCGGCGCGGGCCGACGCTGTACCCGGTCGCCTGCGCGCCGCAGGCTTGGGCCAGCGCGACGCCGTTCACGTTGCTGGAGGCGGCGCTCGGCCTCGAGTTCGACGTCGCGCGCGGCGAGATTCGCCTGCGCAACCCGCATCTGCCGGCGTTCCTCAACGAGGTGATCCTGCGCGATCTGCGCCTTGGCGAATCCAGCGTCGATCTTCGCGTCAGCCGTCACGGCGACGACGTGGCGCTGGAAGTGTTGCGCACGCGTGGTCAGATCCAGGTCTCGATCGTGCTGGCGCGCTAGAGGCGCGAGGAGGAGGTCATGCGTGCGATCGGAAGGTTGATCTTGGGCGTGGCGATCGTCGCGGGCTTGACGGTCGCCGAATCGCGCGCGGCCGAGGAGCCGCCTGCATCCCCGAGCGAGGCAAAGGCACCGGCAAATGTGCAACCGCCGGCTTCCACGGTGCCCGTCACGCCCAAGGACGCCGCGCCGCCGCCATCGGTGACCATCATCGGCGCGAGCGAGGCCCACGGCGTTCTCGGCCGCGACGTTCGCAGCGCCGCCGGCGAGGACATGGGTCGCATCGTCGACGTCATCGTCGATCGCACCGGCCATGTCCGCGCTGCGGCGATCGATTTCGGCGGCTTCCTCGGCGTCGGCAGCCGCAAGATCGTCGTCGACTGGAACGCGCTGCGCTTCGGCAAGATCGCCAACAAGAAGGACAGCATCACGCTGGAATTGACCAAGGCGCAGGTCGCGGCCGCACCGGAATACAAGGAGGACACGCCGATCGTCGTGCTCGGCGCGTCCGGCAGCCTTCAGCCGCTGCAAGCGATTCAGTGAGGTGCAGGGAGGGCTGACCGCCCGTGCTGTTGTCGAGGAAGCCGAATCATGCAGATCGCGGCGGCGTCGTCGAGCAGGACAACGTCGCGGAGCCGGCGGCTGCGGGCATTCCGGCGCCGTCGCGCCAGAGCCTGCGCGGCCTCGACTGGTTCATCTTCTTCCTCGCCGACGTGCAGACCGGATTCGGTCCCTTCATCGCGGTCTATCTGACGACGCAGAAATGGACCCAGGTCGAGATCGGGTTCGTGCTGTCGATCGGCGGCATCGTCGCCCTGATCGGCCAGATGCCGGGCGGCGCGATCATCGATGCCGCGAAATCGGAGCGCCTCGTCGCTGCCCTCGCGATCGCGACCATCGGCGCCTGCGCGCTGGCCTATGCGGCGATGCCGATCTTCGCCGTCGTGGTGACCGCCGCCACGCTGCATGCGATGGCGAGCTGCGTGCTCGGGCCGGCGATCGCCGCGATCAGCCTCGGCCTCGTCGGCCCGCTCGCGATCGGCGAGCGGCTCGGGCGCAACGCGCGCTTCGCCTCGCTCGGCAACGGCGTCGCGGCGGCGGTGATGGGCACCGCGGGCTACCTGTTATCGAGCCGCTCGGTCTTCCTGGTCACCTTCCTGCTCGTGATTCCAACCCTGATCGCTCTGTCGCGCATCCGCGAGAACGAGGTCGACATCAGGCGCTGTCACGGCGAGCTGCCGCCTGAAGCCGCCGACCGCGGCGATCCCAATATCTGGCACCTGATCCGGCAGCGCCCGCTCATCGTGTTCGCGCTCAGCGTGCTGCTGCTGCAGCTCGCGAACGCCGCGATGATGCCGCTGATGGCGAGCGCGGTGACGGCGCGATCGAGCCAATGGGCGACCGTGCTCGTCGCCTTTTGCATCGTCGTTCCGCAAGCGATCGTGGCGCTGCTGTCGCCGACGGTCGGGCGCAAGGCGCAAGCGTGGGGCCGGCGCCCGCTGCTGCTGATCGGATTCGGTGCTCTGGCGATTCGCGGCCTGTTGTTTGCGACCGTGCGCGATCCGTATCTGTTGGTGCTGGTGCAGGTGTTCGACGGCATCACCGCGGCGGTCTTCGCGGTGATGATCCCGCTGATCGTCGCCGACGTCGCGTTCGGCAGCGGGCATTTCAACCTGGCGCAGGGGATCGTCGGCACCGCAACGGGCATCGGCGCGTCGCTGAGCACGGTGCTTGGCGGCTATGTCAGCGACAAGTTCGGCAATGCCACCGCATTCATCGGGCTGTCCGGCGTTGCCGCAGCGGGGCTCCTGCTGATCTTCTTTGTGATGCCGGAGACGCGGCGCACGGGTCTGACCGCCACCAAAGAAATGGCCGGCTGAACGTATTCAGCCGGCCAAAGTGGGTCGGGAGGAAGATTGAGGATCAGGCGTCGAGATTGTGCAGACGCTGGCGGTTGCGCAGCACGATCTGGCGGGCACCGGAGAAACCGAGAATGCCCTGAGCGTGAAGCTGCGACAGCGCGCGCGACACGGTCTCCAAGGTGAGGCCGAGATAGTCGCCGATGTCGCGGCGGCACATCGGCAGTGCCATCATGCCGGCGACGGCGAGGCGGCGGTCCATTTCGAGCAGGAAGGTCGCGACGCGCTCCATCGCAGTCTTGCGGCCCAGCAGCAGCATGTGGTCCTCGGCATGGCGCAGCTCGCCGGCGGTCATGGCCCAGAGCTTGCGGGCGACCTGCACGTCGGTGCCGGCGGCCTTTTCCAGGCTGGCGCGCTTCACGAGGCGAACGGTGGTGTCGATGATGGCTTCAGCGGCGAGGCGGTGAGTGGGACCGGATTCGAGGCCGAACACGTCGCCGGGAAGATGGAAGGCGCCGATCTGGCGGCGGCCGTCGGAGAGAAGCTTGTAGCTGCGCACCGCGCCGGTGACGACCTGATAGACATATTCGGCCGCCTCCTCCTCGCCATAGATCTCCTCGTCCTTGCCGTAGGAGAACTCGGTGGCGACCAGGCCGACATGGCCCGCGATCGCGCCGAACTGGTCGGTAACGGGGTGGGCAGGAGCAATCTTGCCACCGATTTGGGTGTTGATCGCCTGGGTGTTGAGCGTCTGGGTCAGCATCTGCGCCATCTCCGTTGTGATGGAGCACTGCTACGATGAAACACGCAATCCGGAAATTTCGCGCGTTATCTTAGGGATGTTTACCTACGTAGAGTCCCTAGGTCACGCTCCGGGGCGGTCCTGGATGGCGTGGCGGATGCACTTGACCAGGTTTTCGTCGAGAAGCGGCTTCAAAACCACGTCCTTGATGCCCGCCATCGCGGCCCGGGCCGAGATGTTCTCGTCGGGATAGCCGGTGATCAGGATCACGGGCGCGTCGCGGTGGGATTTGCGAAGCCGGCCGGTCAAATCGATGCCGTTGATGTCGGGCATCTTGTAGTCGATGACGTAGCAGTCCGGCCCGGGCGCGGCGCCGAGATTGAGCAGCGCCGTGCCACTCCTGAAGGTCCGCACGGCGAAGCCGTCGGTCTCCAGCAGGAACCGCAGGGATCCGAGAACTGCGGCATCATCGTCGACCACAAAGACGGTGGGTTGTGGGGAGGACGACGGCCGCGCACGATGTGGGCTGACCTCAACCATGCTGTCTGGCTAGCACTGCGCCGTGAAGTCGCCTTGACCTGCCTCAATCGTTGAGCATGCCGGCGCGCATCGCGAGGCGAACCAGTTCCGAAAGGCTGCTCGCTTGCATCTTGGTCATGACGTTGGCCCGGTAGACCTCGATGGTCCGCGGGCTGATGTCGTATTCGCGGGCGATCAGCTTGTTGGAGAGGCCCGCGACCAGCCCCTCCATGACCTGGCGCTCCCGCGGGCTCAAGGATGCGACGCGGGCAGCGATATCCTGCGCGACGGCCTCGTTCTTGGCGGCGGGCTCGGCCTGGCGGAGCGCCGACTCGATCATGGCGGTGAGACGGTCGTCATCGAATGGCTTTTCCAGGAAGTCGACCGCCCCGAGCTTCATCGCCTCGACCGCCAGCGGCACGTCGCCGTGACCGGTCATGATCACGATCGGGAACGGGCTTTGCTGCGCCTTCATTCGCTTCAAGAGCTCGATGCCGTCGAGGCCGGGCATGCGCACGTCGGAGACGACGCAGCCGAAATCGAGGCCGGGCAGGGCTTCGAGAAAGGCGAGCGCGTCGTCGAACAAAGTGACGGCGAAGCCGGCGGAATCCAGCAGGAAGTTCAGCGAGTCCCGCATCGCCGCGTCGTCGTCGATGACGTAAACATGTCCCTTGGTCGTCATGGATCAGCTCTCGTCGGTTGCCGGCAGGGTGAAGCGGAAGGTCGCTCCGCCCGCTGCGTTGCTCTCGGCCCACATGCGGCCGCCATGGGCCTCGATGATCGAGCGGCTGATGGAGAGTCCCACGCCCATGCCGGTGTCCTTGGTGGTGAAGAAGGTCTGGAACAGGTTTGGAATGATGTCTTCCCGGAAGCCGATGCCGGTGTCGGAGACCTCCACCTCGATCATGCCGTCGGCGACACGGGTGTTGGCGACAACGAGCTCGCGCCGCTGCGACTGCGCCATCGCCTCGAGCGCGTTGCGGAACAGGTTGACCAGCACCTGCTGAATCTGCACCCGGTCGGCGAGAACGAGGTCGGCGTCGGGATCGAGGCTGAAGCGCAGCTGCACGTTCTGCTCGCGCGCGCCGGCGAGCCCGAGCGCGCCGGCTTCCTCGATCAGCTTGGACAGGCTCTCGACCCGCTTCTCGGATTCGCCGCGGGAGACGAAGTCGCGCAGGCGGCGGATGATCTGGCCGGCGCGCAACGCCTGTTCCGCCGCGCGGTCCAGCGCGCTTTCGACCTTCGGCATGTTGGGATCGGTGCTGCCGGCGAGGAGGCGCCGCGATCCCTTCATGTAATTGCTGATCGCCGCCAGCGGCTGGTTGAGCTCGTGGGCGAGCGCGGAAGCCATCTCGCCCATCGCGGTCAGCCGCGACACGTGCACGAGCTCGGATTGCAGCTCCTGGAGCCGCGCCTGGGTCTGCTGGTGCTCGGTGAGATCGCGCACGAAGCCGGTGAAATGGGGCTCGCCCGCGCGTTGCGTCTTCCCGACGGACAGGTGCATCGGGAAGGTCGTGCCGTCGCGGCGTTTGCCCGTCACGATTCGGCCGATGCCGATGATGTGCGGATCATTGGTCCTGAGATAGCGCGTGAGATAGCTGTCGTGACGCGACTGATCGGGCTCCGGCATGAGAATACTCACGTTCCGGCCGATCGCTTCCTGCTTGCTGTAGCCGAACAGCCGCTCCGCCGCGCTGCTGAAGAGCTGCATGATGCCGCGTGAATCGATGACGATCATGGCATCGGGCACCGTTTCGAGAATCGAGCGAAGATGATTCTCCTGGGACCGCAGGGCCTCTTCGAGCTGCTTCTCCTCGTTGATGTCCAGGAATATCCCGCTGAGATGGCGCGGCATGCCCGCATCGTCCCGGATCACGCCGGCCCTGGCCCGGATCCATTGGCCGTTTCCGGACGCGCCGCTGACCTTGAAGGACAAGTCGAGGCCCCCGCCACCTTCCGACGTGCGCCCGATCGCCTTCAGGAGGTGGTCCCGATCGCCCGGCTCCAACAGCGAAAGAAAGAGATCGTAGCTGACGGCCTGGTCCGGCTGCAGGCCGAACAGCCGCCTGGCCGTGTCCGACCAGTCGAGTTCGCGAGTCTGCAGGTCGAGGTCCCAGGTGCCGACCCCGAATCCCTCGATGCGGACTCGGAAATGCTCGCCCCGACCATCGTCTGCCGGATGGGTCACGTGGGTCGGCGCCAAGCTCTGCTCCTCTTCTCGGCGGGTCGGCAGGATGCCTTTACCGCTCCGGCAATGTCGCCCAAGGCTTGGCCGGAGGCAAGCGCGGACGTTGAATCCACTGGCGGATTCCCCATCGCCGGGAGAGCGGACCACCAGAGGCGTCGGATTTGATCTAGCTCAGCCTTGTTGCGCGGTAGCGGGTCTAGGATTCAAAAAATTCTGTAATGCTGGAGATTCCCGATGACATACGCGACCGTCATGGTCAGCCTGGCGCTCGATCAGCCCAACGAAGCGCGTCTTCAGGTCGCAGGCGAGCTCGCCGAACGTTTCGAGGCGGCCATCGTCGGGGTCGCTGCGGCGCAGTTCGTCCCGCCGCTCTATTTCACCGACGGCGCAGAGGCGCAAGCGCTGATCGACGAGGGCGAAGCTTCGATCAAGCGGCGGCTGGCCGGGCTCGAAGCGCAATTCCGGGCGGCCGTGAAGAATCGCGGTGGGCATGCGGAGTGGCGCAGCGCGATGGATTATCCGGCCCGCTTCGTCACGGCGCAGGCGCGTTGCGCCGACATCGTCGTCAGCGGCGGGCAGAGCCCGGCCTTCTCCGATGCTTTCTCGCTGGCGAGCCCCAAGGACCTGGTGATGCAGACCGGCCGCCCGCTGCTCGTCGTTCCCGACCGGGCCAACTGGCTCGACCTGCGCAGCGTGCTGGTGGCGTGGAAGGACACGCCGGAAGCGCGGCGGGCGGTGGCGGGCGCGCTGCCGATGCTGCACAAGGCGAAGGACGTCACCATCGTTGAAATCCCGGAGCGGGGCGACGACCGTTCGGCCGTGATGGCCGGTGTCAGCGACGTTGCCGCCTGGCTCGGCCGTCACGGCGTCACCGCGACTGCGCGGGTCCTCGAGGCCGCAGGAAACGAAACCCCTGCTGCGCGGTTGGAGAAAGTCGCCGGCGACACCGGCGCGGGCCTGATCGTCGCGGGCGCCTATGGTCATTCGAGATTTCGCGAACTGATCCTCGGAGGCGTCACGCAATATCTGGTGACGCAAACCGTCCGCAGCGTGCTGCTGTCGCACTGACCATCGGCTGGCCAGTTGGAGGAATCGAGGAGGACGCGCCGTGTACCAATTTCTTGAACAGACCGTCGACGGCTACATGACGCGCAACGTCAAGACGGTGCAGCGCGGCCTCGATTTGTTCCAGCTCAGCGAGATGTTCGAGGCCGACGATTTCAATTCCTATCCGGTCGAAGACGACGGGCAGGTGGTCGGCATCGTGACCAAGTTCGACATCCTGAAGTGCTTCGCCTTTACGCCGAGCCAGATGTTGCCGCGCTACGACGACCTGATGAGCCGCAAGATCGGCGACGTCATGACGCCCGAGTTCATCTATGTCAGCCCCGACACGCGGCTGACGCGCGTGCTCCAGATCATGGTCGAGCACCGCATCAGGAGCATCATCGTGCTGGACGGCACACAGAAGCTGGTCGGCATCATCGCGCGCGAGGACGTCATCGCGGCGCTCAAGGCGACGGCGCGGGAGTGAGGTCTGGATCCTTCTGTTCCAACCTCCGTGATTTCACGGAGGTTATCTATCTTTCTTCCCTTCTCCCCTTGCGGAGAAGGTGGCGCGAAGCGCCGGATGAGGGGTCCGCTTCAACGAAAAAACTTTTCGTGCGGAACCAACCCCTCACCCAAGTGAGTTTGCCGCACCTTTCTCGCTCCCCTCTCCCACAAGGGGAGAGGGCATTTCAACCGGCACTGCATCGGCTCACATTAACAGAAATCCATCTATCTTGATTTCAATCAATTCGCCGCGAAGGTGGATGTGGTTTCTGGCAGCGTGTTCTTTCAGAGAGAATCCGCATGAGCCAGCCCTCCATCTCAAAATCCATGACCATCGGTGAAAGCGGCTTGGCTGTCGTATTCGCAGTCACCGCTTTCCTCTGCGTGATCGCCTCGGCCAAGGCGCTCGATGCGCCCTTCGCGTTCCACGCTGCGCTCAGCGCGGCGGCGAGCCTCGCTGCGGTGTTCTTCATCGTCAACCGCTACTTCGAGCGGCCGGCGGCGCTGCCGGCCCAGGAGATCAACGGCCGCCCGAACTACAGCATGGGGCCGATCAAGTTCTCGGCCTTCATGGCGATGTTCTGGGGCATTGCCGGATTCCTCGTCGGCCTCATCATCGCCTCGCAGCTGGCCTGGCCCGCGCTGAACTTCGATCTGCCCTGGATCAGCTTCGGCCGCCTGCGTCCGCTGCATACCTCCGCCGTGATCTTCGCCTTCGGCGGCAACGTGTTGATCGCGACCTCGTTCTACGTGGTGCAGAAGTCCTGCCGCGCGCGCCTTGCCGGTGACCTCGCGCCGTGGTTCGTCGTGCTCGGCTACAACTTCTTCATCCTGATCGCCGGCACCGGCTATCTGCTCGGCGTCACCCAGTCAAAGGAATATGCTGAGCCGGAATGGTACGCCGATCTGTGGCTGACGATCGTCTGGGTCGTCTATCTGCTCGTCTTCCTTGCCACCATCTTCAAGCGCAAGGAGCCGCACATCTTCGTTGCGAACTGGTTCTATCTCGCCTTCATCGTGACGATCGCGGTGCTGCATCTCGGCAACAACCCGGCGCTGCCCGTTTCGGTGTTCGGCTCGAAGTCCTACGTCGCCTGGGGCGGCATCCAGGACGCCATGTTCCAGTGGTGGTACGGCCACAACGCGGTCGGCTTCTTCCTGACCGCCGGCTTCCTCGCCATCATGTACTACTTCATCCCGAAGCGTGCCGAGCGGCCGATCTATTCCTACCGGCTCTCGATCATCCACTTCTGGGCGCTGATCTTCCTCTACATCTGGGCAGGTCCCCACCATCTGCACTACACGGCGCTGCCGGACTGGACGCAGACGCTCGGCATGACCTTCTCGATCATGCTGTGGATGCCCTCCTGGGGCGGCATGATCAACGGCCTGATGACGCTGTCGGGTGCCTGGGACAAGCTGCGCACCGATCCCGTGCTGCGCATGCTCGTGGTCTCCGTCGCCTTCTACGGCATGTCGACCTTCGAAGGCCCGATGATGTCGATCAAGGTGGTCAACTCGCTCAGCCACTACACCGACTGGACCATCGGCCACGTGCATTCCGGCGCGCTCGGCTGGGTCGGCTTCGTCTCCTTCGGCGCGCTGTACTGCCTGGTGCCGTGGGCCTGGAATCGCAAGGGCCTCTACAGCCTCAAGCTCGTCAACTGGCACTTCTGGGTCGCCACCCTTGGCATCGTCCTCTACATCTCGGCGATGTGGGTCTCCGGCATCCTGCAAGGCCTGATGTGGCGCGCCTACACCTCGCTCGGCTTCCTCGAATATTCCTTCATCGAGACCGTCGAGGCGATGCATCCCTTCTACATCATCCGCGCCGCAGGCGGCGGCCTGTTCCTGATCGGCTCGCTGATCATGGCCTACAATCTCTGGATGACGGTTCGCGTCGGCGAACAGGAAGTCCAGATGCCCGTCGCTCTTCAGCCGGCGGAATGAGGAGCTCAAGCAATGTCGTTCTGGACACGTCACCAAGTCTTCGAAAAGAACTCGATCATCCTGGTCGTCGGTATCCTCCTCGTGGTTGCGATCGGCGGTCTCGTCGAGATCACCCCGCTGTTCTACCTCAAGAGCACGATCGAGAAGGTCGATGGGGTCAGGCCCTACACGCCGCTGGAGCTGGCGGGGCGCAACGTCTATGTCCGCGAGGGCTGCTATCTCTGCCACTCGCAGATGGTTCGGCCCTTGCGCGACGAGGTCGAGCGCTACGGCCATTTCTCGCTCGCCGCCGAGAGCATGTACGATCACCCGTTCCAGTGGGGCTCCAAGCGCACCGGCCCGGATCTCGCCCGTGTCGGCGCCAAATATTCCGACGAGTGGCACGTCACCCATCTGGCCAACCCGCGCGCGATCGTGCCGCAGTCCGTGATGCCCGGCTATCCGTTCCTCAGCAAGGCCGAGATCGACCCGGATGCGATCGCCGGCGACATGCGCACCCTCAGGACCGTCGGCGTGCCCTATAGCGACGAGCAGCTCGCCAATGCCGCCGCCGACCTGAAGGCCCAGGCCGATCCGGACAATGCCGGCACCGACGCCTTCACCAAGCGCTACGCCAAGGCCGTCGTACGCAATTTCGACGGCAAGACCGGCACGCCGACCGAGATGGACGCGCTGGTCGCGTACCTGCAGATGCTCGGCACGCTGGTCGACTTCAAGATCTACAACGAGAAAGCCAATCTTCGCTGAGAAGGCATGAACGATGAAAGCCATCCTGACCGTCCATAATCTTGCGTCCGATCTCGTGACGACGATCTGGACACCGGTGTTCGTCGCGATCTTTCTCGCGATCATCGCCTACGCATTTTGGCCCCGTAACAAGGCTGCGTTCGACAAGGCAGCGCACCTGCCCTTGCGGGAGGAGTGAGAAACAATGACCGATCATTCTAGCGACATCGATTCCGTCTCCGGCAAGTCCACGACCGGACACGAGTGGGACGGCATCAAGGAGCTCAACACGCCGCTGCCGCGGTGGTGGGTGATCACCTTCTATCTCACCATCGTCTGGTCGATCGGCTACTGGATCGTCTATCCGGCCTGGCCGCTGATCCAAAGCAACACCGCCGGCCTGTTCGGCTACTCCTCGCGCGCCGACGTCGCGGTCGAGCTCGCCAACCTCGAGAAGATCCGGGGTGACAAGATGGCGGCGCTGGGCACGGCCTCGCTCGCCGACATCCAGAAGGATCCGGCTCTGCTCGCGCTTGCGCGCGCCAAGGGCAAGACGGTGTTCGGCGACAATTGCGCGCCGTGCCACGGCACGGGTGCGACGGGGTCCAAGGGCTATCCCAACCTGAACGATGACGAATGGCTGTGGGGCGGCTCGCTCGACCAGATCATGCAGACCATCCAGTTCGGCGTGCGGTCGGGCCATGCCAAGACCCATGAGGGGCAGATGCTCGCCTTCGGCAAGGATGGCGTGCTGAAGGGCGACGAGATCGTCACCGCCGCCAATTACGTGCGGTCGCTGTCGGGCCTGTCGACCCGCAACGGCTATGACGCCGCCAAGGGCCAGAAGATCTTCGCGGAGAATTGCGTCGCCTGCCACGGCGACGCCGGCAAGGGCAACCAGGAGATGGGCGCACCTGATCTGACCGACAAGATCTGGCTCTACGGCTCCGACGAGGCGAGCCTGATCGAGACCATCGGCCAGGGCCGCGCCGGCGTGATGCCGGCCTGGGAAGGCCGGCTCGATCCCGCCACCATCAAGGCGATGGCGGTCTACGTCCACTCGCTGGGCGGCGGCAAATAGGCCGATCGGCGACCGACGACTTCCGGCGGGGGCGAAGAAAAGCGCCCCCGTTTGCGTTGGATCAACCCGCGCGGCGGTGCCGGGTCTAGGTTCAATCGCACCTTTGAAGAAGCTCGAGGCGATGAACAAGACCGTCAATCCGAACGAACTGAAGCCCGCGGACGACGTCGGGCCGCTCTATGCGGCCCGCAAGAAGGTCTATCCCCAGAGCGTCTCCGGTACTTTCCGCCGGATCAAATGGGGCCTGATGGCATTCTGCCTCGGCGTCTACTACTTCCTGCCCTTCGTGCGCTGGAATCGCGGTCTCGGTGCGCCGAGCCAGGCGGTGCTGATCGATCTTCCCAACAGCCGCTTCTATTTCTTCTTCATCGAGCTGTGGCCGCAGGAGGTCTATTACTTCACGGGCCTATTGATCGTCGCCGCGGTGGCGCTGTTCCTGATGAACTCCATCGGCGGGCGGATCTGGTGCGGCTATCTCTGTCCGCAGACGGTGTGGACCGACCTGTTCTACGCGGTCGAACGCCTGATCGAGGGCGACCGGCGCGAGCGGATGAAGAAGGACAAATCGTCCGATCCGATGAAGCTGGAGCGCATCTCCGAGATCGTGCTCAAGCATTCGATCTGGCTCATGATCGC
This sequence comes from Bradyrhizobium sp. IC4059, assembly GCF_020193615.1. NCBI lineage: Bacteria > Pseudomonadati > Pseudomonadota > Alphaproteobacteria > Hyphomicrobiales > Nitrobacteraceae > Bradyrhizobium > Bradyrhizobium sp. IC4059. Next base: position 624,616 of record NZ_JADYVH010000001.1, read on the forward strand.
CTGGTGGACCGGCGGCGCCTGGGTGCTCTATTTCAACGACGCGCCGACCCTGGTGAAGGAGCTCGTCACCTTCCAGGGGCCGATGCTCGCCTATATCTGGATCGGCATCCTCACCGCGACGACCTATCTGCTCGCCGGCTTCATGCGCGAGCAGGTCTGCACCTATATGTGTCCGTGGCCGCGCATTCAGGCAGCACTCACCGACGAATGGGCGCTCAATGTCACCTATCGCTATGACCGCGGCGAGAAGCGCACCTCGGTGAAAAAGGCCGTCGAGCTGCGCGCCCTCGGCCAGCAGGTCGGCGATTGCGTCGACTGCTACCAATGCGTCGCGGTCTGCCCGACCGGCATCGACATCCGCAACGGGCCGCAGATGGAATGCATCCAGTGCGGCCTCTGCATCGACGCATGCGACAACGTGATGACAAAGATCGGCCGGCCGAAGCGGCTGATCGGCTACGACAACGACATCAACATCCATCGCCGCCTGGAAGGCAAGGCGCCGATCTACCGGATCGTCCGGCCTCGCACCGTCGTCTATAGTGCCATTATCGCGGCCGTCGGCGGCTTCATGATCTATACGCTGGCGACCCGCAGCCTGCTCGACGTCAACGTGCTGCACGACCGCAACCCGGTCGCGGTCAAGCTGAGCGACGGCTCGATCCGCAACGCCTATACGGTGCGGCTGCTGAACAAGAGCGGCTACGACCGCGTCATCGCGATCGACGTCGAGGGGCCCGTGAACCCCACGATGCACGTCGTCGGCATCGATTCGGTCACGCCGGACCGTCCGATCATCGTGATCCCGCGCGATGCGACCAGCGAGCTGCGGCTGCTGGTCACCGCGCCGGCCGAAAACAATCCGGAGAAATCGATTCCGGTCCGCTTCCACGTCATGGACATCGGGCTCGGCGTCGCCGCGAGTGCCACCGACAATTTTGTCGCGCCGTAAGATCAGGAGACCACCATGTCATCCAAGCCGCTGACCGGAACCAAGGTCTTCCTGATGCTGGTCGCTTTCTTCGGCCTCGTTATCGGCGTCAACGCCACCATGATGAAGCTCGCCATCGCAACGCTGCCCGGCACCGACGTCGACAGCCCCTATGCCGCGGGCCTGACTTACGAGCGCGAGATCTCCGCGGCGCAGGACCAAGCCGCGCGGAAGTGGAAGGTCAACGCCCATGTCGAGCGCCGCAACGACGGCGGCGCCTCGGTCCAGGTCGAGGCCCGCGATGCCGGCGGCCAGCCGATCTCCGGGCTGAAGTTCGGCGGCCGGCTGGAGCGGCCGACCGACAAGCGCGCCGACCTCACCGTCGAGCTCAGCGAATCCGGCATCGGCCTCTATCGCGGCAATGCGGTGTCCGTCGCGCCGGGCCAATGGGACCTGGTGATCGAGGGTGAGGCGCGGGGGACGCGCGTGTTCATGTCGCGCAACCGCGTGATCCTGAACTGAAGGATTCCGTCATGCAGATCACGCGCGATTTCTCTCACTACGTCCGCGATGCGGGCGAGGGCCTCCGTCACATCGATCTCGCCGTCGAGGGCGTCCACTGCGCCGGCTGCATGGCCAAGATCGAGCGTGGGCTCTCGGCCATCCCCGACGTCACGCTGGCCCGCGTCAACCTCACCGACCGCCGCGTTGCGCTGGAATGGAAGGCGGGCACGCTCGACCCCGGCCGCTTCATCGATCGGCTCGAGGAGCTCGGCTACAAGGCCTATCCGTTCGAGACCGAGAGCGCGGAAGCGGCGGAGGTCGCCGAATCCCGCTTCCTGCTGCGCTGCCTTGGCGTTGCGGCCTTCGCCACCATGAACGTGATGATGCTGTCGATCCCGGTGTGGTCGGGCAACGTCTCGGACATGCTGCCGGAGCAGCGCGATTTCTTCCACTGGCTGTCGGCGCTGATCGCGCTGCCGGCGGCAGCCTATGCCGGCCAGCCGTTCTTCCGCTCGGCCTGGCGCGCTCTGTCGGCCAAGACCACCAACATGGACGTGCCGATTTCGATCGGCGTGATCCTGGCGCTCGGCATGTCCGTGGTCGAGACCATCCACCACGCCGAGCATGCCTATTTCGACGCCGCGATCATGCTGCTGACCTTCCTCCTGGTCGGCCGCTTCCTCGACCAGAACATGCGGCGGCGGACCCGCGCGGTCGCCGGCAATCTCGCCGCGCTGAAGGCTGAGACGGCCGCGAAGTTCATCGGGCCCGACGAGATCTCGCAGGTGCCGGTGGCGGCGATCAATCCGGGCGACATCGTGCTGCTCCGGCCCGGCGAGCGCTGCGCGGTCGACGGCACCGTGATCGAAGGGCGTTCCGAGATCGACCAGAGCCTGATCACCGGCGAGACGCTCTATGTCACGGCCGAGCAGGGCACGCCGGTCTATGCGGGATCGATGAACATCTCCGGCAGCTTGCGGGTGCGGGTCTCGGCTGCCTCCGAGGCGACGCTGCTCGCCGAGATCACGCGGCTGCTCGACAACGCGCTCCAGGCGCGCTCGCGCTACATGCGCCTTGCCGACCGGGCCTCGCGGCTCTATGCGCCGGTGGTGCATGCGACCGCGCTCCTGACCATTCTCGGATGGGTCCTCGCCGGTGCGAGCTGGCACGATGCGATCGTGACCGGCGTCGCCGTGCTGATCATCACCTGTCCCTGCGCCCTAGGGCTTGCGATCCCGACGGTGCAGACGGTGGCCTCGGGCGCGATGTTCAAGGCCGGTGTGCTGCTCAATGCGGGCGATGCGATCGAGCGGCTGGCTGAAGCCGACCATGTGATCTTCGACAAGACCGGCACGCTGACGCTGCCCGAGCTCGAAGTGATGAATGCCGCCGACATTCCCGCCGATGTCTTCGAACTCGCCGGCCGGCTCGCACTGTCGAGCCATCACCCGGTGGCTGCCGCCGTCGCGCAAGCTGCCGGTGCGAAGTCTCCGATCCTCAGTGCGGTGGAGGAGGCCGGGCAGGGTGTCCGTGCGACCGTCGACGGCCTCGAGCTTCGCCTCGGCCGTCCCTCCTTCTGCGGTGCCGAGGCGCTGGTCGGCAGCGCCTTGGTCGATCCCGAAGCTTCCATCGTCGCGTTCAGCAAGGGCAGCGAAAAATTCATCCTCTCGGTTCGCCAGGGCCTGCGACCCGATGCCAAGGCGGTGATCGCGGCTCTGAAGGCGCGCAACATCGGCATCGAGATCCTGTCCGGCGATCGCGAGCCGGCCGTGAAGGCCGCGGCCCAATCGCTCGACATCCCCGAGTGGCGCGCCAGCGTCACCCCGGCCGACAAGATCGCGCGGATCGAGGAGCTGAAACGGCGCGGTGCGAAAGTGCTGATGGTCGGCGACGGCATGAACGATGCGCCATCGCTCGCGTCGGCCCATGTCTCGATGTCGCCGATCTCGGCCGCGCATCTCAGCCAGGCCACCGCCGATCTCGTCTTCCTCGGCCGGCCGCTGGCTCCCGTCGTCGCCGCCATCGACGCCTCGCGCAAGGCGCTGCATTTGATGCGGCAGAACCTCTGGCTTGCGATCGGCTACAATGTGCTCGCGGTGCCGGTTGCGATCAGCGGCGTCGTGACGCCCCTGATCGCCGCTGCCGCCATGAGCGGATCGTCGATCCTGGTGATGCTGAACTCGCTGCGCGCCCGCAGCGCCTCGCGGGAGATCGTGTAATGGAGATATTGGTCATCCTGGTCCCGCTAGCATTGATGCTCGGAGGTGCCGGTCTCGTCGCTTTCCTGTGGTCGCTCAGGAGCGGCCAGTACGACGATCTCGACGGCGCCGCCTGGCGCGCGATCGCCGACGACGAGCCGCCGCAGGAAGCGCCGGCCAAGCGCTAGCGTTTCAGGGCGAATGTAAGCAGGGCTGCGGCAGCGAGCGCCGCGCCCACGCCGAATACGCACGCCTGCCATCCGAAAGCGTCGAACAGGCGCCCGAGCACGGCGGTGCCGACCAGTCCGCCGCAGAAGTAACACGTAAGATAGATCCCGCTGGCGATGCCGCGATTGTCGGCTGCGGCCTGTCCGACGAAACCCGTCGCGGCGGCCTGTGCGAAGAATGTGCCGACCCCGACCAGGACCATGCCGGCGAGCACTTCGCCCAGACGCGGCGACAGCATCAAGGGCAGGCCGAGCCCGGCAACAGCGAGCGCGCCCCAGATCGTGGGCCGCGTTCCCAGCCGCGCCGCCACCCTGCCGGCCAGAAGCGTCGTGACGATCGACGGCAAGAAGACGAAATAGACGAGGCCGAGATCCATCATGCCGAGCGACAGCGGCGGCCGCACCAGCACGAAATTGACGTAGGTGAAGGTGCCGATGAAGGCGAACAGGATGCAGAAGCCGATGCCGAAAGAGGCGCGCAGCTGCGGATTGCGCCAATGCGCGATGGTGGCGGCGAGCGGCGAAGCCGCCGGCGTCATCGCATGCATCGGCGGCACGCGGTTGACGGTGAAATAGACCAGCGCGGCGCCGGCAAGATTGAGCGCCGCGAAGAAGTAGAAGTTCCAGGCGAGGCCGAGGCCATCGGCCAATGCGGCCGAGATCAGCCGGCCGACGAGATTGCTGGCGACATTGCCGGTGATGTAGGCGGCAAAGGCGCCGCCGGCGTCCATGGCGCTGCATTGCTCGCCGAGATAGGCGAGGGTGAGCGCGAAGGCGGACGCCATGCACAGGCCCTGCGCGACCCGCAACGCGGCGAAGACGGCAAGATTGGGCGCGACAGCAAGCAGGCTGGTGGGGACCGCAAGCAGGGCCAGGCTGAGCAGGATGCCCGTTCGCCGGTCGATGCGCGGGCTGAAGAAGCCGACGACGAGGCTGGCTGCGGCCATGCCGAAGGTGCTGGCATTGACGGCAAAGCCCATTGCCGCGGGTGTGACGCCGTAGTGCCGTGTCAGCGAGGGCAGGATCGCCTGCGTCGCGAAGAGATCGACGACCGTCAGGAATGCGGTGAGGCCGATCACGAGCGAGCGAAACGCGAAGCCAGGGGAATGCGCATTCATCGTCGTCGCGATCGGTTTGATCGATGCGGAAAGATCGGTCATGTCGTTGCGCTCCCTCATGCCCTGGCATGCCCCGAGCGCGCGCCTCGTCCTTCGAGACGACCGCGGAGCCTGTCATCGGGCCGCGCTCTGCGCGGACCCGGTGGCGGTCTCCTCAGGATGAGGCTAAGCGACATCGTGGCCGCCGAGGCTGCTGCCGCACACTCCGTCCTCATCCTGAGGAGCCCGCCTGAAGCGGGCGTCTCGAAGGATGGCCGCACGGAATTACATATGGCGGTCGTTGGGATCCTTGCGGACGTCGCCGACATAGAGAATGACGGTCTCCTTGCCGAGGTTCTTCCACCAGTGCGAGGTGCCGTGGACTTCGGGGCGGATGTCGCCGGCCTTGTGCACGATCGGGTCGACGCAGTTGGAGGCGTATTCGACGATCTCGCCCTGCTGCACGAAGATCAGGGCCGGACGGTCGTCATGGCTGTGCCAGGGCACGATGCCGCCGGGCTCGATGGTCAGCTTGCGGAAGCGCAGCTCGCGGCCCTCAATACGGGCGGGCTGCTTGCCGAGATCGATCGCGCCGAGCGTCACGTCGGTAACGCCGACAGGCTTGTAGTCGACCATCGGCTGCGCATTCGGCTTGGTCTTGCCGGCCGGACATTCGCCGGCGAAAACCGGCGTCGCAAATGTCAGCGCGCCGAGAACGGCAACGCCTGTCCAAACCACGCGCGACATTGTGAGATGGCTAGACATGGAAAGTCTCCTCTGTTGGCCGCGAGCCCTGATGGCCGCGGGCTATGGCAGGAGCTTCGTCGAGACCTTTTCCATGTTGAAATGCCGGCTTGCTTTCGATGCGATAGCCCCGCGCTATGCCGATAGGCGGCAGCTATCGAACCGATTGGGCATCGGCATTTCCGCTTTCGCAGCATCCGGCGTCCGATGCCAGCACGCCCGATTGCGGTCGCCCCTTGCGGGCGGGCGAACCGGGAAACTAATATTCGCCCGCAAGGAAGCCGGAGCAGGAAGATGACGTCTCTCTCGCCAGCCGATGCCGAACAGCTCAGGCTCGCGTTCCAGCGCTGCCGCGACATGGACAGCACGCTGAACGAACAGCTCCGCGCCTATGCAGATGCCAGCCGCGAGGTCTTTCCGGCCTATGGCGAGGCGGTCGATCGTCTGGTCGCGCGATTGAGCGACAACGGCGGCGGCGAGACGGCGCCGCGGCCGGGCGATCCGATGCCGCCGTTCATGCTGCCCGGCGAGGGTGGGCGTCTCGTGTCGCTGCCCTCGCTGCTGGAGGGCGGCCCCGTCGCGGTGATGTTCTTCCGCGGCCATTGGTGTCCCTATTGCCGGCTCAATGTCCGCGCCGTGGTCCAGGCGTTGGACCGCATCAAGGCGATGGGGGCGCAGGTCATCGCGATCGTGCCGGAGACGCAGGAATATACCGGGCAGCTCAAGGCCGAATCCGGCGCGCCGTTTCCCATCCTGACGGATCTCGACAACGGCTATGCGCTGTCGCTCAACCTCGCGATCTGGTTAGGTGCCGAGATCCAGCAATTGCTATCCTATCAGGACATGGCGAAATTCCACGGCAATGACGGCTGGATGCTGCCGATCCCGGCCGTGTTCCTGGTCGGACGCGACGGCATCGTGAAAGCCCGCTTTGTCGATCCGGATTTCCGCAAGCGCATGGAGATCGAGGATCTGATCGAAGCGCTGGAGCGCGCGAGCCAGGAGAATTGAGCTACGCTTTCTTCCTTCTCCCCTTGTGGGAGAAGGTGGCACGAAGCGCCGGATGAGGGGTTGCCTCCGCAATCACAAATGAGGATTGGAGTCGCGGAGAGATACCCCTCACCCGTCTCGCCGCTATGCGGCGAGCCACCCTCTCCCACAGGGGGAGAGGGGAAGGGCGGTCGACACTGTAAAGACTACCCCGCGATCTCGCGCCAGTCGGCGCCGCGCAGCATGCGCATCACGGCGTTGCCCACGGCGGTGCGTTGCCGGCCGGCGACCCCATAGAGATTGACGGTGCGGCGGGCGTCCAGCCCCGTGACCGCGGCGCGGGTCAGCCGCTCCGGCACGGGCGAGGTGTGCGGCACCATGGCGACGCCCATCTCGGCCTCGACCAGCTCGATCAAGTCGCGCTCGTTCGAGACCTCATGACCCTGTTCGATGTCGATGCCGTGCTCGCGCAGGCTCGCGGAGATGCGGCGCGCGTGCTCGCAGAAAGTTCGGTTCAGCAGCAGCTCCGATCGCAGATCGTCCAGTTCGACCGAGCTGCGGCCGGCCAGCCGGTGCCCGTCGCCGACGACGAGCTCGAAGCTCTCGGTGAACAGCGGCCAGACATCCAGCCGGTCCCAGGCCTCGTCGATCTCGGCAGCAATGCCGAGCTCGGCTTCGCCCTTCTTCAGGAAGTCGCCGACCTCCCGGCCCGAGCCGCGCAGAAAGCGGAATTCGAGCCGGTTGAACTGCCGCTTGATCTCGCTGAGATGCGGAATCAGCAAAGCGAGGTCGATCGAATGCGTCAGCGCAATGCGGAGCGCACCGATCTCTCCGCTCCTGAACGAGGAGGCGAGCGAGCGCGCGCCGATGGCCGCGTCATAGCACTGCTTCAGGAGTGGATGCATGCGCTGGCCGAGCTCAGTCAATTGCGCGGCGGGGCGTTCGCGGCGGAACAGGTCGCCGCCCAGCTCGGCCTCGAGCTGCTTGATCGCGCGCGTCAGCGAGGGCTGCGTGACGTTGCATTCCTCGGCCGCGCGCGTGAAGTTCAAGAGCTGCGCCACCGCGAGGAAATAGCGGACCTGGTGCATTTCCATGGATCGGCTCCCAGCAAATATCGACCGGAAATCTAGCCGATCAGGGCGAAAAATGACATCCCGCCTGCGATAGCGCGGACGTATCGACTCGGAAGCCAACCGGCATTTCCGCAAATCCCGGAGATCCCGCACATTTCGCTCCAGCCTGGCGCGGTGTCGCGCTGAGAAGAGGTCTGGATCATGAATATTCCCATCAAGACGCAGACGTCCGCTTCATCACGCGTGCTTGCCGGCAAGGTGGCGCTTGTCACCGGGTCGACCAGCGGCATCGGTCTCGGTATCGCGCGGGCCCTCGCCGCCTCGGGCGCCGACATCGTGCTCAATGGCCTTGGTGTCGCCAGCGAGATCGGCCGAACGCGCGAGCAGATCGCCGCCGAGTTCGGCGTCAAGGCCAGCTATTCGCCGGCGGACATGACGAGGCCGAAATCGATCGCCGAGATGATCGCGGCAACGGTGGCCCAATCCGGCCGGCTGGACATCCTGGTCAACAACGCCGGCATCCAGCATGTCGCGCCGCTCGACCAGTTTGCGGTCGAGAAGTGGGACCAGATCCTCGCAATCAACCTGTCCTCGGCCTTCCACACCACGCGGCTCGCGTTGCCGGCAATGCGGCAGAACGGTTTCGGCCGGATCATCAACATTGCCTCCACGCACGGCCTGGTCGGTTCGCCGTTCAAGGCAGCCTATGTCACCGCCAAGCATGGCATCGTCGGCCTCACCAAGGTGACGGCGCTGGAGACGGCGGAGCAGGGCATCACCTGCAACGCAATCTGCCCTGGTTATGTCCATACGCCGCTGGTCGAGGCGCAGATCGACGGCCAGGCCAAGGCCCATGGCATCTCCCGCGATCAGGTGATCCGCGACGTGCTGCTGGCGCAACAGCCGAACAAGCGCTTTGTTGCGGTCGAGGAGCTCGGCGCACTCGCGGTGTTCCTGTCGACGGACGCGGCGGCCTCGATCACCGGCGTTGCGCTGCCGGTCGACGGCGGTTGGACCGCGCATTGACATGGGCCGGCGCAGCAAGTCGAATACTCGAACAGTGCAAGCTCACCAGGAGCGAGACATGGGCACGCAGGACAATTCTCAGCATAAGCAGCACGACCTGCCGGGTCAGGTCGTGCTCGTGCTTCAGGGCGGCGGCGCGCTCGGCTCGTACCAGGCCGGGGTCTACCAGGCCTTGCACGAAGCCGGCATCGAGCCGGACTGGATCATCGGCACCTCGATCGGTGCGATCAATGCGAGCCTCATCGCCGGCAACGCGCCCGAGCACCGGCTCGCGCGCTTGCGGGAGTTCTGGAAGCGGATGGAGCAGAAGCCGGTCTGGGACTGGCGAGCCGCGTTTCCCGGCTTCAACGAGAAGCTGGCCTATTGGTCGACCGTGACCCACGGCATTGCCGGTTTCTTCCGGCCCAATCCGCTGGCCCATGCCGGCGATTCCTATCCGCTGGGCGCCGATTACGCCGGCTATTATTCGACCGCGCCGCTGGAGAAGACGCTGAGCGAGCTCGTCGATTTTGATCTCGCCAACCGCTGCGCACCGCGTCTGACGGTCGGTGCGGCTCATGTCGGCACCAGCGAAATGCGCTATTTCGACAGCCGCGACGGCGAGCTGACGGTGAAGCATGTGATGGCTTCGGGCGCGCTGCCGCCGGCTTTCCCCGCCGTGCGCATCGACGGCGAGCTCTATTGGGACGGCGGCATCCTGTCGAACACGCCGACCGAAGCCGTGTTCGACGACAATCCACGCAGGAACTCGCTGATCTTCTCCGTGCATCTGTGGAATCCGGTCGGGCCGGAGCCGACCACGATGGCGGAGGTGCTGAACCGGCACAAGGACGTGCAATATTCCAGCCGCATCGCCAGCCAGATCGTGCGACAGCAGCAGGCCCATCGTCTGCGCCACGTCATTAACCAGCTCGCGGCGCGGCTGCCCGAGAGCGAGCGCAACGATCCCGCGGTGAGGGAACTGACGAGCTACGGCTGCCCGACCCGCATGCACGTGGTGCGTCTGCTGGCGCCGCAGCTCGAGCACGAGACCCATACCAAGGATATCGACTTCAGTCCGTCCGGGATCACGCGGCGCTGGCACGCCGGCTATGCGCACACGAAATCGGTGCTGGCGCGCAAGCCCTGGGTCGGCGAATTCGATCCGCTCGCCGGCGTCGTGCTGCACGAGCATATGGACGAGATGCCGATGGCGGCGGAGTGAGGCTCTGTTCGTCATAGCCTCGCACGACGACGATTTTGCAGGCGCGCGGTCCGGAGTATGGTCGCCGTATCTTCGTCGCGAGGCTTGCAATTGGTCGCTGAGAAAGATCTGGAGGAGTCGCTCGAGACGCTGCGTGCCAACGCGGCGGGACCGGTCGCGGGCGTATTCGGTCCGGCCTCACTGACCTGGCAGATCGACCGGGAGGCCGTGCTCTTTCTCGGCGCCGGCCGTGCGCTGCTGCTGCAACTGGCCCATCCCTGGGTGGCGGCGGCGATCGCCGAGCATTCGCGCACCCTTGCCGATCCGATCGGCCGCTTCCATCGCACCTTCGACATCGTCTTTACGATGGTGTTCGGTTCGCTGGACCGGGCGCTGCTGTCGTCCCGGCAGCTACATCGGCGTCACAGCATGATCGTCGGCGAGATGCCCGAGACCGTGGGGCCGTTCGCAGCCGGCTCGCGCTACTGCGCCAACGACATCCCCGCGCTGCGCTGGGTCCATGCCACGCTGGTCGAGACCGCGCTTATGGTACATGATCTGGTGCTGCCGCCACTCTCGGCGGAGGAGCGCGATCGCTATTGGAGCGAGGCCAGGCTGTACGGCGCCCTCTTCGGATTGAAGGGGGATGATTTGCCGGCGGACTGGTCCGGCTTCGTCGCCTACACCAAGGCAATGGCGCAGTCGGAGACGCTGACCGTTGGCCCTGCGGCGCGCGAGATCGCCGCGCAGATATTCAGCGGCGCGCGCCCGTGGCTGCGGCCGCCGCGCTGGTATTGCGCGCTCACCGCGAGCATGCTGCCCGAGCGCTTGCGCGCGGGCTTCGGCTTCGAGCTCGACGCGCGTGCGATCCGATCCGCCGATCACGCGCTGCGGTGGATCCGGCGCGTCTATCCGAAATTGCCTGGCCGGCTGCGCTATGTCGGTCCCTACCAGGAAGCGCAGGCGCGGCTGCGGGGCGAAGCGCAGCCTGACTGGATGACACGGTGTCTTAATCGCGCCTGGATCGGCCGTTCGCAGATGGATGTGCGCGGGAAATAGGGACTCGAGGCAAGCTCGTTGCAGCTTGTCATTCCGGGGCGCGCGGAGCGCGAACCCGGAATCCATTTCTCCGAGCGTTCCGGCCGCACGATGGATTCCGGGCTCGCGCCAAACGGCGCGCCCCGGAATGACAGCGGTGCCTCACACCGACGCCAGCTTGCGGTACAGCGCGCTGTAGCTGCCGGCCGAGATGCTCCAGGAGAACGAGCGCCCCATGGCGCTGCGGCGCATGGTGTCGAGCTGATCGTGGGCCATGAAGGCCGAGAAGGCCCGTCGCACGCCGCCGAGGAAGGACTCGCGCGACGGCCTCGAGAACAGGAAGCCGGTCTCGCCGTCGCTGATGGTCTCGGCGAGGCCGCCGGTCTGGTGACCGATCGGCAGCGAGCCGAAGCGCTGGGCGTACATCTGGCTGAGCCCGCACGGCTCGAACCGCGACGGCATCAAGGTGAAGTCGCTGCCGGCGAAGATGCGCCGCGCCTGGGCGTCGTTGAAGCCGATCGCAACTCCGATGGAGTCGGGGCGGCGGCGGTGCGCGTCGATCAAGGCCTGCTCGAGCGCCGGCTCGCCGGAGCCGGTGACCACGATCTGCCCGCCGGCATCGACGATCTCGTCCGCCGCCGAGAGCACGAGGTCGATCCCCTTCTGGTGCACGAGGCGCGCGACGATGCCGAACATCGGCCCGCGCGAGACCGCCAGCCCGAACTGCTTGCGGACGTAATCCGCATTCGCCTTCTTGCCGACCCAGTCGCCGGCGCCGAATTGCTGGGCGAGCTGGGCGCAGGAGCGCGGGTCCCAGCTCTCGTCGATGCCGTTGAGGATGCCGGTGAGCTCGGCGGCGTCCGAGCGCAGGCGGAGCAGGCCCTCGAGGCCACAGCCGAATTCGGCCGTGGTGATCTCCCGCGCATAGGTGCCGCTGACCGTGGTGAGGTGCGAGGCGTAGACGAGGCCCGCCTTGAGGAAGGAGACCTGATCGTAGAACTCGACGCCGTCGATGTGGAAGGAGCTCTCCGGTGCGCCGATCCGCCGCAACGAGTCCTTCGGGAAGAGGCCCTGATAGGCGAGGTTATGGATGGTCAGGATGGACGGCAGCTTGGCGCCCTGCCAGGCGAGATAGGCCGGCACCAGCGAGGCCTGCCAGTCGTTGGCATGGATCAGGTCTGCTGCCCAATTCTTGTCCAGCTTGCCCATGGCGAGCTCAGCCGCGGCCGAGGCCAAGCGCGCGAAGCGGATGTCGTTGTCGGGCCAATCGCGCCCGAGTTCGTCGCCATAGGGGTTGCCCGGTCGGTCGTAGAGCTGCGAGCACAACAGCACATAGACCGGCAGGCCGTCCTTGGTCGCGGCACGGCCGAGCGAGCAGGCCGGCATCTCCGCGAATGCGGGACAGCGGCCAACGATCTGAATATGCGTGAGTTGCTCGATGATGTCGCGATAGCCGGGCAGCATGATCCGGATATCGGCGAAGGAGCGAAGTGCGCGGGGGAGGGCGGCGGAAACGGCGCCCAGTCCGCCGACGCGGACGAAGTCGTCCATCTCCGTGGTGACGAACAAGACCCTCAAGAACAACCGCCCTCTTTCGACCCCGCTTGCTGCTATGCAAGAACGGGTCCAGTTGTGCTGGAAATCCAAAGCCCGCCCACGCGGCACGTCTGTTCGGTAAACACTTTCCTACTCAGCCGCCGCCCTCTAGGGTCGCCGCATCAACAACAAAGATCTTCGATGGTTCCACGAGTTCAAGGGCGCAGGCAGGCATGCAGCTAGCAGATAAGCATGAGGGGACGACGACAAAGGCCTTCGCGGGCCTGCGGGTGCTGGATTTTTCGACCACCATCGCCGGGCCCCATTGCACACGGATGCTCGCCGACATGGGTGCCGAGGTCATCAAGATCGAGACCGATGGCGGCGAGACGATGCGGACCCGGCCCCCCCTCCGCAACGGCTGCAGCACCGCGTTCGGCCAGCTCAATGTCGGCAAGAAGAGCGTGGTACTCGACCTCAAGTCCGAGGACGGCAAGGAGGCGGTGCGCCGGCTGGCCGCGACGTCGGACATTCTGGTCGAGAACTTCCGTCCCGGCGTGATGCGCCGCCTTCGGCTCGACTACGACAGCCTGCGTCAGGTCAACCCGAGGCTGATCTACTGCTCGATCTCGGGCTATGGCCAGACCGGCCCTTCGGCCGAGCTGCCGGCCTACGCCCCGGTGATCCACGCGGCCTCGGGCTACGACATGGCCCATCTCGCCTACCAGCCGGGCCGCAACCGTCCCGACTATTGCGGTATCTACCACGCCGACGTCGTCACCGGGACCTATGGTTTTGGCGCGATCGCGTCGGCGCTCTATCAACGCAGCGTGACGGGCGCCGGCCAGCACATCGACGTCTCCATGCTGGAAACCATGCTGTCGCTGACGCTGACCGAGCTGCAGAGCTCGCAATTCGCGGTGCCGCCGCCGCCACGCCCGATGTTCGGACCGACCGAGACGGCAAGCGGCTACGTCATGATCACGATCGCCAGCGAGAAGACGTTCCAGGCCCTGATGGGGGTGATCGGCCGCCCGGACTGGGTCTCCGATCCGCGTTTCGCCACCTATGCCGCGCGCCGCGAGAACTGGGCCGAGCTGATGGACGGCGTCGAAATCTGGTCGCGGCAGCTTTCGACCGATGCGTGCTTGCGCGTGCTTGGCGCTGCCGGCGTGCCGGCCTCGGCCTATCGCAGCGTGTCCGAGGCCTTGGCCGATCCGCAGCTTGCGCACCGCCAGGCACTCTCCGAGGTGCGGGACGAGGGTGGCTCGTTCCAGGTGCTCAACCTGCCGTTTCGGATGTCGGGGGCTGACACGGCGCCGGCCAGGACCGTGTCCGTGCTCGGGGAGCACACCGACGCGTTGCGCCAGGAGATCGGCCTTGCGGACGGTACGGCAATTCCGCCAGGCAAAACGGCCGCGACATCCTGAGTCTCATCGCCGCCACATGCGGCGTTCGAACTCTCGTTCGTTCCTCTTGCCGAGGCGGGCATTTGTCGCCAAGCTCGCCTCCGAGTCATTCACGATCCGAAACATCGGACGAGGGATCCCGGGAGGAACCATGACGAACGCGGCGGCCTTGGCACGCAGGCGCGTGCCTATTTTCCTCGTTGCGGCATTTGCACTGGCTACGCCAGCGCAGGCGCAGAAATCAGGCGGCAGCATCACCGTCGGTCAGGAGCTGGAGATCGCAGGCTTCGATCCGCTCAAGGTCGGCGTCTACGACACCTCGACCTTCACCGCTGCCGCCGCGATCTTCGACACGCTGACGACGCTGAATGACAAGGGCGAGGCCGCGCCGAAGCTCGCGGTGTCCTGGAGCCATTCCGAGGACTACAAGACCTGGACCTTCAAGCTCCGCGAAGGCGTCAAATTCCACGACGGCACGCCGTTCAATGCGCAGGCCTTCAAGGAGAATTTCGACCGGCAGAAGGACCCCGCCAACAAGTGCCGTTGCGCCTTCTACATCACCAACGTCAAGGAGGTGCTGGCGCCGGACGAATACACAATCGTCTATAATCTCACCGATCCTTCCGTGAACCTGCCGGCGACGATCACCATCCAGAGCCAGAACAACGTCATCCATTCGCCGACCGCCTGGAAGACCAAGGGCGACGATTACAACCGCAATCCCGTCGGCACCGGCCCGTACATCCTGAAATCATGGACCGCCGGCGACCGCATGGTGCTGGAGAAGAACCCGAACTACTGGGACAAGGGTCGCCCGTATCTCGACCGCATCGTCCTGAAGCCGCTGCCCGACGCGCAGTCGCGCTTTGCCTCGCTGCAATCGGGCGAGGCCGACATCATCTGGGATGACGAGAACGACGCCGACAACATCATGAGGGCGCAGAAGGACCCCAAGCTCACCGTGCACACCTACAAGGGCTCGGGCGCGCAGGTCTACGCCTTCAACACCAAGGTGGCGCCGTTCGATGACGTGAGGGTGCGGCAGGCCCTGGTGATGGCGATCGACCGTCCCAAGATGTCGCAAGCGATCAGCAACGGCCTGAGCCGGCCCGCGAGCAATCCTTACGGCGACGGCTCCTGGGTCAAGTGCAAGGACGACGGGGCGCTGCCGTTCGACGTTGAGAAGGCCAAGGCGCTGATCAAGGAGTACGGCAAGCCGGTCGAGTTCAAGATGCTGGTGACGGCGACGCCGCGCGGCCGCATGGTCGGCCAAGTGCTGCAGCAATTCTGGAAGCGCGTCGGCGCCAACATGGAGATCGAGCAGGTCGACCAGGCCACGATTCCGACGCGCGCCTTCACCCGGCAGTTCCAGCTGACGCCGTGGCGCATCGTCGATCTCGCCGATCCCGATCCGCAGATGTACGCGAATTTCCGCAGCGGCAGCCCGCTGGCGCTCGCCGGATACGCGAACCCCGAGCTCGACAAGCTTCTGGACCATGCGCGCGTCACCGCCGACATCGGCCAGCGCACCGAGGATTATTGCGCCATCAGCCGCCTCATCAACAAGGAGGCGATCTGGTTCTGGACCTTCCAGAATACCTATTACGCGCTGTCCAGCGCCAAGCTGAAGGGCTTTCCGAAGATCTACAACGGCGTGATCGACGTCTCGACCACCTGGCTGGAATGACCGCGCGATGCTGAACTTCGTCGCGCGGCGGCTGCTTGCCATGCTGCCGGTCCTGCTCGCCGTCTCGTTGCTGACGTTCCTGATCGCCTCGCTGCTGCCGGGCGATCTCGCGCTCGTCATCCTGGGCGATCAGGCAACGCCGGAGAACGTCGCGGCGCTGCGCCGCGACATGGGACTCGACCAGCCGCTGTGGTGGCGTTACCTGAGCTGGCTCGGCCACGTGGTGCAGGGCGATCTCGGCCGCTCGTTTCGCACCGGGCAGACGGTGCTGCAGGCGGTGGCCGAGCGCATCCCGGTCTCGCTGCAGCTGATGCTGATGGCCGAGTTCATCGGGCTCCTGATCGGTGTTCCCGTTGCGATCGCCTGTGCCGCGCGCGCCGGCGGTGCGTTCGACCGCTTCATGACCGGCAGCGCTTTCGCGATGCTGTCGATGCCGTCGTTCCTGACTGCGATCCTGCTGATCTATCTGTTCGCGGTCGAGCTGCGCTGGCTGCCGGCGACCGGCTATGTGCCGTTCACCGAGGCGCCGCTGGCCAATTTGCGCTTCTTCGTGCTGCCGGCGCTGACGCTGGCGCTGGCGGAATGGCCGGGCATCATGCGGGTGCTGCGCTCCGACATGATCGCGACGTTGCAGGAGGACTATATCGCGCTGGCGAAAGCAAAGGGTCTCAAGCCATCGCGCATCCTGTTGGTGCATGCGCTGAAGCCTTCTTCGCTGACCCTGGTGACGGTGACGGGCATCAATATCGGTCGCCTGCTCGGCGGCACGCTGATCGTGGAAACGATCTTCGCGCTGCCCGGCATCGGCCGGCTGCTGGTCGGGGCGATCTACACCCGGGACCTCGTCATTCTCCAGGGCGTGGTGCTGCTGGTCGCCTGCGGCTTCGTCATCGTCAACTTCATCGTCGACATGCTCTATGCCGTGCTCGACCCCAGGATCCGCCATGGCCACGCTTGAGCTGTCGATCCAGGACGAGGAGGTAGCTGCGCCGGTCGGCCGCAAGCCCAAGCTCGGCCTGTTGTTCTGGATCGCAAGCGCCTGGGTTGCGATCATCCTTTCGCTAGCGATCCTGGCGCCGGTGCTGCCGCTGCAGAACCCGACCGATATGGACATGCTGGAACGGCGCGCCGCCTTCTCCGGGGAACATTGGCTCGGCACCGACGGGCTCGGCCGCGACGAGCTCGCCCGGCTGATCTTTGGTGCGCGGGTGTCGCTGACGGTCGGGCTGATCGCGCCCATGATCGGCCTCGTCATCGGCGGCGCGCTCGGCCTGCTGGCCGGCTATTTCCGCGGCCGGTTCGAGACGCTGGTGGTCGGCAGCATGGATGTGTTGCTCGCCTTTCCGCCGCTGATCTTCGCGCTCGCGGTGGTCGCCTATCTCGGGCAGTCGGTCCCCAACCTCACTATTATCCTCGGCGTGCTCGGCATTCCCGCCTTCATGCGCGTGGCGCGCGCGGCGACGCTGACGCTGGCGCGGCGCGAGTTCGTGATCGCCGCCGAGGCGTTAGGGGCTAGCCATGCGCGCATCCTGCTGCGCGAGCTGCTGCCGAACGTCATCCTGCCGCTGCTCGCCTTCTTCCTGCTCGGCGTCGCGGTCACCATCGTGGTCGAGGGCGCGCTGTCCTTCCTCGGCCTCGGCGTGCCGCCGCCGATGCCGAGCTGGGGCAGCATGATCGGGGAGGGACGTGACAGTCTGGACGTCGCGCCGCGCCTCGCCTTTCTGCCGGCGGCAGCACTGTTTGCGACCGTGCTGGCGTTCAACCTCGTCGGCGACACCTTGCGGGCTCTCACCGACCCACGTCAGGGGGCACTGTGACCGCGCCGCTCCTGGCCATCGAGGATGTCGCGGTCGAGCTGCCGACCCCGCGCGGAAACCTGCGCGCGGTCGATCACGTCGACCTTTCGCTGCAGGCCGGCCGCACGCTCGGGATCGTCGGTGAATCCGGCTGCGGCAAGACCATGCTCTCGCGCGCCGTGCTGCAACTGCTGCCGAAGAAGGCGAAGCTGACGGGCCGGGTGATGTTCGACGGCGAGGATCTGGTGCGGCTCGAGGCTGAAAGCCTGCGGCGGCTGCGCGGGCGCGACCTCGCCGTCGTATTCCAGGACCCCATGACCTCGCTCAACCCTGTGCTCACCATCGGCACGCAGCTGATGGAGACGATCCAGGAGCACCTCGAGCTTGACGCTCCCGCCGCGAAGGCCCGCAGCATCGAGCTGCTCGCCGCCGTCGGCATTCCCGCCCCGGAGCAGCGGCTCGCGCAATATCCGCATCAATGCTCCGGCGGCATGCGCCAGCGCATCGCGATTGCGATCGCACTGTCCTGCGAGCCGAAGCTCCTGATCGCGGACGAGCCGACCACCGCGCTCGACGTCACCATCCAGGCGCAGATCCTCGATCTGCTCGCGCGCGAGCAGCGCCGCCGCCACATGGCGATGATCATCATCACCCACGATCTCGGCGTGGTAGCCGGCCGCGCCGACGAGGTCGCGGTGATGTATGCCGGCCGGGTGGTGGAGCGCGCGCCGACGCAAGCCTTGTTCAAGCGCATGCACATGCCCTACACCGAGGCACTGCTGGCGGCGATCCCGAAGCTCGATACCGCGCCGCATACGCCGCTGCCGGCGATCTCGGGCCGTCCACCCGATCCGACGCGCCCGCTGAAGGGCTGCTCCTTCGCGCCGCGCTGCAGTTATGCCGGCGGGCGCTGTCATGAGGCCAAACCGGTCCTGACCAGCGCAGAGGTGTCGGGACATCTCTATGCCTGCTTCCATCCGATCCGGATGACGGAGGGGATCGAGGCATGATGCAGTTTGCCGCGCGCCCCGCGCCGCTTCTCAACGTCGACAATCTCGTGGTCGAATACGGCCTCGGCAATAAGATTGTTCATGCCGTTTCCGGTGTCAGCCTCCAGGTCGCGCGCGGCGAGACGCTTGGGCTGGTCGGCGAATCCGGCTGCGGCAAGTCGACGCTCGGGCGCGCGGTGCTGCAACTGCGCCGCGCCCAGTCCGGCCGCGTGATGTTCGACGGCGAGGACCTCACCGCTATGGAGGGCGAGGCGCTGCGCCGGATGCGCCGCCGCGTGCAGCTGATCTTCCAGGATCCGATTGCTTCGCTCAATCCGCGCCGGCGCATCGGCGACATCGTCGCCGAGCCGCTGATCATCGCCGGGATCAAGGATGCCGCCGAGCGCAAACGGCGCGTTCACGAGGTGCTCTCCGCGGTCGGGCTCGACCCCGATCTCGTGGCGACCCGCCTGCCGCACGAATTCTCCGGCGGCCAGTGCCAGCGCATCTGTATCGCGCGCTCGCTGGTGCTCAACCCGGAGTTCATCGTCTGCGACGAGCCGGTGTCGGCCCTCGACGTCTCCATTCGCGCGCAGATCCTCAACCTGCTGGAGGAGATGAAGGCGCGCTTCGGTCTGACGCTGCTGTTCATCGCGCACGACCTCGCGGTGGTCAAAGCGGTCAGCGACCGCGTCGCAGTGATGTATCTCGGCCGGCTCTGCGAGGTCGCCCCCTCCGAGCAATTGTTCGCGCGGCCTGCGCATCCCTACACCGCGCTGCTGTTGCAGGCGATCCCGGTGCCGGATCCGGACGTGCGACCCGCCGAAAGTGTGGCGGCCGGCGAGCCGCCATCGCCGATTGCACCGCCATCCGGCTGCCGCTTCCGCACCCGCTGCCCGCGCGCAGATCAGCGTTGCAGCGCGGAGATACCGGAGTTGCGCCAGGTCGCACCCGGCCAGTTCGCGGCTTGCCACCATCCGCTGGCCTGAACTAAGACCGGTTTGTCTGGTCGCGCCGACCATGGCATGGTGGCGGCGACAACAAGAAGCATGCGGGAGGACGCCGATGAAGAGTTTCAAGGTTGCCGATTTCAAGGCACCGCTGCAGGAGGTCGACGAGGCGACGCCGCAGCCCTCGGGCACGCAGGTGCTGATCAAGGTGAAGGCCGCCGGCGTCTGCCACAGCGACCTCCACATCTGGGAAGGCGGCTACGATCTCGGCCATGGCCGCAAGCCGCTCTCGTTGAAGGACCGCGGCATCAACCTGCCGCTGACCATGGGCCACGAGACGGTCGGCGAAGTCCTCGCCTTCGGCCCCGACGTGAAGCCGACCGACCAGGGCGACCTGAAGGTCGGCGATGTCGGGCTGGTCTATCCCTGGATCGGCTGCGGCAAATGTGCAACGTGCCTCGCCGGTGACGAGAACATGTGCCTGACGCCGCGCTCGCTCGGGGTCTATTGCGACGGCGGCTATTCCGATCACATGCTGGTGCCGCATCCGCGCTACCTGCTCAATCTGAAGGGCCTCGATCCCGCGACGACGGCGCCCTATGCCTGCTCGGGCGTCACCACCTACAGCGCGCTGAAGAAGGTCGAGCAGCATTTCGACACGCCGATCGTGATGTTCGGCGCCGGCGGCCTCGGCCTGATGGCGTTGTCGCTGCTCAAGGCGATGGGCGGCAAGGGCGCGATCATGGTGGATATCGACGCGAGGAAGCGCGAGGCGGCGGAGAAGGCCGGTGCGCTTGCGACCGTCGATCCCAAGGCGCCTGACGCGCTGGAGCAGCTTGCCAAGAAGGCGGGCGGCCCTATCCGCGCCGTGATCGACCTCGTCGGCAACGCTGCTACGACGCAGCTCGGCTTCGACTGCCTGACCAAGGGCGGTAAGCTCGTCCTTGTCGGCCTGTTCGGCGGCGGCGCGACCTGGGCGTTGCCGCTGATTCCGATCAAGGCGGTGACGATCCAGGGCAGCTATGTCGGAAACTTGCGCGAGACGCAGGAGCTGCTCGACCTGGTGCGGTCGAAGAAGGTGCCGCCGATCCCGGTGACGCCGCAACCGCTCGCCAAGGCCAACGACGCGCTGCTGCAATTGCAGCAGGGCGCGGTGGTCGGGCGTACGGTGCTGACGCCGTAACGAACGCTCTCTCCCTCGTCATTGCGAGGAGCGAAGCGACGAAGCAATCCAGAGTGTCTCCGTGGATGCAATTCTGGATTGCTTCGCTTCGCTCGCAATGACGACCTGGTTGACACCTTCCTTGAGGCCTTAAATGTCCGCAAACAACGCCTTCCACATTGCCGTGCTCGCCGGTGACGGCATCGGTCCTGAAGTCATGGCGCCGGCGCTGGAGGTGCTGCGCAAGGTCGGCGAGAAGTCCGGCCTCGGCTTCCGCTTCACCGAGGCGCCGGCCGGCGCCAACCATTATCTCGCGACCGGCAAGTCGATGCCGGATAGCACCATCAAGCTCTGCGAGGAGGCGGACGCGATCCTGCTCGGAGCCTGCGGCCTGCCGTCGGTGCGCTACCCCGACAACACCGAGATCGCGCCGCAGATCGAGCTGCGCTTCATCTTCGATCTCTATGCCGGCGTGCGTCCGGCGCGCCTCATTCCGGGCGTACCGAGCCCGATCGTCGGCGCGGACCAGCGCGGCATCGATCTCGTCGTGATCCGCGAGTCCACCGAAGGCCTGTTCGCCTCGATGGGCAAGGGCGTCGTCACCCACGAGGACGCGCGCGAGACCATGGTGATCACGCGCAAAACCTCCGAGCGTTTGTTCGAGTTCTCGTTTCGCCTTGCCGAGCGGCGCAAGGCGCGCGGCAAGCCGGGCGCGCTCACCTGCGTCGATAAGGCGAACGTATTCAAGGCGTTCGCGTTCTTCCGCGGCATCTTCGACGAGATCGAGAAGAAGCATCCTGACGTGAAGACCGACCGGCTCTATGTCGATGCCTGCTCGGCGATGCTGGTCAAGCGTCCCTGGGATTTCGACGTGATGGTGATGGAGAACATGTTCGGCGACATCGTCTCCGACATCACCGCGAGCCTGATCGGCGGCCTCGGCATGGCGCCGTCCGCCGACATCGGCGACAAGTACGCGGTGTTCCAGCCGTGCCACGGCACGGCGCCTGACATCATGGGGCAGGGCAAGGCCAACCCCACCGGCATGATCCTGTCCGCCGCGATGATGCTGGATTGGCTCGCCGACAAGCACGGCATCGAGAGCGCTGCGGAAGCCGGCGAGACGATCGAGCGTGCGGTGGACCAGGTCTATGCCGGCGGCATCAAGCCGATGGAATTCGGCGGCGGCAATGGCACGGCTGACATCACGAAAGCGGTGCTGGGAGCGCTGTAGGGGCTGTGCTCCTGGCCTCTCTCCACGACGAAATTACTTCCCCCTAAACTGCGGCTTCCGCTTTTCCATGAAGGCCTGCCGGCCCTCGCGGAAATCCGCGCTGTCCATGCAGGCATTGCCGATCACCTTGATCGCCTCCATGTCGCGCCGGCTCTCGTCCTTCAGCACCTGCGCGATTGTGATCTTGGCCGCCTTGATCGCGAGCGGGGCGTTCTGCGCGATCGTCTCGGCCATCGCCATGGTCTCGCCCCAGAGCTCGCCTTGCGGAAACACGCGCTCGACGAGGCCGATGCGCAGCGCCTCGGCGGAATCGATGCGCATGCCCGTATACATCAGCAGCCGCGCCCAGGACGGCCCGACCAGCGACACCAGATGCTTCAAGCCGTCATAGCCATAGGCGATCCCGAGTTTTGCCGCGGGAATGCCGAACTGGCTGTCCTGCGAGGCGAGGCGGATGTCGGCGAGCATTGCGACTTGCATGCCGCCGCCGAGGCAAAAACCGTCGATGCAGGCGATGGTCGGCTTGGGATAGTCGGCGAGCAGCGCGCGCTGGGCCGCGCTGCGCTTGGCGTATTCCTCGGACGCCGCCGCATTGTGCCTGACCTTCTCGAACTGGCTGATGTCGGCACCCGAGACGAACGCCTTGCCGCCGGCGCCGCGCAGGATCACGACGCGCACCGTGTCGTCGTCGCGCAAGACCGTCAGCGCCTCGCCAAATCCCTCCCACATCTCCAGCGACATCGCGTTGCGCTTGTCGGGATTGTTGAAGGTGATCACGCCGACGCCATCGGCCGTGTGCGTCAGAATCTTGCCGTAGGCGTAAGGTGTTCCGGTCGTGCTGATAACGTCTGGCATCGCGCGCTCGCTGCTCGGTGGCGAGGCGCAATGTGCGGCGCAGGCACCGCCGCGGTCAACCGGCGCGGGAGAGGAGAGCCTGCATCCGCCCGTGCTGCGATTGCATGGCGCGCGGCGTTCGACGGAGGCGGAAAGGTCGGGGGAAGACCGCCAACAAAAAGGGGCGGCCATGCCGCCCCGAGACCGGCCGCGCGCGGTTGCGCGCAGACATCTTTCGGCCGATCTCGTGCAATCCGGCCGCGCCCCCGTGACGCGGCGGATTGAACGTCGGCCGTGAAGGCCGGACCGTCGACCGGCCTCAGCTCTCGTTCGCCGCGATCGATTCCATCAGCGAGACGAGCTGACGCTGCACCGTCTGATCCTTGATCTTGCTGTAGGCGCGCAGCAGGCGGAGGCTGAAGGCCGAATCGAGAAAGAGCAGGCTCTCGACTTCGCGGGCCTTGTTGTCGCCGTCGTAGAAGAAGGTCACGGGCACATCGAGGGCGGAGGCGATCTGCTGAAGCCGGGCCGCGCCGACGCGATTGACGCCCTTCTCGTATTTCTGCACCTGCTGGAAGCTGACGCCGAGCTTCTCGCCGAGCTCGGCCTGCGAGATCTTCATTTCGACGCGCCGCAGACGGATCCGCTTGCCAAGCTCGATGTCCGGCTTGCCCGCGCTGCGCTGCTTCATTCTTTTGGCCGCTGCTTTCATCTCTGTTTTCACCTTTGTTCTTCGGTTGAAAATCCCCCGAAGAGCTGGGTCAGGGGTTCGCCCATATACGAGTCCTTGAATTCATGCGGGTGCACGAACTCTTCCTTAAACCACGGGAAGCGGGCCGGATTGAAAGCCTCGATCAGCCAGTCAATCATGTGCCGCACGCGCGGGATACGGCCGCTACCAGGGTGGTAGGACAGCCAGATATCCAGCGGTCGGTTCAGCTCGACCTCCAGTGGAATTAATTTCCCGCCGAGCGCAATGGCGTAGCTCGGGAAGACGCCGATGCCGGCGCCATTCGCGACCGCCCAATAGTTGGCGCTGGAGACGTTGGTCTTCATGACCAGAAGGTCACGTTCGGACACGCCCGGGAAGAAGCTTTCGAAGGATTCCTTGGCGGCGAGCTGGTCGGCGAATTGCAGCACCAGACGATGCTTGATCAATTCCGCCGCCGAGCGCGGCGCGCCATGCTTTGCGATGTATTTCTCCGAGGCCCAGAACATCAGATGCATGCGGCCGAGCCGCACCAGCTTGATGTCCAGCGCCGAGGGACGGGACAGATGAATGGCGACGTCGGCCTCGTGGCGCGAGACGTCGGCCGAGCGCATCGCGCAATGCAGGTCCACCAGGATCTTCGGATAGGCCTGCTGGAATTCGACCAGGCGGGGGGCAAGCCAGAATGTGCCGAGCCCTTCGGTGACGGCCACGCGGACCTCGCCCGACAGCGCGTTGGCCATCGAATCGCTGGCGCGCAGCACGTCGAAGGTGGCCGCCTCCATGCGTTCGACAGCGGAGACTACCAAGGCGCCCTCATCGGTCAGATGGGTGCCGTGGACGTCGCGCGTGAATAACGTGGTGCCGGTCTGGCGTTCGAAATCGTCGATTCGGCGCCGCACGGCGTTGATCGACAGAGACAGGCGCTCGGCCGCCGAGCGAAAGCTTCCGCATCGGACGACTTCCAAAAATATGCGGGCGGCGTCCCAGTCGGAGAGGCCGCTGATATTTGTCTTTGGGCGTTCCTCCAGAGGAACGCCCCTTTCCGCCAAGGAGTGCATACAATTCCCTTTGGAACGCTAAACTGGCAGAATCTGGCGCAAACCACAACCACGACGGGTTGGGGAACGACGAGTTTTGAACGTCATCCTTACTACCTTAGGGCGGTATTTGGATGCTCCCATGGGCTGGGAATTCGGGCGAGGCTAATCGGCTCGAGTGAGGGGTATGACGTGAGTTCCGTTGCGAGCCGCGAGATGGCTGCGGGAGTGCCGGCGCTGACTGCAATGAACGGTCTTGCGCAGGAGTCGGTGCTCTTCGCCGTTGCTGGATCAATCGCACCGCGTCAGGCGTTCGCTCCCGGAGCATTGCGGCGGTCGCCAAAGGCGCCGCATGGCGATGCGAGCGGGAACCCGGTTCCACAGCAGAAACACACTGAAATCAGGTTCGAAGGCGCAGTCGCCTCGTGCTATCTATCGTCTTCCATGGGGGCCGAAGGGGGCGTGACAGATACGTCTCGCAGGCCGAATTAACGGAAAGAACGCCGGTGTCGCATTCAGACGAACAGTTGCAGTCGGTGCTGGAAACGCTCGAGGAGTGCCGCAGGGTTCTCAATGCCTGCAACAGCCGCGAGTCGGCCGAGATGCTGTCCATCGTCATCCTCGACGTCAGGATGAAACTGAAAGGAATCGACAGTGCCGATCTCAAGGCGCTGTGCGACGAAATGCTGCGGAGCGCTGCCAGCGAGCCGCCGCCCCCTTCCAAGCAGACGCAGGACCAGCCCCGGCGTCCGCTGCTCCGCGTGGTGAAGTAGCCGCGCCGCCCAATCTCGCTTTCCGGCGAGGTTTGTGCGCGTCCCGATGCCGCATCTGTGATCACGGAGGGCATCGGGCGGAGCCCTGGCTTTGTGCGCCTCTGTTGCGCATTCTCCGGCATGGGCTACACCAGAGCCGGTTCGGCTCCGGGCCGGGCGCGTTCCCTGCGCGCCCTGACGGGGCCTGAGATGGCTCCGATTGCATCATGCAAAATGTTTCGATTCCGGCCGCACTGATTGCCGGCCTCGTCAGCTTCCTCTCGCCTTGCGTCCTGCCTCTGGTTCCGCCCTATCTGGTTTACCTCACGGGCGCCACGATCGAGCATGTCGAGAGCGACGAGCCGGTCGCGGCCTCCAAGCGCGCGATCATGATGTCGGCGCTCCTGTTCGTGCTCGGCTTCTCCACCATCTTCGTGGCGCTCGGCGCCAGCGCTTCGCTGATCGGCGGGCTGATCCGTGCCTGGTCGGCGGAGCTGTCGATCCTCGCCGGCATCGTCATCATCATCATGGGCCTGCACTTCCTCGGCCTGACGCGGATCGGCTTTCTGATGCGGGAAGGACGCCTGCCGATCCCCAAACCGGTCGGCCTGTGGGGCGCCTATATCATGGGCCTCGCATTCGCGTTCGGCTGGACACCCTGCATCGGCCCGATCCTCGCCGCGATCCTCTCGGTCGCCGCGGCGGAAGCCACGGTGACGAGGGGCGCCGGCCTGCTCGCGGTCTATTCCGCGGGCCTCGGCATCCCATTCCTGATCGCCGCGCTGATGATCGAACAGTTCTCCGCGCTGTTCGCGCGCATGAAGGGCCACCTCGTCAACGTCGAGCGCGCCATGGGCGTCCTGATGGTGCTCACCGGCATCGGCTTTCTCACCGGCGCGGTCTCGAATGTGAGCATCTGGCTGCTGGAGACGTTTCCGGTGCTGCAGACGATCGGTTAGGGCGCGCGGGGACCGGGTTTTCACGGACGAAAAAGTAGAGGAACCGTTGAAAACGGTCAGGCATGCTGCCACGGAACGACGATTCCAAACCTTTCCGGTCCCGAGGCGTTGCATCGGGGGACAATTCGCATGGTGGAGATCACGTGACCAAGACACTGCGCTTAGAACCCCTGTCGGACAACGCGGCGTTGGTTGCCTGGCAATTTTTGGGGCAGCCGTTGCAGGAGTGGCCGAGCTGGGTTCAGTCGAATTGCTCGCTGCAGAAGGATGCCGACGGAAAATTCGAGCTTCGGCACGAGCGGCGCAGCGGCACCCAGATCGTCTATCTCGGCGAGTGGCTGGTGAGAGATCTCGATGGCGGCGTGGACTTCTACACGGACGCTGAGATCTGGTCGCGGTTCGCTGCCAAGCGCTGACGCGCTGAGAGATTCAGCCGACGCGTCGATCGCGCCTTAGTCTTTCCTGCTCGAGCTTCGGACGATCAAAAGCCTGTGTGGCTGGTGGGGCAAAAAGCCTCGCGGTAGGAGCCGCCCAGAGAATGCAATCTGTAGTAATATTTCATCGTACTACACCCTGAGGGGCAATTCTTCTGAACGTATACTGAAACGAGAATTTTGGAAGCGACATCTTCGGCGCCCCTCTCCCCTAAAGCATTTGAGCAGGAGCAAGCGATGGGAACCGACGTGAATGTTCATCCCGGTCACGGCAAGGCCGGACGTCAACCGACGCGACAATTTCTGGATACGCTTTCCGGACACGACGATCCGGGCATGTTTGGCCGGATGTTTCCGACCCTGGAGCCGCTGGCTGTCGACGACGGTCCGCTGCGCGAGCTCGCCGACGCGATGAAGGATCCCGCCCCCGGCGACGCCGCGGGCAACAACCTCAACGTCCCGGCGGGTTTCACCTATCTCGGCCAATTCGTGGATCACGACATCACGCTCGATCTGACCTCCTTCGGCGAGAAGGAAGCCGATCCGACGGCGGTCACGAATTTCCGCACGCCCGCACTCGATCTCGACAGCGTCTATGGTCTCGGCCCCGACGGCAGCCGTCATCTCTACGCGCGCAATTCGGCCAGCGACAGCGGCAAGACACCGGGCCCCAAGCTGCTGATCGGCAAGACCGTCAACGTCGATGACATCACCGGCGATCATCGCAACGACCTGCCGCGCAATCCCGAGGGGTTTGCCCTGATCGGCGATCACCGCAACGACGAGAACCTGGTCGTCGCGCAAACCCACCTTGCGATGCTGAAGTTTCACAACAAGGTCTGCGATCAGCTCGCGGCGTCCGGCAAGCCGGCGGGCGAGATCTTCGAGGAAGCGCGCCGGATCGTGACCTGGCACTACCAATGGATGGTCCTGCACGATTTCGTGGAGCGGATCACCGAGAAAGGGATCGTCGCGAAGATCCTCGAGCAGGGGCGGCGCTTCTACCGCTTCAAGAAGATCCCCTACATGCCCGTCGAGTTTTCGGGCGCCGTCTATCGTCTCGGCCACAGCATGGTGCGCCAGGTCTATAGCCACAACCGGATCTTCACGCCCGGTGGCCTCGCGCCGGCGACCCTGGACCTGCTGTTCAGGTTCACCGGGCTGTCGGGCGGCATCATCGGCGATCTGGCACCAAACCCGATTCAGCCGCCGCTCCCGCTTCCGGTGCTTTCGAGCAACTGGATCATCGACTGGCGGCGCTACTATAAGCTGTTGCCGAACAATCCTGCGGGCGTGGGCTTCAATCCCTCCCGCAAGATCGACCCGTTCATCGTGCCGCAACTCCATACCCTGCCTGGTGACGGCGGCAGCCTGCCGTTCCGCAACCTCAAGCGCGGCGTGTTGCTCGGATTGCCGTCCGGGCAGGACGTCGCCAAGGCCATGAAGATCAAGAATCCGCTGACGCCGGAGGAAATCTCGAAGGGGAGCGACGGCGCCGTGGCGAAGAAGCATGGCCTGCACCAGCACACCCCGCTCTGGTACTACATCCTCAAGGAGGCGGAGCAGCGTGGCGGCGGCGAAAGGCTCGGCCCGGTCGGCGCGACCCTGCTTGCCGAGGTCTTCGTCGGCCTCGTCCACGGCGACCACCAGTCGTATCTCTGGCTCAAGGGCAAGAGCTGGAAACCGACGCTGCCGTCGCAAGTGCCGGGCGAATTCACGATGGCCGACCTGCTGCGTTTCGTCGGGGATATCAGCCCGATCGACGGCATCTCGACGGTCTAGACCAGACGCCCGCCAGCGTTGCAGACGATGGGCCGGACCGGCGTGCATGGCGCGCCGGTCTGGACGTTTGCAACAATGCTCAGGGCTTGAACACGTAGCCCGGCGTGATCGCCGCCGTCTGCGGGATCGGCGGCAGGTCGGCGAACAGCTCAGGACGGTCTTTCATGACCTTGAGAATGTGCTTCGGCTCAATATGCGCATTGACATCGAAGGTCGATTTGAGGATGCCGAGCCGGGTGAGCCGGTCCTGGGCGCTCCACAGCGCGCGGTAGTTGTTCGCTGACAGCCGGCGGTCCGCCTGCTGGATGTTGAACTGCATCGCGGCCTCCGCGACCTCCTGCTTCAGGCCTGGAATCCAGCGCGTCGCGACTTGTGCCGCCAGCTTCGGGTTCTTGCGCATCCATTGGTCGGCCTCAGAGACGGCGGCGAGGAATTTCTCGATCGTCTCGCCGTTGGCCTGCACCCATGGGCGCAGCGCGACGTTGAAGCCGATATAGGAGATCACGTCGCCGCCCCGAATGATCTCGACGGCGCCCGGCACGTCCTTGCCCGCGACGATCGGCCAGGGGTCCCAGCCCGAGAACGCGTCGATGCCCTTGGCGAGCAGGGCGACGGTCATGTCCGGGGGCGGGGTGTTGACCAATGTTACGTCGTCGGGTTTCAGTCCGGCCTTCTCCAGCGTCGCCAGGATGTAGAGATGGTTGATCGTGCCGAACGACGCCGCGATCTTCTTGCCCTTCAACGTCGACAGGTCGCCCTTGACGATGCCCGAGCCTTCGCGCGCGATGATCGCCATCGTGGCATCGGAGCCGGCCTTGGTGGCGTTGCCGCTGTAATTGCCCAGCGCGACGAGGTCCATGCCGCGCAGCACCGCGCCGATCATGGGTACGCCGACCTGCACGATCTCGCTCTCGCCGGCCTGCAACGCGTTCAGCGCGTCGACACCGGTGGCGTAGGGGCGTGCGATCGTGACGTCGAGCCCGTACTTCTCGAAGAAGCCGCGCTCGAGCGCGATGGGCAGGCCAATCTGGTCGATGCCAGTGACCATGCCGGCCTTGAGTTTCGTCAGGGTTTGGGCGCTTGCCGGCATCATGCCGGCCAGAAGCGCCAATCCAAGCAGCAAGAGTCGTTTCATAGTCTCAGCCTCCCTCTTTTATCGGCCCCACCGCCGTCACCCAATAAGGCCGGGCCACGGCATTGAGGTCCGTTCTTTTGACACCGCGCAGCTCGATCGAATGCTCGTCCGTGCCCGAGACGCGTCCGTATTGCTGGAAGGCGAGCACGTGGAAACGCTCCGGCGTGAACGGCAGCTCGATCTGCACGTTCACCTTTTCCGACGTGCCCGTGAGCTGCGGCGAGATCTTTCCGGGCGCCGCGATGGTCAGCCAGAGCTGAAACAGTGCCCATGCGGCCACCGCGCCGAGAACGACACGGCTCTTGGGCGAGCGAAGAACGTCGGCGGCGATGCTCATGCTGCGCGCACCATCTGCAGCACGCGCGCCGAAAGCTGCTTGAACTGGTCGTCCCGGACGAGATCGTCCCAGATGCGAGGACGCGGCAGGTCGACCGCGATCTCGTCGAGCACGCGTCCCTTCGACAGCACGACCACGCGATTGGCGAGAAACACCGCTTCCGACACGTCATGGGTGATGAAGATCACCGTCGGCTTGCGCTCCTGCCAGATGCGGGTCAGTTCCTCCTGGAGCGTCATGCGCGTCTGCGCGTCGACGCTGGCGAACGGCTCGTCCATCAAGAGGACGTCGGGGTTGTTGGCGAGTGCGCGCACCACGCCGACGCGCTGTTGCATGCCCCCGGAGAGCTCGTTGGGATAGCGGTGCGCCGCATGCGAGAGCCCGGCAAGCGCGAGATATTCATGCGCGATGCGGTCGCGCTCGGCCTTCGGCACGCCGCGCATCTTCGGCCCGAAGCCGACATTGTCGAGCACGGTCTTCCAGGGAAACAGCGCGAACGACTGGAACACGACGCCGCGCTCGGGGCCGGGCCCGTGCACCGGCTTGCCGTCGAGCAGGATGTCCCCCTTCGAATAGGGAATGAAGCCGGCGATCATGTTCAGGATCGTCGTCTTGCCGCAGCCGGAGGGGCCGACCACCGAGATGAACTCGCCGGGCTCGACGTCGAGTGAGACGTCGTGGACGGCGGTGACATGCGCGCCTGCATAAGGGTCGAAATAGGTCTTGCCGAGATTGCGCAGCGAGAGCGTCTTCATGATGTCACTAATCCCCAACGCTGGCCGGTCGCACGCTCGAGCGGGGCGAGAATCCAGGCGTCCACGATGTACCAGAGCAGTCCGAGAATGATCATGCCGAGGATGATCTCGACGGTCGACCCGGCGCGGCGCGCATCGAACATCATGAAGCCGATGCCCGACGTGCCGACGATCATCTCGACCGCGATCAGCGCGCGCCAGCCGTAGCCGAGTCCGTTGCGCAGGCCGGTGATGATGTTGGGCAGGGCGCCCGGCAGCGTCACCTCCCAGAGCACGCGCGCCCGCGAAGCCCCGAGGCTCAAGGCGGCGCGTGACAGATCGCGCGGTACCGATTCGACGCCGAGCACGGTGTTGAGCACGACGGGGAACAGCACGGTGTAGACGATGACGAAGGTCATCGTCGTCAGACCGAAGCCGAACCAGATCAGAAGGATCGGCAGCCAGGCGATGTCGCCGATGGCCTGGAAGAACAGCAGCACCGGCCAGCAGATGCGATGCGCCCAGCGGCTGGTGCCGATCAGGATGCCCAAGGGTATGCCGAGCGCCATGCCGACCGCGGCGCCGGTCGCGAGCCGGATCAGGCTGTCCTGGAGATAGTCCGGCAGGATGCCCTTGTAGGTCAGCGTGAAGAATGCGCGGATGACGTCGGCCGGGCCGGGGAAGAACGCGCGTGGAAACAGCCCGGCCTCGCTGACCGCGGTCCACAGCGCCAGCACCGGGATGAAGGGAATGATCGCGGCGATGCCCGGCCAGCGCCGGGTCAGGCGGGCATAGCCGGCCCAGATTTGCAGCAGGACGTTCATGCGCGCCTCACCATGCCCCAGCGCTCGATGGTCGCGCGTTCCAACGGGACGAGCAACAGACGGTCGATCAGAAGCCAGAGCACGCCGATCACGATCATGCCGAACACGATCACCTCGGTGCGGTAGAAATCGCGCGCGACGAACAGCATGTAGCCGAGCCCGACATTGGTCGCGATCATCTCCGCGGCGATCAGGCCGCGCCAGGCAAAGCCCAGGCCGGTGCGAATGCCGGTGACGATATTGGGCAGCGCGCCCGGCAGCAGTACTTCGGTCAGCAGCGCCCAGCGGCCGGCGCCGAGCGAGGCGGCAGCGTTGCGCAGCGTGTGCGGGATGGTCCTGACGCCGAGAAGCGTGTTGTAGGCGACGACGAAGAATACGGCGTTGAAGATCACGAAGACGATCGCGCCGAAACCGTAGCCGAACCACAACGTCGCGATCGGGATCCAGGCAATGCCGGCGAGCACCGAGAAGAACCGGAACAGCGGCGTGAAAAAGGCCGCGACCGTCGGGCTGACGCCCATGGCGATGCCGAGCGGCACCGCCGTGGCGATGCCGATCAGTGTCCCCAGGCCGACGCGCAAAAGGCTGGCGCCGACATGCGCGAACAACGTGCCGTCCCGGATCGAGTCAAGCGCGGCGGTGCCGACCGCGCCGACCGAGGGAAACACGCGCGGATTGACGTTGAACAGCGGGATCACGGCGGCCCAGACCGCGACCAGCGCAAGCAGCGGCGCGACGAACATTGCAGCGCCGGCCAGCGAGTTGACGCTGCGCATCAGCCGCGACGATCGGCCTTTCAGACTGCCCGTCAGCTGCATTCGACCTCCCTGACGCTCAGCTATGCCTGTACCGGCATTTCCCACTGATCATTGCTGGTATCGTAGCCGCGTCTCGCGCAATCGCATATCTGTATCGGTTGCGACCCTCCTCGCGATCCGCGCGGAGCGGGGATCCGGGCCGAGCCCCTCATGTCACGGTGCATGGCGCTTTCTCTTGCGGTTGAGGCTCGGCTTCCTGACGGCGCGCAGGGTCGATCCATCCGCTTTGCGAGCCGCCGCGGCGATAATGGTCTTTCGGTTCGACAGCTTCGATCGGGTGTAGCCCAGCAGCCGTTCCATCGCGGCGCGCGCCTTCTCCGGGTTGCCGCTCTCGATGGCCCGCGCCGCCGTGACGTGGTTCGGCAGATTGTCCTTGAACCAGCCGCCGGGGCCGCCGACGGCAACGGTGAAGACGGTACCCAGAATGGTATCGATCGCCCCGCGAAAGCCCTGGAGGACCGGATTGTGGGTCGCGTCCAGGATGGCGAGATGGAAAGCCTTGTCGGCAGCGAGGGCGCTGGCCTGGTCCTTTGCAGTCTGCATCGCCGCCAGGGCCGTGTCGATCCGCCAGCGGTCGTTCCTTGTTGCACGCTCGGCCGCAAGCGCTGCGGCAGCGGGCTCGATGATCGAGCGCACCTCCTGGATTGCCAGCAGAAGGTCCCGATCCGGCTCGTCCTGACCGACCAGCCAGCTTAGCACGTCGCGGTCGAGCAGGCTCCATTCGTGGCGCGGCAGCACGTGCGTGCCGTGGCGCGGCCGCACGCTGACCAGACCTTTGGCGGCGAGCGTCTTGATGGCTTCGCGCACCACGCCGCGCCCGACTCCGAAGCGGGCTTCGAGCTCAGGTTCCGGCGGCAGGGCTGTCCCGACCGGAATGAGATCCTGCGCGATCTCCCGGCCGAGCGTCGTCAGCACGGCGCGAATGCGGCCGGGCTTGATCGGCTTGTCGACGGGGCTCGGGCGCGCTCTTGCCACTCGTACGTTTCTCCCGTCCGGCCTGTCGCGGCTGGTTCGTTTGTATTTGGCTGCCACGCCACGGCAGCTGCAATCATCGGATGTTTAACATCGGATGAATGGATGAGCGCAAGCGCAATTGTCGCAGCACACCCCGTGTTGCGTTGCGATATGCGCGTGGACCGCGGATCAAAGCGTCTCCTCCAGCGTGCAGGTCACAGTGCAGACGACGCCGCGCGGCAGGGGCAAGCCCCCGTGATCCGCTGCACCTCGGCATCGAGCACCATGCGCATGCTACGCACCGTTTCCAGCAAACGGCGCGCAGCCTCGCTGCGATCCTGATGGTAGTTGTAATAGGCAAGGCCCACCGCGAAAACGATCAGCGGTAGCGTCGTTCCGGCGACAAGGAGGCGAGCCGAACGGGCAGGGTAAGCTTTGGCGAACGCAGGCGTCCCGGTTCCAGCGCGGCAGCACCGGACAATGATTTTGAAGAGACCATAGGCGCAGGAATTGTGCTGCGCCACGAATTTTCGCCGTCCGTCCAGCGCGCTCCTGATCGCCGGAGACCTCGCGCCTCCGCCGCATACCGAAGCGGCGAGTTGCAGTGCAGCAGGCGTTTACGTGCAGTCCTGCGACGAAGGGGTAGCTCCAGCCCACGCGAAATGACTTCCGTCCCGCCGAGGTTTTTCATACGCTTGCCTCTCGCAAGCCGCATAACGGCTGCGCTCACGGCCCGGCGACAGGGCCGGAGCATCAAAGGGAGGGGAGACGATGAAGCGAAGGTCATTTCTCGCTGGGATCGGTGCAACCACTGCGGCAGCTGCCATCGGCATGCCGTCGATCCTGAGGGCGCAAGCCCCGATCACACTGAACGGTGCCGTGCAGTTCAATGACGACCATGCCTTCAATCGGGCCCTGCTGCGGTTCGAGGAGCTGGTGAAGAAATATTACGGCAAGCCCGTCAACTTCACCCTGCACAGGAACTCCTCGCTCGGCCTCGAGAAGCAGTATTTCGAGTACATGTCGCAAGGCAAGGCAGTCGATTACGGCATCGTCTCGCCGGCTCACATGTCGACCTTCGCCAAGGCCGCCCCGTTCATCGATGCGCCCTTCGTGTTCAAGGGCATCGAGCACATGAACAAGGTGGTCGAAGCCAATATCCTGGCGCCAGTCGCCGACGAGGTCGCGGCCAAGGCGGACGTGGTTCTGATCGGTTATGCCGGCGGCGGCATCCGCAACATCTTCGCCAACAAGCCGCTCAAGAACCTCGCCGACCTCAAGGGCCTCAAGGTGCGCGTGCAGGGCGCGCCGATCTGGTCGAAGACCTTTGCGGCCGTTGGCATGAGCCCCACGGTGATCGCCTATAACGAAGTCTACAACGCGATCCAGAACGGGGTGATATCAGCCGGCGAGAACGAAGCGGCCGGCGTCGAGGCGATGAAGTTCTATGAAGTGGCGCCGCATCTCAACCTGACCCAGCACGCCGTGTCGATCCGGCCGATCTGCTTTTCCGTCAAGACGCTGAAGACCCTGCCGAAGGATCTGCAGGACGCGATCATGAAAGCGGGCAAGGAGGCCGGCGATTACGGCCGCCAGCTCGAGTCGAGCGAGGAGGTCGTCAAGCTCGACACGCTGGAGAAGGCCGGCAAGCTCAAGCGCGTTCCGTTCGAGGAGCGGGACGCCATGAAGAAGCTCGCCGACCCCGTGATGGCCACCTACGCCAAGGAGATCGGCGCGGAGGGCATTTTCGAGAAGATCAACGTCGTCTGAGGCCGCCCTGTCCGCCGACAGCATTCCGGGCAGGCCCCGCTTCCTGCCCGGACATGGCGGATGAGCGCCGTACGGAGCTCCAATGTCCGAAATGCACGTCCCGTCCACACCGTCGCTGTGGCGTCGCGTCACCGCGGCCTATGCGAAATTGTTGGAATTCCTGCTTGCCGCCTGCGTCGGCATCCTGGTCATCCCCGTCACATTGCAGATCGTCTCGCGCTACACGCCGTTCATTCCCTCCTACATCTGGACCGAGGAGATGGCGCGATTCCTGTTCATCTGGACGATCATGATCGGCGCCATGGTCGGCATCCGCGAGGCTCAGCATTTCGAGGTCGACGTGTGGCCCGATTTGTCGCGGCGGTCGGAGGCCGCAGTGCGGATCATCGCGCGGATCGGCGTGCTGGCACTGGCCCTCGTGTTCGTGTCGGCCGGCATCGAATTCACACGCTTCGCCTGGAACAGGACGTCGGAGCTGGCCGATCTGCCGCTCTGGCTGATCCACGTTGCCTGGCCGGTGGCCGGCGTGACCTGGATCGTGTTTGCGGGCGAA
The DNA here is from genome assembly GCF_020193615.1 of Bradyrhizobium sp. IC4059. Lineage (NCBI taxonomy): Bacteria > Pseudomonadati > Pseudomonadota > Alphaproteobacteria > Hyphomicrobiales > Nitrobacteraceae > Bradyrhizobium > Bradyrhizobium sp. IC4059. Next base: position 660,025 of record NZ_JADYVH010000001.1, read on the forward strand.
CAGATACTCGATGAACTGCGCGTTCTGGTCGGGGCACAGCAATGAACGGCACTGTACTTTCTGCCGGACAGGCCGCCATGGTGCTGTTCGGGGTCTTCGTCGGCCTGCTGATCGTGCGCGTGCCGGTCGCCTTCGCGCTGGGCCTTGCCTGCGTGCCGATCCTTCTGATCGAGCCGCGCCTGTCGCTGATGACGCTCGCGCAGGAGACTTTCAACGCGTACAACTCGTTCATCCTGCTCGCGGTGCCGTTCTTTCTGTTGACGGCGAACCTGATGAGTATCGGCGGTATCACGGATCGCCTGGTGGCGCTGTCGCGCTCGATGGTCGGGCACTGGCCGGGGTCGCTGGCGCAGATCAACGTCGTGCTGTCGGTGTTCTTTGCCGGCATCTCCGGCTCCTCCACTGCGGATGCGGCGAGCCAATCGAAGATCTTCATCGATGCGCAGACCAAGGAGGGCTACGATCTCTCGTTTTCCATTGCCATCACGGCGGCCTCCGCGGTTCTTGCGGTCGTCATTCCGCCCTCGATCCTGATGATCGTGTGGGGCGGTCTGATCTCGACCTCGATAGCGGCGATGTATCTGGCCGGTATCGTGCCCGGGCTGCTGATCGCGGGCGCGCAGATGGCGACGGTGCACGTCTATGCGGTGCGCCGCGGCTACCCGACCTATCCGAAGTCGACCTGGGTCGACATGCGATGCGCCATCTGGCGGTCGATACCCGCGTTAATAACGCCGTTCATCATCGTCGGCGGCATTCTGCTCGGCTGGTTCACCGCGACCGAGTCCGCCTGCGTTGCCGTGCTCTATTCCGTCGTGCTCTCGGCGTTCTTCTACCGCGAGACGGGAATCCGTGAATTGTACAGAGCCTTGCTCGACACTGGGCGCCTCGCCGGCGTGGCGCTGTTCTGCGTCGGCACCGCCAGTGCGTTCGGCTGGCTGCTGGCCTATTACAAGATCCCGCAAGAACTGCTGGCGAACGTTTCGACATGGGGCATGGGTCCCGTCGCGGCCGGCTTCTTCATCGCCTTCTGCTTTCTGGTGGTGGGCTGCTTTCTCGACGCCATCCCCGCGATCATCATCGTCGGCACCGTGCTGGAGCCGCTCGCCAGGTCCGTCGATCTGCATCCGGTCCAGTTCGCGATCATCTCCATCGTCTCGCTGGCCTTCGGATTGGTGACGCCGCCCTACGGCCTCTGTCTGATGATCGCCTGTTCGATCGCGGGCGTGCGGCTGCGCTATGCCCTGAAGGACACGGTCATCATGCTGATCCCGATGCTACTCGTGCTGGCGGCGGTGATCATTTGGCCCAGCGTGTCGCTGTTCCTGCCGCGCCTGATCGTGCCGGAAATGCTCAAGTGAGGGGCGATGGCGTGATCCCGCGGCCGGCGTCGCGGGGTCGTCGCGGTGGACTACAGATTGCTTTCGGTGATCGCGGCGTAGACCATGCTGCGCAGCTCGCGGCGGATCGGATAGGCGCTCGACGGCAGCACTTGCGTCATGAAGATCGCGATCAGGTCCTCGGCCGGATCGATCCAGAACGAGGTCGTGGCGGCGCCGCCCCAATTGTATTCGCCGGGGCTGCCGGCGATCAATGTCTCGGCCGGGCGCATGGTCACGGCGAAGCCGAGACCGAAGCCGATGCCGTTATAGGTCGCTTCCGAGAACAGCGAGCGCGAGACGTCCGGCAGCGCACGGCCGCCCGGAATGTGGTTGGTCGTCATCAGCGCCAGCGTCTTCGGCCCGATCAGCCTGACGCCGCCGAGCTCGCCGCCATTGAGCAGCGCACGGCAGAAGGTCAGATAGTCGGCAACGGTCGAGCACAGCCCGCCGCCGCCGGAGATGAACGAGGGCGGCGACAGGAACGAGCTCGTTGCCGGGTCGTCCTGGAGCGTCAGCCCCTCGCGGCGCTGGCCCGCATGGAAGGTCATGCCGCCGCCGGGATCGGCGGAATAGCAGGCGGCGAAGCGATGCGCCTTCGAAGCCGGGACGTGGAAGTCGGTGTCGGTCATGCCAAGTGGATCGAGGATGCGCTGTTTCAGGAACTGCTCGAACGGCATGCCGGAGATCTTGCCAATGAGATAGCCGATCACGTCGGTCGCAACGGAGTAATTCCAGGACTCGCCCGGCGAAAACTCCAGCGGGATCTTGGCCAGGCCCTCGACCATGGTCTGGAGTGTGCCTGATTTTTCGACCTCGCCGATCTTTTCACTGCGGTAGGCGGCATCGACGTTGGAGCGTTGCTGGAAGCCATAGGTTAGGCCGGAGGTGTGGCGCAAGAGGTCGACGATCAGCATCGGCCGCGACGGCGGCCGGGTCAGGAAGGCCGGGTAGGTGCCGGCGACGAACACGCCGAGGTCCTTCCACTCCGGAATATATTTCGCGACGGGCTCGTCGATGGCGACGAGGCCTTCCTCGACCAGCATCATGAAGGCGACGCTGGTGAGCGGCTTGGTCATGGAATAGATGCGATAGATCGTATCGTCCTTCACCGGCACCTTGCGCTCGACATCGGCAAAGCCCTGCACCGAGCTGTGCGCGACCTTGCCGCGGCGGTAGACCAGGAGATGCGTGCCCGGGAAACGCCCGGCATCGATGTACCGGCGCTTGAGATGCGCATCGACGCGGTCGAGCGCGGCCTTGGACATGCCGACGGATTCGGGCGAAGCGGGGGTGGGGGCGAGCATCAGTTCCTCCGGGGCGTTTTGTCGGAAAGTTGATACCGAAATGACGGCCGCATTCCAAGCCGGTTGCGCTTAACGAGGCCGGCCCGGCTGGTGTAGACTCGGGCTCGGAACGCAAGGAGCCCGCCGGGGCCAACGAGAAGAACGCGAGGGCAAACGCACCATGACTCAGTTCACCGAGACCGAACTCACCGAAGCCGTCGTCAGGAGCTTCGACCACACGCCCGACACGCGCGCGAAATTTCTGCTGCAGGAATTGGTGAGCTCGCTGCACGATTACGTGAGCAAGACCGGTCTCACCTTCGCGGAATGGGAATATGCCATCGATTTCCTGACCCGGACCGGGCAGAAATGTACCGACACCCGCCAGGAATTCATCCTCTTGTCCGACGTGCTCGGCGTCTCCATGCTCGTCGACGCCGTCAATCACAGGGATCGCGACGGTGCCACGGAGACCACGGTGCTCGGCCCGTTCTATGTCGGCGAGCACAAGGTGACTGCGCACGGCACCGACATCTCGCCGAACAACCAGACCGGCGAGCGGATGTTCGTGCAGAGCCGCGTCACCGACCTCGAGGGCAAGCCGCTCGCCGGCGTTCCCGTCGACGTCTGGCACGCCGATGACGACGGCTTCTACGATTCCCAGAAGCCGAACTACGATGAGGTCGGCGCCTCGGCGCGGGCGCGCTTCATCACCGATGACGATGGCCGCTTCTTCTTCCGCACCATCCTGCCGTGCAGCTATCCGATCCCGACCGATGGTCCGGTCGGCGAAATGATCGTGCAGACCGGCCGCCACCCGATGCGCCCGGCGCATGTGCACTTCCTGGTCAATGCCAGAGGCTATGAGCCGCTGATCACGCACGTCTTCATGGACGGTGACAAATATCTCGACTCCGACGTGGTGTTCGGCGTGAAGGACGACCTCGTCGCCAAGGTCGAGCCGCGCAACGACCTTGAGATGCCCGACGGCACCACGGCGAACGGGCGGTGGCATTTGATGACTTACGAATTCCACCTCAAGCCGGGCGGCGGCATGGCGCCGAAGCCGCTCGGGATGAAGGCGACCGAGCCGGCGTGAGGATGCGAAATCTCAGTCATCCCCCGATATAGGCTGCCAACTCGTCGGGCGTTCCCTTTGGAAAGGCGTCTCTCAGATAATCGAGGAAAGCGGAGACGCGCGCACTGAGCAATCGCCGCGAGGGATAGAGCGTCCATAGGGCGATGTCGGCTCCCTCGACGTCGCCCCATCGAACGAGCGTGCCGGCGGCAAGATCGTGGCTGACGAGCGACAGCGGCAGCCTTGCGGCACCGATACCGGCTCTCACGGCATCGCGAACCATCATCAGGGATGACAGTCGAAGCACGGGATCGATCGCGATGTGCGATGGGCCGCTTGGCCGTCTGATGTCCCAAACCGCAGCTTTGTCATCGCCGCGCACGATGGCCGGAACGGCGAGGTTTCCTCTCGGGTGCTTCAGAGCGGGGCTGGCGACGACCAGCATTCGGTCGCGCAAGAAGATGCGGCCGACCAGGCTTTCATCCGGATCGGGATTGACCCGGATCACGAGATCAAAGCCTTCCTCGATCATGTCGACGTAGCGGTCATCGGTCGTAACTTCGAGCCGGACTTGCGGATGTCGAAGGGCGAAGCCGGCCGCGAGACGGCCCATCGCGGTTTGCGAGAAGAGCAGGGGTGCGCTGATCCGCAGCCTGCCCTTTGGCTTGTCTCCGCCCGAGGCGATCGCGGCCGCGGTTTCGTCGAGCTCGGTGAGAAGTGCGCCCGTCCGTTCATAGAGCGCGCGCCCTTCCTGGGTGAGCTTGAGCGTGCGCCCGCCGCGCTCAAACAGACGCAGATCAAGACTGCTCTCCAGTTCGGACACACGTCGAGACAAGGTCGCTTTCGGACGTCCCGCTGCCCGCGCGGCCTTTCCGAACCCTCCGTGACGGGCGACGAGATTGAAATCGGCAAGCGCAAGCAAATCCATCTGTTCCACCAGTGAGACGGTCTGTCCAAATATAGCGTCTATCGGCTCGCGTGTGGATCATTAGTTTCCGGGTGTCTTCCAAAACCCAACCGGAGTGATCCCATGACCATCCTCGTTACCGGCGCCACCGGCACCATCGGCCGCAACGTCGTCGAGCAACTCGTCAAGCGCGGCGCCGATGTGCGCGCACTCGTCCGAAATCCCGAGAAGGCCAACCTTCCGGCAGGTGTTGCCGTCGCCCAGGGCGACTTGCTGGACGTCGATTCCGTGCGCACTGCGTTTTCGGGCGTCTCGACGTTGTTCCTGCTCAACGCCGTGGTGCCGGACGAATTCACTCAGGCGCTGACTGCGCTCAACCTTGCCCGCGAAGCCGGCATCGAGCGGTTCGTCTATCTGTCGGTCATTCACAGCGACCTCTACGTGAATGTGCCGCACTTCGCCGGCAAGTTCGGGGTCGAGCGCATGATCGAGCAGATGGGCTTCAAGGCGACCATCCTGCGGCCCGCCTATTTCATGAACAACGAACTCATGATCAAGGATGCCGTGACCGGATATGGCGTCTACCCGATGCCGATCGGCAGCAAGGGCCTTGCGATGATCGACGCGCGCGACATCGGCGAGATTGCTGCGATCGAACTGATCCGCCGCGAGACATCCGCAGCGCCGCTTCCGCTCGAACGCATCAATCTTGTTGGCCCTGAGACACTCACTGGCGCGAAGGCCGCCGCGATCTGGTCGGAGGTGCTCGGCCGCGCGATCGCCTACGGCGGAGACGACACCGCGGGGTTCGAGAAGAACCTCAGGCAGTTCATGCCGCCCTGGATGGCTTTCGACATGCGGGTGATGGGCGAGCGTTTCCTCACCGAGGGAATGATCCCTGAGCCCGGCGACGTCGAGCGTCTGACCGGCATGCTGGGCCGTCCCTTGCGCTCCTATCGCGACTTCGTCGCCGAGATCGCGGCCCCCGTTTGAGGCTTGCCAGAGCAGAAGCGCAGGCGGGCTGGCTGCGCCGCTCGCTATTAATCATGTGGCGAGCGGCAATCTCGATCAGCGCGCATGCAGCAAGGCCAGCAGCACGACGACGGCGCAGGCGAGCGCCGCCGTTGTCAGCTTCCAGAACATCAGCGGGCTGCGCTCCAGGAGCGGTGTGATGCGCGTGTCGAGATAGGCCGGGTTGGGCGTGCGAAGCTCGAAGATGAATTCCGAGAGATCCTCGTGCCGCTTGTAGGGATCGGGATGGAGCGCGCGCCGGAGCGCGCCGTCGACCCAGGCAGGAACGTTGCGGTCATCGTCGGCGGCGCGATATTTAAGCTTTCGCACATCCGCCTTGCGCCGGATTTTGGCGATTTGGGTGCCGTAGGGCAGCTTTCCCGTCAGCATCTGGTAGCAGATCACGGCCAGCGAAAACATGTCGGAGCGCGGCGAGCCGCCTTGCCCCAGGAAATATTCCGGCGCCGTGTACTGGACGGTGCCCAGGATTTCGTCGGCCTCCCCTGGCGGCGCCGCCTCGGCCACGCCGGCGACCCTGACCGATCCGAAGTCGATGATCTTGGCGGTGCCGGTCTTGTCGATCAGGATGTTGTCGGGCCTGAGGTCTTGATGCAGCATCTCCATGCGATGGAAGGCGCGCAGGCCTGCGGCGATCTGCTCGATGAGGCCGCGCACGGTTTCGAGATCGGGCCGCGGATTGTCGGTCATCCACTGCTTCAAGGTCTGCCCCTCGACGAACTCGGTCGCGACGTAGAGATAGCCGCGTCGCCGCGACTGCGACAGCGGCTTGAGCACATGCGGGCTGTCGATCCGGCGTGCGATCCATTCTTCCATCAAGAAGCGCTTGAGATAGGCGGCGTTGTCGCGTAGGTCGACCGACGGCAGCTTGAGCGCGACCGGCTGCTCGGTCTCGGTGTCGACGGCGAGGTAGATATGGCTGCGGCTGCTGCCGTGGATCTCGCGGACGATCCGGTAGCCGTCGAAGATCGCCCGCGGCTCCGGCAGCGTCGGCAGCGGCAATTCCGAGCTCTGATTGAAGATGCCGGCCGGATCGCGCTGCGGCACCGCATCGATCCGCAGGATCTGCACGGTGATGTTGTCGTCGCTGCCGCGCCGATAGGCTTCCTCCACGATCGCCTTCGCCGCCCCGTCCAGCTCGGCTGCGTGCTCGCTTAGCGCGCTCGTGATGAAACGGGCGTCGACGAATTCATAGGCGCCATCGGTCGCCAGCAGGAAGGTGTCGCCGGCCTCGATTTCGATCGCCTGATAGTCGATCTCGAGCTGCGGATTGATGCCGAGCGCGCGGCCGAGATAGGTCTGCTCGGACGAGACGATGATGCGGTGATCGTCGGTCAGTTGCTCCAGCGCCTTGCCGGCGACGCGATAGACGCGGCAATCGCCGACATGGAAGATGTGCGCGGTGGTTGCCTTGATGACCATGGCGCTGAGCGTGCAGACATAGCCCTTGTCGCGGTCATAGGCATATTGGCTCTTGCGCGTCTGCGCATGCAGCCAGGAATTGGTCGCCTCCAGCACGCGGCGGGCGGAGGTCTTCACCGTCCACGATTCCGACGTGCAGTAATAGTCCATCAGGAAGCTCTTGACCGCCGACTCGCTGGCGATCTGGCTTACCGTGCTCGAGGAAATTCCGTCGGCGAGAACGGCCGCGATGCCCTTCAGGCTGAGCAGCGGCTCTTCCGGAATCAGGACGCCGTGAAAGTCCTGGTTGATGGGCTTGCGACCCTTGTCGGAATGCTGGCCGACCGAGATCTGGAGTCCGCGGGGCATCGTCATCACCGGGAGAAGGGAGCCTCACCGTGCTTGGGCGAGGCTCCCCTGTCGATACCTATTCGATCAGGCCGCGACGCGGGGCTTCGCGGGCTTCTCCGCCTGTCGCTTCGGCAGGGTCATGACGTGGGTGGCATAGAGGGTCATGCCGGTGAAGGCGAGGCCGCCGACGAGGTTGCCGAGCACGGTCGGGATCTCGTTCCAGATCAGATAATCCATGATCGAGAACTTCGCGCCGAGCAGCAGGCCCGACGGGAACAGGAACATGTTCACGACGGAATGCTCGAACACCATGTAGAAGAACACCAGGATCGGCATCCACATCGCGATGACCTTGCCGGGGACGGAAGTCGAGATCATGGCGCCGACGACGCCGGTCGAGACCATCCAGTTGCAGAGCATGCCGCGCAGGAACAGCGTCGCCATGCCGGCCGCACCGTGCGCGGCATAGCCAAGGGTTCGGCCCTCGCCAATATTGCCGATGGCGGCGCCGACCTTGTCGGGCGCCTGCGTGAAGCCGAAGGTCGTGACGAAGGCCATCATGAAGGCGACGGTGAAGGCGCCGGCGAAATTGCCGACGAAGACGAGACCCCAATTGCGCAGCACGCCGTTGAGCGTAACGCCCGGGCGCTTGTCGATCAGCGCGAGCGGCGAGAGCACGAACACGCCGGTCAGGAGGTCGAAGCCCAGGAGATAGAGCATGACGAAGCCGACCGGGAACAGGAGCGCGCCGACCAGCGGTTGGCCGGTGTTCACGGTGATCGTGACGGCAAACCAGGCTGCGAGGGCCAGGATCGCGCCGGCCATGTAGGCGCGGATAATGGTATCCCGGGTGGACATGAAGATCTTGGACTCGCCCGCATCCACCATCTTGGTGACGAATTCCGAAGGCGCGAGATACGACATCAATGGTTCCTTTGCTTCGTAAGTGAGATCGACACGCCCCCGACGAGGGCGCGGCTGAACGTCATCGGCCGTGCGGGCAGCCTGCCGCGCACGAGGGCTATGGAAAGTTTGGAAGCCTTGGGAATCGCGTCACGAGGACTCTGAAGCCGGAGACCGCGAAGCAGGTGAGCTTCCGGGATGCAGCCGCCAGAGGCTGCATCAATGCGGCCAAGCCGCAGTCGTCGTTGACGCAACCTTAGAAGCAATTTGTGTGCCGTGGCGCGTCGATCGAAAAAGCTAGCAAATTCAGCTAGATGTCAGCTGCAGGGGGACGATTGGCAGAACTGCGCCGCCTCTTGCTTGAGCGACTGCACAACGTTTGTGCGGCGCACAAGGATTGAGCAGACCGCAAATTTCGCGTGCGGAACAGGGCTGTGTTAGTCAGGCGCGGAATTACCAAGCATCTGATTATCCATCATTTTTGGCGGTGGCAGGCTTGGCATGAAGCTTGAATAGTTCCAGGTCGACGCCATTGAAGCCGTCCCGCGAGACTTCTCATCCGAATTGCTGACGCACCCGAACGGGGTCTCCCCGTCGCGCGTTCGCATGCGCCTTTTTCTGGCGTCACGGACGGACGGGCTGCTCGTGCGCACTGACGCAATCATTCCGCAACGACGCAAAAGGACGACACGACCTATGACCAAGCGCATTCGCCGGCCCTCCGAGACTGGCCTCAGCCGCCGTCAATTGTTGAAAGCCACCGGCTCGACCGCCGCACTGCTCGCCGCCGCCAAGCTGAATTTCCCCGCCGGCGCCTTCGCGCAGGACGCAGGCCCCGAGGTCAAGGGAGCCAAGCTCGGTTTCATTGCGCTCTCCGATGCCGGCCCGCTGTTCGTCGCCAAGGACAAGGGCCTGTTCGCCAAGCACGGCGTGCCTGACACCGACGTGCAGAAGCAGGCGTCCTGGGGCACCACGCGCGACAACCTCGTGCTCGGCTCCGAAGGCAACGGCATTGACGGCGCGCACATCCTCACCCCGATGCCGTACCTGATCTCGGCCGGCAAGGTGACGCAGAACAACCAGCCGACGCCGATGTACATCCTGGCGCGGCTCAATCTCGATGCGCAGTGCATCTCGGTCGCCAAGGAATATGCCGACCTCAAGCTCGGCACCGATGCGGCGCCGTTCAAGGCGGCGCTTGAGAAGAAGAAGGCGTCCGGCAAGGCCGTGAAGGCTGCGATGACCTTCCCCGGCGGTACCCACGATCTGTGGATCCGCTACTGGCTCGCCGCCGGCGGCATCGATCCCGACAAGGACATCGAGACCATCGTGGTGCCGCCGCCGCAGATGGTGGCGAATATGAAGGTCGGCACCATGGACTGCTTCTGCGTCGGCGAGCCCTGGAATCTCCAGCTCATCCACCAGGGCATCGGCTACACCGCCGTCAACACCGGCGAGATCTGGAATAAGCATCCGGAGAAGTCCTTCGGCATGCGCGCGGCCTTCGTCGACAAATACCCGAAGGCCAGCAAGGCGATCCTGATGGCCGTGCTGGAAGCCCAGCAATGGGCCGACAAGGCGGAAAACAAGCAGGAGCTGGCCGCCATCATGGCCAAGCGGCAGTGGATCAACTGCCCGGTCGAGGACGTCTACGATCGCACCGCCGGCAAGTTCGACTATGGCATCCCCGGCAAGGTGGTCGAGAACTCGCCGCACGTCATGAAGTACTGGCGCGATCATGCCTCCTATCCGTTCCAGAGCCACGATCTCTGGTTCCTCACCGAGGACATCCGCTGGGGCAAGTATGAGCCGAACTTCGATACCAAGGCGCTGATTGCCAAGGTCAACCGCGAGGACATGTGGCGCGATGCGGCCAAGACCCTCGGCGTCGCCGCCGCCGACATTCCGGCCACCACCTCGCGCGGAAAGGAGACCTTCTTCGACGGCAAGGTGTTCGACCCCGAAAATCCGGCCGCCTATCTGAAGTCGCTCGCGATCAAGCGCGTCGAAGTCTGATGGAGCCCTGCGGCCGCCTTTAGGGGCGGCCGCATCGTCCCTGCCACGCCGGAGAGAGATAGCGATGAACATGACTGCCACGAAGATCGAGGTTGAGACCGCAACGCCTGCTGCAACGATTGCGCCGGTCGTCACGCTGACGCCGAAGCGTCCCCCGCGTACTGAGGCTTACGCACGCATGGCACGCGAGACCGCCGTGCGCGTGATCCCGCCGCTGGTCGTGATCGCTCTGCTGACGCTGGTGTGGGAGCTGGTCTGCCGCAGAGCCGGCTCGGCGCTGCCGCCGCCCTCAAAAGTGTTTGCGGATACGAAGGAGCTGATCTTCGATCCGTTCTTCGACCGTGGCGGCATCGACAAGGGCCTGTTCTGGCATCTGTCCGCCAGTCTCCAGCGCGTCGCCTTCGGCTATTCGCTCTCGGCCATCGCCGGCATCGCGCTCGGCGTGCTGGTCGGGCAGTCGGTCTGGGCGATGCGCGGGCTCGATCCGCTGTTCCAGGTGCTGCGCACGATTCCGCCGCTGGCTTGGCTGCCGCTCTCGCTCGCGGCCTTCCGCGACGGCCAGCCTAGCGCGATCTTCGTCATCTTCATCACCTCGATCTGGCCGATCATCATCAACACCGCGGTCGGCATCCGCAACATCCCGCAGGACTATCGCAACGTCGCCGCGGTGGTGCAGCTCAATCCGCTGGAATTCTTCGCCAAGATCATGATCCCGGCGGCGGCGCCCTACATCTTCACGGGCCTGCGCATCGGCATCGGCCTGTCGTGGCTCGCGATCGTCGCCGCCGAAATGCTGATCGGCGGCGTCGGCATCGGCTTCTTCATCTGGGACGCCTGGAACTCCTCGCATATCAGCGAGATCATCCTGGCGCTGTTCTATGTCGGCATCATCGGCTTCGTGCTTGACCGCCTGATCGCGGGGCTCGGCAAGGTCGTCACCCGCGGCACCGCGCAGAACTGAGGAGAGGGGACATGACCGCCTACCTGAAACTCGACCACATCGACAAGGTCTTCACCCGCGGCACCGCCACCACGGAGGTGCTCAAGGACATCAATCTGACGATCGAGAAAGGCGAATACGTCTCGATCATCGGCCATTCCGGCTGCGGCAAGTCGACCCTGCTCAACATCATCGCAGGGCTGACCGGCGCCACGATGGGGGGCGTGCTGCTGGAAAACCGCGAGGTGAACTCGCCGGGGCCGGATCGCGCCGTGGTGTTCCAGAACCACAGCCTGCTGCCGTGGCTGACCGTCTATGAAAACGTCAGGCTCGGCGTCGACAAGGTCTTCGCCAAGACCAAGTCCCGTGCCGAGCGCGACGCCTGGGTGATGCACAATCTCAACCTCGTGCAGATGGCCCATGCCAGGGACAAGCGTCCATCGGAGATCTCTGGCGGCATGAAGCAGCGCGTCGGCATCGCGCGGGCGCTGGCCATGGAGCCGAAGGTGCTGCTGCTCGACGAGCCGTTCGGCGCGCTCGACGCGCTGACCCGCGCCCACTTGCAGGACTCGGTGATGGCGCTGCATCAGAAGCTCGGCAATACCATCCTGATGATCACCCACGACGTCGATGAGGCCGTGCTGTTGTCCGACCGCATCGTGATGATGACCAACGGACCGAGCGCGCGCATCGGCGAGGTGCTGGAAGTGCCGCTGGCGCGGCCGCGCAAGCGGCTCGACCTCGCGACCAACGCCACATATCTGAAGTGTCGTCAGCGCGTGCTCGAATTCCTCTACGAGCGTCATCGCTTCGTCGAAGCCGCGTAAGTCACGCGTTCACGCGAGATCTGCCCGCGCCCAATTAATCGACATCAAGCTCAATCCTTGTGCGTCGCACAGGGATTGAGCGAAACGCAAATTTTGCGTGCGGAAAAGCCCTGCAAACAATTCGGGCAATACGAATAACATCCTGAAATCCCTGTGTTTCCCGTATGCGCGCAACTGGCACGGAAATTGAAACGTCTTTGCGCGACGCCAACGACGACGTCCCTCAACATCATCAATCAGCATCGTGATCTCGCCACCGGGGTGAAGCCTCGGAGCGCGCCTCCGTGACCGGAGGCAGAGCCTGCAACGACGCAGCGGTGAGCCTGGAAGGGATACGCAATGACGAAGAATCCGACCCTGAACTCCAGCTGGATTTCAGACTGGCGCCCCGAGGATGAGGCGTTCTGGAACAATACCGGCAAGTCGATCGCGCGGCGCAATCTGATCTGGTCCATCGTCGCCGAACATATCGGCTTCTCGGTCTGGCTGATCTGGAGCATCGTCACCACCAAGCTGCCGCAGGCCGGCTTCCACTACACCACCGACCAGCTGTTCCAGCTCGTCGCCGTGCCGGGCCTGATCGGCGCCTTCATGCGCTTTCCCTATACTTTCGCGGTGACGACGTTCGGCGGCCGCAACTGGACCATCATCAGCGCGGCGATCCTGTTCATCCCGACCTTGTCGCTCGCCTATTTCGTCAGCCAGCCCGACACGCCGTTCTGGCTCATGCTGCTGGTCGCCTCGACCGCGGGTCTCGGCGGCGGCAATTTCGCCTCCAGCATGACCAACATCTCCTTCTTCTTTCCCGACCGGATGAAGGGATGGGCGCTCGGCCTCAACGCGGCCGGCGGCAATATCGGTGTCTCCAGCGTGCAGCTCCTGACCCCGATCCTGATGACGCTCGCCGTCTTCAACCTATATCAGGCGACGCCCGTCGACGGCATCTTCCTGCAGAATGCCGGCCTGATGTGGGTGCTGCCGATCGCAATCGCGGTGTTCGGCGCGGTGTTCTTCATGAACAATCTCACCACGGCGAAATCGTCGGTGAAGAACCAGCTCGCGATCGTCAAGCGCAAGCACACCTGGATCATGGCGTATCTCTATATCGGCACGTTCGGGTCCTTCATCGGCTATTCGGCGGCGTTTCCGCTGCTGCTGAAGACGCAATTCCCCACCGTGACGATCTCGATCGCCTTCCTCGGCCCGCTGGTCGGCTCGCTGTCGCGTCCGCTCGGCGGCTGGCTCGCAGACCGGGTCGGCGGCTCCATCATCACCTTCTGGAACTTCATTGTGATGGCGGGCGCCACGGTCGGCGCGCTCTACTTCGTGGGACACAAGGATTTCATCGGCTTCCTGTCGATGTTCCTGATCCTGTTCGTGACGACGGGCATCGGCAACGGCTCGACCTACCGCATGATCCCCTCGATCTTCCGCGAGGAGAACCTGTTCAAGGTGCGCGGCAAGGGCGATGCGGCACGCAGCGCTGCCCTGAAGACCGCGAGCATCGAGAGCGGCGCGGCGGTCGGCTTCATCGGCGCGGTCGGTGCCGTCGGCGGCTATCTGATCCCGAGCGGCTTCGGCAAGTCGATCGCCATGACCGGCGGGCCGCAGCTCGCGCTCGTGGTCTATCTCGCCTTCTACGCCTCCTGCCTCGCTCTGACCTGGTGGTTCTACCTGCGTCGCAGCCCGCAGGGCGAAGGCGCGCCAAGCCTCGCCGAGGCGCGTGTGTGAGCACGACAAACTGGCACGAATGTCGCTTCTCCCCGTACGCGGGGAGAAGTCTCTCTGATGACGTTTGATCCATGAACTTTGTCCGCAATGGCGCGGACGAAGGCAGACCGAAACAGACAGGAGAACATTATGACGCCCGAGCAGATTACTCTCATTCAGCAGAGCTTCGCCAAGGTCGCCCCGATTTCGGAAGCCGCCGCGGTGCTGTTCTACGACCGCCTGTTTGAGGTGGCGCCGTCCGTGCGCGCGATGTTTCCCGAGGACATGACCGAGCAGCGCAAGAAGCTGATGGGCATGCTCGCCGCCGTGGTCGGCGGCCTGTCGAACCTGGAATCGATTCTTCCCGCGGCCTCCGCGCTCGCCAAGCGTCACGTCGACTATGGCGCCAAGGCCGAGCACTACCCCGTGGTCGGCGCGACCTTGCTGTGGACCCTCGAGAAGGGCCTTGGCGAAGCCTGGACGCCCGAACTCGCCGCAGCCTGGACCGACGCCTATGGCGTGCTGTCCGGCTACATGATGTCCGAGGCCTACGGCGCGCAAGCGCAGGCCGCCGAATAGGAGATGCGTTGTGAGTGAACCGCTGGTCATCGTCGGCAACGGTATGGCGGCCGCGCGTCTGGTCGACGAGCTCGCCAAGACCGCGCTCGGCCGCTATGCGGTCGCCGTGATCGGCGAAGAGCCGCGGCTCGCTTACAATCGCGTGCTCCTCTCCTCCGTGCTGGCGGGCGAGACCGGCTCGCACGAGATCGAGCTGCGGCCGGCCGGTTGGTGGCGAGACCGCGGCGTCACGGTGCGCTACGGCTATCGCGTCAGCGAGATCGATGTCGGCCGTCGTGAGCTCAAGATCGCGGGCGAGGAGAGCATGGAATATTCCAAGCTCGTGCTCGCCACCGGATCGACGCCGCTGCGGCTCAACGTGCCAGGCGCCGATCTTGCCGGCGTGCACACGTTTCGCGACACCCGCGACGTCGACCTGCTGCTGACACTGGCCGCGGCTAGGAAGCGCGTCGTCGTGGTCGGCGGCGGCCTGCTCGGGCTGGAAGCGGCCTACGGTCTCGCCAAGGCCGGCGCGCCCGTGACGCTGCTGCATCTGATGGATCGGCTGATGGAGCGTCAGCTCGACGCGCCCGCGGCCGACCTGCTCAAGACGCTGGTCGAGCGCAAGGGTATCCGCGTCATGCTCAATGCCGCGACGGCCCGCATCCACGGCAAGGGCCACGTCCAGGCCGTCGAACTCGCCGATGGCAGCCGCATCGAGGCCGATGCGGTGATCTTCGCCGCCGGCATCAAGCCGAACGTCGCGCTGGCGCAGGAGGCGGGGATCGCGGTCAACCGCGGCGTCGTCGTCAACGACGTGATGCAGACCTCCGCGTCCGACATCTTTGCGCTTGGCGAATGCGCCGAGCATCGCGGCACCTGCTATGGCTTGGTCGAGCCCGCCTACGAGCAGGCGCGCGTGCTGGCGCGGCATCTGGCCGGCCGGCCCGCCGCCTATCAGGGCAGCGTGGTCTCGACCAATCTGAAGGTCTCCGGCGTCAGCGTGTTCTCCGCTGGCGACTTCATGGGCGGGGAGGGCAGCGAGAGCCTCGTGCTGTCGGATCGCAGGCGCGGCACTTACAAGAAGCTCGTCATCGCCGACGGTCGGCTCACCGGGGCGGTGCTGATCGGCGATACGATCGATGCGCTCTGGTACCTCGAGCTGATCCGCAATCGCGACAAGGTCGCTTCGATCCGCACCGACATGATGTTCGGCCGCGCGCTGGCGCAGCCTTCGAAAGCGGCGTGATATGACGGCGATCGATCCAAATCTCCGCACCACCAAGACCACCTGTCCCTATTGCGGCGTCGGCTGCGGCGTGCTCGCAACGCCCGACGGCAAGGGTGGTGCAGCAATCGCGAGCGACCCCGATCATCCCGCCAATTTCGGCCGGCTGTGCTCGAAGGGCTCGGCGCTGGGCGAGACCGTCGGCCTGGAAGGGCGGCTGCTCTATCCCATGATCCGCTGCAAGGGCGTGCTGGAGCGCGTTGCCTGGAGCGATGCGCTGGACCACGTCGCCCACCGCATGCAGCACATCGTGGCGCGCGATGGTGCCGACGCGGTCGCGTTCTATCTCTCCGGCCAGCTCCTCACCGAAGACTATTACGTCGCCAACAAGCTGATGAAGGGGTTTGTCGGCACCGCCAATGTCGACACCAATTCCCGGCTCTGCATGTCGTCCTCGGTTGCAGGCCATCGCCGCGCTTTCGGCGCCGACACGGTGCCTGGCTGCTATGAGGATCTCGACCAGGCCGATCTGCTCGTCTTCGTCGGCTCGAACGCGGCCTGGTGTCATCCGGTGCTGTTCCAGCGCATGCTGAAGAACAGGCAGGAGCGCGGCGCCCGCATGATCGTGATCGATCCGCGCCGCACCGATACCGCCAGCGATGTCGACCTGTTCCTCGGCCTCAAGCCCGGCACCGACACCGCGCTGTTCTCCGGCCTGTTCGTGCATCTCGCCGACAATAGCGTGCTGGACCAGGATTACATCGCGCAGAACACGTCTGGCTTCGACGAAGCGCTGGCGCGCGCGCGCAGCATCGCCGGCAGCGTCACTGCGACCGCGCTCGCCACGGGCCTCTCCGAGCAGGACGTCGCCGCCTTCTTCAGGATGTTCCGCGACACCGAGAAGGTCGTCACGCTCTATTCGCAAGGGGTCAACCAGTCGGCGCAGGGCACCGACAAGGTCAACGCCATCCTGAACTGCCATCTCGCCACGGGGCGCATCGGCAAGCCGGGCGCCTCGCCGTTCTCGCTGACCGGCCAGCCCAACGCGATGGGCGGCCGCGAGGTCGGCGGCCTCGCCAACATGCTCGCCGCCCATATGGGCTTCACGCCGCCCGACATCGACCGCGTCAGACGGTTCTGGAAGGCGCCGCGCATCGCCACCCATGAGGGGCTGAAAGCGGTGCAGCTGTTCGAGGCGATCAACCGCGGCGAGGTCAAGGCGCTCTGGGTGATGGGCACCAACCCCGCGGTGTCGCTGCCCGATGCAGACATGGTGCGCGATGCCCTGAAGAAGCTCGAGCTGTTCGTGGTGTCCGAGAACGTACTCGCCAACGACACCGTCGCGGCCGGCCCGCACGTGCTGCTGCCGGCGCTGGCCTGGGGCGAGAAGTCGGGCACGGTGACCAATTCGGAGCGGCGCATCTCGCGCCAGCGCGCGTTCCTGCCGGCGCCGGGCGAAGCGCGTCCTGACTGGTGGATCCTGAGCGAGACCGCAAAGCGCCTCGGCTTCGGCGACAGCTTCAATTACAAATCGGCCGCCGATATCTTCCGCGAGCATGCCGCGCTCTCGGCGTTCGAGAACAATGGCAGCCGCGATTTCGACATCGGCGCGCTGACCTCGCTGTCGGACGATGCCTTCGATGGTTTGAAGCCGGTGCAATGGCCGGTGCGCGAGGGCGGGACGCCCGGCGAGCGCTTCTTCGCTGCTGGCGGCTTCTTCACCAATGACGGCAAGGGCCGCTTCGTTGCGCCGGAGGTGCCGGCGCTGCGCGGCGAGACCGGTCCGTCGCGCCCCTTAAGGCTGAACACCGGGCGCATCCGCGACCAGTGGCACACCATGACGCGCACCGGCCTGAGCCAGCGCCTGGGCGCGCATCTGCCCGAGCCTTTCGTCGAGATCCATCCCGACGACGCCGGCAAATACGGCATCGTCCATGACGGCTATGCCCGCATCACCACCGATTACGGCCAGTGCATCCTGAAAGTCGTCGTCAGCGAGCGGCAGCAGCGCGGCACGCTGTTCGTGCCGATCCACTGGAGCGCGATGAACGCCTCGCACGGCCGCGTCGGGGCGATGGTAGCACCGTTCACCGATCCGTTCTCGGGACAGCCGGAAGCCAAGGCGACGCCGGCCGCGATCGCGCCTTACGAATTCGTCTTCCGCGGCTTTGCATTGTCGCGCAAGCCGCTCGATCTGCCGCAGAACCTGTTGTGGACGCGCGTGACCGTCAGCGGCGGCTTCGGCTATCTCTTCGCCGACAATGCCGATCTCGCCCGCTGGCCCGCCTGGCTCGAGAGCGTCGCCGGCGAGGACGTTGCCGAATATCGCGATTTCGGCGGCGGGGTTTTTCGCGCAGCTTCGTTCGTAGGCGATCGCATCGAGACCTGCCTGTTCGTCGGCCCCGCGCATGATGCCGGCGACTGGGAGGTGGTGAAGAGCCTGTTCGTGGCCGATCAGGTCACGGACGAACAGCGCCGCATGCTGCTGTCGGGCAAATCCTGTGAAGGCGCGGCCTCGACCGGCCCGATCGTCTGCGCCTGCTTCGGCGTCGGCCGCGGCACCATCTGCGACAGCATCGCTGGCGGCGCGCGCACGACCGCCGACATCGGCGCCAAGCTCAAGGCCGGCACCAATTGCGGCTCCTGCATTCCCGAGCTGAAACGCTTGATTGCGATGACGGAAGTGCCTGCACAGCAGGCGGAGGTCGCGAGCGCGGCGGGATAGGTCTCGTAGGGTGGGTTAGCGCAGCGTAACCCACCACTCTTCGTCAATGCGGAAGCGAAAGAGGTGGGTTACGCCAAGGGACTGCGCTTCGCGCAGCCCCCGGGGCTAACCCACCCTACGCAGCGCCCGCACCATTGCAATGTGGACCACCCCAATCGACGCGCCGGCTAATGTGCCGTATGGTGCCGCGCTCCTTTCAACATCCACAACAACCATGATGTACCTGGAAACGCCGCCGCGCCTGATCGAGACCAGGCTGTTCACCGCCATGCCCGACAAGTTTCGCCGCAAGGGCGTGCGAACCGATTGGGCCGACGCCAACCGGCCGAACATACCGACCGAGAGCTTCATCGAGGGGCCGTCATTCGACAAGGACGGTAATCTCTATATCGTCGACATTCCGTTCGGCCGCATCTTCCGGATTGCGCCCGACGGCGAATGGTCGCTCGTGATCGAATATGAGGGCTGGCCGAACGGGCTGAAGATCGCAGCCGACGGACGCATCCTGGTCGCCGACTACAGGCATGGCATCATGGAGCTCGATGCCGCAGCCGGCCGCGTCAAGCCGGTCCTGACCGGGCGCAATTCGGAATCGTTCCGCGGCTGCAACGATCTGCATCTCGCCTCCAACGGCGATATCTACTTCACCGATCAGGGCCAGACCGGGCTGCATGATCCGAGCGGGCGGGTTTATCGGCTGGCATCGACCGGCCGGCTCGACTGCCTGCTCGACACCGGCATCAGTCCGAACGGCCTGGTGCTCGACCCAACCGAAACCGTGCTGTTCGTTGCGATGACGCGCGACAACGCGGTGTGGCGGCTGCCGTTCATGAAGGACGGCAGCGTGTCCAAGGTCGGCCGCTTCTGCTCGCTGTTCGGCACCAGCGGCCCCGACGGCTTGACCATGGATGCCAAGGGCCGCCTGTTCGTCGGCCACCCCTCGCTCGGCCACGCCTTCGTGTTCGCGCCGAACGGGGAACTGATCGCGCGCATCAAATCGTGCGCGGGACCGAACTGCACCAATGTCGCGATCGGTGGCGAAAACAAGGATCGGCTCTATATCACGGAGTCCGCGACCGGCAGCGTGCTGGTGGCGGATATCGGGGGATTGTAGCGCGGACTCTTCGCCTCTCCCCGCTTGCGGGGAGAGGCCGACGCGCAAAGCGCGGCGGGTGAGGGGGGCCTCCGCGAGTCTCTTTGTTATCGAGTTTGCGGAAGCAGCCCCTCACCCCGACCCTTTCAGCGCGAGCGAAGCTCGTCGCGGCCCCGTAAGAACGGGGAGAGGGAAAAATAACAGCGGAGATCGGAGCGACCATGAACAAGAAACCCTTCGGCAAGATCGGCGCCAGCGTCTCCGTCATCGGGCAGGGCACCTGGTATCTCGACCACGGCGACCGCAAGCGCGCGATCGCGGCGCTGCAGCGCGGGCTCGATCTTGGCATGACCCACATCGACACCGCCGAGATGTACGGCGATGCCGAGCTCGTCATTGCGGATGCGATCGCAGGCCGGCGCGATGAAGTGTTCCTCGTTTCGAAAGTGCTGCCCAGCAACGCCTCGCGCCGCGGCACCATCACCGCCTGCGAGCGCTCGCTGAAGCGGCTGAAGACCGACCGGCTCGACTGTTATCTGTTGCACTGGCGCGGCTCCTATCCGCTGGAGGACACCGTCGCTGCGTTCGAGGAGCTGGTGCAATCAGGCAAGATCAAGTCCTGGGGCGTCTCCAATTTCGATGCCGACGATCTCGATGAGATTCTCGACGTCTCCGGCGAGGGGCGGATCGCCTGCAACCAGGTGCTCTACCCCCTGAAAGAACGCGCGATCGAGCATGCGGTGATCCCGTGGTGTGAACGGCATAATGTTGCCGTCGTTGCCTACTCCCCTTTCGGCCACGACGATTTCCCCGCAGGCAGCAGCAAGGGCGGCGCCGTGCTGGCGCGCATCGCGGAGGCGCGACGTGCGACGCCGCGTCAGGTTGCGCTGAGCTTTCTCACCCGTGCGACTACGGTGTTCGCCATTCCGAAGGCCTCGTCTGCGGAACATGCCGGCGAGAATGCGGCAGCAGGCGACCTCGTGCTGACGAAGGACGAGATTGCGGCGCTCGACGCGGTGTTTCCGCGCGGGCCGAAGCCGCGCGGCCTGCCCATGCTGTAGTGCACAACGGGCGAGATTAACGGAGCATTGACGCGCGCGGCGGCTCGCGCATATCGGCATCCTGTTTTCGGAAGTTGTGAATGCGGAGCAGATGTCGTTTTTTACGGCTGTTCTCGATTCGCATTTTGCCCGGGTTCCAGCCGTGACACCGCCGCCCGCCGCAGCCGCAAGGCTCGACAGTATTCCCATGCCCGTTCCGGAGAAGAAGCAGCAGGCTCGCCGCGCGCCTGCGCGCGTCGATCATCCCTTCAAGGGCATTGCGCTGGTGTTGCTCTCGACGATCTTCCTCGGCTGCTCCGACGTCACCGCGAAATATCTGTCGACCAGCCTGCCTTCAATCGAGATCACCTGGATCCGCTTCGTCACGTTCGCGCTGCTATTCACGCCCGTGATGCTGCCGGGCTCGCCACTGCATGCGATGCGCACCGAGCGGCTCGGTCTGCAATTGATGCGCGGCGCCGCACTGCTCGGCTCGTCGCTGTTCTTCATCACCGGCCTTGCATTTCTGCCCATCGCCGAAGCCTCCGCCACCGGCTTCGTCTCGCCGCTATTCGTCACCGCACTGTCGATCATCTTCCTGAGCGAGAAGGTCGGCATGCGGCGCTGGATCGCGACCGCGATCGGCTTGACGGGCGTTCTGATCATCCTGAGGCCCGGCACGAGCGCGTTCCATGCCGCCGCATTCTTCCCGATCATCTCGGCGTTCTGCTGGGCCGCCGCGCTGATCCTGACGCGGATGATGAGCGGTCGCGAAGCGGTGCTCACCACTATGGCCTATTCCGCGCTGACCGGCGTTGCGATCCTCAGCGTCATGGTGCCGTTCGTCTGGGTCACGCCGAGCTGGACCGCGATCGGGCTGGGCATCGTGATCGGCGTCGCCTCGACCGTGGGCCAGTGGATCATCGTGCTGGCCTATCGCTACGGCGATGCCTCGGTGCTGGCGCCGTTCTCCTATACGCAGTTGCTCTGGGTCAGCATTCTGGGCTTCTTCATCTTCGGCGAGGTCCCGGATATCTGGACGGTCGTCGGCGCCGCCTTCATCGTCGCCAGCGGTCTTTATATCGCCCATCGCGAGCGGGTGCGCCGCGCCCAGCTGCTGGTGCTGGAAGAGCGGTCCCCGAACCCCTGACGCAAGTTTGCACGTCCTGCTTCGTGCTATCACTCGCTCCAAAGGGGAGGAGCCGGATGCGCGCCGCGATTTTCAGGAACGGTGAAATCGTCGTAGGTCGGATGGCCGAGCCGACGCCGGGCCCCGGCCAGGTTCTGGTCAAGACGCTCGCCTGCGGCATCTGCGGCTCCGATCTGCACGCGCGCCAGCACGCCCATCGTATGGTGGAGATGGCGCGGAAGACCGGGCGCAAGCCGATGGACCTCAGCCGCGACGTCGTGTTCGGCCACGAGTTCTGCTGCGAGATCGTCGATTACGGCCCCGGCACATCACGCAAGCTGAAGCCGGGAACCCAGGTCTGCTCGCTGCCGGTGCTGGTGACGCCGCAGGGCATCGAAGGGATCGGCTATTCCAACGACAATGTCGGTGGCTATGCCGAGGCGATGCTGCTGAGCGAAGCGCTGCTGCTCGAAGTGCCCAACGGCCCCGCGCCGGAGCATGCCGCGCTGACCGAGCCGCTCGCCGTCGGCGTTCATGCCGTCGCCAAAGCCAATATCCGTGGCGGCGAGGTGCCGCTCGTGATCGGCTGCGGCCCGGTCGGACTCGCGGTGATCGCCGCGCTGAAGCTCAAACGGCTGCATCCGATCGTCGCGGCCGACTATTCGCCGGCGCGGCGCGCGCTCGCCGCAAAGCTCGGTGCCGACATCGTCGTCGATCCCCGCACGTCGCAGCCTTACGCGACCTGGGCTGAGCACGCGCAGATGTCGGAGGCTGAGAAGGCGGCGCGGCCGCCGTTCCAGGCCATGCTGCCCGCGCTGAAGCCCGCGATCATCTTCGAATGCGTCGGCGTGCCCGGCCTGTTGCAACAGGTGTTCGAGGGTGCCCCGCGCGATGCACGCATCGTCGTGGTCGGCGTCTGCATGGAGAGCGACAGAAGCGAGCCCATGCTCGGCATCATGAAGGAGCTCAACGTCCAATACGTGCTCGGCTACACCCCGGAGGAGTTTGCTGCGTCGCTGCGCCTGATCGCCGAAGGGCAGGTGGACGCGGCCGCGATGGTCACCGCCGAAGTCGGCCTCGACGGCGTCGCAAAGGCCTTCGCCGATCTCGCCAACCCCGAAGCCCACACCAAGATCATCGTGCAGCCGTGGCGGTAGGAGTGTCAATATTTCGCCGGCACGTACATCTCCGGCGGGACCGGGCCTCGCTGATAGTCGGGATGTCGCACGCGCGGCGGCAGCGTCACCGGAGCCCGCACGACCTCCTGGTACGGGATCTGAGTCAATAGGTGTGCGATGCAGTTGAGCCGGGCGCGCTTCTTGTCCACGGCATCGACGATCCACCACGGGCTATCCGGCAGATGCGTGTGCTCCAGCATCGTCTCCTTGGCCTTGGTGTACGCCTCCCAGCGACTGCGGGACTCGACGTCCATCGGGCTCAGCTTCCACTGCTTCAGGGGATCCTTGATGCGCATGGTGAAGCGGAATTGCTGCTCGTCGTCGGTAATCGAAAACCAGTACTTGACGAGGATGATGCCGGATCGGATCAGCATGCGCTCGAATTCCGGCACGGTCTTGAAGAACTCCTGGTACTCCTCCTCCGAGCAGAAGCCCATCACGCGCTCGACGCCGGCGCGGTTGTACCAGCTGCGATCGAACAGCACGATCTCGCCGCCGGCCGGCAGGTGCGCGACGTAGCGCTGGAAATACCATTGCGTGCGCTCGCGCTCGTTCGGCGCCGGAAGCGCCGCGACGCGGCAGATGCGGGGATTGAGGCGCTGCGTGATGCGCTTGATCACGCCGCCCTTGCCGGCGGCGTCGCGGCCCTCGAACAGCACCACGACCTTCTTCCTCTCGCTCTGCACCCAGTCCTGGAGCTTGATCAACTCGCCCTGGAGGCGGAGCAGTTCCCGGAAATAGAGCCTGCGATCGACCATCGGCCTCAGGGTTCCGGTCTCGTCGAGGAGCTCGTCGAGACGGGTATCATCCATCTCCATCTCCAGTTCCTCGTCGAGATCGTCGGCCATTTCCTGGATGATGCGCTCGCGCTTGGAGATCTCGGATTTGCGATCGGCTGCGGTCATGGGTTCTTCTCTCGGCTCGGATACCAGCACAACGACCATCGGCGGGGTTTGTTGCGCCCATGTGACAACATGCAATCCGGCGGACGCTTGGTTACACCGGCAGCGCGATCGAATATTTCACTTGGCTCAGCGCAAAGCTCGATTCGATCGAGGCAATGCCGTCGAGCCGGGTCAGCTTGGTCTTCAGGAACGCCTCGTAGGAGGCGAGGTCGGCGGCGACGACGCGGAGCAGATAATCGCGGTTCCCGGTCATCAGATAGCATTCCAGCACCTCGTCCCATTTCGAGATGGCGCGGGCAAAGCGGTTGAGATCCTCCTCCTTCTGCCGTGCCAGCTTGATCGAGATGAACACGCTGACATGCAGTCCCAGCGCCTTCTGGTCGACGGTCGCGACATAGCGCGAGATGACGCCGCGCTCCTCCAGGAGCTTGACCCGGCGATGGCAGGGCGAGACCGAGAGGCCGACCTTGTCGGCGAGCTCCTGCATGGTCAGGCGGCTGTCGTTCTGAAGGTGGCTGAGGATCTTGCGGTCGATGGCGTCGAGCTCGGGCATTGGGATGAAACCTGCATTTTGTCCGCTACGTTGGTAAAGTATCCCAATATCGGCGGGTATGGCGCGAAAAATTGAGAAGTTTGACGCACCGCGCAGGCGTATGATCGGTGCATATTTTCCGGAGCATCGCCATGCCCGTTGACCCCGCCCGTCTCGACATCCTGACCGCCCTCAGCCGCAAGGCGCTGTGGCTGTCGTCCTGGACCATCCACCACGCCAACCACATCCGCTCCAATGCCGACGGACTCAAGGTCGGCGGCCACCAGGCCTCGTCCGCCTCGCTCGCCACCATCATGTCCGCGCTGTACTTCCACGTGCTGCGCCCTGAGGATCGCGTCGCGGTGAAGCCGCATGCGAGCCCGGTGTTCCACGCCATCCAGTATCTGTTCGGCCGGCAGAGCCGCGAGAAGCTGGAGAATTTTCGCGGCTTCAAGGGCGCGCAGTCCTATCCCTCGCGCACCAAGGACGTCGACGACGTCGATTTCTCCACCGGCTCGGTCGGCCTCGGCGTCGCGCAGACGCTGTTCTCATCGCTTGTGCAGGACTACGTCAAGGCGCATGGCTGGATGAAGGACCGCCGCGAGGGGCGGATGATCGCCCTCGTCGGCGATGCCGAGATGGACGAGGGCAACATCTTCGAGGCACTCGCGGAGGGCTGGAAGCACGGCCTGCGCAACACCTGGTGGGTGGTCGACTATAACAGGCAGTCGCTCGATGCCGTCGTGCGCGAGGGGCTCTGGGAAAAGTTCGAGACCATGTTCCGCAATTTCGGCTGGGACGTCGTCATCGTGAAATACGGCCGCCTGATGCGCGAGGCCTTCGCCGAGCCCGGCGGCGAGGCGCTCAAGCGCTGGATCGACAATTGCCCGAATGCGCTCTACGCGGCGCTGTGCTTCCAGGGCGGCGCGGCCTTCCGCAAGCACCTCCATGACGAAATCGGCGACCAGGGCCCGATCACAAAACTGATCGACAAGCGCAGCGACGAGGAGCTGCTGGCGCTGATGTCGAACCTTGGCGGCCACGACATGGCGAGCGTGCTGGAGGCGTTCGATTCCATCGACCACGACCGCCCCGTCTGCTTCATCGCCTACACGATCAAGGGCGTCGGCTTGCCTTTCCAGGGCCACAAGGACAATCACGCCGGCCTGATGACGGTCGCGCAGATGGAGAAATATCGCGACAGCCAGAACATCCGGCCGGGCCACGAATGGGACAAGTTCGAAGGGCTGCCGCAGGATGCGGCCGAGCTCGAGGCCTTCCTCGCGCGGGTGCCGTTCAATCAGGATGGCCGCCGGCTCACGGCGCCCGTCGTCGAGGTGCCGCAACAGCTCGCCTTCAAGCCGTCGCCGCAGATGTCGACCCAGCAAGGCTTTGGCCTCGTGCTGAACGAGATCGCGCGCAGCGACAGCGAGCTCGCCAGGCGCATCGTCACGACCTCGCCGGACGTCACCGTCTCCACCAATCTCGGCCCCTGGGTCAATCGCCGCGGCCTGTTCGCGCGGGCCGAGAAGGCGGACTTGTTCCGCAGCGAGAAAATTCCTTCGACCTACAATTGGGACGCTTCGCCAAAGGGCCAGCATCTGGAGCTCGGCATCGCCGAGATGAACCTGTTCATCATGCTCTCGGCGCTCGGCCTGTCGCACCAGATCAACGGCGAGCGGCTCTTGCCGGTCGGCACGCTCTACGATCCCTTCATCGAGCGCGGCCTCGATGCGCTGAACTACGCCTGCTACCAGGACGCGCGCTTCATGGTGGCGGCGACGCCGTCCGGCATCACGCTCGCGCCCGAAGGCGGCGCGCATCAGTCGATCGCAACGCCCTTGATCGGCATGGCGCAGGACGGCCTGGCCTCGTTCGAGCCGGCCTTCGTCGACGAGCTCGCCGTGATCATGGCCTTCGGCTTCGAGCACATGCAGCGCGAGCCGGGCGAGGGCGGCTCGGTCTATCTGCGGCTCTCGACGCGCTCAATCGAGCAGGCGCAGCGGATCATGACACCGGAGCTGCGACAGGGCATCACCGATGGCGCCTATTGGCTGCGCAAGCCGGGGCCGAATGCCGAGGTCGTGATCGCCTATACCGGCGCAGTCGCGCCCGAGGCGATCGAGGCGACCGGCTTCATCGGCGAGAGCCGCCGCGACGTCGGCCTGCTCGCGATCACTTCGGCCGACCGTCTGCATTCGGGGTGGACCGCGGCGCGGAAATTGCGGCGCGACCGCCGCGGCGTGCAGCATCTCAGCCACATCGAAAAGCTGCTCGCGCCGCTGCCGCGCGACTGCGGCATCGTGACCGTGATTGACGGCCATCCGTCTGCGCTCGGCTGGCTCGGCAGCGTCCGTGGCCATCGCGTCGAGGCGCTCGGTGTCGAGCAGTTCGGCCAGACCGGCAGCATCGCGGACCTTTATCGGCACTATGGCATCGACGCCAACGCCATCATCGATGCGGCCGAAAGCCTCACCACCGGCGCGCCGGTGCTGCATCGGAAGATGGCGGTGTAGCGGAGGTAACTGCCTCGTCATTCCGGGGCGACGCGAAGCGTCGAGCCCGGAATCTGGAGATTCCGGGTTCGCGCTAATGCGCGCCCCGGAATGACGCCGTCGTCCACCTTGCCTCGTTCCCGCCATCGGCTCATATAACCTCCGCTCGCCGCAACGCTGGCCCCGCATATGGCGGGTTCAATTGCCGGCGCTTTCGTGCAAGGATGCCTGCCGAAACGCCCCCTCCAAGCCCCCAAGAAGAGGTTAACGATGGTCAATCGCATGCAATTCTACATCGACGGCGCCTGGGTCGACCCCGCCGTCAAGAAGTCCACCGCCGTGATCAATCCGGCGACGGAAGAGGCGATGTACGAGGTTGCGCTAGGCTCCAAGGCCGACGTCGACAAGGCGGTTGCCGCCGCCAAGCGCGCTTTCGAGACCTTCTCCCAGACCAGCCGCGAAGAGCGCGTCGCGCTGCTCAGCAAGGTCATCGAGGTCTACAAGGGCCGCCTCAAGGAGATCGGCGCCGCCGTCTCCGACGAGATGGGCGCACCGCTGCCGATGGCGGAGAAGCTGCAGGCCGGCGCCGGCCTCGGCCATCTCATGACCACGCTCGACGTGCTCAAGAACTATCATTTCGAGGAGCCGGTCGGCACCGCCATGGTGCTGCGCGAGCCGATCGGCGTGGTCGGCATGATCACGCCCTGGAACTGGCCGCTGAACCAGATCGCCTGCAAGGTCGCGCCCGCGCTCGCCGCCGGCTGCACCATGATCCTGAAGCCCAGCGAGTTCACGCCGACCTCGGCGCTGATCTTCGCGGAGATCCTCCATGAAGCCGGCGTGCCCAAGGGCGTGTTCAACCTCGTCAACGGCCTCGGCCCCGAGGTCGGCGCCGCCATGAGCGAGCACCCTGATATCGACATGATCTCCTTCACCGGCTCGACCCGCGCCGGCATCGACGTTGCGAAGCGCGCAGCGCCCACGGTGAAGCGCGTCAGCCAGGAGCTCGGCGGCAAGTCGCCGAACGTCATCCTCGAAGGCGCCGACCTCACGAAGGCGGTGACCGGCGGCGTGATGCACATGTTCAACAATTCCGGCCAGTCCTGCAACGCGCCCTCGCGCATGATCGTGCCGCTGTCGAAGATGAAGGAAGTCGCCGCGATCGCCAAGGCCGTCGCCGACAAGACCAAGGCCGGTGATCCCCGCGCCGAAGGCACCACCATCGGCCCGGTCGTCAATCGCGGCCAGTGGGACAAGATCCAGGGCCTGATCAAGAAGGGCATCGACGAGGGCGCAACGCTCGTTGCCGGCGGTCCTGGCCTGCCCGAAGGCGTCAACAAGGGCTTCTATGTCCGCCCGACCATCTTCGCCGACGTCACGCCTGACATGACGATCGCGCGCGAAGAGATCTTCGGGCCGGTGCTGACCATCATCGGCGCCAAGGACGAGGCCGACGCGGTCAAGATCGCCAATGATACGCCCTATGGCCTCGCCGGTTACGTCACCGGCCCGACGGTCGAGGACGCCAAGCGCGTCGGCCGCCAGATCCGCGCCGGCAACGTCAACCTGCAGGGCGTACCCAACGACCGCACCGCGCCGTTCGGCGGCTACAAGCAGTCCGGTAACGGCCGCGAATGGGGCAAGTTCGGCCTCGAGGACTTCCTCGAAGTGAAGGCCGTCGCCGGCTTCAACGCGGCGTAGTTGATACGGCGCTTGCGCCGCGAGGGGATGCCGGCTTCCAGGGAAGCCGGCATCTTTGCTGTGAGACCAGCCGCTTTACGGCGACAACAGCCCGTCAAATCAAGAAAAGCAAAGGGACGGAACGTGAGAAAACTGATCATCGCATTCGTTGCGCTGCTGGCGCTGTCAGGCGCTGCGCAGGCCCAGACGGTGAAGGATCTGCTCAACACGCTCAGGGCGAAATGGAACGAACCGACCGAGCCGTTCAAGATCATCGACAACGTCTACTATGTCGGCACCAACGGCCTCGCGTCCTACCTGATCACATCGCCACAGGGACATATTCTGGTCGATACCGTGATGCCGGAATCGACGTCGCAGATCAGGACGAGCATCGAGAAGCTCGGCTTCAAGATCAGCGACATCAAGTATCTCCTCAACACCCACGCCCATATCGACCACACCGGCGGCTTCGCCGAGTTGAAGCAGGCGAGCGGCGCGCAGATGGTCGCGGGCGAGGCCGACAAGCCGTTGCTCGAGGGCGGCTATTATCCGGGTGCGCAGGAGGAGAAGGCGCTCGACTTTCCGCCGGTGAAAGTGGACCGCACGGTGCGCGAGGGCGACACCGTCGCGGTCGGTAGCGTCACGCTGACGGCGCACGAGACGCCGGGCCATTCGCCGGGCTGCACCAGCTGGGCATTTTCGGTGAAGGACGGCGATGCAACACGTTCGGTGCTGATCTTCTGTAGCGGCACCGTCGCGCTGAACCGGCTTGTCGGCAGCCCGACCTATTCCGGTATCGTCGAGGACTACCGCAAGACCTTTGCACGCGCCAAGGACATGAAGGTCGACATCCTGCTGGCTCCCCATCCCGAGATGTACAAGATGGCCGACAAGCGCGCCAAGCTCGCCGGCGGCGGACCCAATCCGTTCGTCGATCCCGGCGAGTTCAAGGTCTATGCGGCATCGCTGGAGAAGGCGTTCGAAGAGGCGCTCGTCAAGCAAACCGCGGCGGCACAGGAGAAGAAGGGGTAGAGGCGGTCGGTGGTTGGGCGCGCTGTGGAGCCTATCCGCCCGCCGCGCCCTGCGTGTTCACGTACAGCGCGTAGATCGACTGGCTCGCGGCCATGAACAGGCGGTTGCGCTTGACGCCGCCGAAGCAGACGTTGGCGCAGCGCTCGGGCAGGGCGATGCGGCCGATCATGACGCCGTCGGGCGCGAACACCACGACGCCGTCGAGCTCGGGACCGCCCATGCCCCAGCCGCACCAGAGATTGCCGTCGATGTCGCAGCGCATGCCGTCGGGCGTGCCCGGCCCGGCATCGATATGGACGCGCTTGTTCGAGATCGTGGTGCCCTCGGGCGAAACGTCGTAAGCGAGGATCTTGCGGTTGGGCACGCCTCGCGATTCCACGACATAGAGGATCTTCTCGTCCGGTGAGAAGCACAGGCCGTTCGGTCCGAGCACGCCTTCGGCGACGATGGTCGCCTTGCCGGTATCGGGATCAAGTCGATAGACGTTGGGATCGATCTCGGGCTCGGCCTTGTAGCCCTCGTAATTGCCGAGCAGGCCGAAGGTCGGGTCGGTGAACCAGATCGAGCCGTCCGATTTGACAACGACATCGTTCGGCGAGTTCAACCGCTTGCCGTTGAATTGATCGATCAGCACGGTGATGCTGCCGTCATACTCGGTGCGCACCACGCGCCGGCCGCCGTGCTCGCAGGTGATCAGCCGGCCCTGCCGGTCTCGCGTGTTGCCGTTGGCAAAATTCGAGGGCTTGCGGAACACGCTGACCGCACCGGTCTCTTCCTCCCACTTGAGGATGCGCTGGTTCGGGATGTCGCTGCACAGCAGATAACGTCCGTCGCCGAACCACACCGGCCCCTCGGCCCAGCGCAGGCCGGTCGCCAGCCGCTCCACCGCCGACAGTTTCAGCCAGTATTTTTCGAAGCGGGGATCGAGCGCTTTGATCGCGGGATCGGGATAATAGGTCGCCGGCCGCCAACCAGGCCGTTCCTCCGTGTGGGACGATGCCTCATTCATGCCGGTTCTCTCGTTTCGTTCCCTCTGGACAATCCTGCTATCATTAGAGACACGTGATCGCAAATTCGGTCACCAACGGCGAGGGACGACATGCCGCGTATTTTGATGACGGGAGCTTCGGGCGGAATCGGCACGAGCCTGCGGAAGCTGTTGCCGCCGATCTACCCGGATCTCCTACTGTCCGATATCAAGCCGCCGGCCGATCTCGGCCCCGATGAAAAATTTAAGGCCGCGGACCTTGCCGATCTCGCGCAATGCGAGGCGATCTGTGAGGGCGTCGACGGCATCCTGCATTTCGGCGGCTATTCGGTCGAAGGCACCTGGGATCAGATCCTCCAGTCCAACATCATCGGCGGCTACAATCTGTTCGAGGCGGCCTACCGTAAGGGCGTTAAGCGCGTGGTGTTCGCCTCGTCGAACCACGCCGTCGGCTTCTATCCGCGCCATCACAAGATCGGCACCGACGTTACCCCGCGCCCCGACGGCCGCTATGGCGTCAGCAAGGTGTTCGGCGAGGCCGTCGGCGCGCTCTACGCCGACAAGCATGGGATGAAGGTGACGTGCCTGCGCATCGGCAATTTCGGCGACATGCCGCTGGACAAGCGCCGGCTCTCGATCTGGCTCAAGCCGGACGATCTCGTGCAGCTCTGCCGCATCGGGCTCGAGCATCCCGACATCCATTTCGAGATCTTCTACGGCGCCTCTTTCAACGAGCGCGCCTGGTGGGACAACCACCGCGCCTACCAATTCGGCTATCGCCCCACCGGCCGCGCCGAAGATTTCCGTGAGCACGCCATGGCCGAGCAGGCCAAGCTGAAGCCGGACCCGGTCGGCGACTATTTCCAGGGCGGCACGTTCTGCAGCATGGAGTTCGACGCTGATCCGGATCGTGTGATCGACTGGAATAAGCGGTAGAGATCGTTCACCGGCCGAGCGTCAACAGCGGCTTGCCGGTCTCGACAATGTAGGTCGCAAGCTCCGCGGCGTTGCCGCTGCCGACATTCTTCACCGCATGATGCACGCCGTGAGGAATGAGCAGCACGTCGCCGGCCTTCAGGATCACGGGCGGCCTGCCATCGAGCAGATATTCCAGCTCGCCTTCGATCAGATAGACGAGCTCTTCGCCCGGGTGACTGTGCCTGACGGCAACGACGCCCGGAGGAAAGTCGACGCGAACCTGGATGACCTCACGCCCGGGCGCACTCAGCGCTTCCTTCATGAGATGTGTGCGCTTGATGTCGCCCAGTCGTGGCTCTTCGGATCGTGCCGAGAGTGAAGCCAGGCTGATTGCGGCGATCAGCGCCGCCGCAACCACGATCCCACGTTTCGTCATGTGAATGTCCTTTCGGGTTGTGCAGGATGTTGTGGGGGAAGCATCAGCCGGCGGCAGCCGCCGGGGTTGCGCGAAAGCTGATGGCCATGCGGTTGTAGGCGTTCATCAGGCTGATCGCGATCGTGAGGTCCACGAGCTCACGCTCTTCGAACACGACGCGTGCGGCCTGGTATGCCTCGTCGGGCACGCCGGTCTCGGCAACCCGCGTCACCGTCTCCGCCCAGGCCAGGGCAGCCTGTTCGCGTTCGTCAAAGAGATTTCCGGCCTCGCGCCATGCCTGCAGCAGCGCAATCTTCTCGACCTTTTCTCCCTTCTTGAGCAGGTCGCGGGTGTGCATGTCCAGGCAGTAGGCGCAATTGTTGATCTGAGAGATCCGCAGATAAACCAGCTCGATCAGCGTGGCGGAAAGCCGGCTCTGCAGGACGTAGCCGTAGACGCCGCCGAGCGCCTTGATCCCTGCCGGGGCGATCTGGTTATAGTCGAGACGCTTACTCATGTTTCTCTCCTTGACGATGATTCTGCTGGACGGCGGTGGTCAGATCCTTCTCGCTGCTGTCACGACGAACATTGTGAGCAGCGTGAGCCCCGCCGAGGTTGAATCGTATTTTCATGGCGGGGCTCCTGTTCGAGTTCGGCTATTGCGCTGTGGCTGAGCTCTCACCTGCGGATGACAGCCTTCAGCGAGTCCGTGAACACCCAGAAGGAAGCGGCGAGCAGGCCGACGTCCTTCAGCAGGAACTGACCCGGAGCGACCGTGATCGCGGGGACCCCGAGCTCCGGCACGACGACGCCGGGCGTCGAGATCATGAAGCTCAGCGTGGTGACGAACAGCCCGGCCGACAACAGGCCGCCGGCCGCGGAGTAGATCGGACTGGACAGGCGGAGCGCGATCAGAACCCCGATGCTGAGTTCGACGAAGCCGAGAAAGGTCGAGAAGCCGCGCACCGAGAACAGCGTGTAGAACCACCGCAGCAGCGGGCTGTTCTCGACCAGGGGCACCAGTCCCTGTGCTTCGTAGTCGGTGAATTTCATCCCGCCGAACCAGGCGTAAATGATTGCGAGCGAGGCGTAGAGACCGATCCGGCTGATCGGTTCGGCGTAAGCGAGCAGGCGTTCAGACTGTTCGCGCCAACTGATCGTGCGGCGCAGGGCGATGGATAAGGTGGACGATTGGCTGATGATGCGTGACATGGTGATCTCCGTTTGATGCCGGTTGTTCGCTCACGCATTCACGTGCGTGTGCAGGTTGTAGCGGGGGGCGGGAATGGTGCTCGAGAGCTTGTTCGTCATGGCAAGCCGCGCGCTCTCGTGGCGATCCCACTCCGACTTGTCGGCCAGCGCCGGGATCGTCACGATTTCGCCGAGATCGAGACCGGCGAGAGCGGCGTCGACCAGGTCGTCGGCCGACATGACGATCTCTGCCGGAAGCTGGTGAACCGGCGTGCCCGCGATGTCCCAAAACTCCGTCGCAGTGGCGCCCGGCAGCACGGCCTGAATGCGGATGCCCTTCCCGGCGAGCTCGTGAACGAGTGACTGGGTGAATGCGAGCACGAAAGCTTTCGAGCCGCCGTAGACGCCGTTGAGCAGCTCCGGCGCGATCGCGACGATGGAAGCGATGTTGATGATCGTGCCGTGGCCGCGGGCGATGAATCCGGGCACCGCTGCGTAGGTCAGGCGCGTCAGTGCACCGACGTTGAGACGGATCATGTCTTCCATCTTGTCGATGTCGGAATCGATCAGCGGGGCCGAGGCGCCGACGCCGGCGTTGTTGACCAGCACCGAAATGTCGCCGTTGGTTCTGATGAGTTGCTCGACGCGGCGGAGGTCGGCAGGGGATGTGAGATCGGCTTCCACCGTTTCCACCTTGCGGCCAGTTTCGTTGCCGAGCCTGCGCGCGAGCGATGCGAGCCGCTGCCTGTTGCGCGCAACGAGGATGAGGTCGTGGCCGCGCTTCGCCAGGCGATCGGCGTAGATCGCGCCGATTCCGGTCGAAGCTCCGGTGATGAGGGCAGTGCCTGTTCTGGTCTGGGTCATTTTCGTCTCTCCTTCGGATTGGGTGCGGAGAGGAATAGGCACTTCCGGAAATGGTGGGTATCTGGCAAAATCGGGATCTTTCCTTCCAGAATATGGAAGTGTCCCATGGATCGTCTCGAAAGCATGTCGGTGGTCCTGGCGGTGGCGGAGGCGGGCAGCCTGTCTGCCGCCGCGCGCCGTCAAAAAATGCCGTTGGCAACGGTGAGCCGGAAGGTTTCGGAGCTCGAGGAGCACCTCCAGACCAAGCTGTTTCATCGCTCGAGCCGCGCGCTCGTCCCAACGGACGCCGGTCGCTCCTACATCGCCGCGGCCAAGCGAATTCTCGCCGACCTCACCGAAGCCGAGCGCGTTGCCTCCGGCGAATACACCACGCCGCGTGGCGATCTCAGCATCACGACGCTGGTCGCGCTCGGTCGGCTATGCTTGCAGCCGATCCTTGCCGAGTTTCTTGCGGCATTTCCGGAGGTGGATGTTCAGCTCATCTTGCAGGACCGGACGCTTAACCTTCTGGACGAGAACATTGACGTCGCGCTTCGCGTCGGCGATCTCGCCGACAGCGGCCTGATCGCCGTGCGCGTGGGGGAAATTCACCGCGTCGCCTGCGCCAGCCCGTCCTATCTGAAGCTGCGGGGAACGCCGAAGGCTCCCGATGATGTCTCCGCCCACGACTGCATCAGCTATCCTCCGCTTCAATCGCCGGGCACGTGGAGATTCAAACGAGGGCAGACCGAGTATGCAGTGCCGGTGCGGTCGCGCTTCATTGCAAGCAATCTGGAATCGGCCATCGATGCCGCGCGCGCAGGCATCGGGATCACCGTCGTGTTCTCCTATCTGGCGTCGGATGCGCTGAGGTCTGGAGAGCTCGTTGCGGTCCTGCAGGACTTTCAACCGCCGCCGCAGCCGGTCAGCTTCGTCTACTCGCCCAACCGCTTCATGCCGGCGAAGCTGCGAGCGTTTCTCGACTTCGCAGGGCCGCGCCTGAGGGCGCGCTTGGCCGACAGTCCCGGAAAGAGTTGCGCCGCGGAGGCCGCGGGCGTAACTGCGGGCCCGCACATCAGAAATGCAGGTTGAGCCGCAACAGCGCCTGGTGCCGCTCGAACTGATCGAGGTTGAGGCTGCGAACGTCGCCGATCGCCTGGCCGGCAACCTGCATCTGCCAGGTGCCGGAGATGCCGACCTCCTTCGAGATGTTGTAGGAGAAGGTTGGGCCAGCAAAGACTGCGTCTCCCAAAAAGCGGTCGAGGCCGCCGCCGTCATAGGCCCGCGCGTAGCGTACGCCGAGGCCGAGCACGAGGTCGGGATGCACTGCGTACGAGATCGCGGCCTGGAGCTGCATCTCGGAATCGTGTCGCCAAAGATTGGTTAGGGTCTCGCGGGTTCCGCCGGTCCCGTACCAGACGTTGAAGGCGGCGAACAGCCTGTCCTTGACCAGCTCGCGATCGAACAGGGCGGCAAATTCTGCGCCATATTGCGCGATGTGCATGCCGCTGCCGTCGTCGATCCGGCTCCAGCCGGGCTGCGCATGGAGAGTCAGCCCAAAGGGCGCGACGGCACGATCGAGCAGCTTGTAGCGCAGTTCGAGCGCCACCCCGCCGAAAGCGAGGTCGCGATGATCGGCAAGTCCCGGAACGCCATTGATGTGATGTCCGGTCAGTGCAAATCCTGGCGCGATCCGGAAGTTGTCCGAGACCGTGTATTTGACCTGATTGAGATTGGCCCAGGCTGCGTAAGTGCCGGAGCGCTTGCCGAATGCGCCGACATTCTCGAACTCGATCTCCATTTCGCCGGGCTTGCCGATGTCGGAGCCCATGCTGAAACCGAAGATGTGCTCGGTGTCGATGTCCGAATGAGCCGACGGCAAACCTCCCGTCAGCTTGCTGACGCCGGGGGCCGGTGCTGAGCCGGGCCAGGCATAGGCGAGGCCGCGTGGACCGTCGTCGGCAGAGGCGGAGACGCAACTCGCCAGATGACCGGCGACGACAATTGCGGCCGTTATTGCGCCCCGCAAGCTCAACTTTCTCAGCACGACATCCACCAACCCGCGCGAACCAAGGACACTGATCGACGCAAGGAGCTTGGTTCACGCGAAGCCCCTGCGATTGCAAGTCATTCGCAAGAACAATTCCACAGAATGGCCGGCCGTGCAACTACTTGCTAATCATTCTTAGTTGCGTTCAATGGAATTCACTTCGGCTGGGCGGCGGGTCGGGTCCGATCCACGCTGGAGAGGCTGGAAACGGGAGATTCCCTGCGCCTTCGGCGCCGTCCCGTGCGGCAATGCCGCGCGGTGCTCAGGAGTGCCAGAAACCAAGCGTCAGGCCTGCAAGTCGAGTTATTGACAATCAGGGCGCTGGCCTTACCACCACGACAAAAGCTGAAGGGAGCGCCTGATGACGAGTGGCTTGCGCAAGGGTCTGACGAGCTATGGCGATGCCGGTTTCTCGCTGTTCCTGCGCAAGGCGTTCATCAAGGCCATGGGCTATTCTGACGACGCGCTGGAGCGCCCGATCGTCGGCATCACCAACACCTATAGCGACTACAATCCCTGCCACGGCAACGTCCCTGACATCATCGAAGCCGCCAAGCGCGGCGTGATGCTGTCGGGCGCGATGCCCTTCGTGTTCCCGACCATCTCGATCGCGGAGAGCTTTGCGCATCCGACCTCGATGTACCTGCGCAATCTGATGGCGATGGACACCGAGGAGATGATCCGCGCCCAGCCGATGGATGCGGTGATCGTGATCGGCGGCTGCGACAAGACGCTGCCGGCGCAGGTGATGGCCGCGATCAGCGCCGATCTGCCGACCGTGGTCATCCCCGTCGGGCCGATGGTGGTCGGTCATCACAAGGGCGAGGTGCTGGGGGCCTGCACCGATTGCCGCCGCCTCTGGGCGAAATATCGCGCCGGCGACATGGACGATGCCGAGATCGAGGCGGTGAACGGCCGGCTGGCGCCATCGGTCGGCACCTGCATGGTGATGGGCACGGCCTCGACCATGGCCTGCATGATCGAGGCGATGGGCCTGTCGCTGCCGATGAGCGCGACGATTCCCGCGCCGCATGCCGAGCGTTTCCGTCTCGCCGAGGCCAGCGGCAAGGTTGCCGCGGAGATGGCCAAGGCCAAGGGCCCGAAGCCGAGCGACGTGTTGACGCCGGCCTCGTTCAAGAACGCGCAAGTCGTGCTGCAGGCGATCGGCGGCTCGACCAACGGCTTGATCCATCTGACCGCGATGGCGCATCGCTCGCCGCACCGGCTCGATCTCGCAGCGTTCGACCAGATCGGTCGCGAGGTGCCGGTGCTGGTCGATCTCAAGCCGTCCGGCGAGCATTATATGGAGCACTTCCACCACGCTGGTGGCGTGCCGAAGCTGCTGGCGCAGCTCGGCGATCTCGTCGACCTCGATGCCAAGACCATCAGCGGCCAGACGTTGCGGGAGATCGCGGCGAATGCGGAGGACGTGCCAGGCCAGGATGCGATTCGTCCGCGTGATAATCCGATCAAGAAGGAGGGCGGCCTCGCCATCCTGCACGGCAATCTCGCCCCGCGCGGCGCGGTCATCAAGCAATCCGCCGCCAGCCCGAAGCTGCTGCAGCACACCGGGCGCGCCGTCGTGTTCGAATCCGTCCAGGACATGACCTTGCGGGTCGACGATCCCGATCTCGACGTCAACGCCGACGACGTGCTGGTGCTGCGCAACGCCGGCCCGAAGGGCGCGCCGGGCATGCCGGAAGCCGGTTATCTGCCGATCCCGAAGAAGCTCGCGCGCGGCGGCATCAAGGACATGGTGCGCATCTCGGATGCGCGCATGAGCGGCACCGCGTTCGGCACCATCGTGCTGCACATCACCCCGGAATCCGCCGTCGGCGGGCCGCTGGCGCTGGTTGAGAACGGCGACATGATCCGCCTTGATGTGGCCAAGCGCAGCATCGAGCTCTTGGTTGACGCCGCCGAGCTGGAGCGGCGCCGCGCTGCGTTGAAGCCGGTGGCCGCGCCGGAAGAGGCGCGGCGCGGCTACGCCTGGCTGTTCAACGAGACCATCCTGCAGGCCGACGAGGGCTGCGATTTCGACTTCATGCAGAGGAATGGCCCCGCGAAGGGCTGAGCCACCGCCTCGCTACTTCCCCTTGCTCGTGAACTTCTTCACGGCGGTGCGGAACGCTTCCGTGTTCATCGCCATGATGATCTTGTGCTCCTCGGCATCGAGCTGCTGCTTCACCGGCGTGGTCGCCGCCTGATAGACCAGCTGCTTGGTGCCGGCGATCGAAGCCGGCGGGTTCTGCGCGAGACGCTCGGCAAGTTTTCGCGTCGCGGTCTTCAACTCGGCCGCGGGGACGGTCTTGGCAACCAAGCCCCATTCATAGGCCTGCTGCGCGGTAAAATTATCCTCGGCGAGAAAGATCTGCAGCGCCCGGCGGGAGCCGACCGTGCCGACGATGCCGACGGTCGAGCCGCCGTCCGGCGACACCCCGATCTTGGCATAGGCCGGCGTGAACTTGGCATCGTCAGCGGCGATGCAGAGATCGGTGACGAAGGCGAGGCCCATGCCGGCGCCGGCGGCCGAGCCGTGCACGCTCGACAGCGAGATCTTCGGCATGCGCCTGATGATCTCGATGAAGGCGTGATAGTGCTTCAATAGCTCGCCGACGACTGAAGTCACCGTGCCGGCTTCGGCGGCGGCCCCGATCGTCTGCAGGTCGCCGCCGGCGCAGAACGCGCGGCCTTCGCCTTCGAGCACCACGACGCGGATGTCGTCGGCGCCTTCGATACAGGTTGCGAGCTGCTCGAGCTTCTGGGCAATCGCAAGATCGATCGCGTTGAATGCGGCAGGGCGGTTCAGCGTGATGGTCGCGATCGGGCCGTCGACCTTGAGCAGGGCGGGATCGTCGGGCTTTGAGACGGGAGCGGTCATCTGGATTCTCCGGCAGGAGGTCGAGGCTCGAACTAAATCGCAGAAGGGCAGGGGTGACAATCCCCGAACCACCGCTCTTGCGCCGGGCGGAACGATAGGCTCAAATGGAGCCGCTTTCGCCAAGGGACGGACACGAGCGCCGGCTCCTCGCAAGGCCAGCAAGCAAAATCAGCGAGAGAGGAGGCGGCATGGGTCACGCTCGTGTCTTCCGGAAATGGGCTGTCCGATGACTGGCCCGGTGATCATCGTCGGTGCCGGCCATGGCGGCTACCAGATCGCGGCATCGCTGCGCCAGGCCGGCTTTGCCGAGCGCATCTGCCTGATCAATGACGAGCCGCATCTGCCCTATCAGCGGCCGCCGCTGTCCAAGGCCTACATCAAGGGCTCCGCGGGCCCGGAGAGCCTGATGTTCAGGCCTGAGAAGTTTTACCAGGACCAGAGCATCGAACTGATCGCCGGCCGCGCCGCCTCGATCGACCGCGCCGCGCGTAAGGTGCATCTCGCATCCGGCGAGACGCTGGACTATTGGCACCTCGTGCTGGCGACCGGCGCGCGCAATCGCCTGCTCGATTTGCCCAATGCCAATCTGCCCGACGTGAAATATCTGCGCATTCTCGATGACAGCGAGGCGCTGCGCGCGATCATGCCGTCGAAGACGCGCGCCGTGATCATCGGCGCCGGCTTCATCGGCCTCGAATTCGCCGCGACCGCCCGCATCAAGGGCCTCGAGGTCGACGTGCTCGAGCTCGCCCCGCGTGTGATGGCGCGGGCGGTGACGGCGGAGGTCTCCGAATATTTTCAGGCGCGCCACCGCGAGGCCGGCATCCGTATCCATCTCGGTGTGCAGGCGACCTCGATCGAAGCCGAGGCCGGCAAGGTCACCGGCGTGTCCTTGAGCGACGGGCGGCATCTGCCGGCCGACCTCGTCGTGGTCGGCGTCGGCGTGCTGCCGAACATCGAACTCGCGGCCGAGGCAGGGCTGCCGGTCGCCGCCGGCATCATCGTCGATGAATATCTGTCGACGGCTGATCCCAACATTTCGGCCATTGGCGATTGCGCGCTGTTCGCAAGCCCGCGCTTCGGCGGATCGCTGCGGCTGGAATCGGTGCAGAACGCCACCGATCAGGCCCGCTGCCTCGCAGCAAAGCTGACCGGGGATAAGAAACCGTACGACAGCCATCCCTGGTTCTGGAGCGATCAGGGCGACGACAAGCTCCAGATCGCGGGGCTGACGACCGGCTACGACCGCGTCGTGCTGCGCGGCGATCCCGCCAAGAAGGCATTCTCGGCGTTCTGCTATCACGGCGACAAGCTGCTCGGAATCGAATCCATCAACCGCGCCGGCGATCACATGTTCGGCCGGAGATTGCAGGCTATGGACCGCTCCATCACGCCGGAGCAGGCCGCGGACGAGAGCTTCGACCTCAAGAGCGCGCTGGGATAGGCCTCTAC
Source organism: Bradyrhizobium sp. IC4059 (assembly GCF_020193615.1). Taxonomy (NCBI): domain Bacteria; kingdom Pseudomonadati; phylum Pseudomonadota; class Alphaproteobacteria; order Hyphomicrobiales; family Nitrobacteraceae; genus Bradyrhizobium; species Bradyrhizobium sp. IC4059. The sequence continues at coordinate 700,188 of NZ_JADYVH010000001.1, forward strand.
AGTATCGCCGCCACTTCCGCCCCCGTCGGCATCGACGGGCCGGCGCCCATGCGCTGCACGCTGATCGAGGCTGCGGCGTTAGCGAAGACGAGGGCCGTGCGCAAGGCTGCGCCCTCGGCCAGTTGCGCGGCGAGCGCGCCGACGAAGCAGTCGCCGGCGCCGGTGGTGTCGAGTGCCTTCACCACACGGCCCGCCACCGAGATCTCCTCGTGCCCGGCGAGCGCGAGCACGCCGCGCTTGCCGAGCGTGACGCAGATGGTCTGGTCCTCGCGCGCCTGAAGTTTTCGCGCGACATCGATGATGCGGCCGGCCGCGTCGCTCTCGGAGAGCTCAACGCCGGCGAGGAAGCCGAGCTCGGTTTCGTTCAGCACGAGGATGTCGACCAGCGCCAGCAGCTCGCCCGGCATCTTCTGCGCCGGCGCCGGGTTCAGCACGGTCACTGCCCCCGCCGCGCGGGCGCGGTGGAAGAAGGCAGCGATCGTCGGCAGCGGAATCTCGAACTGGCTGACGGCGACGTCGCCCTTCAGCAGCGGCACGACCTTGACGTCATCAGCGCCGACCAGCCCGTTCGCTCCGGGAACGACGACGATGGTGTTGTCGGCCTCGGCCACCGTGATGATGGCCGTCCCGGTGTGCGCCTCGGCCGTCTCCACGACATAGCCGAGGTCGATGCCCTGGTCGCCGAGAAAGGCCTTCAGCTCAGCGCCCAACGAATCCCTGCCCAGCCGCCCGATCAGCGTGGTCCGCGCCCCTAACCGCGAGGCCGCGACCGCCTGGTTCGCGCCCTTGCCGCCTGGGAAATACAGGACCTGGCGGCCGGCGACGGTCTCGCCGACGCGCGGATGGCGATCGGCTGTGACCACCACATCCATGTTGATGCTGCCGGCAACGAAGACCCGCCCCATCTCTTTCTAGACCCTGACCTCGAACTCGTGCCTGACCTTGGCGATATCGACCAGCGTCGGCAAGCCGGCCTCGTTGCCGAGGCGCTGGATCTTGTAGGTCGAGGCGGCGCGGGCAAAGTCGAAATGCTCGCGCCAGCTTTTGCCGGGATGGGCGAGGTAGGAATAGACATAGGCGCCGTGGAAGACGTCGCCAGCGCCGTTGGTGTCGATCACGCGCTCGCGCGGGATCGGCATCGCCGGCATCACCTGCACCGTGCCGGTTTCGTCGTACCAGAACAGGCCCTTCTCGCCCATGGTGACGCCGCCGATCTTGCAGCCGCGGCTCTTGAGATAGTCGAGCATCTTCTCCGGCGTCAGATCCATCTGCTCGCACAGGCGCTCGGCGACGATGGCGACGTCGATGAATTCGAGCAGCTCATGGGTGTTGGTGCGCAGGCCGCCGCCGTCGAGCGAGGTCAGGATGCCGGCCTCGCGGCACACCTTGGCGTAGTGGATGGCGGCATCCGGCTGGTGGCCGTCGACATGCAGCGCGCGGCAGCCGCCGAGATTGAGCATCGGAAAGGGATGGATGTGCTCGTCGTCGCGGCAGCGGACGATGGCGCGCTTGCCGTCCTTGGGCATGATGAAGGAGAGCGAGGACTGGTTGACCTTGCGCCCATGCAGCGAGATGCCGTACTTCGCGCACATGTCCTGGAACATGCGCCCCAGCCAGTCATTGGCTGCGGTCGCGATCAGGTCCGGCACGATGCCGAGCTTGGCGCAGCAGAACGCCGCCGTCACCGCATTGCCGCCGAAGGAGACCGCGTAGTCACGCGCCACGTGCTTCTCGTCGCCGGTCGGCATGTGGTCGGTGATGAAGACGACGTCGATATAGGTCTGTCCGATGAAGAGAGCCTGCATTGCTTGTCCGTGATGCGCTTGTGGTCCCGGCCGGCGAGATTACTCTAGCACCGGTTCCGCTCCGGAGGGACGCTGAAATTATTCGCAAAACTGCCGCCCGAAGCGCTTGAGGTCAGCATGGTCCGGGAATACGACCATCGCTGGCCTATGCCAAGCCCGGACAAACGCCGTCTTTCGCTCCCGGGGTTCCCCGTCCACAAAAAGGGTGCAGAATGATCACCGGCCTCGATCACATCGTCGTTCTCGTAGGCGATATCGGTGCGGCCAAGGCGGCCTATCAGACGCTGCTCGCCCGCGCGCCGGCCTGGCAGAACTCGGGCGAGGGCGCCGACCGGGTGCTGTTCACCCTCGACAACATGACCATCGAGCTGATGGCCCCTCACGGCTTCAGCGTCACCGCCGACCGCATGCGCGCACTGCTCGGCGACCAGGAAGGCATGCTCGCCAGCCTGTGCTTTCGTGTCGCCGACATCGGCAAGATGCACCGGCGGCTGGAGCGGGTGGCCCTGAGGCCTGATACGGTCGCCGAGGTCGAGAGCAGCGACACCGCCACCGACGCCGTGCTGCACTGGAAGCGCACGCGGGCCGCCACCGAGCTGACGCGCGGCGTGCGCATGTTCTTCCTGGAGCTGGCCGACGAGCGTCCGAAGTCCGCCGTGACCGACATCGCGCCGATCGAGGGGCTCGACCACGTCGTCGTCACCACGGAGGATTCCGAGCGCGCCGCCGCGCTCTACGGCGCCCGGCTCGGCCTTGATCTCGCGCTCGACCGCTCGCACCAGGACTGGGGCCAGCTGATGTTCTTCCGCTGCGGCGACGTCATCGTCGAGGTGGTGCGCCGCCCGGTCGCGGGCGGCGATGCCGCGCATGACCGGCTCTGGGGCCTGAGCTGGCGGGTCGGCGACATCGACGCCACCCGCGCCCGCCTGATCGCGAGCGGACTCGACGTCTCGGAGGTCCGCACCGGCCGCAAGCCGGGGACGCGCATCATGACCGTGCGCAACGGCACCTGCGGAATCCAGACCGTGCTGCTGGAGCGTTCGCCGAGGCCGGTGGAGTGATTCTGTCATTCCGGGGCGATGCGTAGCATCGAACCCGGAATCCATTTCGCGGCTGACTCTGCCGCCCAATGGATTCCGGGCTCGCGCCAAGAGGCGCGCCCCGGAATGACGAACATTCTCAAACTCACGCTCGCGTGCTACACGCGTCTTGTCGGCACCCAGCGAGCACCCGGTTTGGCGAAGGCAAAGCGAACTCTGAAATGGCAGCGTGACCCCGAGGGGATGCGGCTGCGCATTCTCGAAGCCGCCAAGCAGGAGTTTTCCGCCCATGGCCTTGCCGGCGCGCGCGTCGACCGCATCGCCGCCAAGGCCGGCGCCAACAAGCGCATGCTGTACTATCACGTCGGCAACAAGGACGAGCTCTATCTCGCCGTGCTCGAAGGCGCCTATGACAAGATCCGCAGCGAGGAGCGCGGGCTGGACCTCGAACATCTCGATCCGCCCGAGGCGATCCGCCGCCTGATCGAGTTCACCTGGAACTACTTCCTGCGCAATCCCGAATTCCTGTCGCTGCTGCAGACCGAGAACCTCGCGCGCGCCAAGCACCTGAAGAAATCGACCAAGGTCAAGTCCATGCACTCGCCCTTCGTCGAGATGATCCGCACCGTGGTGCGCCGCGGCGTCGAGAACGGCGATTTCCAGGTCGCGGTCGACCCCGTGCAGCTCTACATCTCGATCGCAGCGCTCAGCTTCTTCTATCTCTCCAATTCGGCAACGCTGAGCGTGATCTTCGGCCGCGATCTCCTGGACAAGAAGGCCAAGGACGAGCGGTTGGCGCATATGGTGGGCCTGGTGCTGGCCGCGCTGACGGGGCAATCCGCGGCGCTGTTCGAGATCGCGAAGACGCCGAAGTCGCGCGCCGCGGTCGTGCAGGCGGTGTAGCCCGTAGCCATGATGGGGCGCCTTGCTCCGTCATTGCGAGCGCAGCGAAGCAATCCAGACTGTCTCCGCGGAAAGATTCTGGATTGCTTCGCTGCGCTCGCAATGACCACGTGGAGGCGCGTGCACCTCACTCCGCCCCCGTGCCCCGACGCAGCGCAGCAACGCTTACATTGCAGCGCGTCCGGGACACGGAAGGCGATAGTCCCGTCCCCAAAAGCTCCCGGAACCCCGAGCACAAAACGTCACAGGGAAAGCTCTGGACAGTATTTATCCAACGGGTTAATTTCTCCCCATAATGAAGAAGACTGCCGGGAGTGAAAATTGGCCGAGCCGAAGCCGCAAAACGCTGTTTCCAAGCTGCTGAATGCAGCCTGGGTTCGGCCGTTCTTGTTCCTGGTCTTCATCGTCGTCGCCTGGGATCTCGCGATCCGGCTGTTCAGAATCCCCGCGTACCAAATCCCGGCGCCGCTCGACGTCGTCGCCGTGCTGCGCACCGAATGGCCGGAGCTGCTGCGCCAGTCCTGGCCGACCACCTATGCGACCGTCTGCGGCTTCCTGCTGTCGGCACTGTTCGGCATTCCCGTCGCGATGCTGATCGCGGGTTCGAAGACGGTGGAAAGCTACGTCTATCCGCTGCTGGTGTTCTCGCAATCCGTGCCGAAGATCGCGATCGCCCCGCTGTTTGTGGTGTGGTTCGGCTTCGGCATCATTCCCAAGGTGATCTCGGCGTTCCTGCTCGGCTTTTTCCCAGTGGTGGTCTCCGCGGTGCAAGGCTTCAAATCGGTCGATCCCGATATGGTCGATCTCGCCCGTGCCATGCAGGGCAGCCGCCTGCAGGTGTTCCGCGCGGTGAACCTGCCGCATGCGCTGCCGGCGATCTTCTCCGGTCTCAAAGTGTCGGTGACGCTGGCCGTGGTCGGCGCGGTGGTCGGCGAGTTCGTCGGCTCCAATTCCGGCATCGGCTACGTGATGCAGCGCTCGATCGGCACTTTCGACCTGCCGACGATGTTCGCGGCGCTGGTGATCCTGGCGCTGCTCGGCGTGGTCCTGTTCTGGATCGTCGACCGGGTCGAGAAGCTGGTCATTCCCTGGCATGTCAGCCAGCGCGAGGACATGATCTTTGCATCCTGACTAAAGCAACGAGCGGCCAACAACGGCCGACGCAACCAACGGCAAGGGAGAGAAACGATGAAGCGGTTGATTGGAGCTGCATCCGTAGCACTGATGGCGTTCGCAGCCATGCCGGCGCAGGCAGCCGACAAGGTCGTGCTGATGCTGAACTGGTACGTCTATGGCGAGCACGCGCCGTTCTATTACGGCAAGGCCAAGGGCATCTACGCCGCCGAAGGCATCGAGCTCGAGATCCAGGAAGGCCGCGGCTCGGCTGCGACCACGCAGGCGGTTGCCGCCAAGACCGCGGACTTCGGCTATGTCGACGTCCCCACCATGATGCGCGCCGCGATCAAGGGCGCGCCCGTGGTCGCAACCGGCGTGCTGCTGCAAACGAGCCCGATGTCCGCGATGGGCTTCGCCGACAAGAACATCAGGAAGCCTGAAGACATCAAGGGCAAGACGGTGGCGATCACGCCGGCCGATTCCATGACGCAGATCTGGCCGCTGTTCCTGAAGAAGACCGGCCTGAAGGAAAGCGACTTCAAGACCGTCGCCGGCGACGGCCAGACCAAGCTCAACGCCGTCATCAACGGCCAGGCCGATCTCCTGCTCGGCTACGTCATGGACCAGTCGATGAAGATCAAGGACGCCACCGGCAAGGATGTCTATCCGATCAAGTTCGCCGACTACGGCATCAACATGGTCTCCTCGGGCGTCATCGCCAACACCGACTATGTGAAGGCCAATGCGGACCTCGTCCGCCGCTTCATGTCGGCGACGACCAAGGCGGTCGAAGCTGCCGAGAAGGAGCCGAAGGCGGCGGCGCAATCGATCCTCGATGCCAACCCCAAGGGCGGCAAGATCGACACGCTGACGCAGGGTTTTGAGCTGACCATCCCGCTCTACCGGACCGCGGAGACCAAGGGCAAGCGGCCGTTCCAGGTCACCGACCAGAACATGACCGAGACCGTCAACCTGCTGGTCGAATATGGCGGCCTCGACGCCAAGGCCAAGGAGAACCCGAAGGCTTTCTACACCAGCGATTACCTGCCGAAGAGCGGCTCGTGAAACCTGCGACTGTCATGAGTGAAACCGCGCAGTCGGCCGCTCATCTGAGACTGGTGAGCGACCGGGCTGCCGGCGATGCGTCGGGCATCAAGCTGTCGGGCGTGTCGAAGACCTACCGGACGCGCGACGGCGACGTGCCGTCGCTGCGGCCGCTCGACTTCCACATCAATGACGGCGAGTTCTTCGTCGTGGTCGGCCCATCCGGTTGCGGCAAGTCGACGCTGCTCAAATTGATCTCGGGTCTGCTGGCGCCGACCACGGGCGAGATCCTGGTCGAGGGCCAGAAGGTGACGACGCCGCACGGCAATGTCGGCATCGTGTTCCAGAACGCGCTGCTCTTGCCCTGGCGCAACATCCTCTCCAACGTGATGCTGCCGATCGACATGAAGCGCCTGCCGCGCCAGGAATATCTCGACCGCGCCAAGTCGCTGCTGAAGCTGGTCGGCCTCGAAGGCTTCGAGAAGAAGTTGCCCTGGCAGCTCTCCGGCGGCATGCAGCAGCGCGCCTCGATCTGCCGCGCGCTGGTGCACGACCCGAAAATCATGCTGATGGACGAGCCGTTCGGCGCGCTCGACGCGCTGACACGCGAGCGCATGAATGTCGAATTGATGCGGATCCAGCGCGAGACGAAGAAGACCGTGCTCTTGATCACGCATTCGATTCCGGAAGCCGTGTTCCTCGCCGACCGCGTGCTGGTCATGACCGAGCGCCCCGGCGCGATCGCCGCGATCTACGACGTGCCGCTGCCGCGCCCGCGCTCGCTCGACGCGATGGCCGACCCGGTGTTTACGGAGCTGGTGCAGCGCATCCGCAAGCATTTCTTCTCGCAAGGGGCGTTGGACTGAAACCATGTCCCCCCGCCTGAAGCTGCGAGACATCGCCTTCTTCGAACGTCCCGTGCAGTTCGCGCGGCCGTTCCGCTTCGGTGCGATCACGATCAACGCGACGCCGCAGCTGTTCGTGCGGGCCGAGATCGAGGTCGAGGGCCGGGGCACCGCCGTCGGTGTCAGCGCCGAGCTGCTGGTACCAAAGTGGTTCGACAAGCGGCCGGAGCTGTCGCCAGCGCAGACGGTGGACGAGTTGCGTCGCTCGCTGGAGATCGCGCGCGGACTCTATCTGGCACGGACCGGCTTCCAGACGGCGTTCGATCTGCATGCCTCCTGCATCGGTGCCCAGATCGCGACCTGCGCGAAAGAGAACATTCCGGGGCTGGCTGCGGCCTATGGCCCGGCGGAGATCGACAAGGCCATCCTCGATGCGCTGCTGCGCGCGATAGGGACCAGCTTCTTTGAAGGAATGGCCGCGAACATCGCCGGCATCGATGCGCGGCTTTCTCCTGACCTGAGCGAGCGGGACATCAGGACGTTTCTCGCCGGCCGGGTGCCGCTGGCGCGTGTTGCCATCAGGCATACCGTCGGCCTTGATGATGTCGTCGAGGGTGAGGGCGGCATTGCCGATCCGCGCGAGAATACCGGCGCGCGCTTTTTCAAGCTCAAGCTGTCCGGCGATCCGGCTGCCGATGCGGCGCGGCTCGCCCGGATCGGCAAGCAGCTCGACACGCTTGGACGCGACTACAAGGTGACGCTCGATGCCAACGAGCAGTATGCCGATCTCGCCGCGTTACAGGCGCTGATGGACGGGCTCAATCGCGACGCCGCGCTGCGCCCGATTGCCGCGCGCCTGCTCTATGTCGAGCAGCCGATGCCGCGCGACATTACGCGGCGAACGCCGCTCGGCGCGCTGGGCACACGCGGCTTCATCATCGACGAAGCCGACGATTCCTACGACGCGTTCCCGGCAGCACGGGCGCTCGGCTATCGCGGCATCTCCTCGAAATCTTGCAAGGGACTTTACAAGTCCATCATCAACGCCACGCGTGTGGCGAAATGGAGCGCGCAAGGCGAAGCCTTCTTCATCACTGGTGAGGACCTCACCTGCCAGGCCGGCCTTGCCGTGCAGCAGGATCTTGCGCTCGGTGCCTTCATCGGCGTCACCCACGCCGAGCGGAACGGCCACCACTACGTCGATGGCTTCGGTGAAACGCCCATAGCAGAAGCTCAGGCCTTCGCCGCCGCGCATCCCGATCTCTATGCCGATGCCAGGCGGGGCATCCGGCTCTCCATTCACGACGGCGATCTCCTGACGGGATCGCTTCATTGCGCGGGCTTCGCCTCGTCGGTCCATCCGGACTGGTTGGCATTGCGCCCGCTCGCCCAGCCAAGATCTCAGGAGCAATTGGCATGACCACCCAACGCCTCGGCCTCATCATGAACGGCGTCACCGGCCGGATGGGGCTCAACCAGCATCTGATCCGCTCGATCGTCGCGATCCGCGACCAGGGCGGCGTGCGCCTGAAGAACGGTGACCGTGTCATGCCCGACCCGATCCTGGTCGGCCGCAGCGCCGACAAGGTCGAGGCGCTGGCCAAGCGCTACAACATTACCCGCTGGACCACCGATCTCGATGCCGCGCTCGCCGACAAGAACGACACCATGTTCTTCGACGCCGCGACGACGCAGGCGCGGCCCGGCCTGCTGACCCAGGCCATCAACGCCGGCAAGCACGTCTATTGCGAGAAGCCGATCGCGACGAATTTCGAGGAGGCCGTCGAGGTCGTCAAGCTCGCCAATGCCAAGGGCGTCAAGCACGGCACGGTGCAGGACAAGCTGTTCCTGCCGGGGCTGAAGAAGATCGCTTTCCTGCGCGATTCCGGCTTCTTCGGGCGCATCCTCTCGGTGCGCGGCGAGTTCGGCTATTGGGTATTCGAGGGCGGCTGGCAGGAGGCGCAGCGGCCGTCCTGGAACTATCGCGATGAGGATGGCGGCGGCATCATCCTCGACATGGTCTGCCACTGGCGCTACGTGCTCGACAACCTCTTCGGCAACGTCCAGAGCGTCAGCTGCATCGGCAACACCGACATCCCCGAGCGCTATGACGAGCAGGGCCAGAAGTACAAGGCAACCGCGGACGATTCCGCCTACGCCACGTTCCAGCTGGAGGGTGGCATCATCGCCCACATCAACATGTCCTGGGTGACGCGGGTCTATCGCGACGACCTCGTCACCTTTCAGGTCGACGGCACGCTCGGCTCGGCGGTCGCGGGCCTCACCGATTGCATGATCCAGGCGCGGCAGGCGACACCGCGCCCGGTGTGGAATCCCGACGAGAAGCGGCTGCACGACTTCTACGGCGACTGGCAGAAGCTGCCCGACAACGTCACCTACGACAACGGCTTTAGGGAGCAATGGGAGATGTTCATCCGCCACGTCTACGAGGACGCCCCTTACAAGTTCACACTGCTCGAAGGCGCCAAGGGCGTTCAGCTCGCCGAATGCGCGCTGAAGAGCTGGAAGGAGCGGCGCTGGATCGACGTCGCGCCCATCAAGGTTTGAGGTCAGTCGGATAATCCCGATGTCTACTGAGCCGTCATTGCGAGCGAAGCGAAGCAATCCAGAATCTTTCCGCAGAGGCAGTCTGGATTGCTTCGCTTCGCTCGCAATGACGGGGAGAGGTTCGAAATCATGAACAAGCCAGTCCAACCGATGTCGTCTTTGTCGCTGAAGCTGCCCAAAGCCGATCGCTCGATCGAGACCTATCGGCTCGCGGCCTCGCGCACGTTCCCCGCAAAGCTCGAGGGGCCGCTGAACCGCATCGCCTTCTCGGCCGTGCACACGGTGGCTGATCCCTTTGCCGACAACGATCCCTGGCTGTCGGCCGCCGTCGACTGGGACAAGACCATCGCCTTCCGCGAGCACGTCTGGGACCTCGGCCTCGGCGTTGCCGAAGCCATGGACACCGCGCAGCGCGGCATGGGGCTGGACTGGCCGACCTCGCTGGAGCTGATCACGCGCTCGGTCGCCGCCGCCAAGCGGCGCAATGCGCTGGTGTTCTCCGGTGCAGGCACCGATCATCTCGCGGTCGAGGACGCTGGGAGCCTCGACGACGTGATCCGCGCCTATGAAGAGCAGATCTCGGCGGTGGAGAAAGTCGGCGGCCGCATCATCCTGATGGCCTCGCGGGCCCTCGCAAAACTCGGTCGCAATGCCGACGATTACGCCAAAGTCTATGACCGCGTGCTCTCGCAAGTCCGTGAGCCCGTCATCATCCACTGGCTCGGCGACATGTTCGATCCGGCGCTGGCGGGCTATTGGGGCACGAGGGATCTCGACAAGGCCATGGACATTGCCGTCGCCATCATCAACGGCAATGCCGCCAAGGTCGACGGCGTCAAGGTCTCGCTGCTCGACAAGCAGCGCGAGATCGACATGCGCCGGCGTCTGGACAAGCGGATCAAGATGTATACCGGCGACGATTTCAACTACGCGGAGCTGATCGCCGGCGATAGCGAAGGTTTTTCACACGCGTTGCTCGGCATCTTCGATGCCATCGCGCCGGCGGCGTCCTACGCGCTGTCGCGGCTGGCGGCAGGCGACGAGGCCGGCTTCCACGACGTGCTTGGCCCGACGGTCCCGCTGTCGCGTCACATCTTCAAGGCGCCGACGCGGTTCTACAAGACCGGCGTCGTGTTCATGGCCTATCTCAACGGACACCAGGATCACTTCACCATGGTCGGCGGACAGGAGAGCACGCGGTCCACGCTGCATTTGGCCGAACTGTTCCGTCTCGCTGACAAGGCCGGCCTGCTCGCCAACCCTGAACTCGCGACGCAACGGATGAAAACCGTGCTCGCCACCCACGGTATCGAATCCTGATGCGCGATTTTTCGTCCGACCACCGCTGGCTGTCGCTGAACACGGCGACCGTCCGCAAGCAGGGTGACCTCGTCGCCATCATCGAGGCCTGCGCGAAGCACGGCATCCGAGCCATCGATCCCTGGCGCGACCAGGTCGCGAACGTCGGTCTCGACCGCGTCGCGCGCGCGGTGCGCGAGGCTGGCCTTGATCTCTCAGGCTATTGCCGCGGCGGCATGTTCACCTCGGATGTCTCGCGCCGGGGCGAAGTGCGCGACGATAACAGGCGCTGTGTCGATGAAGCCAAGGCACTGGGCGCGCCCTGCATCGTCCTCGTCGTCGGCGGCCTGCCGCAATATTCGCGGTTGGGCAGTGAAGCTTCGAAGGATCTGGTGGCAGCGCGCGGGCAGGTCGAGGAAGCGCTCGCTGACATGCTCGACTACGCGAGGCAAGCCAAGCTGCCGTTGGCGATCGAGCCGTTGCATCCGGCCTATGCGGCCGACCGCGCCTGCGTGAACACAACCAAGCAGGCGCTCGATATCTGCGACCGGCTCGACCCCGGCCGCACCGGCATGCTCGGCGTCGCGCTCGACGTCTATCACATCTGGTGGGACCCGGAGCTGATGGACCAGATCGCACGCGCCGGCCGGGACCGCCTGCTGGCGTTCCATGTCTGCGACTGGCTGGTGCCGACCAGGGACATCCTCAACGACCGCGGCATGATGGGCGACGGCGTCATCGACATCAAATCGGTGCGTGCAGCGGTCGAAGCGCAGGGCTTTGCCGGCTATTCCGAGATCGAGATCTTCTCCAACGAATGGTGGGGCAAGCCGATGGACGAGGTGCTGAAGACCTGCATCCAGCGACATCGGACGGTGGTGTAGTTGCCTCGAGTGTCTCGTGAAAAGTCAGACGATTGCGCTATCATTGATTTTACCGTCGAATCCCGGACTATCACTCGTCAATTCGATCTGCGAAGCTCTGCCGACACAAATGCGCTTGCGACCAAGCAGGCGCGGAGGGAGGTTCGCAGTGGAGAAAGTGCGACGCTTGCGTGCGATGAGCTCACTGTGCCGTCAACAGGCCGCGTACAACAGCATGAACAAATGGAAGCTGCTCGCAGAGGCAGAATACTGGGATCATCTGGCTGACCTCGAGCTATCTTCCCATTTCCAACAATGCAACGCCATTGGCTTGAATGAGGTAGAGCAGCCTCAAGCGATCACAGATGCGAAGTGCTGAGCGGAAGACGATTTCCGCCGCGTGAGGACAGAAAGGCCGTGTACTCATAAAAGGAAGGTTGGGCTGATCGTCCAGAGCAGCACTGCTTGTGACCCACAGCGGAATTGCCTCATGTTCAGATCCAATAACGCAAGTACAGGGTTGCCGTATCGCCCGTGTGCTCGTTGGATGGCAACGTCTGAAGCTTGAAAAGGCGCGCGATCATGATCGGGAAAGCTCCTCCATGAGCGCCTTGGCGGAACGAAGGTCCGGCGTTTCGAAGCCTTCCGTAAACCAGCCGTAAACCGAGCCAAGAAGGCACCGCGCGTCGGCTATCCTACCCTGGTCGTGCCAAAGCCGAGCCAAACTCATTGCGGCACGTAATTCAAAGGACTTTGCGCTCTGGCTTTGGGCGACCTTGAGTGCAGTTTGCAAACACCCCTCGACCTCGTCAGCTGGAGCACCACGAATCCGGTGCAGCTCGCCATCGATGCATGCAAGTTCTGCCTCCCACATATGCTCGTCGCTGCGCGCGGCAAGGACCTTTGCTTCGGCAAGGGCAGCGACGCCGTTGTCGTGGTCACCTAAGTGGAGGTAGGTGGCCGCGAGCATCCATAAGTACCGAACCTGGTACCAACTGGCTCCGAGCCTGTTCCGCTCGTTCAGACTGAGGCGCATGAGCGCCAGGCCGCCCTCCACGTTGCCCTCTTGGGCCATGGCCCAGCCCCGCAGGATGAGGCCGCTCTCGCGCCAATAGTTCAAGCTGTTCTGATCGGCGAGATCGATGATGGCCTCGGCGTGCGCTTTGACGGCCGCCACGTCACCCATTAGCTCCGCAGTGGCCGCCCCGCCATAGACCTGCACATGCGCGGTAAGGTTCGTCTGATTCAACTCAATAGCGTATTGAGATGCGGCACGGCTAGTCCGCTGAGCCTGTTCGGGGTAACCCAGAATCCAAAGCACAATCGCCAAGTAGGGTAGCGCCGAGGCCTTCGGGTCATGTACGTAGTGCACAGGCGGCGGCCGATGCGCCCCTGGTTGATAGCGCCTCAAGATCGTTTCGAACTCCGAGCGTGCGGTTAGAAAATCACCGGCATGCATGGCGGTGAGCGCAGCCAGACGATGCGCAGCTAGTTCCAGTGCTGTGTCACTGGTGCGCTCGGCGGCGCGCTGCGTTTCGGCAACGAGGCTCTGCATGGCAGCAAAGTCGCCGCGCACGAAGTGGAAGATGAATTTGCCGCTAAGGGTGGAAAACAAGGCGCCCGTGTCGTCGAGTTCATAGCAGAGCGCATGAGCCCTGCTGAAGGCTGTGCCAAGCTGCGGAGCCGTGTATCCGTGAATGGCAATTAGTGGACCTCCGATTGCTGTTTGCAGAGCGAGTTCCTGACGATCGCGCTCCGGGCCTGGTGGATTTGACTTGAGCGCCTCCAGCCCCCTTGTGAGATGAGTGATCGCTTCGAGATTTGCGGAACGCCCAGCCGCAATGCGGCCGGCCCGCAGCCAATAGTCCACCGCCTTTCCTGCCAGTCCACCCTCGGTGAGATGCAGAGCGATCGTCTCCGGCTCCGCCTCAGCACGGGCAGGGTAATGTTGTTCGAGAGCTGCAGCTATGCGGGCATGGATCTGCTGCCGCTTGCTCTTTAGAAGACTCTCGTGCGCGATGTCCTGCACCAGCGCATGTTTGAAGCTGTAGCCAACATTCGGAGGCACGCCACGACGGAATATCAGTTCCGCCGCCAATAGATCATTGAGAGCATGCTGGAGCGCGTGTTCGTCGAGCGCCGTTACGGAGCGGAGAAGATCGTGTCCGAATTCGCGTCCGATGCAAGCTGCAATCTGGGCAACTTCCTTGACCGGCGCCAATCGATCAAGCCGGGCCATCAAGGAGTCCTGCAGCGTCGTCGGGATCGCCAGCGGCGGTAATGGGCCGATCAGCTCATAACGGCTGCCGTGGTCTTTGAGCAGCCCGGATTCGACGACGGCTTTGGTGAGCTCCTCGACGAACAACGGCACGCCGTCGGTCTTGGCCAGAATCTGCTCAAGCACCTCCTGAGGGAGTGTTTTGCCGCCCGTGATCCGGTCAACGACTGCCGCCCCTTGCCGACGTCCCAGCCGGCTTAGAAAGAGCGCTGTCACATGTCCATGACCCGTCCAGCGCGGAATGAACTCGGGCCGGAAGGTAACGATCATCAAAATTGGAAGTCGCTGCACCTCGTCGACGAGCCGATCGAGGAATTCGAGCATAGTAGGGTCCGCCCAATGGACGTCCTCGTAGACGGCAAGCACTGGCTGTCTTGCCGCCAAGCCTTGTATCTGTTCCAGAAGGGCCTGGAAGGTTCGCTCCTTCTTCTGGTGCGGACTGAGTGCGAGAGGCGGGTATCTCTCCCCGGTCGGGATTGCCAAGAGATCCGCGAGAACCGGCGCGCTCTCATGCACATCGTCCGCACCAAGCGCGAGCATGGCCTCGAGTTTATCGAGCTGTTCGTCGGAAGCGTCCTCCCGCCGTATTGCCGCTGCCCGTTCAAGGAGGCCAACGACGGGATATAGAGCGGTGTTGGTATGAAATGGTGAACAGAAATGACTCAGCGGCGTGTGCGGCACACGGGCGACCTGGTCGCGTAAGGCTCGCACGAGCCGCGACTTGCCAATGCCGGCTTCGCCGCCGAGCAGGACGATCTGTCCTTCCCGCTCTTTCGCCCGCTCCCAGCGATCCAGGAGCAATGCAAGTTCTTCATTCCGTCCGACCAGTGCGGTCGTTGCCATGCCGTGCTGGGCCTCGAACCTGCTCTCTGCTGCGCCTTCACCAATGACCAGCCACGCCTGCACCAATTCCGGGAAACCCTTGAGAGGCACTCTGCCGAGGTCGTGGTATGTGAAAGCTTCTCCGAGTAGGCGGCGCGTTGACTCGGCAATCACCACGTCACTGGGCTCGGCCAAACCCTGCAGTCGGGCTGCTAAGTTTGGTGTTTCGCCGATGACTGCGCGCTCGCGAGCCTCTCCCTCGCCAATCAACTCGCCGACGACGACGAGACCCGTTGCGATGCCGACGCGAGCGGCGAGCGCTGCACCACTGGGTTCGGTAAGCGATGCGACCGCCTTGGTCACCCGAAGCCCAGCGCGAACGGCGCGCTCCGCCTCATCTTCGTGCGCCCGCGGCCAGCCGAAATAAGCGAGTACGCCATCGCCCAAGAACTTGGCTATGTGGCCTTCGAATCGGTCGATCTCGCCGACCACGGTGTTGTGGTAGGCCTGCAAGAGGTCACGCAGCTCCTCGGGATCGCGCCCTGAAGCAAGTGCAGTCGAGCCGACCAGGTCGACGAACATGACCGTGAGCTGTCGACGCTCCGCGTCCGAAGGGATCGATGGCTTCACGTAGCCGGTAGGGCGATTGGCCTCGACCGCCACCGGGGTGATCGGTGGAGCGAGTGCATGGATTGCTCTTAGCACAGCCTTGCGCGGGCCGAGTGGCAAGCCAAGCTCCCGCAGGTCGGCTTCGGTCAGTTCTGGCAAAACCTCGGACGTGATTTCAGCGTCACAAAAGGTCTTTATGTAGCGCTCCAGCCCGAGACCGCGAAGCCATTGCGCGATATCCACGAGAAGCCTCCTCGTGCCGGATCAGGCGACGGTCAGCTCAATTGAAAGTATGCAACTTCAGCTTCAGCGAACCATCTTCCTGTCGCTCAAACACGTGGGTTGCGATGCCGCCTGCAGGTTGGCGGGTGCCATCCGGTGTCTTACCGTTGGCGCTCCAATGGGCCGTGCCGTAGACGATCTTCTCATCTCCACCGGTGTCGATGACGACCAACCTGTGATCGGTGAATCCGCTTGAAAACAGCCCAGCAAAGAAGCTCTCGATCTCTGTCGGACCGGATATCACTTGATGCGTCGGCGGCAACAATTTGGCGTCTGGCACGTAAGTCGCCGCGATAGCCCTGGCATCTGCTTTGTTGAATGCTGAATCCCACGCGGCGTACGCCGCAGCAATGTCGTGTTTTATGGAGGAAGCTAAGGCTGTCATGATCCCTCCCTCAATCGCGGGCTTGCTTTCGTTGGAGAACGATTACGTCACCTGACGTCGTTCGACCGCTGCAAATTGCAACGAGGGAACGCGACGCCCTCATTGGGCTGCGAACTGTTGCAGCCTGTTGAAGCGCGCCTTCTGCTCGCTGCTCAGCGTGGCATAGAACTCGTCCAGGGCGGGTTCGACCAGCTTGGCGGCCGTCAGCATGGCCTCGAGCCGATGCTGCATCGTCTCCAGCCGTCCGACAGGTGTCAGCGGCGCATCGTTCGGACAGGCCGCCTGTAGGCCCTCAACGCCCTTCGCCGTCGCTTCGCTGAGGCGGTCGAGCGCCTCCTTCTGCTTGCCGGCTGGGTGGAGCACAGCCTCGATCCTCTGGATCGGCAACTGCGTCAGCCCGGACTTCGGATCGCCACAGCCCTCGCTACTCGCCTCCTGCTGCTGCGGCGAGCGCTCGCCGACATTGGGGCCAAGCGCGTTGAAGCGGGCCTGCTGCTCGTCACTGAGCGAGTTGTAGAAATTCTCCAGTGCCGGTCGAACGATCTTGACGGCTTCAAGCGTCGCGCTGATGCGGTTCATCATCGCGCGCAAGCGGCCAGGGGGAGTCAGTGCATAAGTCTCCGCGCAGGAATCCTTGAACACACCGGCAGCGTTGGCCGCCGCGGTCTTGAGCTCGTCCAGCAATGCGCGTTGCTCCGGCGTCGGCCGCACCGCCTGTGCGATATCGGCAAGCGGCCAGGCGGTCACGCCCTTGTCCGGCGTGGCACACAATTGCTGAAGCGTCTGCGGGCTCACGCTGGCACGCTGGCGCGCGCGGTAGCCGCCGCCGGCTTGAGGGTAGTCAGACGAGTTGGTGCTGGCATAAGCGGAGTAGGGGCCGTCACCGCCCCAGAACACGGTGTCGACGAAGTCGTCATAGGCGTACGCCCAATATCCGGGCTCGTAGCCATAGGACCAGAATGTGTAGTTGAAGATGTCGGAATAGGCGTAAGGCCAGAACACGGGCCCAAGCCAAGCCACGAACACCGCGGGATGACGGTGACGCCAGGCCTGCCGGGGTGCCCAGCCGCTTTGGCGCGTGACGAGAGCCGCTTGGGTCAGCGCAGTGGACTGCGCGCGGAAGCGTTCCGCAAACCGTCCGCGCTCGGCGGCCTGCGCAGCGGCTGCAAGTGCCGGAGCGCGCTCCGCCGGAGCCTGCAGCCCAAGCCGCTGCTGGCGCGCCAGGTCAATTTGCTGCGCGCGCTGCTCTCGGCCAAGCAAGCGGTTTTGCGCCTGGAGCATTCGCTGCTGCGCCCGTTGCGCTTGCACGCCTTCGGGCTTTTGCGACTGCAATTGCTGCACCCGCTGCTGCAGGCGTTCGATGCGGGCCTGGCGCTCCGTCGTCTGGCGCGACAGCATGTCGCGCTGCCGCTGCTCGACGTGCTGCGAGCGCTGTTGCACGCGTTGCTCGCGCTCAAGAAGACGGCTCTGCGACTGCAGCAGCCGTTGCTGCTGTTGCTGCGCCCTTGCGCCTTCCGGTTTCTGCGATTGCAATTGCTGCACGCGCTGCTGCAAGCGGTCGATGCGGTCTTGGCGTTCCGCGGATTGGCGCGAAAGCATCTCACGCGGCGGTCCCGATCGCTCGCTCACGGCCGGGGGGGCACTTGGGCGCGAAGGGGCGGCGATCTGCGGCGCCGGCCGCGGCGCCATCGCCGGACGTTGCGGCGCTGCCGGCGGGCGCTGGAATTCGCGGCGGGGCGCTGCCACCTGCGGGGCGGCTCGGGGGGCACTGATTTGTGGGGTCGGACGCGGTGGCGGTGAGGCGATGTGCGGCGCCGGACGTGGCGCCATCGCCGGTCGCTGCGGCATGGCTGGCGGCGCGGCGGGACGCGCCATGGCTGGCGGAGCCGCCGGACGTGCCATGGCTGGCGGTGCTGCTGGCGGTGCGGCTGGACGAGCCATAGCCGGTGGTGGTGCTGCCGGGCGTGCCATGGCCGGTGGTGCTGATGGCGGCGCTGCGGCTGGTCCTGGTGGTCCTCCACCCCGTCCGTGTCCGTGAGGTCCCTGAGCCGACGCACTCGTCGTCAGCATCGAGACGCTAACCAAAACAGCCGTCAGGCAAACGCCACGCGGAAGCATGATCCTAGCTCCCAACTCGTAATCGCCCACGACTTTCAACGCACAGACCGTGGAATCGTTCGTCCTTGGCCACGGCCGGCATTGCGATCTTCCGACGCAGCCAGTCTCAAGAGAAATCCTGCGTCAGGATCGCGGCGAACCGCTCCAGCGCCCAGTCGACCTGGTCGCTTGTGATCACGAGCGGCGGGGCGATGCGGATGGTATGCTCATGGGTATCCTTGGCGAGGATGCCCTTGCTCTGAAGCGCCTCGCAATAGCGGCGTGCCCGTCCGGCCTCGGGATGCAGCTCGACCGCCAGCATCAGGCCGCGCCCGCGCACGTCGCGGATCGTATTGGCGCGAATGTCCTTCAAGCCCTCCAGAAAGCGCGCGCCTTGCCTCGCCGCGTTCTCAATCATGCCTTCCTCGACCAGCACGCGCATCGCCGCGCGGGCCACGGCGCAGGCAAGCGGGTTGCCGCCGAAGGTGGAGCCGTGCTGCCCGGGTCGCAATGTCCCGAGCACGTCGTTGTTCGAGAGCACGGCCGAGACCGGATAGAAGCCGCCGGACAGGGCCTTGCCGAGCAGCGTCACGTCCGCCTCAATTCCCTCGTGCTGTTCGGCGAGCAGCTTGCCGGTGCGACCGAGCCCGGTCTGGATCTCGTCGAGCACCAGCATCACGTTTTTGGCGGTGCAGAGCTCCCGGACCTCAGTGAAATAGCCGGCCGGAGGAATGACGACACCGGCTTCGCCCTGGATCGGCTCGACCAGAAAGGCGACCGTATTTGGGGTGATTGCTCCCGCAAGCGCCGCGGCGTCGCCGAACGGGATGACCTTGAAGCCCGGCGCGAACGGCCCGAAGTGTCCGCGTGTCTCGGGGTCCGTTGAAAAGCCGACGACGCCCAGCGTGCGTCCGTGGAAATTGTTGGCACAGACGATGATCTCGGCTTGGCCGTCCGGCACGCCCTTCACCTCGTAGCCCCATTTGCGGACCGACTTGATCGCGCTTTCCACCGCCTCGGCGCCGCTGTTCATCGGCAGCACCTTGTGGGAACCGGTGAGCGCGGCGATCTCCTCGTAGAACAAGGCGAGCTGGTCGTTGTGGAAGGCCCTCGAGGTGAGCGTCAACCTGTGCGCCTGTTCGACCATCGCCGCCAGGATCTTGGGGTGGCAGTGGCCCTGGCTGACCGCCGAATAGGCCGATAGGCAATCAAGGTACCGGTTGCCTTCGGTGTCCCAGACCCAGACACCTTCGCCGCGCGACAGGACGACCCCGATCGGCTCGTAATTACGGGCCCCGAAGCGCGCTTCTGTCGCGATGAAATCAATGACCGACGAGCTCATCTGCCGTCACTCCATTGCTGCGCGCGGGGGCGTCAATCGACTGCACCAGCGGGTCGCGCCCAAATGAATGTGGGTATCGGTTTGTCAGCTCGGAAGCCTTGATGCGCCGATGGCGCGGCGCGGCCTGATAGTCCCGAAATGTCAGGTGGTTCTGCCGGGCCACAGGGCACCGTTCCGCGACCCAGGCTCTACTGTGCATGGGGTTGTTTTCGCAGTTTGGTTGCCGGCCCCTCAGCCAAGCGCGCAGGGCACGCTCAAAAAGCCGCGGAACCGGACCCGTCCGCCGCGCACTGGCGGGCCGCTGACGGCATAGTTCGGAAAGCGCGCCAGGAAGCGCGAGATCGCAATCGCCCCCTCCAGCCGCGCCAGCGCCATGCCTGCGCATTGATGCGCGCCGGTGGCGAAGGCGAGGTGCCGGTTCGGCGTGCGCGCGATATCGAAACGTTCGGGGTCGGGAAACTGCGCGGGGTCGCGATTGGCAGCCCCGATGCACAGCGTCACCGACGTGCCGGCATCGAGCATGACGCCGCCGAGCTCGACCTTCTCGGTGGTCATGCGGTTGCCGAGCTGGTTGGAGCTCTCGTAGCGCAACATCTCCTCGACCGCAGTCTTGATCATGTCCGGGTTCTCGATCAGGCGCTGCTTCTGGTCGGGATGGCGGTCGAGCGCCACGAGGCCGTTGCCGATCAGGTTGGTGGTGGTCTCGTGGCCGGCATTGAGCAGGAAGATGCAATTGTGCAGCAGCTCCTTCTCGGTCAGCCGCTCGCCGTTCTCTTCCCCCTGGATCAAACGCGTCAGCACGTCGCGCTCGGGATTGCCCGGCTTCGCGCGCCGCCGCGACACCAGCGTCTGCAGATAGGCGAGGAAGTCCGCCACCGCCTTGTTGCCGCGCGCAGCTACTTCGGGCGACACTACGGGTTCGAGAGCACCCAGGATCGCCAGCGACCAGTCGCGCAGCGGCCCGCGCTCCTCGTGAGGCACGTCGAGCAGGTTGCCGATCACCTCGATGGGAATCGAAGCGGCAAAATCCTCGATCAGTTCGCAAGCGCCCTTGGTTTCGATGGCATCGAGCAGGCCGTCGACCAGCTTGATCAGGTCCCCCTCCATGCTGGCGATCGCGCGCGGCGACAGCGCGCCCATGATCAGGCGGCGGACGCGGGTATGGGACGGCGGATCGTTGAACACGAGGCTCGTGGTGTGGTGTTCGTAGAGCGGGGTGTCGCCGTATTTCGGCGCGAACTCGCGCTTCTTGTCCGAGCTGAACGACTTGGTGTTCTTGTAGGTGGTGACGAGATCATCGTAGCGAGTCAGGAACACGGTGCCGTTGCGCAGGCGCTTGACCGGCTCGTTCTCCCGCAGTGCACGATAGGTCGGATAGGGGTTGTCGTAGAACTCCGGCGTCAGCTTCTCGAGGTCGAAGCTTGCGGCCAGCGCCTTCGCATCTGCGTTCATCCCGTTATACTCGCCGGTTAAAGCCGATATGCCGTTTTTGTTGTTCTGGTCGGCGCATGCATGCGTCTACAGTCTTTCTACCTTGCTAGCCGACCGGACAGGAAAATGCACGCACGCGCTGACGCTGCCGACACGGCGCCGAACTGGCCCGACGATATTTTCGCGACCCTCCAGCGCTTCGACGTCCGGCAGGTGCCTTACGTTCCGGACGCCGGTCATTCCAAGCTGATCCAGCGCGTATTGGCCTCCTCCACCATGCGCGGCATTGCGCTGACGACGGAGGAGGAGGGCGTGGCGCTGCTCGCCGGCGCCTGGGCCGGCGGACAGCGCGGCGTGCTGCTGATGCAGTCGAGCGGCGTCGGCAATTGCATCAACATGCTGTCGCTGATCCCGATCCTGCGCTTTCCGTTCCTCACGCTCGTGACGATGCGCGGCGAGTGGGGCGAGTTCAATCCGTGGCAGGTGCCGATGGGCTCGACCACGCAAGGCGTGTTCGAGCTCTCCGGCGTCAAGGTGCTGCGCGCCTCGCACGCTGCCGAGGTGCCTGCCGTCTTGGAAGCGGCCGCGGCGCAGGCCTACAACGCGCTGACGCCAACCGCCGTCCTTCTGTCGCAGCGCCTGATCGGCGCCAAGGTTTTCACCAAATGAGCAAGGCCAATCTCCTCGACCGCCGGCAGGTGGTGTCCACGTTGCTGGCGAACCGCAAGAACGTCGTCGCGATCGGCGGCCTTGGCGCTTCCACCAACGACATGTGCGCCGCCGGCGACCACGCCCGCAACTTCTACCTCTGGGGCGGCATGGGCGGCGCCGCGATGATCGGGCTGGGTCTGGCGCTGGCGCAGCCGAAGCTGCCGGTATTGGTTATCACCGGCGACGGCGAGATGCTGATGGGCATGGGCAGCCTTGCCACCATCGGCCTGCAGAAGCCGGCCAACCTCTCGATCGCAGTGCTCGACAACGAGGCCTATGGCGAGACCGGCGGCCAGACCAGCCACACCTCCGCCGCCGCCGACCTCGTCGGCATCGCCAGGGCTTGCGGCATTATCGACAGCCGGGCCGTCACGACCATGGCCGAGGTCGAGGCCTTCGCCAAAGCCGTCCATGACCTCTCCGCGGGTCCGCGCTTTGCCAATGTGAAGATCGACAGCGCCGGCCTGGAGCGGATTCTGCCGACGCGGGACGGGACCTACATCGTCAACCGGATCCGTGCTGACCTCGGCTTCCAGCCGATCTAGGCGGTCCGTCCATCCCCGAACGCCTGCACGCGGGCCGTGCAGGCTCGACCAATTTCCATTGATTCTAGGTCGCACGCAGGTTGCGATGCAACATAGTGCTTGACTCCTGCGTGGGTGAGTGCTTACTCACCGAGCATGAGCTCATTGCGTATGACGAGCGACCTGAGGCGTCAATTGATCCTCGGCGCCGCAAAGCGCTGCTTTGCCCGACACGGCTATAACGGCACCACGACCAAGAGCGTGGCGGCCGCCGCTGCCATTTCTGAAGCGCTGCTGTTCAAGCATTTCCCGTCCAAGGCGGCGCTCTACGCCGAGATCCTCAGCGACGAATGCGAGGCGGATCCCGCTCTGATGGAGCTGCTCGAGCGCGAGCCGTCGACGGCTACGCTGGTCGAGGTGATCCGCGGCATGGTCGAGCACTTCCTCCAGATCGCTGACGGTCCCGATCAGGAAGAGGCGCAGCGCCTGCGGCTAATGGCCACGAGCCATTTGGATGACGGCGAATTCGCCCGATTGCTGTATGCCAAGATCGAGACGCTGATCGGCGCTGTCTTCGTCGCCTCGCTCGAGCGTGCGGTTGCGAGCGGTGACGCGCGGCCCTGCGCTGGCGATCCGCTCAACCTGTTCTGGTTCGCGCATCATGCGGTGATGACCGCGGCGCTGACCAGGCTGCCGGCCACGCCCTGTCTTGCTTACGGCAGGGCGACCGACCTGGAGCGGCAGCTCTGTGAGTTTCTCCTGAGGGGTATCGGACTTAACGACGCCGCAATTGCTTCGCATCTGGGCCGCAATCAGGCCGCGGATGCGAACCGGGCGGCGATTGCAGAAAGTGCATGACATGAACATCGTGGCCGAAAACAAGATTTCGGGGCAACCGATCGACAACAAGGCTCCCAAGCGTCCGGTCCGGCCAGTGCGCTGGTTCATCATCGTTGGCACGCTTCTGGCCGTGCTCGTCGGAGGGCTCGTCTGGTTCAATTACTTCCGCGGCCAGATGATCAAGCAATTCTTCGCCAACAACAAGCCGCCGCCGACCGCTGTCAGCGCGGCCGAGGCGAAGTCCGAGGTGGTGCCGAACCTGCTCACCGCGGTCGGCAGCCTCGTCGCCGTGCATCAGGTCGACGTCAGCGCCGACGTCAACGGCCGTGTCACCGCGATCAAGTTCGAGCCGGGCACGCGCGTCGAGGCCGGCACGCCGCTGGTGCAACTGTTCGACGCGCCCGAGCAGGGCGATCTCGCCAATTACAAGGCGCAAGCGACCGTCGCGCAGCTGTCGCTTGAACGCGCCAAGCAGCTGGCCTCGCGCCAGTTCGGTCCGCAGGCGACCGTCGATACCGCGCAGGCTGCCTATGACCAGGCCCAGGCGGGCATCGCCAAGACCGAGGCGTTGATCTCGCAGAAGCTGGTGCGCGCGCCGTTCGCCGGCGATCTCGGCATGCGCAAGGTCGAGGTCGGCCAGTATCTGACCGCCGGCACGGCGATCGTGTCGCTGACCGATCTGTCCGAGCTGTGGGCCAACTTCACGGTGACGGAAAAGGATTCCGGCAGCCTCAAGGTCGGCCAGGTCGTGCGGTTGAAGGTCGACGCCTATCCGGGCCGCACCTTCGAGGGCAAGATCACCACGATCGAGCCCCAGATCTCGACCGATACTCGCAACATCCGCGTGCAGGCCACGATTGCCAATCCGGAGAAGATCCTGAAGCCCGGCATGTTTGTCACCACGACCGTGGTGCTGCCGGAAAAGCCGGCCGTGATCACGGTGCCTGAAACGGCAGTCGATTACACGCTGTACGGCGACTCGGTGTTCGTGATCACCGAGAAGAAGGAAGAAGACGGCAAGACCAGCCTGTCGGCGGTGCGCACCTTCGTGCAGACCGGCAACCGGGTCGAGGGTCGCGTCGAAATCGTCAAGGGCCTGAAGGTAGGCGACAAGGTCGTCGCTCTCGGCCAGCTCAAGCTGCAATCAGGCGCGCCGGTATCGATCTCGACCGATCCGGCCCCGCAGATCCCGGCGCAGCCGCCGCGCTATTGACAATATCCTCGCGTGATCCGGCCCGGCCGGATCACGCGTCTTGAAAAAAAGAAATCGAGATCGCCCGCGATGGCTTTTACCGACATTTTCATCAAACGACCGGTCCTGTCGGTCGTCGTCAGCCTGCTGATCCTGCTGATCGGCCTGCGCGCGGCAATGGTGCTGCCGATCCGGCAATATCCGAAGCTGTCGAATACGGTCATCAACATCACGACCGTCTATCCCGGCGCGTCCGCAGACCTGATCCAGGGCTTCATCACCACGCCGATCGAGCAGGCGGTCGCGTCCGCCGAAGGCGTCGACTACATCACCTCGTCCTCGGTGCTCGGCACCTCGACGATCCAGGTCTACATCAAGCTGAATTTCGATCCGAACCAGGCGCTCACCGAGGTGTTGGCGAAGACCAATTCAGTGAAGTACCTGATTCCGAAGGAATCCAACGACCCGATCGTCACCAAGACCACCGGCCAGACCACGGCCGTGATGTATCTCGGATTCTCCTCGGACGAGCTGTCCGGCTCGGCCATCTCCGACTATCTGACGCGTGTGGTGCAGCCGGTGCTGTCGACCGTCGACGGCGTCGCCTCGGCCGACATTTTGGGCGGCCAGACCTTTGCGATGCGGCTGTGGCTCGATCCCGTGAAGATGGCGGGCCGCAACGTATCGCCGGCTGACGTTGCGGCGGCGATCCAGGCCAACAACTTCCAGTCCGCGGCCGGCCAGACCAAGGGCTATCTGATCGTCTCGAACGTCTCGACCAACACGGGCCTGACCAACGTCGATCAGTTCAAGAAGATGATCGTCAAGGCCAAGGACGGCGGCTTCGTGCGGATGGAGGACATCGCCACCGTCGAGCTTGCAGCCCAGAGCACGGATGCCAGCGTCGCCTTTAACGGCGAGCGCGCGATCTTCATTGGCGTGCAGGCGACGCCACAGGGTAATCCGCTGACGCTGGTCAAGGGTGTGCGCGCGCTGTTCCCCGAGCTCGAACGCAACCTCCCGCCCTCGATGAAGATGAAGGTCGCCTACGACTCGACCAAGTTCATCCAATCTTCGATCGACGAGGTGCGGAATACATTGGGCGAAGCCGTCATCATCGTGATCGTGGTCATTTTCCTGTTCCTCGCCTCGCTGCGCTCCGTCATCATTCCCGTCGTCACCATTCCGTTGTCGATGATCGGCGTCTGCACGATGATGCTGGCGCTGGGCTTCAGCTTCAACCTGCTGACCCTGCTCGCGATGGTCCTGGCGATCGGCCTCGTCGTCGACGATGCCATCGTCGTGGTGGAGAACATCCATCGCCATCTGGAGGAGGGCAAGACGCCGGTCCAGGCTTCGCTACAAGGCGCGCGCGAAATCGTCGGGCCGGTCATCTCCATGACCATCACGCTCGCCGCCGTGTACGCGCCGATCGGGTTCCTCGGTGGCCTCACCGGGTCGCTGTTCCGCGAATTTGCCTTTACCCTCGCAGGCTCGGTCATCGTATCAGGCGTGATCGCGCTGACGCTGTCGCCCATGATGTGCTCGGTGCTGCTGAAGAACACCGAAGAGGGCCGCTTCGCCAAGTTGGTGAACCGGGTGTTCGGCGCCATGACGCGGTGGTATGGCCGCAAGCTCGACCGCTCGCTCGACTACAAGGCCATCACCGGCCTGTTCGCCGTGACGATCCTGGGACTCGTCGGCTTCCTCTACATGAACACTTCGAAGGAGCTGGCGCCCGAGGAAGATCAGGGCATCGTGTTCGCGGTGACCAAGGCGCCGAAATACGCCAACATCGACTATGTCGATTTCTACGGCGAGAAGCTCGACAAGGAATTCCAGAAATTCCCCGAGACCGATCTGCGTTTCGTGCTGAACGGCATCAATGGCCCGCAAGGCGGCATTGCCGGCATGCTCTTGAAGCCCTGGGACGAGCGCACACGCTCGTCGATCGCCTTGAAGCCGCTGGTGCAGGCCGAGCTCTCCAAGATCGAGGGCGTGCAGGCGTTCGCGTTCAACCTGCCGCCATTGCCGGGCGGACCCGGCGGTCTGCCGATCCAGATGGTGATCAATTCCACGGCCAGCTTCCAGACCGTCTATGAGCAGATGGAGAAGCTGAAGGAGGCTGCACGCAAGAGCGGCATGTTCATCGTCTCCGATAGCGACCTCGCCTACAACCAGCCGAACGTCGAGGTGACGATCGACCGCACCAAGGCTCAGGACCTCGGCGTCAACATGCAGAACCTCGGCTCGACGCTCGCGGTGCTGCTCGGCGGCAATTACATCAACCGGTTCAACCTCGAGGGCCGCTCCTATCAGGTGATTCCGCAGGTGCCGCGCGGCAAGCGGCTGTCCCCGGAATCGCTCGGTGGCTACTATGTGACGACCAACACCGGGCAGCAGCTTCCGTTGTCGACCGTGGTCTCGATCAGGACCAAGACCGATCCGAATTCGCTGACGCACTACAACCAGCTCAATTCGGCGACGTTCTCCGCCGTGCCGATGCCCGGCGTGACCGTCGGCGCTGCGGTCGACTTCCTCGAAGGCGAGGCCAAGAAGCTGCCGCAAGGCTTCAGCCACGACTATCTGGCTGACTCCCGGCAATACGTGCAGGAAGGCAATCAGCTTGCCATCACCTTCGGCTTCGCGCTGATCATCATCTTCCTGGTGCTGGCGGCCCAGTTCGAGAGCTTGCGCGACCCGCTGGTCATCATGATCTCGGTGCCGATGGCGATCGTCGGTGCGCTGATCCCGCTGTTCTTCGGCATGGCGACCATAAACATCTACACCCAGGTCGGTCTGCTCACCCTGGTCGGCCTGATCACCAAGCACGGCATCCTGATGGTGGAGTTCGCCAACGAGCTCCAGGTTAACGAGCGGCTCGACCGCCGCTCGGCCATCGAGATGTCGGCCCGCATCCGTCTGCGGCCGATCCTGATGACCACGGCCGCGATGGTGACCGGCCTGATCCCGCTCCTGACCGCGACCGGCGCGGGCGCGGCCAGCCGCTTCTCGATCGGTCTCGTTGTCGTCGCCGGCATGTCGATCGGCACGCTGTTCACGCTGTTCGTGCTGCCGGCAGTCTATGTGGTGCTGGCGACCGACCATCGCGCGGCGGCCGATTCGGAGCGGAACAAGCAGATCGGCGAGCTGGACCTCGATTCAAAGGCGCTACGGCCGACCTGAGGCCGCCGGCAGGCTAGTCCCGAAAGGGCGGCAGCGGTGATCCGCTGCCGCCCTTTTCGTTGGGGCTCGGGCGAGCTCCTTGCCGCGCTTGCGAGAGACAAGGTCCGGTCTTCTTGCTAGGTTCCGTGGAATGAGCCTGTCCCTCCACCCCGATACACCTCGAGCCGGGACATTGCCGAGCGCGGCCCCAGGCGAGGTCGCCTCCGGCGACACTGCGGGGCGCGGAATCCGGACCCGGCTCTTCGCCAAATACGTCGCGCTTTTCGTGGCGGTCGTCGCCATTGCGCTGCTCGCCAATGGCCTGTTCGAGGTCTACTTCTACTATCGCGAGCACAAGGCCTCTCTGATTCGGGTCCAGCACGAGCAGGCCGAGGCGGCCGCTGCCAAGATCGGCCGGTTCGTCAAGGAGATCGAGAGCCAGCTCGGCTGGACCACGCAGCTGCCCTGGTCGGGCGGCTCGATCGAGCAGCGCCGGTTCGACGCGCTGCGCCTGTTGCGCCAGGTCCCTGCGATCACCGAGCTGGCCCAGGTGGATTCGACTGGCAAGGAGCGGCTGCGGGTCTCGCGGCTGGCGATGGACGTGCTCGACAGCGGGATCGACCTGTCGAGCGATCCGAAGTTCACCGAGGCGGTCGCGCGCAAGGTCTATTACGGGCCGGTCTATTTTCGCCGGGAGTCCGAGCCCTACATGACGCTGGCGCTGGCGGGCGCACGCAAGGATGCCGGCGTCAGCATCGCCGAGGTCAATCTCAAGCTGATCTGGGACGTCGTGTCCCAGATCAAGGTCGGCGAGCACGGCAACGCCTACGTGGTCGGCCCGGAGGGCCGCTTGATCGCGCATCCCGACATCAGTCTCGTGCTGCGCAACACCGACATGTCCGGCCTTGCGCAGGTACGCGCCGTGCAAGCCGGCGGCGCCATGCCAGACGTGCTTTCCGAGGCCCACAACATCCAGGGGCAGAAGGTGCTGACCGCATCGGCCCCGATCGAGCCGCTGCGCTGGACCATGTTCGTCGAGCTGCCGGTCGAGGAAGCCTATGCCGCGCTTTATGCTTCGCTGCAGCGCCTTGCAATCGTGCTGCTCGCGGCATCCATCTTCGCGGTGCTGGCCGGGATCTTCCTGGCGCGCCGCATGGTCGGGCCGATCCAGGCGCTGCGGAGCGGCGCGGAACGAATGGGCGGTGGTGATTTCTCCCAGCGCATCTCGATCAAGACCGGCGACGAGCTCGAAGGACTCGCCGACCAATTCAACGACATGGGCGCGCGCCTGCAGGAATCCTATGCGGACCTCGAGAACAAGGTCGAGAAGCGGACCGCCGAATTGCGGGAGTCGCTCGAGCAACAAACGGCGACGTCGGAGGTGCTCGAAGTCATTAGCTCCTCTCCGGGAGAGTTAGAGCCGGTGTTTCAGAAGATGTTGGAGAATGCTACCCGCGTCTGCGGTGCGAATTTCGGCACGATGAATCTGTGGGACGGCCAGAAATTCAACATCGTCACCGACTACAACATTCCGCCCGATTTCTCCGCCTTCCGTAAGCGGACTCCGATCTTCCCACATCCAGGAACGACGCTGGCTGCAATCATCGCGACGCATCAGCCCGCGCAGATCAATGACTTGAGGGAAAGTCCTGGGTACAAGGCCGGTGTTCCCTTTGTCGTCGGAATGGCCGACGTTGCCGGCGCCCGAACCCTTCTCTCCGTACCCATGCTGAAAGAGGATGATCTGATCGGCGCGATGACGATTTTTCGACAAGAGATTCGCGGCTTCACGGACAAACAAGTCGCGTTGGTGGAGAACTTTACCAAGCAAGCCGTCATCGCGATCGAGAATACGCGCCTGCTGAAGCAATTGCGCGAGCGTACGACCGAGCTATCGCAATCGCTCGACAATCTGCGCACCGCGCAGGACCGCCTGATTCAGACCGAAAAGCTCGCTTCCCTCGGCCAGCTCACCGCCGGCATCGCCCACGAGATCAAGAATCCGCTCAACTTCGTCAACAACTTCTCCGCGGTCTCGACCGAGCTGATCGACGAGCTCAACGAGATCCTGCAATCGGCCGCGCTCGACGGCAAGACGAAGAAGGAGGTCGACGAGCTGACCGGCATGCTCAGGGCCAATCTCGAGAAGGTGGTGCAGCACGGCAAGCGCGCCGATTCCATCGTCAGGAACATGCTGCTGCATTCGCGTCAGGGTTCCGGCGAGCATCGCGCCGTCGACATCAATGCGGTGGTCGAGGAGAGCCTCAATCTCGCCTATCACGGCGCGCGCGCCGAAAGGCCCGCCTTCAACGTCACGCTCCAGCGCGATTTCGACCCGGATGCCGGCATGATCGAGGTGTATCCGCAGGAGATCACGCGCGTCTTGCTGAACCTGATCTCGAACGGCTTCTATGCCGCGGCCAAGCGCAAGGAGAGCGAGGGCGATGCATTCGAGCCCACTTTGCGCGCGGCAACGAAGAATCTCGGCGACAGGGTCCAGATCCGGATTCGCGACAACGGCACCGGGATTCCAGCCGAGGTGAAGGAAAAGATGTTCAATCCCTTCTTCACCACCAAGCCGGCCGGCGAGGGCACGGGACTCGGCCTTTCAATGAGCCACGACATCGTGGTGAAACAACACGGCGGCACGATCGACGTGGACACCACACAAGGTGTATTCACCGAGTTCATCATCACGCTGCCGCGGACGATGGCAGCGGGCGACACTTCCGGAGGAAAGTCTTGAACGTTTACATCCTGGTCGTCGATGACGAGCCCGACGTCGAGGCACTGTTTCGGCAGCAGTTCCGGCGCGACCTGCGCGCCGGCCGGTTTCAGATGGAGTTTGCGCTCTCGGCCCCCGAGGCGCTCGAGCGCGCCGCCGAAGTCCGTGATCCCTCGCTGATCCTGATCCTGTCGGACATCAACATGCCCGGCATGAGCGGGCTCGACATGCTGCCGAAGGTGCGTGCCGCGCATCCCGATGTTCCCGTCATCATGATCACGGCCTATGGCGATGCGGAGACGCGCCGCAAGGCGATCGAACGGGGCGCCGTCGGGCTCCTCACCAAGCCGATCGACTTTGCGCTGCTGCGGCAGGAGATCGACACGAGGCTCGAGCAAGCCGCATGACTGCGACCATCCTCTTCGTCGACGACGAGCCGGATCTCGAGGCGCTGATCCTGCAGAAATTCCGCAGGCAGATCCGCGATGGGCAGCTCGCGCTGATCTTCGCGCGCGACGGCCTGGAGGCGCTGGAAGCGCTGGAGCAGAATCCGCATGTCGACATGGTGGTCTCCGATATCAACATGCCGCGAATGGACGGCCTGTCGCTACTCGCGAAGCTCCAGGAGGCCCAGGAGAAGAAGTCGACCATCATCGTCTCGGCCTACGGCGACATGAGCAACATCCGCACCGCCATGAACCGCGGTGCGTTCGACTTCCTGACCAAGCCGATCGACTTCGCCGACCTCGAAGCTACGATCGAGAAGACCGTCCGCCATGTGGAGATGCTGCGCGAGGTGCGGCGGCGCCAGATGGAAGCCGAGCGCGCCCATGCCTCGCTGTCGCGCTTCTTCTCGCCGGAGATTGCAAGGCGGCTGGCCGCGAACGTCGATGGCGACGGCATTGAGGTGCAGTGGCGCGATGTCGCCACCCTGTTCACCGATATTACAGGCTTCACCTCGCTGGTCGAGACCGCGCCTCCGCAGACCCTGGGCGAGCTCCTCAACGAATATGTCGGCGGCATGACCGAGATCGTCTTCGCCCATGAGGGGACGGTCGCCAAGATCATCGGCGATGCGATCCAGGTGCTGTTCAACGCCCCCGGCGACCAGCCGGACTATGCAACGCGCGCGGTCGCCTGTGCCCATGCTCTCGACGCTTGGGCGGAGGATTTTTCGGCGCGCTGGAAGGCAAGAGGCGTGAATTTCGGAGCTACCCGCATCGGCGCTCATGCCGGTCCGGCGCTGGTTGGCAATTTCGGCGGCAACCGCTTCTTCGACTACACGGCCTATGGCGACACCATCAATATTGCGGCCCGGCTTGAGGCGGCGAACAAGCACCTGGGAACGCGCATTTGCGTTAGTGCCAGCGTTGCGAATGGGGCCGAAAACTTTCGTGGCCGTCCCGTGGGCGACCTGATGCTGCGCGGACGCAGCGAGCCGCTGCGCGCATTCGAGCCGCTGCCGCAGGCGAGGTTCGAGGCGCCAGCGACGGCGCAATATGCCGAAGCGTTTGCCAAGATGGAGGCCGGCGATGCCGCGGCCATGCCGTCCTTCGCCGCGCTGGTCGGCATGCACGCCGACGATCCGCTGGCCGGATTTCACCTGAAGCGCCTGCTCAACGGCGCCAAGGGCACTCGCATGCAACTGGAATAGGAGTCCGTCATGACGCGCGAATTCTCGGCCGGCAACTATCGTTTCATTCCGTCCGTGTTCCAATATTCCGCCGGTGCTGCCGCGGATGAGGGCTACGAGATCGAGCGGGTCCGGTTCGACCGCCTGGTGCCGCTCGCCGAAGGATTTGCGCTGGCGGCAAAGTTCATCCAGGAGGCGGGCCGCCCGCTGACGGCGTTCTGCGCCTGCGAGCTGCGCTCGCCAGCGGCCTTCAGCGAAGAAGGCTTTCGCGCGTTCAATCTGCACTATGTGAAGACGCTGTCCGAATGGGGCATCTTCGACGGCAGCACCAATCCGGTGGCGCGCAGCAATGTCTGCCCCGAGATCGATCCGCCGTCCGAACCGTCGTTCTATGCGTTCTCCTTCACGCGTCCGACGCGGTCAGATTTGCCGAGCTTCGTCATCGCCGGCGGCGCCGAGGCGCGCGAGGGCAGCGGCTCCTATGTCGAGCGCACGGTGCGCTACCGCGATCTCAGCCCGGAGGGGCTGCGCGAGAAGGTGCGCTTCACCACCACGTCGCAGATGGAAAACCGGATGGCAGCCTTCGGCTTCGGCTGGAAGGATACAACCGGGGTGCAGGCCTATTCCGTGCACGACTTTCACCATGCGCTGGTGGACGAGTTGGTCCGTCGCGGCGCGCTCCGCTCCGGGCTGACCTGGCATTTCGCCCGTCCGCCGGTGGTCGATCTGGAATTCGAGATGGATTGCCGCCGCGTGCTGCGGGAGGTGGTGGTCTGAGCTCCTCACCAAGAGGAATAATCAGCGCTGCCTTGGGTCGAGTGCGTCGCGCAGCCCGTCGCCGAGCAGGTTCAGCGACAGCACGACGAGGAAGATCGCAAGGCCCGGCCAGATTGCCATCCAGGGCGCCTGGGTCAGGAAGCGTTGTGCCGCGTTGAGCATGCTGCCCCAGGACGGCGCCGGCGGCTGCTGGCCGAGGCCGAGGAAGGAGAGGGCGGCCTCGGCGATGATGGCGGCAGCGATCGAGAGCGTCGCCTGCACCAGAAGCGAGGGGAGGATGTTCGGCAGGATGTGCGAGAGCGCGATCCGCCACGGCGGATTGCCGAGTGCGCGCGCGGCCTCGACATAGTCTTCGGCTTTGACGACGAGCACCTGGCCGCGGGTCAGGCGGATGAAGATCGGCGTCGCCGAGATGCCGATCGCAATCATGGCATTGCCGAGGCTCGGGCCGAGGAACGCGGCGAGCGCGATCGCCAGGATCAGGAACGGGCAGGCCAGCATCGCATCGGTGATGCGGCTGATCAGCGCGTCGGTGAAGCCGCCGCGGTAGCCGGCGAGGAGACCGAGCGGCACGCCGATGCCGAGCGCGATCGCGACCGAGATCAGGCCTGCGAGCAGCGAGGCGCGCGCGCCGTAGACGACGCGGCTGAGGATGTCGCGGCCGAGCTCGTCGGTGCCGAACCAGTGGGCCGAGGTCGGCGGTTTGCGCACTAGGCTCCAGCTCGTCGCGATGGGATCATAGGGCACGATGAGCGGAGCGAGCACGGCAAGGGCGATGAACATCGTGAGCACGACGAGCCCGAACACCGCTGCCTTGCGCTTGAACAGCCGCCGACGCGCGCGGCGGGCCGGGCTATCCAGCTCGTCGGCTCGCGTGAGAGGGCTCGGCAGCGCGGCGTCGGTCATGGATCAGCCCCGGAGCCGCGGATTGACGAGGATGTAGGCGATGTCGGCCACCAGATTCAGCGTGATGTAGACCGTGGCCGTCACCAGGACGACGCCCTGCACCACGGCATAATCGCGGTTGAATACGGCATCCACGATCAGCTTGCCGAAGCCGGGAATGGAGAAGATCTGCTCGGTCAGGACCGCGCCGGAGAGCAGCGTACCGAGCTCGAGCGCGCCGAGCGTGATGACGGGGGTCAGCGCATTGCGCATGGCATGCTTGAGGATCACCGTGCGCTCCAACAGTCCTTTGGCGCGCGCGGTGCGCACGTAGTCGCTTTCCAGCACCTGAAGCATGGCGCTGCGCGTATGCCGCATCAGGATCGCGGCGATCGCATTGCCGAGCACGAAGGCCGGCATGATGGTGACGGCCAGGCTTGCGCGCCAGTTCTCGGTGAGCGGCACGTAGCCGGAAGCCGGCAGCCATCCAAGCTCGATCGAAAACAGGAAGATCAGCATGATCCCGAGCCAGAAGTTCGGCGTCGAGATGCCCCACAGCGCAAACAGGTTCGCGCCGTAGTCCCAGGCCGAACCTTTCTTCACGGCCGCGACGATGCCCGCGGGAATGCCGATCAGCAACGCGATCAGGATCGCCATCGAGCCGAGCTGCAGCGTCACCGGCAGCTTCTGTGCGATCAACTCGCGCACCGGCATCTTGTTGCGCAGCGACTCGCCGAAATCGCCAGAGAGCACGCCCTTGATCCAGTAGGCGTACTGCACCGGGACGGGCTGATCGAGCCGGTATTGGCGGCGGATCTGCTCGATCACGGCGGGATCGCGCTCCTCGCCCGCCATCACCAGCGCGGGGTCACCCGGCAGCAATTGCTGCAGCGAGAAGATCAGCACCGAGACGAAGAACAGCGTCGGCACGATCTGCACAAGTCGGCGGGCGAGGAAGTTCAGCATCCTCGCAGCGTCACTTCAGCTTGAGGCCGACAACGCGGACGAGGCCGTCCGGCATTTGCCTATAGCCTTCGAGCTTGGTCGTGTGCGCGATGATGATCCGGCGGTGATAGAGGTAGAGGATGGCGTGATCTTCCAGCTCCAGCTTCGCAAGTCTCTCGTAGGCGGCCTTGCGCTGAGCCATGTCCGACGTACGGCGGGCATCGTCGAGCGCCTTGTCCGCGTCGGCGTTGGTCCAGGCACTGTAGTTCTGCGGCGCATCCTTGCGCAGGAACACGTAGGAATTGCCATCGGGATCGATGCGTCCGCTCCATGCCAGCATGAAGGCCTGGTATTCGCCGGACTCGGCCTGCTTCAGCGACGTCGCAAACTCGGTGACGCGGATCTTCATATCGAAGCCCGCCTCGCTCGCCATGGATTGCACCACTTGAGCCACCGCTTCGGTCTCGGCACCCTTTGGTACCAGGAAGTCAACGCTGACTGGCCCAGTGACGCCGGCTTCCTTCAGGAGGGCCTTGGCTTTGGCGATGTCGCGGCCGTGGATCGGAAATGCGCCCTGATAATAGGGGTGATCGGGATTGACCCATTGGTTGCCCGGCTTGAATTCGCCGTTGAACACCACTTGGTTGATCGCCTCGCGGTCGATCGACCAGTCGAGTGCCTGCCGCACCTTGGCGGATTGGCTGAGCGGGCCCTTGGCCTTGTCCTTGCCGATGTTGAGCGTGATGCCCTGATAGCCGAGCTCGATGGCGGTCGCGACCTTCAGCCGGGAGTCGGCGCGCACCTCCTTGAGGTCGGTGGCGAGTACGCGCTCGATCAGATCGAGGCCGCCGGATTTCAGGTTTGCGAGCCGCACGGTGGCATCGACGATCGGCTGAAACACGATCTTGTCGATGAAGACGTTGTCCTTGTTCCAGTAGTCGGCGAATCTCTCGAACACAATGCGGTCCTGCTGCACGCGCTCGACGAACTTGTAAGGGCCGGCGCAGACCGGGCGGAGGCCGAACTTGTCGCCGGCCTCCTTGGCAGCCTTCGGCGACATCATCATGCCGGCGCGGTCGGTGAGCTGAGCGAGCAGCGGCGAGAACGGCGACTTCAGCACCAGCTTGACCGTGAGGGGATCGACGATTTCGACGCGATCGACCGAGGCGAGCTCCGGCTTGCGGAACGAGCCGGGGAACGTCAGATGCCGTTCCAGCGAGAATTTTGCGGCCTCGGCATCGAACGGCTCACCGTCGTGGAATTTCACGCCGGGCCGCAGCTTGATGACAAGCGCCTTGCCGTCGTCGGCGGTTTCGCTCGAGAGCGCCAGCTGCGGCACGATGTTGAGCTTCTCGTCGATGTCGAACAGCTTGTCGCAGAAGGAGGAGAACACAATGCGGCCGACATAGGTGCGCGCCATCGTGGGGTCGAGGACATCGGGGTCCTCGGCTAGACCGATGCGCAACGTGGTCTGGGCTTGCGCGGCCCCGATCGACACCAGCACAGCGGCGGCTGTTGCGGCCAGGCGAAACATCTTCATCGGTCGATCCCCATTGCTTCGGCTATTTCGTTGCGGACGCGGCGCACTGTATACCAACCCCGGCGGGGCTGCTGCCTTCCGTCTTTTGGCTGAAGGCCGCGACCAGCTTTGCAAGCACCGGCGAAAACCCGCCGGCGGTGGGTAGAATGGCGTCGGCGGACGGCAGCTCCGCGGTGCGGTGACAGGCGGTGGCATGGCCGGTGCGGTCAGCTAGAAGCGCAGGCGCCTCATTGCGGCAGCGCTCGATCACGAACGGGCAGCGGGTGTGAAAGCGGCAGCCGGCGGGCGGATTGAGGGCGCTCGGGATTTCGCCCTCCAGCAGCACCGTCGTTCGTTTTGCCTTCGGCTGCGGCAGCGGGATCGCCGACAGCAGCGCCCGGCTGTAGGGGTGGCGCGGCGCGGCGAACAGCGCGTCGGCTTCCGCCGTCTCGACGATTTGGCCGAGATTCATCACCGCGACGTGGTCGGCGATGTGCTTGACCACGGCAAGGTCGTGCGAGACGAAGATGTAGGCGAGGCCAAGCCGGTCCTGGAGCTCGCGCAGCAGATTGAGGATCTGCGAGCGGATCGAGACGTCGAGCGCCGAGACCGGCTCATCGCAGATGATGAGCTTCGGCTCGACCGCGAGCGCGCGGGCGATCGCGATGCGTTGGCGCTGGCCGCCGGAGAATTCATGCGGATAGCGCCGACCGAGGCGCGGCTCCAGCCCGACCAGCCGCAGCAGTTCGGCAACGCGCTCGGCCCGCCGCACCGGCGGCACCAGATCGTGCAACGCCAGCGGCTCGGTCAGAATCTGGCCGACCGTCATGCGCGGATTGAGCGAGGCGTAGGGATCCTGGAAGATGATTTGCGCCTCGCGGCGGAAGGCGCGCAAGGTCCCGGCGTCGAGCGCCAGCAGGTCGCGGCCGTCGAAGCGAATCATACCAGCGTCCGGCTCGATCAGCCGCAGCACCAGGCGGCTGACGGTGGACTTGCCGCAACCGGATTCGCCGACCAGGGCCAGCGTCTTGCCGGCCTCCAGCGAGAAGGACACGCCGTCGACCGCCTTGACGTGCGCCAGCGCGCGGCCGAGCAGCGAGCGCTGGGCGACGAAATGCTTGACCAGGCCTTCGACTTCGAGGAGCGCCATCACGATACCAGCAATTCGAGCGGCGCGCGGATGCAGCGCGAGAGGTGGCCGTCGCTGAGTTCGACCAGTGGCGGCGGCACCTTGGTGCAGGCGTCGAGCACGAAGGGGCAACGCGCGGCGAAGCGGCAACCGCCGGGCGGCCGCGCCATGTTCGGCACCATGCCTTCGATTGTCGCAAGCTGCTCGGCGCGGTGGTCGAGCCGCGGGATCGAGCCGAGCAGGCCGACGGTGTAGGGATGCTGCGGCGCGGAGAACAATTCATCGACCGGCGCCCGCTCGATGATCTCGCCGGCGTACATCACCGCGACCTCGTCGCAGACCTCGGCGACGACGCCGAGATCGTGGGTGATCAAGATGATCGCGGCGCCGCTCGCGGCTTTCAGCTCGCGCATCAGCTCCAGGATCTGGGCCTGCAGGGTGACGTCGAGTGCGGTGGTCGGCTCGTCCGCGATCAGCAGCCGCGGGTCGCAGGCGAGTGCCATCGCGATCATGACGCGCTGGCGCATGCCGCCGGAGAGCTTGTGTGGGTAGTCGTCAATGCGACGCTCAGGCGAAGGGATATGGACGCGGCGCAGCAGCTCGATCGCGCGGTCGCGCGCGCTCCTCCGCGAGCCGCCCCGGTGACGCAGGATCGTCTCGATGATCTGGTCGCCGATCGTAAAGCTCGGATTGAGCGAGGTCATCGGCTCCTGGAAGATCATCGCCAACCGATTGCCGCGCAGATCGCGCAGGGTCTGGTCCGGCGTCGTCAGCAGGTCGAAGCCGTCGAAGCGGATCGCGCCACTTATTTCCGCGCTCTGCTTCGGCAGCAGGCCCATGATCGCCAGCGACGTCACGCTCTTGCCGCAGCCGGATTCCCCGACGAGACCGAGCGTCGCGCCATTGGCGACGCTGAGATCGACGCTGTCGACCGCGTGGGTGATACGGCCGTCGTCGCCATGAAAGCGGATACGCAGATCCTTGATCTCGATGAGGGGGCTGGCGCTCATGATCGTCTCGCGCGCGCCGCTTCGATGCTGGCGTCGATGACGCTGCGATCGGTGTTGCCGGCCGGGTTCTGCCGCGTCGGCATGGAGGCGCGGAAGTGCACCCAGAGTTCGTGGCTGACGCGCTCGAGGCGTTCGAGCTCACCGAGCGGATCGGGATGGTCGTCGGCGCGAATGTCCAGCGCTGGCCATTCCTCCTCGCCGTGGATCACGAGCGCGGCCGACTGTTTGCCGCGCTTGTCGCCGCCGGCGGCTTCGCCGGCGCGCATCGCCGCGATTAGTCGACGAGGGAAGGGCAGGCTGTCATTTGCGATATATGTCTTCGCGGTCTCGTCGAGCACGTCGGCCTCGGTGAGCATGTTGCCGGCGATCGAGAAGCCGCTGCCCGCGACGTGGCCGCACCAATCAACGCAGTCGCGCCCGGTATGCGCGGCGATTGCGCCGCTGGCATCCATGATATGGACCTGGCGGCTCTCGCGGCCGCCATCGGTCGCCAGCAGCGTGGCGAGCACGTCGTGGGCGTTGAGGCCCTCGCGCAACAACTTGATGCCGTCGATGCCGTAATAGGGATTGACGAAGGCTTGTGTTGCGATCGCGCCGAGGCCGGCGGCAATATACGGCACGCGCGCGCCGACGGCGAAGAAGCGGGTCGCGACCGCGATTCCGAACTGGCCGGTGGCAGGATCGCGCGCGATGATCGACCAGGTCATGTGCTGCCTTCAGCGTCCCGCCGCGTAGCCCTGCATGCCGCGCGGATTGGCGGCGGCGCGCCGGCGCGGGCCCACGCGTGAGGCCGCGGTGAGGCGGCCTTCGGACCAGTCGGGGCCGACCTCGACGATATGTCCGCGCTCGCGCAGGTTCTCGATGGTTGCCTTCGGCACGCGGTTCTCGACCACGAGCACCCCGGGACGTGCGGTGCGAGGCCAGAACGAGATCGGGAAATGCTCGGAATGCCAGGCCGGCGCGTCGATCGCTTCCTGGAGATTGAGGTTGCAATGGACGTGGCGCAGGAAGAATTGCGTGATCCACTGGTCCTGCTGATCGCCGCCCGGCGAGCCCCAGGCGAGGTAAGGCTCGCCGTCGCGCAGCGCCATGGTCGGAGAGAGCGTCGTGCGCGGCCGCTTGCCCGGCGCGAGCGCGGCGGGATGGCCTTCCTCCAGCCAGAACATCTGGGCGCGGCTGCCGAGGCAAAAGCCGAGCTCGGGAATGATCGGCGAGGATTGCAGCCAGCCGCCCGACGGCGTCGACGACACCATATTGCCGTCCCTATCGATGATGTCGAAATGCACGGTGTCGCCGCGCACCTCGCCGAAGCGGCCCACGGTCGGCTCGCCGGCGCCGAGCGCGCCGACCGCCTCGCGCTGGCCCTCCGCGCGGCGCAGCTTGACGACACCGCCGAAGCCTTCGACCGAGCCCGGAATGAAATCCAGCGAAGCCTTGTCGGTGACGAGCTTGCGGCGCTCGTCGTTGTAGGTATCCGACAGCAGCGTTGCGATCGGGATCTCGTTGAACTTGGGATCGCCGTAAAATTTTTCACGGTCGGCGAAGGCGAGCTTGGCGCATTCGATCTGGAGATGGATGAACTCCGGCCCGGTCGGATCGAGGCCGTCGAGTGCAAAGCCCTTCAGCAGCGCGAGCTGCTGCAAGGTGACCGGACCCTGGCTCCAGACGCCGGCCTTGCAGACGGTGTAGCGGCCATAGTCGTAGGTGAGTGGCGCTTCGACGGTCGGCTGCCAGCGCGCCATGTCGTCGGCGGAGAGCACGCCGCGATGTGGCGAGCCGCTGACGTCCATCACCTCCTGGGTTCGGCAGAACTTGTCGACGGCTTCCGCGACGAAGCCTTGCGACCAAGCTTTGCGCGCGCGCTCGATCTCCGCATCGCGGCCACCGCCGCCGCTTTCCGCCTCGCTCAGGATCCGGGCGTAGGTCGCAGCCAGTGTCTTGTTGGTGAACAGCGCGCCTGGCTTCGGCACTTCACTGTTCGGGAGGTAGACCGCGGCGGACGTCGGCCAGTGCTTGCGGAACAGCTGCTCGACGGTCTGGATCGTGGCGCAGGCGCGCTCGACCAGCGGATAGCCGTCGCGGGCGTAGGAGATCGCCGGCTCCAGCACGTCGCGCACGCGCATCGTTCCGTAGTCGCGCAGCAGCATCATCCAGGATTCGAAGGTGCCGGGAACGCAGGCGGCGAGTAGACCCGTGCCCGGCACCATGTCGAGG
Source organism: Bradyrhizobium sp. IC4059 (assembly GCF_020193615.1). Taxonomy (NCBI): domain Bacteria; kingdom Pseudomonadati; phylum Pseudomonadota; class Alphaproteobacteria; order Hyphomicrobiales; family Nitrobacteraceae; genus Bradyrhizobium; species Bradyrhizobium sp. IC4059. The sequence goes on from NZ_JADYVH010000001.1 coordinate 740,186, forward strand.
CCTTCGCTTCTGTAATGCGCGATGGTGGCCCGCGCCGGCGCCGGGCCCTGGCCGCAGATTACCTCGGTGCGGCCGCGCTTGACGTCATGCACGATGATGGGCACGTCGCCGCCGGGACCGTTCAGATGCGGCTCGACCACCTGGAGCGTGAAGGCGGTGGCAACGCCGGCATCGAAGGCATTGCCGCCCTTTTCCAGGATGGCCATGCCCACGGCAGTCGCAATCCAGTGCGTCGAGGCGACGACCCCGAACGTGCCCTCGATCTCGGGCCTCGTCGTGAACGGATCGGGATTGATATTACTGCCCATGGGACTTCACCACCTTATTTCCGGCGCGTGCAATTGATCACAGGGCCACGCCGCTTCCAAATGCGCAGGCTGCATGGCACGCGCGCGTCACGCCGGGACCGGCGCGGTGTTGACCGCATGGCAGGCGACGCCGTCGATCAGTTCCGGGGTCTCCTTGCGGCAGAGATCGAACGCCAGCGGACAGCGCGGATTGAAGGCGCAGCCGGAGGGCGGATTGATCGGGTTGGGGATCTCGCCCTTGACCGGAATGCGCTGGCGGCCGCTCATGGCAAGATCAGGCACGGCGCCCAGCAGCATCTTGGTGTAGGGCATGCGCGGATTTGCGAACAGCTCGCGTCCGTCCGCGATCTCGACGATGCGGCCGAGATACATCACGCCGACGCGGCTCGCCATGTGGCGCACCACGGCGAGGTTGTGGCTGATGAACATGTAGGTCAGGCCGAACTTGTCCTGGAGGTCGCGCATCAGGTTCAGGATCTGCGCCTGCACGGAGACGTCGAGCGCTGAGGTCGGCTCGTCGCAGACGATGAATTCGGCGTCGGACGCGAGCGCGCGCGCGATCGCGATGCGTTGGCGTTGGCCGCCGGAGAATTCGTGCGGATATTTCAGCCGGTCGTCCGGATGCAGGCCGACGAGGCTGAGCAGCTCGCCGACGCGAGCCTGGATGTCGCGCTCGCCCTGGATCAGGTCGAAGGCACGGATCGGCTCGGAGATGATGGCATCGACCCGGAAGCGCGGGTTCAGGCTCGCATAGGGATCCTGGAAGATCATCTGGATGCGCCGGCGCAGCTTCCGCCGCGCTGGCGCCTGCCGCGGGTCGGTCATGGAGACGCCGTCGATCAGCACGTCGCCGGCGCTTGGCGGCAGCAGGCCGACGACCATGCGTGCCACCGTGGTCTTGCCGGAGCCGGACTCGCCGACCAGGGCAAACGTCTCGCCCTTCCTGATGTCGAAGGTAACGTGATCGACTGCCTTGAGATATTCGAGATGTCCGCCTTCAAGCACGCGGTTGAGCCAGGGTTTCGAGACGTCGAAGACGCGGCGCAGGTTTGTGGCCTGGACGAAGGGAGCACTCATGCCACGCTCTCCGCCGGCACGTCGTCATAGAGGTGGCAGGCCACCGATTGCGCGCCGCGCGGCAGCGGCTCCGGCCGATCGACACGGCAACGATCGAAGGCGAAGGCGCAGCGCGGATTGAACGAGCAGCCGCGCGGGATCGCCGACAGGCGCGGCATCGAGCCCGGGATCTGCACCAGGCGCTTGTCCTCGCCCGCAAGCGTCGGGATCGCGCCCATCAGGCCCTTGGCATAAGGATGCAGCGGATTCTTCACGAGGTCCTGCACCGGGCCGATCTCGGCGACGCGGCCGGCATACATCACCGCGACGCAGTCGGAGGTTTCGGCGATCACGCCCATGTCGTGCGTCACCAGCATCACCGCGGTGCCGTGGTCGCGTCCGAGCCGCTTGATCAGCGAGATGATCTGGGCCTGCACGGAGACATCGAGCGCGGTGGTCGGCTCGTCCGCGATGATCAGCTCGGGCTCGGCACAGATCGCGAGCGCGATCACGACGCGCTGGCGCATGCCACCGGAAAACTCGTGGGGATAGCCGTCGATACGCTTTTCCGGCGCGGGAATGCCGACTTCGGCCAGGAGGTCGATGGCGCGGCGGCGGGCGGCCGACTCGGACAGATTGAGGTGGGTGCGGATCGTCTCCACGATCTGGTCGCCGACCTTGTACAGCGGATTGAGCGATGTCAGCGGATCCTGGAAGATCATGCCGATGCGCTTGCCCCTGATACGGCGCATCTCCTCCGGCGGCAGATTGTCGATGCGCAGGCCCGCGAGATGAATCTCGCCGCCGGCAATGCGGCCGGGCGGATCGATCAGGCCGATCACCGCGAGGCCGGTGACGGACTTGCCGGCTCCGGACTCGCCGACGACGCCGAGCACCTCGCCCTTGGCAATGTCGAAGGAGACGCCGTCGATGGCGCGCAGCGTGCCGCGGCGGGAGGCAAACTCCACGTGAAGATCGCGCACGGAAAGGACGGGTTCGGTCATGGACGAGGCGTATTCATCGAAGCTTCGGATTGAGCGCGTCGCGCAGCCAGTCGCCGAGCAGATTGATCGATAGGATCAGCGTTGCGAGCGCGAGCCCCGGGAAGGCGACGATCCACCATTCGCCGGCGAACAGATAATTGTTGCCGATGCGGATCAGCGTGCCGAGCGAGGGCATGGTATCGGGCAGGCCGACGCCGAGGAAGGACAGCGTCGCCTCGGTGATGATGGCGAGCGCAAGGTTGATGGTGGCGATGACCAGAATCGGGCCCATCGTGTTCGGCAGCACGTGCCGCAGCATGATCTTCGGCGCCGGCAGGCCGATCAGCTGTGCGGCGGCGACGTAGTCCTTGTTCTTCTCGACCATCACGGAGCTGCGCACCGTCCGGGCATAGCCGACCCAGAAGCTCAGGCCGATCGAGATCACCAGCACCACCAGCATGCTGGTGGCGTCCAGCCGGTTGCCGAGGATTGATTTCGCGATGCCGTTGACCAGCAGCGCGATCAGGATTGCAGGGAATGTCAGCTGCACGTCGGCGATCCGCATGATCACGCCGTCCACTGCGCCGCCGAAATAGCCGGCGATCAGGCCGAGGGCGATGCCGAGCGCGCCGGCGAAGATCACGCCGGCGACACCCACGGCGAGCGAGATGCGCATGCCATAGAGAATCGCGGAGAACACGTCGCGGCCCTGCTCGTCGGTGCCAAGCAGGAACGGGCTCTGGCCGTCCGCAGTCCACAGCGGTGAAATCCGCGAATTCATCAATTGCAGCTGTGCCGGATCGAACGGGTTCTGCACCGCGAGCACGGATGCAAAGATCGCAAGCAGGAAGAACAGGACCGTGATAGCCGCAGCCACCATGGTGAGCTTGGAGCGGCGGAACGAATAGAACAAGTCGCTGTCGAGCGTGCGGCTGAACCAGCCATGGGCGGCCTGCACCGGCTGCGCGCTCTGCTTGTCGGAATTGGAGACGACTGCGTCGGACATTGCAGGCTGCCCTATGCGGCGCGACCGACGGTCGAGCGCAGGCGCGGATCGACCACCGTGTAGAGAATGTCGACCACCAGATTGATGGTGACGAAGATCAGTGAAACCATCAGCAGGTAGGCGGCCATGATCGGAATGTCGACGTTTTGCACGGCCTGGACGAACAGAAGCCCCATGCCCGGCCATTGGAACACGGTTTCGGTGATGATCGAAAATGCAATAACCGAGCCAAACTGAAGCCCGGCCACGGTGATCACCGGAATCAGCGTGTTCTTCAGCGCGTGGCCGAAATGGATCGCACGCGTGGTCAGCCCCCTCGCGCGGGCGAAGCGGATATAGTCGGTCCGCAACACTTCCAGCATCTCCGCGCGCACCAGCCGCATGATCAGGGTCATCTGGAACAGGCCGAGCGTGATCGAAGGCATGATCAGTGCCTTCAGTCCCGACACCGTGAGCAGGCCGGTCGTCCACCAGCCGAGCTTGACCACCTCGCCGCGGCCGAACGAGGGCAACCAGCCCAATGTCACAGCGAACAGGTAGATCAGGAGAATGCCGATCAGGAAGGTCGGCAGCGAGATGCCGATCAGCGAGACCGCCTGGAATAGTTTGGCCAGCACGGTATCGCGCTTGAGCGCCGAATAGACGCCCATCAGGATGCCGAACACCATTGCAAACACGGTCGCACAGATCGCAAGTTCCAGCGTCGCGGGCATGCGCTCCATCAACAGCGTCGCGACCGGCTGGCGGAACTGGTAGGAGACGCCGAACTTGAACTGCGCCGCATCGGCGAAATAGCGCACGAACTGCACCGGCACGGGGTCATCGAGGCCGAGCGACTTGCGCACGATCGCGCGTTCGGCGGCCGAGGTGTCGATCGAGACGATCTGGTTGACGGGGTCGCCGGCGAAGCGGAACATCGAGAACGCGATGATGCCGACGGCGAACATGACGCCGATGGCCTGAACGGCGCGGCGAAGCGTGAAAGCGAGCATGCCTTCCACTGTCCTTGGGTGAGCGTACGGCCGACGTCCTTGGCGGCCGGAAAAGAAAAGGTCCCGGAAGGCGGATGCCGCCGGGACCTCGTGTTCAACCGATCCTATTCCTTCTTGGTTGCCCAGTGGAACATGACGAGATTGTCGGCGCGCTGCGGCAGGTTCACCTTCTTCGAAACGCCCCAGGCCAGCGCCTGCTGGTGCAGCGGGATGTAGGACCAGTCCTTCATGCCGATTTCGTAGGCCTGCTTGATCAACTGGTTGCGCTTGGTGGTGTCGGCTTCGACCAGCACCTTGTCGGTGATGGCGTCGAACTCCTTGTTGCAATAGCCGCCGAGATTGGCCTCGCCGCGCGAGGATTTCGCATCGTCGCGGCAGCCCATGATGTCGTAGAGCACGTTGTGGGAATCCATCGTGCTCGGAGTCCAGCCCAAAAGGTAGAACGAGGTCTGGTAGCCGCCCTGCTTCAGCACCTTGGCGAAGTACTGCGCCTTCGGTTGCGCCAGGAGATTGATCTTGACGCCGATGCGGGCGAGCATGCCGACCACGGCCTGGCAGATCGCGGCGTCGTTGACGTAGCGATCGTTCGGGCAGTCCATGGTGACCTCGAAGCCGTCGGGGTAACCGGCTTCGGTCAGGAGCTTCTTGGCGCCGTCAGGATCGAATTTCGGCCGCGTGAACTCCTTGGACAGCACGAACAGTTCCGGTGCGATCATCAGCGCCGACGGCGTCGACAGCCCGCGCATCACGCGCGTCTTGATCAGCTCGATGTCGATCGCCTTGTAGAAGGCCTCGCGGACGCGGACGTCCTTGAACGGGTTCTTGCCCTTGATGTTGGAGTAGAGCAGCTCGTCACGCATCTGGTCAAAGCCGAGGAAGATGGTGCGCAGCTCCGGTCCCTTCAGCACCTGGGCGTTCGGGCTGGAATCGACGCGGGAGATGTCCTGGATCGGAACCGGCTCGATGACGTCGACTTCGCCCGAGAGCAGGGCGGCGACGCGGGTGGCGTCGGAAGCGATCGGGGTGAAGATGATCTCCTTGAGATTGCCTTCGACCTTGCCCCAGTAATTGGGATTGGCCTTGAACACCGTCTTCACGCCGGGCTGATGGCTTTCGATGATGAAGGGACCGGTGCCGTTCTCGTTCAGTGAGGCATAGCTCGGCGTGGTCGCCGCCACCGGCGTCGGATCGACGACGTTGTTCTCCTCGGCCCATTTCTTGTTCATGATGTACCAGACATCCCACGCGTTGTGCAGGATGGGATTGGGCGAGGGCAGGACGAAGTCGACCGTGTAGTCGTCGACCTTCACTACCTTGACGTCGGGCGCAAGGCGGGTCTGCATGTTCGACCCCTTCTTGCGGACGCGATCGGCCGAGAACACCACGTCGTCGGCGGTGAATGGGTTGCCGTTGTGGAATTTCACGCCCTTGCGCAAATGGAAGCGCCAGCGGGTCGGCTCCGGGGTTTCCCAGCTTTCCGCCAGTGCCGGAATGATCTTGAGGTCCTTGTCGCGCGCGGTGAGGCCCTGATAGACGTGGCCGAGATGGGCGTGGGTGGTGCTCTCGTTCAGGGTATAGGGGTCGAGCGACTTCAGGTCACCCTGGTTGGCATAACGTAGCGTCTGGCTGGTCGCTGGCGAGACCGCCAACGCAAGCGTACCTGCGAGCGTCGCCGCAAACAGACTTTGACCGATTGACATTCTTGACCCTCTCCACACTGCCGCGCCGGTGATTTTTGATTGTTCGGCGGGGCTGACCGATCCATGTTGCCCAGAGTTCTCGACCCGTGCAAGCGTCATTCCAGCAAGGAACGCGCCAAGTTGCACCGCTGTGCAGCAATGCTGCCCGGCGTCCCCCGCGGCCGGCCGGCGAGCTTCTGCGCGGGTCGCGGGCCAGCCAATTTGATTGATTGACCATACGAGCCGATTGGGGAAGCCGATCCCAGCGGCTTCCCCTCAGGTCGCTTGCCTTGCAGACCTTCTCGCGGTGATACTCCGACGGGCCGCTCGAATCTCATCTGGAGGGGACATGAAGGTTAACATCGAAATCGACTGCACCCCCCTTGAGGCCCGCCAGTTCTTCGGTCTGCCCGATGTGGGGCCGATGCAGACGGCCGTGATGGACAAGCTGCAGCAGCAGGTTCTCAGCAACATCGAGAAGGTCTCGCCGGAATCGCTGATCCAGAGCTGGTTCACCTTCGATCCCAAGATCGCCGAGCGGTTTCAGGACATGTTCGTCGCGATGGCAGGCCTCGGCGGCACGCGCAGCGGCGACAAGAAAAAATAGTGTCGCCCGGGCCGGACGGGGCGCTGCAAGAAGGCCGGCTTCGTCCGCCGGGTCTCGGCCTGCTGCTCGCCGAGGCCCGTGGGCTATTCGAGTTGAATGCGAGCCTCTTGCTGTCGCCGCTCCTGATCCGGGCGCCGCGGGGCGATGGCCATCCGGTGCTGGCGCTGCCGGGCTTTCTCGCCAGCGACCTCTCGATGGTGCCGATACGGCGCTACCTCAGCGAGCTCGGTTATGCGGCGCATGCCTGGCGGATGGGCCGCAATCTCGGCGGGCTCGGGCGAATGCGGGATTCGCTGCGCATGCGCTTGGCCGAAATCCATGCCGCCACGGGACGCAAGGTCAGCCTGGTCGGTTGGAGTCTCGGCGGCGTCTATGCCCGCGATCTCGCGCTTTGGGCGCCGGACAAGGTCCGCTACGTCGTCACGCTCGGCAGCCCTTTCGCCAACGATGTGCGGGCGACCCACGCGACGCGGCTCTATGAGACGTTATCCGGCGAGAAGGTGGAGGACTATGCGGAAGCACGCGAGGCGATTGCCGGCGATCTGCCGGTGCCGGCAACGTCGATCTATTCGCGCGCCGACGGCGTCGTGAACTGGCGGACCTGTCTGCTGCGCCCCTCCGACCGTGCCGAGAACATCGAGGTGCACCTGGCGAGCCATATTGGGCTTGGCGTGAACCCGGCGGTGCTGTGGGCCGTGGCGGATCGCCTGGCGCAACCGGAGGGAGACTTCCGGCCATTTGACCGGGCGGGGCCGTTTGCCATTGCATATGCCCCGCCGGACCGGGCAGTATCGGCCTGACGAGAAGCGCCGCCAAGGCGCCCGTCGAATACTCGGGAGGGAACCATGGCTGACGGTAAGAAGCTGTCGTCGCTTGACGCGTCGTTTCTCTATCTGGAAACACCGGAGATGCCGATGCATGTCGGCAGCATGGCGATCTTCCGCCTGCCTGACGACTACAAGGGCGATTTCTTCGAAGAGTTCAAGGCGATGATCGTCTCGCGCCTGCACATCGCGCCGATTCTCAAGGCGCGGCTGGAGAAGGCGCCGCTCGACATCGATCATCCCTCCTGGGTCGAGGACGACCAGTTCGACATCGACCGCCACATCTTCCGGGCAAGCCTGCCGCAGCCGCGCGACCGCGCCACGCTCGAGCGCATCGTCGGCTGGATGCATGCCAAGCTGCTCAACCGCGCCCGTCCGCTCTGGGAGTTCTACGTGTTCGAGGGCATGAAGGACAACGAGGTCGGGCTCTATTCCAAGATGCACCATGCCGCGATCGATGGCGGCGCCGGTGCGGCGCTGACCAACATGATCTACGACATCTCGCCGATCCCGCGGAAGGTCGATCCGCCGACCGCGGGCAGCAAGCCCGGGCAGGAGCCGCGCGACATCGCCGCCAACCTGCTCGACTCCTATCAGCAGCTGTTCAGCCAGCCGCTGGAGGCTTCGCAAGCGGCGAAGAACCTGCAGCTGCCCCGCACCGGCAAGAGCGATATCGGCTCGATCCTGTTCGACAACGCTATGTACCAGATCGAGAGCGCGGTGCGCTTCGCCGGCAACATCCCGACCGTGCTCAAGAGCGTCTCCGACGTGCTCGGCAAGATCGCCGATCCGAAGTCGCGCGAGAGCCTTGCCAGCATGGTGTCGCCGCCGACCATGCTCAACAAGACGATCTCCTCGGAGCGGAGCTTTGCCGGCGTATCGATCCCGCTGTCGCGGGCGAAGGCGCTGGCCAAGCAGGCCGGCGGCAAGCTCAACGACGTGGTGCTGGCGCTCGCCTCCGGCGTCGTCCGCCGCTATCTCCTGCGATACGGCACGCTGCCGGCGAAATCCCTGACCGCAGCGGTGCCGATCTCGCTGCGGGAGGAGGGCAACACCGAGGCCAACAACCAGGTGTTCGGCATGATCTGCTCGATCGCCACCAACATCGAGGATCCCAAGGCGCGGCTGGAAGCGATCATCGCGCAATCAACCAAGTCCAAGGAGATGTCGCATCCTTTGCGGGCTTTGATGCCGCAGGTCTCCAACATCTCGATGCTGGGCGCGCCGATCATGGTGCAGATTCTGGCGCTACTCTATAGCCGCTCGAACCTCTCCGACGTGCTGCCGCCCGCGGCCAACATCACCGTGTCCAACGTGCCCGGGCCACGGCAGACGCTCTATGCCGCCGGTGCCGAGCTCTTGCACATCTTCCCGGTGTCTATCTCGACCCACGGGCAGGCACTCAACATCACCGTGCAGAGCTATCGCGACCAGCTCGATTTCGGCTTTATCGTCGGTGCCAACATCATTCCGCATGTGCAGGTGATGTGCGACATGCTGCCTGAGGAATTCGCCGCGCTGGAGGCGGCGTACACGCCGCCGGCCGCTGATATCAAGGGCGCCGCCGAGTAAGGACTTTGCAATGATTGAAATGCCGCCGCTCAAGTTCGCGACGACGAACGGAATCCGCATGGGCTATTACGAGGCGGGCCCGTCCGATGACAAACCGCCGGTCGTGCTGTGCCACGGCTGGCCGGAGCTCGCATTCTCCTGGCGTCACCAGATCAAGGCACTAAGCGAGGCCGGCATCCGCGTAGTCGCGCCCGACCAGCGTGGCTACGGCGCGACCGACCGGCCCGAGCCGGTCGAAGCCTATGACATGGAGCACCTGACCGGCGATCTCGTCGGTCTGCTCGATCATCTCGGGATCGACAAGGCGATCTTCGTCGGCCACGACTGGGGCGGCTTCGTCGTCTGGCAGATGCCGCTGCGGCATCCCACGCGCGTCGCCGGAGTCGTCGGCGTCAACACCCCGCATTGGGACCGCATGCCGATCGACCCGATCGCGCTGTTCCGCCAGCGTTACGGCGACCAGATGTACATCGTCCAGTTCCAGGATCCCGCGCGCGAGCCGGACAAGATCTTCGGCAGCCGCGTCGAGCAGACCTTCGACGCCTTCATGCGCAAGCCGCTGGCAAAGCCGGCAGCGAAACCGGACGAGCCGCCGATCGCGGGTGTCGGCGCCTCGTCGAAAACCAACCTGGCTTTCCCGCAGATGATTGCGGCGTACGACGCCAAGGTCGATCCGCGCACGCCGATCCTGTCGGCTGATGAGAAGAAGGTGTTCGTCGACACCTTCACGAAGACCGGCTTCACCGGCGGCATCAACTGGTACCGCAACTTCACCCGCAACTGGGAGCGCGCCGAGGGGCTGGACCACCACATCCACGTGCCCTCGTTGATGATCATGGCGGAGAATGATGCCGTGCTGCCGCCCTCGGCGGCCGACGGCATGGAGAAACTGATCGATGATCTCGAGAAGTATCTGGTGAAGGACAGCGGCCATTGGACGCAACAGGAGAAGCCGGAGGAGGTCAGCGCCAAGCTGATCGAGTGGCGGAGAAGGCGGTTTGGCTAGCGGTCGTCATTGGGAACGCGTCATTGCGAGGAGCCCGCGACAAATTGCCAAGCAATTTGCGCTGGCGACGAAGCAATCCAGACTGCCTCCACGGATACATTTCTGGATTGCTTCGCTTCGCTCGCAACGACGACATTGAGGCAGGGGGACTACATTTCGATGTCATCCAAGAACCGTCTGGACCCGATTCCGCAGCCGCCGACCAAGCCAGTGGTCGGCAATATGCTGTCGCTGGACGCGGCCGCTCCCGTGCAGCACCTGACGCGGCTTGCCAAGGAGCTCGGTCCGATCTTCTGGCTTGACATGATGGGCTCGCCGATCGTCGTCGTCTCCGGCCACGATCTCGTCGACGAGCTCTCCGACGAGAAGCGGTTCGACAAGACGGTGCGCGGCGCGCTGCGGCGCGTGCGTGCGGTCGGCGGCGACGGCCTCTTCACCGCCGACACCCGTGAGCCGAACTGGAGCAAGGCGCACAACATCCTGCTGCAGCCTTTCGGCAACCGCGCCATGCAGTCCTATCACCCGAGCATGGTCGACATCGCCGAGCAGCTCGTCCAGAAATGGGAGCGGCTCAACGCCGACGACGAGATCGACGTCGTCCACGACATGACCGCGCTGACGCTGGATACGATCGGCCTGTGCGGCTTCGAGTACCGCTTCAACTCGTTCTACCGGCGCGACTACCATCCTTTCGTCGAGTCACTGGTACGATCGCTCGAAACCATCATGATGACGCGCGGCCTGCCGTTCGAGCAGCTCTGGATGCAGAAGCGGCGCAAGACGCTGGCCCAAGACGTCGCCTTCATGAACAAGATGGTCGACGAGATCATCGCCGAGCGGCGCAAGAGCGCGGAAGGCATCGACGACAAGAAGGACATGCTCGCCGCGATGATGACCGGCGTCGACCGTTCCACCGGCGAGCAGCTCGACGACGTCAATATCCGCTACCAGATCAACACCTTCCTGATCGCAGGGCACGAGACCACCAGCGGCCTGTTGTCCTACACGCTGTACGCGCTGCTCAAGCACCCGGAGATTCTCAAGAAGGCCTATGACGAGGTCGACCGGGTCTTCGGCCCCGACGTCAACGCCAAGCCGACCTATCAGCAGGTGACGCAGCTCACCTATATCACGCAGATCCTCAAGGAGTCGTTGCGGTTGTGGCCGCCGGCGCCGGCCTACGGCATCTCGCCGCTGAACGACGAGACCATCGGCGGCGGCAAGTACAAGCTCAGGAAAGGAACGTTCGTCACCATTCTGGTGACGGCGCTGCATCGTGATCCAAGCGTGTGGGGTCCCAATCCCGACGCGTTCGACCCCGAGAATTTCAGCCGCGAGGCGGAGGCAAAACGGCCGATCAATGCCTGGAAGCCGTTCGGCAACGGCCAGCGCGCCTGCATCGGCCGCGGCTTCGCCATGCACGAGGCAGCGCTCGCGCTCGGCATGATCCTGCAGCGCTTCAAGCTGATCGACCACCAGCGCTACCAGATGCACCTGAAGGAGACGCTGACCATCAAGCCGGAAGGCTTCAAGATCAAGGTGCGGCCGCGCGCCGATCGCGAGCGCGGCGCCTATGGCGGGCCCGTTGCCGCTGCGTCCTCGGCGCCAAAGGCGCAGCGTCAGCCCACCACGCGGCCCGGCCACAACACGCCGATGCTGGTGCTCTACGGCTCCAATCTCGGTACCGCCGAGGAGCTCGCAACGCGCATGGCCGATCTTGCCGAGATCAACGGTTTTGCCGTGCATCTCGGCCCGCTCGACGACTATGTCGGCAAGCTGCCGCAGGAGGGCGGGGTGCTGATCATCTGCGCCTCCTATAACGGCGCGCCGCCGGACAATGCGACGCAGTTCGTCAAATGGCTCGGTGAGGATCTGCCGAAGGATGTCTTCGCCGGTGTGCGCTACGCCGTGTTCGGCTGCGGCAACAGCGACTGGGCCGCGACCTATCAATCGGTGCCGCGCTTCATCGACGAGCAATTGTCGAAGCATGGTGCGCGCGCGGTCTATCCGCGCGGCGAGGGCGATGCCCGCAGCGATCTCGACGGCCAGTTCCAGAAATGGTTCCCCGCCGCCGCGCAAGTCGCGACCAAGGAGTTCGGCATCGACTGGAATTTCACCCGCACCGCCGAGGACGATCCGCTCTATGCAATCGAGCCGGTCGCGGTGACCGCCGTCAACACCATCGTCGCCCAGGGCGGCGCAGTGGCGATGAAGGTTCTGGTCAATGACGAGCTCCAGAACAAGTCCGGCGCGAATGCTTCCGAGCGCTCGACGCGCCACATCGAGGTGCAGTTGCCGGCCAACCTCAGCTACCGCGTCGGCGATCACCTCAGCGTCGTTCCGCGCAACGATCCTACGCTGGTTGATTCAGTTGCCCGCCGCTTCGGCTTTTTGCCGGCCGATCAGATCAGGCTTCAGGTGGCCGAAGGCCGGCGCGCGCAATTGCCGGTCGGCGCGGCCGTGTCGGTTGGCCGCCTGCTCAGCGAGTTCGTCGAGCTGCAGCAGGTCGCGACGCGCAAGCAGATCCAGATCATGGCCGAGCACACCCGCTGCCCCGTCACCAAGCCGAAGCTGCTGGCCTTCGTCGGCGAGGAGGCGGAACCGCTCGAGCGCTATCGCTCCGAGATCCTCGCCAAGCGCAAATCGGTGTTCGACCTGCTGCTCGAATATCCGGCTTGCGAACTACCGTTCCACGTCTATCTCGAAATGCTGTCGCTGCTGGCGCCGCGCTATTACTCGATCTCCTCCTCGCCGTCGGTCGACCCCGCGCGTTGCAGCGTCACGGTCGGCGTGGTCGAAGGTCCGGCTGCCTCGGGCCGCGGCACCTACAAGGGCATCTGCTCGAACTATCTCGCCAATCGGCGGGAGGGCGATACGATCTATGCCACCGTGCGCGAGACCAAGGCGGGCTTCTGCCTGCCGGACGATCCTTCCGTGCCTGTTATCATGATCGGTCCGGGCACGGGACTTGCGCCGTTCCGCGGCTTCCTCCAGGAGCGCGCGGCGCGCAAGGCGAAAGGGGCCGCGCTCGGCCCGGCCATGTTGTTCTTCGGCTGCCGCCATCCCGACCAGGATTTTCTTTACGCGGAGGAGCTGAAGGCGCTGGCGGCGAGCGGCATCACCGAGCTGTTCACGGCATTCTCGCGCGCGGACGGGCCGAAGACCTATGTGCAGCACGTGATCGCGGCGCAGAAGGACAAGGTCTGGCCGCTGATCGAGCGGGGCGCGATCATCTATGTGTGCGGCGATGGCGGCAAGATGGAGCCCGACGTGAAGGCGGCGCTCGTCGCGATCCACCGCGACAAGAGCGGCAGTGATGCCGCGGCAGGCGCGCGCTGGATCGAGGAGATGGGCGCGAACAACCGCTATGTGCTGGACGTCTGGGCGGGCGGGTAGCCGCAGATCGTGGGGTGGGTTAGCCCCGCGGATTGCGCGAAGCGCAAACCACTAGGCGTAACCCACCAATTCTGTCCGAGCGGCGGGTTACGCCTTCGGCTAACCCACCCTACGATCCTGTTCGTGCTAAAGCATTCCCATGATTCCCTGGGAAAAGATTGACACCGCCAAAATTCCCGGTTCCGACGAGGAGCTTCGCCTGATGCGCCGGGGCAAGGAGTTCTCCATCAAGCTCGGCACCAACGAGCTGATGAACAGCCGCCTGTCGGGGTCGGAAGCAGCGCTGGCAACCCTTGCCGCGAAGCAGATCGAGAAAGTCGCAAAGCCCGTCGTTCTCATCGGCGGTCTCGGCATGGGTTTTACGCTACGCGCGGCGCTGGCCGTGCTCGGAGCCCAGGCGAAGATCGTGGTCTCCGAGTTGGTGCCGTCGGTGGTCGCCTGGGCACGAGGCCCGATGGCGGAGGTCTTCGGAGATAGCCTCGATGATGCCAGGGTGAGCATTCGCGAGATCGATGTTGGCGAAGTCATCCGGGCGAAGCGTTCGGCCTTCGACGCCATCCTGCTCGACGTCGACAACGGTCCCGAGGGGCTGACCCGGAAAGGCAATGACGCGCTCTACGATGCGCGCGGGCTGCAGGTTGCGAAGACGGCGCTGCGGGCGGGAGGCGTGCTGGCCGTCTGGTCGTCTGGACCCAATGCGGCATTCACAGGGCGCCTCAAGCGCGCCGGCTTCGACGTCAACGAAGTCAACGTTCGCGCCACCGGCAGAGGCGGCGGCGCGCGCCACGTGATCTGGATCGCGCGGAAGGGCTAGGCCGCCTGCGCCGCCGCGCCATGCGCATGCTTGTCGATCGCGTCGATGATCTCCGGCCAGAAGCGCATGGGCAGCGCGTGGCCCATGCCCTCGATCATCAGCAGCTTTGCGTTCGGGATCGACGCGGCCGTATCCTTGCCGCCTTCAGGGCGAACCAACGGATCGACGGTGCCGTGAATCACGAGGGTCGGAACCTTCACGGCGTGCAGCCGCTCCTTGCGGCTGCCGGAGGCAAGCACGGCGCGGAGCTGGCGGCCGACGCCGGCCGGATTGAGCCCGCGTGCAAACACCCGCTCGGCGCGGCCAGGGTCGAGCGCTTCCTCTTCCGGGAAATGCCCGGCGCGCAGCACCTTCCAGGTCTGGCCATAGCGGACGATGAACTCCTCCTTGCTGCGCGGCGGCGGTGCCATCAGCACCGCGGCGGCCTCGCGCGTCGGCGGCGGCACGCGCGGATTGCCCGTCGTCGACATGATCGAGGTCAGCGAGCGCACGCGGTGCGGAAACGACAGCGTCACCTCCTGCGCGATCATGCCGCCCATGGACGCCCCGACGAGATGCGCCGACTTGATGCCGAGCGCATCCATCAGCCCGACCGTGTCCTTTGCCATGTCGATCAGCTTGTAGGTCGCGGCCACCGGGATGCGCAAGAAGCGCAGCTTCAGCAGCTCGAACGGCGTCAGCCGCTTGCCGCCGGTGAGATGGCTCGACTTGCCGATGTCGCGATTGTCGAAGCGGATCACGCGGAAGCCGCGTGCGGCGAGCTGCTCGCAGAATGCATCGTCCCAATGGATCATCTGCGCCCCGAGGCCCATGATCAGCAGCAGCGGCTCGGCATTGTCGTTGCCGAAGATCTCGTAGCAGATGTCGATGCCGTTGGCGCGGACGGTCTGGGGTGGTTGATGGGCGGTCACGGGTTCCTCCTGCTGACCGATGCTGTATCGCACGGTTTCATTTCACGAAGAAGCCGCGTCTCCGACGTTGCGTCGGTTGCTTGCCGGTTGACCGGCACCGCGCAACGGTGTGGTATGGCGGGACAAGAAGGGTGCAAAGCCCTCCGCATTGGGAGGACGCCGATGACCGACAAGATCACCGATCCGGTCGCCTTGTGGCAGAAGATGGTTGGCGAAATGGAGAAGGGTTTCAACTCCTTCGCGACCAAGGCGATGGAGACGCCCGAATTCTCGCAGGCCATGAACCGCGCCGGCGGCGTTGCTGCAGGTGCTCAGAAGCAATTCGGCGATCTCATGGAGAGGTACCTGATCTCGATGAACCTGCCGAGCCGCGAGCAGATGACCGGCATCGCGGAACGGCTCCAGTCGATCGAAGGCCAGCTCGGCGAGATCAAGTCGATGCTGAGCCAGATGTCGGCCACTTCGGGCGCGCCGCAACCCGGCGCCGCGCCGCGGCCACCGCGAACCAAGCGTCCGCCGTCCGAAGGCGGAGACCAAAAATGAACGCGCCGGCGGGACTTGATCTTGCCTCGATCCCGGAGCGCATCCAGTCCGAGGTGCAGCGCGCGATTCAGCGCAGCATCAAGGGCGTCGAATATTTCTCGACCTCGGGCCCCTCGCTCGGCTCGACGCCAAAGGACGTGCTGCACTCGCGCGGCACCATGAGCCTCTATCACTACCGGCCGATGTCGGACGAGATCTACCGCGTGCCGGTGCTGATCGTAATGGCAACCACCAATCGCGGCTACATCCTCGACCTCGTGCCCGGCCAGAGCTTCATCGAGTTCCTGCTGAAACGCGGCTACGACGTCTACATGCTGGACTGGAGCGCGCCGAGGCCGGAGGAGAAGAGCCTGCGCATGGAGGACTATGTCCTCGACTTCATTCCGGACTGCGTCCGCCGCGTGCAAGCCGATTCCGGCGAGCAGGACGTCTCCGTCATCGGCTATTGCTTTGGCGGCGTGCTGTCGCTGCTCTACGGCTCGATCCACAAGGACGGGCCAATGAAGAACCTGATCTGCTTCACCACGCCGATCGACTTCCGGGAGATGAAGCTGTTCTCGAACTTCTCCGACCGCCGCTATTTCGACGTCGACCACCTCGTCGACAGCGTCGGCAACGTGCCGCCGGAGATGATCCTGTCCTCGTTCGAGATGCTGCGGCCGGCCTCGCGCACGGTGAGCCAGATCCAGCTCTGGGAAAACATCTGGAACGACGAGTTCGTGAAGTCGTACCGCATGTTCGACCGCTGGGCGACCGACACGCTGCCGCTCGCCGGCGAATATTTCCGCACCATCACCAAGGACCTGATGTGGGACAACAAGCTGTTCGACGGCACCATGTCGGTCGGCGGCCGTGCGGCCAGGCTCGAGAACATCACGGTGCCGATCCTGCATGCCGTCGCCGAGCACGATCATATCGTGCCCTATGAGGCGGCCAAGCACCTGATCGCCAAGGTCGGCTCGACCGACAAGGAAGAGGTGATCCTGAAGGGCGGTCACGTTTCGCTCGTTGCCGGCGCCAACGCGGTGAAGCGGCTGTGGCCGAAACTGGATTCCTGGCTGGGAAAGAGATCGATATGAGCGAGCAGCGTTCCTATCCGCGCCATGTCAAGACCGACGCCGGCACTATCGAGATCCGCCTGATGTCGCCCGCGGACGAGGCCGCGGTGCTGGCTTTTGGCAAGGGCCTGCCGACCCATGACCTGTTGTTCCTGCCACGCAACATCAGCGAGCCGAAGGTGCTGTCGGCCTGGGTCAAGGAAATCGAGCGCGGAGCTATTCAGAGCCTGCTCGCGGTGAGAGAGGGCAGGGTCGTTGGTTGCGGCACGCTGGTGCGCGATCCCCATTCCTGGTCGCCTCATGTCGGTGAGATCCGGATGGTGGTTTCGCCTGAGGTCCGCGGCAAGGGCGTGGGCAAGGCGCTGTCGCAGGAGACTTTTGCGCTGGCGCTCGGAGCGGGCCTGGAAAAGCTCTCGGTCCAGATGACGGTGGATCAGCAGGCGGCGATCGCCCTGTTCGAGAGCCTCGGCTTCAAGGCCGAGGCCCTGCTGCGGGACCATGTCCGGGACGTCGACGGCAAGACCCACGACATCGTCGTGCTCGGCCACAACATCGCGCAGGTCCAGGCTCAGATGGAGGCCTACGGCCTGCCTGGCGCCGTGCAGCACTAAACAGGGGGCGTCCGACATTGGGTCCGGATCGGACCCATTCACGTGCCCCCATGGCTACGGAAGCATCAGGATGCCTCTCGCGAGGGCTGTTCACTATTTCGTGATATCGCACTGCAATATCAATATTGCAATGCACAATTAACCGTGCCATATAGGTCGTGCCCCGGGCCAATGCGGACGGGGTGAGCCCATAGCTCAAACCATTGAGGATGGAGAGAACCCCATGACCACTGAAACCAACACCGCTTTCGAGGGCTTCAAGGACGCTTTCAAGAACATCCAGAACCTGGAAGTTCCCGAGGCCGCCCGCGAATTCGTCAAGAAGACTGCCAACACTGCCAAGGACCGTGCTGCCGAGGTGTTCGCTGGCTCCGAGCGCGTGACCGCCGCCGTCGAGAACGCGGTGACCGAGTCCATCACCGAGGCCGGCAAGATCAGCCGCAACATCCAGCAGGCGATCTACGAGGACGCCGAGGCGTTCTTCTCGGGCATCGACAAGCTCGCGTCCGCCAAGTCGGTCAGCGAAGCCGTCGAGATCCAGTCGAGCCTGCTCCGCTCCCGCGGCGAAGTGTTCGTCTCGCGCGCCAAGGCGACCGCCGACTATCTCGGCAAGCTCGCCGCCAACGGTGCGAAGTCCGCTCAGGACAATTTCGCCAAGGTCTACAGCAAGACCGCCTGATCTGGCGCCTGAGCACAAACTGAATTTAAGGCCCGCTTCGGCGGGCCTTTGTTTTTGCGCCGCCGTCATTGCGAGGAGCTCGCGACAAAATTGCGTAGCAATTTTGCGCTGATGCGACGAACAATCCAAAGTCTTTGAACGATTCTGGATCGCTTCGCTCGCAATGACGAGTACTGTGATGCAGTCATGGACTCATCTGTCACCTTTTCCTTCGACGCCCCCGGCGATGCCGAACGAGCGGCCGAGCTGCGCCGCGTCAAGGCGCTGGCGACTTTGGTGCTGGCCGCGACGCTGGCACTGTTCGTCGTCGCGAAATGGCTTCTGCCCGTGCATCCCGTGTTCGGCTTCATTGCCGCCTTCGCCGAGGCCGCGACCATCGGCGGGCTCGCCGACTGGTATGCCGTGGTGGCGCTGTTCAAGCGGCCGCTCGGCCTGCCGATCCCGCACACCGCGATCATCCAGAGCAACCAGGCCCGCATCGCCGACAAGCTCGGCGAATTCATCCAGGTGCATTTCCTCGAGGCGGGTCCAGTCGAAGCCAAGCTGAAGGAGATCGACTTCGGCTCCTTCGTCGCCGACTGGTTGCGCGACCGCAAGCGCAGCGACGACCTTGCGCGCTTTGCGCTGCGGCTGTTGCCGGAGGCCGTATCCGCAACCGAAAGCTCCGGCCTGATGACCTTCATCATCCGCCGCATGTCCTCGCAGCTCCAGGCGATCGACCTCGCGCCGCTCGCGGCCGGCACGCTGCGCGGCTTCGTCGCGGAGGGACGGCACCAGATCCTGTTCGACGATCTCCTGCGCGTGATGCACGAGACCTTGAACCAGACGGAGACGATGGCGATGATCCGCGAGAAGGTGCGCGCGGAATTGCCGACCCTGCTCAAGCTCTATCGCGCCGACAAGTTTCTGGTGAACAAGATCGTGGCCTCCGCCACCGCCTTCTTCAACGAAGTGCGCAGCGATCCCAAGCATCCGTTCCGCGGCGAGTTCGACCGCATGGTGCTGAACTTCGTCGACAGGCTCGGCACCGATCAGGCCTATATCGACCGCATCGACGGCCTGAAACGCGATCTCCTGGCGCGGCCGGAGCTTGCCGATCTCGCCCGCACCGTCTGGGCCAACACGCGCTCCTTCATCGAGCGCAGCGCGAGCGGCGAGACGCAGGTGCTGCAACATCATCTCGCCGGGATGTTCGTCTCGGCTGGCGAGGCGCTCGCCGGCGATGCCGAGCTGCGCGGCGAGATCAACAAGGGTCTCGTGACCGTGCTGCGCAGCTTCGTCGCGGACCAGAAGAGCGGCGTCTCCACCTTCATCTCCGATCAGGTCAAGGCGTGGAATATGACGCAGCTGATTTCGCTGATCGAAATCAACATCGGCCGCGACCTGCAATACATCCGCTTCAACGGCTCGTTGATCGGCGGGCTCGCCGGGCTCGCGCTCTACACCGTAGAATTCCTGCTCCGATTGTTGTGACTTTTGCGTCACGGCCGTTAGCATTAACGCGCGGACCTATTGTCGCCCCGCGTCTCTCCCGCTTGAATGTCGGGAACCGGCCGCCTAGCTGATTCATGTTGCGCTGCGGAACGATCAAGAAGCCGGTGCATTGGAATTCATGCCGATTTGCCGGTCTCGCTGCCGGCGGCCTTTCCAGGAATTCTTCCCAGGGGAAATATTGATGACCGCAACTGCCCAGACGCTGCGCCCGCCGTCCCGCACCTTGATGTTTCTGGAGGGGCGCGCGATCCACGAGTTCGGCGCATTCCTCGGCGCGCTGCCGCTGTTGAGCCTTGCGCCGCGCGGTGATGGGCATCCGGTGCTGGTGCTGCCAGGCCTCGTGGCCTCCGACACCTCCACTGGCGCGCTGCGCACGTTTCTGAGCAGCAAGGGCTATGCAGTGGCTGGTTGGCGCCAAGGCCGCAACTACGGCCTGCGGCCCGGCGTGCAGGATGCGATGCTCGATCAGATCCGAGAGCTCAACGACACCCACGGCCGCAAGATCAGCTTGGTCGGTTGGAGCCTCGGTGGCATCTATGCGCGCCAGCTTGCCAAGATGGTGCCTGACAGCGTGCGCCAGGTGATTACGCTTGGTAGCCCCTTTGCCGGCGATCCACGCTCAACCAACGCCTGGCGCGTCTATGAATGGGCGAGCGGCCGCAAGGCCGACGAGGTTGATCCGCGTTTCGGCGGCGAGCTTGCCGCTCCGCCGCCGGTGCCGACCACCGCCATCTTCAGCCGCACCGACGGCGTCTGTGCCTGGCAGGGCTGCATGGAGAAGTCGGGCGCACAGACCGAGAGCATCGAGGTCGAGAGCAGCCATTGCGGCATGGGTCATCATCCGGCCGCCGTCTATGCCGTAGCCGATCGCCTCGCGCAGAAGGAAGGCCAGTGGCGCCCGTTCGATCGCAGCGGCTGGCGCAGCGTGGTGTATCCCGATCCGCATCGGTAGCGCTCCTCTTCACCTCTCCCTGCAAGCTGGGCGAGGTCGGATTGCATCGGAGATGCGATAGCGGGGAGAAGGAGAAGAGCCGTCGTCCCGCTCCACTGTCGCGCCTGCACCAAACGCGCTAAGGCTGCCGCATGGCGCATCCGCTCTCTCGTATCATCGACCAGCTCAAGCGCGAGCCCTCGCGCACCGGCTCCATCGTCATCACAGTGTTTGGTGATGCCATCGTGCCGCGTGGTGGCTCGGTGTGGCTCGGCACGCTTCTGGAATTCTTCGAAAGCCTCGACATCGACAGCGGCGTGGTGCGCACCGCAATGTCGCGGCTTGCCGCCGACGGCTGGCTGACGCGCGAGAAGGTCGGCCGCAACAGTTTCTATCGCCTGGCCGACAAGGGCCGCCAGACCTTCGAGGCCGCGACGCGCCACATCTACGATCCGCCGCCGTCCGACTGGACCGGGCGCTTCGAGCTGCTGCTGATCGGCAATGGCGAGGATCGCGACGCTTCGCGCGAAGCGCTCCGCAATGCCGGCTTCGGCAGCCCGCTGCCCGGCGTGTGGGTCGCGCCATCGGGCGTTCCGGTGCCGGATGAGGCCGCGGGCGCGATCCGGCTCGAAGTCTCGGCGGAGGACGACAGCGGCCGCCGTCTGCTCAGCGCGAGCTGGCCGCTCGATCGGACCGCCGATGCCTATCTGAAATTCATGAAGACGTTCGAGCCGCTGCGCGCCGCGATCGCGCGCGGCACGGATCTGTCCGAGGCCGACGCCTTCACCGCGCGGATCCTCTTGATCCACCATTACCGCCGCGTCGTGCTGCGCGATCCATTGCTGCCCGAGAGCCTGCTGCCGCCGGATTGGCCGGGCAGGGCCGCCCGCGAACTCTGCGGCGAGATCTATCGCGCGCTGCTTGCTCCGTCCGAACAATGGCTCGACAGCCATGGAACCAATGAAAAAGGGCCGTTGCCGCCCGCGCGAAAGCTGCTGGAACGAAGGTTCGGCGCTTGACCATTATGTTACAGAAATAACTTGCATGATGTAAATCTTGTTATATATTCTCTCCCAATAAACGGGAGGATGCGCATGTACACCCAGGCGCTGAACACGGCCGAGACCGCTGATCGCGATCTCGAGGACGCAGGCAAAGCTGCGCAATTCCAGGCCCGCATCGATGCCGAGGAGCGCATCGAGCCGAACGATTGGATGCCGGCGGCCTATCGCAAGACGCTCACCCGCCAGATCTCCCAGCACGCGCATTCCGAAATCGTCGGCATGCTGCCCGAAGGCAACTGGATCACGCGCGCGCCGACCTTGCGCCGCAAGGCCGCGCTGCTCGCCAAGGTGCAGGATGAATGCGGCCACGGGCTCTATCTCTATGCCGCCGCCGAGACGCTCGGCTCCTCGCGCGAGGAGCTGGTCGACGCCATGCTCGCCGGCAAGGCCAAATATTCATCGATCTTCAACTATCCGACGCTGACCTGGGCGGACATCGGCACGATCGGCTGGCTGGTCGACGGCGCCGCGATCATGAACCAGATCCCGCTGTGCCGCTGCTCCTACGGGCCTTATGCGCGCGCGATGATCCGCGTCTGCAAGGAAGAGTCCTTCCACCAGCGCCAGGGTTACGAGATCATGGTGACGCTGTGCCGCGGCTCGGAGGAGCAGAAGGCGATGGCGCAGGACGCGCTGAACCGCTGGTGGTGGCCGGTGCTGATGATGTTCGGTCCGCCCGACGCGACGAGCCAGCACAGCGACACCTCGACGAAGTGGAAGATCAAGCGCTTCTCCAATGACGAGCTGCGCCAGAAGTTCGTCGATGCCACCGTGCCGCAGGCGCAATATCTCGGCCTCACCATTCCCGATCCCGGCATGACGCAGGACGCTGACGGCCACTGGCGCTACAGCGAGATCGACTGGACCGAATTCAAGCAGGTGCTGGCCGGCAACGGCCCCTGCAATCGCGACCGCATGGCCGCGCGCCGCAAGGCGCACGAGGAGGGCGCCTGGGTGCGCGAGGCGGCAGCTAGCTATGCCGCCAAGCGCGCCCAGCGTCAGACCGCCCAGGCTGCCGAATAGGAGACCGATATGGCCACGCCGAACACGCCGCTGTGGGAAGTCTTCATTCGCAGCCGCAACGGGCTCGCACACAAGCATGTCGGCTCGCTGCATGCGAGCGATGCGACCATGGCGCTGCAGGCCGCCCGCGACATCTACACCCGGCGCGGCGAGGGCCTGTCGATCTGGGTCGTGCCCTCGAGCGCGATCACCGCGAGCGATCCCGCCGAGAAGGGCATGATGTTCGAGCCGGCGGAATCCAAGATCTACCGGCACCCGACGTTCTACGAGGTGCCGGATGAAGTGGGGCACATGTAATGGTGGTCGCCAACATCCAGGTCTCCGAAACCCCGCTGGTGATCTACGCGCTGCGCCGCGCCGACGATGCGCTGATCCTCGGTCATAGGCTGTCGGAATGGTGCGGGCACGCGCCGATGCTGGAAGAGGACATGGCGCTCTCCAACATCGCGCTCGACCTGATCGGCCAGGCGCGGGAGCTCTACACCTTTGCCGCCAAGGTCGAAGGCAGGGACAACGACGAGGACAAGCTCGCTTACTTGCGTGACGTGCGGCAGTACCGCAATCTTCTCCTAGTCGAGCAGCCCAACGGCGATTTTGCCCAGACCTTGGTGCGGCAATTCTTCTATTCCGCCTTCGCCGATCACTACTGGCGCGCGATGATGAATTCGCGCGATGCGACGCTGGCGGCGATTGCTGCGAAATCGGAGAAGGAGAGTGCCTACCATCTGCGCCATGCCTCGGAATGGATCATCCGGCTCGGCGACGGCACGGAGGAGAGTCATCGCCGGGCGCAGGCTGCGATCGACAATCTCTGGGCCTTTACCGGCGAGATGTTTGCCGTGGACGACGGCGAACGCGCGCTGATCCATGGTGGCATTGCCGTCGATCCCGCAAGCTTGCGCGGGCGCTGGCTGGCGACGCTCTCGGAGGTCACGCGTGAAGCAACGCTCGCGCTGCCGCAGAACGACTGGATGCAGCAGGGCGGCCGCTCCGGTCGTCACAGCGAGCATCTCGGCCACCTCCTGTCGGAGCTGCAATCGATGCAGCGAACTTTCCCGGGGCTGATATGGTGACGGTGACCGATGACGCCGCGCTGCGCCAGCGCGCCTGGGACGCCGCCGCAAGCGTGGTCGATCCGGAAATTCCGGTGCTGAGTATCGCCGATCTCGGCGTGCTGCGCGACGTCGTTCTCGACGGCGATCATGTCGAAGTCGCGATCACGCCGACCTATTCGGGCTGCCCAGCCATGAACATGATCGCGCTCGAAATTGAGCTCGCGCTGGAGCGCGCCGGTTTCCATCAACCGAAGGTACGAACCGTGCTGTCGCCGGCCTGGACCACGGACTGGATGAGCGAGGAAGGCCGCAAGAAGCTGCGCGCCTACGGCATCGCGCCCCCGCAAGCCGCGAGCTCGCGCCGCGCGCTGTTCGGCGCGCAGACGGTGGCGTGCCCGCAATGCGGCTCGGACAAGACCGAGCTGCTGTCCGAATTCGGCTCGACCTCCTGCAAGGCGCTCTGGCGCTGCAAGGCCTGCCGCGAACCCTTCGACTACTTCAAGTGCCATTGACCATGTCCGCAGCCGCACCGCGCTTCCATCGCCTCGCCGTCAGGGACCTCCGTCGCGAGGCTACGGACGCCGTGTCGATGACCTTCGCCATCCCCAATGAACTCGCCGGCGATTACGCCTTTACGCCCGGCCAGTATCTGACGTTGCGCGCCATGCTTGACGGGGAAGAGGTGCGTCGCTCCTATTCGATCTGCTCCGGCCCCGACGATGGCGAGATCCGTATCGCCGTGAAGAAGGTCGATGGTGGCGCGTTCTCGAACTGGGCCGCCGAAGATCTCAAATGCGGCGACGAGCTCGACGTGATGACGCCGACCGGCCGTTTCGGTGTGGTCCCGCCGGCAGATCGTGCGCGCGTTCATGTCGGCTTCGCCGCCGGCTCCGGCATCACGCCGATCCTGTCGATCGTGAAGGGCGTACTCGCGCGCGAGCCGGGCAGCCGCTTCTTCCTTTTCTACGGCAACCGCACCACCGACAACATCATGTTCCTCGAAGCGCTCGAGGAGCTGAAGGACCGCTTCATCGATCGTCTCTCGATCTTCTACGTGCTCTCCGGCGAGGAGCAGGACATCCCGATGCTGCATGGCCGACTCGACGGCGACAAGGTGAGGGTGCTGCTCCGCGCATTGGTGCCGGCGGCCAGCGTCGATCACGTCTTCATCTGCGGTCCTCTTGGCATGAGCGAGGAGATCGAGGCGACCTGCCGCGATCTCGGCATCGCGGACGAGCGCATCCATGTCGAGCGCTTCGTCTCCGAGTTCGGCGGCAAGCCGCGGCCAAAAAAGGCGGTTGCGCCCGACGCGCCGCCGAAGGCGATCGCCTCGCTGATCATCGACGGCAAGCGCCGCGACGTGCCGGTTGCCGAGGACGAGGCGATCCTCGATGCCGCCCTGCGCGCCGGTGTCGATCTGCCCTTTGCCTGCAAGGGCGGCATGTGCTCGACCTGCCGCGCAAAACTGGTCGAGGGCGAGGCGCCGATGGACATCAACTATTCGCTGGAACCGTGGGAGCTCGAGGCCGGTTTTGTTCTCACCTGCCAGGCCAAGCCGTCCACGGAGCGGGTCGTAGTCGACTATGATCATGTCTGATCGGGCGTTCTGCGGCTCCGCAATGCAAATGCGTCGCATGATTTGACAGCGTGAGCCAACCAGAACAACATCATGAGCAAACGTCTGGCCGGGAGAAGCGCGTGAACGTGAAAGCCGCCCTGTCGTCTGAGGATATCGCCCGCGCCTGCGCCGATGCGATGTGGGCCGAGGACGATGCCTCCAAAGGTCTCGGCATGGAGATCGTCGAGATCGGCCCGGGCTTTGCGACGCTCGCCATGACGGTGCGGCCTGATATGGTCAACGGCCAGCGTATTGCTCATGGCGGCTTCATCTTCACGCTCGCCGATTCCGCCTTCGCGTTCGCCTGCAACTCGCACAATGAGCGCGTCGTGGCGGCACAGGGCCAGATCACGTTCATCAAGCCGGGCAAGCTTGGCGATCGTCTCATCGCAAGAGCGCGGGAGATCACCCGCGGCGGCCGCTCCGGCATCTACGACGTGCGTGTCACGGCGGGCGAGGTCGTCATCGCGGAATTCCGCGGACATTCCCGCGTCATTCCCGGCAAATGGCTGCCGGCGCAAGATCAATAAAACCAAACAAAAAAGAACAGGCAATGTGGGGAAACGAGGATGGCTCTGACGAGGCTCAAGGAAGGTGGCAACGCCTATAGCGCCGAGATGGATGCGCATGAGCGCGCCTCGCGCGGCGAGATCATGGCGCTGCAGAAGCAGCGGTTGGCGTGGTCGCTGAAGCACGCCTACGACAACGTCGCGCATTACCGCAAGGCGTTCGACAAAGCGGGCGTGCATCCGTCCGACTTTCGCGAGCTCTCTGATCTCGCCAAATTCCCGTTCACGGTCAAGACGGACCTGCGCGACAATTATCCCTTCGACATGTTCGCCGTGCCGCGCGAAAAGCTGGTGCGGGTGCATGCCTCATCCGGCACGACCGGAAAGCCGATCGTGGTCGGCTATACGCAGCGCGACATCGACACCTGGTCCGAGGTGATGGCGCGCTCGATCCGGGCCGCCGGCGGCCGCACCGGCATGATCATCCACAATGCGTATGGCTATGGACTCTTCACCGGCGGTCTCGGCGTGCACTACGGCGCCGAGAAGCTTGGCTGCACGGTTGTCCCCATTTCCGGGGGCATGACCGAGCGGCAGGTGCAGCTCATCAATGATTTCCGGCCCGACATCATCACGGTGACGCCGAGCTACATGCTGGCGATCCTCGACGAGTTCAAGCGCCAGAAGCTTGATCCGCGCCAGTGTTCGCTCAAGATCGGCATCTTCGGCGCGGAACCCTGGACCAACGCGATGCGCGCCGAGATCGAGGACGCCTTCGACATGGACGCGACCGACATCTATGGCCTGTCCGAGGTGATCGGCCCGGGCGTCGCTCAGGAATGCATCGAGACCAAGGATGGCCTGCACATCTGGGAGGATCATTTCTACCCGGAAGTGATCGACCCCGAGACCGGCGCGGTGCTGCCCGACGGCGAGAAGGGCGAGCTGGTCTTCACGTCGCTCACCAAGGAAGCCTTTCCGGTGATCCGCTATCGAACCCGCGACCTGACGCGGCTGCTGCCGGGAACGGCACGGCCGGGCATGCGGCGGATGGAGAAGGTGACCGGGCGCTCGGACGACATGATCATCCTGCGCGGCGTCAATCTGTTCCCGACCCAGATCGAGGAGGTGCTGCTCGCGACCGACTGGTGCGGCGGCCATTTCATCCTCGAGCTCACCCGGGAAGGCCGCATGGACGAGCTCACCATCATCGCCGAGGCGCGGCCCGAGAGCTGGGACGGCCGCGGCCTCGTCGACCATGCGGATCGAATTTCGACCCACATCAAGAATACGATCGGCGTCAGCTCCAGGGTGCAGGTAGTTGCGCCGGCCACGCTGGAGCGCTCGCTCGGCAAGGCCAAGCGGCTCTTCGACAAGCGGCCAAAGGACTGACCGGACGGATTGACTCGACCGGCGCCAGAGGCGACAAGGCCCGCGAGAAATCGCGGGTCTTTTCATGTCAGCCGATGCCAAAACCGTCGAAGCGCGCTGTGTGCGCCTCAGCGCCAAAGCTGAAAATGCCGCTGCGCTTGCGCCGACAATTGAGCGGCAGATGCTTGCGCGCGGGCCGAACGATCTTCTGATCGAGGTGAAGGCTGCCGCGGTCAATCCCTCCGACGTCAAGGCTGCGACCGGGCTGATGCCCTATGCCGTGTTCCCCCGGACCCCCGGCCGCGACTATGCCGGCGTGGTGATTGACGGGCCCGCCGGCACCATTGGGAACGAAGTGTTCGGCTCGTCCGGGGACCTCGGCATTCGTCGTGACGGCACTCATGCGAGCCATCTCGTGGTCGAAGCAGATGCGGTCGTGGAGAAGCCGAAGACTGTGTCCTGGGAGGAGGCCGCCGGCATCGGCGTGCCCTTCGTGACCGCGATGGAAGGCTTTCGCAGGGCGGGCGTGCCGAAGCGCGGCGAGACCGTTCTGGTTTTCGGGGTGAATGGCAAGGTCGGTCAGGCCGCGGTGCAGATCGCGACCTGGCAGGGCGCGCGCGTGATCGGTGTGGTGCGCAGGGCGGAAGCCTATGAAGGCCACACCAACGCGCCCATCGAGGTGATCGACGCCTCCGCCACCGAAATCGCCGCGCGCGTGCACGAATTGACCGGCGGCAAGGGCGCCGACGTCGTCTTCAACACGGTCGGCGATCCCTATTTCCAGGCCGCGCACAAATCGCTCGCGCTTCGCGGCCGCCAAATCCTGATCGCCGCGATCGACCGCATCGTGCAGTTCAACATCCTCGAATTCTATCGGGGCCAGCACACTTATGTCGGCATCGACACGCTGGGTCTATCCTCGGCCGCGACGGGTGCGGTGCTGCGCGACATCGGGCCGGGTTTTGCGAGCGGCCATCTGAAGCCGTTTCCGATCAGGGCGAATGCGATCTATCCGCTGGAGCGCGCGAAGGAAGCGTATGTTGCGGTCGCCGGCTCCTCGCGTGACCGGGTGATCCTGAAGCCGTAACCATGGAATCCACGCAACTCGTTATCCTCGCCGGCCTGGCCATCGGTCTCGTCTACGGTGCCGTTGGCCTGCTCAGCGGTTTCTGCCTGATGAGCAGCATGCGCGGGTTACTGGCTGAGGGCGACGGGCGGCTGGTGCGGACCTACGCGCTCGCAATCGCTGTTGCGATCGCCGCGAGCCAGTTCCTCGCCGGCAGCGGCACGGTCGATCTCGGCAAGTCGATCTATCTGCAGCAATCGTTTTCGCCGGCGGTGCTGTTCCTCGGCGGCCTGCTGTTCGGCTACGGCATGGTGCTTTCGAACGGCTGCGGCTCGCGGGCGCTGGTGCTGCTCGGCCGCGGCAATCTCCGCTCCTTCGTGGTCGTGATCGTGCTCGCGATTGCCGCGCAGATGACGCTGAAGGGCCTCATCGCACCGGCGCGCGTTGCGCTGGTCCAGGCAACGCAAGCCACGGCTCCTGCCAATTCGCTGCCGTCGTTGCTGGCGACGCTCGGCTTCACGGAATCGCTTTCACGCGCGCTCGCCGCGGCCGCGACAACCGTCGCGCTGAGCCTGTTCGCTTTCGCGCATCCTGCGTTCCGTCGCTCGCCCGGTCAGGTCGTAGCGGGCATCATTGTGGGCCTCCTCGTCGCCGGCGGCTGGCTGGCCACCGGCTATCTCGGTGCCGACGACTTCAATCCGGTCCCCGTGACCTCCCTTACGTTCGTCGCGCCGATCGCCGATAGCCTGCAATATGCCATGCTCTCGACTGGACTGACGCTCAACTTCGGCATCGCGACGGTGGCCGGCGTCTTCGCCGGCAGTCTGGTGACGGCACTCGCAACTGGCCGCTTCAAGCTCGAAGGCTATTCCTCGCCGCGCCACATGCTCCGCTCAGGGACCGGTGCCGCGCTGATGGGGATCGGCGGCGTGATGGCGTTCGGCTGCTCGATCGGGCAGGGGCTCACCGGCGTGTCTACGCTCGCGCTGGGATCGTTCGTCGCGGCTGCCGGCATCCTGCTCGGCACCGCGGCGGGCCTGCGCGGGGTTCTGCGGGTTCAGCCTCTCGCGGTGGCCTGACTGCGCAACAACCGATCGCCCAGCGTCGCAAGGCCGATGCCGGAGACGATCAGTGCGGCCGCGACGGCAAGGCTCGCGTCGATGGGTTCACCCAGAAGGATCGCAGCGCTGGCGATGCCGACCAGCGGTGTCCCGGTGGTGCCGAGCGACGTCGTCAGGGCTGAGATGCTCTTGTTGACCATCGACATCGCCCAATAAGCCAGGACCGTTCCGACCAGGCCCGAATAGAGAAACAACAATACGAGCCTCCACGACCACTCCACATGCGGGAGGCCATCCACAGCTGTCGCGCCGACCGACAGCACGATCGTTGCCACGAGCACCTGCCAAAGCAAAAGCTGAAGCGGAGATCCGATCCAGCGATGCGCGCGGATATAGATGATGTTCGCAGCCCAAGAGATCGCGGCCAGGATGACCATGCCGGCGCCGAGCAGCACGTTTGGGTTGGTCCAGTCGATCGAGGATGGATTCAGGATGACGGCAAGGCCGATCAGCCCGAGCAGAGCGCCGGCGAGCTTCGGCGCCGTCAGCGTGTCCTTGCCGAAAAGGGGCGCGGCGAGTGCGACCCAGAGCGGCGTGGTGTAGCCGAGCACGATGCCCTTGCTTGCGGGCAGGAAGCGAAGGCCGCTGGCAACCAGGATCGAGAACAGCGTCATATGCAGCAGCGCCACGCTCAGGATCACGGGAAAGTCGCGTCGCTCCGGGATCACGAGATTGTTGCTCAGTCCGAGCAGCACGAACAATCCAACCAGCGCGATCCAACTCCGGATTGCCGCGCTCCACAACGGCGGGACGAACTGCACGAGCTGCTTGGTCACCGACCAATTCACGCCCCAGGCCAGCACCACGATGAGGAACAGGCCGATGGCCGCACGGGGTGACAGGGTGTTCATGTCGCAGGTCCTTGAAGCAGTCCGAGCCGCCGGATAGCATCCCGACTGGCATTTGAAAAAGTGCCAGATTGGAGAAGAAGAGAGTGCCAGTATCCGACACGACGATCTCCGCGTTGATCGAGCTGAAGCGGACCGATGGCGAGGGGCTGGTGGCGCAACTGACGAGCCAGCTGCGAGGCCTGATCGCGACCGGCCGCCTCGGCAAAGGCCGCGTTCTGCCGTCGAGCCGACGGCTTGCGAGCGATCTCGGCGTCTCGCGCAACACCGTCACATACGCGTTCGAGCAGCTCGCGGCCGAGGGATATGTCGCAGCGTCTCATGGCCGCCGTCACGTGGTCATGATCGACGGCCACGAACGCATCGAACGGGGCGCCGTCGCAGCGGGCGAATGCGTCGGCAAACTGCGGCTCTCGCCTTGGGCTACGAAGCTCCAGCAGGCCGACTGGCCGATGTCTTATCGGGGGGAGCTCAAACCGCTGCGCCCGGGGCTGGGCGATTTCAGGGAGTTTCCGAACGAGGTCTGGGCACGCTGCCTGCGCCGCAGTGCCGTGCATGCAGGCAGGCGCGAGCTGGGACCGGTCAACCGGCTGCGCCTGCGGGAGGCGCTGACGCATTATCTGGCGACGAACCGGGACGTCCGCGCCACGGCGGAGCAGATCATGATCCTGCCGAGCGCGCAGGCCGCGCTGACCTTGATTGCTGCCACACTCATTTCACCGGGCGATCATGTATGGGTTGAAGACCCCGGCTATCCCGGCGCGGCGGCTGCCTTTCACGCATCCGGCGCGCGCCTGACCGGCATCAGCCTGGATGAACAGGGCATGCAGCGAATGCCAGGCCTTGGAGCTCCCAGGCTGATCTTCATGACGCCGTCGCATCAGCACCCAACCGGCCGGTTGATGTCGCTAGCCCGTCGAACCGAGTTTCTCGCGGCAAGCCGGCCCGGCAGGACCTGGATCGTCGAGGACGATTACGACGGCGAATTCCACTACGACAGCCGGCCGGTGCCGGCCTTGCAGGGGTTAGATGCCCATGGCCGTGTGTTCTATGTCGGCACATTCTCGAAGGCGATGAGGTCGGACATCCGGCTCGGCTATCTGGTCGCGCCGGCGGCGCTGGTCAGCACCTTGGAGATCGCGCAGCAGCACATGGGACTGATCGCCGCCAGCCACATTCAGGAGGCGCTGGCCGAATTCATCGCCGATGGGCACTTCCTCGCGCATCTGCGCCGCATGCGCCGGCTCTATCACGCGCGCCGCGATCATCTTGTCGAGGAGCTGCAGCGGCATCTCGGTGGCATGCTCTTGGTCGAGGTGCCCCCCGGCGGTATCCAGCTCGTCGCCCGTCTCGAGCGCGGCCGCACTGATCGGGCGGCGGTGAAGCGGCTGGTCGAGGCGGGCGTCGAAACGCGCGCCTTGTCCAGCCTAGCGCTCGGCAAGCCGCGCGATCACGGCCTGCTGCTCGGCTTTGCGGCGTGGCGCGAAAACGAGATCAGCGCGGCCGTGCGCACGATGGCGTCGTGCTTCTAGCGGGGCATCGCTACTCCACCGCTTTCGTCACGATCCGGATCTCCGATGTCAGCGTCCGGTGCACCGGGCACTTGTCGGCGATCTCCATCAGCTTCTTGCGCTGCTCGGCATCGAGGGCGCCGTCGATCGCGATGTCGCGCTCGATCTGGTCGAGCATGCCCTCGCGGGTCTCGCACTCCGCACAATCCTTGGCGTAGATCTTGGAATGCTTCAGCGTGACCGTGACGCGGTCGAGCGGCAGCGACTTGCGGTCGGCATAGAGACGCATGGTTATCGAGGTGCAGGCACCTAAGCCGGCGAGCAGGAAATCGTACGGGCCGGGCCCGGCATCCGCGCCGCCGGCTGCAATGGGCTCGTCCGCCACCAGATGATGCGGGCCGACGGTGATGGTCTGGTTGAACTTGCTCTTGCGGGTCTCCTGCACCACGACCTTACGCGGCTCCTCCGGCAGATCCATCGCCTTCGCGGGCGTCGCTGCATCGACGTAACGGCTGGCCCAGGCCACGATCACGTCGGCGGCGTAGAGCGCGTCAGCAGGCTTGGTCAGAAGATGATCGGCATGGTCGAGCGAGACGAAGCTCTTGGGGTGTCTTGCCGCGACGAAGAGCTTCGTTGCGTTGTCGATGCCGACGGTGTCGTCGAGGGGCGAATGCATCACCAGCAGCGCCTTGTGCAGGCCGGTGACGTCCTTCATCAGCTCGTGCTCGGCGATATCGTCGAGGAATTCGCGCTTGATCCGGAACGGGCGTCCCGCAAGCGAGACTTCGACCTCGCCTTGCGCGCGGATGTTGTCGAGATGCTCCCTGAACAGGCCGGTGACGTGGGCGGGATCCGAGGGCGCCGCGATGGTGGCCACCGCTCTCGCCTCGGGAATCCGTCCGGCAGCGGCGAGGATCGCGGCGCCACCCAGGCTATGGCCGATCAGGATCGAGGGCGCCTTGCGGGTCTCGCGCAGATGATCGGCCGCGCGCACGAGATCGGCAACGTTGGAGGAGAACGTCGAGTTGGCGAAATCACCGCCGCTGGAGCCGAGCCCGGTGAAGTCGAAGCGCAGCACCGCGATGCCCTTGGCGGCGAGCGCGACCGAGATGCGCTTGGCCGCCAGCGTGTCCTTGCCGCAGGTGAAGCAATGCGCGAACAGCGCGAAAGCCGCGGGCTCGCCGTCAGGCAGCTCCAGCGCGGCCGCGAGCTGATGGCCGCCTTCGCCGGTGAATTGAAAGCGTTCCGTCGGCATGGGCTTCCCCCCGTCTTGCTCGAACCTAATCGCCCGAATAGCGCTGCTCGGCCCAGGGATCACCGCGGTTATGATAGCCGCGGACTTCCCAGAAGCCCGGCGCGTCCTCGGTCAGGAATTCGATGGCCTGGAGCCATTTCGTGCTCTTCCAGAAATAGAGGCGCGGCACGACCAGCCGCACCGGGCCGCCATGCTCCTCCGTCAGCGGCTGGCCGGACCAGCTGTGGGCGAGCAGCGCGTCCTCGGCGGCAAAATCCTCCAGCGCGAGATTGGTGGTGTAACCGTCATAGGAATGCAGCACGACGAAGCGAGCATCCTCGCGCGGCTGGCAGGCCACCAGCAGCTCACGCGTGGCGAGCCCTTCCCATTCGTTGTCATAGCGCGACCAGGTCGTGACGCAATGGATGTCCGAGGTGAACCGGGACTGCTTCTGCGCGGCGAATTCGGCAAAGGTCCAGAAAACGGGGGTCTCGACCGCGCCATAGACGTCGAGCCGCCAGCGCTCGCGCGAGACCGGCGGCGTGACCCCGAGATCGAGTACCGGCCAGTCCTTGGTGAGGTGCTGCCCGGGCGGAAGCCTTTGATCCTCCGGGCGTGTCATCTTGCCGGTGAGAAAGCGGCCCTCGCGCGCCCACTTCTCCTTGGTGCGCGTCAGCTTGCTGTCGGATGGCGTCTCGTCGGTCATGGCCTGTGCTCGTGGCGATGCATGGCGGAGGCGTGCTTGGTGTCGCGCCCGCCATGAAAGGCCTGTCCGCTTCCTTTGGGAAGGCCTTACATCGCCTTTCCGAGCAAAAATGGCAACTGGCGGGGGCCGCGCACCGTTCCTTGCGACCAAGTCACAGTGCCTGCCGGATCGAGCCGGAAGTCGGGAATCCGCTTCAGCCATTCCTCCAGCGCCACCTGCATTTCCATGCGCGCGAGGTTGGAACCGACGCAGCGGTGGATGCCGAGGCCGAAGGCCGCGTGACGATTCTCGCGCCGGTCGATCACGACTTTGTCAGCGTCCGGAAACATCGTGGGGTCGCGGTTGGCTGCCGGGAACGACAGCAGCACCATGTTGCCCGGCTTGACCGGACAGCCGGACACCGTGGTCTCCTTGACCACCTCGCGCGCCATCGTCACCGGCGAATAGGCGCGCAGCAGCTCCTCCACGGCGGTTGGAATCAGTCCGGGCTCGGCGATTAGCCGCTCGCGGTCGGCCGGCGTCTTCGCAAGATGCCAGAGCGAGGAGCCGATCGCGCTCCAGGTGGTGTCGATGCCGGCGATCAGCAGCAGGCGCAGCGAGCCCATCACATGGGTGTCCTCGAGCGGATTGCCGTTCTTGTCCCTGGCGTTCATCAGGTAGGAGATCAGGTCGTCGGTGGGCTTGCTCTTGCGCGCTTCGATGTGGCCGCCGAAATAGGCCGTCATCTCCTGCACGGCCTGGAGCAGCTTGCTCTCGTCCTTGATGCCGAGCTCGAGGATCATGTGGATCCAATTAATGAAAAGGTCGCTGTCGCTCTCGGGAATACCGAGCATGTGCGCGATCGCCCGAACCGGGATGTGCTTGGTGTAGCGCGCCGCAGCGTCCACCCTCTGCTCGGCGATGAAGTCGTCGATCAGCTCGTTGCAGATGGCGCGGACGCGCGGCTCGAGCTTCTTCATCGCGTCCGGGGTGAACGGCGGCAGCAGCAATTGCTTGGCCGGCTTGTGCTCGGGCGGATCGGAGGTGATCGGCGGGGCTGCGTTCCTGCTGGTGATTTCCGGCCGTACGTCGCGGACGATGATGCGGCGGGAGGAGAAGTGCTCGGTGTCGTTGGCGATCTCGCGCACGGCCTCATAGGTCGTCGGCAAATAGCAGCCGAGGAAGCGTTTCGTGTGCACCACGGGGCTTACGGCTCGCAGCTCGTCCCAGATCGGGAACGGGTCCTCGGTCCATTGCGGATCGGTGTGGTCGAAATCATGAACCCAGTCGGTGACGGGCGGATGGGCGACAGGCTGGTCGACGTCGGACATGGCAGGGAATCCCTTGGCTCGTATTCGCTGAACGCAGCGGGGCGGCAACGGCCGCACTATTCCTCGATCACATCGATTGCGATTTCCGGGCAGTTGGATTTCGCAAGCCAGGCCTTGTCCTCAAGTCCCGGAGGGACGGTGCCGTCACCAGCTTCGTGCGCGTTGCCGTATTCGTCGAGCTCGAAAAGCTCCGGCGCGAGCGCCTTGCAGCGGGCATGGCCCTGGCATTTGTCGGGATCGACGTGAACCTTCAGTCGCTCTGCCATTCTCGGCTTCCTTGGTCGTGTGCGCGCGAGGGCCCGAAGGCGGCGCGTTTCCTCATCTCGGTTCTATTTAAGTTATATACTATTACATTCGCGGCGGGCTTCCCTTGTCAAGCGGGAACTTGTAGGCTTCGCCCCGACATGCGTTCACGACCAGCCCGCAAGCCCGCGAAGACCTACCACCATGGCGATCTTCGCGATGCGCTGATCGAGGCCGCGCTGCAAGAGGCGGAGCGGGGCGGCGCGGAGGCGATCAGCATCAAGGCGCTTGCCAAGAAGCTCGGGGTCTCGCAGCCGGCGCCATACCGGCATTTTGCCGACCGCGAGGCGCTGCTCGCCGCCGTCACCGCGCAAGCATTCCGGCAGCTCTCAGCGCTCTTGCGTGATGCGATGGCAAAGCCGTCGCAGCAATCGAAGCTCTCGCGGCTCGCACAGGCGACGCTCGATTTCGGCTTGCGCCGGAATGGCATCTACCGCCTGATGTTCGCCTCGCGCACGGTGTCCTGCGCGGCCAAGGGCAGCGAGCTGCACGAGGCAACGCGGGAGACCTTTGCGCTCGTCATCGAAGCTCTGGAAGCGCCCGCCGTGGGCTATTTGCGCGAACGGCAGGCGCTCAAGATCTGGGCGGCGCTACACGGCGTGGTGATGCTGGCCGAGCAGGGCCTGTTCACGGGCGAGGCGGCGCATGCCACGCGCGAGGAGCTGGTCGAGGATTTCGTCAACGAGACGAAGGCTGCGCTTGCGGTCGCGATCAAGGATGCGCGACGTCGGACCAAGGCCGGCGCTTAACCCTTCGCCTTCAGCAGCTTCATCAGCTTTTCGACCGCGCTGTCCGGCGTGGTCACGACGGGGCGGCCGGCGGCCTCCGCGACCAGCGGCGCCGTCGCGGCGATGCTGAATTGCGCCAGCGCGATGACGTCGCAATCGCGCAAGCTCCGTGAGGCCTCCGCGATCAGCCGGTCATGCGTGGCGCGGTCGCCGCGGTCGAGCGCGGCCAGCGCGCCGTCGGCGAGCTTCGGCACCACCTCGACGGAGGCGGGAAACTCGGGCGGCATCGACGCCAGCGTCGGCGGAAAGGTCGAGAGCAGGCCGATGCGCCGGCCCATGGTCACCGCCCTGTCGATCATGGCCTCGTTCGGCTTCAGCACCGGCATCGGCGCATGCGCGCGCGCGACGGCCTCGATGCACGGGCCGAAGGCGGAGCAGGTGAACAGGATTCCATCCGCTCCCGTCGCCGCTGCATAGTCGCCGAGCGCGAGGAACCGTTCCGTCATGGCATCGTTGAGTTGCCCGTCGCGGGCGAGATCCGCCGAGAGACTGTCGTCAAGCAGGTTCATCAGCCGCGCCTCGGGCCACGCCTGCGCAAACGCTGCCTCGATCGGGGCGATGGAATGCTTGAGGGCGTGGATAAGGGCGATGCGCATGGGGGGCTCGATGCTTCTTCTCCCTCTCCCCGTTCTTACGGGGAGAGGGTCGGGGGTGAGGGGCTCTCTCGGCGCAAAAAGGTGAGAGCTGGACGCGCGGAAACTCCCCCTCCCCCGGATTGCTGCGCAATCCGACCTCTCCCCGCAAGCGGGGAGAGGTGAACTCCCTTACTTGAACGGAATGGCGTACATCAAGCCGCCTTTGCTCCAGAGGCCGTTGAGGCCGCGATCGAGCTTGAGCGGGCTGGCCTTGCCGACATTGCGCTCGAAAATCTCGCCGTAATTGCCGCCGGCCTTGATCGCCTTGACCAGCCATTTGTTGTCGAGCCCGAGCCGCGAGCCGAGGTCGCCGCTGGCCCCTAGCAGCCGCTGGATCGCAGGCGTTTGCGACTTCGTCATCTCCTCGACATTGGCTTGCGTGACGCCGAGCTCCTCGGCCTCGATCAGGCCGTAATGCAGCCAGGCGATGATGTCGCTCCAGACCTCGTCGCCATTGCGGGTGAAGGGTCCGAGCGGCTCCTTGCTGATGGTCTGCGGCAGCACAATGTAGTCGGCTGCGTTCGGCGCGGCCGTGGTCACCGCGCCGGCGAGGGCCGAAGCGTCCTGGGTCATCGCATCGCAGCGGCCGCCGAAGAAGGTCTGGTACATGGTGTCGACGCGGTCGAACACCAGGGGCTTCCAGTCGATGCCGTTGGCGCGGCCGTAATCGCCGAGCGTGACCTCGTGCGTGGTGCCCTGCGCGACGCAGACGGTGGCGCCCTTGAGGTCCTTCAGCTCCTTGACGCCGAGGTCCTTCTTCACGACAAAACCCTGGCCGTCGTAGAAGTTGATCGGACCCTGCCGCAGGCCCAGCGTCGCGCCGCGCAAATAGGTCTGCGTCGAGTTGCGATAGAGCACGTCGATCTCGCCCGATTGCAGGGCGGTGAAGCGGTTCTGAGCCGTCAGCGAGACGTAGCGCACCTTGGTAGGATCGCCGAGCACGCCGGCCGCCAGCGCGCGGCAATAATCGACGTCGAGACCCCTGTAATTGCCTTGCGAGTCCGGCGCCGAGAAGCCGGCAAAACCGGCACTGACGCCACACACCAGCGTGCCGCGGCTCTTCACCGTATCGAGCGTCGCCGCCGCTGCGATCACCGTCGATGCCGCGAGCAGGCCCGCTGCGATAACCACTTTCCTCATACTACTCTCCCCTCACTGATTGACACTACGCAACACGCTGTCGACGGCCGTGCCCAGCTTGTCGACGATCAGGTCGATTTCGTCCGCCGAGGCGATATAGGGCGGTGCCAGCAGCACGTGGTCGCCGCGCACGCCATCGACGGTACCGCCGCTGGGATAGCAGCCGAGGCCACCGGCAAAGGCCTCCGCCTTGATCTTCTGGTGCAGCTTGAGGGCCGGATCGAACGAGGTGCGGCTAGCGCGATCGGCAACCAGCTCGATCGCCCAGAACAGGCCGCGGCCCCTGATGTCGCCGACATGGCGATGATTGCCGAAGCGTTGGGTCAGGCGCTGCTCGAGCTGCTTGCCGCGCTCCTTCACGCGGTCGAGCAGGCCATCCTCGCGGATCACATCCTGCACCGCGAGCGCCGCAGCGCAGGCGAGGGGATGCGCCAGATAAGTGTGGCCGTGCTGGAACGCGCCCGAACCCGAGCGGATCGTGTCGATGATCTTGCCGCTTGCCAGCATCGCACCGATCGGCTGATAGCCGCCGCCGAGCCCCTTTGCGATCGCCTGGATGTCGGGGGCGACACCTTCTTGCTCCCACGCATGCATCGTGCCGGTGCGGCCCATGCCGCACATGACCTCGTCGAGAATGAGCAGCGCACCGTGACGGTCGCAGATCTCGCGCATCGCTTTGAAGTAGCCGTCCGGGGCGGCCACGGCGCCGGCGGTGGCGCCGACGACGGGCT
The DNA here is from genome assembly GCF_020193615.1 of Bradyrhizobium sp. IC4059. Classification (NCBI taxonomy): domain Bacteria; kingdom Pseudomonadati; phylum Pseudomonadota; class Alphaproteobacteria; order Hyphomicrobiales; family Nitrobacteraceae; genus Bradyrhizobium; species Bradyrhizobium sp. IC4059. Next base: position 778,689 of record NZ_JADYVH010000001.1, read on the forward strand.
CGGCGAGGAAGGCGGCGACGGTGTCGGGGCCGAGCCGCTGGAACTCGGCTTCGAGCTCGGCGGCGAGACGCGCGACGAACTGCGCATCCGACTCGGCCTCGCGCTTCTCGCGATAGGCGAAGGCCGGCGTGACGTGGCTGAAAGCGGTCGAGAGCAGCGGCGCATATGGCGCGCGACGCCAGGCATTGCCGCCGGCGGCGAGCGCGCCGAGGGTGTTGCCGTGATAGCTCTGCCGCCGCGCGATGAAGTGCTGCCGCTGCGGCTCGCCGCGCTCGATGAAATATTGCCGCGCCAGCTTGATGCTGGCTTCGATTGCCTCCGATCCGCCGCTGACGAAATAGGCGTAGGCGAGCCCGCCGGGCTCCTGTCCGACCAGTATTTCAGCAAGAGCTTCCGCCGGCTCGGAGGAGAAGAAAGCCGTATGCGCATAGGCGAGCGTGGACGCCTGCTTGGCCATCGCCGCGATCACGCGCGGATGCTGGTGACCGAGGCAGGAGACCGCCGCGCCGCCGGAGGCATCGATGATGCGCCGTCCGTCCTCGGCGAAGAGATAAACGCCTTCGCCGCCGATCGCCTTGGGCGGCGTTTCGCGCAGCGAGCGATGCAGCACGCGGCTGGTGCGAGTGCTCATGTGTCAACCTTTCTCCTGGACGTAGGTGGAGGCAGCACTGAGCCGCGCCTCGGTGTTTTCCAGACGCTTCTTCGCGGCGGCGCCGCCGAGCGAGAACGTGACCGCCGCGAGCGACTGCGCGATCGCGATCGCGCCGGTGAGACTGGGGAAGAAGCCGGGCGAGGACGCGGCCTCGAACAGCAGCACATGGTCGGCGCCCTCGGCCATCGGTGCCGTCAGGCTGTCCGCAATCGAGATCAGCGCCGCGCCACTGCGATGAGCGGCCTGCGCGACGCGGACGCTCGCATGCGTGTAAGGCAGGAAGCCGATGACGATGACGGCTTCGCCGGGACGGAACGCGCCGAGATCGAGGTCGTCGGGCCCGGACGTGCCGACGAGCTGCACCTGTTCGGGCCGGAACAGGCGCAGTTCGTAGTTCAGGAGCTCCGCGACGCTGCGGCAGCTGCGGTAGCCCGCGATCCAGATCCGCTTGGCCTCGTGCAGCGCGCGCGCCGCTTCCGCGATCGGCTGGGCCGGGATGCGCGGAAGGCCGGCGGCCTCGGCCTCGAGCTTGTCAAGGACGAGCGTAACATCGGCGTTCGGCCCGTGACGGCGGCCTCTTGTGCGGCCGGAGAAGGGCGCGGTCTGCGACGGCCGCCGCGCCTCGGTCAGCGCCGCACGCAGCTCGTCCCATCCGGAATAGCCGATCGCTTTCGCAAGCCGCGTGAACGCGGCGGGATCGGCGCCGGCTTCCGCCGCGAGATCGCGCATCGAGCGGGTGGTGGCATCGTAGTCGTTGGCGGCAACGAAACGGCCGACCTCCTGCAGGCGCAGGGGGAGCGATGGCAATGCGATGCGCAGGTCGCTCAGGGGCGAGGATTTCGCGGGCTCGGCCATGCAACATTTGTTGCATGAAGTTGAGTTCGGTGCAACAGTTGACGTGCGTCGCCGGAAATCGCTGCATTTGAAGAAGGATTTTGTGCTGTGACCGCCGATCATCCCAGGCCGCCGCCGCGCCGCCGTTTCGTGCTCGGCCGCAACGAATTGAAGGGCCTGTTCTGGCAGGTCCTGGTGGTCGGCATCGCGGTCGCCGTGATCGCCTTCCTCTGGTCCAACACCGTCACCAATCTGTCGGCTCGTCGCATCACGACCGGCTTCGCCTTTCTCGGCCGTGAGGCCGGCATGCCGATTGCCGACAGTCTGCTCGACTACAATCCCGGGGATACCTATCTCTGGGCCTTCGTCGTCGGCGTCGCCAACACCTTGCGCGTCGCCGTGATCGGCATCGTGCTCGCGACGATCCTGGGCACGCTGATCGGAATCTCGCGCCTGTCGTCCAACTGGTTGCTGTCGCGGCTTGCCGCGGTCTATGTCGAAACGCTCCGCGACATCCCGCTGCTGCTCCAGCTGCTGTTCTGGTACGTGCTGATGCAGGCGCTGCCGGCGGCGCGCGCCGCGTGGCGGCCGGTCGAGGGCGTGTTCCTCTCTAATCGCGGCCTGATCCTGCCGGCGATCCCGTTCGGGCCGCCGCAGCTCACGGTGCTCGGCACAGCGGTGCTGGGCTGTGCGGTGTTCTTCCTCTTCCGTCGCTGGCTGGTCGCGCAGCAGATGCGCGACGGCAAGCCGCGGCCGGCCTGGCCGTCTGCGCTCGGCCTCATCGTCGTGGTGCCGGTGGCGGTCTCGCTGGTGCTCGGCGTGTCCTGGACGATCGAGTGGCCGCAGCTGCGCGGCTTCAATTTCGTCGGCGGGCTGACGCTCGCGCCGGAATATTTCGCGCTGCTGATCGCACTGGTGACCTACACCTCCGCCTTCATCGCCGAAATCGTGCGCAGCGGCATCCAATCGGTGCCGCGCGGGCAATGGGATGCCGCCAACGCACTCGGCCTGCGGCGCAGCTTCCTGCTGCGGCAGATCATCTTGCCGCAGGCGTTGCGCGTGATCGTGCCGCCGATGACGAGCCAGTACCTCAACCTGACCAAGAACTCCTCGCTCGCGGTCGCGATCGGCTACCAGGACGTGGTCTCGATCGCCAACACCACGTTGAACCAGACCGGGCAGGCGATCGAAGCGATCGCGCTGATCATGGCGGTGTTCCTGACCATCAGCCTTTCGATCAGCTTCTTCATGAACTGGTACAATGCGCGCATCGCGCTGGTGGAGCGCTGATCATGACCGCGATCACGGACATCCCCGATGCACCCCGCGCCGCTCGCCGACCGCAGCTGCGCAATCCGGTGCTGCACTGGCTGCGTAAGAACCTGTTCTCCTCGATCCCGAATGGGATCATCACGATCCTGCTGCTGGTGCTGCTCGCCAAGGGCATTTTCAGCTTCGTGCAATGGGGCATCGCCAATGCGGTCTGGCTGACGCCCACGAGCGATTCCAGCGCCTGTCGCGCCGCGCGCGGCGTCGGCGCCTGCTGGGCCATCATCCCCGAGAAGTACCGCTTCATCCTGTTCGGCACTTATCCGTTCGACGAGCAGTGGCGGCCGGCGCTGTCGGTCGTGCTGTTCATCGCGCTGTACTATCTCTCGACCCGCCGCGCGCTGTGGCGGCGCGAGCTGGTCTATCTCTGGATCGGCGCACTGGCGCTGATCAGCGTGCTGATGTGGGGCGGCGTGCTCGGCCTATCCTTCGTCTCGCAGGACCGCTGGGGCGGCTTGCCCGTGACGCTGATCCTGGCGACGTTCGGTCTCGCCGTCGGCTTTCCGCTCGGTATCCTGGTCGCGCTCGGCCGGCGCTCGAAGCTGCCGGCGATCCGCTCGCTCAGCGTGCTCTACGTCGAGCTGATCCGCGGCGTGCCGCTGGTGAGCCTGCTGTTCATGGCCAGCGTGATGTTTCCGCTGTTCATGCCGGCCGGATTCAACATCGACAAGCTGTTGCGCGCTCAGATCGCGATCATCCTGTTCGCCGGCGCCTACCTGGCTGAAGTGATCCGCGGCGGGCTTCAGGCCGTGCCGCGCGGGCAATATGAGGCCGCCGACGCGCTCGGCCTGTCCTACTGGCGCAAGCACCGCTTGATCATCCTGCCGCAGGCGATCCGCCACGTCATCCCGCCGCTGGTCAACACCTTCATCGCCTTCTTCAAGGACACCAGCCTGGTGCTGATCATCGGCATCTTCGATCTGCTGACGACGGCGAAGACCGCGATCATCGATCCGGCCTGGCAGCAGTATTCGGTCGAGGTCTACATCTTCGTGGCCGCGATCTACTTTGTCTTCTGTTTCGCGATGTCGCGCTACAGCCGGAGCCTGGAGGCGCCGACAGCACCGAAGTGACGTTCCTGGTTTGGTGCCGCTTGTTTGCGCTTGCACCGATTGCCGGTCTTGCTCTCTAATACCGGAGGTTGCTCCTGCGGTCGACTTGGCGAGGCTGTCATGCGCGTGGCCGTTTTGCGGCAGTTCACCGCCGCCCAGATCTGCGTCCTGATCTTCACGACCACTCTTGGCGTGTCATCGTGCGCCGCCGAGGGGTTACGGCGCTATCGCGCGCCGATCGGTGAGAGTTCGATTTCGGGAATTTCGTCGGGCGCGTTCATGGCCGTTCAGTTCGGCACGGCGTGGTCGTCGGTGATCAAGGGCGTCGGCGTGGTCGCAGGCGGCCCTTACTGGTGCGCAAAGGCGGACGCGTTCGACGCCGTCACCTGGTACTGGGGGCCGATCCGGCGGGCCACGGGTGCATGCATGAAAGGGCCGGCGTCGGATCTGAATCCGAAGGATTTTACGGCAAAGGCCGACGCGAAGGCCGCAGCGGGCGAGATCGACCCTCTCAGCAATGTCGGCAGGCAGAAGATCTATCTCTTTCACGGCTACAATGACGCGGTCGTCGACAAGGCGGCGACCGATGCGGCCGCCGATTTCTATCGCCATTATCTCGGGGATGCCAATCGCGGCAACTTGTTCTATCAGGCCACGCTCGGCGCGGGCCACTCGTTCGTCGTGGCGAAACAGGGCGCACCCGGGCTCAACGACTGCAAGGCCAACACGGCGCCCTATATCGACCAATGCGGCTATGACCAGGCCGGCGTCATCCTGCAGCATATTTACGGCCGCCTGAATCCGCCCAACCCCGCGCAGCTTGCAGGTTCGGTGAAGAGCTTTGATCAATCGATCTATACCACGCCGCATCTGCCCGACGCGTTGAGCATGGGCGATACCGGCTATGTGTTCGTGCCCAGGGATTGCGAGCAGGGCAGTCCGTGTCGCGTCCACGTCGCGCTCCACGGATGCAAGCAGGACGTCGCCGATATCGGACGCAAATTCGTGGATGAGGCCGGCTACAATGAGTGGGCGGACACGAACCGCATGATCATTCTCTATCCGCAGACCAAGACCAGCCCATACTGGCCAAGCAATCCGCAGGCCTGTTGGGATTGGTGGAGCTACGTCAACCATCAGGATAGCTACGTGACGAAGTCCGGATCGCAAATCAAGGCGATCAAGGCGATGCTGGATGCGCTCACCGCCGCTGCCGCGGCGCCCGCCGGCGCGACCGCGCCCTCGCTATCTGCACCGCAATCGCTCACGGTGATCGATACGTCGGATAGCGGCGCTGACCTGGCCTGGTCTCCAGGAGCCGACGGAGCGACCTACCGGGTTTCGCGTGCGGGGCCAGATGGTGCGTTCCAGGCGGTTGGCGACGTGACAGGCGCTAGCTTTGGGGATTCCGGTCTGGCGCCGCAAACAACATATCGATGGCGTGTCTCGGTCATTCTGAACGGGGCGGTGGGCCCGAGCTCCGACGAGGCGACCGGCACCACGCGGTCGACGCCTCCTCGCTGCGATAATCCTGGCTCCTGCCCGATCGCCAAATAGCGAACCGAGCAACCGTTCTGCGTGCCGCGCGATGACTGGAGGGTGCGACGGGAAGTCGTGCTGCGCTCACCCATGTCCCTTCGGATCGATCGGCGTCGTGCCGCGCAGGCCGAGAATATCCTCCAGCACTTTTGCCCCGGCAATCACCTGCGCGTCGGCGCGCGGCGCGCCGACCACCTGCACGCCGACCGGAAGGCCCGAGGCCGTGAAGCCGCAGGGCAGCGAGAGAGACGGGCAGCAGGCCAGCGTGATGGCGTAGACGATGCCGAGCCATTCGATGTAGTTGTCGAACCTCTTGCCGGCGCATTCGGCGACATAGCGATGCTCGATCGGGAAGGGCGGAACGATCGTGGTCGGGGTCAGCAACAGATCGTAACTCTTGAAGAACTCGACCGCCCGCGCCGTCATGCCGACGCGCTGCGCCTCGGCGCGCGCGAGTTGCTCGACCGTGAGCTTGAGGCCTTCCTCGATGTTCCAGATCACCTCGGGCTTGAGCAGGTCGCGTTTGGTGCGCAGCAGATTGGCCTTGGTGATCGCGAAATCGAAGGCGCGCAGCACGTGAAAGCATTCATGCGCCTCGCGCCAATCCGGATGCGCCTCCTCGACGATGGCGCCGGCTTCGGCGAAACGTTCCGCCGCCTTGCGGGTGATCGCCTTCACTTCGGGATCGACCGGGGTGATGCCGAGATCGGGCGAATAGGCGATGCGCTTCGGCCGCTTGCCCGCCTGGGCCGCCGACAGGAACGAGGTTGAGGGAGCCGGCAGCGACAGCGGATCGTCGGCATAGTCGCCGCTCATGGCGTCCAGCAGCAGCGCGAGATCCTCGACGTTGCGCGCCATCGGACCGACCACGCCGAGATTGCGATCGATGCCGGACTTCGGGGTATGCGCGACGCGGCCGATGCTCGGCCGCATGCCGACGACGCCGCAGAAGGCCGCGGGGCTGCGCAACGACCCGCCCATGTCGGAGCCCTGGGCGAGCCAGGCCATGCCGGTCGCAAGTGCCACCGCCGCGCCGCCGGAGGAGCCCGCGGCCGATTTCGTCGTGTCCCAGGGATTGAGCGTCGCGCCGAACACCTCGTTGAACGTGTTGGCACCGGCCCCGAACTCCGGCGTGTTCGACTTGGCGTAGACGACCGCGCCGTTGGCCTCGAGGTTCTCGACCATGAGGTCAGACTTCGCGGGGATGTTATCCTTGAAGATCGGCGAGCCCTGCGTGTTCAACACGCCTGCAACGTCGGTCAGATCCTTGATTGGCACCGGCAGCCCGGCGAGCAGCCCGCGCGCGCCCGCCGGCTTCTGCATCAGTGTCTTCGCACTCTCCCGCGCGCGATCGAAGCACAGCGTCGGCAGCGCGTTGACCTTGCCGTCGACCTCCTTGATGCGCTTCTCCACTACGTCCAGGAGCTCGAGCGGCGAGACGTCGCCCGAGCGCAGCTTGTCGACGACGGTGCAGGCGGTTTCGCGGATCAGATCCTGAGACAATTAGTTTACTCCTGTGCTTATTCGAGGCTCGTCATTGCGAGGAGCGAAGCGACGAAGCAATCCAGACTGGTTGCTGCAGAGGCATTCCTGGATTGCTTCGCTGCGCTCGCAATGACGAGAATAGAGTTAACCCCACCCGGCGCTGATGCCGCCGTCGACGGTGTAGATCACGCCCGACGTATAGCCGGCGCGATCCGAGGCCAGGAACGCCATGAGGTCGCCGATCTCGCGCGCATGCGCGGGACGGCCGAGCGGCAGGCTCTTCTGGAATTCCTTGTAGCGGCTCTCGTCGCCGAACTGGTGCTTGGCCCGCGTCTTGAGCAGGGTGACGTGGCGGTCGGTGCCGACGGGGCCGGGATTGATGCCGACCACGCGGATGTTGTCGGCCAGGCTCTTGCCGCCGAGCGCCCGTGTGAACGCCATCAGCGCGGCATTGCCGGCGCTGCCGCAGATGTAGTTGGCATCGAACTTCTCGCCGGCCGCGCCGATGTCGTTGACGATGACGCCGCCCCCCCTGGCTTTCATCTGAGCGTAGACGTAGCGCGTCAGGTTGATATAGCCGAACACCTTCAGTTCCCAGGCGTGCCGCCAGGTCGCCTCGTCGATCTTGTCGATCGAGCCGCCCGGGATGTCGCCGGCATTGTTGACGAGCACGTCGATGTCGGCGGCTTCCTTCGCCAGCCGGGCCACGTCGTCCTCCTTGCGCAGATCGACGATGCTCGTTGTGGCGTCGATCTGGTGCGCGGCGCGCAAGCGGTCGGCCAGCGCCTTGAGCTGATCGCCGCTACGCGCCGCGAGGAGGAGATGCGCGCCTTCCTCGGCGAAGGCCTCGGCGGCGGCTGCGCCAATGCCCTTGGACGCGCCGGTGATCAGGACGCGCTTGCCGCGCAGATGCAGATCCATGGGGTACTCGTTCGTGGGAACAGGATCAAATCAGTAGGCGCTTGGCCGCGCCATGGTCAACATTGCAGTGCAGCGTTGCACTGCCGCCGCGTTTGGTCCATTGCAGTGCAGTCAGAAGGCGGCGACTGCCGGACCAACCAAGGACGTTCTCGATGAGCAAGAAACAATACCGGATCGCGGTCATTCCCGGCGATGGCATCGGCAAGGAGGTGATGCCGGAGGGCCTGCGCGTTTTGGAGGCGGCGGCGAAGAAGCACAACGTCTCGCTGCATTTCGACCATTTCGACTTCTCCTCTTACGACTATTACGAGAAGCACGGCCAGATGATGCCCGACGACTGGAAGGAGAAGATCGGCAAGCACGATGCGATCTATTTCGGTGCGGTCGGCTGGCCGGCCAAGATCCCGGACCACGTCTCGCTGTGGGGCTCGCTGATCAAGTTCCGCCGCGAGTTCGACCAGTACGTCAACCTGCGCCCGGTGCGGTTGATGCCCGGCGTGCCGTCGCCGCTGGCGGGGCGCAAGCCCGGCGATATCGATTTCTGGGTGGTGCGCGAGAACACCGAAGGCGAATATTCCTCGGTCGGCGGCCGCATGTTCCCGGACACCGACCGCGAGTTCGTGACGCAGCAGACGGTGATGACCCGTACCGGCGTCGACCGCATCCTGAAATTCGCCTTCGAGCTCGCGCAGTCGCGGCCCAAGAAGCACCTGACCTCGGCGACCAAGTCCAACGGCATCTCGATCACCATGCCCTATTGGGACGAGCGCGTGGAGGCGATGGCCAAGAAGTTTCCAGGCGTGAAGTGGGACAAGTACCACATCGACATTCTCACCGCGAACTTCGTGCTGCATCCGGACTGGTTCGACGTCGTGGTCGGCTCCAACCTGTTCGGCGACATCCTCTCCGACCTTGGCCCGGCCTGCACCGGCACCATCGGCATCGCTCCGTCCGGCAACATCAATCCCGAGGGCGATTTCCCATCCGTGTTCGAGCCGGTGCACGGCTCGGCGCCCGACATCGCAGGCCAGGGCATCGCCAACCCGATCGGCATGATCTGGTCCGGCGCGATGATGTTCGAGCATCTCGGCGAGAAGGAAGCCGGCAAGTCGATTGTCGAGGCGATCGAGCGCACGCTCGCCGAACGCACGCTGCGCACCAAGGATCTCGGCGGCAATGCCGACACGACGGCGTGCGGCAAGGCGGTTGCGGATATGGTGGATTAGTTCGCCGCTTCACCCTCTCCCCTTGTGGGAGAGGGTGGCTTCGATGCGAAGCATCGAAGACGGGTGAGGGGTCTGTTTCCGCAGAGGCAGACCTATCAGCCGTAGAATTGTTCGCCGAGAGAACCCCTCATCCGGCGCCATAGCCGAAGCTTCGCTTCGGCGTTCTTAGGAACGGCGGCCCAAGGCCGCCTATGCCACCTTCTCCCACAAGGGGAGAAGGGAACGGCAGCAGTGCTTTGGCCTACGACTACACATACGACCTCCGCGCCGGATCGAAGATCGGCGGATAGTCGTTCTCGTCGAGCAGATCGAGAAACGGATCGAGCCCCCTGGACTTGATCAGCCCGAGCTCCTGATGCGAGATCAGGTTCACGGTCAGGATCTCCACCGGATCGCTCGCAATCTCCAGCGCCTCGGCGATCTCCTTGTCGGGGCCGATGATCGGTGTGAGCAACAGGAACGTCTGGAAGTCCGTTCCTGCAACCGGCGGCCACGGAAGCGCGACGCGATGGCCGAAGCCGAACCAGGTCGTGTCGATGAACGGCAGATTGGCCAGCCAGCGCAGATTGGCGCAAACGTCCTGCGTTGGCTCGCGGACATACCACATCAGCTCGGCCCGGGGCTTTGCGTCCCCGGGGACGCCGTGCATCCGTTGCTCGCTCATGCCGTTGGTGAGAAGGACATAGCCTTCGTCGGAGCCCTCCTGGCAGACCGGGACGAAATCGCGGCCGAAGGCGTGGATGTCGATGCGGCGCTCTGCGTTATCAGTGAATGTGCGCTCGGGCTCGCCAAGCTCGCTCTCGTAGATGGCGAGCCGTTGCCGGTAGAGATCGGATCCGGGCGACGGAAGGTTTGAGCCGGACACGAATTTTGCGAGACGGGAGAGCATGCGAACCTCGGGCGGATGCAATCGGATATCCGCATTGTCGCAAGGTCATGCGGGGCGGTTCAAACCCGTGCCGTGCGCACGTCGACATTTCGCCGCCGTCCAGTCTCTCTTGCGCGATTGGTCATGAGGCGCGAGGCGACGCCGAGGAGCGCGCCTCGCTCCGATCAGCTCGCGATCTTCTCGATCGCCGTCTGTTCCAGCCCGAACTTCTTCCCGGCATCCAGGATCTCCTGCCAGGTGGTTGGGTCGACCGGGATGCCCTCGGCGAGACGTTTCTTCTTGATCTCGCGCTCCGGCTCGCCCGCGATTCTGACCTTGTCGACGCCGGGGGCAGGCGGCGAGCCGGTGTGCCAGCTCACGAAGCTCTCAACTTCGCGTGCAAGGTTCTCGCCGGTGCCGAGCTTGCCCGGATCGATGACGATCGAGAGCATGCCGTTAAGGACGTTGTACTTGCCGTCGGACGAGCCCTTGACCACCTGGCCGCCGGAGAGCGCGCCGCCGAGGATCTCGCACACCAGCGCAAGGCCCGAGCCCTTGTGCTCGCCGAACGGGAGGATGGCACCGTAGGGCGGGATCACGGTGTAGCGCGGATTGATCGTGGGCTTGCCCTCGTGATCAATGATGGTGCCGACCTCGAGCTCGACGCCCTTGTTATGGGCAACACGGGTCTTGCCCTGCGCGATCCTGCTGGTGGCGAAGTCGAGCACGATCGGATCCTTGCCGGCGCGCGGGATGCCGACGCAGAACGGATTGGTGCCGTGGCGTGCGTCGCTGCCGCCCCAGGGCGCCACGATCGGGCGCGAGATCACGTTGACGAAGTGGATCGAGACCAGCCCGTGGTCGATGCACTGCTCGGCCCAGTGGCCGATGCGGCCGATGTGATGCGAATTTGAGAGGCCGACAAGGCAAACACCGTTCTTCTTTGCGCGCTCGGCCGCGAGCTCCATCGCTTCATGGCCGATCACCTGGCCGTAGCCGGTGAGGCCGTCGAGGGTGAGAAGCGGGCCGGTGTCGAGCACGATCTTGACGTGCGAGTTCACGGCGAGGCCGCCATTGGTGACGCTCTGGACGTAGCGCGGAATCATGCCGACGCCGTGCGAGTCGTGTCCCTTCAGATTGGCTTCGACGAGATTGGTGGCCACGAGCTCGGCCTCGCGGTCCGAGGAGCCGCCGGCCCTGACGATGGCATGGATGGCCTTGGTGAGCGACTCTGCCTTGATGATGCGATAGTCGGCCATTGTTGTTGCTCTTATCCCTTCACGATCCGGCGGCAATGGACCAACGCCGCTTCAATCAGGTTCTCGCTCGCCTCCGGTGTGCGGAAGGCCGAATGCGCCGACAACGTCACGTTCGGCAGCTTCGTCAGCGGATGATCGCCGGGCAGCGGCTCGATGTTGAAGACATCAAGGCCGGCGTGGCGGATATGGCCGGACTTCAGCGCCTCGATCATGGCGGCCTCGTCGACAACAGCGGCGCGGGCGGTGTTGATGAGAATGACGCCGCGTTTCATAGCAAGGATCTTCTCGCGCGTGATCATGCCGCGCGTCTCGTCGTTGAGCAGCAGGTGCAGCGACACCACGTCGCTTCTCGCCAGCACGCTGTCGAGATCGGTAAATTCGACCCCCGGATAGCTCTTCGGCGAACGGTTCCAGGCGATCACCTTCATGCCGCTGCCGGACGCGATGCGCGCGACCTCCGCGGCGATGCCGCCGAAGCCGATCAGGCCGAGCGTCTTGCCGGTGAGCTGCATGCCGTCCTCCCGCAGCCAGTTCCCGGCGCGCATCTCGCGGTCCATCATCGCAATGACGCGGGCCGACGCCCACATCAGCGCGATCGCGGATTCCGCAACCGCCGTGTCGCCGTAGCCCTTGATCAGATGCACGGAGATGCCGAGCTCGGCGAGCTCTTCCGGATTCATGTAGCTGCGCGCGCCGGTACCGAGGAACACGACGTGCTTCAGCCCGGTGCATTTCTTCGCGACTTCGGTCGGCAGTGCGGTGTGGTCGACGATCGCGATCTCGGCGCCGTCGAGAATATCAGGATATTGCTCGGGCGTGATGTCGGGATTCCTGTTGATCCGCACCTTGGGATCACCAGGCTTCCCCAGCCGCTCCATGATCACGGCCAGCGATTCATTGGCGTCGACGAAAACTCCGCGCATGGTTCTCTCCGCTCAGGATGCGACGCCGGCGACTGCCAGCACGGTATGCATGAGGACGTTGGTGCCCGCGGCGCAGTCGCCCTGCGTCGCATCCTCCAGCTCGTTGTGGCTGATGCCGTCCTTGCAGGGCACGAACACCATCGCCGCCGGCATGATCGTGTTGAGGTTGCAGGCGTCGTGGCCGGCGCCGGAGGTGATGCGGCGCGAGGAATAGCCGAGCGTCTTAGCGGCGTTCTCGACGGCAGCAATCAGCTTCGGATCGAAATGCGTCGGCGGCTTGCGCCATACCAGATCGATCTTGACCTCGACCTTGCGGCGCGCGGCGATCTCGGCGATTGCCGCCCGCAGATCGCGGTCGAGCGCATCCATGATGGCGCCATCGGCACTGCGGCAGTCCATGGTGAAGGCGATCTCGCCGGGAATGACGTTACGCGAGGGATTGGCGATGACGGCCTCGCCGATGGTACCGACGGCGTTCGGTCCGTGCTTCCTCGCAATCGACTCCATCGCCAGCACGATTTCGGACAAGGTCGCCAGCGCATCGCGCCGCAGCGGCATCGGCGTGGAGCCCGCATGGCTCTCGAAGCCGGAGATCTTGCCGTCGTACCAGAGCACGCCCTGGCCGGAATCGACCACGCCGATGGTCTTGCCTTCGGCTTCCAGGATCGGCCCCTGCTCGATGTGCAGCTCGACGAAGCAGCCGAGCTTCTGGAAGCCGACCGGCTTGTCGCCGCGATAGCCGATGCCGTCGAGCGCCTGGCCGACGGTGGTGCCCTCGGCGTCCTTGCGCGACAAAATGTCGTCTGTGGTGAAGTCGCCGACATAGGCGGCGGAAGCCATCATCGCCGGTGCGAAGCGCGAGCCTTCCTCGTTGGTCCAGTTCACGACGCAGATTGGCGCCTCGGTCTCGATGCCGGCATCGTTCAGCGTGCGGATCACCTCCAGCGCGCCGAGCGTTCCCAGGATGCCGTCATACTTGCCGCCGGTCGGCTGGGTGTCGAGGTGCGAGCCGATGCCGACGGGCAGCTTCGACATGTCGCGGCCCTTGCGCAGGCCGAACTGTGATCCGAGCGCGTCGACGTGGACTTCCAGTCCGGCATCCTCGCAGGCCTTGCGGAACCAATCGCGCACCTGCTTGTCTTCCTGGCTCAACGTCAGCCGCCGCACGCCGCCTTTGGCCGTCGCGCCGAATTGCGCGGTCTCGTGGATGGAGCCCCACAGGCGGGCGGAATCGATTTGCAGGTTGGTCGCGGCTCGGCTCATGCGGTCGTTCTCTCTTTTGTCCGGCGCCTTTTTCAATGACGCGCCTGTGCGGGCGCGTCAACCGCGAGGCTGCTCTGCGCAATTTGCCGTGCAAGCTCGGCGACGCGCTCCACGGCGACGACATCGGGCGAGGCCAGCCAGCTCGCGGTGAAGGTCAGCGGCGCGATGGAAAGATCGGTGTCGAGCAGCTGCAGCCGTCCGTCGGCGAGCTCGTTCTCGACGATGGCGTCGGGGATCACGGCGATGCCAAGGCCCTCGACCGCCATGTGGATGACGGTCGCCAGCGAAGCGGACGCATGCAGGCGGATCGGCGGCAGCTCCGGCCGGTCGAACACCTCGCGCACGACCTCGTAGGGCTTGGTCTTGCGCGGGAAGGTGATGATCGGAAACCGCGCGAGGTCCGCCGGCGTCACCGGGCCCTTGCCGAGCCCGAGCGAGGGACTCGCGAGGAAGCCGATCGGATAATCGGCGAGCACGCGGTTGTGCACGCCGGAGGCGGACAGCGGTCCGACCACGAAGGCGAGCTCGATCTCCTGTGCGAGCAGGCGCGCGGTGAGGTTCGGCGTGATGTCGACCTCGATCTCCAGCGACAGGTTCGGATAGACCTCGTTGACGCTCTTGACGAGCCGCGGCAGCCAGGTGTGCACGATGGTCTCGGCGACGCCGAGCCGCATCACGCCGCGCATCGCCGAAGCATCGCCGATCTCCGCCATCATCGCAGCGCGCAGGCCGATCAGCTTCTCCGCGTAGACCATCATCTGCCGGCCGCTCGGGGTCGGGGAGGCGATGCGATGGTCGCGGTTCAGGAGCTTCACGCCCATCTCGCGCTCGAGCTGGGCGATGCGCTGGGAGATCGCCGGCTGGGTGGTGTTGAGGCGTTGCGCGGCGCCGCGGAAGCTGCCGAGCTTCACGACCCATAGGAACGTCTCGATCGACCTGAAGTCCAGCATTGGAAGGATTTTCCCAATCGATAAATCAGATTTATCGAGATTGATTAGAAACGAAGATTAGACTTTATAGCACGCTTGGTGTTGGCTTGTCTTTGTCGAGTTTATAGGCAGGTCGATCACATGACTGTTTTGGTGGCAGCGCAGCAAACTGAAACACCCGACGCCCTCCCGAGCCGCAAGGCCCGGCTCGCCTACCGCGAGGGGCTGGTCGCCTCCACCGCCGGCGTCGCTCCCGGATATGTCCAGGGCAATCTGGCGATCCTGCCGGCGGAGTATGCCGGTGCCTTCCACCGCTTCTGCCAGCTCAATCCCAAGCCGTGCCCGATCATCGGCATGTCCGATGTCGGCAGCCCTTACATCCCCTCGCTCGGCGCCGATCTCGACATCCGCACCGACGTTCCGCGCTACCGCGTCTGGCGCGACGGCGAGGTCGTGGACGAGCCGACCGACGTGAAGAGCTATTGGCGCGACGATCTCGTCACCTTCGTGCTCGGCTGCTCGTTCTCGTTCGAGGAGGCGTTGCTCGAGGAGGGCATGCCGATCCGCCACATCGAGAAGAACGTGCGCGTGCCGATGTACCGCACCAACATCGCCTGCGGTGTATCAGGTCCGTTCGCCGGTCCCATGGTGGTGTCGATGCGTCCGTTCAAGCCGGCCGATGCGATCCGCGCGGTGCAGATCACCTCGCGCTATCCGGCCGTGCACGGCGCGCCCGTGCATCTCGGCCATCCGCATCTGATCGGCATCAAGGATATCGCCAAGCCCGACTACGGCGATCCGGTGCCGGTCGCCGACGACGAGATTCCGGTGTTCTGGGCCTGCGGGGTGACGCCGCAATCGGTCATCAACGCCGCGAAGCTGCCGTTTGCAATCACGCATTCGCCCGGCCTGATGCTGGTGACCGATCTCAAGAACAGAAACATGGCCGTGATTTAGTGGGCAGCATCTGCTGCTTCTTCAGGCTTTACCGCATCCACCAATCGCTTCATTCGATCAGCCGAAATTCAGTAACAGGGGACTTTGCCATGACGATCACTCGCCGCGACGTGTTGTTGGGGGCCACCGCCACTGCCGCCCTCGTGCCGCTGGCGGCGCGCGCACAGAGTTCGGAAGTCGTGATCGGCGTGATCTATCCGTTCTCCGGCGGCAGCGCGCAGCAGGGCGTCGACGCGCAGAAGGCCTATGAGACCGCGCTCGAAGTCATCAACAAGGACAGCGATTTCGACCTGCCGCTGGCGAAGGGCGAAGGCCTGCCGGGCCTCGGTGGCGCCAAGATCCGCCTCGTGTTCGCCGACCACCAGGCCGATCCGCAGAAGGGCCGCGCCGAGGCCGAGCGCCTGATCACGCAGGAGAAGGTCTGCGCCGTCGTCGGCACTTACCAGAGCGCGGTGGCCGTCACCGTCAGCCAGATCTGCGAGCGCTATCAGGTCCCGTTCCTGTCCGCCGACAATTCCTCGCCGAGCCTGCACCGCCGCGGCCTGAAATATTACTTCCGCGCCTCGCCGCACGACGAGATGTACTCGGCTGCGATGTTCGACTTCTTCGACGCCATGAAGAAGAAGGGCACCAAGATCGAGACGCTGTCGCTGTTCCACGAGGACACCATCTTCGGCACCGATTCCGGCAATGCCCAGACCAAGATCGCCGGCGAGCGCGCCTATAAGATCGTCACCGACATCAAGTATCGCGCCAACTCGCCCTCGCTCTCTGCCGAGGTGCAGCAGCTCAAGACCGCCAATGCCGACGTGCTGATGCCGTCGAGCTACACCACCGACGGCATCCTCCTGGTCAAGACCATGGCCGAGCTCGGCTACAAGCCGAATGCGATCGTGGCGCAGGACGCCGGCTTCTCCGAGAAGGCGCTCTACGATGCCGTCGGCGACAAGCTCGAAGGCGTGATCTCGCGCGGCACCTTCTCGCTCGACCTCGCGCAGAAGCGGCCGATGGTCGGCAAGATCAACGAGATGTTCAAGGCCAGGTCCGGCAAGGATTTCAACGACCTCACCTCGCGGCAGTTCATGGGCCTGATCATCCTCGCCGACGCCATCAGCCGCGCCAAGTCGACCGACGGCGAGAAGATCCGCGACGCGCTTGCCGCGACCGACATCCCGGGCGAAAAGACCATCATGCCCTGGAAGCGCGTCAAGTTCGACGAGATGGGCCAGAACAACGACGCCGATCCGGTGCTGCTGCAATATGTCGGCGGCAAGTTCGTCACCATCTTCCCGCCGCAGGCCGCGATCGCCGAGGCGATCTGGCCGATGAAGTAAGAGCTGCGGAGGGCAGCGGAGCAGGCGGGGTGGGAGCAAACTGCTCCCACCGTCATTGCGAGGAGCGAAGCGACGAAGCAATCCAGACTGCTTCCTTCGAAACATTCCTGGATTGCTTCGCTTCGCTCGCAATGACGAAGCCTGTCGTGACGTTTCGAACGGGGGACCAGAGTTGACAGCCCAAGCCATTATCCAGAGTCTCGCGAGCGGCCTCCTGATGGGCCTGCTCTACGGATTGATCGCGGTCGGCCTCGCGCTGATCTTCGGCCTGATGGACGTCACGAACTTCGCCCATGGCGAATTCCTGATGATCGCGATGTATCTGTCTTTCTTCCTGTTCGCGTTCTTCGCCATCGATCCGCTGTTGTCGGCCCCGTTGGTCGCCGCGGCACTCTTCATATTCGGAGCGGTCGTCTACCTGCTCCTTGTACGTTTCGCCATGCGGGCCAAGGCCAACGCCGGCATGGTGCAGATCTTCACCACCTTCGGCCTCGCCATCGTCATGCGCGGCCTTGCGCAGTATTTCTTCACGCCGGACTATCGCAGCATCCCACAATCCTGGCTCGGCGGCAAAACCATCTCGGTCGGCGGAATCTTTCTGCCGGAGCCGCAACTGGTCGGCGCGCTGGTCTCGATCGCCGCTTTTGCAGGTCTCTACTTCTTCATCCACCGAACCGATTTCGGCCGCGCGATCGAAGCGACCCGCGAGGATCCCGGTGCAGTCGCGCTTGTCGGCATCGACAAGAACCGCGTGTTTGCATTCGGCTGGGGGCTCGGCGCCGCGCTGGTTGGTCTCGCCGGCGCGATCATGGCGGTGTTCTTCTACATCTATCCCGACGTCGGCGCGTCCTTTGCGCTGATCGCCTATGTCACGGTGGCGCTCGGCGGCTTCGGCAGCGTGTTCGGCGCCTTCGCCGGTGGCATCATCGTCGGTCTCGTCGAAGCGGTCACCGCGCTGGTGCTGCCGCCGTCGCTGAAATCGGTCGGCATTTACTCGGTCTATCTGCTGGTCGTCTTCATCCGGCCGCGCGGCCTGTTCGGATCGATGTGATGGACAAGGATTTTGCAGCGCGGCGCCGCCGCGACCTCATCATCGCCGCAGCGCTCGCTACCATTGCCGCGCTGACGCCGTTGTTCGTGAAGGACGTCGTCGTCCAGAACATTCTGATCCTGACACTGATGTATGCGGGATTGTCGCAGAGCTGGAATATCCTGTCCGGCTATTGCGGGCAGATCTCGCTCGGCCACGCGCTGTATTTCGGCCTCGGGGCCTATACCACCGAGCTGCTGTTCACGAAGTTCGGCGTGCTGCCCTGGTTCGGCATGCTGGCGGGCGGGGTGGTGTCGGCGCTGATCGCGATGGGGCTCGGCTATCCCTTCTTCCGCCTGCGCGGCCATTACTTCGTGATTGCCACCATCGTCATCGCCGAGATCGGCTTGCTTTTGTTCCACAACTGGGAATGGGCCGGTGCCGCGATGGGTATCACCATTCCGATCCGCGGCGACAGCTGGCTGAAATTCCAGTTCCTGCGCACCAAGCTGCCGTACTTCTATTTCGCGCTGGCGCTGTGCTGCCTCGCCTGGTTCGTGACATGGTGGCTGGAAAACTCCAAGTGGGGATTTTGGTGGCGCGCCGTCAAGGACAACCCGGAGGCGGCCGAGAGCCTCGGTGTCGACGTGTTCAATTCCAAGATGGGTGCGGCCGCGGTCTCCGCCTTCCTTGTCGCGGTGGGCGGCAGCTTCTACGCCCAGTTCGTCTCCTACATCGATCCGGAAAGCGTCATGGGCTTTCAGTTTTCGCTGCTGATGGCGCTGCCGGCCGTGCTCGGCGGTATCGGCACCCTGTGGGGGCCGGTGTTAGGGGCGGCCATCCTGATCCCGCTGACTGAGCTGACGCGCTTCAAGTTCGGCGGCTCGGGGCGGGGTGTCGACCTCATCGTCTACGGCACGCTGATCGTTCTGATCTCGCTGGCCCTGCCGCGCGGCCTGCTGAGCCTGTTTTCACGCCCGAAGAAGACAGGAGCTGCCCGATGAGCGCGCTGCTCGAAACCCGCGGCGTCTGGCAGCGCTTCGGCGGCCTCGTCGCCAACAGCGACGTCTCGATCTCGGTCGGCCGCGGCGAGATCGTCGGCCTGATCGGTCCCAACGGCGCCGGCAAGTCGACGCTGTTCAATCTCATCGCCGGCGTCTTGCCGCCGACGCAAGGCTCGATTCTATTCGACGGTGAGGACGTCACCCGCATGCCCGCGGCCGCGCGCTGCCAGCGCGGCATCGGGCGCACCTTCCAGGTCGTGAAGAGCTTCGAGACCATGACTGTCATCGACAACGTCATTGTCGGTGCGCTCGTGCGTACCACCGTGATGCGCGAGGCGCGCCGCAAGGCGCATGAAGTGCTGGAATTCACCGGGCTCGCAGCGCGCGCCGACGTGCTCGCGAGCGACCTCGTTCCGGCCGAGAAGCGCCGCCTCGAAGTCGCGCGGGCGCTTGCGACCGAGCCGAAGCTGCTGCTGCTCGACGAAGTCCTCACCGGCCTGACGCCGACCGAGGCGCAGACCGGCGTTGCCCTGGTGCGCAAGGTGCGCGATGCCGGTATCACCGTGCTGATGGTGGAGCACGTCATGGAGATCGTGATGCCGCTGGTGGACCGAGCCATCGTGCTCGACCTCGGCAAGGTGCTGGTCGAGGGCAAGCCCGCCGACGTCGTGCGCGATCCCAAGGTGATCAAGGCATATCTGGGAGATCGTCATGCTGTCGGTGCGTGAAGTCACCACCGCCTATCAGGGGCTGGTCGCCATCTCCGCGGTCTCGATCGAGGTCCAGAAGGGCGAGATCGTCTGCGTTGCCGGCGCCAACGGCGCGGGCAAGTCGACGCTGCTGAAATCCATCGCCGGCGCCGAGCGTCCGCGTTCGGGCACGGTGACGTTCGACGGCAAACGCCTCAACGGCATGGCGCAGCATCACATCACGGCCACCGGCATCGCCTATGTGCCGGAAAACCGCCGTTTGTTTCCGCGCCTGTCGGTGCGCGACAACCTTCGCCTCGGCAGCTATCTCTACCGGGGCGAAGCGAACCGCGAAGAGCCGCTCGATCTCGTGTTCAAGCTGTTCCCGCGCCTCCAGGAACGTCTGGAGCAGCGCGCCGAGACGCTCTCTGGCGGCGAGCAGCAGATGCTCGCGATCGGCCGCGCGCTGATGACGCGTCCGCGGCTGTTGATGCTGGACGAGCCCTCGCAGGGCATCATGCCGAAGCTGGTCGACGAAATTTTCCAGGCGGTGAAGCTCATCCGTGACTCCGGCATGACCGTCCTCATCGTCGAGCAGCGCATGGCCGAATGCCTGGAGATCGCCGACCGCGCCTACATCCTGCAGACCGGCCGTGTGCTGATGCAGGGCGCAGCCAGCGAGATCAAGGGCAATCCGGATGTGCGGAAGGCATATCTGGGGCTGTAGCCGAATAGTATCGGGCACGCCCGCGCAACATACCCGGTGTCATCGCCCGACTTGATCGGGCGATCCAGTACTCCGAGACGTCAGAGATATGCGGAGAAGCCGCGGCGTACTGGATTCCCCTCTTTCGCGGGGAATGACAGCGGTGGTGAGGCGACGCTCGTCCACCCCTTACCGCAAGTCGCTAATGCTCGTGCCCGTGCTCCGGCAGCGTCACCCCGAACACCTTCACCAGATCCGTCACCTGCGCCGGCGACAAATACCGCGGGTTCATCCCGCGCAGCAGCAGGTACAACTTGGCCGTCTCCTCCAGCTCCTCCGTCGCGAACACCGCAGCTTCCAGCGTGTTGCTGGCGACGACCGGGCCGTGATTGGCGAGCAGAACGGATGAATATTTCCCGGCCAGCCCCTTGATCGCATCTGCAACCGCGGGGTCGCCGGGGCGGTAATAGGGCACGAGCGCGGTGGCGCCGCATTTCATCAGGTAATAGGCCGTCATCGGCGGCAGCGCGGCGCGCGGATCGATCTCGGGCAGCATCGACAGCGCCACCGAATGCGTGGAGTGCAGATGCACGATGGCCCGCGCGCTGCCGCGCGTGTCGTAGAGCGCATTGTGCAGCGGAACTTCCTTGGTCGGGGCATCGCCCGAAACCAGCCGGCCCTGCTGGTCCAGCCGTGATAGTCTTGCGGGATCGAGGAAGCCGAGCGAGGCGTTGGTCGGCGTCACCAGCCAGCCGCCATCGTCCAGCTTGACGCTGATATTGCCGGAGGAGCCCGGCGTCAGCCCACGCTCGAACAGGGATCGTCCGAAGCGGCAGATGTCCTCGCGCAGCCGTGTTTCATTGCTCATGGCCGTCATGCTTGCTTGTCTCACGCTTTGGCAGCGCGGCCAAGCCGTGTTATTCGGTTGCCAAGCTGCCGCAAAGGGCGGCCATCCGGGAAACGCTCGCAAGGGTCAGTTGCATATGTCCGCCTCCACCTCACAAAATCAGCGTATTGCCGTCGTCGGGCTCGGCTCGATGGGATTTGGCATGGCGACCTCGCTCAATCGAGCCGGCCATGTCGTGACCGGCTGCGACGTCTCGGCGGATGCCGTCGCGCGTTTCGTGAAGGATGGCGGCGCGGGGGCCAAGACGCCGGCCGAAGCGGCCAAGGACACAGACATCGTCGTCAGCGTGGTGGTCAATGCCGCGCAGACCGAAACCATCCTGTTCGGCAAGGATGGCGCCGCCGAGACCATGCCCAAGGACAGCGTGTTCGTCTCCTCGGCGACGATGGATCCCGACGTGGCGCGCCGTCTTGCCAAGCAGCTGGAGGCGACCGGCCGGCACTATCTGGATGCGCCGATCTCCGGCGGGGCGCAGCGCGCCGCGCAAGGCGAATTGACGATTCTTGCCTCCGGCAGCTCGGCCGCCTTTGCCAAGGCGCGGCCGGCGCTCGATGCCATGGCTGCAAAGCTCTACGAGCTCGGCGATGCCGCCGGGCAGGGCGCTGCGTTCAAGATGATCAATCAGCTGCTCGCCGGCGTTCACATCGCCGCCGCCAGCGAAGCCATGGCGTTCGCAGCCAAGCAGGGCCTCGACATCCGCAAGGTCTACGAGGTGATCACGGCCTCGGCCGGTAATTCCTGGATGTTCGAGAACCGCATGCCGCATGTGCTCGACGGCGACTACACGCCGCGAAGCGCGGTGGAGATCTTCGTCAAGGACCTCGGCATCATCCAGGACATGGCGCGCACGGCCCGATTCCCCGTGCCGGTCTCCGCCGCCGCGCTCCAGATGTTCCTGATGACATCGGCCGCCGGCATGGGCCGCGACGACGACGCATCGGTCGCGCGCATGTATGCGCAGGTCACCGGCGTCAAGCTGCCCGGCGACAAGTAACAGAGGATCTCCAATGCCCCGTTTCGCCGCCAATCTCTCGATGATGTTCACCGAGGTGCCGTTCCTCGACCGCTTCGATGCCGCCGCGCAAGCGGGCTTCACCGCGGTGGAATTCCTGTTTCCGTACGAGCATCCCGCCGAGGCCGTCGGCGAACGGCTCAAGCGCAACGGCCTGACCCAGGCGCTGTTCAACCTGCCGCCGGGCGACTGGAACGCCGGCGAGAAGGGCTTTGCGGCGCTGCCATCGCGCTTTTCCGATCTCAAGGCGAGCCTGGAGACGGCGCTGCCTTATGCCAAGGCGACGGGCGTCAAGCGCCTGCACCTGATGGCCGGCATCGCCAATCGCGGCGAGCGCGTCGCGATCGAGGCCTTCTACAAATCGGTGGCCTGGGCCGCCGAGTTCTTCGCGCCGCACGGCATCGACATCGTGATCGAGCCGATCAATGCGCGCAACGTGCCCGGCTACTTCCTCAACGATTTCGGCTTTGCGCGGGATCTGATCCAGGAGCTGAGGCTTGCGAACCTGAAGCTCCAGTTCGACATCTATCACTGCCAGATCATCCATGGCGACGTCACCATGCGGCTGCGCGAGATGATGCCGATCATCGGCCACATCCAGATCGCCAGCATTCCCTCGCGCAACGAGCCCGATGGCGAGGAGCTGAACTATCCCTTCCTGTTCGATGAGCTCGACCGGCTCGGCTATGCCGGCTTCGTCGGCTGCGAATACAATCCCCGCGGCAAGACCACCGATGGGCTTGCCTGGTTCAAGCCTTATGCGGGAGTGAAGTCGTGACACTTGCGTTGGGCTGCATCGCCGACGACTACACCGGCGCCTCCGATCTCGCCAACACGCTGACGCGCGCGGGCCTGCGCACCGTGCAGACCATCGGCGTGCCCGCCGACGATCTCGCGCTGCCCGAGGTCGATGCCGTCGTGGTGTCACTGAAGAGCCGCTCGATCGAGGCCGGCCTCGCGGTGTCGCGCTCGCGCGCCGCTGAAACATGGCTGCGCGGCCGCGGCGTGGGCCACGTGCTGTTCAAGATCTGCTCGACCTTCGATTCCACCGACGCCGGCAATATCGGTCCGGTCATGGATGCGCTGCGCGCCGATTGCGGCGAGGGAGCCGTGCTGGTGACGCCTGCCTTTCCGGAGACCGGGCGCACCGTCTATCAGGGCAATCTGTTCGTCGGCGCCGTGCCGCTCAGCGAGAGCCCGCTAAAGGACCATCCGCTCAACCCGATGCATGATTCCAACTTGGTGCGCGTGCTGGCGCGCCAGAGCAGCACGCAGATCGGCCTCGTCGATCTCGCCACCGTCGCGCGCGGCGCGGAGGCCGTGCGGGCACGGCTGGCCGAGCTCGCCGCCAGGGGCATCGGTGCTGCGATCATCGACGCCGTGTTCGACCGCGACCTCGAGACCATCGGTCTCGTCGCCGCTGAACATCTTCTGTCGGTCGGCGCGTCCGGCATGGGCCTCGGGCTTGCGCGCGCGCTGGTGTCGACGGGCAAGGTGAAGTCGGCACCGAGCAGCGAAACCGGCGCGGCCGTCGGCGGCCTGGCGGCATGCCTTGCCGGCAGCTGCTCGCAGGCGACGCTTCAGCAGATCGCCAGCGCCGAACGCATCATGCCGGTGCTTCATCTCGATCCGGAGCGGATCGTCGCGGGCGCCGCTGAAGCGCAGCGTGCGCTGGACTGGGCGAGGCCGCGGCTTGCGGAAGGTCCGGTGCTGATCGCTTCGAGCGCGACGCCGGACGCCGTTGCGGCCGTGCAGGCACGCCATGGCCGCGATGCCGCAGGCCACGCGATCGAGCAGGCCATGGCCGGCATCGCCGAGGGTCTGGTGCAGGCCGGCGTCCGTCGCTTGATCGTCGCCGGTGGCGAGACATCCGGCGCCGTGGTCGATCGGTTGAAGATTCCGGGATTTCTCGTAGGAGTAGAAATCGCGGCGGGAGTCCCGGTGCTGCGCGCGGTCGGTGCAAGCTCCGGCGAGATGTTGCTCGCTTTGAAATCTGGAAACTTTGGCGGTCCGGACTTCTTCTCCGACGCGCTTAGGCTCATGCGCTGAGCGCAGAGCCTCCTTAGTCCATCGTTCATTTCTTTCGGCTTCGGTACTCGTACGGAGCCGCAGTTAACATTTGCGCAGGTGCTCTGCGCTCAGATGTCGCCGCAGCTCCTCTTTGGTTGATTCTTAGAGCTTCGACGCGCATCCGCGCCAGCACAACGAGATCCGATTATGTTCGCCAACATTTCCATCCGCGCCAAGATCATCAGTGTCGTCGCGTTCCTGCTCGTCGCGATGGCCGGCATGGGCCTGCTCGCCATCATGAAAATGCGGTCGATGAACGCCAACACGGTCGACATCACGATGAATTGGATGCCCAGCGTGCGGGTGCTGGGCGAGCTTCGGGCGAGCGTCATCACCTATCGCAACGTGGTCCGCCAGCACATGCTTTCCGACACGCTGGACGAGAAGCTCGCCAACGAAAAGACGGCCATGACGGTACTCGAGGCGCTTGCCAAATACCGCAGCCGCTACGAGCCGATGATCACCTCGCCGGAGGAGAGGGCGCTCTACACCCAATGGGCAAAGCTCTGGGACGATTACAAGAGGGGCACCGAAGAGGTGATGGCGCTCTCGCGCAAGGAAGCCGGCAAGATCCCACACGAGGCCCGGGAGCTGAATACGAAGACCGTCAACAAGCTCGGTCTTCAGGCAGACGAGGTCCTGACCAAGGACATCGAGCTCAACACCAAAGGCGGAGAACAGGCCGCCCAGGACGCCGCCGACAGTTACGCCTACGCCTTCATGCTGGTCTCGGCCATTCTCGGCGCTGCTATCGTCATCGGCATCGCCGTCAGCTTCTATCTCGTCCGCGACGTCTCTAGCGGCATCAACTCGATCACCCTGCCGATGCAGGCCCTGGGCCGAGGCGACCTCTCCGCCGAAGTCCCGCATCGCGGCGAGAAGACCGAGATCGGCGCCATGGCCGACGTGCTCCAGATCTTCAAGGAGGCGTTGATCGCCAAGAAGGCCGCCGACGAAGCCGCCGCGGCCGACGCCGAAGCCAAGATCGAGCGCGGCCGCCGCGTCGACGACATCACCCGCGAATTCGAAACGATGATCGGCGAGATCGTCCAGACCGTGTCATCGGCCTCGACCCAGTTAGAGGCCTCCGCCTCGACCTTGACCGCGACCGCCGACCGCTCGCAGCGGCTGGCGACCACGGTGGCCGACGCTTCGGAGGAAGCCTCCACCAACGTGCAGTCGGTGGCCTCGGCGACCGAGGAGATGGCCTCGTCGGTCGGCGAGATCAGCCGCCAGGTGCAGGAATCGGCGCGGATGGCGGGCGATGCAGTCGGTCAGGCCCGTGCCACCACCGAGCGCGTCAGCGAATTGTCCAAGGCCGCCGCGCGCATCGGCGACGTCGTCGAGTTGATCAACACCATCGCCGGCCAGACCAACCTGCTGGCGCTGAACGCCACCATCGAGGCGGCGCGCGCCGGCGAAGCCGGCCGCGGTTTTGCCGTCGTCGCCTCCGAGGTGAAGGCGCTCGCCGAGCAGACCGCGAAGGCGACCGGCGAGATCGGCCAGCAGATCTCCGGCATCCAGGCGGCGACCAACGACTCCGTCGGCGCCATCAAGGAGATCTCCTCGACCATCGAGCGCTTGTCGGAGATCTCGTCGGCCATCGCGGCTGCGGTGGAAGAGCAGGGCGCCGCGACGCAGGAGATTGCCCGCAACGTGCAGCAGGCGGCGCAGGGCACCCAGCAGGTGTCGTCCAACATCACGGACGTGCAGCGCGGCGCGACCGAGACCGGCACGGCCTCCTCGCAGGTGCTGTCCGCGGCGCAGATGCTGTCGAATGATTCGGGCCGGCTGAAGAACGAGGTCAGCAAGTTCCTGACCAACGTCCGCGCCGCGTAGACAGACGTGGGTTCCACAAGCAAGGGCGGCGCCATCGGCGCCGCTCATAGTTTTTCCTGCGCGCGTTGCGCTGTCGATATGCCCGTAGAATTGCGACGTACTCTTCAGCGAAAGCTCCGTACTACTGCGTAGCGTCGTTAAACCTAACAATCCTGAGCGACGGTAAGATCGTGGCGGAAGTCGTAGCACGATCGGAGCCGGTCCGGACCAGCAACTCCCGACCGTCAGCATTGGGGAGGATTTAATGTCTTGGATCAACAACCTTCGTATTTCCATTAAGGTTTCTGCCGTATTCGCGGCGATCTGTCTCGTCGTCGCCGGCAGCACCGCAGCCATCTACAACTCGCTGAGCGTAATGAATTCCACGGCGAAGATGACAGTGCATACCTATCAGGTGCTGGAGCAGCTTTCCGAGCTTGTCGGTGCGATGGTCAATCAGGAAACCGGCGTTCGCGGCTATCTCGTGTCTGGCGATGCCGGCTTTCTCGCTCCTTACGAAGCCGGGCTGAAACAATTTCAGACTGCGGCGGCCAAAGTCGGCAGCCTGACCTCGGACAACGCCACGCAGCAGAAGCGACTCGAGCAGGTCAAGGCGCTTGCCAACGACTGGGCAACCAACGTCGCGCAGCGCGAAATCGCGCTGATGAAGGATCCGGCAACCCAGGCGAAGGCGCGTGAGCTCGAGGCTTCCGGAGCCGGCAAGAAGTCGATGGATGGCCTCCGCGCCGTCGTCCAGGAAATGGACAGGGAAGAGCGGTCGCTGTTGTCAGTGCGGGCGGCTGCCTCCGACGCCGCCTCGTCCAGCGCCACCATGGCCATGCTGATCGGAGGCCTCGTCACCCTGCTGCTCTCGCTCGTGGGCGCCTTCGGCGTCGCCTTCGCGGTCACCCGCCCGATCCAGCGCATCACGACCGATATGGGTGTTCTCGCGAATGGGGACACCTCGGTGATCGTATCGGGTATCGAACGCAAGGACGAGATCGGTGAGATGGCTCAGGCGGTCCAGGTGTTCAAGACCAATGCCATCGAGGTTGAGCGGCTGAAGGCGGAACAGGCTGAAACCGAGCGTCGCAATGCCGAGCAGCGCAAACGCGACATGGTCAGGCTCGCCGACGACTTCGAGAGCGCCGTCGGCCAGATCATCGGAACAGTGTCGTCGGCATCGACCCAGCTGGAAGCATCGGCCACCACCCTCACAGGTACGGCCGAGCGGTCCCAGAAGCTCGCGACCACGGTGGCCGGCGCTTCGGAGGAAGCCTCCACCAACGTGCAGTCGGTGGCCTCGGCGACCGAGGAGATGGCCTCGTCGGTCGGCGAGATCAGCCGCCAGGTGCAGGAATCGGCGCGGATGGCGGGCGATGCAGTCGGTCAGGCCCGTGCCACCACCGAGCGCGTCAGCGAATTGTCCAAGGCGGCCGCGCGCATCGGCGACGTCGTCGAGCTGATCAACACCATCGCCGGCCAGACCAATCTCCTGGCGCTCAACGCGACCATCGAGGCGGCGCGCGCCGGCGAAGCCGGCCGCGGTTTTGCCGTCGTCGCCTCCGAGGTGAAGGCGCTCGCCGAGCAGACCGCGAAGGCGACCGGCGAGATCGGCCAGCAGATCTCCGGTATCCAGGCGGCGACCAACGATTCCGTCGGCGCCATCAAGGAGATCTCCTCGACCATCGAGCGCCTGTCGGAGATCTCGTCGGCCATCGCCGCTGCGGTGGAAGAGCAGGGCGCCGCGACGCAGGAGATCGCCCGCAACGTTCAGCAGGCGGCGCATGGCACCCAGCAGGTGTCGTCCAACATCACCGACGTGCAGCGCGGCGCGACCGAGACCGGCACGGCCTCCTCGCAGGTGCTGTCGGCGGCGCAGATGCTGTCGAACGATTCCGGCCGGCTGAAGAGTGAGGTCAGCAAGTTCCTGACCAACGTCCGCGCCGCGTAAGGCGCGGCCGTGGATTGATCAAACCAGGAGCGGTGCCAAATGCGCCGCTCTTTTTTTCTGCGGTAGCGTGATGTCGTCTGGCGGTAGGATCATGGGGAGCCGACCGTAAACATACGGGGCGCCCATTTCATGGATAGTTAAATTCGCCTTACGAGAATTGAGGGAAGACGCCTCGAACAGCGGCCGTCCTGTCTGGAATGAACGCATATCGCATTGTTTGGGGGCTCTGATGCGCAAGAATCTTCCCGTCACCACCGTTGAATATCCGGTCAGTGATGAGACGTTGATCGTTTCGCGGACCGATCTGAAGGGCAAGCTCACGTACTTCAACGAGGACTTCCTCGCGGCCGCCGGCTTCACGTCCGCGGAACTGATGGGCCAGCCGCACAATATCGTTCGTCACCCGGACATGCCGCCGGAGGCATTCGACAATCTCTGGGACACGCTGAAGGCCGGCAAGCCCTGGCTCGGCGCAGTCAAGAACCGCCGCAAGAACGGCGACTTCTATTGGGTGCTGGCGACGGCTTCTCCGATCCGCGAGAACGGCGAGGTCAAGGGCTATACGTCGATCCGCACCAAGCTGCCGGCCGACCAGCGCAAGCTCGCCGAAGAGGTCTATGCCGCCATCCGCGAGAAGAAGCCGCATGGCTATCGCATCGACGCCGGCATCATCCGCCGCCGCTCCTGGCTCGACCACTTCAGCATCTTTACCGGGACGCTGAAGGCGCGCCTGATCACGATGATGGTGCTGCAGTCGCTGTTCATGCTCGCGCTCGGCATCGGTGGCGCGGTCGCCACCGGCGGTTCGACCAGCCTGATCCTGTCGCTGCTGGCTGTCGCCGGTGCGGCTATCGTCGGCTTCGCAGGCCTTGCGACCATGCGTGCTATTCAGGGACCGATGCGGCAGCTCAACGACACGCTGGTCAACCTCGTGCAGGACAAGCTTGACAATCGCATCGTGATCGAGCGCGACGACGAGATCGGCGAGGCGCTGCGCAACCTTCAGACCGTGCAGACCATCGTCCGTTTCAGCCGCGACGAGGTGCAGGCGGTGCAGCGCCGCGCCGAGGCGCAGCGCAAGGCCGACATGACCGAGCTTGCCGACGGTTTCGAGGCGGCGATCGGGGAAATCGTCGAGACCGTATCGGCCGCCGCGACTGAGCTTGAGGCATCGGCCTCGACCCTGTCCTCGACCGCGGGCCGGGCGCAGGAGCTGGCCACGGTAGTTGCGTCCGGCTCGGAGGCCGCCTCCAGCAATGTCCATTCGGTGGCTTCGGCTGCCGAGGAGATGTCGTCCTCGGTGCGCGAGATCGGGCGGCAGGTGCAGGATTCCTCCCGGATCGCGAGCGAGGCGGTCAGCCAGGCGCATGCCACCACCGAGCGTGTTAGCGAGCTGTCGCGGGCTGCGGCGCGGATCGGCGATGTCGTCGAGCTCATCAATGCGATTGCCGGCCAGACCAACCTCCTGGCACTCAACGCTACCATCGAGGCGGCGCGGGCTGGCGAAGCCGGCCGCGGCTTCGCGGTGGTGGCCTCCGAGGTCAAGGCGCTCGCCGAGCAGACGGCCAAGGCCACCGGCGAGATCGGCCAGCAGGTCGGCGGCATCCAGGCGGCGACGCAGGATTCGGTCAGCGCCATCGGGGAGATCAGCGGCACCATCGCGCGTCTGTCGGAGATCGCTTCGGCCATCGCGACGGCCGTGCAGCAGCAGGGCGCAGCGACCCAGGAGATCGCCCGCAACGTGCAGCAGGCCGCCCTGGGCACCCAGCAGGTCTCGTCCAACGTCGGCGACGTGCAGCGCGGCGCCTCGGAGACGGGATCAGCGTCCACGCAGGTGCTGTCGGCGGCCCAGATGCTGTCCCGCGATTCCAACCGCCTCAAGCTCGAGGTCGGCAAGTTCCTGAACTCGGTTCGCGCCGCCTGACTCTCGACCGCGTCGGAAAAAACAGGCGCCGAAGGGCTGAGATCTCGTAGGGTGGGCAAAGGCGCTCTTGCGCCGTGCCCACCATTCTTTCCGGATCACACGAAGGCCGTGGGCACGCTTCGCTTTGCCCACCCTACGAGATCACGCCACCCGCCACTCGGGCACGTTATCTTCTGCCATAGCGATTTCGCCGAACGAGCCGACCGGGGTGCGATCCATGGCGAGCAGCTGCGCCAGCGTCGCGCCGTCGCTCGCCGGGACCCGCGCCAGCGTGCGGCGATCGTCCTCTGTCCGCAGCATCACGACGCCATGCTCGATATTGCCGCCGCGGCCGTAAAGCACGGTGAAGCTCTCGACCGTGCCCTTGCCAGTGGCCTCCGCGACGAACTCCGGCACCGCGCGCTTGTTGCGGTCCGCATCGGCCTGCACGCTCGTTTCCTGCACCAGCGCCTCGCGCGGCGCCGTCTTCGACACCACCAGCGCGTGGTGCTTGGTGACGAAGCCGCCCTGGCCATAGAGCAGGCCGAGCTTGGCGCCGTCGCGCAGCCGCCGCACCATAGCGCAGGCGGCATGCGTCATGTAGGTGTTGAGCGGCGCGCCGAAGAAGGTGAGGCCGCCCGTCACGG
Source organism: Bradyrhizobium sp. IC4059 (assembly GCF_020193615.1). NCBI lineage: Bacteria > Pseudomonadati > Pseudomonadota > Alphaproteobacteria > Hyphomicrobiales > Nitrobacteraceae > Bradyrhizobium > Bradyrhizobium sp. IC4059. The sequence continues at coordinate 809,000 of NZ_JADYVH010000001.1, forward strand.
TCGGCTGCACGTCGGCACCTAAGCCCAGTGTCCGCCGCGCCATTTTGGGCACGCAGGGGAAGCAACTGTAGAGCTCGATCGCGTCGAAGGACTTGCGGTCGCCGCCGGCGAGGTCCATCGCCGCTTTCAGCACGGCGTTCTGCGGGTGGCTCTCGTAAAACTGGTCGCGCAGCAGATAGTCACGCGGCTCTTCCGCGGAGGCGCCGCCGAGCGGGTAGACCAGTTTGTCTTCGGCGATCCCGGCTGCGCGTGCCTTGGCGAGACTGGTGAGCAGCAGCGCACCGCCCATGTTGACGCTGGGGTTCGCCACCATCAGCTTGTTGTAGGGCCAGGCGATCAGGCGATTGTCCGCGGTCGGCGTCGTAATCTCCTCCGGCGTGTAGCGCCGCTTCAGCCAGGCGTTCGGGTTCTCCGCGGCGGCTTCCGAATAGCGCGACCACAGCGTGCCTGACTCCGCCATGGCTTCGCGTGGCGTCTGACCCCAATGCGCGGAGGAGGCCGCTTCATAGAATGGATAGACGGTCACAGGTCGAAACACGCCGAGCTTCACCGCTAAGGGCTTCTGGAACGCCGCGCCGCGCTTGGGTTCCTCGACGTCATGGGCGAACGGCGTCCACGGCAGCTTGACGCCGGCGCGCTCCGCCTTGGTAGCGCTCGATTGCGCTTCCGCGCCGCACACCGCCGCCACGCTGCACTCGCCGCGCGCGATGCGCTTGGCCGCCTCGTGGATGTAGCGGATCGGGCTCTCGCCGCCGACTGGGCCGTAATAGCAATGCGCGGGCGAGATGCCGAGGCGCTGAGCCAAAAGCTGCTCCGGATCGCGATAGCGCCAGCTCAGGAAATTGACGACGTCGAGCGATTGCACCTCGCCCAGCAGTTTTGCGCCGGCGTCTTGTTCGGCGCGCCGCAGCGCCTGTTCGAGCAGGTCGAGCGGTTCGAGACCCTCGGCGATCTCCTTGGGGCGATCGACGATCTCGCCGATGCCGACGATGACGGGGATGCGGTCTTCGGGGATATTGGTCATTTCTTCTTGCTTCAGTTCACGATGTCAGTTGTTCGTCATTGCGAGCGCAGCGAAGCAATCCAGGATCTTTCCGCGGAGGCAGTCTGGATTGCTTCGCTGCGCTCGCAATGACAAGTGGGATCGTCACTCCGCCACCAGCGCATTCATGTGCTCGACGGCTTCGGCGAAATCCTGCTTGAACTCCTGTACCACCGCACCCGCCGACTTGACGCTGTCGATCAGGCCGACGCCCTGGCCGACGAAATAGCTGACGAGATCGCGCGCCTTGGCGTTGCCGCTTGCGGCGGCTCGGTCGATCGAATGGAAGGCGTCGCGGCTAATGATGCTTTGCAACGGCATCGGCAGCGCGCCCGGGCTATCCGGCGCGCGGTCCCAGGCGTCGGTCCAGACTGAGCGGAGCTGCCGGGCCGGCTTGCCGGTGCGGCCCTTCGAGCGCACCGCATCGCGCGAGGATGCCGCGATCATCTTCTCGCGAAAGATCTCGCTTGTCTCGGACTCGACCGTGGCCAGCCACACCGAGCCGGTCCAGACGCCGGCCGCGCCCATCGCCATGCAGGCCGCCATCTGCCGTCCCGTCATGATGCCGCCGGCTGCCAGCACCGGCACGTCTCGGATCGGCTTGATCGCCTTGATCACCTCCGGCACCAGCACCATGGTCGAGACCTCGCCGCAATGGCCGCCGGCCTCGGTGCCCTGCACGACGAGAATATCGACGCCGGCCGCGACCTGGCGCAGCGCGTGCTCCTTGGCGCCGACCAGCGCTGCAACCGGCACGCCGTGCTTCTTGCCCATCTCGATCATCGCCTTCGGCGGCACGCCCAGCGCATTGGCGATCAGGCGGATCGGATGATTGAAGGAGACCTCGAGCAGCTGAAGCGCGGTCTTGCCGTCGAACGGCTGCGGCTGGTTGTCCGCGACCTCGGTGGTGGTCAGCTCGATGTCGTACTTCTTCAGGAGATCGCGCGTGTAGTTGCGGTGCTCCTGCGGCACGCGCGCTTCCAGGCTCTTCCAGGTGACGTCCTTCTCGCCGGCCGTCGAGATGTTTTCCGGGATGAGCACGTCGATGCCGTAAGGCTTGCCATCGACGTGATCATCGATCCACGTCAGCTCACGCTCGAGCGTGTCCGGCGTATGCACGGTCGCGCCCAGCACGCCGAAGCCGCCGGCGCGGCTGACGGCGGCAACGACGTCGCGACAATGGCTGAAGGCGAGCAGCGGGAATTCGATCCCCAGCATGTCGCAGATCGGCGATTTCATGGCTCTCTCCCGGCGGCAGGCTTCGCATTCTCGTTGCTTTCGCTGGCAAAGCAAAGTGACGCTAGCCGATCGATGACATGCCGGATCTGGCGAGGCATCTTGTGTGCAGACGTCGCGCGCTATCCGCGGGCCGCAGGCCCTGCGGGCACCCGGGAATGACGGAGGGGAGGGGCTGCCATGACAAAACGCAGAGTTGTCCCATCCGGCAATGCATTGCGGCGCCCTTGTCATCGGCCGTTTGCGGGCTAATTAATGCAGACGCATCCTTTTTGCCCGGAGCCCCGCATGACCGACGCCCCTTACGTGCCGCCCAAAGTCTGGACCTGGAACAAGGAGAACGGCGGGCAATTCGCCAACATCAACCGCCCGATTGCCGGGCCCACCCACGACAAGGAGCTGCCAGTCGGCAAGCATCCGCTTCAGCTCTACTCGCTGGCGACGCCGAACGGGGTCAAGGTCACCGTGATGCTGGAGGAGCTCCTGGCGCTCGGCCACAAGGGCGCCGAATATGACGCCTGGCTGATCAAGATTGGCAATGGCGATCAGTTCGGCAGCGGCTTCGTCGACATCAATCCAAATTCCAAGATCCCGGCGCTGATGGATCGCTCCGGCCCCGAGCCTGTCCGGGTGTTCGAGTCAGGCTCGATCCTGTTCTACCTCGCCGAGAAGTTCGGCGCCTTCCTGCCGAAGGACGTCAAGGCCCGCACCGAGGCGATGTCCTGGCTGTTCTGGCAAATGGGCAGTGCGCCCTATCTCGGCGGCGGCTTCGGCCACTTCTACGCCTATGCGCCGACCAAGATCGAATACGCCATCGACCGTTTCGCAATGGAGACCAAGCGCCAGCTCGACGTGCTCGACCGGCGTCTCGCTGACAACGAATATCTCGCGGGCAAGGACTACACCATCGCCGACATGGCGGTGTGGCCCTGGTATGGCGCGCTCGCCAAGGGGCTCGTCTATGGCGCCGGCGAATTTCTGTCGGTGCAGGACTACAAGAACGTGCAGCGCTGGACCGACCAGATTGCGCAGCGCCCCGCCGTGAAGCGCGGCCGCATGGTCAACCGGGTCTCCGGCGATCCCGCCAGCCAGCTCCACGAGCGCCACGACGCGAGCGACTTCGAGACCAAGACCCAGGACAAGCTCGTGCCCGCGACGTAGCTAACGGGTTCATCACCTCTCCCCGCAAGTGGGGAGAAGTCGAATTCGATCGCAGATCGAATTCGGGTGAGGGGGTACAGGTCCCTCGACAGTCTCGCGCGTGGAGAAAGCCCCTCACTCCAACCCTCTCAGCGCGAGCCAAGCTCGTCGCGGCCCCATGGGGCGAGGGAGCGCACCGTTGCTGCGGCCTATTTCTTCATGCCCTCCGCCGCCGGAAACACCACGCGGTCATCGGTGCGGCAGTAACGGTCGGCGAACATGCGGCCGATTGGGTGATAGCGGTCCATGTGCACCCGCATCGCCTTGTCGTCCCAGAGCTCGTCGCGGATGTGGAAGTGGAGGCCTTCGCCCATGATCAGGCGACGATCGTCGTTGACGTCGATCAGCTTCCAGAGCTTGCACTCCATGGCCCAGGGCGTGTCGGCCAGCCGGGGCACGGCGATCTTCGCCGAGGGCGCGAGCTTTAGCCCGAGATAGTCGGGTTCGCTGATCTCAGGCGGAAAATCGCCGCTGGACTCGTGCATCGCCCGCGCCAGCGGCTCGTCCGTGAGATTGACCACGAATTCACCGGTGCGCTGGATGTTGAGAAACGTGTCCTTGTCCTCGCCGTTCGGCTTGCGGTTGGCCGCGAACATGCAGAGCGGCGGATCCTCGCAGAAGGCGTTGAAGAAGCTGAACGGGGCGGCGTTGACCACGCCGGTCGGCCCGAGCGTGGTCACCCACGCGATCGGCCGCGGCAGAATGAAGGACGTCAGCACCTTGTAGCGCTCGCGTGGCGTCAGCTCGCTGGCGGCGTAGTCCATGGTGGCTCCGTTTCTTTCTGCGCCTCTCCCCGTGGGCGGGGAGAGGCCGACGCGCGCCAGGAGAGCGGCTCACGCCATGCTCAGCTCGTGGCGGCCCACCACCATCCAGTGCACCTCGTCCGGACCGTCGGCGAAGCGCAGGTGCCGCACGTCCTGATACATCTCGGCGAGCGGGGTCCAGTGCGAGATGCCGGTGGCGCCGTGCATCTGGATGGCCTGATCGATGATCTTGCAGGCGCGCTCGGGCACCATGGCCTTGACCATGGAGACCCAGACGCGGGCCTCCTTGTTGCCGAGCACGTCCATTGCCTTCGCCGCTTTCAGCACCATCAGCCGCATCGCCTCGATCTCGCAGCGCGCCTGCGCGATGATCTGCATGTTGCCGCCGAGATGGGCGATCTTCTTGCCAAAGGCCTCACGGGTGAGGCCACGCTGCACCATCAGGTCGAGCGCCTTCTCGGCCTTGCCGATGGTGCGCATGCAGTGATGGATACGGCCGGGGCCGAGGCGGAGCTGCGAGATCTCGAAGCCACGGCCTTCGCCGAGCAGGATGTTCTCCTTCGGCACGCGCACATTGTTGAAGCGCATGTGCATGTGGCCGCGCGGGGCGTGGTCCTGGCCGAACACGTACATGGGACCGAGCACCTCGACGCCGGGCGTGTCGCGCGGCACCAGGATCTGCGACTGCTGCTTGCTCGGCGCCGCGTCCGGGTTGGTCTTCACCATCACGATGAGGATCTTGCAGCGGGGATCGCCGAGGCCCGAGATGTAGTACTTCTCGCCGTTGATCACCCATTCGTCGCCGACGAGCTTTGCGGTGGTCGAGATGTTCTTGGCGTCGGAGGAGGCGACGTTCGGCTCGGTCATGACATAGGCCGAACGGATCTCGCCGTTGAGCAGCGGCTTCAGCCATTTCTCCTTCTGCTCCTTGGTGCCGACCCGTTCCAGCACTTCCATGTTGCCGGTGTCGGGCGCCGAGCAGTTCATGGTCTCCGAGGCCAGCGGACTCTTGCCGAGCTCTGCCGCGATATAGGCGTAGTCGAGATTTTTCAGGCCCTGGCCGGTCTCGTAATCGGGCAGGAAGAAGTTCCAGAGGCCTTCCTGCTTGGCCTTGTTCTTGGCCTTCTCCAGCACCTCGAGCTGCTTCGGCGTAAAACTCCAGCGATCTTCCTTGCCCTCGCCGGCCTTGGCGAACTCGATCGACATCGGCTCGACGGTATCGCGGATGAACTTCTTGACGTGATCGTAAAGCGGCCGGACCTGGTCCGACATCCGCAAGTCGTTGAGCTCGTCGCCGGGATTGAGCGTGTAGTTGGTGGTGCGGGGAATGTAGGTGTGTTTTGTCATTGGTCCTCCCGGGATCGCTAGAATGTGTTGTGCGCAAGAATAGTCGCAGCGCCGGCAAAGTGCGAGGGCGCATTTTCACGCGTGAGGCCATGCCATGCGATGGAATATCGCAAGGCCGTTTGAAATGTTGTTTGAATGGGCGCGGCGCACTGGGCACGCCCGCGCCACGCTCTCCGCCGTCATCGCCCGCCTTGTGCGCACTTGCGCACTGGGGCGGCGATCCAGTACTCCGAGACGGCAGTGATTGAACAGAGTAGCTGCGGCGTACTGGATTCCCCGCCTGCCGCCTACGCTAAAGCTTCGGCGCCCCCTGGACCTCAACCCTGGCGAAGCTTTGGCGTAGCCGGGTCGCGGGGAATGACAGCAGTGGATGTGGCTAGTTCGCCATCCGATGCATCGCGCAGATCTTGTTGCCATCGAGATCGCGCAGGTAGGCCAGATAGAGCTTGCCGCCGGGGCCCTGGCGAATGCCGGGCGGATCCTCGATCGATTTTGCGCCGGCTGCAAGGCCCGCCGCGTGCCACGCATCGACCTGTTCCGGCGAATTGGCGGCAAAGCCGATCGTGCCGCCGTTGGCGCAGGTCGCCGGCTCGCCGTTGATCGGCTTCGATACCGAGAACACTCCGGTCTTGGTGATGTAGAAGATGCGGTGGCCGTCGACCCTGGCCGGCCGCACCTCGAGCGTGCCGAGCAGTTGGTCGTAGAACGCCTTGGCCTTGTCCAGGTCGTTGGTACCGATCATGACGTGTGAAAACATTTGCCCGTTCCCTCAGTGTTGTAGCCCGGATGGAGCAGAGCGAAATCCGGGTCTTGCTTGCTTTTGGCCGTCCCGGATTCGCTGCGCTCCATCCGGGCTACGAGAATCAAAACGCGGTATAGCCGCCGTCGATCACGAAAGTATCCGCGGTGTGATACGACGACGCCTTGCTCATCAGATACACCGCGATGCCGCCGAAATCGGAGGCTTCGCCGAAGCGCCGCATCGGAATCCGCGGCATCACGTTGGCTACGAACTTGTCGTTCGCCATGAGCCCTGCGGTCATGTCGCTCTTGATCCAGCCCGGCAGGATCGCATTGGCGGTGACGCCGTGACGTGCCAGCTCGACGCCGAGCGCGCGCACCAGCGCGTTGATGGCGGCCTTGGTCGCGGCATAATGCTCGTTGCGCGCGGTGCCGAAGATCGAGGCGAGGCTCGAGGTCGCGACCAGCCGGCCAAAGGGATCGCCGGCATTGGCGCGATCCGTCATGTGCTTGGCGGCGGCCTGGAACGCGTGGAACACGCCGTCGAGATTGGTCGCGAACATCGTGCGCCATTCCTCCTCGGTGCGCTCGATGAAGGCGCGCCGGCCACCGCCGCCGATGCCCGCATTGGCGAAGCAGCCATCGACCCGGCCGAAGGTGTCGAGCGTCGCCTTCATCGCTGAAGCGACAGAGGCCGGATCGGTGACGTCGCAGACGCGGCTGTCGACCTTGCCGGACAGGCCCTCCATGCTCGCGGCAGCGGCCTTGTTCTTGTCAGCATTGCGGCCCCAGATCGAGACGTTGCAGCCCTGGCCCGCGAGCGCCTGCGCGATACCGAGCCCGATGCCGCCATTGCCACCGGTGATCACGGCCACGCGGCCGGAAAGGTCGAAGAGGTTCATGGCGCGTTTCCTGTTTTTTGACTGCGGCGCATCAGCCGCTGCGCACAAGATTGCTTGCTATGCTCCGATCACCATGGACAAGACCGCGCCAAAAATCAAATATGCGCCCCGGCAAAACGAATTCCGGCCTGCGAAACTGGTGCGGGCCGCAACTGATGAGGAAACCATGCAGTTCAAACACGTCACGCTCGACTTCGATGGCTCGGTCGCGATCCTCAAGCTCGACCATCAGGAGGTGATGAACGCGGTCTCCGTCGACATGCTGGGCGGTCTTTCCGAGGCGCTCGATGCGATCGAGGAGAAGAAGGACGAGGTGCGCTGCGTGGTGCTGACCGGTGCGGGGCGGGCGTTCTGCACGGGCGCCAATCTGCAAGGCCGCAACAACCAGGCGAAGAAGACCAAGGCCGGCCTTACGCTGGAGACCGGCTTTCATCCCTTCCTGCGCCGCATCCGCAACCTGCACTGCCCGATCGTCACCGCGGTCAATGGCCCGGCCGCCGGCGCCGGCATGAGCTTCGCGCTGCTCGGCGACATGATCCTATGCGCGCGCTCGTCCTATTTCCTGCAGGCCTTCCGCCGCATCGGCCTCGTGCCGGATTGCGGCTCGACCTGGCTGTTGCCGCGCCTCGTCGGCCGCGCGCGCTCGATCGAATTGTCGTTGATGGGCGAGCGCCTGCCGGCCGAGAAGGCGCTGGAATGGGGCCTTGTCAACCGCGTCTATGATGACGGCGTCTTGATGGAGGAAGCGATGAAGCTGGCGCGCGATCTCGCCAGCGGGCCGACCGTGGCGCTGTCGCTGATCCGCAAGCTCTATTGGGACAGCCCGGAAAATTCCTTCGAGGATCAGCTCAATCTGGAATTCCAGTGCCAGCTCCGCGCCGGCGACACCGAGGATTTCCGCGAGGGCGTCGGCGCCTTCCTCGAGAAGCGGCCCGCGCAGTTCAAGGGCAAATGATCGAGGCGGCGCTTTCACGCAGCGTCCAGCGCTGGTGCAAAGGGGCGACCGGCGCGACCTGTGCGGCAAAGCTCTCCGGCGGCGCCAGCCAGGAAACCTGGCGCTTCGACATCTCCCATCCCGACGGGCCGATCGGCGCGATCCTGCGGCGCTCACCAAAGGGCTATGGCGCCGCGCCGACCCGCGCGGCCGGTCTTGCCGCGGAAGCGCAGTTGATGCAGCTCGCCTATGAGGCCGGCGTGCCGTCGCCCCGCGTCCTGCATGTGCTGGTGCCGGAGGACGATCTCGGCACCGGCTTCATCATGCAGCGCGTCGAGGGCGAGACCATCGCGCGCAAGATTCTTCGCGATCAAGAGTATGCGGCGGCGCGGCCGCATCTGGCGTGGCAGATCGGTGGCATCCTCGCGGGCCTGCACAGGCTGCCGCTGGACAGACTGCCCGAGCTGCGCAGCCGCGGCGCAACCCAGGAGATCGCCGAGTTCGAGCGCGACTATCGCAGTCTGAACTGGCCCAAGCCGGTATTCGAGCTGGCGCTGCGCTGGCTGCACGATCACGATCCCGGTCCCGCGGCCGAGACCACGCTGGTGCACGGCGATTTCCGCAACGGCAATCTCATCATCGGCGCCGACGGCGTTCGCGCGGTACTGGACTGGGAGCTCGCCCATCTCGGCGATCCCATGGAGGACCTCGGCTGGGTCTGCGTGAACTCCTGGCGCTTCGGCGAGATCGACAAGCCCGTCGGCGGCTTTGGCTCGCGCGAGGAATTGTTCGCCGGTTACGAGGCTTCGGGCCGCAAGGTCGACCCTGAGCGCGTCAAGTTCTGGGAAGTGATGGGCACGCTGCGCTGGGGCATCATGTGCGGCGGCATGATGCAGCGCTTTCGCGAGGGGCCCGACCATTCCATGGAGCGCGCCATGATCGGCCGCCGCGCCAGCGAGACCGAGATCGATCTGTTGCGGCTTCTGGCGCCGCGCGGGAGCTGACACATGCAGGACGAGCCGACCCCGATCGAGCTGACCAAGGCAGTCGCCGATTTCCTCCGCAGCGACATCACGCCGCTGATCTCCGGCCACCAAGCCTTCAAGCTGCGCGTCGCCATCAACATCCTCGACCTCGTCACGCGGCAGCTGACGCGGGAGGAGGGAAGCGATGCGAAGGAGGTGGAGCGCCTGCGCGCGCTGCTCGGCATCGACGGCTCGGTCATGGAGCTCAACCGTGTTCTCGCACATCGCATCGCGAGCGGGGAGATGGATCTCGCGACCCCAGGCCTCGCCGAGCACCTGTGGGCAACCACGATGGACAAGCTGGCGGTCGATCAGCCGAATTATGCCTCGTACAAGCGCGAACTAGGACGAAGCGGGTAGGTCTCTCCCCGTCATTGCGAGGAGCCCTTGCGACGAAGCAATCCAGACTGTCTCTGCTGGGCAGCCTGGATTGCTTCGCTACGCTCGCAATGACAGTGTTGAGAGAGGGGGCGCTCCTCTCTCCGCCGTCATTCCGGGGCGTCGCGAAGCGACGAACCCGGAATCCATTCATCCGCACGTTCTGTCGCTCAATGGATTCCGGGCTCGCGCCTGTCGGCGCGCTCCGGAATGACGAGTGGGGAGACCCGTTTCCTACTTCCCCACCCATTTCGGCGGCCGCTTCTCGGAAAATGCCTTCGGGCCCTCGATATAATCCTGCGAGGCGACCATCGCCTGCACGGCCGGATAGTCCCGTTGCTCCGCGATCGCCTGCTCCAGCGACACGCCAAGCCCCTTCTGAATCGCCTGCTTCGAGGCCCGGATCGACATCGGCGAATTCTTGGCGATCATCTCGGCCCAGCGCAGCGCGGCCGCGAGCGCCTCGCCCTGCGGCACCACCTCGTTGACGAAACCGAGCTCGAGCCCTTCCTTGGCGCTGACATGGCGCGCGGTGAGGATCATGCCCATGGCGCGCTTCAGCCCGATCTGGCGCGGCAGCCGGTGCAAGCCGCCGGCGAGCGCGGCAAGGCCGACGCGCGGTTCGGGCAGGGCGAAGGTCGCGTTCTCCGCGGCGATGATGAGGTCGCAGGCGAGCGCGATCTCGAAGCCGCCGCCCATGGCAACGCCGTTCACCGCGGCGATGATCGGCTTGTCGCAGTCGAAGCGTGAGGTGAGGCCGGCGAAGCCGCCCTTGTCCCAGCCGCGTTTTCCCCCCGCTGCCTGCCACTTCAGATCGTTGCCGGCGCAGAACGCCTTATCGCCGCTGCCCGTGACGATCGCGATCCACTGCTCGGGATCGGCGGAGAAATCGTCAAACACCTTCTGAAGCTCGAAGTGCGCATCGGTGTGCAGCGCGTTGTAGACCTCGGGCCGCGACAGCGTCACGATCGTGATCGGCCCCTTGCGTTCCACCTTTGAGAATTTCAGCTCCATCGCGCGCTCCCGGATTTTCTTTCGAAGGAATATTGGCCCCATACTACCGTGCGGGTGCGCCAGAGCACCATCGAATTGCGCGGGCGCGCCTTGCGCTCCTCACATCTCGGCTTGCTTGACTTGCACGCGCTCTTCTCACCTTAATCGCACCAAGCAAGAATGCGCCCAGCGCCTTAACGCAAAACGATAAAATCAATCCGGGAGAGAACCTGTGGATTTCTCATTGCCTGCCGATCTCGTCGCCTATCTCGGAGAGCTCGACCGTTTCATCGAACGCGAGATCAAGCCGCTGGAACGGGCCGACGACAACATCCGCTTCTTCGACCATCGCCGCGAATGGGCGCGGACCGATTTCGAGAATGGCGGCCTGCCGCGCCACGAATGGGAGGCGCTGTTGCGCAAGGCCAAGGACCTCGCGGATGCCGCCGGGCATTTGCGCTTTCCTGTGCCGAAGCAATACGGCGGCAAGGACGGCTCCAACCTCTGGATGGCCGTGATCCGCGAGCATTTTGCCGCAAGGGGTCTCGGCCTGCACAACGACCTCCAGAACGAGCATTCGATCGTCGGCAACTTCCCCGTCGTCACCATGCTCGACCGCTACGGCCGCGACGACCAGAAGGCGATGATCGACGGCTCCATTAAGGGCAAGTACCGCATCACCTTTGGCCTGACCGAGCCGCATCACGGTTCGGATGCCACCCACATGGAGACGCGCGCGGTGGCAGCCACCCGCGACAACGTCAAGGGCTGGATCATCAACGGCGAGAAGATGTGGACGACCGGCATGCACGTCGCCACGCACTGCGCGCTGTTCGCGCGCACCAGCGGCAACGATGGCGACGCCCGCGGCATCACCTGCTTCCTGGTGCCGGCGAAGACCCATGGTGTGAAGGTCGAGGAGTACATGTGGACCTTCAACATGCCGACCGACCATCCGCGCGTCAGCTTCACCGACGTGTTCGTGCCGGAGGATGCGCTGTTTGGCGAGGTCGGCCGCGGCCTGTCGCTGGCGCAATGCTTCGTCCACCAGAACCGCATTCGCCAGGCGGCAAGCTCGCTCGGCGCCGCGGTCTACTGCATCAACGAGAGTGTGAAATACGCGCGTGAGCGCAAACCGTTCGGCAAGGCGCTGGCCGAGAACCAGGCGATCCAGTTCCCGCTGGTCGAGCTTGCGACCCAAGCCGAGATGCTGCGCCTCTTGATCCGCAAGACCGCCTGGGAGATGGACCAGCTCAATGAGGAGCAAATCGAGCGCACCCTGTCCGACCGGGTCTCGATGTGCAACTACTGGGCAAACCGCCTCTGCTGCGAGGCCGCCGACCGCGCCATGCAGGTCCATGGCGGCATGGGCTATTCACGCCACAAGCCGTTCGAGCACATCTACCGCCACCACCGGAGATATCGCATCACCGAAGGCAGCGAGGAGATCCAGATGCGGAAAGTGGCGGGATTCCTGTTCGGGTATATGGGGCCGGGGAAGCATTAGACGCTCGCACCGCTATCGTAGGGTGGGTTAGCGCTGCGATTGCGCGAAGCGCGATCGCAGGGCGTAACCCACCAGCGCCATCCGCGTGGATTGCAAAGAGGTGGGTTACGCCTACGGCTAACCCACCCTACGGCACCGCGGATCAATTCACCCGCCGATCCTTCCCCGCCCAATACGGCTCGCGCAGCTGCCGCCGCAGGATCTTGCCTGACGGATTCCTCGGCAGCGCAGGCAGGAATTCCACGCTCTTCGGCGTCTTGTAGCCGGCGATGCGCGTCCGGGTGAAGTTGATGATCTCGGTGGCAGTCGCCTGCTTGCCCGGCTTCATCACCACGATCGCCTTCACGGCTTCGCCCCATTTGTCGTCAGGCACGCCGATCACGGCGGCTTCCGCGACATCGGGGTGGTCGCACAGAGCGCTCTCGACCTCGGCCGGATAGATGTTCTCGCCGCCCGAGATGATCATGTCCTTGATGCGGTCGTGGATGTAGAGATAGCCGTCCTCGTCCATGTAGCCGGCATCGCCGGTGCGCAGCCAGCCGTCGCTGCGCAGCGTGGATGCGGTCGCCTCCGGCAGGTTCCAGTAGCCGGCCATGTTGGAGCCCGAGCGCGTTGCGATTTCGCCGACCTGCCGCGGCGGCAGCGGCTTGCCGTCCGGATCCAGGATCGCGATCTCGACGCCCGGCAGCGCCTTGCCGGCCGAGCGCATCCGCTCCAGCCCCTCGACGTGATCCTCCGGCGGCAGCGCGACGATGGTGCCGGTGGTCTCGGTCATGCCGTAGAGCTGCACGAAGCCGCATTTGAAGACCTCGATGCATTCCTTCAGCAGCGCTGCGGGAATCGGCGAGGCGCCGTACAGCATGTATTTCAGCCGCGAGAAGTCGACCGTCCTGGCGCGTGGCTGCCGCACCACGAACTGCATCGCCGCCGGCACCATGAACAGTTTTGTGATGGCGGACTGCTCGAAGAAATCCAAAACCTTGGTCGGGTCGAACTCGCGTGCGATCACCCCGCGGGCGCCGTGATAGAGCCCCATGACGCCCCACCCCGAACCGCCGATGTGAAAGATCGGCATCGCCACCAGCGAGACATCGTCGGTCGACCACCGGTTCCACTCCGGCTTGTCCTCGGCATTGCCGGATTGCACCAGGTTGAGGAAGTTGGCATGCGACAACATCGCGCCCTTCGGCTTGCCCGTCGTGCCCGACGTGTAGAGCTGGATCGCGATGTCCGTGGTGTCGATCGGCACCTTCGGATCATCGCCGCTCTGCGCATCGCGCCATTCCGTAAAATCCGGCCATTCCGGCGCGCCGCCCTCGGTGGTGATGACGGTGCGCACGCTTGGTATCTGCTCCCGGATCTGGCGCACTTGAGTGATGAACTCCGGCCCGACGAACAGCACCGGCGCCCTGCAATCCGAGACGATGAAGGCGACCTCGGGCCCTGCCAGCCGCCAGTTCACCGGCGCCATCACGACGCCAGCCTTCATCGCACCCATCAGGAGCTCGAAATAGATGTCGCTGTTCTTGCCGAGATAGGCGATGCGGTCGCCCTTCTTCACGCCCATTGCGAGGAGCGCGTTCGCGACCTTGTTGGTCTTGATGTCGAACTCGGCGAAGCTCGTGGTGCGGCCCTCGAATTCATAGGCGATGGCGCTGTCGCGGCTCTTCGCACGCTCGCGCACCATGTCGGCGAGGTTCGCCAGTTTCTGTGTGGACATGTTTCTCCCGGAGGCGTTTGTTTTTATGCCCGGGAGTGTGGCGTCATCCGCCGGTGAAGACAAGATGGGCTCCGCTGTCGTCCCGGACAAGCGCGCGCCTCAAGCGCGCGCAGATCCGGACCCATAGCCACAGGAAGTTGTTTGGCGAAGACACGCAGTTACCTGTCTCGCGCCACGACTGCTCCCTGTAGTTATGGGTCCCCGCCCCCTTGCGCTTTGCGCACTAGGCGGGGACGACAACTGGGGGCGTGGTGAAAACGTCAGCCCCTTACACGTCCGCGCATTTGCAATGCGCCGTCACCCCCGCTTCGCGCGGTCCTTCTCGTTCTGAGCCATGATGCTCTCGCGCGCGGTCTTCCAGTCGTCGTCGCTCCAGTCGCGGAGCTGGTAGAAGTTGCCGCCCATGGCGAGCGCCTGGGCGCCGTCCATGGCGATGGTCTCGCCGTTGATCCAGTCGCAGCCGCCGGAGATCAGGAACACGGCCACGTTCTGCAGTTCCTCCATGGTGCCGACGCGGCCCATCGGGTTCATCGCCTTGGTGCGCGCGCCGGCTTCGTCACCGGGCTTGATGCGCTTGCTCATGCCCTCGGTCGGGATCTCGCCCGGGGCGATGGTGTTGAGGCGGATGCCGTGTCGTCCCCATTCGGTGGCAAGCGACATCGTCATGGCGTGGATCGCCGACTTGCTCATCGCCGAGGGCACCACGTAAGGCGAGCCGTTGCGCACCCAGGTCGTGGTGATCGAGACGACGTTGCCGGGCTGCTTCAAGGCGATCCAGCGCTTGCCGACCGCATGTGTCACGTAGAACGTGCCATGCATGACGATGTTGGCGACCGCATCGAAGCCGCGCGGCGAGAGCTCCTCGGTCCGCGAGATGAAATTGCCGGCCGCATTGTTGATGAGATCGGTGAGGGGGCCATCGCGGAAGATGCTCTCGATCATCTCCTCGACTGCGAGCGCGTTGCGGATGTCGACGCCGTGGCTGGTGACGCGGCCGCCGTAGAGATCCATCAGCTCGGTTGCGGTCTCGTCGCACACGATCTTGCGCCGACCGCAAATGTGCACCTCGGCGCCGAGCTGGAGAAAGCGCGCCGCCATCGATTTGCCGAGACCGGTGCCGCCGCCGGTCACGAGAATGCGTCGGCCCGCCAGAAGATTTTCCTTGAACATGGCTGTTTCCTCTGTCGCGATTGTCAGTTAATTGGTCGATTGACTAAATCCGGCCGCCGGCGGCCTGTAAAGCGGCACTGAACAAGAACAGGCAAGAACTAGGGGAGAATTCGTCCATGGACGATCGCGTCTCGATCTCGATCTCGGAAGGCGTTGCCGACGTGCGCCTGGTGCGCGCCGACAAGATGAACGCGCTGGATCAGCCCATGTTCGAGGCCCTCGTCGCCGCAACCGACCGGCTGTCGAAGGAGAAGGGCGTGCGCGCCGTCGTGCTCTCGGGCGAAGGCCGCGCCTTCTGCGCCGGGCTGGACATGGGGCGTTTTGCCGCCATGAAGGAGAAGGGGGGCAACGGAATTCCGGGTGGCGAAAATCGGGATCTCACGGTGCGCACATATGGCAAGGCCAACTTCGCGCAACAAGCAGTGTGGGGCTGGCGCCAGCTACCGATGCCTGTGATCGCGGCCGTGCACGGCGTCGCCTTCGGCGGCGGCTTCCAGCTCTCGCTCGGCGCCGACATGCGCTTTCTCAGCTCGGATGCGCGCATGTCGATCATGGAGATCAAATGGGGCCTCGTGCCCGACATGGCGGGCACGCCGATCCTGGCCTCGCTGGTACGCGACGACATCCTGCGCGATCTCACCTACACCGGGCGCATCTTCTCGGCGCAAGAGGCGATGACCTACGGCCTCGCCACGCGCATCTGCGACGATCCGCGCGCTGCGGCGCTTGATGTCGCGCGCGAGATCGCAGGAAAAAGCCCCGATGCGATCCGCGCGGCGAAGCGGATGCTGAACAATCTCTCGGTCGATCCGGGCCCGGCGCTGCTCGCCGAATCCGTCGAGCAGCAGAAGCTGATTGGCAGCCCCAACCAGACCGAGGCCGTGCGCGCCAACCTGGAGAAGCGCGCGCCGAATTTTGCGGATTAGCTTTGGGTCATTCCGGGATGCGCCGTAGGCGCAGGCCCGGAATCCATCGAGCCGCATCGTTCGCTGTGAAATGGATTCCGGGTTCGATGCTGCGCATCGACCCGGAATGACGGCACAAACAACAACAAAGAAAAACAACAATGAGCCAAACGCCCCCCTTCCTCGGCATCGTCTCCGGCGAGCGCCGCCGCTCTCACGCCGAGGTCACTGAGCGCGCCGACCGCATCGCCTCCGGCCTCGCCAAGATCGGCGTCCGCCAGGGCGATTGCGTCTGCATGCTGATGCGCAACGACATCGCCTTCCTGGAAGCCGCCTACGCCGCGATGCGGCTGGGCGCCTATGGCGTGCCGATCAACTGGCACTTCAAACCGGAGGAGATCACCTACATCCTGAAGGATTCCGGCGCCGCCGTGCTGATCGCTCATGCCGACATGCTGCACGGTTTGCGCGATGCGATTCCTGAGGGAGTCACCGTGCTCAGCGTGCCGACGCCGCCGGAAATCCGCTCCAACTACAAGATCGATCCCGATCATCTGAAGACGCCGGACTTCGCGATCGATTTCGAAGCCTGGCTCGCGCAACACCCGCCCTATGACGGCCCGATCGTGCCGCAGCCCATGAACATGATCTACACGTCGGGCACGACAGGCCATCCCAAGGGCGTCCGCCGCAACGCGCCGACGCCGGAGCAGCAGGCTGCCGGTGAGCGCATGCGTGCGATGATCTATGGGCTCAAGCCCGGCGCCCGCGCATTGCTGCCGGGGCCGCTCTATCATTCCGCGCCGAACTCGTTCGGCATCCGCGCCGGCAAGCTCGGCGGGGTGCTGGTGCTGATGCCGCGCTTCGAGGCGGAGGAATTCCTGCAGGCGATCGAGCACTACAAGATCGACACCATCTTCATGGTGCCGACCATGTTCATCCGCCTGATGAAGCTGCCCGAGGAGGTGCGCAGGACGTACGACGTCTCCTCGCTCCGCCACGTCATCCACGCCGCCGCGCCGTGCCCGGCCGACGTCAAGCGCGCCATGATCGAATGGTGGGGGCCGGTGATCTACGAGTTCTACGGCTCGACCGAATCCAGCGCCGTGACCTTCGCGACGTCGGAGGACGCGCTGAAGAAGCCCGGCACCGTCGGCAGGATCTCGCCCGGCGCCGAGCTGCGCTTCATCGGCGACGACGGACGCGTGCTCGGCGTCGGCGAGATCGGCGAGATCTATTCGCGCATGGCCGAGATGGCCGATTTCACCTATCACAACAAGCCGGAGAAGCGCGCCGAGATCGACCGCGACGGCTTCATCACCTCCGGCGACGTCGGCTATATCGATGAAGACGGCTACGTCTTCATCTGCGACCGCAAGCGCGACATGGTGATATCAGGCGGCGTCAACATCTACCCGGCCGAGATCGAATCCGTGCTGCATGCGGTGCCCGGCGTGCATGATTGCGCCGTGTTCGGCATCCCCGACGCCGAGTTCGGCGAGGCGCTGATGGCGGTGGTGGAGCCGCAACCCGGGGTCACGCTCGCTGCTTCCGATGTCCGCGCCGCGCTGAAGGCGCATCTGGCGGACTACAAGGTGCCCAAGCACATCGAGATCCGCACCGGCCTGCCGCGCGAAGATTCCGGAAAAATCTTCAAACGACGCCTGCGCGATCCCTATTGGGAGCAGGCGGGCCGGAAGATCTAGCTACTTCGTAGCCCGGATGGAGCGAAGCGTAATCCGGGATCTCTCGCCGTGGAAAGATCATCCCGGATTACGCTTCGCTCCATCCGGGCTACGCCCCGCGCGCTGGAAGCGTCCTGGCACGAACAAATTCCGAGCCTATATGAATGGGATCATCCACCTCCGGATCGTCCCATGGCCCCCGTTTCCATCCTGCTCAACATCCTCTGGATCCTCATC
This sequence comes from Bradyrhizobium sp. IC4059, assembly GCF_020193615.1. Classification (NCBI taxonomy): domain Bacteria; kingdom Pseudomonadati; phylum Pseudomonadota; class Alphaproteobacteria; order Hyphomicrobiales; family Nitrobacteraceae; genus Bradyrhizobium; species Bradyrhizobium sp. IC4059. The sequence goes on from NZ_JADYVH010000001.1 coordinate 826,786, forward strand.
GGCGGCGCCTGGATGGCGTTCGGCTGGCTGATCGCGGCCGTTGTCATGGCGATCACCATCATCGGCCTGCCCTGGGCGCGGGCGGCGTTCAACATCGCCGTCTACACGCTGCTGCCGTTCGGCTCCCGGGCGGTCAACCGCTACGATGTCACCGGCGTCGAGGATATCGGCACCGGCCCGCTCGGGGTGATCGGCAATATCATCTGGTTCGTGCTCGCCGGCTGGTGGCTCGCACTCGGTCACCTCCTGACCGCGCTCGTCCTCGCCGTCACCATCATCGGCATCCCGTTCGCCTGGGCCCATCTGAAGCTCGCCGGCATCGCGCTCTGGCCGATCGGCAAGGTGATCGTGCCGGCTTAGGACGTCGCCTCAACGTCGGCGTTCGGCGGCAGAGCGGAGCCGTGTGGCGCCGTCGCGGACTCAATCGCGCGGGCTACTTCTTTTTTGGTGTCAACCAGTCCTCGTCTTCCAGGGACGGTGCTTGTTTCTGCTGTTCCAGGATTTTTCTGTACTCCTCCGGGATCACCTGGCTGCGAGATGCTTCATGCAGCGTGTGCGGGAACCAGGTCGCAATGCCGGGGAAGGCAATCATCAGGCCAACGCAGATCACCTGCAGCACCATGAACTGGAACATGCCAGCGTAGATCGTTCCGAGACTCCAGCCCTTGACCACCTGCTTGAGATAGTACGCTGACATGGCGACGGGCGGCGACAGGAAGGCGGTCTGCAGCACCACCGCAACCAACGCTCCGAACCATATGAGGTCGATGCCCATGCCTTTCACGACAGGATAGAAGATCGGCAGAAACACCAGGATGATGGCCGGCCACTCAAACGGCCACCCCAGCAGGAAAATGAGAAGGAGCACGACAATCAGCATGAGGCTCGGCGGCAACTGCAGGCCGAGCATCGTCTCGGTGATCCAGTTCGCTGAGCCAAGGCGGGCGAACACCGCACCGAAAATGTTCGACGTGACCGCCAGCAGGAGGACCATGCTCGACGTCGCCATCGTCGAGATCAGCGCCCGTTGCAGTCCGCTGAGCGAGAACCTGCGATATGCGATGGCCAGGATCAGCGCGCCGACGCTGCCGATGCCGGCGGCCTCCGTCGGCGTCGCAAGCCCCCCGATGATCGAGCCGAGCGTCGCCGTGATGAGCCCGAGCAGCGGCAGCGTTCCGACGGCCACCTCGCGTGCAATGTATCCAGCGGAGTAGATCCGCTCATCCTTTGGCACTGGCGGCCCGAGCTTGGGATTGATGAAGGAGCGGCCCATCAGATAGATGATGTAGACGCCGGCCAGCAGAAAGCCCGGTCCGAAGGCTGCAGCATAGAGATCGGCGACCGAAACCCCGAGCACCGGCCCCATCACGATCAGCATGACCGACGGGGGAATGAGAATACCGAGCGTGCCGCCCGCCGTGATGGTGCCCGCTGAAAGCTTGGCATCATAGCCCGCCTTCGTCATGATTGGCGATGCCATGATGCCAAGAACGGTGACGGCTGCGCCGACGATGCCTGTCGCCATCGCGAACACGGTCGAGGTCAGGATGACGACGAGGAAGAGTGCGCCGCGCACCGGCGCAAGCAGCATGCGGAACGCCGTAAAAAGGCGCTCCATCAGTCCCGCCTGCTCGGTGATGAAGCCCATGAAGATGAACAGCGGTACGGCGGCGAGAAGTTCTTCCTTCATCATGCCGATGGTCTGGAAGTAACCAAGCTCGAAGACCGTCCCGCCCATGCCCCAGTAGCCGAACGAGAAGGCGAGAAACAGCAACGTGAACGAGATCGGCACACCGATGAAGATCGCGCCCAGCAGCACCAGCAGCATGATGAGGCCGATGAGCGCTTCTGCGGTCATATCTCGACTTTCTCCTTATGCTCCAGCTCGACGCCGGTGCGCGCCATGTAGATGCTCTTGATCAACTCGGACACGCCCTGGACCAGCAGCAGGAGGCAGGCGAGCGGCACGACGAATTTGAACGGCCACAGCACGGGCCGCCAGGGAGTCTGGTCCGAAGTCTCGTTGATCAGCCAGGCGTAGTGAAATTCGTTCCAGCTGATCAGGAACAGCATGATCAGGCTCGGGAAGAAGAAGACGACATAGGAGATCGTATCGATCCAGCCCTTCCTACGGATCGAGAACTTCTCCCAGAAGAAGTCGGTACGGATATGAGCACCCTTGTGCAGCGCGTAAGCGGCGCCAAGCATGAAGAGCGAGCCGTACAGCATGTAGGTTGCGTCGTAGGCCCATATGGTCGGCGCGTTGAACAGGTAACGCGCTCCAACCTCATAGGCGACGGCGAGAACCAGCGGCACCGAGAGCCACGAGATGATCGTGCCGGTCCGGTCGGTGAAGCCGTCGATCATCCTGATGATAGCCAGAAGCGCCGGTGGCTGCCCGCCTGTTATCTCAGCCATGCCTCGCCCCTTTCGCCGATCATTCGTGCGGCGCAAAGCAGGCCGCCTGCGTGCGAATTGAGGGCGGTCAAATCGGCCGCCCTCGGAGGAGTCCTATTTCTCGGTTGGGAAATAGTAGTTCGCCATGAAGGAGTATGGCGGGAAGTAAGACCTCTTGTACGGCACCACAGCGCTGGCATACGCCTTCTGCGAGTCGTGCACCTTCTTGAAGAACGGGTTCCTGGCACCCTCGGCCGCCGCGATCTCGTCCCACTTCTTGATGAAGGCCAGCAGGATCTCCGTCGGCGTGCGGAGGATCTGTACGCCGTGCTTCTGCTGCATCTCAATCAGCGCATCGGCGTTCTGGCGCTGCCACTTGGTCCACCAGACGAGGAATGTCTCGTTGGCCGCCGACTTGATGATCTCCTGATGTTGCGGGCTGAGCTCCTTCCACACATCGCCGTTGATGACGAGCTCGCCAACCGTCACGTTCTCATGCAAGCCGGGTGAATAGTGATACTTCCAGACATTGTGGAAGCCGAGCTGCATGTCCTCGATGCCGCCGACCCATTCGGCGCAATCGATCACGCCGCGTTGCGCGGAGGGAATGATTTCTCCGCCCGGCATGTTGACCACCGTGAAGCCGAGCGCCTGCCACACTTCGCCGGCCATGCCGGTCTGGCGGCATTTCATGCCCTTCATGTCCTCGACCGTCTGGATCGGCTTCTTGAACCAGCCGAACGCCTGCGGCCCTGCAGGCAGGATTGGAAACACGACGAGGTTGAGCTTGAGCTCCTTCTGATAAAACTCGTTGTAAAGCTCGAGGCCGCCGCCGTGATAGAGCCAACCCATCACGTCCATGAAGTCCATGCCGAAGGTGCCGCCGGGACCGCCGGTGAACAGGATCGCGGTCTTGTTCTTGCCGGTCCAGTAGCCGGCCCACGCATGCGCTCCGTCGAGCACCTTCTTGTTGGTTGCGTCCAGCACCTCGAACGCCGGCACGACCTGGCCGGCGGGCATCGCCTCGATCTTCAGCGCGCCGGCTGACAGCTTGTTCACTCGATCGACGAAATAGGTGAAGTTGTCATAGAGCGTGAGCGACGCCGGCCATGTGGCCTGCATCTTCAACACCTTCGTCTGCGCCATGACTGTTGTGGTGGATACGACAAACGCCGAAGCGATCAGGGCAACGGCGACCAGTCCCAGAAACATGCGTTTCATGAGCCATCTCCTCCCTTGGACAACGTGACCGCGGCGAACTATTCTCTTCGTTGTTCTTGGTCGCCAAGTCTTCAAACCACGTCTGTCATCATTCTGCCACCATCGCCGCAAGTTGTCATCTTGCTTTCTGGCGGTAGCAAGCGCTGGAATTGGACATGGTCGAGACGTCAGCTCTTTGACCCTTCGGCGACGAACCTCCATTCGTTTGTTACGCTGGCTGTCGGTGGCAAAGCAGACGCCGGGGGCGCCTTTGGCTGCGGCGGGACGCGGCCAGGCGATGCGGCGCACACCATGCCTCGCGTTGCCCGACGGGCAAAACACGCCAATGCAGGTCAAGTGGCGGGAGTGCAAATATTCTGATTGACCGAATTCGCTGTTTCGGGTAAACCGCAGCACATCCCGGCTCGTCAAAGGGACGTTTCGCGATCGTCACGATACGTAGGCCGGGATGCGATGGACGCGGCAGCGCCGGCGCGGGACGGGGTGGCAGGGCGGGCTGAGGCCCGTGAGCCATCACGATCCGCGGCACGACACGGTGCGGTCACAGCGTTTCTTTTCGGCATCGGGGGCGAGCACGCGCGAGCTTCCGACTGTCCGGGGAGGGACGTCCGCGGACGGCAAAAGCGTGTGGTCCTGACGCCCGGGGTCTGTGCGTCAAGGCTTGCGGTGGTGCAGCGGCCCGACCGGGTGCGCGTATCGATCAGCCGCGAGGCGACGGGGGCAATAGTGCATCGCTCCCCGGGGAGAGCGCGCCATAAGCCGTAACACCATTGCGCAGGGAAGGCCGGGATGTCCGGCATCACCTGTGGTCACCCCGCCTGCGTTTTTCGCGTGCGGACCCTGGGTGCCAGCCGGCGCCCGGTCTTCCCTGCGCCCTTGCTTCTCGCTGAGGGCGAAACGGACAGCAAAACTTCGGGCGGACCACGCCGCGAGACCGCGGAGGCATGTTCTATGAAAGACAAAGAGAAAGCTTCCGTGCCCCGGACGCAGCGCAGCGCGACGCGTCTTCGCGGCGTGGTGCGCTGCTGAGCCGGGGCCCATATTGCGGGCGTTGTGCTCTGCGGCTTCTGGATCCCGGCTCGGCGCAGCAACGCTTGCGGCGTTGCTGCTTGGGGACACGCGATCATGAGCCCGGCCCTGCCGCGCCGCCACCAAGTTCATCTTGCACTGCGGTAGCTCGTAGGATGGGTAGAGCGCAGCGAAACCCATCATCTGTTCGCCGATTGCCATGCTCAGGCTATTCGCCTTCTCTTCAAGAAAAGCATCAAGGCAAAGATTGAGTATGCAAGGCCACACCCCACCATCACAATGAGGTAATGCAGCGCCGTGAATGCGTTTGTCGGCTCACCCGCGGCGTCCGAATCTATTGTGCTCCATAGACCAATGAACGCTGGCAACGCTGCGAGCAAACATCCAAAGACGCACAGGTGGATGATCCATGGTGGGCCTTGCGTCCGCAGAGCAGATACTCCGCCCACCATTGTCACGAAAATGGGGGCGAGCCAAATCCAATCGAAGACGATCAAGAAGGGGCGCGCCATTTAGTCGAACTGCTCCGAATATGAACGACCTTGCCGTTTTGCTTGTTTCGCGGCAGTTCAATCTACAGTTCTGGTGCCATTCAGCCAAGTGCGCGGCGTCCGCTTGTAGCCCGAGCAAGCTCGTGGAATGGGTAGAGCGTCAGCGAAACCCATCAACCTGTCCGCCGATGACGCAACGTGATGGGTTTCGCAGCGCTCTACCCATCCTACGCATTTCGAGATAGCGGAGCCTATTTTTCAGCGCCATGGCTCGTTGTCTGCGCCCCAATCCCTCGCGCTGCCCGTCGGGCAAAACACGCCAAATGCAGGTCAAGGGGCGGGAGCGCAAAATATTCTGATTGACCGAATTCGTTGTTTCGGTTAAACCGTAGCGCATCCCAGCCCGTCAAAGGGACGTTTCGCGATCGTCACGATACGTAGGCCGGGATGCGATGGACGCGGCAGCGCCGGCGCGTGACGGGGTGGCAGGGCGGGCTGAGGCCCGTGAGCCGTCGCGATCCGCGGTACGACACGGCGCGGTCACAGCGTTTCTTTTCGGCATTGGGGCGAGCACGCGCGAGCTTCCGACTGTCTGGGGAGGGACGTCCGCGGACGGCAAAAGCGTGTGGTCCTGACGCCCGGGGTCTGTGCGTCAAGGCTTGCGGTGGTGAAGCGGCCCGACCGGGTGCGCGCATCGATTATCCGCAAGGCGACGGGGGCAATAGTGCATCGCTCCCCGGGGAGAGCGCGCCATAAGCCGTAAAACCATTGCGCAGGGAAGGCCGGGATGTCCGGCATCACCTGTGGTCACCCCGCGTGCGTTTTTCGCGTGCGGACCTGGGTGCCAGCCGGCGCCCGGCCTTCCCTGCGCCCTTGCTTCTCGCTGAGGGCGAAACGGACAGCAAAACTTCGGGCGGACCACGCCGCGAGACCGCGGAGGCGTTTTTATTTCCAGAACTAGCTCATCTCGTGCCCCGGACGCAGCGCAGCGCTTCTTCAGCGATGCGCTGCAGAGCCGGGGCCCATATTGCAGCAATGTGCCCTGCGGCTCTTGGATCCCGGCTCGGCGCAACAACGCTTGCGGCGTTGCTGCTTGTCCGGGACACGCGATCATCACCCCGGCCCTGCCGCGCCGCCATCAAGTTCATCTTGCACTGCGGTAGAAAAATATCGCACACTCCTCCGGACCGGGCCGCCAAAGGCGCGAGCAGGGGAGCGAGCCATGTCCCTCCAGACCGTATCATCCGACGCCACTGAGCATCGTCCCAACCGCCCTGAGGATGTCCAGGCGATGGAGGCCGATGCGCGGTTGCGGGACGACATCCGCCTGCTCGGGCGCATTCTCGGCGACACCGTGCGCGATCAGGAGGGTCCTGATGTGTTCGACCTGGTCGAGCGTATCAGGCAGACCTCGATCCGGTTCCACCGCGACGAGGACCGACTCGCCCGCCGCGAGCTCGAGCAGATCCTCGACAGCATGTCGACCTCCGAGACGGTGCGCATCGTCCGCGCCTTCAGCTATTTCTCGCACCTTGCCAACATCGCCGAGGACCAGAACAACATCCGTCAGATGCGCGCGCGCGCGGCGGCCAAGAATGGCGGCTCCGGCGTGCTGGCGGAGACACTGGCGCACGCCAAGGCGGCGGGCATTGGTCCCGACCAGCTCCGCACCTTCTTCAAGACCGCGCTGGTCAGCCCGGTGCTGACCGCGCATCCGACCGAGGTCCGCCGCAAGAGCACCATGGACCGCGAGATGGAGATTGCAGCCCTGCTCGATCGCCGCGAGCGGGTTGCACTGACCGCGGAGGAGGCGGCTGCCAGCGACGAGCAGCTCCGTCGCGAGGTGCTGACGCTGTGGCAGACCAACCTCTTGCGCCGGACCAAGCTCACCGTGCTGGATGAGGTCGCCAACGGCCTGTCGTTCTACGACTACACCTTCCTGCGCGAGGTGCCGCGGCTCATCAACGCGCTGGAGGATCGGCTGGAGGAGAGCGGCGAGCAGGCGGCCGGCGAGCTTGCCTCGTTCCTGCGCATGGGCAGCTGGATCGGCGGCGACCGCGACGGCAATCCCTTCGTCACCGCCGACGTGATGCGCGGCACGCTGCGGCTGCAGTCGAGCCGGGTGATGCAGTTCTATCTCAACGAGCTGCACGTGCTCGGCGCGGAGCTGTCGATCGCAGCCCATCTCGCCGACGTCTCCGAGGAGCTGCGCACGCTTGCGGAGCGTTCGCCGGACACCTCGCCGCACCGGAGCGGCGAGCCCTATCGCCTCGCGGTATCAGGCATCTATGCCCGTCTCACCGCGACGGCTGAAAAGCTCGAAGTCGAGATCACGCGCCGGCCTGTCGGCAAAGCGGCGCCTTACGAGAGCGTCAGGGAGCTGCTGGCCGATCTCGACGTGCTGCATCGCTCGCTGATCTCCAACAACGCCCGCGTCATCGCGCGCGGCCGGCTGCGGCTCTTGCGCCGCGCGGTGGATTGCTTCGGCTTTCACCTGGCCCGGCTCGACATTCGCCAGAACTCGGCCGTCCACGAGCGCACCATCGCCGAGTTGATCGACGCCGCCAATCCCGGCATGTCCTATCTCGCGCTTGGCGAGGACGCTCGCATCTCGCTGCTGACCAACGAATTGCGCTCGACGCGCGCGCTGGTCTCGCCCTTCGTCAAATACAGCGACGAGACGATGGGCGAGCTCAACGTGTTCCATGCCGCCGCGGAAGCGCATGCGAAATTCGGCTCGGACGCCATTCCTCAATGCATCATCTCGATGTGCAAGGGCATGTCGGACATGCTCGAGGTCGCCGTGCTCCTGAAGGAGGTCGGCCTCGTCCATCCCTCCGGCCGCAGCGCCATCAACATCGTGCCGCTGTTCGAGACCATCGAGGATTTGCAGGCTTCGAGCAGCATCATGGACCGCATGCTGTCGTTGCACGATTACCGCCGGCTCGTCGACAGCCGCGGCAGCGTGCAGGAGGTCATGCTTGGGTACTCCGACAGCAACAAGGACGGCGGCTTCGTCACCTCGGGCTGGGAGCTCTACAAGGCCGAGATCGGCCTCGTCGAAGTGTTCGAGCGGCACCACGTGCGCTTACGTCTGTTCCACGGCCGCGGCGGCTCCGTGGGGCGCGGCGGCGGGCCGAGCTATGACGCCATCATCGCGCAGCCCGGCGGCGCGGTGAACGGCCAGATCCGCATCACCGAGCAGGGCGAGATCATCTCGTCGAAATATTCCAACACCGAGGTCGGCCGCAACAATCTGGAAATCCTCGCCGCGGCGACGCTGGAGGCAAGTCTGCTGCATCCGCGCCAGAGCGCGCCGCGCCGCGAATATCTGACCGCGATGGACGAACTCTCGAACCTCGCCTTCAAGGCCTATCGCGGCCTCGTCTACGAGACCGAAGGCTTCGTCGAGTACTTCTGGTCGTCCACCGTCATCAACGAGATCGCCACGCTCAACATCGGCAGCCGTCCGGCTTCGCGCAAGAAGACCCGCGCGATCGAGGATCTGCGCGCGATTCCCTGGGTGTTCTCGTGGGCGCAATGTCGCCTGATGCTGCCGGGCTGGTACGGCTTCGGCAGCGCGGTCGAGCAGTGGATCGCGGAGCATCCAGAGCAGGGCATGCCGTTCCTGAAAGAGCTCTACCAGGAATGGCCGTTCTTCCGCATGCTGCTGTCGAACATGGACATGGTGCTGGCCAAGAGCTCGATCGCGATCGCCTCGCGCTATGCCGAACTGGTGCCGGACGAAGCCTTGCGCGAAAAAATCTTTGGCCGCATCCGCCGCGAATGGCATTCCTGCATCGAGACGCTGCTCGACATCATGGGCCAGGACCGGCTGCTCCAGGGCAACCCGCTGCTGGAGCGCTCCGTGCGCCACCGCTTCCCCTATCTCGATCCGCTCAACCACGTGCAGGTCGAGCTCTTGAGAGAGCACCGCGCGCAGAACCCCGACGAGCAGGTGCTGCGCGGGATCCAGCTGACGATCAACGGGATTTCGGCGGGCTTGCGGAATACGGGGTAGGGCGAATTGCGAATGGCGAGTAGCGAATAGAAACCCTATTCGCCATTCGCCACTCCCTATTCGCGCAATCTCACACCGGATCCCAGGTGAAGATGTCGGCCGAACGATCGAGCTTGTAGAACGAGCCCTTCAGCGCCGGCATGCCGTGTTCCGCGATCGACTGCGGAGTCCAGCCTTCGCTCCGCTGCACCGAGCGGATCGGACGGTTCTGGCTGAACAGGAAGATCTCGTTCATGCGCACGCCAAAGATCTGGCCGGTGACGTCCTTGGCGGAATCGCCGAGCAGGTAGCCGCAGAGCGGCGCGATCTTCTCCGGGCCCATCTGCTTGATCTTCTCGACGCGCGCCTTCTCGGCGTCGGTCTCGGTCGGGATGGTGCCGATCATGCGGGTCCAGGCGAACGGCGAGACGCAGTTGGAGCGGACGTTGAAGCGGCCCATGTCGAGCGCGATCGACTTCGACAGCCCGACGATGCCGAGCTTGGCCGCCGCGTAATTGGCTTGTCCGAAATTGCCGATCAGGCCGGAGGTCGAGGTGAAGTGCACGAACGAGCCCGACTCCTGCTCGCGGAAGATGCGCGCCGCGGCGTGGCTGACGTAGAACGAGCCCATCAGATGCACCTTGATGACGGCTTCGAACGCTTCCACGCTCATCTTGTGGAAGATCATGTCGCGCAGGATGCCGGCATTGTTGACGACGCCGTCGAGCCGGCCGAAATGATCGGTCGCGGTCTTCACGATCTTGCTGGCGGGGATCGCTTCCGCGACGCTCTCGAAATTGGCGACCGCCGTGCCGCCGCGCTTCTTGATCTCCTCGACCACCTCCTCGGCGGGCGCCGCGTTCGCGCCGGCGCCGTCGGCGGCTCCGCCGGGATCGTTGACGACGACCTTGGCGCCCTCGGCGGCGCACAGAAGCGCAATCTCGCGCCCGATGCCACGGCCTGCGCCGGTGACGATGATGACCTTGTCTTGCAGTGATTTGCTCATGTGGGTTCTCCGCTATGCGTTCCGGCGTTTCTTACCTCGCCCCGCTTGCGGGGAGAGGTCGGATCGCATCGAAGATGCGATCCGGGTGAGGGGGTACAGGTCTCGCGGCCATCTCATCCGTGGAGAGAGGCCCCTCACCCCAACCCTCTCCCCGTAAGAACGGGGAGAGGGAGAGGCGAGCGGCGCATTACCTCTCGTTCGTAAACACGATCGTGCCACTCGCGGCGAACATGCCGCCGACACCATGGCACACCGAAATCTTCGCGTTCGGCACCTGTGCCGGCGCGATGCCGCGCATCTGGCGCACGCTCTCCTGCAGCGCGTACATGCCGTACATGCCCGAATGCATGTAGGACAGGCCGCCGCCATTGGTGTTGAGCGGCAGTTTCCCGCCGGGACGCGTGTTGCCGTCGGCGATGAACTGGCCGGTCTCCTCATAGGGCATGAAGCCGAGATCGCCGAGGCCGAACAGCGGCAGATGCGCGAACGCGTCGTAGATCATGAGATGGTCGACGTCGCCGTGGGCGATGCCGGCTTCCTTGAACGCCAGCGGCCCGGCGGTCTTGAACGCACGCGAGGAGTTGAACGTCTCCATCTGGCTGACCATCGGCGTCTCGACGCTCTCGCCGGTGCCCATGATGTAGACCGGCTTGCGCGGAAAATCCCTGGCGCGGTCGGCCGAGGTCAGGATCAGCGCGCCGCCGCCGTCAGTGACGAGGCAACACTGCAGAAGCCGGAACGGATAGGCGATCATGCGCGAGTTGAGGACGTCGGCGACCGTGATCGGCTCCTTCATCATCGCGCGCGGATTCTTCGTCGCCCATTCCCGCTGCACCACCGCCACTGAAGCGAGCTGCTCGTGGGTGATGCCGTAGGTCTTCATGAAGCGCAGCACGGGGATCGGGAACATGCTGGGCGGGCCGTAGACGCCGAAAGGCGCCTCGAACTGGCCGTTGAGGCTGTCGGCCGGTGTCGAGCGCGGCAATTTGCCGATCATCGACTTGCCGCTCTCGGCATGGGTGATCAGCACCGTCTTGCAGAGACCCGCCTCGATCGCCGCCGCCGCGTGGCGGACATGCAGCATGAAGGAACAGCCGCCGACCGAGGTGCCGTCCACCCAGGTCGGCTTGATGCCGAGATAGTGGCAGACCTGCTGCGGCGTTTCGACCGCGGTGGCAAAGCCGTCGATGTCGGACAGCTTCAGCCCGGCGTCGGCAATGGCGTTGAGCGCGGCATCCGCGTGCAGCTGGAGCTGCGAGGCATTGGGGATGACACCGAGCTCGGTGGTCTCGGCTGCGCCGACGACGGCAACCTGGTTCTTGCGCATGGTCTACCCCTTCGCCGGGCGGAAGACGGGGAGGGTGATCTTGTCGTCGAGCTCCTGGAAGGCGACCTCGAGCTTCATGTCGAGTTCGAGCGCCTCGGGGGTCTGCGGGCAGTCGATGATGTTGCTCATCATCCGCGGGCCCTCGTCCAGCTCGACCACCGCGATGGCGTAAGGCGGCGTGAAGCCCGGCGCGGCGGGACGATGGTTGATCACGTAGCTGTAGAGGAAGCCCTTGCCGCTCGCCTTGAAGATGCTGACCTTGCGCGAGGCGCAGGACGGGCAGAACGGGCGCGGCGGGAAGTAGACATGGGCGCAGGCATCGCAGCGCTGCAGGCGCAATTCGCCGGCCTTGGTGCCGTCCCAGAAATGCTGGGTCTCCGGCGTCGGTTTCGGTCGCGCGCGCTGCGGTTCGGCCATGTGGGCGGCTCCTCCCAAGAGACAGGCCTCGCGCCCGCCGGTTCAAACTTGATGCGACAATCGACCATGGCGCGTCAACGGTCCAGCAATGCGCATGCATGCCATCATGCGCACAATGCTTGTGTCGAGCTGAGCCAGCGCTATAGATTGCGCGCGAAATATTCCGTGAGACAGACATGCCCGATTTTCCGACACTGGCGCAGCTCGCCGAAGACCTCGAAAGCGGCCGCACCACCTCCCGCAAGTTGGTCGAGGCCTGCCTCGCCAGGATCGCCGACCCCGCCGGCGAGGGCCAGCGCGCCTTCATCCATGTCGACAAGGACGCCGCGCTCGCGGCCGCCGATGCGATGGATGGCTTGCGCAAGGCCAAGGCGGCGCCGTCGCGCTATGCCGGCATCCCGATCTCGATCAAGGATCTGTTCGACATCAAGGGCCAGGTGACGCGCGCCGGCTCGCGCGCGCTCGATGACTCAGCCCCGGCCGAGCACGATGCCGCGACGGTGGCGCGGCTGCGCAAGGCAGGCTTCGTCGTGATCGGCCGCACCAACATGACCGAGTTCGCCTATTCCGGCATCGGCATCAATCCGCATTATGGCACGCCGAAGGGGGCCTGGAACCGATCCGAAGGCCACGTGCCCGGCGGCTCGTCCGCCGGCGCGGCGGTGTCCGTGCTCGACGGCATGGCGCATGGCGCGCTCGGCACCGACACCGGCGGCTCCTGCCGGATTCCGGCCGCCTTCAACGGCATCGTCGGCTACAAGCCGACGCAGCGCCGCGTGCCGCTCGACGGCTCGGTGCCGCTGTCGTTCTCGCTCGACAGCATCGGGCCGCTGGCACGATCGGTCAGCTGCTGTGCCATACTCGATGCCGTGCTCGCGGGCGAGCCGATCATCGCCTTGAGGCCGCGGCCGATCCAGGGCATGCGCCTCGCGGTGCCCACCGCGATCGCGCTCGACGACCTCGACGCAGAGGTGGCCAACACCTTCGAGCGCGCGCTGAAGACGCTGTCCGATCACGGCGCCATCATCGAGCGTATCGAGATGGCGGAGTTCCACGACGTCGGCCCGATGAATGCCAAGGGCGGCTTTGCCGCGTCCGAAAGCTATGCCTGGCACCGCTATCTCATCACGGCCAAGGGCGACGTCTACGATCCCCGCGTCTTCGTTCGCATCATGCGCGGCGAGGCGCAGAGCGCGGCCGATTACATCGACCTGCTCAACGAACGCCGCTCGCTGATCGCGCGCGTCAATGCGCGCATCGCGCCCTATGACGCCCTGGTGCTGCCGACCACGCCCAACACACCGCCGAAGATCGCAGACCTCGCCGACGATCAGGCGTTCGCCCGCGAGAACATCCGCGCGTTGCGCAATTGCAGCCTGATCAACCTGATCGACGGTTGCGCCATCTCGCTGCCCTGTCATCGCGCGGGCGACGTTCCCGTCGGCCTGATGCTGGCGGGCGCAGGCGGCTCCGACCATCGCATCTTCGAGCTTGCTGCCGGCATGGAGGCCGTCATTCGTGTTTGACCTGACTTTCACCATCGACGCCAAGGACACCACCACGCCGCTGACGCTGCCGATCGACCAGCTGGTCATTGCCGGCTGGACCGGCCGCGATACGGTCGCGCGCGACAAGCACATCAAAGAGCTGGAGGAGATGGGCATCGCCCGCCCGGCCTCGACGCCGATCTATTATCGCGCCTCGGCGCGGCGACTGACCCAGGAGGACAGCATCGAATGCACCGGTGGCGATTCCTCCGGCGAGGTCGAATTCGTGCTCATCGGCTGGCAGGGCCGCATCTTCGTCGGCTGCGGCTCCGATCACACCGACCGCAAGGTCGAGGCCTACAGCGTCACGGTCTCCAAGCAGATGTGCGACAAGCCGATCGCCTCGACGCTGTGGGAGTTCGAGGACGTCATCGGTCATTGGGACAAGATGATCCTGCGCTCCTACGCCACCATCAAAGGCGAGCGCGTGCTCTACCAGGAGGGCACGTTGGATGCGATGCTGCCGGTCGCCGACCTCATCGCGCGCGGCTTTGACGGTGGCAAGTTTCCCGACGGCTGCGCCATGTTCGGCGGCACGTTCGCCGCCAAGGGCGGCATCCGCCCGGCCGACCGCTTCGACTTCGAGCTGGAAGACCCCGTGCTGAAGCGAACGATCAGGCACGGCTACGACGTGGCGACGTTGCCGGTGAGGGGGTAACTCGCGCCACAAGCGACGGCCTTGTAGGGTGGGCAAAGCGAAGCGTGCCCACGTATTGCGAAGACGTGGGCACGGCGCAAGAGCGCCTTTGCCCACCCTACGAAACTGCCGGTGAGGGGCTGATCTCTCTCCGCGTCGGCGAGCGAAGCGAAGCAATCCAGGGTCTCCGCGGAACCAGTCTGGATTGCTTCGTCGCAAGGGCTCCTCGCAATGACGGTGGAGACGATCATCGGAAATCGGGTGGTTGTGGCGCCCGGGATCTGCGACACCCACTCCCGTCATTCCGGGGCGCGCCCACTTGGGCGCGAGCCCGGAATCCATACTCCCGATCGTGGTTATGGATTCCGGGCTCGCGACTTCGTCGCGCCCCGGAATGACGGATGTGAATGGGATGATTGCTATGGCCATCGCGAAACGCGTTTCCGCACCAGACTCCGTTCCCAACCTCGCCGACCATGTCGACGCCCTCGACTGGCCGCAGATCACCGCCGAGCTCGACACCCAGGGCTGCGCCGTCCTGAAGAACCTGCTGACGCCTGACCAATGCCGCGCCATCGCCGCGCTCTACCCGGACGATGCGCACTTCCGCAGCCGCATCGTGATGGGCCGCCACGGCTTCGGCCGCGGCGAGTACAAGTACTTCGCCTATCCGCTGCCCGATCTGATCGCGCAGCTGCGCCCGGCGCTCTACGCGCATCTTCAAGCCGTCGCCAATCGCTGGAACGAGGCGATGGGGATCGACATCCGCTATCCCGCCGCACACGCGGCGTTCCTGAAGCGCTGCCACGATGCCGGGCAGGCGCGGCCGACGCCCCTGCTGCTGCAATATGAGGCCGGTGATTACAATTGCCTGCACCAGGACCTCTATGGCGAGCACGTGTTCCCGCTCCAGGTCGCGATCCTGCTCTCCGAGCCCGGACGCGACTTCACCGGTGGCGAGTTCGTGCTGACCGAGCAGCGCCCGCGCATGCAGTCCCGCGCCGAGGTGGTGCCGCTGGCACAGGGCGATGCGGTCGCCTTCGCTGTGCATCATCGTCCGGTGCAGGGGACACGCGGCACCTACCGCGTTAATCTCCGCCACGGCGTCAGCCGGATCAGGTCCGGCCAGCGCCACACGCTGGGTGTGATTTTTCACGATGCCAAATGAGCGGAGCCGTTGACGGCTGATTTGTTCGATAGCGTCGCAGAAGCCCAACCGTCGCGCGAAAACATCGCCGATGGGGCCGTGCTGCTGCGCGGCTTCGTCAAGCCGATCGAGAGCGGGCTGATCGACGCCGTGCGCGCCATCGTGGCGCAATCGCCGTTCCGGCGGATGACGACGCCGGGCGGCCATCTGATGTCGGTGGCGATGACCAATTGCGGCGAGCGCGGCTGGATCACCGATCACACCGGCTATCGCTACGACCCCATCGATCCGCGCACCGGTGCGCCATGGCCGGCGATGCCGCCGCTGCTCCGTGATCTCGCCCGCCGCGCCGCGGAGCAGGTCGGCTTTGGAGGCTTTGCCCCCGATGCCTGCCTCGTCAATTGCTACGAGCCAGGCACGCGGCTGTCGCTGCATCAGGACAAGGACGAGCTGGATTATTCCGCGCCGATCGTCTCGGTCTCGCTCGGCCTGCCCGCGACCTTCCTGTTCGGCGGCCTCGCACGCAGCGACAAGCCGCGCCGCTTCCGGCTCGTCCATGGCGACGTCGTGGTCTGGGGCGGGACCAGCAGGCTCGCCTATCACGGCGTCGCGCCGCTCGCCGACGGCGAGCATCCGCTGCTGGGGCGGAAGCGGATCAATCTGACCTTCCGCAGAACGCGCTGACGCGTTTCCTCGCAGCCTTGGCTCGTCTAAGCTTGGCTCGTCTAAGCTTGGCTCGTCTAAGCTCGGGGCGGGGAGGCGGCGACATGACGACCACACAGAGCTCGGCTGGCATGGGCATTGCGAACCGCACGGGGCTTTATCTCGCAGGCCTGCAATTGGTGTTCACGCTGGGCTGGACGACCTACGTCGTCTACCTGCCAAAGCTCGCCGCCGAGGTCGGCATCGCGCCGTCCGCCGTGATCCTCATCCTGATGCTGGACCAGGCGATCTTCACCATTGCCGACACCGCGATGGGAATCGCCGCCGACAAGCTCGCGCCCTATGTCGGCAGGCTCGGCCTGTTCGTCGGTGTCGTGGCTGCGATCTCCTGCGGCGCCTTCGTCGCGCTGCCCTTCGTGGCCGGAGCCGGCGCGGCGGCACAGGGCTGGTTCATCGCGCTGATCGTGATCTGGTCGATCACGTCCTCTGCGCTGCGGGCGCCGCCGCTGACCTTGCTCGGCAAGTACCGCGCCAAGCCGCAGGTGCCGTTCCTGGCAGCGCTCGCCATGCTCGGCTACGGCGTCGCCGGCGCGCTCTCGCCCTATCTCGGCGTGGTGCTGCGCGAGCACGATGCGCGGTTGCCGTTCGTGATCTCCAGCGTGGTGCTGCTCCTGACCGCGCTCGGGCTGTCCAGGATCGAGCATGACGTGGCGCGCGACACCGTTCCGCCCACACCGGACGAAGCGGCAGAGCCGCTCGGTCTCGTCCCGATCGCCTTCATCGTCGCGATGGTCGCGCTCGCACTCGGCTACCAGCTGCACTTTGCCATGAACAGCGCGCCGTTCTATCTGCGCTTTGCAGCTCCCGGCGACCTGCAATGGCTGATGCCGGTGTTCTGGATCGGCTTCAACATCGCGATGTTTCCGGCAAGCCTCGTCGTCAAGCATCGCGGCGGCCTCGTCGTGATGGGCGCCGCGGGCTTGTTCGGTGCGGTGGCGATTGCGGCGGCCGAGTTCGCCGGCAATCTCAACATGCTGATCGCCGCGCAATTTCTCGCCGGAGCCGCGTGGGGTTGCATGCTGATGAGCGCGGTCTCGGCTGCGCTCGCGATCGGCTCGACCGGCGCTGAAGGCAAGGTCACGGGCCTCGTCTTCTCCGCGCTCGCCCTCGGCACCTTCGCGCGGATGGCGGCGGTTGCGGGCGGCCTGCAGAAGATGCCGGAATACGCGCCGCTGCTGCACTGGGCGCCGGTCGCCTGCTGGTCGGTCGCAGGCACCGGTCTGCTGGTGATTGCAGCCGCGCGGCTGCAGGGAGCGTCCGGCCTCAAGGCTTCGGCGGGTGAATGAAAGCCCACGGGCTGACTTCGGAATCCCTGGGCACCTCGACTGAAATCAGCACCGGCCCGCCGTGGCCGAGCGCCTTCTCCATCGCCGCCTTGAACTGCTCCGGCGCGGTAACGCGCGCCGCGGCGACGCCAAAGGACTCCGCGAGCTTGACGAAATCCGGATTGACGAGGTCGGACGCCACCACGCGGCCATCGAAATGCTGGCGCTGGTCGCGGCGGACATTGCCATAGGCGTTGTTGTTGAACACCAGCGTCACCACACCGATGTTGAACTGCACGGCGGTGGCGAGCTCCTGCACGCCGAACATGAAGCCGCCGTCCCCGGTGATGGCCACCACCGGCTTGTCGGGATTGGCGACCTTGGCGCCGAGCGCGGTCGGAAAGCCCGAGCCGAGCGTGCCCTGGTAGCCCGAGGTGATGAAGGTGCGCGGCTGGTACACCGGAAAGCCGTACCAGGAAGCGAAGCCGACCTGCGATAGTTCGTCGGTGACGATCGCGTTCGCCGGCAGTACCTCGCGCAGGATGTTGAGATAGGCCATCTGCGGCTGGACCCGCTGGATCTCGGCTTGCGCGGCCGCGGTGGCCTCGCGGATCGTGGCGCGCCGTCCGGAGGTCTTGCTGTAGCCGGCCTTGCCCACGGCGGCAGCGAGATCGCGGGTCGCGGCCCTGGCGTCGGCGACGATCGCAGTGTCGGACGAGAACCGCCGCATCTCGACCGGATCGATGTCGATGCGGATGCACTTCAGGCCAGCGGGCCGATACGGCCAGCGCGACATGGTCGGCAGCTCCAGCCGCGTGCCGATGCCGATCATGAGATCGGTGTTCGGCCACAGCCTGTAGGCCGCGGCCATGGTGAGCCCGAGCTCGTGCGCATTGGAGACGATGCCGCGGCCGCTACGGAAGGCGACCACGGGCGCATCGATCATCTCGGCGAGTTCGAGGATCTCCTCACCCGCTTCGATCGCGCCGCTGCCGACGAAGATCATCGGCGCCTTGCTGGTCCTGATGAGCGCGGCGGCCTGCTTGATCATATCAGGATCGGGCTGCGGCGCCGGCAGCGGCTCCAGCACCTGCGCAGGCACTGTTGCCGCGCGCTGCGTGAAGACGTCCCAGGGCATCTCGACCGAGGCGGGGCCGCGCCGTCCCGACATCATCTCCTGGAACGCGCGTGCCACGATCGTCGGCGCATTGCCGGGATATTCGATGCGCTCGGCCCATTTCACATAGGTGCGCAAGGTTGCGAGCTGGTCCGGCATCTCATGCAGATGGCCGCGACCCTTGCCCAGGAACGAAGTCGGCACCTGGCCGGTGACGCACAGCACCGGCTCGTTGCAGCCGAACGCGGTGAGCAGCGCCGCGCTGGCATTGAGCACGCCCGGGCCGGGTACCACGCTGAACACGCCGGGCCGGCCGCTGGAGCGCGCATAGCCGAATGCCATGTAGCCGCAGGCCTGCTCGTGCCGCGCGCCGATCACCTTGAGCTGGGCCTGGTGGAAGGCGTCGAACAGGCCGTAGACCTGCGCGCCGGGCAGGCCGAACACGGTGTCGACGCCGTGGGCGACAAGCCCGCTTACGATCGCTTCGCCGCCGGTGAGGCTGGTCATTTGGCTATTCCATTTCGCTTGTTGTTCAGGCTTCGTCGACCACGCCGTTGCGCAAGCGTCCGATCCCCTCGGCCTCGACCTCGACGATGTCGCCGGGCTTCAGATATCGCGGCGGATCGAACCGCGCACCCGCGCCGGTCGGCGTGCCCGTGACGATGATATCGCCGGGGACGAGGGTTGCGAAGGTCGAGATATAGTTCAGGAGATAGCGGAACGAAAACATCAGCCGGCTGGTGCGATCATCCTGTCTGAGCTCGCCGTTGACATGCGTGGTGAGCCTGATGTCGGCGACCTGCGATTCCCGCGTGTAGGGCACGAGCCACGGGCCGAGGCTGCCGCTGGAATCGAAGTTCTTGCCTTGCGTCACGTTGAACTTGGCGTGGCGCAGCCAGTCGCGCACCGAGCCCTCGTTGCACAGTGTCAGAGCCGCGATGTGATCGAGCGCTGTGCTTTCGGGGATATGCCGGCCTGGCTTGCCGATCACCAGCACGATCTCGCCCTCATAATCGAGCTGCGCGGAGGCGCGCGGGCGCACCAGCGGCGTGTCGTGGCCGACGAAGGAGCGGGGCGAGCGCATGAACATGCTCGGATATTTCGGCGCCTCCTGGCCGTCCTTGTACTCGGCATTGCGGTCGGGATAGTTGACGCCGATGCAGATGATCTTCTCCGGCGCCGGGACCGGCGGCAGCCAGGTGATCTCAGTGAGCGCGTGATCCGGTTTGCGGCCGGCGGCCTCTTCGGCAAAGCTGATCAGCTTGCCCGCAGCGATCACCTCGCGCAGCGTGGGATAGTCTCTGGCGTGACGCGCGGAGAGATTGACGATGCCGCCCTCCAGGACGGCGCCATAGCTGACATCACCCTTGACGGAATAGGTGGCGAGACGAGGCAGCTTCATCAATCCGCCACCAGCACATCGGCCACGAATTTCGGCTCGCGCACGGCCTGCCCCGTGAACGGCGAGCCCTGCTCGAACCAGGAACGCGGGGCAGGGGCGCCCCACAGCGTCTGACGGCGCGGATCGCGCAGCGACCAGCGCAGCGGCTCGTGGTCGTGGTCCCCGGTGAAATAATCGCTGGTGTAGAGCTCGAGGCGGTGTCCGTCGGGATCGCGCACATAGAGGAAGAACGCGTTCGAGATGCCGTGGCGTCCCGGACCGCGTTCGATGTTCTTCACGAAGCCCTGCGAAGCCATGACGTCGCAGAGATGGATGATGTTCATCGCCGTCGGCGTCCAATAGGCGAAATGGTGCAGCCGCGGACCCTTGCCGTTGGTGATGGCGAAATCGTGGACATTGCCCTTGCGATGCATCCAGGCCGCGGCGATGCGCCCGTCCGGCCCGTCCTCCTCGGCATATTCGGTGAGGCGAAAGCCGAGCCGGGCGTAGAATTCCATGGTGTCCTGCACTTCGGCGGCGAAGACGTTGAAATGGTCGAGCCGCTGCGGGTGGCAGCCCCGATAGAGGTCGTAGCGGCGCAAGAGATGCGGCCGCCGCTCCATCGCCGCGTAGAGCTCGATTCTAAAGCCGAAGGGATCGGTGAATTGCAGCGTGCGGCCCTGGAACGGCTGGTCGACGAAGGCGTAGGCGAGGCCGTTCTCGGACAGGAACGCGGCGGCCTTGTCGAGATCTTTGTCGTTGCCGACCTTGAAGCCGAGCCGGGCGCAAGCCGGCGCGGCGGCTTTCCGTAGCACCAGGGAGTGATGCTGGTGCTCCTCGGCCGCGCGCAGGTACACGACCTCGTCGTCCGCGTCCTCGACATGCAGGCCGACCATGCTTTCGTAGAACTCGCGGCTCAGCTTCAAATCGGTGACGTCGAGCACGACGTGGCTCGAGCGAATGATGTTGAACGGCGGCTCGAAGACGTGTTGCGGTACCGGCATGTGCGTTTCCCCTCTCTCGGCTTCGTCATTCCGGGGCGTGCGAAGCACGAACCCGGAATCCATTCATCCACCAACTCTGCTGCTCGATGGATTCCGGGTTCGGCTCTTCGGGCCGCCCCGGAATGACACCGCCGCTAAATTCCCAGCTTCTGAATCTTGTGCGTGCCCCGCGCCAGCGAGACGTGCTTGGTTTCCATGTAGAAGTCGAACGAATAATCGCCGCCGTCGCGCCCGATGCCTGAAGCCTTCATGCCGCCGAACGGCGTCGGCAGGTGGCGGACATTCTCCGAGTTCAGCCAGATCATGCCGGCCTCCAGCGCATCGGCAACGCGCAGCGCGCGTCCCATGTCATTGGTCCAGACATAGCCGGTCAGACCGTAACGGATGTCGTTGGCGATCTCGACCGCGTCCGCCTCGTCGCGGAACGGCAGCACGGTGAGGAACGGCCCGAACACCTCCTCCTGCGCCACCCGCATCTTGCCGTGCGCCCCGGTCACCAGTGTCGGCTCGACATAATGCCCGCCGCCGGGCCCGTCATAGGCCTTGCCGCCGACCGCGATCGTCGCGCCGTCCTGGCGCGCCACGTCGAAATACGAGCAGACCTTTGCCAAGTGCCGCTCGTGGATCAGCGGGCCGATCTCGGTGGCGGGATCGAGGGGATGGCCGACCTTGAGCGCCTTCACCCGCGCCGTCAGCTTCTCCACGAATTCTTTCGCGATGCTCTGCTGGATCAGCAGGCGGCTGGAAGAGGTGCAGCGCTCGCCGTTGAGCGAGTAGATCATGAACACGACGGCATCGAGCGCGCGGTCGAGATCGGCATCGTCGAACACGATCACCGGATTCTTGCCGCCGAGTTCGAAATGCACGCGTTTCAGCGTGGGCGCGCCCTGCATCATGATGGCCGAGCCGGTCGCGCTCTCGCCGACGAAGCCGATTGCCTTGATGGCGGGATGCTCGGTCAGCGCCTTGCCCGCTTCCTCGCCGAAACCGTGCACGGTGTTGAGCACGCCGTCGGGGACGCCGGCTTCCTTGACGAGCCTGGCGAGAATGGAGGCCGTCACCGGCGACCATTCGGCCGGCTTGTGCACGACCGTGCAGCCGGCCGCAAGCGCCGGGGCGATTTTCCAGGTCGAGAGCATGAATGGCGTATTCCATGGCGTGATCACGCCGACCGGGCCGATCGGCACCCGCGTCGAGACGTTCCAATGCTCGTCGCTCGGCGTGTTGAGGCCGTCGCGAGCTTCTGCGCATTTGTCGGCGAAGAAGCGGAAATTCTCGGCGGCGCGGATCGCGGTCTTGGCCATGAAGCGATAGGCCTGCCCGGTATCGATGCATTCGAGTACCGCGATGTCCTCCGCATTGTCCTCGATCGCGTCGGCCACCCGATGCAGCAGCTTCTTCCGCATGGCCGGACCCATGTCGCGCCAGGACTTGAAGGCGAGCGCAGCCGCAGTCGCCGCCGCGTCGATATCCTCGGCCTTGCCCCGCGCGACACTGGCGAGCACGGCACCATCGACCGGCGACCTGGTCTCGAACGTCTCGCCGGAGATCGAGGCGACGGTCTTTCCGTCGGTCATGTGACCGATGCCGTCCGCGCGCAGAGTCTTCAAAAGCGGCGCGAGGCGGTCACGGTTGGCCTGGAACAGATCGGCTTTCGGCGTGGGCTTATCCATGAGCGGTCTCCGCTTTCAGGGCGTCGTGAATGTTGTTGCGCTTCCAGCTGGTGTCCTTGTCGTTGATCTGCATGTCGAACGACAGGGCGAACTTGCTGGCGGCGAAGACGGGATCGAGATGTCTTGAGAGCGCCTGGAAGACGTGCTCGCCGGCCTTCTGGCGGGTAGGCAGGTCGCGGCCCTCGCCGATGCGCAGCACCATGTCGAGAAAGCCGTAATCCTGCTTTGCATCCGCAATCGCATAGTGCTCGCAGCGGATGGCACGAACGCGGATGCCGCCGAGCGGGAAGATACCGGTCTCGCTAGCTGCCTTGCGCACGACCTCGCACACCGCGGCGATGTCGAGGCGGCCGTCGAGATTGGCCGAATATTCGATGGTGAAATGCGGCATCGCGGTTTCACTCCCTGTCTTCAGGCGAAGTAGCAGCTGACCGAGCCATAGGCGCCATAATCGGCCTGGATTGTGTCGCCCTTGCGGGTCTCGATCGGACGGATGAACGAGCCGGCGAGCACGACCTGGCCCGGCTCGAGCGCCAGCCCAAGCGGGGCGATCTTGTTGGCGAGCCAGGCGACGGCAGTCGCGGGATGGTTGAGCACGCCGGCGGCAAGGCCGGTCTCTTCCAGCTGGCCGTTCTTGAAGCACAGCGCTCCGATCCAGCGCAGGTCAGCATCCAGCGGGCGGATCGGCCGCCCCCCGAGCACGATGCCGGCATTCGCCGCATTGTCGGCGATGGTGTCGAAGATCTTTCGCGTCGCCTTGGTCTTGGGATCGACGCGCTCGATCCGTGTATCCAAAATCTCCAGCGCCGGCACCACGAAGTCGGTGGCGTTGAGCACGTCGAATAGCGTGCAGTCGGGCCCAGAAAGGCGCTTGCTCATGACGAAGGCGAGCTCGGCCTCGACGCGCGTCGCGATGAAGCGCTCGGTCGGCACCAATCCGCCATCGGCGAAGAACATGTCGTCGAGCAGCACGCCGGAATCCGGCTCGTCGATGCCAAGCGCGCTCTGCATCGCCTTCGAGGTCAGGCCGATCTTGTGGCCTTTGACCATGCGCCCCTCGGCGATCTTGACGTCGACCCAGGCCTTCTGAATCGCGTAGGCCTCCGCGATGCTGATGTCCGGGAAGTCCTGCGAGAGCTGCCGGATCTGCGTGCGGGTCTTCTCCGCCTGGTGCAGACGCCTCGCACAAGCTTGGATATCGTCGTTGGAAAGCGCCATTTGTGATCTTACAAATCGTGGTGCCGCGAGATACTTAACATGTTAAGTGAATGCGTCAAACACAAATTCGGCTTGCTGCACTGCAAACGTTTTGCGGCTTGAAAGGGCGTCATGACGAAGAAATCCGCCGATCCCGTCAACGGTCACCCGCCTGCTACGCGCCAGGTGCCGATGCGCGATTTCTCGCGTTCGCTGCCGATGTCGCTGCTGCGGGCCCGGGAAGCTGTGATGCGGCAGTTTCGTCCCTCGCTGCGCGAGCACGGCCTGACCGAGCAGCAATGGCGCATCCTGCGCGCACTGGCGGCGATCGAGGCGGTCGAGGTCACGGAACTCGCGCGCACCGCGTTCCTGCTCGGGCCGAGCCTGTCGCGCATCCTGCGCGACCTCGAGGCGCGCAGCCTGATCGAGCGCAAGACGGCGAAAGCGGACCAGCGCCGCAGCATGGTCTCGATCTCGAAGGAGGGGCTGAAGCTGATGGCCTCGGTCGCGCCGACGTCGGAGGCGATCTATGCCGAGATCACGCGGCGTTTCGGCGCCCGCAAGCTCGCCGAATTGCAGGAGATGCTCGGCGAACTCGAACGGAGCCTTGCGGGGCTCGGCAGCACCGATGATACCCTCGCGGAGGGATGAACCCTGATATGCGTGCGTGCGCGGCGAGAGCCATGGACATTGACGCTTTTTTTCGCTCAAAGTGCGGCCCAACCCGATCCGCGGCGAAGTGAGAGCAACAGGGAAGGAAAGGCAACGTGGCCAATAAAGTCAAAGAGATCTGGAAGTCGGGCAAGGCGGTCGTCAACGCGTGGCTTGCCATTCCCTCCGGCTTCTCGGCCGAGATGATCGCGCAATGCGGCTTCGACAGCGTCACGGTCGACATGCAGCATGGCGTGCAGGACTATCTCTCGATGGTGCAGTGCTTCCAGGCCATGGACAAGCATCCGGTCACCCCGATGGTCCGCGTGCCCTGGAATGAGCCCGGCATCATCGGCAAGGTGCTCGACGGCGGCGCCTATGGCGTGATCTGCCCGATGGTCAACACGCCGCAGGAAGCCCGGAACCTGGTCTCCTATTCGAAATATCCGCCCAAGGGCGTGCGCTCCAACGGCCCGATCCGCGCCGGCATGTACGGCACCGCCGGCTCCTATCAGAAGACGGCCAACGACGAGATCGTGCTGCTGCCGATGATGGAGACGCGGACCGCCGTCGAGAACATGGAAGCGATCCTCGACGTCGAAGGCATCGACGGCGTCTATATCGGCCCGTCCGATCTCGGCTTCTCCTATGGCCTCGAGCCCAAGCTCGACCGCAGCGAGCCCGAGATTCTCGCGATCTACGAGAAGATCATCAAGGAGTGCGGCAAGCGCGGCCTCAACCCGGGCATCCATTGCAGCGGCGCCGAAGGCGCGGCGCGCGCGATCAACATGGGCTTCAAGCTGGTGACGCTGTCCAATGAAGTCGGCCTGATGACGACCTACGCCAAGATGCAGGTGAACGCCACCCGCAAGGAATCGGGCGGCAAGGCCTGAGAAACTCGCGAATGGCGAATGGGGAGTAGCGAATAGGGCTACTCCCTTTTCCATTCGCCACTCGCCATTCGCTATTCGCCTCCAAAGGAGACCCGCCATGACCATCAGCCCCGTCATCCGCCTGCATCCCGATGATGGTGTGGTGATCGCGCGCGCGAGCCTGCCGCCGGGAACATTGGTGGCCGACGGCGTGACCACGGTCGACCGCATCCCCTCCGGCCACAAGGTCGCGATCAAGCCGATCGCCGAAGGCGAGCCGATCAGGCGCTACGGTCAGATCATCGGCTTTGCCACGCAAGCGATTGCGCCGGGCCAGCACGTGCACGTGCAGAATTGCGGAATGGGTGATTTCGCCAAGGACTATGCCTATTGCGCCGACGTCAAGCCCACGCCGAACTTCGACCTGCCGGCGACCTTCGAAGGCATCCGCCGTCCGGACGGCCGCGTCGCCACACGCAACTATATCGGCATCCTCACCTCGGTGAATTGCAGCGCGCATGTCGCCAGCCTCGTCGCCGACGTCTTCAAGAAGAATCCCTTCACCGGCGACAATCCGCTCGCCGATTTCCCCAACGTCGACGGCGTGGTCGCGCTGACCCACAAGACCGGCTGCGGCATGACGCAGAACGAGCCGCTTGCATTGCTCCGCCGCACCCTCGGCGGCTATGCCCGGCACGTCAATTTCTCCCACGTCATCGTGCTCGGTCTCGGCTGCGAGGTGAACCAGATCGGCGGCCTGATGGAAGAGCAGAAGCTTGCCGGCCGCCTGCGCGCGATGGATATCCAAGAGGTCGGCGGCACCCGCAAGACGGTCGAAGCCGGCATCGCCTTCGTGCGCGAGGCGCTGACTGACGCCAACAAGGTCCAGCGCGAGACGGTGCCGGCGAGCGAGCTCACCGTGGCGCTGCAATGTGGCGGCTCGGACGGCTATTCCGGCGTATCGGCCAATCCTGCGCTCGGCGCAGCCAGCGACCTCATCGTGCGTCACGGTGGCACCGTGATCCTGTCGGAGACGCCGGAGACCTACGGCGCCGAGCACCTGCTGACGCGCCGCGCGGTCAGCCGCGAGGTCGGCGAGAAGCTGGTCGACCTGATGCGCTGGTGGGACGAGTACACCGCACGTGAAGGCGCCGAGATGAACGCCAATCCGAGCCCCGGCAACAAGGCCGGCGGCCTCACCACCATCCTGGAGAAGTCGCTCGGCGCGATGGCCAAGGCCGGCACCACCAACCTCGTCGAGGTGCTGCGCTACGCCGAGCCCGTCACCAAGAAGGGGTTCGTGTTCATGGACACGCCCGGCTACGACCCCGTGGCCGCGACCGGGCAGGTCGCAGGAGGTGCCAACCTCGTCTGCTTCACCACGGGCCGCGGCAGTGTGTTCGGCTGCAAGCCGGCGCCGTCGATCAAGCTCGCCACCAACACGCCCATGTACAGGCGCATGGAAGAGGACATGGACGTCAATTGCGGCACCATCCTCGAAGGCGAGGAGAGCGTCGAACAATGCGGCCAGCGCATCTTCGATCTCATCCTCAAGACCGCCTCGGGCCAGCCGACCAAGAGCGAGAGCTTCGATTTCGGCGGCGCCGAGTTCGCGCCCTGGGTGCTCGGCGCGACGATGTAGTCGCGCGAGCATCGCCGCGCAACCCAATCAAGCGCCGCCGGTATCCGATGATCGCAACCGGAATCGGAGCGCGTGTGGCGATCCGAAATGCAACGGCCGTTCGCTAAGTAATGATACGGAGGTGGGCGCCTCCCGTGAGAAGTTCCCGGCTTACACCTGGTTAACACTGTTGCCGTAGACAGGAGGCGATGCGGCTTCACAGCGTGGTGGGGCCGGCGTGATTTGAGGATCGAGCCGATGCAAGCGATACGTCCCACTGGGGTGGAAAATCTCCTCGGTGAGGAGGAGCTGATCGTATCGAAGACCGATCTCAAAGGCCGCATCACCTACGCCAACGACGTCTTCATCCGCATGGCGAAGTACTCGTGGAAGGAGCTGATGGGCGCGCCCCACAGCCTGATCCGCCATCCCGACATGCCGCGCGCCGTCTTCAAGCTGCTCTGGGACACGCTGCAGTCCAAGCAGGAGATCTTCGCCTACGTCGTCAACCTGGCGAAGGACGGCAGTCACTATTGGGTGTTCGCCCACGTCACGCCGACATTCGACGAGCGCGGCAACATCGTCGGCTATCACTCCAACCGTCGCAAGCCGGATCCTGCGCAGATCGAGCGCATCAAGCCGATCTACAAGACGCTGTGCACTGAGGAGGCGCGGCATGCCAACGCCAAGGAGGGCATGCAGGCGAGCTTCGAGGCGATGGTCGGGCTGCTCAAGCAACAGGGTGTCGGTTACGATGAATTTGTGCTCTCTCTCTAAGGCGCAGGGAGCAACCGCGCTCGCGTGTGGTCTTGCCGTCCTTGCGTTCGTTCTCTCGCTTCTCGGCATGACCGGGATCGCGAGTGCCGCTTCTCTCGGCGCGACGATCGCGCTCTCCGGCTATGCCGTCTGGTGCCAGCACCGCACCGCGATTGCCGTCGACGAGGTCGCCGCTGTGTGCCGCAAGGCGGCGGGCGGCGATCTCGAGGCGCGCATCCTCAGTGAGCGGCAGGCCGGGCGCATCGGCGCCATCCAGAGATCGGTCAGCGACATGCTCGACATTACCGATGCGTTCCAGCGGGAAGCTTCGGCGTCGATGGAGTATGCCAGCCGCGGCAAGTATTTCCGCAAGATCCTGGCGCGCGGATTGCCCGGCTCGTTCCGCCGCTCGGCGACCGTCATCAATGCCGGCACCGACAGTCTCGGCCGCCGCGTCGTCGAGATCGCGGACCTCGCCAGGCGGTTCGGCACGCATCTCGATCAGGTTGCGGGCACGCTGATGGGCGCCGCGACCGATCTCGAATCCGATGCCGGCCAGATGGCGGCGGCGGCGGAGAAGACCAGCCTGCAAACCTCCGGCGTGCTCTCCGCGTCCGACCAGGCCTCGCGCAACGTCGCCACTGTCGCCAGCGCCGCCGAGCAGCTCGCATCGTCGATCGCCGAGATCAATCGCCAGGTGGCCGGCTCGACCGCGAGCACGGGACGGGCGGTGAACGAAGCCAATCGCGCCGGCAGCGAGATCCGGAGCCTTGCGGACGCCGCGATGCAGATCGGCGACGTCGTCAAGCTTATCAGCGAGATCGCCTCGCAGACCAACCTGCTCGCGCTCAACGCCACCATCGAGGCGGCGCGGGCAGGGGACGCCGGCCGCGGCTTCGCGGTGGTGGCCTCCGAGGTCAAGAGCCTCGCCAACCAGACCGCCAAGGCGACCGAAGAGATCAGCGCCAAGGTCGGCGAGATGCAGCAATCGACCACCAATTCGGTCGCGGCCGTCGAGGCGATCTCGCAGACCATCGCCGAGATCAACGGCATAACCGCCTCGATTGCCGCCTCGATCGAGCAGCAGGGCGCGGCGACGCGCGAGATCGCCCGCAACGTTCACGAAGCCTCCGCCGGCACCTCGCAGGTCTCCTCCAACGTGACGGGCATCAGCGAGGCCGCCGCCGACACCGGCCGCGTCGCTGCACGCGTCAACCACGCCTCCGAACGCGTCCACGGCGAAGTCGAGACGCTCCGCCGCGAAGTGACCCAATTCCTGCAAAGGCTGACCTCGGCGGCGTAGGGCTTTCAAACCCTCTCCCACAAGGGGAGAAGGGAAGAGCCTCGCCGGCGCGGCCCAATAACAACCACCATCACCCGCCCCGCACCTTACCTAGGCATCCCGTGCCCGTTGTTAGTGCTTGATCGCGTTCACCTCCGGTGTTCTGCTCAAAAAAGCTGCTGGAGCACCGCAACCCGTGTCGATCTACGTCGCGCTACACCACGTCACGCATTACAAATACGACCGCCCGATCGACCTTGGCCCGCAGACCATCCGGCTGCGACCGGCGCCACATACGCGCACGCCGATCCTGAGCTATTCGCTCAAGGTCACGCCGGCCAATCATTTCGTGAACTGGCAGCAGGATCCGCAGGGCAACTGGCTGGCGCGCTACGTCTTTCCGGAGAAGACCACCGAGCTGAAATTCGAGGTCGACTTCACGGCGCAGATGACGGTGGTCAACCCGTTCGACTTCTTCGTCGAGCCCTATGCCGACAGCTTTCCGTTCGACTATCCCAAGGATCTGAAGACGGAGCTCGCGCCTTATCTCGAGACCATCAAGCCCGATCGCCTGTTCGCCAAGTTCCTCGACACCATCCCGCACGAAGCTCCGAACACGGTCAATTTCCTGGTCGACCTCAATCGCGAGATCCAAAAGAAGGTCCGCTACATCATCCGCATGGAGCCGGGCGTGCAGACGCCGGAGGAGACGCTTGTCTCCGGCGCAGGCTCATGCCGCGACTCCGCCTGGCTCTTGATCCAGACCTTGCGCCATCTCGGGCTCGCCGCCCGCTTCGTCTCGGGCTATCTGGTCCAGATCCGTCCCGACATCGATCCGATCGAGGGGCCGCCGGAAGTCGAGAACGATTTTACCGATCTGCACGCCTGGGCCGAGGTCTATCTGCCCGGCGCGGGGTGGATCGGATTCGACGCGACCTCGGGCATGCTCGCAGGCGAGGGGCACATCCCGGTCGCAGCCACGCCGCACTACCGTTCGGCGGCGCCGATCTCCGGCGGGGCCGGCTTTGCCGAGGTCGAGTTCTCTTTCGACATGAGCGTGAGGCGCATCCGCGAGGCGCCGCGCATCACAAAGCCGTTCTCCGACGAATCCTGGGCGCGCCTCGACGATCTCGGCGAGCAGGTCGATGGCGATCTCGCCAGCGCCGACGTGCGCCTCACCATGGGCGGCGAGCCGACCTTCGTCTCGGTCGACGATCTCGAGGCGGGCGAGTGGAATACGGAGGCCGTCGGCCCGACCAAGCGCGCGCTCGGCGACGATCTGATCCGCCGCCTGCGCACGCGCTTCGCGCCGGGCGGGCTGCTGCATTACGGCCAGGGCAAATGGTATCCGGGCGAGAGCCTGCCGCGCTGGGCCTTCGGCCTGTACTGGCGCAAGGACGGCGTGCCGATCTGGAAGAACGCCAACCTCATTGCCAGAATCGAGAAGCCCAGGAGACCGGAGGTCAAGGATGCCGAGGCCTTCATGGAAGGCACGGCGGCGCGGCTCGGCGTCGACCTCGGCTACATCATGCCGGCCTATGAGGATCCCGCCTATTGGCTGCAGAAGGAAGCGGAGCTTCCGGTCAACGTCGATCCCACCGATTCCAAGCTGTCCGATCCCGAAGCGCGGGCACGGATGGCGCGGGTGTTCGATCAGGGTCTGAATACGCCGCGCGGCTTCGTGCTGCCGATCCAGCGCTGGAATGCGCCGCCGCGCTGGCGCAGCGAACGCTGGCCGCTGCGGCGCAATCATCTGTTCCTGACGCCGGGCGATTCACCGCTCGGCCTGCGCCTGCCGATCGGCTCGCTCGGTCACGTCCCGCCCAACCAATATCCCTACATCGTCGAGCAGGAT
This sequence comes from Bradyrhizobium sp. IC4059, assembly GCF_020193615.1. Taxonomy (NCBI): domain Bacteria; kingdom Pseudomonadati; phylum Pseudomonadota; class Alphaproteobacteria; order Hyphomicrobiales; family Nitrobacteraceae; genus Bradyrhizobium; species Bradyrhizobium sp. IC4059. The sequence continues at coordinate 857,402 of NZ_JADYVH010000001.1, forward strand.
CCGATGGAGCCGCGGGGCAGGCTGCCGGTGTTCACCCGCATGGCGCGTCCGCCATCGCCGCCGCGTACGGCCCCCGAGCATCTCAACACCGCTATACCCGTGCGCACGGCGATGGCCGTGGAGATCCGCGACGGCGTAATCTGCGCCTTCATGCCGCCGGTCGAGCGCATCGAGGATTATCTCGAGCTGATCTCGGCGCTCGAGGACACCGCGGAGGAGATGCAGCTTCCGGTTCATGTCGAGGGTTATCCGCCGCCGTTCGATCCGCGGATCGAGGTGATCAAGGTGACGCCCGACCCCGGTGTCATCGAGATCAACATCCAGCCGGCCAAGAGCTGGCGCGATGCGGTCGAGATCACCACCGGCCTCTACGAGGATGCGGCCAAGGTCCGCCTCGGCGCCAACCGTTTCCTGGTCGACGGCCGTCACACCGGCACCGGGGGCGGCAATCACGTCGTGGTCGGCGGCTCCTCACCGCAGGACTCGCCGTTCCTGCGCCGGCCCGATCTTCTGAAGAGCCTGGTGCTGTATTGGCAGCGCCATCCGGCGCTGTCCTATTTCTTCTCCGGTCTTTTCATCGGCCCGACCAGCCAGGCGCCGCGCATCGACGAGGCGCGCCACGACAGCATCTACGAGCTCGAGATCGCGCTCTCGCACGTGCCGCCGCCCAGCTACCAGACGCCGCTCTGGCTGGTGGACCGGCTGTTCCGGCATCTATTGGTCGACATCACCGGTAACACCCACCGCGCCGAGATCTGCATTGACAAGCTCTATTCGCCGGAAGGACCCACGGGCCGGCTCGGCCTCGTCGAATTCCGCGCGCTCGAAATGCCGCCGGATCCGCGCATGTCGCTGGCGCAGCAGCTCCTGATCCGCGCGCTGATCGCAAAGTTCTGGCGCGAGCCGCTGAGCGGCAAGTTCGTGCGCTGGGGCACCGCGCTGCACGACCGCTTCATGCTGCCGCATTTCATCTGGGAAGATTTTCTCGACGTGCTCTGCGAGCTCAAGCAATCGGGCTATCCGTTCGAGCCGGAATGGTATCTGGCCCAGCTCGAATTCCGCTTCCCCGCTTTCGGCCGCATCCACCATGGCGGCGTGACGCTGGAGCTGCGGCAGGCGCTGGAGCCCTGGCACGTGCTCGGTGAGGAGGGCTCGGCCGGCGGCACCGTGCGCTATGTCGATAGCTCGGTCGAGCGGCTCCAGGTCAAGGCCGAAGGCTTCGTCGAGGGCCGCCACGTCGTCACCTGCAACGGCCGCCGCCTGCCGATGACCCCGACCGGCCGCTCCGGCGAGGCTGTGGCTGCCGTCCGCTTCAAGGCCTGGCAGCCGGCCTCCGGCCTGCACCCGACCATCCCCGTGCACGCGCCGCTGACCTTTGACCTGATCGATACCTGGAACGGCCGCTCGCTCGGCGGCTGCGTCTACCACGTCGCCCATCCTGGCGGGCGCAACTACGACACCAAGCCGGTCAATACCTACGAGGCCGAGGCCCGGCGGCTGGCGCGCTTCCAGGACCACGGCCACACCCCGGGTCCGATGCAGCCGCCGCCTGAGGAACGCACAAATGAATTTCCGCTGACCCTCGACTTGCGGACCCCGCTCCTGCAATGAGTATGATGGTGGGGGAGGGAAAGGCCCATGGGCGAGGGCGCAGCCGAAGACAACGACCAGGCGGGCAGGGCAAATGCCCAGCAGCGGATTGCGCAGTGGGTCCGCGACTATAGCCGCCTGCCCGGTATCCCCGACGAGTTCCTGGGGCCCGACGGTGCGCCGCGCGCGGTCTGGAGCCGCTTCTTCGACGCCTTCGGCGCGCTGGCGCCCGACGAGATCGAGCGCCGCTTCGGCATGGCCGATCGCCATCTCCGCGAGGCCGGCGTCACCTACCGCGCGCCCGGCGATAGCGCCGACCGGCCCTGGTCGATCAGCCATCTGCCGCTTTTGATCGACGAGGCCGACTGGCAGCAGCTTTGCGCCGGCATCACCCAGCGCGCCGAGCTGCTCGAGCGCGTGCTGCGCGACATTTATGGCGAGGGGCGCCTCGTGGCCGAAGGCGCGCTCCCGGCCGCGGCGATCGCCGGCAGTCCCGAATATCTCCGTCCGGTCTGCGGCGTGCCGCCGCCCGGCGGACGTTATCTCTCGATCTATGCCGCCGATGTCGGCCGCGGGCCCGACGGCCGCTGGTGGGTGCTCGGCGACCGCACCCAGGCGCCATCAGGTGCGGGCTACGCGCTGGAGAACCGCCTAGTGCTGTCGCGCGCCTTCTCCGATCTCTACAAGTCGATGAACGTGCCGCGCGTCGCGCCGTTCTTCGAGGCGTTCCGCGACAGCTTGCGCGCGCGCGCCGATCGCGACGAGCCCAGGATCGGCGTGCTCACCCCCGGCAGCTTCAGCGAGACCTATTTCGAGCACGCGACGCTGGCGCGCTATCTCGGCTTCCTGCTGGTCGAGGGCGACGATCTCGCGGTCAGCGACGACCGCGTCCACATCCGCACCGTCGCCGGCCTGAAGCGGCTGGATGTGCTCTTGCGCCGGGTCGATTCCAACTCGCTCGACCCGCTCGAGCTCGATGCCTCCTCCCGGCTCGGTGTGCCCGGCCTGATCGACGTGCTGCGCAAGGACGGCGTCGTCGTCGCCAACATGCCGGGCTCGGGCGTTTTGGAGGCGCGGGCGCTGCTCGGCTTCCTGCCGGCCCTGAGCCGCCGCCTGCTCGGCGAAGACCTGAAGATGCCGCACATCGCGACCTGGTGGTGCGGCCAGCGCGTGGCGCGCGACGAGGTGCTGGCGCGGCTCGACGAGGTCGCGATCGAAGGCGCCTATCGGCGCGGCGTTCCCGGTTTCGACAGCAATGGTCCGGTGCTCGCGAGCGAGCTCGACGCCAGCGGACGGCAGCGCCTGATCGATGCGATCAGCGCGCGCGGCATGGACTATGTCGGCCAGGAGGTGGTGCGGCTCTCGACCATGCCGGTGTGGGAGCACGGGCAGCTCACGCCGCGCCCCTTCGTGCTGCGCGTGTTCGCCGCCGCCACGCCCGACGGCTGGGCCATCATGCCCGGCGGCTTCTGCCGCATCGCCGAGCAGCCGGACGCGCGCGCGGTGTCGATGGGCGACGGCGCGCGCGCCGCCGACGTCTGGGTCGTCTCCGACAAGCAGGTCGCGACCGCGACGCTCCTGCCGGCGACCGACAAGGTGCGCATCCGCCGCATCGCTGGCGTGCTGCCGAGCCGCGCCGCCGACAATCTGTTCTGGCTCGGCCGCTATCTCGAGCGCGCCGAGGCGACGCTGCGGCTGGTGCGCGCCTTGGGCTCGCCGAGCGGGCCGAACAAGGGCACGGCGGCCTCGGTGCAATCGGCCGAACGCATCCAGCGCCTGCTGGTGGCCTGGGGCGCGGTCTCGCAATCCTCACGCACGGCCGCGGGGCGCATCGTCGCCGAAGCGCTGCAGGGCGCGGAGCGTTTCGGCTCGGCCCTGTCGTTGGTGAGGGCGGCGCAGCGCACGGCGACCTCCTTGCGCGAGCGGCTGTCGCCCGATGCCTGGCAGGTGATCACCGAGATGGCCGAGCGCCTCGCCATCGAGGTGGAGGACGACGACAGCGTGCTGAGCGCCGCTGAGCTGACCTTGCAGGAGCTGGCGAGCTTCGCAGGGCTCGCGCAGGAGAACATGAACCGCGCCGCCGGCTGGCGCTTCCTCGACATCGGCCGTCGCATCGAGCGCGCCATCAACACCACGCGCTTCACCCGTCAGTTCGCCTATGACGAGGCCGGCGACGAGGATCTCGACATCCTGCTGACGCTGGTGGATTGCCAGATCACCTACCGCTCGCGTTATCTGCTGGCGCCCATTCTGGCCCCGGTGCGCGACCTCGCGGTGCTCGACGGCTACAATCCGCGTTCGGTGGCGTTTCAGGTGACGACGCTGAACGAGCACATTGCGGCGCTGCCGAGCCTGAAGGAGCATGGCCTGATCGAGAAACCGCAGCGTCTCGCCGTGGCGATGCAGGCGATGCTCGCGACCGCCGAGGCCGAGAAGCTCGAGGTCAAGACGCTGTTCGCCCTGGAGCAGGATCTGCTCAGCCTCGGCGAGGCGATCGGGCAGCACTACTTCCCGCACGGTCCCAATGCCAGCCGGCCGGAAAAGTTGACGGGGCTGGCGTGATCTACGACATCCGTCACGTCACCACCTACGAGTACGAGAATCCCGTCAGCTTCGCCCGCTGCACGCTGCGGCTGGAGCCCAGAATCGGCGTCGGCCAGGATCTGATCTCGCACGAGGTCGAGATCCAACCGCGCCCGGCCGAGCGCAATGTGCGGCGCGACTTCTTCGGCACGCTGACCGAGAGCGTGACGATCGAAGCCGCGCATCGCAATCTGCGCATCGACTCGCGCTCGCGGGTTTCGATCTCGCGCCGACCGCCGGCGCGCGATGCGGTCAGCCCGCCCTGGGAGAGCGTCCGCGACATCGCGTTCGAAGCCACCAGCCTCGGGCCGTCCTCGCCGGTCGGTTATGTCTTTGCCAGCCCCCTGGTGCCGGTGCTGCGCCCGGTCAGCGCCTATGCCGGGGTGAGCTTTCCGCCCGGCGTGGGCATCCTCACCGGCGCCGTCGACCTGATGCGACGCATCCGCGGCGAATTCCGCTACGATCCGAAGGCGACCGTGATCTCGACGCCGCTCGACGAAGTCTTCGACAAGCGTCACGGCGTCTGCCAGGACTTTGCCCATGTCATGATTGCCGGGCTGCGCGGGCTCGGCCTGCCGGCGGCCTATGTCAGCGGCTATCTGCGCACCATTCCGCCGCCGGGCCAGCCGCGGCTGCAAGGGGCCGACGCCACCCATGCCTGGGTGTCTCTCTGGTGCGGACCCGAGCTTGGCTGGATCGATCTCGATCCGACCAACGATCTCCTCATCGGCAACGATCACATCGTGCTCGCAATGGGACGCGATTTTTCCGACGTCTCGCCGGTCGACGGCATCATCGTCGGCTCGCCCAAGCAGAAGCTCGGTGTCGCCGTCGACGTGCTGCTGGTGGAGTAGGGTGGGTACGTCAGCCTCTTCGATGCAGCACAACCACATGCCCAGGAGTGGCGTATGCCACCCTCTTTACAGCGCTAAGCGGTCAGCACGTCTTCGATCCGGATCGGCAGGGTGCGGACGCGCTTGCCGGTCGCATGAAAGACGGCGTTTGCGATCGCGGGGGCGATACCGACCAGGGCGATTTCGCCGAGACCCTTGACCCCGAGTTCATTGACGTGCGGATCAGCCTCCTCGACGAAGTGCGCTTCGATCTGGGGAATGTCCAGGTTGACGGGCATCAGGTAGTCGGCCATGTGAGCGTTGACCGGCCGGCCGTCGCGCGCGTCGAGAACGGTGCGCTCCATCAGCGCCATACCGATGCCGCCGACCATGCCGCCGGTGCATTGGCTGTGGGCGAGACGCGGGTTGACGACGCGGCCGATGCCATAGGCGCCGACCGCGCGGCGAACGCGGATCGTGCCGACGTCGGGATCGACGGCGACCTCGACGAAGACGGCGCCGAACGAGTGCATCGAGAACCTGGCGGCAGCCTCGGGATCCCGTTGAGACGACGCCGTGGCTTCGATCGGCCGATCGTTCCGGCTCTTCGCGGCCTGTTCTCGCACGGCGATGCAGGCAGCGCGGATCGCGGAGCCCACCGAGGCCATGGTCCAAGAGCCGCCGTGGGATGGGGCAGGCGGATAATCGGAGCGACCAAGGCTGAAGCGCACCTTTTCGACAGGGAGCCCGAGAGTCTCGGCGGCGACCTGCGTCATCGACGTATAGGTGCCCGGACCCATGTCGCTGGCCGCGATCTCGACCTCGGCTGTCCCGTCCCGAAGCAGCCGCGCCCGCGCAGTGGCCGGCGCGTGAAAGGCCGGATAGCTTGCCGAGGCTACTCCCATCCCGATCAGCAGGCGGCCGTCGCGCATCGAGCGCGGTTCGGGCGTACGGCGCGACCAGCCGAACCGTTCGGCCCCGAGATCGTAGCATTTCATCAGCGATCGGCTGGAGAAGGGCTTGTTTTCTCCCTCGTCGATCTCCGGCTCGTTCCGGCGCCGCAGATCGATGGGATCCAGGCGGAGCTTATAAGCCAACTCGTCCATGGCGCATTCGAGCGCGAAAACGCCGCTGGCCTCGCCAGGGCCACGCATGTGGTTTGGCGTTCCGGTATCGAGCGGGACCAGACGGTAGCGCGTCCGCACGTTGGGCGAGGAGTAGAGGAACGTCGTGACCGAGGTCAGAGCTTCCATGAATTCTTCGTAGCGACTGGTCTCGCCCGTGCCTTCGTGCACCACGCTGATGAGCGTTCCGTCCGCCGTGGCGCCGAGAGCGATCCTCTGCACCGTGCGCGGCCGATGTCCGGTGGTGAAGAACATCTGCTTACGCGTCAGGACGAGCTTCACCGGGCGCCCCACGTGCCGGGCGGCCATGGCCGCGAGCGTCACATGGGGCCAGGTTCTGAGCGAGGTCCCGAAGGCCCCGCCGATGAACGGGCAGATGACCGTCACTTTTTCGGGCGACAGACCGAAGATCGCCGCGATCTCGGCCTGCTCGTTGACGACGAACTGGCTCTTGCTCCAAAGCGTCAGGCGGTCGCCGTTCCAGCTGGCGATCGTCGCATGCGGCTCCATCGGATTGTGGTTCTCGCGCGCGATGTCATAGGTCTCATCGACCTTCACCGGCGCGTCGGCCAGGGCCTTATCCGCACTTCCGCGCGCCTTGTCGGCGGGCAGCCGGGCGTCCGGCTGTTTGCCTGCCTCGGGCACGATGGGACGGGCTTCGGGACCTGCGGAATCGATGATTGGCCGCTCGGCCTTGTAGGTGAGGCGCAGCGCCGCGGCGGCGCGCTCCGCCTGCGCAATGGTTGCGGCAACGACGAGCGCCACCGGCTGTCCGTGGAAGCGCACATGGTCGTCCTGCAGCACATGCAGCCGCTCGCCCGTCGCCGGATCGATGTAGCTCTTGTGCGGGCGGTACGCCAGGCGTGGCGCGTTGAGATGCGAGAGGACGGCGAGAACGCCCGGCATCTTCTCGACCGCCGCGCTGTCCACGCCGGTCACTCGTCCAAGCCCTATTGTGGCGCTGACGATCACGGCATAGGCCTGGCCGGGCTGATTAAAATCGGCCGCGTACCGCGCGGAGCCCGTGACCTTGGCACGGCCATCCACGCGGGGCAGCGGCTGTCCGATGACGCTGATGGTCATGCAATTCCTCCCGTCATTTCGAAGGCGCGGACGATCGTCCGCGGCAGGAGTTCGAGTTTGTAATGATTGCCGGACAGCGGGCGGGCCCCTCCCAACGCCGATCGGGCGGCCGCCTCAAACACCTGCCGGCCCGGTACCTTGCCGATCAGCGCCGCTTCCACCGCGCGCATGCGCCAAGGTCGGGTGCCGACCCCGCCAACCGCGAGCCGCGCGCCGCGGATCACGCCGTCCACGACGTCGAGCGCCGCTGCCGCGGAGACCAGCGCAAATTCGTAGGACGCGCGGTCGCGCACCTTGAGATAGCGCGCCCGGCGGCTATCAGGCCCCCCGGGGACCCGCACTTCAACGATGAGCTCGCTCGGCAGCAGCGTGTGTTCGAGATGGGGAGTGTCGCCGGGCAAGCGAAACAGCTCCTCGACCGGGAAAGTGCGCTCGCCCTTCGGCCCCCTGACCCGCATAGTGGCATCGAGCGCGACCAGCGCGACCGCAACGTCCGAGGGGTGCGTCGCCACGCAGTGATCGCTGGTGCCGAGAATGGCGTGACCGGCATTCAGGCCGTCGCGTGCGGCGCAACCCGAGCCAGGGCTGCGCTTGTTGCAGGATGCGTCGAGCATCCGAAAGTAGGGGCAGCGCACGCGCTGGAGCAGGTTGCCGCCGATCGAGGCCATGTTGCGCAGTTGCGGCGAGGCGCCCTCGATCAGGCTCTCGGAGATCAGCGGGTAAAGACGCTGAACATCGGAATGGGCGGCGATGTCGGCCATCCGCGCGAGCGCGCCGATGACGAGGTCGGACCGGTCGACGCGAATACCGGCCAGCGGAAGCGCGTTGATGTCGACGAGCTGCTGTGGCTGCTCCACCTCGTCGCGCATGAGATCGACCAATGTCGTGCCGCCGGCGATGAGGCGGCCTCCGGAGGATGCGGCGGCGACGGCGGCCTCGATGGAGGTCACCTTCTCGATCGTGAACGGGAGCATGGTCAGACCCTCTTGGCGGCGTCGGCAACGGCGGCGACGATCCCGGGATACGCCCCGCAGCGACAGATATTGCCGCTCATCCAGAACCGAATGTCCTCCGGCGAGCCCGCATGGCCTTCGGCGATGCAGCCGACGGCAGACATGATCTGCCCGGGGGTACAGAAGCCGCACTGCAAGCCGTCGTGCTCGACGAATGCGCTCTGGAGCGGATGAAGCTCACCATTCTTCTCGAGACCCTCGATCGTCTCGACAATGGCCCCGTCATGCATCGCAGCCAGCGTCAGACACGACACGACCCGCCTGCCGTTGAGAAGGATGGTGCAAGCGCCGCAGGCGCCCTGATTGCAGCCCTTCTTCGTACCGGTGAGACCGAGATCTTCGCGCAGAAGGTCGAGCAGGGATTGCCGCGTATCCAAGTCGAGCTCCTGTCTCGTTCCGTTCACGTTCAGACGAACCCGTGCCGTCGATGCAGCGGGCTTGCTTTCGGATGCGGGTTGCGCGGTAACCTGGGGCACCACCGCCATGGAAGCCGCTCCGCCGACAGTCAGCAGGAGCGAACGGCGCGATACTCCGCCCCGCGTGCTTTCGGTCTCAGCAGCGCCGGCGGCGAACGGTTCTTGGTTTGTCATGGTGGTCGGGATCCCCTCGGATGATCCGGCCCAGTAGGCCATGATCCCGACGGACGCACCGTTCCGATATTGCGGCGACTATCGCAATCTTGCGACGAAGTGGCGCCCGCGCCTGTGGACTCTGCTTCTCGCCCATCGCGGCCAAGGCAGCCCAGCTGTGAGTGGTAGACCGGGCGCAATGAGATCAAGCCCAACCCACGTGCCACTTGCCATCGGAGTTGTCTCGATACCGCGAAGTCAATCATGCGCACTATTTGTGCAATCAGCCAGACATTGCGACATTTCGACCGCAGCTTCCATTCCCGCCATGTCGTGAAACATGGTATGTCGATGAAGCGCCTGTCGCGGGTGCGGCCAAATATGACATAACCAAAGCGATGCCTGATCGAAATCCTTTTCAGACGATGGTCCGGCTGCTATCGGAAGCCCCGCCGCCTTTGGCACCCATCCAGTTAAACTGCGGCACACAACTCACTCATCGTTTTGTTCGTGGCACGCGTTATGGCTATGCCCCAGGCATGCCCGGACACCTTGTCGGCACCTACTATGGAGAGCCTCAGCACAGTGCGTGGACGGTTGAGCGACGGCGGCTCTCTGCCCCGCTGCGGCCGAATTCTATCACTGTGATTCCCGACCGGCATGATGGAGATTGGGAAGTTGAAGGACCGCTCCACGTGTCCCATGTCTATCTCACCAACGAACGACTGGAGCATTGCCGAACACTCATCGGTGGGCGAGGCAAGGTAGAGCTGGCGCCACGCGTCGGCAGCGAAGACGCTGTGACCTCACAGCTTCTTGCAATCCTCAGCGACCCCGACGTCATTGTCGATCCTTCGGCAAAGTTGCTGGTCGATCGAGCGGTTGACCTACTCTGCATCCAGCTATTGCGTTCGCACAGCATAGTGCATCTGCCGCAGAGTCTCGCTTATACTCGCGGCGGGCTCGCGCGCTGGCAGCTCAGGCGTGTGACCGAATACATGCTGGCGCATCTCGACAAGCCGATCGGCCTTGACGAACTAGCGTCCCTGGTCGGCCGCAGCCGCTATCATTTTTGCTCGGCGTTCCGTCTCTCGACAGGATTGACGCCGCATGTCTGGCTAACTCGGCAACGCATGTTGCTTGCACAACGCCTGCTGAATGATCCAAATCTATCGATCAGTGAAGTTGCGCTCGCAGTCGGATATTCAACGCCGTCGGCCTTCGCCCAGACTTTCCGCAGAATTGTCGGCACGACGCCGCGAAATTTCCGCCGATCCTTGTAGCCTCACATCGGATGTCAGCTTCTGGCCCATCTCCGACCCGGGCGAGGACGCCAGCGCGCTGCTATCGAGGTGGAGCGGACTCTCCAAGTAGTGCAGCGCGGGCTTATGAATACGCGCCCCTGGAAAGGGTCGGCGCTCGCCGTCACCGCACCATGGTCTCGCGATCCCAGGCCTTGTAGTCGGGCGAACCTTGGATGCGGATCGGACCGTCGTAGCCGTATTCCACCATGTGCACGGTCACATAGTCCTCCCCGAAAAATGCGACGCCGTAGGATTGCGGCAGGTCGCAGGCGCTCAGCAGCTTCGTCTCGGAGAACAGCGGAAAGCTCGCATGGTTGGTGCCGCGCAGCGACGAGACGGGGACGCCTGCAATCGAGCCTGCGAGAGGCAAGTGGCAATGCCCGAAGAATACGTGGCGGATCTTGGCCCGGTGGCGACTGACGAGATGCCGGAATGGAGCCTCGTCGAGCAGGCCGATCTGGTCGAACGGGACGAGATGCACAGGCATCGGGTTATGGTGCATGAAAAGCAGGAACGGCCCGTCATGCTCGGTAAGCCGGGCCTCGAGCCAGCCGAGACGATCGTCGCAATAACGGCCGGCGTGCGTTTCCGGATGGGCAGTGTCGAGGAACAGGCAGCGGCCGGCAGCCGTATCGTGGATGCCCTGGACGAAGCCGTTGTCGTCGGCGAGGTCGGGGAACACGCTCAGGAAGGCGGCGCGCCGATCATGGTTGCCGATGCACAGGCGCACCGGCAGCGGATATGCGTCGAGGCGCTGCTTGAGCCATTGATAATCGGCGAGATCGCCCCAATCCGAGAGGTCGCCGGTGATCACCATCAATTCGGCGTCGTGATGATCGTGCAGCGCATGCGCCAGCGCCCGCTCGAAATTGACGCGCGGATCGCGGCCGCCGATGGTCGCACCGGGCGCCGTCAGGTGAATGTCGCTCAGATGCAGCAGTTTCATCGCCAGCTCCGGTCATCGAGGCGGCACGGGGCGCCGAGGACGTCCCGTGCCGGGGGATGTGAGGATGGTCAGCGCGCCGCGCCTGTGGTCTTCGGCAGCAGCTTCTGCACGTCAGCCGTCATGTCGGCGAGGACGGCCTCCGGCTCCTTTGCGCGGGCGCCCGAGATGATCGAATTGAGATGATCCTTGATCACGTCGGTGATCTTCAGGCCGTTGTCGCCGGGGAAGGCGTACCATTTGGTGAGCAGCGCGAGCTGGCTGACCGCGGTGTAGTTGTTGGGGTTCTTGACGTAGAAGTCCTTCAGATAGACCTCGTTGGCGACCTTGTTCGGCGGCATGTAACCGGTGGTCTCCGCCATGATCGCGGCGCCCTTGGGGCCGGTCCAGAATTTCACCGCTTCCCAGGCGGCATCGCGCTTGGCCTTGTCCTTGGCGAGGATCAGCACGACGTTGCCGCCGGCCGGCAGCCTGCCCTTGGTGGAGGCGACGTCCGGGAACGGAATCGTCTTCAGCGCGAACTTGCCGCCGGTCATCTGCGTGACCTTGTTGAGGTCCGAGGTCGAGGTGACGTGGAAGCCGGTCTTGCCGGCCGCGAACGCCGCGCGCATCGACGGCTGGTCGAGATTGGGCATGCCGGCCTCGTTGACGAGCCGCGCGATCGTATTGATGGCGAACTTGCCTTCCGCTCCGTCGAACGCGACCTTGGTCTCGTCGGCATTGAGCATGGTGCCGCCGCGCGCGAACACCGGCGCCTGCCACAGCCAGTTGCCGGTGATGTCCCAGGCATAGGTGACGCCGTTGGTGTCGTTGCCGAGCGCCTTGATCTTCTTGGCCAGCGCGATCAGCTCGTCCCAGCTCTTCGGCAGATTGTTCACGTCGCCGCCGGCCTGCTTGACCAGGTCGAGGTTGACGTAGACGATGGGCAGGGAGATCGCGAAGGGCAGGGCGTAGACCTTGCCGCTGGCGGTGCCGATGTCGAACATCGCCTGGTGAAAGCCCTGCTTGTCGAAATCCTTTTCGGCCGCGATGTAGCCGTCGAGCGGCGCCGGGATGTTCTTGTCGACCAGGACACGGATGCGGTTTAGGCCCTGGAAGGAGACGTCAGGCATCTGGTTGGTCACGGCCTCACGCAGCACCTTCTGGGTGCCGTCCTCGTAGGATTCGTAGGGCGCCCGCATCGTGATCTTGATGTCGGGGCGCACCTTGGCGAACTCCTCGGCGATGCGCTTGTGGGTCTCGGTGAACAGCTCCGGATAGGGATACTGCATCACGATCTCGGTCTGGGCCTGCGCGAGCGCAGATCCGGCCACGAGCGACAGAGCCGCCGCGGCGATGATGGACTTCAGCATGGATAGACTCCTTGGTTGAGGTGACGTCGTTACTTGATCCCCGTCAGGGTGATGCCCTCGATGAAACGGCGCTGGGCAAAGAGGAAAGCGATCACGAGCGGCGCGATGATCACCATCGCCGCCGCCATCAGCGGGCCGTAGCTGGTGCCGGCCTCGTTGTTGCGGAAATGGGCGACCGCGAGCGGCGGCGTACGCAGGTGCTCGCTGTTGAGCACGATCAGCGGCCAGAAATAGTCGTTCCAATGCGCGACCACGGAGAAGATGCCGAAGGCGGTCACGGCGGGAATCGCGGCCGGCAGCATCACCCGCCAGACGATGCCGAACTCGGAGATGCCGTCCATGCGGGCGGCGTCGACGAGATCGTCGGGCACCGTCTTGAAAAATTGGCGCATCAGGAAGATGCCGAACACCGAGATGGTGAAGGGCAGCACCAGCGCGGCATAGCTGTCCAGCAGCCCGGCCTTGTGCAGCAGCAGGAAGACGGGGACCGCGGTCGCCTGCGGCGGGATCAGGATCCCGAACAGCACGAGCGCAAACAGCGTCTCGCGGCCGAGGAAGCGAAGTTTTGCGAGCGCGTAGGCCGCGGGCAGCGCCACCATCACCTGCAGCACGAAGATCGAGACCGTGACGATGACGCCGTTGAGCAGGAAGCGCAGCAGATTGGCCTTGGCGAAGGCCTCGCGCAAATTCTCCGCCAGCGCGAACTGATGCGGGATCAGATGCAGCTCGCTGGAAAAGATCTCGGTCTGCGGCTTGGACGCGGTCGAGATCATCCAGATGAAGGGCGCCAGCATCACCGCGGCGCCTGCGATCAGCAGCACGTGACGCAGGATCGCCCGGAACGGGATCGGATGTGCGTTGCTCATGTGTAGTGCACCCCGCGATCGGCGAGCCTCGATTTGACCAGCGTGAGCAGGAGAACGAACACCAGGAAGACGACGGTGATCGCCGCGGCGTAGCCCGAGCGGAAGAACTCGAACCCTTCCGTGTATATGGCGTGGATCAGCACCTCCGTGGATTTCGACGGGCCGCCCTTGGTCAAGACGTGCACGGTGTCGAACACCTGGAACGAGCGGATGCCGGAGATCACGACGACGAATGTCGTCACCGGCCCCAGCATCGGCCAGGTCACGAGGCGGAAGCGCGCCCAGCCGCTCGAAGCGCCGTCGATTTCAGCCGCCTCGTAGAGCTGCTTGGGAATGGAGACGAGGCCGGCGAGGAACAGCACCATGTTGAAGCCCACCGCCTGCCAGATGCCGATCGCGCACAGCGCATAGAGGGCGGTGTTGCGGTCCTGCAGCCAGGCGAAGGCCGGCAGGCCGGCGCCGCGCAACAACCCGTTCACCAGGCCGAATTGCGGGTGCAGCATGAATTCCCACACCACGGCCATCGCGATCAGGGTCGCCATGACTGGCAGGAAATAGATCGTCCGGTAGAGGCTGCGCAGGCTGGTGCCGCTCTGGATCAAAAGCGCGATCGCAAGGCCGGCGATCACGGCGCCGGGCACCACGATCACGACGTAAGTCAGCGTGTTGCGCAGCGCGGTCCAGAACACCTTGTCGGCGAACAGGTCCTGGTAGTTGGCGAGCCCGATCCAGGAGAAATGCGGCGCGCCGAGCTGATAGTCGGTGAAGGAGAGGGCGATCACGCCGGCGAGCGGACCGAGCAGCATGACCAGCATGAGCGCGGCGGCCGGCGTCACCAGCGCGTAGGCGGCATGGCTCCGCCTGCTGCCATGGGCCGGCAGCGTGCGCCTCGTCGTGCCCGCGGGAGCAACAGTCGCCCCGATGGTGATGGAGCCGTCAGACATGGGCGGGCTCACGGATGCGCTCGGCCTGCTCCATTCTGAGCTCGATCCGTTTCCCGGCCGGATCGAACATCCGCACCGCGTCTGGTGCGAAGCCGAAGGCGACGGAGCTTGCCATCGCCGGCAAATGCTTGACGTCCGCGAGCCGCGCGATCAGGCGCGACCCGGTGCCTTCGACCGCGAGATGCACGAAGGCCTCGGCGCCGAGATTCTCCAGATGGACGACGGTTCCGGAGAACGGCCCGGTGCCGAGCTCGACCCGCTCCGGGCGGACCCCGATGCGGCAATCGGCGGCCGCCGCATTGCACGTAAGTTTCAAGGCGGTCCCCAGCACATCGACGCCGCCGTCCTTGCGGATCCGGCCGGGGAGAACGTTGATCTTGGGGCTGCCGATGAATTCGGCAACGCGGACGTCGCCGGGCTCGTTGTAGATCTCGGCCGGCGTGCCGGCCTGGATCAGCTCACCGCCCATCATGACGGCGATCCGGCTCGACATCGTCATCGCCTCGGCCTGGTCGTGCGTGACGTAGACGAACGTTGCCTTGAGGCGGCGATGCAGCTCGGCGAGCTCTGCGCGCATGTGGACGCGCAGCTTGGCGTCGAGATTGGAGAGCGGTTCGTCGAACAGGAAGGCGACCGGCTCTCGCACCATGGCGCGTCCGACCGCGACGCGTTGCCGCTGTCCGCCGGACAATTGTCCGGGCTTGCGCCGCAGCAATGGGGTGATGTCGAGCTGCTCGGCGATGCCTTCGATGTCGGCGCGAATGTGCCGTTCCTTGGCGCGCCGGCCCGGCAGCAGCGCACCCAGTAGCGGCAGTCGCTCGATCGCGGAGAGGCGCCGCATCCGCAGCGGCACCGCGATGTTGTCGAAGGCGCTCAAATGCGGATAAAGCGCATAGGATTGGAACACCATCGCGAGGTTGCGCGCGCTCGGGCGAATGCCGTCCACGGCGCGGCCGTCGATGTGGACCTCGCCGGAATTTTGCGGCTCGAGCCCGGCAATGATGCGAAGCAGGGTCGACTTGCCGCAGCCGGACGGGCCGACCAGCGAGATGAACTCGCCGTCGGCGATGCGGAAATCGATGCCTTTCAGGACGTCGGTGCCGTCAAAGGACTTGCGGATTGCGGATAGTTCGATTTGCGCCATGCGCGCTGATCCCCTGCTGGTCCGTTTGCGGCGCACGAGGAGTAGGAAGCGCGTCTGACATTCACATAACGGTCAATGGCCCGGCTTATGGTCGTCCCAAGTTTTGCTTTCAGGTCCGGAAGACGGGGAAGAACGATCTTGGGTTGCTTGTTGTGGCGTTGACGTCGTCGCGTGTCCGGGCGGTCAATGCGGTGTTCGAGACCGGCAGCTTTGCCGCTGCGGCAAGGCGGCTCGGGGTGTCGCAGCCGGCCGTTGCGCAGCTGGTGCGGGATCTGGAGGCCGAGTTCGGGGTGGCGCTGTTCGACCGACACGGCCAGACCCTGATCGCGACGTCGCTGTGCCGGCGGCTCTATGCCGCAACGAGCCGCATGCAGGCGGTCGAGGCGGATGCGCTCGCCATCCTGCAGCAGCGCGACGAGCTCACGGGGGGTGAGCTTCGCATCGGGCTCGGCAACGCCATGCCCGGCATGGCGTTGATCGCGGCGTTCCGCAATCTCTATCCGAAGATCCAGATCAACATCGAGATCGGCAGCTGGTCGGCGATCATGGCCGCGGTGGTCGACCAGCGCGTCGACGTCGCCGTACTGCCGGAGGTGCCGCAGGACAACCGCTTCCGGCGCGAGCCCTGCGTGCAGCAACGCGTCGTTGCGATCTGCCATCCCGTTCACGACCTCAGCCGCCAGTCGCGCGTGTCCATCGCCGGCCTCATGCAATATCCGCTGGTGTTCCGGACCCGGGATTCCGCGACCCAGCGCGCCGTCGACCGGGCGTTTCGCGCCCTCAACCTGCGCGCCAGTCCGGCGATCATCGTCAATACGCGCGAGGGGATGCTGGAGGCGGTGGCCAACCGGCTTGGCGTCGGCTTCGTCTGGGAGCACGGCTCGAGCCGCATCGACCGGATCGCGAAGGTGGCGATCGCGGAAATCGAGGCGGAGACGCCCGAATACATCTTCTCGCTGGCGGGCAAGCGCGGCAAGCTGGTCGAGCTGTTCTACCTGGCCCGAAGCCTTTCGCGCCCGGCCGACGGCGCCGATATCCTGGCCGCGCCCTGAGCGGCGGCCGCCTTCCCGCCGCTTTGGGTTGTGCTGAACTGTGACGGCAACCGTGATGTTGCGCAGCGGGACGGTAAGGTATTTGCGTATTTTCCGTCCCCGAAGTTTGGTTACCCGGCCCAAGATGGGCTATGCTCCCCGCTGCGTCGACGACAAGAATGAGACGTCGGGAGATGGCATGGGATACCAGCGGCGGACGGGGCTGCGTCCATGATAACCTTACCCAGATTGGCAGCTGAATCGCTGGAGCAGTTCCTCGGCAACTTCATGCGCCGCCGGTACGATGAGACTTCCGCAAGCATCGTTGCCAGCGCAACCCGTACCGCGATGGAATGCATCGGCAACAGCGATGCGCTCTACCACAATATCGAGCATACGATGCTGGTGACCCTGGCCGCCCAGGCGATCCTCCGCGGCCGAAGCCTTCATACCCATCTTTCGGCGGAAGATTACGTTCATGTCTTGATCGCCTGCCTCGCCCACGACATCGGCTATGTCCGCGGGCTGTTCGAGGAGGACGACGCCGACGGTTTCGTCATCGATGCGGCCGAAACCAAGATCTCGTTGCCGCGCGGCGCGTCGGACGCGAGCCTGATGATGTACCACGTCGACCGTTCGAAGCTGTATGTGACGCGGCGGCTCCGCCATATCCCGGGAGTCGATCCGGAGCGCGTTGCCCGCGCCATCGAGGGGACGCGCTTTCCCGCCCGTGAAGGCCAGGAATACGACGACGAAGCCTCGATCCTGCGTGCGGCCGACTTCATCGGCCAGCTCGGCGATCCCAACTATCTGCGCAAGGCCAACGCGCTCTATTACGAGTTCGAGGAGGTCGGCATCAACCGCCAGCTCGGCTACGACTCGCCCGCCGACATCGTGAACCGCTACCCGCAATTCTATTGGAACAGCGTTGCTCCGCACATCCAGACCGAGATCGGTTATCTCAACAAGACCGAGATCGGCCGGCAATGGATCGCCAACCTCTACAGCAACGTGTTCCGCGCCGAACGTGACATCTCGCTGTCCGGTCCGCAGAAATAGGCGCCTTGTAGCCTCGTAGCCCGGACGGAGCGTAAGCGAAATCCGGGATTCGCGGATACAGGCGTCCCCGCATTGCGCTTCGCTCCATGCGGGCTACAAGAGCTCTGCGCAACGAGATCATCCGTGAGCAAATCATGCAACAAAAAACCATCACCACTGATATCCTCGACATCGCTTATCGCGAATACGGTGCGCCGGACGGCTGGCCCTGCGTCATGGGGCATGGCTTTCCCTATGACGCGAACGCCTATGCCGAGACCGCGCCGATCCTCGCCGAGGCCGGCGCACGCGTGCTGGTGCCCTGGCTGCGCGGGTACGGGCCGACGCGGTTTCGCTTCGCTGAGACGCTGCGCTCCGGCGAGCAGGCGGCGTTAGGTGCCGATCTCCTGGCCTTCATGGATGCGCTCGGTATCAGGCGCGCCGTCGTCGGCGGCTACGATTGGGGCGGGCGTGCCGCCTGTGTGGTCTCGGCGCTCTATCCGGAGCGCGTGGTCGGTCTCGTCTCCGGCAATTCCTACAATATCCAGAACATCGCCCTCGCCATGGAGCCGGCTTCGCCGCCGGAGGAGGCGGCGTTCTGGTATCAATATTTATTCCACAACGAGCGCGGCCGCCGCGCGCTGCAGCGCAACCGCCGCGGCTTTGCCCGTCAGCTCTGGACGATGTGGTCGCCGAAATGGGTCTTCGACGACGCAACGTTCGAGACGAGCGCCGTGTCGTTCGACAATCCTGATTTCGTCGATGTCGTGATCCATTCCTACCGCCATCGCTACGCGCTGGTGGCCGGCGATCCCGCCTATGCGGGGATCGAGGCAAAGCTCGCCGCGCAGCCGACGATCCGCGTCCCGACGATCGCGATCGACGGCGACAGCGACGGCGTCAATTCCGGCACCGCCCACCACGCGCGCAAGTTCGAGGGATTTTTCGAGCGGCGCGTCTTCACCGATGCCGGTCACAATTTGCCGCAGGAGCGGCCCGCCGAATGGGCGCAGGCCGTGATCGACGTGCGGAAAGCGGCTGCGTCATAGGCGGCCTCGAGGCGCCCTCGGCGAACCTCATCGTGAGGGGATTGGCGGGTCGGCACTAGGCCATCCATCCGTTCCCCAAATTTCCCCGACTTTCAGGAACCTTTTCCGATTGCGGCGGTCCAAGCTGTGGGCCCGCTTCCATATGCGGGCTCGTTGCAGGGGAGAAGCTTGATGAAGTCACAAGTGCGCAAGCTGGAACGTGTCGCCGTGGCGCAGACGCCGACCGATCGGCCTGACAGGGCGGAGGTCGAACAGGCGATCCGGACCATGATCCGCTGGGCCGGCGATGATCCCGCGCGCGACGGTTTGCGCGAGACACCTGCTCGCGTTGCACGCGCGTTCGCAGAGTATTTTTCCGGATACGCGCAGGATCCGACCGAGATCCTGCAAAAGACCTTCGAGGAGATCGAGGGCTATGACGAGATGATCGTCCTGCGCGGCGTTCGCTTCGAGAGTCATTGCGAGCACCACATGGCGCCGATCGTCGGTCGCGCCTGGGTCGCCTATATTCCGCAGGGGCGCGTCGTCGGCATCTCCAAGCTCGCACGCGTGGTGGACGTCTACGCAAAACGGCTCCAGATCCAGGAGAAGATGACCGCACAGATCGCCAACACCATCAACGACGTGCTCAAGCCCGAAGGCGTCGGCGTCATCATCAAGGCGACGCATCACTGCATGACCACGCGCGGCGCGCACAAGCCCGGGACCGATCTCGTCACCAGCCGTATGCTGGGTGTGTTCCGCGACAATGCGCTGACGCGCCAGGAACTGCTGGGGCTCGCCAGTTCGGACGATTGACCTGCGCTCGGCGCTGACCCGCCGCATTCGATCTTGATTTGCGTCAAGGTTGCGGCAGGCGAGGTCTGCTCTGCTGGGTGTTGTCTCGGTCGGGTGCGTGCTATCATGGCGTGTGCCCGGGGGCTTCGCATGCAGGAGTGGCCCATGACAACTGCGTCAGATACGTCTCATCCGTCCGGTCTCGGCTCGGGAATGGCTGCGCTACACGCCAAATGGGGCTGGATCGTCGCGCTCGGCGTCGTCTACCTGATTGCCGGCTTCGTCGCGCTCGGCAGCATGGTGATGGCAACGGTGGCGAGCGTGATCGTGGTCGGCGCAATGATGATCGTCGCCGGCGTCACCGAGGTGATCGGCGCATTCCAGATGAAGAGCTGGGGAAAGTTCCTGATCTGGGCCTTGCTCGGTGTGCTCTACATCGTTGCCGGCTTCCTCACCTTCGCGAACCCGCTCTTCGCCGCGGTTCTGCTCACGCTGTTCCTCGGCGCCTCGCTGCTGGCCTCCGGCGCGGTCAGGCTGTTTCTCGCATTCAGCATGAAGCGCGAAAGCCCGTGGGGCTGGGTGGCGGTGTCGGCCGTCGTCACGCTGCTGCTCGGGCTGCTGATCCTGGTGCGCTGGCCGGTGAACAGCGTCTACATCCTCGGCCTGTTCCTCGGCATCGACCTGATCATGGCCGGTGCCGGATGGGTCAGCTTGGGCTTCGCCTTGAAGCGGCGCGGCTAAAGCATGATCCGGAAAAGTGCCGAAGCGGTTTTCCGGAAAGCTCATGCGTCAAGAACAACCTGACGCACGATGACGATTCATCAAAATCTCGTCGCGCTTCAGGCGATGCCATCAGCAACTCGACGCAAGACCATCTTGATGAACTCCGCTGATCTGACGCGCTGACAGGAAGCAGCGCGCCGCGCGGTCGTTTCGCCGCGGCGACAATCATTGGGGAGAAACCATGAAAGCCGCTTTGGCCCTGGCCGCAGCGCTGGCTGCCGCCTGCTTGTCCGCTCCTGTCTCCGCGCAAAAATCCTACGGTCCTGGAGTTAGCGACACCGAGATCAAGATCGGCAACACCATGCCCTATAGCGGCCCGGCATCGCCGCTCAGCATCACGGGACGGGTGATTTCCGCCTATTTCGACGAGATCAACGAGAAGGGCGGCGTTGGCGGCCGCAAGCTCAACCTGATCTCGCTCGACGATGCCTTCTCGCCGCCCAAGACCATGGAAGCCGCGCGGCGCCTCGTCGAAGGCGACGGCGTCGCCTTCATCTTCGCCACCATGGGCACGGCGCCGAGCTCGGCGATCGCAAAATATCTCAACAGCAACAAGGTGCCGCAGATCTTCCTGATCAGCTCGGCCTCGAAGTGGAACGATCCCGCCAACATGCCTTGGTCGATCGCGCTGCCCTGGGCGCCGAACTACACCAGCGAGGCTGCGATCGACGTCGCCTATGCCCGCGCCAGGAACCCGAATGCGCGCTTTGCGGTGCTCTACCAGAACGACGACGCCGGCAAGGAATATCTTCGCGGCGTCAAGGAGGCGCTCGGTGCCGACGCCGACAAGGCGATCGCGATGGCCTCGAGCTTCGAGGTCGCCGATCCCACCGTCGATTCCCAGGTCCTGACGCTCGCCAATACCAAGGCCGACGTCTTCATGATCTATTCGGTGACGCCGCGCGCCTGCGCGCAGGCGATCCGCAAGGCGCACGAGGTCGGCTGGCAGCCGACGCGCTTTCTGGCCTCCGGCTGCGCCAACAAGGCTACCGTGATGGCGCCCGCTGGCCTGGAGGCCGGCAAGGGTGTGCTGTCGCTCGGCGCGCTCAAGCCGTTCGTCGAGGCGCCGAAGGACGATCCGGCGATGACGGCCTATATCGACTTCATGAAGAAGCGCCTGCCCAATGCCGACATCAACAACGTCGCCGGCCTCTATGGCTACACCGTCGCCGAGGCGCTGGTGGCGCTGCTGAAGCAGTGCAAGGACAATCTGACGCGCGAGAACATCATGGCGCAGGCCGCGAATCTGAAGAACGTGCCGCTGTCGCTCCTGATGCCCGGCATCACCCTCAACACCACGCCGCAGGATTTCCGCCCGATCAAGGACGGCTACATGCTCCAGTTCGACGGCAACGACTGGGTGGTGGCAAGCGAGCTGTTGCGCGGGACGTGAGAGGCGGGTTCTCGCGGCGGATGCGAAATCGTAGGGTGGGCAAAGGCGCACTTGCGCCGTGCCCACGATCTATCAATGATGACCGAGAAAGAGCGTGGGCACGCTTCGCTTTGCCCAGCCTACGAGACTGATGTCTCCATCACGTCATGGCCGGGCTTGTCCCGGCCATCCACGCATTTCCCCGCGGCACGAAGAACGTGGATGCCCGGGCCTTCGCCTCGCCGAAGCGGCTTCGGCCGCGCAGGCGGGATAAGCCCGGCATGACGACCTCAAATGTAGCGAACAGGAGACCACCATGGACTTTCACCACTCCGCCCGTTCGCTGGAGCTCCAGGACCGCGTTCGCCAGTTCATGCAGGCCCATCTCGAGCCGGTCGAGGAGCTCTACTACGAGCAGGTCAAGCCGGAAGCTTCACGCTACAAGACTCCGCAAATCCTTCAGGATCTGAAGCGGCGGGCGCGCGAGCAGGGGCTCTGGAACCTGTTCCTGTCCGGCGAGCACGGGCCGGGTCTGACCAATCTCGAATACGCGCCGGTGAAGGAGATCATGGGCCGCATCCTCTGGGCGCCCGAGGTCTTCAACTGCTCCGCGCCCGATGTCGGCAACATGGAGGTGCTCGCAAACTACGGCACCAAGGCGCAGCAGGAGCGCTGGCTGAAGCCGCTCCTCGAGGGGCGCATCCGCTCCGGCTTCTCGATGACGGAGCCGCAGGTCGCCTCCAGCGACGCCACCAACATCCAGTGCGAGATCCGGCGTGACGGCGACGACTACGTGATCAACGGCCGCAAATGGTTCACCTCGGGCGCGATGAACGAGGATTGCGAGATCCTGATCGTGATGGGCAAGACCGCGCCCGACCATCCCGACCGCCATCGCCAGCAATCCATGATCCTGGTGCCGAAGAATACGCGTGGGGTGCGCATCGTCCGCGACATGCTCACCTACGGCTATGACGATGCGCCGGTCGGCCATCCCGAGATCGTCTATGACAACGTCCGCGTGCCCGCCGAGAACATTTTGCTCGGCGAGGGCCGCGGCTTCGAGATCGCGCAAGGCCGTCTCGGCCCCGGCCGCATCCACCATTGCATGCGCCTGATCGGCTGCGCCCAGCGTGCGCTCGAACTGATGTGCCAGCGCGCGGTCTCGCGCGTCGCCTTCGGTAAGCCGCTCGCAGAGCAGGGCTCGGTGCGCGAGGACATCGCGCATTCCTTCTGCGAGATCGCGCAAGCCCGCCTGCTTACCTTGCAGGCCGCCGACAAGATGGACCGCGAGGGCAACAAGGCCGCGCGCGACCTGATCGCCGCGGCCAAGATCGTGGTCCCCAGCATGGCCGCCCGCGTCATCGACCGCGCCATCCAGATCCACGGCGCCGCCGGGGTCTCGCAGGACACGTTCCTCGCGCGGGCTTACGTCTACGCCCGCTTCATCCGCATCGGCGACGGGCCGGACCAAGTGCATCTCGCGGCCGTCGGCAAGGAGCTGATCAGGCGCGGCGGGGTGATGGGGTAGCGCCGTGGCCCTTGGCCGGATTGCGCATCGGCGGCGCTTCGAAGCGCCGCGACGGGCAAGTCTTTTGGCCGCGATGCAGTATGGCCTCAGATCAGTGTAGTACGATAGTAACTGCTGACCGAGAGTGACCCTGCACGCCATGGCGGGTTCACCCAGGTGAAAGAGCACAGATCGCTTTTGCGCGAGAAAACGTCCGATGCCGAAGGCGAGCGCGCAAGACTGGACAGCATCATCGATTTCGAGCGGCGGCACTTGCTCGCGGACCTGCGCGCCGGTCGTCCGGATGTGATCCTCGTGGATACCCGGCTGCTCAGCGCGGTCCCGTTCGACTGGCTGGCCTGGGCAAGGTCCGATCCGGAGCTCCAGGCCGAACTAAGTCGTTACCGCGAGCTCGAGGATGCCGGCGGCCGCGTCCGGATCTTGGTCGCTCGATCGGGTTCGGAGCGGTAACCCCGTTCGGTTGCCAGCCGCGGCACAGGCGCCACGCTCGGCATGCTGACATCATGCCCCTGTTTTGCCCGACGAGTCAAAATCGGTCCGTAAAAACAGCAGGGCTTCGCGCCGGGCCGCCAAGCCATTGAAAAAGCTGACCCCGTCTACTGTGCATGGGGTTGTTTTTCCGTTTTTGCTGGAGCGACCGTTTTCGCGGCGCCAGGCGGGCCGCTACCCCGCCTTGGCGATGCGACCGTCCGCCGACCCCGCGCGCAGATTCTGGAAGAACGTCTCCACCTCCCGCGACAGCGTCTGCGCCGTCTCGGTCAGGCTGCTGGCTGCGGTGAACACCGAAGCCGCCGCGGTATCGGTCTCGCCGATGGCATCGCGCAACGAGGTGATGTTCGCCACCAGCGTCTCGTTGCCTTGGGCAGCGCTTTGCGCGTTGGAGGAGATCTCGCGCGTGGCCTGGTCCTGCTGACTGACGGCGCCGGCAATCGCGGACGTGACCTCGTTGATCTCGCGCACCGCCCCGCCGATCTCGCGCACGGCGTCGACGGCGTTCCGCGTCGAGGCCTGGATCATCGCGACGTTCTCGCTGATCTCGGCCGTGGCCTTGGCGGTCTGGCCCGCGAGCGCCTTCACCTCGTGGGCGACGACGGCAAAGCCGCGGCCGGCATCGCCGGCGCGCGCCGCCTCGATGGTGGCGTTCAACGCGAGCAGGTTGGTCTGCTCGGCGATCGCCTGGATCAGGTTGAGCACGCCGTCGATGCGTTGCGTGGCTGCAGCGAGGCTCTCGATCTCGGAGATCGACTTCTCGGTGCGCTGGCCGGTCTGCTCGACCGCGCCGGCGCTCTGTCGCACCTGGCGGCCGATCTCCACCACCGAGGCCGAAAGCTCCTCGGCTGCGCCCGCCACCGCGGTGACGTTGTGCGAGGCCTGCTCGGTGGCGTTCGCCGCGGTGCCGGCGCGGCTGCTCGCATCCGCTGTGACCCGCGTGATGGTCTGCGCCGTCTCGCGCATGACGGAGGCGTTGTCGCTGAGGCCGCGCATGATCGCGCCGATCGCCTCGCGAAATTGCTCGACGGACCGCTCGACGTGACGGGCGCGCTCCTCGCGCGCGGCGGCGTCTTGCGACACTTGCGAGGCGAGATTGCGGTTGCGCCCCATCGAGTCCTGGAACACCTGGATGGCGCGGGCCAGCGCGCCGATCTCGTCGGCGCGGTCGGAGTGCGGCACCACGACATCGGCGGCGCCGTCGGCGACCTGCGTGATGGTGGCGGTGATCGCGGCGAGCGGCCGGGCGATCGAGCGGGCAATGATGACGATGCCAGCGACGACGAGGGCCAGCGCCACGCCGCCGAGGCAGGTGAGGATGAACGACAATGTGCGGGCGGTCTCGGTCTGCTGCGCGATCTGCCTGCCGCGCTCGGCATAGACCTTGGACAGCGCCTCGAGGTCCTTGTTCAGCGCCGAGCGGACGCTACGGTTGGCGTCGTTGTCGCCCCATTCGCGGCCCGCTGCCGCGTTGATCTCGACGCCGCGCCGCACCAGCTCCTTGCGGAACTCGACGAACTGCTCGATGCGCTTCTTGAAGGTCGCGAACTGCTCGGCATCGTCGGCCTTGACGATGGTCTCCCAGCGCTTCACGACGTCGAGGATCTGGGCGTTGAACTTGAGCAGGCCGTCGCCGTATTTCTTCACCACGGCCGGCTCGGTCGACATGTAGATGCCGCGCGATTCCATCACCACCGCATAGACGAGGGAGTTGACCCGCTCGACGTTCAGCGCGGCGGCATTGGCCGTCTCAATCGCGACTGCGAGGTCCGCGCTGCGGCGGCTGTTGTAGTCGGACAAGATCGCGATCGCTGCCGTGAGCAGCGCGAACAGCGCGAAGATCGCATAGAGCTTGCTGGCAAGCGTGAAGCGGCCTGCCGGCTTGGCGGCATTCCCAGATCGGTCGGATGTCATGATGTTCAAGGAGCCCGGATTGGCCTGACCGGCCGGTGAACGGGGTCAGGCAAATTGTTGCAAAACTATGCAGAACGAAGATGGACGCCTCGTTAACGCGCGGCCTGGCCGCCTCCGTCCTTGGTCGAAGGAAAGGCAAGTCATTTCAGCGTCTTGATCCGAAGGTTTAGTTTCAGGATAGTCTTTTGGGATAGTCTTGGAGTCGGCCGTTGGCCGAGCAACCCCGGAGAGACCCTTGGTCTACCGCCACAGCATCGACGCCACGACCTACAGCTTCCCTGACCTGCGCGACCTGCTCGCCAAGGCGACACCCCCGCGCTCCGGCGACCGGCTGGCCGGCATTGCCGCTGCCAGCTCCGAGCAGATGATCGCCGCGCGGATGGCGCTCGCCGATGTGCCGCTCGGCCAGTTCCTGCAGGAAGCCGTCGTTCCCTACGAGGCCGACGAGGTCACCCGCCTCGTCATCGACAGCCATGACGCCAAGGCGTTCGCGCCGGTGGCATCGCTGACGGTCGGCGCCTTCCGCGACTGGCTGCTGTCGGACGCCGCAACGCCCGAGATCCTGCGCAAGCTGGCGCCCGGCATCACGCCGGAGATGGCGGCCGCGGTGTCGAAGCTGATGCGCAACCAGGATCTGATCCTGGCGGCGCGGAAATGCGAGGTCACCACCGCCTTTCGCAACACTATCGGCCTGAGGGGGCGGATGAGCACACGCCTGCAGCCGAACCATCCCTTCGACGATGCAAGGGGCATCACCGCCTCGATCCTCGACGGCATCCTGCTGGGGGCGGGCGATGCCTGCATCGGCATCAATCCCGCCAGCGATGACCCCGCCGTCATCGCGCAATTGCTGCGGCTGCTCGACGAGATCATCGCGCGGCTGCAGATCCCGACGCAAGGCTGCGTCCTGACCCATGTCACGACGACGCTGTCGCTGATCGGGCAGGGCGTGCCGGTCGACCTCGTCTTCCAGTCGGTCGCGGGCACCGAGGCCGCCAACCGCAGCTTCGGCATCGACCTCGCACTGTTGAAGGAGGCGCAAGAGGCCGGGCTGTCGCAGTCGCGCGGCACGGTCGGGCGGAACCTGATGTATTTCGAGACCGGCCAGGGCTCGGCGCTGTCAGCGGGCGCCCATCACGGCGTCGACCAGCAGACCTGCGAGGCGCGCGCCTATGCGGTCGCCCGCGCCTTCGCTCCGCTGCTGGTCAACAGCGTGGTCGGCTTCATCGGCCCGGAATATCTCTATGACGGCAAGGAAATCATCCGCGCCGGGCTGGAGGATCATTTCTGTGGCAAGCTGCTCGGCCTGCCGCTCGGGGTCGACATCTGCTACACCAACCACGCCGAGGCAGATCAGGACGACATGGACAATCTCCTGACGCTGCTCGCCGCCGCCGGCGTCACCTTCATCATGGGTGTTCCCGGTGCCGACGACGTCATGCTGAACTACCAGTCGACGTCTTTTCACGACGCGCTCTATGTCAGGGACGTCTTCGCGCTGCGCCGCGCGCCGGAATTCGACGACTGGCTGGCGCGCTCGGGCATTGCAGGTGCCGATTTCCGGATTGCTGGCGATGCAGGCCTGCTGCCCGATTTTGCCGCGCGGCTGATCGCATGAGGCGGAAGGTCAACTCGGTTGGGAAACCATCGGCGCCTCTCGGAATTATGCTTACGCCACAATATTGAGAAATTCCGGCGACAGCATTACGCTATGTGTCGGGCTGGCAATTTCCGCACCATCGGTTGAGTGTGGCGGGGGAGCTTTGATGCGAGCTGAAAGTAACGGAACGTCCCGGCGGATTCTCTGCGTGTTTCCGCGCTACACCTCGTCCTTCGGCACGTTCGAGCATTCCTATCCCCTGACCGATGGCGTCCGCGCCTTCATGCCGCCGCAGGGCCTGCTGCTGATCTCCGCCTACCTTCCGAAGGAATGGCAGGTCAAATTCGTCGACGAGAACCTGCGCCGCACGACGAGGGAGGAGTTCGAATGGGCGGAAGCGGTCTTCGTCAGCGGCATGCACATCCAGCGCCAGCAGATGAACGACATCTGCCGCCGCGCCCATGAGTTCGATCTGCCGGTCGCGCTCGGCGGGCCTTCCGTCAGCGCCTGTCCCGACTATTACCCGTCCTTCGATTATCTGCATGTCGGCGAGCTCGGCGATGCCACCAACCAGCTGATCGAGATCCTGTCGCGCGACACCTCGCGGCCCGAACAGCAGGTCGTGCTCACGACCAAGGACCGCGTGCCGATGACGGAGTTTCCGATCCCGGCCTACGAGCTCGCCGACGTGAAGAAGTACTTCCTCGGCAGCATCCAATATTCCAGCGGCTGTCCCTACCAGTGCGAGTTCTGCGACATCCCCGGCCTTTACGGCCGCAATCCGCGCATCAAGACGCCGCAGCAGATCATCGCCGAGCTCGACCGCCTGCGCGAATGCGGCATGACCGACACGGTCTATTTCGTCGACGACAATTTCATCGGCAACCGCAAGGCGACGCTCGAACTGCTGCCGCACCTGATCGAGTGGCAGAAGCGGACCGGCTACGTGGTGCGGCTCGCCTGCGAGGCCACGCTCAACATCGCCAAACGCCCCGAGATCCTCGAGAAGATGCGCGAGGCCTATTTCATCACCATCTTCTGCGGCATCGAGACGCCGGATCCCGACGCGTTGAAGGCGATGCAGAAGGACCACAACATGATGGTCCCGATCCTGGAGGGCGTGCGCACCATTAACTCCTATGGCATGGAGGTGGTCTCGGGCATCATCATGGGGCTCGACACCGACAAGCCGAACACCTCGGAGGCGCTGCTCGCCTTCGTCGAGGAGTCCCGGATTCCGCTGCTCACCATCAATCTGCTGCAGGCGCTGCCGAAGACGCCGCTATGGGACCGGCTTGAGCGCGAGGGGCGGCTGGTCGAGGACGATGGCCGCGATTCCAACGTCGACTTCCTGCTGCCCTATGACGAGGTCGTCGCGTCCTGGAAGCACGCCATGGCAGTCGCTTACGCGCCCGACAAGGTCTACGCGCGCTATCAGCACCAATGCGACCACGTCTATGTGAACCGGCTCAAGGTACCGGTGCCGGACGAGATGAAGACCTGGCGCAGCATCCGGCGCGGCCTCGTCATACTGCGCAACATCTTCTGGAAGGTCGGCGTGCTCGGCGACTATAGGCGCGTGTTCTGGAAGTTCGCGCTGGGCCGCATCAAGCGCGGCGACATCGAAGGCCTGATCGGCTGCACGCTGGTCGCGCACCATCTCATCACCTTTGCGCGCGCGGCCTCCAGCGGCAAGCAGAACGCCTCGAACTATTCGATCCGGCTGCGCGAGGCCGCCGTGCCCGCCGAATGATGCCACATGTCTGACCCGGCCCTGCCGCGCCGTCCGACCCTCGATTTGCGCTCGTTTACGCCTGCGCGCGTCGCGCTGGGGCGCAGCGGCGCGAGCCTGCCGACGAGAGCGTTGCTCGATTTCACGCTGGACCATGCCCGCGCGCGCGATGCTGTGCATGCGGCCTTCGACACGCCGCGTCTCATCGCCGATCTCGACGCACTCGGTGTTGCGGTGACCGAGGTCAGGAGCCGGGCGGTCGATCGCGGCGACTATCTGCGGCGGCCGGATCTGGGACGACAGCTCGACCCCGGCTCGGCTCAGCGTCTGGCACGAAGCATCTCGGCGCCGTGCCAGCTCGCGGTCGTGATCGGAGACGGCCTGTCCGCGGCGGCGGTCCATAGCCATGCGGCGATCGTGGCAAGGCGCCTGTTGCATTCGCTTGCACAGGGGGATGCTGTCGCGGTTCGCCATGTCGTCGTCGCCTCGGGCGCGCGCGTCGCGCTCGGCGACGAGATCGGCGCCATTCTCGGTGCGCGCATGGTCGCGATGCTGATCGGCGAGCGGCCCGGCCTGTCCGCGCCCGACAGCCTCGGCGCCTATTTGACCTTTGCGCCGAGGCCCGGCCGCACCGATGCCGAGCGCAATTGCGTCTCCAACATCCACCACGCCGGGTTGAGCCACGAGGAGGCGGCGTTCAAGATCGCCTGGCTGGTCCGCGAGGGGCTGGCCCGGGAGATCACCGGCGTGGCGCTGAAGGACGAGAGTGCGGACCGCGCGCCGCGCCAGATTGGCACATCCTCGCCGGGATGACGGTCATTCCAGGCTCGGATCGCCACTTTTCTGATCGATTCGGCCGCGCCGGGCCTGCTTGCGAAAAGACCTGTCGACCTGCTAAACCCCTGCCGGCGATTTTCCGCGCATTTTCAAAGGGCAAGCCTCCCATTGGTATGGCGTTTTCAAGCCGTTCGCGGCGCGCGATAAGCTCACAGGCCGAGCCGATTTAGGAACTGGATAAGGCATGCTCGAAAAGCACAGCGAGAGTGAGGTTCATGTCGACAAGGTCGAGCAGGGATCTACGTCCTCCATCGCCTTCGGGCTGGAGCGTCTCGGGCTGATCGCCGTTCGGGCCCCGATCGTCTCCTGCATCGTCCTGCTCGCGCTGATCGTCGGCGCGGTGTTCGGCATCTACCGGATCAAGATCGACGATTCGCTGTCGCAGCTGTTCCGCTCCGACACCCGCGAGTTCCGCCAGTACGAAGAGGTCACCAAGAAATTCCCGGCGGAGGAGTTCGACGTCCTCGTCGTGGTCGAGGGCAAGACCCTCCTGGAACGCAGCAACCTCGAGAAGCTGCGCGACTTCGTCACCGACCTGCAGCTGGTCGAAGGCACGCGCGGGCTGGTCTCGCTGTTCTCGGCGCGCCAGGCGCCGGCCCCCGGCAAGCTGCCGGCGGCCCTGTTCCCGCCCGAGCTACCGGAGGGCGCGGCCTATGACAAGTTCATCGAGACCGTCAAGAACAACGAGATCATCCGCGGCAAGCTGCTGTCGGAGGACGGCACATTGGCGCTGGTCGTGCTGTCGCTCGATCCGGAGGTGGTCGCTTCCAACAAGTTGACCAAGACCGTCGCCGACATCCGTGCGCTGATGAAGGAGACGCTCGGGGACACCGGCCTCAACGTGCAGCTCTCCGGCGTCCCGGTGATGCAGCTCGAGATCCGCAACGCGGTTGAGCGCGACGGGCTGACCTACAACATCCTCGGCATCCTCGCCGGCTGCATCATCGCCATCATCTTCTTCCGCAAGATCTCGTTCATGATCGCGGCGGCATTCCCGCCGATGATCGCTATCCTGCTGGCGCTAGGCGCGCTCGGCTGGGCCAATTTCAACCTCAACATGTTCCTGAACGTGATGACGCCGCTCATCATGGTGATCAGCTTCTCCGACTCGATGCAGCTGACCTTCGCCGCGCGCGACAGGCTGATCGCGGGCCAGGACAAGTTCACCGCGTTCAAGAACGCGGTGCTGGTGGTGGGCCCGGCCTGCGTGCTGACGCATGGCACCGCCGGCATCTCCTTCATCGCGCTGCAATTCTCCGATTCCGACCTGATCCGCAAGTTCGGCGAGGCGGGCCTTGCCGCCACCATCATCGCGCTGGTCGCGGTGCTGTCGCTGGTGCCTGTCTTCGGCGTGCTGTTCGTGCGCAACGAGAAGATCTTTGCAGTCAAGTTCCAGGGCGCTGATGCCGGCGTACAGGCGCTGCGCAATTTCTGCTACTGGATTGCGGTGCGCATGGTCGGCCGGCCCGGCCTGTTCAGCCTGCTGGCGGTGCTGTTCGTCGGCGGCCTCGGCGTCATCTATGCCAATCTGGAGCCGCGCTACCGGCTCGCCGACCAGGTGCCGGACAAGCGCCAGGCGGTTGCCGCCAGCGACCGGTTAGACGCCAAGCTGACCGGCGCCAATCCCGTCAACGTGCTGATCGTGTTCCCGAAGGGTGAATCGCTTTATTCGCCGCAGACGCTCCAGACGATCGCCGAGGTGCACGCGACAGTCGAGAAGTCCGCAGGGGTCGGTAACGTGTGGTCGCTGGAGACGCTGCGCCGCTGGCTGGCGGAGAAGGCCGGCAGTGCCGACGTCGCGACGCTGAAGGAATATGTCAGCGTCATCCCCGAGCACCTGGTGCGCCGCTTCATCGACGCCGAGCAGGACGCTGTCGTGGTAGCCGGCCGCGTGCCGGACAAGGATTCCAGCCAGCTCCTGCCGATCGTCGACAAGCTCGATTCGGAGCTCGACGCCGTTCGCAAGAAGCATCCGGGCTATGAGATCGCCGTGACGGGTCTCGCCGCCATCGCCGCGCGTAACTCGGCCAACATGATCGAGAAGCTGAACCACGGCCTCACGATCGAATTCGCGCTGGTCGCGATCTTCATCGGCCTCGCCTTCCGCTCCTGGGTGGTGACACTCGCCTGCATCCTGCCGGGCATCTTCCCGGTGGTGATGTCGGGCACGGTGCTGTGGGCCATGGGCGAGGGACTGCAATTCGCCAGCGTCGTCGCGCTGACCGTCTCGTTCGGACTTGGCCTCTCCGCCACCATCCACTTCCTCAACCGCCTGCGGCTGGAGAACAAGCCGGGTGTCGGCTCGGCGCTCGCGGTGGAGCGGGCCACCGTGCTGGTGGGACCTGCGCTGATCCTGACCACGGTGGTGCTCGCCTGCGGCCTTGTCGTCACCGTGTTCTCCGACCTGCCATCGCTGCGTCTGTTCGGCTGGCTCAGCGCCTTCTCGATGGTGATGGCATTGGTCGCTGATCTCTTCATCCTCCGGCCGACGGCGATGTGGCTAATCAATCTGCACGCCAAGCTGCATGGCGCGGACAAGCAGGCGATCTGAGGGGCCGGCGCCGGACCGCCCTCACGCGCCGATACGAACGATTCCGTAAGGATTGAACTTGAAGTCGCCCTCGGCGTAGTCCTGCTCCCGCGACAGCGCGAGCTTGCGGTCGCGCAGCGTTGCCTCGATGCCGCGCTCGGCCATTGCGTCCGCGATTTCGTCCATCAGATTCGCTGCGTTACGGTCGCTGCCGCGCGATCGCGCGACATAGATTTCCGGCAGTCCGACGAGGTGGAAGCCGACGCTTTCGTTGTAGGTGTCGCCGGCAAGCGGACGCTTGGCGAAGGCGAGGCGACAGGATCGGCCCATCGCTGGCGTGACGGTAAGGCCCTGGTTCGTGTTTGCGGCGGCCTTGCACTCGCGGGCCAGTTGCCGCCATCGCGTGAGTCCGTGGGCAACGCCCGCGCTTTCTCCTTTCACGGCCGTGGCGCCGGCCTCGATCATCTCCTCGACAATTCGCAAGGCGGCAGCTGAATAGGCGACCGTCTTGTGCTGCTCCATCGGCGGGCTCAGCACGTAGAGGACCGCTTTGTGATTGAGTACGGCCATTTCGTCCGCCTCGGACCACGCTTTCGGAAAGACGCGGTCCCAGCACACACCGAAAGAGCGCTCCATGTGCGGATCGGGTTTGGCTTGCGAATAGGTGCGGTCGATCTCGAAGCCGAAATCGGCGATCGTCTTCGCCACCGCCTTGGGCGGATGCAGCAGGCTTTCATTCTTGCCGAGGAAGCAGAGTACGTGACGCGGCTTCACGGACGAAGGCTGCATGTTCGCTCCCTGCTGATCGCTGGCGAAGGCGCGGCTGGCCACGAAGAGCCCGGCGGCCTTCAGCAGATGTCTGCGGATCGGGTCCATCTCAGCAAATCCAGCCGGTCAGTTCGTGTCAGCAAAAAGCCCCCGGCTCGCGAGAACCGGGGGCATGTTCCTCATTGCGTGCGAAAGGCCTTCAGCCCTTCGTCATCGTGATGTTGACGCCACGGATCTCGCCCTTGGACGAGATCTGCACCGTCTGCTTGGTGCCGTTGGTGCGCAGCGACAGGTTGGCGGCAAAGCCGTTGGCCTCGACGAAGACCTCGATCTGGCCGCCGCCGGCGGTGCCCTGGAGATTGCCGAAGATGTTGCGGCTGGACTCGCTCCAGTTGCCGGAGATGCGGTCGCCCTGGCTCGTCACGTCGCTGGTGAGGTTGAACTTGTAGCTGTCGGAGGCGCAGCTCAGCGCCTGCTTCAAGTTGAGGCCGCTGCCGGCGACCTTATAGTCCGCTTTGCAGCGAATGCGCTCGGTGGAGCCGTCGGACAGCGACACCGTGCCGGTTCCGGTCCACGCGCCGTCGAAGCCGGCAAACGGTCCGGACGACTGTGCGTGGCTTGCCGATGCCGAGAAGAGCAGCGCCACCCCGATGCCGGCCGCCCTGATTGCCAGTCCAGATCGCCAAAAGAATGTCATCTCGAATATCCCGCTTTGGAACGACGTTCGCTTCGATCGAGAACGTCTCGCCACATCGAAAGTTTAGTGCTCCGAGCAAGTCGCAGGTTCAAAGCCCGGCGGCCAGAGACGGCGGTTCACGCGGCCGCGCCGTGCTTCCAGGGGCCGCGATTTGCCGCGCTTCGTCATGTTTCCGGCAGCCGAGGACGGGCGAAGAGATGCAGCGCGGCAACAGGTCTGCATTAAAACGCAATGCTCCCGAATTATGATGTAGTATCAATCCCTTACATCTGTCAATGAAGGCGCGGGGAAGACCTGATTCGGCGGGGGCGGCGCCAATTTGGCCGCATTTGCCAGTGCTTGTGCCTTCCCTGAGGCCGCTACAAGCGGCGACTTGCCATCAGAACCAATCCGTTCCGGCCATCCGCCCTGCGCAGTCCGGGATCGGTGCGATTCTGCCGTCAGAATGAAGGAATACAATGCGCAATCTTCTCGTCGCTCTCACCCTGCTGTCGGCCTCCCTTTCGACGGCAGCGTTCGCCCAACAAGGGCGTGGCACGGACGCCGAGCAGAAGGCCTGCACCCGCGATGTGCAGAAGTTCTGCCGCCCGGTCATCGACCAGGGCGATTTCACCATCCTGGCCTGCCTCAAGGAGAACCGGGCCAAGATCTCGCAGGCCTGCGACCAGGTGCTGAAGAACCACAATCAATAAACTCGGCCATTGGCCTAGAAAGGCGGCCCTCGGCCGCTTTTCCGGGCCCAATTCGAAGGGGCAGCCATCGACGGACAGGATTGGTTTTGCGGCCGTATTCCCCTATATGGGGGCCGCGGCGGCGTCGCCGGCGTGAGCCCGCCCGAGCGAAAAAGCCCTTCCTGTCCAAACGATTGTAAACCAGCCCTCGATGACCTCTGCGAGCGAATTGCGATCCGGCAAGGGTGACCGCGACGAGAATTTTCCCGTCGCGTCCTGGATCATTCATCCGCGTCATCGCGCCCTGATCCTGGCCTATTACAATTTCGTCCGCACCGCGGACGACATCGCCGATCACGCCACGCTCCCCCCCGACCAGAAGCTCGCTTATCTCGATCTGCTCGAGGCGGAACTGCTCGGCAAGGGTGACACCCAGCCTGAGGCCGTCAGCTTGCGCCGCGCGCTGGCCGAGCGCGGCATGGCGCCACGTCATGCGCTCGACGTGCTGATCGCCTTCCGCATGGACGTGACCAAGCTGCGCTATGAGACCTGGGACGAGGTCATCCATTATTGCCGCTACTCGGCGATGCCGGTCGGCCGCTTCATGCTCGACGTTCACGGCGAGAGCACCTCGACATGGGCCGCCTCGGACGCGCTCTGCGCGGGCCTTCAGATCAACAATCACCTGCAGGATTGCGGCAAGGATTATCGCGAGCTCAACCGCGTCTATCTGCCGCGCGATGCGCTGGCAGCGCACGGCGCCTCCGTCGAGCAACTCGGTCTCGCGCAGTCGCCGCCGGCGATGCTGGCCTGCCTGCAGTCGCTCGCCGCACGCAACGAGGTGCTGCTCGGAGAGGGCAGGTCGCTCGCAGCCGAGATCCGGGATTTCCGTCTCGGCGTCGACGTCTCCGTCATCCAGGCCTATGCCGACCGCATCGTGCGCTTGCTCAAGGTACGCGATCCCTTGCGGGAGCGCGTGCATCTGAACAAATTCGAGCTGCTCGCCTTCAGCCTCGCCGGGATCATCGGCGAAGTTGGCCGCCGTGCGATCCGTCGCAAGGCCATTTCCAGACCGGGGACTGCCCATGACGCTTGAGGCGACCACGCCCGGCGCCAATTACGGCTCGACCGCATCCGGCAGCTCGTTCTATGCCGCGATGCGCATCCTGCCGCGTGATCAGCGCGAAGCGATGTTTCAGATCTACAGCTTCTGCCGCCAGGTCGACGACATCGCCGATTCCGACGGCCCGCGCGACGAGCGGCTCGCCGCACTTCAGGAATGGCGCAACGATATTGACGCGCTCTATCAGGGCCATCCGCCGCCGCGGCTGAAGGACTACGTCGCCTCGGTGAAGACCTTCGGGCTCAAGCGCGAGGATTTCCTCGCCATCGTCGACGGCATGGAGATGGACGTGCCGCAGGACATCCGTGCGCCCGACATGGCGACGCTGGATCTGTATTGCGACCGCGTCGCCAGCGCCGTGGGGCGGCTGTCGGTGCGCGTGTTCGGCATGCCCGAGGAAGACGGCATCCTGCTCGCGCACCACCTCGGCCGCGCGCTGCAGCTCACCAACATCCTGCGCGACATCGACGAGGACGCCGGCCTTGGCCGGCTCTATCTGCCGCGCGAGGCGCTGCTGCATGCCGGCATCACCTCTGATGATCCGAACCGCGTGATCGCCGAGCGCGCGCTGCCGAAGGTCTGCATGCCGCTGGCGCAGCGCGCCAAGGTGCACTTCGAGAAGTCGGACGAGATCATGAACCGCAACAGGCGCCGCGCCGTGCGCGCGCCGCGGATCATGTCGAAATACTACCATTCCATTCTGGACCTCCTGATCGCGCGCGGCTTCACCGCGCCGCGCGAGCCGGTCCGTGTGTCGAAGATCACGCGCATCCTGATCCTGCTCCGTTACGCTTTCATCTGATGCAAAACACAGCTCACATCATCGGCGCTGGAATTTCCGGCCTCTCCGCCGCCGTGCGGCTCGCCAATGCCGGCTTCAAGGTCGCCGTGCACGAGGCGACGCACCAGGCCGGCGGCCGCTGCCGGTCCTATTTCGACGGCGCCACCAATCTCACCATCGACAACGGCAATCATCTGCTGCTGTCGGGCAACAGCCATGCGCGCGCCTATGCGCGCGCGATCGGCACCGAGGCGGGCCTGGTCGGCCCCGAGCGGGCGCAATTTCCGTTCGTCGATGTCAAGACCGGGCAGCGCTGGCAGATCGATCTCGGCGATGGCCGGTGGCCGACCTGGGTGCTCGACGAAAGCCGCCGCGTGCCCGACACCGGCCTTTCCGATTATCTCAAGCTGGCGCCACTGATCTGGGCGTCGGAGGAGACGCTGGTCGGCAAGTCGATTCCGACCGAGGGCATCCTCTATCAGCGCCTGGTGCAGCCGCTGCTGCTGGCAGCTCTCAACGTCGATCCGCCCGAGGGCTCGGCCGGGCTCGCCGGCGCGATCGTGCGGGAGACGCTGCTTGCGGGCGGGCAGGCCTGTCGTCCGCTGATCGCGCGCGACGGTCTCAGCGCGGTTCTGATCGAACCCGCCGTGAAGTTTCTGCAGGAGCGTGGTCACAGCGTTCAGCTCGGCCACGAGCTGCGCTCGTTCGTCAGCACGGACGGCAAGGTGACCGCGCTGAATTTCGGCGGCGAGGATTTGATCCAGCTCGGTGCGGGCGATGTCGTCGTGATGGCGGTGCCGCCGCGCGCGGCCGCTAGCCTGCTCCCGGGGCTGAAGACGCCGACCGAATTCCGCGCCATTGTGAACGCGCATTTCCGCTTTGAGCCGCCGCCGGGCTCGGCGCCCATCCTCGGCGTGATCGGCGGCGTGGTGGAATGGCTGTTCGCGTTCCCGAACCGGCTCTCGGTGACCATCAGCAATGGCGACCGCCTGGTCGATATGCCGCGCGAGGAACTGGCGCAGACGATCTGGAACGAGGTCTGCCAGGCGGGAGGTGTATCCGGTGAGCTGCCTCCTTGGCAGATCGTGCGCGAGCGCCGCGCCACATTTGCGGCGACGCCGGCCCAGAACGCCCTGCGTCCCGGGCCGGTCACTGCGCTGAAAAACCTGTTCCTCGCCGGCGACTGGACTGCTACGGGATTGCCAGCAACCATCGAGGGATCGGTCCGGTCGGGTGACCGCGCCGCCGATCTGGTTCTGGCCGCCAAAGGATCCTGAAAGGCGGCCCGACGGGCAATTCTCCCGGTCAACTTTCAATCGACTATCGGAGCAATCGAGCGACATGGATTCCGTGACCGCGACCAGCCGCGAAGCTTTGGAATCGAGCATTGCGTCGGCCACCCAGGGCCTCCTCGGCTTCCAGCAAGCCGACGGCCATTGGGTGTTCGAGCTCGAGGCCGACTGCACGATTCCGGCCGAATACGTTCTGCTGCGCCATTATCTCGCCGAGCCCGTCGACACCGTGCTCGAGGCCAAGATCGGCAACTATCTGCGCCGCATCCAGGGCGCCCATGGCGGCTGGCCGCTGGTGCATGACGGCGAGTTCGACATGAGCGCCAGCGTGAAGGCGTACTTCGCGCTGAAGATGATCGGCGACTCCATCGACGCGCCGCATATGGTGCGGGCGCGCGAGGCAGTCCATGCCCGCGGCGGCGCGATCAACAGCAACGTCTTCACCCGCTTCCTGCTCGCAACCTTCGGCGTCGTGACCTGGCGCGCGGTGCCGGTGCTGCCGATCGAGATCGTATTGCTGCCGTTCTGGTCGCCGTTCCACCTCAACAAGATCTCCTACTGGGCGCGCACCACGATGGTGCCGCTGATGGTGATCGCCGCGCTGAAGCCGCGCGCGAGGAATCCGAAGGGCGTCGGCATCGACGAATTATTCCTGCAGGATCCGCGCTCGATCGGCATGACCGCCAAGGCGCCGCACCAGAGCATCGCCTGGTTTCTGTTGTTTCGTTCGCTCGATGCGATCCTGCGCGTGATCGAGCCGCTGTTTCCGAAGAGTCTGCGCAAGCGCGCGATCGACGCCGCGCTCGCCTTCACCGAGGAACGGCTCAACGGCGAGGACGGCATGGGCGCGATCTACCCGCCCATGGCCAACATCGTCATGATGTACGACGCCCTCGGCAAGGACGAGAACTTCCCGCCACGCGCGATCACGCGCCGGGGCATCGACAAGTTGCTCGTCATCAAGGACGACGAAGCTTATTGCCAGCCCTGCGTCTCTCCGGTGTGGGACACGACGCTCACCGCCCATGCGCTGCTGGAGGCCGGCGGTGACAAGGCGGTGCCTGCGGCGAAGCAGGGCCTCGACTGGCTGATCCCGAGGCAGGAGCTCGAGGTCAAGGGCGACTGGGCGGTGAAGCGGCCCGACGTGCGCCCGGGCGGCTGGGCCTTCCAATACAACAATGCCCATTACCCCGATCTCGACGACACCGCCGTCGTGGTGATGTCGATGGACCGCATGCGCCGGGAGCACGGTGCGGCCGGCTATGACGACGCGATCGCCCGCGGCCGGGAGTGGATCGAGGGCATGCAGAGCGACGACGGTGGCTGGGCCGCCTTCGACGTCAACAACCTCGAATATTACCTCAACAACATCCCGTTCTCGGACCATGGCGCGCTGCTCGATCCGCCGACTGAGGACGTCACGGCGCGATGCATCTCGATGCTGGCCCAGCTCGGTGAGACCGCCAAGACCAGCAAGCAGGTGGCCGCCGGGGTCGCCTATCTGCGGAAGACCCAGCACCCGGAGGGGTCCTGGTACGGCCGCTGGGGTATGAACTTCATCTATGGAACCTGGTCGGTGCTGTGCGCCCTCAACATGGCCGGCGTCGACCACAAGGACCCCATGATCCGCAAGGCGGCGGCCTGGCTGACCTCGATCCAGAACGACGACGGCGGCTGGGGCGAGGACGCCGTCAGCTACCGCCTCGACTACAAGGGCTGGGAGGCCGCTCCCTCGACCGCCTCGCAAACGGCATGGGCCTTGCTTGCCCTGATGGCGGCAGGCGAGGTTGATCACCCGGCCGTTGCCCGCGGGGTGGAGTACCTGATTGCAACACAAGACAAAAAAGGACTGTGGGACGAGCAGCGGTACACCGCCACAGGCTTCCCCCGCGTGTTCTATCTACGTTATCATGGTTACCCAAAGTTCTTTCCGCTGTGGGCGTTGGCGCGGTATCGGAACTTGCGGAACACCAACAGCAGGGTGGTAGGGGTCGGAATGTGACTTTGGGGACGGGGGACTATGTTACCGCGGGTCAGGCCATCGACCCGCGGCCGATACTGATCGTGACCGGATTGGTTCAGGAGGCCCGCATCGCGGCCGGGCCCGGAATGGCGGTCATCTGTTCATCCAGCAGCCCGACCCAGTTGCGGGCGCTTCTGACGGTGGTGGATCCTGAGACGATTCGCGGCGTGATCTCGTTCGGCGTGGCCGGCGGGCTCGACCCAAGCTTGCGCTCCGGCGACGTCGTGCTGGCGACCGAGGTGCTCTCCGGCGACACACGCTGGGCCGCTGGCCTGTCGCTCGGCGACGACCTGATCGAGCGCCTGACCTCCGGTCGCCGCCGCGTGGTGCGCGGCAGCCTCGCCGGTGCCGAGGAAGTGGTCACGAAGCGCGCCTGCAAAGCGGCCCTGCACTCCGAGACCGGGGCCGCCGCGGTCGACATGGAAAGCCACATCGCCGCGGCATACGCCGCCGAGGCCGGGCTGCCCTTCGCCGCCGTCCGCGTCATCAGCGACCCCGCCCACCGCGCGCTGCCGGCGCTCGCCCGCGCGGCGATCAAGCCGAACGGCCAGATCGACCTCGGAGCCGTGCTGCGCGGCATCGTGCGCAATCCGGCAACGCTGCATGCCCTGGTCTCGACCGGCATCGACTTCAACCGCGCCCTGCGGTCGTTGCGCGGCTGCCGCGATTATCTGATCGGGACGGAGTTCGTCGAGAGCGAGGCCTTGGTGTCGAAGGCGGCGTGAGCGGGGGCTTCGATCTGAGAATAAAGAAAGGGCCCGGTCGCCATTGGCGTCCGGGCCTTTTTGTTTCGACGTTCGTAGCCCGGACGGAGCGAAGCGTAATCCGGGGCCTTGGAGAGACCATCCCGGATTTCGCTTGCGCTCCATCCGGGCTACGGGCTCTGCGCTTTACGCCGCCGTCGAAGCCTTTTGCGCGGCCTTTGCCTGTGCGGCAGCGGCTTCGTCCTTGCGGATCTCCGACAGCTTCTTCTGGACCTGCTCGGAGAAGATGTACTGCGCCGGGCGCTGCTTGGAGAGGTCGATCTCCGGCGCCATCGGGCCGCTCGTCCGCACGCCGCGCAGCGCCACCCACATCGCCTTCAGCGGGTTGTTGAGCGCTGCGGTCGCGGCCGTGGGCTCGTAGCCGCAATGGGCCATGCAGTCGGCACACTTCTCGTACTTGCCGGTGCCGTAGGAATCCCAGTCTGTGGTCTCCATCAGCTCCTTGAAGGTTTTCGCGTAGCCTTCACCGAGCAGGTAGCAGGGCTTCTGCCAACCGAAGATGTTGCGCGCGGGCATGCCCCACGGGGTGCATTCGTATTCCTGGTTGCCGGCGAGGAAGTCCAG
The DNA here is from genome assembly GCF_020193615.1 of Bradyrhizobium sp. IC4059. NCBI lineage: Bacteria > Pseudomonadati > Pseudomonadota > Alphaproteobacteria > Hyphomicrobiales > Nitrobacteraceae > Bradyrhizobium > Bradyrhizobium sp. IC4059. Next base: position 898,116 of record NZ_JADYVH010000001.1, read on the forward strand.
GAACAGTCCGGAATGCATGAAATTCCACTTCTTGCCCTTGCCCATCGCAAAGACGTCGCGGAATAGCTTCTTGGTCTTGGTGCGGTTGAGGAAGTGCTCCTGGTCCGGCGCGCGCTCATAGGCGTAGCCCGGGGACATCGAGACGCCGACGCCGAGCTCGGTGGTGAGGTCGAGGAATTTGGCGATCTCCTCGGCCGGGTGGCCGTCGAAGATGGTGGCGTTGACGTTGACGGTGAAGCCGCGCGCCTTGGCCGCCTTGATCGCCGACACCGCGCGGTCGAACACGCCCTTCTGCGACACGGCCTTGTCGTGGTGGTCGCGCAGGCCGTCGAGATGCACCGAGAAGAACAGATAGGGCGAGGGCTCGAACAGATCGAGCTTCTTCTCCAGCAGCAGCGCGTTGGTGCAGAGCGAGACGAACTTCTTGCGCGCGACGAGGCCGCGCACGATCTCGCCGATCTCCTTGTGGATCAGCGGCTCGCCGCCGGGAATGGCGACCATCGGCGCGCCGCACTCGTCGGCGGCGTCCCAGCACTCCTGCGCCGTCATGCGGCGGTTGAGGATCGCATCGGGATAATCGATCTTGCCGCAGCCGACGCAGGCGAGGTTGCAGCGGAACAGCGGCTCCAGCATCAGCACGAGCGGATAGCGCTTGCGGCCAAGCAGTTTCTGCTTGAGCAAATAGCCGCCGATACGCATTTCCTTGAAGAACGGGATAGCCATTACAGGTTTCTTTCTGGGCTTTTCAATTCGGGTGGGTCAGCTCGCGGCCAGTTGGGCCGGAAGCCGGAATTCGATGTTTTCCTCGCGGCCCGGCAACACCGAGACCTTTACCGGTCCGATCCGCCGCATCGCTTCGATCACGTCATCCACGAGTACCTCGGGCGCCGAAGCGCCGGCCGTGACGCCGACGGTCCTGGCATCCTTCAACCACTCCGGATTGAGCTCGCTGCCGTCGGCAATCAAATAACTCGCGACGCCGGCCTCAGTGCCGATTTCGCGGAGCCGGTTCGAGTTCGAGCTGTTGGCAGCGCCCACCACCAAGATCACGTCGACCAGCTTGCTCAAGTCCCTTACCGCAGATTGGCGGTTCTGTGTCGCATAGCAGATATCCCGGATATCCGGACCTTGAATGTCTGTAAAGCGGGCCTGAAGGGCCGCGATGATGTCCTTGGTGTCGTCGACCGACAGGGTGGTCTGGGTGATGTAGGCCACTGGCGTATCCGCCGGCAGGGTCAGCGCCTTAACCTCTTCAACGCTCTGGACAAGGTGCACCGGCCCCGGGACCTGGCCCATCGTGCCCTCGACCTCGGGATGGCCGGCGTGGCCGATCAGGATCAGGGTGCGGCCCTTGCCGATGTAGCGCTTCCCCTGATTGTGAACTTTCGTGACCAGCGGGCAGGTGGCATTGAGCACCGGAAGGTCGCGCGCGACGGCCTCTTCCTCGACGCTGCGGGCGACGCCATGCGCGCTGAACACCGTCACCGCCTTCGGCGGTACCTCGGAGAGTTCCTCGACGAAGATGGCTCCTTTGGCCTTCAGGCTCTCGACGACGTATTTGTTGTGCACGATCTCATGGCGCACGTAGACGGGCGGGCCGTGCTTCTCCAGCGCCCGCTCCACGATCTCGATTGCTCGCACCACCCCCGCGCAGAAGCCGCGCGGTTGCGCCAGATAAACTTCCATTGGACGCCCATCACGCAAGTTGCACCAATCCGCTCTTTGCAGTCCCCAAGCGGCACTCCGATACTGACCAATGAGTTGCAATATCCGCACCATTGGTTCGCGCCTGCGGTAGCCACCCACCCCTGTGGACGGCTCCGGCGCATGGAGGCGCAATACTTTGTGTCAAAAAATCGGCGGTAGGGGAAGGTGGAACCGCTGAGGGAGGCGTCTGTGAGGTATTTTAGTAGGGATGCGGTGTGCCTGCGTGCGCGACATTCCTGCATAGTCCTTCGTCACGTTCCCGCCTCAACTCCCTGCCTATACCGGCCGCCCCGCATGATTTTGCCACGGTCTCCCGCCGTTTACCTCGAACCTTCTGGCGGCGAGAACCACCCAAAACAGCAATAGGTTTCGGCCGGGAACTCCGATAAACAGCGGGCGTTTCCGGCAAGCTGTTAACCGCAGAAAGAAAAGAAGTGCTGCAAAGCGTCGTCGTTGCCATCGTCAGGGCCTGCACCCGGTTTGCCTCCCTCGTCGTCGTTCTCGGGCTCCTGCTGTCGGTGGGGGCGGGCTATTACGCTGCGCGCCACTTTGCCATCAACACCGATATCAACTCGCTGATTGCCCAGAATCTGGACTGGCGGCAGCGTGACCAGCAATTCGACAAGGCGTTCGATCAGAACGAAATGATCCTCGCTGTGGTCGAGGCCAGGACGCCGGAAATGGCGAGCGCCGCGGCAGACGCGCTCTATGCCAGGCTGAAGGACGACAGGACCAACTTCCACTCGATGCAGCAGCTCGGCAGCGGCGCGTTCTTCGAGCGGAACGGCCTGTTGTTCCTGCCGACCGAGGAGGTCGGCAAGATCACCGGCCAGTTCGAAGCCGCCGCGCCGCTGATCGAGATCATGGCCGGCGATCCCTCGATCCGCGGCCTGACCGGGGCGCTGGAGACCGGCCTTGCTGGCGTCAAGCGGGGCCAGGTCAAGCTCGACAGCACCGAGCGGCCCTTCAACCTGATCGCGCAGACAGTCGAGACCGTGCTCAACAAGGGCAACGCCAGCTTCTCCTGGCGCGAACTCGTCAGCGACGAGCCGCTCAAGGATTCCGACAAGCGCACCTTTATCGAGTTCAAGCCGATTCTCGACTACAACGCGCTGGAGCCCGGCAAGGATGCGACCGACGCGATCCGGAAAGCGGCGGCGGATCTAGATTTTGCTGGCAAATACCAAGCGCGGGTGCGGCTGACCGGTCCGGTGCCGATCGCCAACGAGGAATACGCGACCGTTCAGGAGGGCGCGGTCGTCAACGCCGTCGGCACGATTCTCGTCGTGCTGGTCATCCTATGGCTCGCGCTGCATTCGTCGAAGATCATCTTCGCGGTGTTCGTCAATCTGTTCGTCGGTCTGGCGATCACGACAGCGGCCGGCCTGATGATGGTCGGATCGTTCAACCTGCTGTCGATCGCGTTCGCGGTGCTGTTCGTCGGCTTAGGGGTCGACTTCGGCATCCAGTACAGCGTCCGCTACCGCTCGGAGCGCTACAAGCACGATGATCTCGCGGGCGCGCTGGTGCTGGCAGCCAAGCGCTCCGCGGTGCCGCTGTCGCTGGCGGCGATGGCGACGGCCGCGGGCTTCCTTTGCTTCATGCCGACCGACTACAAGGGCATCGCAGAGCTCGGCCAGATCGCCGGCGTCGGCATGCTGGTGGCGTTCATCTCGTCGATCACCGTGCTGCCGGCGCTGCTCAAGCTTTTGAACCCGCCCGGCGAGCCGGAGCCTGTCGGGTACGCCTTCCTGGCGCCGCTCGATCACTTCCTGGAAAAGCATCGGGTGCTGATCGTCGGCGGCACGCTGCTGCTCGCGCTCGGCGGCCTGCCGCTGCTCTACTTCATGAAGTTCGACTTCAACCCGATGAACCTGCGCAATCCGCACGCCGAGTCGATCGCCACCTTCCTCGATCTGCGCAAGGACCCCAATACTGGTGCCAATGCCATCAACGTGATGACCACGTCCGAGGAGCAGGCAAGGCAGGTCGAGGCGAAGCTGGAGAAGGTGCCCGAGGTGCTGAGGGTGATGTCGCTCGACAGCTTCGTGCCGCAGGACCAGCCGCCGAAGCTGAAGCTCATCGCGCAGGGCGCCAAGGTGCTGAATCCGGCGCTCAACCCCGATCAGATCGACGCGGCGCCGACGGACCAGGAGAATGTCGAATCGCTGAAATCGTCGGTCGACAATCTGCGCCGGACCGCGGGCGACGCGAAGGGCCCGGGCGCTGTTGCCTCGCGCCGTCTTGCCGACGCGCTCGAGAAGCTCGCCAACGGCGACGAGGCCACGCGCAACAAGGCGCAGGACGTGTTCGTCGCGCCATTGAAGATCGTGTTCGACCAGCTCAGGAACGCGATGCAGGCAGGTCCCGTCACCCTGAGCTCGCTGCCGCCCGATCTCGTCAGCGCCTGGAAGAGCAAGGACGGCATCATCCGCGTCGAGGCGCTGCCCAAGGGCGATCCCAACGACAACGATACGCTGCGCAAATTCGCGGCGGCGGTTCTCCAGGCCGAGCCGACTGCGATCGGCGGTCCGGTCTCGATCCTGAAATCCGGTGACACCGTTGTGAAGGCGTTCATCCACGCCGGCATCTATGCGCTGCTGGTGATCGGGCTGCTGCTGTGGATCACGCTGCGCCGCTTCGTCGACGTGCTGATGACGCTGGTGCCGCTGCTGGTTGCCGGCGCGGTGACGCTCGAGATCTGCGTGTTGATCGGCCTGCCGCTCAACTTCGCCAACATCGTCGCGCTTCCGCTGCTGCTCGGCGTCGGCGTCGCCTTCAAGATCTATTATGTCGTGGCCTGGCGCTCGGGCAGGACGAACCTGCTCCAGACCAGCCTGACGCGCGCGATCTTTTTCAGCGCGCTGACGACCGCGACCGCGTTCGGCAGCCTGTGGCTGTCGAGCCATCCCGGCACGTCCAGCATGGGCAAGCTGCTGGCACTGTCGCTGGTGACGACGCTCGCCGCCGTGCTGCTGTTCCAGCCGGCCCTAATGGGCAAACCCCGCAATCTCAGCGAGTAGGCAGATGTCGCCGACCGGGTCGGCGGCGCCCTTCTGACCGGGCTTGGCTGCGCCGGCGGCCTTGGGAGCTGCGGGCGCAGGCGTGGTGGTGCCGCTCCCGGCTTGGGCTGCTTGGGCCCCTTGCCCCGCTTGCCCCCCTTGGGGCTTCGGCGCAGTGCCGCTGGATTTCGCTGCGCCCTTGGCCATTGCGTTGGCAGGGCTCGAAGGGATCGGCGGGCCGACCCGGGTCCAGGTTTCGCCGCCGCAGAGGAAGCCCATGACGCAGCCCTTGATCTCGAGCTGGTCGGGACCGGCCGGCGTGATGGTCGCGCTGTAGAGCTGGCCGTCCTTGGCGTTGTAGACCTGTCCTTCCCACTGATCGACGCCGGGCTTCTTCTTCATGTCGATCAGGGTTGCCATGCCGAGTGTCGGCCTGTTCTTTTTCGAGGCGTCGGGATTGTTTTCGTCGCGTCCGCCGGGCTGTTTTTCCCAGGAAACCGCGCCCCACATGCTGCCATAGCATTGGGCGACGCGAATGTTGGCAACGCCGTCGGCGACCCGCCAGTCGCCGGTCGGATCCGCGGCGAGCGCGGGCGTCAGGCCGGCGTAACCGCCAGCCAGTATTAGTCCGGTGTAAAGGGCCAAACGCATGTGTGTTCCTTGGCAGTGCAACATGGTCTAAAGCTGTGCTTGCGAAGATGGTCCGAAAAAGGGCAAAAGGCCGCACAGACCGTTTTCAGTAACGGTCCGTTTTCAGTTGACGAGACGGCCCTCAACCGAAGTATGTAGCGGATGCACAGCCCAAATCCAGACATGTCTCAGCTATTCGCGGACCGTCAGGCCCAGCGCAGCACCCTGCATAACCGGTATCTGAACGAGCAGTTCGTCCGGGTTCTCAAGACCATCGGCTACGATGTCGGCTTTCAGAAGGGGCATGGGCAGTATCTCTACGACCGTGAGGGCGCGCGCTATCTCGACCTGTTGTCCGGCTTCGGCGTGTTTGCGATCGGGCGCAATCATCCGGTCATGCGCGAGGCGCTCAAGAGCGTGCTCGAGGCCGACCTGCCCAACCTCGTCCAATTCGACGTCTCGACGCTCGCAGGTGTGCTGGCCGAGCGCCTCCTGAAATACGTTCCCTATCTCGACAAGGCGTTCTTCGCCAATTCCGGCGCCGAATGCGTCGAGGCCGCGATCAAGTTCGCGCGCGGCGCGACGGGGCGTCCCGGCATCGTCTATTGCGCGCACGGCTATCACGGACTGACCTACGGCGCGCTGTCGCTGACCGGCGATGCCAATTTCCGCACCGGCTTCGAGCCGCTGCTGCCGGGCTGCACCGCGATCCCGTTCAACGACCTGGCGGCGCTGGAAAAGGCGCTGGCCTCGCGCGAGGTCGCAGCCTTCGTGGTCGAGCCGATCCAGGGCAAGGGCGTCAACATGCCCACTGACGAGTTCCTGCCCGGCGCGGCCGCGCTCTGCAAGAAATACGGCACGCTGTTCGTCGCCGACGAGATCCAGACCGGCATGGGCCGCACCGGCCGCTTCCTCGCGGTCGAGCACTGGAACGTCGAGCCCGACATGGTGCTGCTGTCGAAGTCGCTGTCGGGCGGCCACGTGCCGGTCGGCGCCGTGCTGACGCGCAAGAGCATCTTCGACAAGATCTTCAACCAGATGGACCGCGCGGTGGTGCACGGCTCCACCTTCTCCAAGAACGACCTCGCGATGGCCGCGGGCATAGCCACGCTCGACGTCATGGAATCGGAGAAGCTGATCGATGCGGCCGCCAAGCGCGGCGCCGAGCTGCGCCTCGCGCTGACGCGCATGGTGCCAGGCTACGAGCTGCTCAAGGAAGTCCGCGGCAAGGGCTTGATGATCGGTATCGAATTCGGCCCCCCGAAGTCGCTGCGCCTGCGGGCCTCCTGGAACGTGCTGGAGACCGCCAACAAGGGCTTGTTCTGCCAGCTCATCACCGTGCCGCTGTTCAAGGATCACAAGATCCTCACGCAAGTCGCCGGCCACGGCAGCCACACCATCAAGCTCTTGCCGCCGCTCACGATCACCGAGGAAGACTGCGCCTGGATCGAGCGCGCCTTCGACGACGTCATCGCCGGCAGCCACAAGGTCCCCGGTGCGATCTGGTCGCTCGGCAAGACGCTGGTGGACAACGCGGTGCGCAGGTCGGCTTAGAGACGTTCGCTCAGGCCGCCTCGGTCCGCGGCCGAACCTTATTTGGCAAACTCGCGCACGGCTTCCACCACGTGCTCCGGCACTTCCTGCGCGACGCAGTGGCCGGCATTCTCGAAAACCCGTGTGGTCACGCCCGGGATCAGCGACACAGCGCGTCGCGCCATCTCCTTGTAGATTGGACCCGACTTCGCCGCTGTCGTGACGCGCACCGGACAGTCGAGCTTGGTGAGCGAGGCAAACGGATTGCCGCGGGCATCCCCAATGTAGACCTGCTCCATCGCCTCGTAGATGGGGAGCAAGATCGCGGCTTCGATTTCGGGCGTGCAGCAGAGCCGGATACGGCCGTCATCCAGGGGCGCGAAGCCGTGGCGCACATACGTCCGTAGCGAGGTTTCGGTCCAATCCGCAAACGCCGGTGCTGCGCGGTAACGTTCGAACACTGCGTCGGGACTGTCGAACTCGGCGCGTCGGCGTAGCGTGCCCTGCACGCGGGCGAGCGATTCTTCGCTCAATCCTCCGGAGCGCGCCGCGCGCGGGTCCATGACGGTCGGCTCCATCACGAACAGGCGTGCGAAGCGACCGGGCAGGAGTTTCGCCGCGAGAAGGAGATCGGTCGCACCCGCGCTGTGGCCGATCCCGTAGATGTCGCGGAGATCGAGCGTATCGACCATCCGGCAGATGTCGTCGGCGTAATCAAGGAAGTGATAGGCGCCGGGTTTGTGGCTTGCGCCATGACCGCGTCGGTCGAGGGCATAGACGGTGTAGGTCGATGCGAGCTCGCGCGCGACCTCGTGCCAGACGTCGGCGACGAAGCCGGTGCCGTGTACGAGCAGGGCAGGCGGCTTGCCGCTGTCGCCCCATTGCAGCATGGCGATCTCTGCGTCGGCGGGACCGATTGAGAAACGGTGCGGATCGATCATGAGCGATGCGATGCTACTTCGCATCCTCCAGAATCATCGTGCTGCCCTTCTCCGCGATCATCGCGGTCGGCGTATTGGTGTTGCCCGAGGTGATCGTCGGCATGATCGAGGCATCGACAATGCGCAGGCCGTCGAGGCCGTAGAATCGCAACCGCTCGTCCACCACCGCCATTGGATCGTTCGCCGTGCCCATCTTCGCGGTGCCGACGGGATGGAAGATGGTGGTGCCGATGTCGCCGGCGGCTTTCGCGAGGGAGGCATCGTCGTCGCCGACGGAGGGGCCGGGCAGATATTCACTGGGGCGATATTTGGCCAGCGCTTTCTGCTGCATCAGGCGCCGCGTGGTCCGAATGGCGTCGGCGGCGACCTGGCGGTCGTCATCGGTCGACAGGTAATTTGGCGCGATGATCGGCTTCTCGTCAGGCGTTGTCGCGCGCAACCGCACAGTGCCGCGCGAGGTCGGTTGCAGATTGCACGCGCTCACCGTGATCGCAGGGAAACGGTGCAGGGGATCGCCGAACTTGTCGAGCGAGAGCGGCTGCACGTGGAATTGGATGTTGGCGCGGGCGCGCGTCGCATCGGAGCGCGTGAAGATGCCGAGCTGCGACGGCGCCATGGTGAGTGGGCCGCGGCGGCGGAAAGCGTAGTCGAGCCCCATCAGGCCGCGGCGCAACAGATTGTAATAGGTCTCGTTCAGCGTGCGCACGCCCTCGACCTTGTAGATCGCGCGCTGCTGCAGGTGATCCTGCAGATTGCGCCCGACGCCGGGCTTGTCCATGACGATGTCGATGCCGAGCGGCGACAGCCAGTCGGCCGGTCCAATGCCGGAGCGATGCAGCACCTGCACCGAGCCGATCGAGCCTGCCGAGAGCACCACCTCGCGCTTTGCGCGCGCCTCGATGATCTCGCCGTTCTGGATGAAGCGCACGCCGACGGCGCGGCCCTGCTCGATGATGAGGCGGTCGACCAGCACGTGCTTCTCGAGCCGCAGATTGGGGCGCCTCAAGGCCGGCTTGAGGAAGCCGCGCGCCGAGGACCAGCGCCGGCCGCGCTTCTGGTTGACGTGGAAATAGCTGGTGCCTTCGTTGTCGCCGGTGTTGAAATCCGGGATGCGCTTGATGCCCATCTCCTCGGCGGCGTCACCGACCGCGTCGAGAATGGCCCATGACAGCCGCGGCGCTTCGATACGCCAGCCACCGCCGGCGCCGTGATGCTCGCTGGCGCCGAGGAAGTGGCCTCGAGGCGCTTGAACAACGGCAGCACGTCGTCATAGCCCCAGCCGGTCAGGCCAAGCTGGCGCCAATGATCGTAGTCGGCAGCCTGTCCGCGCATCGAGATCATGGCGTTGATCGCCGAGCAGCCGCCGATCACCTTGCCGCGCGGATAGGCCAGCGAGCGGCCGTTCAGGCCGGGTTCGGCCTCGGTCTTGAACATCCAGTCCGAACGCGGATTGCCGATCGCGAAGAGATAGCCGACCGGAATGTGGAACCAGATCCAGTTGTCGTCGCCACCAGCTTCAAGGATGAGAACGCGGTTGCCTGGGGCAGCCGATAGCCGGTTGGCGACGATGCAGCCCGCGGTGCCGGCTCCGACGACAATGTAGTCAAACTCACCTTCAAGCCGCCTCGGCATTCTGCTTCCACCCGGATGGTCTCTTTGCTTTCCGTTAATAGGCAGACGCAGCCGACCTGGACAAGCCCGGCCATGCCGGGTGAACAGGGCTAGACCCCGATTGCCGGCGGTTGGGTGGACCGACGCTTGCATGGTAGACAGACCTGCATTTCCAACAGCTCGAGACCTTCCATGCCCATCGTGAACCGCGTCGCCGACCTTCAACCCGATATCCAGGCCTGGCGGCGGGACATCCATCAGCACCCCGAGCTGCTGTATGATGTCCACCGCACCGCAGCATTCGTTGCGGACCGGTTGCGGGAGTTCGGCTGCGACGAAGTCGTGACCGGTCTCGGCCAGACCGGCGTCGTCGGCGTGATCAAGGGCAACAAGCCCACCGGCGAGGGGCTCAAGGTGATCGGCATGCGTGCCGACATGGACGCGCTGCCGGTCGAGGAGCAGACTAATCTGCCTTACGCCTCCAAGATCCCCGGCAAGATGCACGCCTGCGGCCATGACGGCCACACCGCGATGCTGCTCGGCGCGGCCCGCTATCTCGCCGAGACGCGCAATTTCGCCGGCGATGCCGTGGTGATCTTCCAGCCCGCCGAGGAGGGTGGCGCCGGCGGCGCGGCCATGGTCAAGGACGGCTTGATGGAGCGGTTCGGCATCGAGCAGGTCTATGGCATGCACAACGGCCCGGGCATCCCGGTCGGCTCGTTCGCGATCAGGCCAGGCCCCATCATGGCGGCGACCGACGAGGTCGACATCATGATCGAGGGCGTTGGCGGCCATGCCGCGCGTCCGCACAAATGCGTCGATTCCGTTCTGGTCGGCGCGCAGGTGATCACCGCCCTGCAGTCGATCGTCTCGCGCAGCGTCGATCCCCTGGAATCGGCGGTCGTATCGATTTGCGAATTCCACGCCGGCAATGCCCGCAACGTCATTCCGCAGACCGCGACCCTGAGAGGCACCATCCGCACGCTGTCGCCTGAGGTGCGCAAGCTGGTCGAGAAGCGCGTGCATGAGGTCGTGGCGGGCATGGCGCAGATCACGGGCGCCAAGATCGACCTGCACTACAAGCGCAATTACCCGGTCGTGAACAATCATGCGGCGGAAACCGAAGTGGCACGGCGCGTCGCCACGCAGGTCGCGGGCGAGGCCCATGTCCACGAGATGGCGCCGCTGATGGGCGGCGAGGATTTCGCCTACATGCTGGAAGCGCGGCCCGGGGCCTTCATCTTCTGCGGCAACGGCGACAGCGCCGGCCTGCATCACCCCGCCTACAATTTCAACGACGAGGCGATCGTCTACGGCACGTCCTATTGGGTGAAGCTGGTCGAGGAGCAGCTCGCGGCGTCGTAGGACCGGGTCCGAAGCACAGATGAAAGGGCCCGTGCATTCCACAGGCACTTGTCTATTTGAGAGATCGGATCGTCAACAACGGCGTGAAGCCATTTCCCGCTGTATTCACGCAGCCCGTGCGGCCTTCTTCTGCAGGCCGGCGGCGATCTTCAGATCCTCGACGAAGCGCCGATATTCCAGAACCTTGGCTTCGGGATCCGGCAGCCGCAGCAGATAGGACGGATGCACCGTCACGAGCGCTTTGCGGCCTTCGGGAAGATCGATCAACCGGCCGCGGTTCTTCCCGATGGGGGTGATCTTGCCGAACACGCTTTGCGCGGCGGTGGCGCCCATCGCCACGATGAGATCCGGTTGGATTGTCGAAACTTCCCGCTCATACCATTGCCGGCACGCCCGGATTTCAGGTGTGTTCGGCTTCTGGTGCAGGCGGATCTTTCCGCGCGGCACGAATTTGAAGTGCTTCACCGCGTTGGTGACATAGACCTTCTTGCGGTCGACGCCGGCCTCCTCCAGTGCGCGATCGAGCATTTGCCCGGCCGGGCCGACGAAGGGATGGCCGGCGAGGTCTTCCTTGTCGCCGGGCTGCTCGCCGACCAGCATGATGTTGGCATTCTCAGGCCCTTCGCCGAACACGGTCTGTGTCGCGTCCTTGTAGAGATGGCAGGCGCGGCAATGCGCGGCCTCCTCGCGGAGCGTTTCGAGATCGTCGGCAGTTGACTTGCGTTTCATCGGAGCCTCCGGCCGCTTCTGAGGCTTGTGCGGATCGGTTGCGGCATTGGCGATCATGGCGCCGGTCATGCGCTCGGCGTCCTCGATCAAGGGCTTAATGATCGAAGCCTCGGGCAGGTTCCTCCAATACTTCTTCGGCATCTCGGCCTGCATCGCCTTCACCTTGAGCCGGGCCGGATTGAAGATGCTGGCATAGTAGCGCCGCCAGGTTTCCTCGAGCCGGTCTTCGCCCGGCGCCTCGCTCTTGCTGACGCCCGGCGTGAACGAGAGCGCATGGCCGTCCCAATGCGCGCAGAGGTCCGGCGTCAGGATCGACCAGGGCATGTCGGAAAAGCGCTTGGCAAAGAAGGGCGCGGCGAGCTCGACGACGTGATGCTCCGGCTCGAACCAGGCGACGTAATGCGCCTCGCGTTCCCGGCCGATCTCGCGGAAGCGCACGAAGGCATGCATCTTGTGCTCGTCGCGATAGACCGCTTTCGCCATGGCCGTGACAAGCGCGACATCGGGGTCGGTCGCGACCTCAATGAGATCGTGATTGTCCTTCAGCCGGAACAGCAGGCGATAGAGGATCGCAAAGCGCTCGCCGTCGCGATGCAGGATCGCCGCCTTGGCGAGCTCGACGAATTTGCCTGGTACGTTGAAGGTGCCCTCGTTCATCTCGAGGATCGGAGAGGGCGCGGGCGGTGCGAACAAGTCCGCTTCGCGGCCCTGCACGGTCCAGGTGACCGCGCCGGGCGGCACGTGATGGAGCACGAGGCTGCGCGCGGCTTTGCGCCAGCCGTCGAAATCGGTTTCGGTGTCGAGCATGATGTACTGCATCAGAAGCCAAATCCCAGTTGCGTTGCTTTCGGCTTGAACCGTTCGATCAACCCGGCGGCATCGAGACGATGCGGTGAGGGACGGTGATCGCTGAGGACGATGAACGGCAGCGCCTTGTTGCGGGGCACATGCAGCCGCGCGAGATCGGCGAGGCGGATCGTGGTGGTGCGCCGCGTTGCGAGGATGCGTTCGACCGTCCTGGTGCCGAAGCCCGGAACGCGCAGCAGCTCCTCGCGGCTGGCGCGGTTGACGTCGAGCGGGAAGCGGTCGCGGTGGCGCAGCGCCCAGGCCAGCTTGGGATCGATGTCGAGCGGCAGCATCGCGCTGTCGTCGACGATCTCGCCGACATCGAAGCCGTAGAACCGCATCAGCCAGTCGGCCTGGTAGAGCCGGTGCTCGCGCAGCAGCGGCGGCGCGCGCAGGGGCAGCGCGCGGCTGGCATCGGGGATCGGGCTGAAGGCGGAGTAATAGACGCGCCGCAGCCGGTAGGCGCCGTAGAGATTGGCGCTGGTGTGGAGAATGGTGTGATCGGAGGCGCTATCTGCGCCGACGATCATCTGCGTACTTTGTCCGGCGGGCGCGAAGCGCTGCGGTTTGGCCTTCGTCTTGGCGCTGCGGCTCTCCTCGGCCTCGTCCAGCTTCAGCCGCAGCCTGCCCATGGTGCGGCGGATCGCCCGCACGTCCTTCTCCGGCGCGAATTGCTGCAGGCTCGTCTCCTCAGGCATCTCGATGTTGATCGAAAGACGATCGGCATATTTGCCGGCCTCGGCGATCAGCGCGTCGTCGGCCTCGGGAATGGTCTTCAGATGGATGTAGCCGCGGAAATGATGCTCCTCGCGCAGTTTTCGCGCGACGCTCACCACTTGCTCCATCGTGTAATCAGGGCTGCGGATGATGCCGGAGGAGAGGAACAGGCCCTCGATGTAATTGCGCCGGTAGAAGTCGAGCGTGAGCTTGACCAATTCGTCGATGGTGAAGCGGGCGCGTGGGACGTTCGAGGAGGCGCGGTTGACGCAATAGAGGCAATCGTAATTGCAGGCGTTGGTCAGCAGCACCTTGAGCAGGGAGATGCAGCGTCCGTCCGGCGCGTAGGAATGGCAGATGCCCATGCCCGGCGCGGTCGAGCCCATGCCCTTGCCGTCGCTGGAATCCCGCTTCTCGGTGCCGCTGGAGGCGCAGGATGCGTCGTATTTGGCGGCATCCGCCAGAATCTCCAGCTTGCGTTGTACGTCCATGTTTGAATCTCTTTGATTCCGCTCATGAATCTTTGGATGCGCCAATTCGATTGACTCTGCCGGCGCCGTTAGCTTTATATTAGAACATATCATGAACAAATGAGCCAGCCGCTGGTTCTCTTTTTGAGAGCCATCGGCAATCACCTCTGAGGAGCGGCGAGCATGAGCGGCGCACGTATGAGCGCGCTTGCGATCCTGCGCGGCCAGATCGAGCGCATCGAGACGGCGGAAGTCGTGCATCCGCGCGATCGCATCGTACTCGGCCATGGCGCGGCCGACGCCGCGCTGAAGGGCGGGCTCGCGCGCGCGGCGATCCACGAGGTGTTTTGCGAGGGGCGACAGGGCGCGGCCGCGACGGGGTTTGTCATGGGCCTTGCGGGACGCGTGAGCGCACGCCGGCCGCTATTGTGGGTGCGGCAGGATTTTTCGGAGCTCGAAACCGGCGCGCTGTCGATGAGCGGGCTATCCGAGCTCGGCCTCGATCCGCGCTGTGTGGTGATGGTGCGCGCCGCCGATGTCGAGAGCGCGCTACGCACCTCGGCCGACGCGCTCGCCTGCGATGCGCTGGGCGCCGTCGTGCTCGAGCTCTGGGGCGAGACCAGGCAGTTCGATCTGGTGGCGAGCCGCAAGCTGACGCTGGCCGCGCAAGGCTCGGGCGTGACCGGCCTCTTGCTGCGGATGGCCGCGCAGCCGCTGCCCTCGACCGCGGAGACACGATGGATGCTGCGTGCGGCGCCTTCGCCGCCGGGCTCGGTGTGGAGTGCCTGGGGCGCGCCGGTGTTCGATGCCGAGCTCTTGCGCAATCGTCATGGCCCCTGCGGCCGGTGGATCATGGAATGGAATTGTGATGAGTGCCAGTTCAGTGAACCGTCGACGTATCCTCAGCCTGTGGCTGCCGCGCCTGCCCATCGACAGGATCCAGCGGTTCCTTGGCAGCGCCGGGCTGGGTAAAACCAACCATGAGCCGAGCATTGTCGTCATCAAGGACAACAATGCGCTGGTGATCCATGCGCTGGACGAGGCCGCCGAGCGCCTCGGCCTGTATATCGGCCAACCGCTGGCCAATGCGCGGGCGATGTGCCCGGATTTGCGTGTGTTCGACGCCGATACCGTGGCCGATACGAAGACGCTCAGCGACATCGCCGATTGGTGCGACCGCTTCACGCCGCTGGTGGCGCTCGATCCACCGCACGGGCTGTTCCTGGACATCACCGGTTGCGCGCATCTGTTCGGCGGCGAGGCCGCGCTGTTGCGGACATTGGTCCGGGCGCTCGACCGGCAAGGCTTTGCCGTCAGCGCGGCGATCGCGGGCACCTCGGTCTGCGCCCGCACGCTGACGCGGCAGGTATCCGGCACCATTGTGGCCGATGGCGGCGAGGCGGAGGCGATCAGGTCGTTTCCAGTCTCCGCGCTCGGTGCGGGTGAAGCCATCACCACCGGCCTGCGCCGTGCCGGGCTGAAGACCATCGGCGACGTCGCCTCGCGCAGCGCCTCCGAGATCACGGCGCGGTTCGGCGCGCGCTTCTCCACGCTGCTC
The DNA here is from genome assembly GCF_020193615.1 of Bradyrhizobium sp. IC4059. NCBI lineage: Bacteria > Pseudomonadati > Pseudomonadota > Alphaproteobacteria > Hyphomicrobiales > Nitrobacteraceae > Bradyrhizobium > Bradyrhizobium sp. IC4059. The sequence continues at coordinate 913,225 of NZ_JADYVH010000001.1, forward strand.
GCCCATGCGCTGGGGCAGGGTGATGCGCCGATCAGCCCGCGCAAACCGCTGCCCGATTACATCGTCGAGAAGCGCTTTGCCGAGCCGATCGCAACCGACACCATGATCGCGATGACGCTGTCGCGGCTCGCCGACACGTTGATCGCATCCATGGAGAAGCAGGGCAAAGGCGCGCGGCGGCTTGAAGCGGCGTTCTTCCGCACCGATGGTGTGGTGCGTACGATTACGGTCGAGACCGGGCGTCCGGTGACGCGAAGCGCCGTGGTCGACCGCTTGTTCCGCGAGCGGCTCGATGCCCTCGCCGATCCCCTCGATCCCGGTTTCGGCTTCGACATGGTGCGGTTGTCGGCGAGCCGCACCGAGATCGTGGTGCAGGAGCAGCGCGATCTCGATGCCCATGTCCACGACAATGACGAACTCGCGGCGCTGATCGACCGCATCGCCGCGCGGATCGGCGGCAGGCGTGTCGTCGTGCACCTGCCGCAGGATACCCATATCCCCGAAAGCGCGGTGCTGGCCGCATCGGCGCAGCATCATCTCGCTGCTGCCATGCAGGCCGAATGGCCGACGCGCGTCGCGAGCGAGCCGCCGCTGCGTCCCTTGCGGCTGTTCGACAAGCCGGAGCCGATCAAGGTGCCGTTCGCGACCGTGCCCGATGGCCCGCCGCATCAATTCACCTGGCGGCGGGCACTGCATGCGGTGGTGCGGGTCGAGGGGCCCGAGCGCATCGCGATGGAATGGTGGCGGCAGGACGGCAAGCACCTGACGCGGGATTATTTCCGCATCGAGGATGCCGAAGGCCTGCGCTTCTGGATCTTTCGCGACGGTCTCTATGAAGGCGAGGTGTTCGACGGTGACGGCAAGCCGGCGTCTCCCGGCTGGTATGTGCACGGTCTCTTCGCATGAATACCCTTAGCTATGCCGAGATCGGCATCACCACAAACTTCTCCTTCCTGCGCGGCGGCTCGGATCCGCGCGCCTATGTGCATCAGGCGAGCAAGCTCGGGATTCCCGCGATCGGCATTGCCGACCACAACACGCTTGCCGGCGTGGTGCGCGCCTACCAGGAGCTTGACAATGACGAGGTGCTGCACAAGCCGAAACTGTTGATCGGCGCTCGCATCGTCTTCATTGACGGCACGCCCGACATCCTGGTCTATCCACGCGATCGCGCGGCCTATGGCCGGCTGTGCCAGCTCCTGACGAGGGGCAAGCGTGGCGATGACATCACGCGGATCGAAAAGGGCGAGTGTCATCTCAGGCTTGACGATCTCCTGGAATTCTCGGAAGGCCAGCTCCTGGTGTTGACGCTGCCGCATCGTCTCGAGCTGGCGCGGGCGCTGGATGTCCTCGCAAAGCTGAAGGCGAGCCGTGCCGAGGGCGTGTGGCTGGCGGCGAGCCTGCTCTATCGCGGCGATGACAAGCGTCGCCTCTTGCGGCTCGATGATCTCGCCGCAAAGGCAAAGGTGCCGCTGCTCGCAACCAATGAGGTGCTGTATCACGATCCCCGCCGCCGTCCGCTCCAGGACGTGCTGACCTGCATCCGGGAAAAGACCACGATCGAGGCGATTGGGCGGAAGTTAGAGGCCAATGCCGAGCGCTTCCTGAAGACGCCGCGTGAAATGGCGCGGCTGTTCCGCGATTTTCCCGAGGCGATTGCGCAGACCATGCGCTTTGCGGACGCAATCGAGTTCTCGCTCGATCAGCTGAAGTATCAATATCCCGACGAGCCGGTACCGCCGGGCAAGACCGCGCAGGGGCATCTGGAGGACCTGACCTGGGCGGGCGTCGACAAATATTTCGGCGGCAAGATCGACGACAAGCTGCGCGCGACCCTGAAGAAGGAGCTCGCGCTGATCGCCGAGCTGAAATACGCGCATTACTTTCTCACCGTGCACGATATCGTCCACTACGCGCGCAGCCAGAACATTTTGTGCCAGGGCCGCGGCTCGGCGGCGAACTCGGCCGTGTGCTACGTGCTCGGTATCACCTCGGTCGACCCGACCAAGGTGGACCTCTTGTTCGAGCGCTTCATCTCCAAGGAGCGGCTGGAGCCGCCCGACATCGACGTCGATTTCGAGCATTCGCGCCGCGAGGAGGTGATGCAATATGTCTATCGCCGCTACGGCCGCCACCGCGCCGCGATCATCGCCACCGTCATTCATTATCGCCCGCGCAGCGCCATCCGCGACGTCGGCAAGGCGCTCGGCCTGACCGAGGACGTCACCGCCGCGCTCGCCGACACCGTTTGGGGCAGCTGGGGCAAGGGCCTCAACGACATGCAGGTCCGGCAGGCCGGGCTCGATCCCAGCAATCCCATGATCAACCTCGCGGTCGAGCTTGCGACCGAGTTGATCGAATTCCCGCGCCATCTGTCCCAGCATGTCGGCGGCTATGTGCTGACCCAGGACCGGCTCGACACCTATGTGCCGATCGGCAATGCCGCGATGGACGACCGCACCTTCATCGAATGGGACAAAGATGACGTCGATGCACTGAGCATGATGAAGGTCGACGTGCTGGCGCTGGGCATGCTGACCTGCATCAGGAAATGTTTCGATCTGATCGACCAGCACAAGGGCGAGCGTTTTATGCTGGCGAGCGTCCCGCAGGACGACCCCAGGGTTTACGACATGCTGTGCCGCGGGGAATCGCTCGGCGTGTTCCAGGTCGAGAGCCGCGCCCAGATGAACATGCTGCCGCGGCTGAAGCCGCGCACCTTCTACGATCTCGTCATCGAGGTCGCGATCGTGCGCCCCGGGCCGATCCAGGGCGACATGGTGCATCCTTATTTGCGGCGGCGGAACGGGCTGGAAAAGGTGAGCTATCCGTCTCCGTCGCCGGAGCATGGCGACAAGGACGAACTCTACAAGGTGCTGCACAAGACGCTCGGTGTCCCGCTGTTCCAGGAGCAGGCGATGCGCATTGCGATCGAGGCCGCGCATTTCACCTCCGAGGAAGCCAACGGCCTGCGCCGCTCGATGGCGACCTTCCGCAATGTCGGCACCATCGGCCAATATGAGGAGAAGCTGATCGGCAACATGGTGGCGCGCGGCTACGATCCCAACTTCGCCAAAAGCTGCTTTGACCAGATCAAGGGATTTGGCTCCTACGGCTTTCCGGAGAGCCATGCCGCGAGCTTTGCACAGCTGGTCTACATTTCGTCGTGGCTGAAACACTACCATCCCGACGCCTTCTGCTGCGGTCTGTTGAATTCGCAACCGATGGGCTTTTATGCGCCGGCGCAGATCGTCAGCGACGCCCGCAAGAACGGCGTCGAGGTGCGCGACATCGACGTGTCCTACAGCTTTGCGCAGAACACACTGGAGGAGGGAAGCGGCAAATTCTGCGCCGTGCGCCTCGGCTTTCGCCAGATCGATGGATTCCACTGGCTGGACGAGGATGAAGAGAGGCTGAAACGCTCTCAGCTGTCATTCCGGGGCGCGCGTAGCGCGAACCCGGAATCCATCGCGCCGCATACGCCTGGCGGAGGAATGGATTCCGGGCTCGACGCTGACGCGTCGCCCCGGAATGACGGTGTGGAGAGAGTACCCGATTGGGCCGACCGCATCGTCGCCGCGCGTAACCGTCGTCCCTTCACGTCGCTGGAGGATTTCGCCCGCGACACCGGTCTGCCCAAGCGCGCGCTGATCCTCTTGGCGGATGCCGATGCGTTCCGCTCGCTCGGGCTCGACCGCCGCGAAGCGCTGTGGCAGGTGCGGCGGCTGCCCGACGACGTGCCGCTGCCGCTGTTCGAGGCGGCGACCGCGCGCGAGCAGCCGGACGAAGGCGCAAAACCGCTTCCGGTGATGCCGCGCGCCGAGCAGGTGGTCGCGGACTACCAGACCATCCGGCTGTCGCTGAAGGGCCATCCGATGGAATTCCTGCGCGAGATGTTTACGCGCGAGCGCATCGTGGCCTGCAAGGAGATCAGCCATGAGAACGAGCGGCGCCGCGTCCGCTGCGCCGGTGTGGTCCTGGTGCGGCAGCGGCCGGGCAGCGCCAGCGGCGTCGTGTTCATGACGCTGGAGGACGAAACCGGCATCGCCAATGTCGTGGTCTGGCCCAAGATCATGGAGCAGTACCGGAAAGAAGTGATGGGCGCGCGCCTCATCCTGGTCGAAGGCTACATCCAGAGCAGCCCCGAAAAGGTGACGCATCTCATCGCCCAGCGCATGATCGACCGCTCGCACGATCTGGTCGGCCTCGCCAACGATGCGCTCGGCCGCAAGCATCCGCTGCCCGCAGGCGCCACCGTGGTCGAGCCGCTCAACGAAGACCCCCGCGCGCTCACGGATATGCCGGCACAAAAAATCCGCCACCCCCGCAACGTCCGCATCCTGCCGCCGTCGCGGGATTTTCATTGAGCGAGCGCGGGCTACTGCCGACGTTTATTGCGATGATTGCGCCTCATTCTCAGTCGTCATGCCCGGGCTTGACCCGGGCATCCACGTCTTTCGGAGTGCGCAGCAGTGCGTGGATGGCCGGTCAAGCCCGGCCATGACGGAGGAGAGAGAGCTCGGCAAGCTGCCCTCAAAAATTCACCCTGTTCGAAATCGCGCCGTCCACGACGAAATTCGAACCCGTCGTGAATCCCGACACCGGGCTGGCCAGAAACACCGCCGCGCTCGCGATGTCCTGCGGCGTTGCCATGCGGCCGGTCGGGTTGCGCTTCATCGCGTCCTGGTACCGCTCCGGCATGTTCTTCTCGATCATCTCCCAGACGCCGCCTTTGAAATAGACGGTGCCGGGCGACACGACATTCACGCGGATCTTCTTCTTCGCGTATTGCCGCGCCAGTCCCTTGGCCATGTGGATCAGCGCGGCCTTGATCGGGCCGTAGGAGCTGGCCGTGTCCGCCTGCGCCGCGGAGATCGACGAGATGATCACGAAGGCCGCATCGCCGCTGCCGGCGCCGCTTGTCTCGAGGAACGGTCGGGCGGCGTCGAAGGCGTGCACGGCGCCGAGCACATCGAGCCGAAAGTTCTGCTCCCAGGATGCGGGATCGTGCCCTTGCGCCATTGCGCCGGCATTGGAGAACAGCATGTTGATGCCGCCGAGCTCTTGCGCAGCCGTCTCGATCCAGCTTTTCAGCGCCGCGCCGTCGGTGACGTCGACGGGGCCGCCGGTGGCGCGGATGCCGCCCGCCTTCAGCTCCGCGACGGTGGCCGCAACCTGATCGGCGTTTCGCGCGCACACCGCGACATTGGCGCCTTCGCCGGCCAGCGTCGCCGCAATCGCCCGCCCGATGCCACGCGTGCCGCCGAGCACGACCGCGTTCTTGCCTTTGAGACCGAGATCCATTGTTGGCTCCTTTTTGTTGGTGCTGCGAGTGTAGCTGTTTCGCGAGGCGCCCAGAAGAGCTCCACGTCGTCATTGCGAGCCACCGGGTCCGCGCAAAGCGCGGCCCGATGACAGGCTCCGCGAAGCAATCCAGAAATGCATCCGCGGAAGGATCCTGGATTGCTTCGTCGCAAGGGCTCCTCGCAATGACGCAGAGAGACTTCACTCCGGCGCCGCTCCCACCGGCGGGCCGCCGGGCGGGCGGTGCAGGAAGGTCAACGAAGCATAGGCGCCGGCCCAGGAGCCGATTGCGGCAAAGGCAACGTAGAAGGCGTTCTCGGTGTAGCTGATCACGGCATAAGAGGAGAGCAGGTACCAGACCGCGCTCCAGTTCGCCGCAGGGATGCGCTTGCGCGCGATCACGGCCGAAGTGAACATGACATAGACGGCGTCGGTGGCCGCCGTCGCGATGAACACGGCACCTGCGATGAGGGGATCGATGGCGGCCATTGCAATCCTTTCTGCGATCATGACACGGTCGCGAAAAGTACAGCAAATGAGCGGGGAGAGAAGCAGCGATGCAGAGCCCCGCCGACATTCTGGCTGAGGAATCTCGGTCGGCTCGAGGGCGGATTGAATACCCCCGATGTCCCGGGACAGGCCGTACATGCTGCGTTCATAGAGCACATGCAATTTGGCTTCGGCACGTTGAAGGCGGTGCAGCATTCCGCTCGGCTGTCGAAGACGCCGGCGCAATGGAGCCGTCGGGCGATGCCGCTCGGCAGTCATCCGGCACAATGGCCGGGCCGAAGCTGACATGAAGCTGACATGTCGCAAAATTTTAACGCAGACGGAAAGGGCCGACGCGTTTTTTAGGTTGTTTGAAATCCCAATTCGGCACTATTAGCGCGAGCGATGAGGCAATCATTTGCCGAGATCGTCGCAGACACGACCGGGCCCCATGGCAGTTGAGATTACCAAGCGATTGCACGTGATTGCAAAACAACGGGTGATCGCATCCGTAGTTTTACTAGCCCTCGCCGGCGCCGGTGTCGGAGCGTACGGCTTGTTCTCTTCGGGCCCGAAGGCAAAGAAGCACTCCGAGATCTCCAGCCAGTCGCGCAGGAATGCGCAGACCTTCACGCCGACACCGTCCGAATGGGCGACGCTGACGATCGAGCCGGTCGCCGCCAGGAGCTTCCGGGCCGAGTATGTCACCGAGGGCAAGGTCGCGGTCGACGAGGATCGTTCGACGCCGGTGTTCTCGCCCTATGCAGGCCGTGTCACCAAGCTGCTCGCCAAGCCCGGCGAGACGCTGAAGCAAGGTCAACCGCTGTTTACGATCGAGGCCGCCGACACCGTGCAGGCCCAGAACGATTTCATCGCGGCGATGACCTCGCAGAATAAGGCGAAGTCGGCGCTCGAGCTTTCCGACATCCAATTCAAGCGCGCCAAGGACCTCTACGAGGGCCATGCCATTCCGCTCAAGGATTACCAGCAGGCGGAAGCGGCCCAGGTGCAGGCGCGCAATGACATGCGCTCCTCTGTGGCGGCGCTGGAAGCCGCGCGCAACAAGCTGCGCATCCTCGGCTTCACCGACGAGGCCATCAAGACGTTCCAGGAAAAGGGCGTCATCGATCGGGAGATCACGATCTACTCGCCGATCTTCGGCACCGTCGTGCAACGCAAGATCGGCCCGGGGCAATACGTCAATTCCGGCGCTAGCGATCCGGTCTTCGTGGTCGGCGACCTCTCCACGGTCTGGCTCACCGCCTTCGTGCGCGAGAGCGATGCGGCCGCGGTGTGCATCGGGCAGGACATCACCGTCAACGTGATGGCGCTGCCGGGCCGTCCGTTCAGCGCCAAGATCAACTACGTTGCCGCCGCGATCGACCCCGCCACCCGCCGCCTGCAGGTCCGCGCCACGATCGACAACAAGGACGGGCTGCTCAAGCCGGAAATGTTCGCGAACGTCACGATCTATTCGGCCGGCGACCGCGCCGCGCCGGCGGTGCCGAAGCAGGCGCTGATCTACGAGGCCGACAAGGTCCGCCTCTGGGTCGCGCGCGAGGACAAGTCGGTCGAGCTGCGCCAGATCAAGATCGGTCTCATCAACGGCAACCTCGTCGAGGTCACCAGCAATCTGAAACCCGGCGAGCAGATCGTCACCAAAGGCAGTCTGTTCATCGACCGCGCGGCCTCCGGCAGCTGATCGACGACCCAAGAAAATTGAAGACCTGAATGGATCGTCTCGTTGCCCTTGCCGTCAACCGGCGTTTCCTGATGGTCGGCATGTTCGTCGCCGTGCTGATCGGCGGCTTGATCGCGTTCAACCGGCTCAACATCGAAGCCTATCCCGATCCGACTCCGCCGATGGTCGACATCGTGACGCAGAGCCCGGGCCTGTCGGCGGAAGAGATCGAGCGCTACATCACGATCCCGATCGAGACCCAGGTTGCCGGTCTGAAGAACGTCACGACCATCCGTACCATCTCGCTCTACGGCCTCTCCGACGTCAAGATCCAGTTCTCCTTCGCCTACACCTATGACGAGGCGTTGCAGCAGGTCTTGAACCGCCTGGCTCAGCTTGCGCCGCTGCCCGGCAACGTGCAGCCGCAGATCTCGCCGCTCAGCCCGATCGGCGAGATATTCCGCTACCGTCTCGTCGGGCCGCCGAACTACAGCGTGCTCGACCTCAAGACCATTCAGGACTGGATCCTGCAGCGCCGCTTCCGCGCCGTGCCGGGAGTCATCGACGTCACCGGCTGGGGCGGCAAGAGCAAGACCTACGAGATCCAGGTCGACTTCAACAAGCTGGTCGCTAACGGGTTGACGTTGCCGCAACTGCTGCAGGCGGTCGGCAATTCCAACGTCAATGTCGGCGGTAACACCGTTGATATCGGCCAGCAATCGGCGGTGGTGCGCGGCGTCGGCCTGATCCGCTCGATCGACGACCTCGCCAACACCATGGTGGCGCAGACCGGCGGCAATCCGGTGCTGGTGAAGGACGTCGCCACCGTCACCGTCGGTCAGAAGCCACGTCTCGGCATTGCCGGCCTCGACGATTCCGACGACATCGTGCAGGGCATCGTCCTGATGCGGCGCGGCGAGCAGAGCTCGCCGACCATCAGGCGCGTCCACGAGCTCGTTCAATCCATCAACAACTCCAGCATCCTGCCGCCCGGCGTGCGCATCGAGCGCATCTACGACCGCGGCGACCTGATCGAGCTCACCACCCACACCGTGCTGCACAACATGGTGGTGGGCATCCTGCTGATCGTGCTGTTGCAGTGGATCTTCCTCGGCGATCTCCGGAGCGCGCTGATCGTCGGCGCCACCATCCCGTTCGCGCTTTTTTTTGCGGTCATCATCCTGGTGCTGCGCGGGGAATCGGCCAACCTTCTGTCGGTCGGTGCGATCGATTTCGGTCTCATTGTCGATGCCACCGTGATCATGGTGGAGGCGATCTTCCGCCGCCTGACGCAAACGACACCGATGTCGGAATCCGAGCATATGTCGCCCGAGACGCTGTTCGGCATGAAGAGCCATGCCATCCTCAGCGCGGCGGCCGACGTCTCGCGATCGATCTTCTTCGCCGCGGCGATCATTATCGCGGCGTTCCTGCCGCTGTTCACGCTCTCTGGCGTCGAGGGCAACATCTTCGGACCGATGGCGCGGACCTATGCCTACGCACTGGCCGGCGGCCTGCTTGCCACCTTCACCGTGACTCCCGCGCTGTCCGCGATCATCCTGCCGGCGCATGTCGAGGAGACCGAGACGAAGGTGATGCTGATCCTGCACCGGCTCTACATGCCTGTGCTGAATTGGGCGGTCGCCAACCGCAACATCGTCCTCGGCGCCGCGGTCGGTCTGGTGTTGATGACGGTCGCGCTCGCCCGGCTGCTCGGCCTCGAATTCCTGCCGAAGCTGGAGGAGGGCAACCTCTGGATCCGCGCTACGCTGCCGCCGACCATCTCGCTTCAGGAAGGCAACAGCTACGTCAATGAGATGCGCAAGGTGATCCGCGCCCGGCCCGAGGTCGAATCCGTCGTCTCGCAACACGGCCGTCCCGACGACGGTACCGACGCCGCCGGCTTCTTCAACGCCGAGTTCTTCGCGCCGCTGAAGCCCGTGAGCCAGTGGCCCGGTACCCGCGACAAGGAAGAGCTGACCGCGCAGCTGCTCAAGCAGCTCGACGATCGCTTTCCCGGCGTCGAGTTCAACTTCTCGCAATATCTCCAGGACAACGTCTCCGAAGCCGTCTCCGGCGTGAAGGGCGAGAACTCGATCAAGCTGTTCGGAAGCGATCTCCAGGCTCTCACCGACACCGCCAACAAGATCAAGTCCGTGCTCGCCACCGTGCAGGGCGTCACCGACCTTGCGGTGTTCACCTCGCTGGGCCAGCCGACCGTTCAGATCGACATCGACCGCGCCAAGGCGGCGCGCTACGGCCTTGCACCGGGCGACATCAACGCGACCATCAAGGTCGCGATCGGCGGCGACACCGCCGGCGACCTCTATGAGCCCGGCAGCGACCGCCACTTCCCGATTATCGTGCGCCTCGCGCCGGAATACCGCCGCAGCGCCGAGGCGATCCAGAATTTGCGGATCGGCGCGCCCGGGCCGAACGGCTCCGTCACGCAGATCCCCTTAAGCGAGGTCGCGACCATCAGCCTCGTCTCGGGTGCGGCCTACATCTATCGCGAGCAGCAGGAGCGTTATCTGCCGATCAAGTTCTCGGTGCGCGAACGCGATCTCGGCAGCGCGATCCGCGAGGCGCAGGACAAAATCGCCGCGCAGGTGCAGCTGCCGCCGGGCTCGCACATGGAATGGGTCGGCGAGTTCGGCAACCTCCAGGACGCGATCCGGCGGCTCTCGATCGTGGTGCCGATCTCGCTGGCGCTGATCGGCGTGCTGCTCTGGTTTAATTTCGGCTCGATGACCGACACACTGCTCGCGATGAGCGTGATCCCGATGGCGATCTTCGGCGGCGTGCTCGGCCTCCTGATCTCGGGCACCGCGTTCAGCGTCTCCGCGGCGATCGGCTTCATCGCGCTGTTCGGCATCGCGGTGATGGACGGCATCATCATCCTGTCGCAGTTCAACCAGCTGATCGAAGAGGGCATGGACCGCATGAGCGCGGTGGTACGCACCGGCGAGCTGCAACTCCGGCCGGTGCTGATGACCTGTGTCGTCGCAGGCGTCGGCCTCCTGCCGGCAGCGCTGTCCGAAGGCATCGGCTCGCAGGTGCAGAAGCCGCTCGCGGTTGTCGTCGTCACCGGCATGATGCTGGCGCCGGTCGTGATTCTGGTGACCTTGCCGGTGCTGATCTCCTTCTTCTCCCGCCGCGCGCGCTGACCGTCAGAACCCGTAGAGCCGCGCCGGATTGTCGACCAGGATCTTCTTGCGCACCTCGGCATCCGGCGCCCACACCGGAAGCTGGTTGAGCAGGCGGCCGTCGTCGATCTGATAGAGCGGCGCGATGTCGGTGGGCTTGCGGCCCTCGACGCGGCTCGAATCCGGATGCGGCCAGTCGGTGCCCCAGACGATGCGGTCAACATTGGCCGCGATCAGCGCGCGGGCATAGGGCACCATGTCCTGATAGTCGGGCGCCAGCTTCGACGAGCGATAGGCGCCCGAGATCTTCACATAGGCCTTGCCGGACTTCACCAGCGCGACGAGGTCGGAGAAGCCCGGCTGCTCCAGCCCGAGCGAAGCGTGAAGGCCGCCGAAATGGTCGAACACGACCGGCACCGGCGCCGTCTCAACGAGGTCCTTGATCGCGGAGATCATGGCCAACGTGGTGTAGAGCTGCACGTGCCAGCCGCGCGCCTTCATGCGCTCGACGGCGGCGGTGAAGCGCGGCCGGCCGACATTGGGGTCGTTGACGCCGCCGGTCGCCAGATTGAGGCGGATGCCGCGGAAGCCGTCCTGGTGCATCGTATCGAGCGCGCTCTCCGGCGTCTTGTCGTCGATCACGGCGACGCCGCGCGCGGTTGCGCCGCGCGCCTTCATGCCGAACAGCGTGGAGGAATTGTCGGTGCCGTAGACGCTCGGCGTCACGATCACCACACGCTCGATATGCAGCGCCTTGTGCAGCGCCGCCATTTCTTCCGGCGAAGCCGGCTCCGGCGTATAGACGCGGCCAGTGAAGAACGGAAATTTTTCGACATCGCCGTGAATGTGGGTGTGGCAGTCACAGGCATGCGCCGGCACATCGAAATTGATCGGCGTCGCAGGCTGCGCCGCGCGGGCATGGGCTTTGCTGGTCATGGCTACTCCGGCCGCAAGGGAGGCAAGCAGGACGCTGCGTCGGCTGAGCACGGTTTCTCTCCCAGTTTGTTTTTTTATCGGCGAGTGGGAGGAGAATATCACATCAACCGGGCAACCGCTCCGCTTCGCTGCATAGCTGCTCGACAAGCTCCGCAAGCGGACGTGAGCCGTCCACGCGCACGACCGGGCAGGGCAGGCCCGAGAGCCACGCTTCGTGCTTGGCGAGACTGCGGCCTTCGCGATCGCCGGCTTCGTAATGGGAGGCCCATTCGACGAAGTCTTCGGTCTCGCCATGGCGCCAGCCGCCCGGCGCGACGGCATCAGCGCCGAAATGGGCGGCCTCGCGGGCGCGCAGTCGCATCATCCGGATCTCGCGCGGCACGCTCACGAAGACGACCAGGTCGAAGTACGAAACGAGCTCTTCGCCCCAGCCGGTGACGGACCCGCTCAGCACCCAGTCGAGACGCGGCAAGAACATCTCGTGCATCAGGCGCAGGCGGTCGGCGGCCGGGCGGGTCGTCCGATAGGGCGGCACGGTGGGCAGCCAGAAATAGTCGTCGCTGTCGTGATGCGGCAGCGCAAGCTGCCCCGCGAGCGCACGACCGATCGTGGTCACGCCGCAGCCCGAGGCTCCCATCAGATGGATGCGGCGGCTTTTCATCGGCATCCACCAGAGAGATTTGAGGCTACTGCCCCGACGGCGTGCGCAGGCCGTGCCAAGCGTCGCGGACCTGGTGATAGTGCACCTCGGGCAGATAATCCGGCGTGTTCAGGTTAAGCGTCTTGACGTCGAGATGGCCGATGGCGCTGAGCAGCGTGTAGGAGGCGATCACGCGGTCGCGTTGCGCGCCGATCAGGCGGGCCTTGGCCTGGATCAGGTCGGCCTGCGAGTTCAAGACGTCCACCGTCGTGCGCTGGCCGCCGGCGGCCTCGCGCTGCACGCCCTGCAGCGCGACGGTGGCCGCCTTCACCTCGGACTCCGAGGCCGAGACCGTGATCTTGGCGCCTTCGTTGGCAACCCAGGCGCTGACCGCCGCCGTACGCGCTTGATTGCGCACCTGGTCGAGCACGAGCCGGCTCTGCGCCGTGATCTCCTTGGCCTGCCGAGTCTGCGCCGCGGCCTGGCCGCCGTCGTAGATCGGCGCGGTGACATTGGCGACGATCGAAGCCTGGTCCTCGGCGAGGGTGCTGAGCGCCGGGTCGTTGTTGCGGCTTTTGCTGGCGCTGCCCTGGATCGTCGCGCTCGGCAGCAGCGTGCCTTCGGCGATGCGGATGTTGGTGGAGGCGACATCGACGTCGAAGCTGGCGGCCATCACCGCCGGATGCTGGCGGATCGCCATCGTCATGGCATCCTCGCGGCTCTTCGGCAGATAGCGGTCGACGGCCTCGGCAGGCCTGAGCTGCGAGGGCGCATTGCCGATCACCTGCGCATAGGTGGCCTGGCTGACCGCAAGCGCGACCTCGGCCGCGTTGAGATCGGCAAGGCCACGATTGAGGCGGGCCTCGGCCTGCGCGGTGTCGGTCGGCGTGACGTCGCCGGCATTGAGCCGGCGCTGGGTGACGGAGAGCGTCTCGCGCAGGAAGGCGACGTTGGAGCGCTGCGCCTCGACCAGCGACTGGTTGGCGAGAACATTGGTGTAGGCGGTGACCGCATCGAGCAGCACGCCCTGGCCGACGTTGCGGAGCGCTTCGCGGCCCGACTGCACCTGGAGCTCGGCGGCCCGCACGCCGTTGGCGGTGCGGAAGCCGTTGAACAGGCTCTGCGTCACGGTGACGCCGATGATCCAGGGCTTCAGATTGCCGGTCTGGATGGTGTTGTCCGGCAACAGATTGCGCACCGATTGCAGGCCGGCGCTGAGGCTCGCCACGATCTGCGGCCGGTAGCCGGCCAGCGCCTGCGGCACGTTCTCGTCGGTGGCGCGCTGGCGCGCACGCTCGGCATTGAGCTGCGGATTGGTCTGATACGCTTTTGCCAAGGCGTCCGGCAGTGCTTCGGCCCATGCCGCGGAGGGAAGGGCGCACGAGAACGCCAGCGTGGTCCATGTCGCAAGCGCATGACCCGCGCCCGATCGACGTCGCGTCACCCCGCGACCAGCTCTGGCGGTACGCCCAATCATGTAATCTCGCTTAACCCCGGCTGTCCGCCCCCGCCGACGATGGCCTCTTAACTGTTTAGCCAGCCGAGGTCCCGCAGGCAAACTGCCGCGGGCAAAACTCCCATGTATTCCGTGCTTGTTGCAGGCGCGTCACAGGCTGTGCGCGGGAAAGCGCCAGAGCCTTACACCGGCCTGACCGGCTCGTGCGCTACCGGTTCTTGTTCACAGGCTTGCGCTTCTCGATGAACGCCGCCATGCCCTCCGAGCGGTCCTCGAGCGCGAAGGTCGAATGGAACAGGTTGCGTTCGACGCTCATGCCTTCGGAGAGCGTGGTCTCGAAGGCGCGGTTCACCGCTTCCTTGGCCATCGCGGCCGCAGGGCGCGACATCGCGGCGATCTTCTCGGCGGCCGCCATGACCTCGTCCATCAGCTTGTCGGCGGGTACGATACGGCTGACCAGGCCGGAGCGCTCGGCTTCGGCGGCGTCCATCATCCGGCCGGTGAGGCAGAGGTCCATGGCTTTGGACTTGCCGATCGCGCGCGTCAGCCGCTGGGTGCCGCCGATGCCGGGAATGGTGCCGAGCGTGATCTCGGGCTGGCCGAACTTCGCGGTGTCGGCGGCGATGATGAAATCGCACATCATGGCGAGCTCGCAGCCGCCGCCGAGCGCGTAGCCGGCGACCGCGGCGATGGTTGGCTTGCGACAGCGCGCGATGCGGTCGCCCCCGATCGCGGCGAAATCCTCGGAGAACATGTCGATGAAGCCCTTGGGCTGCATCTCCTTGATGTCGGCGCCGGCGGCAAAGGCCTTCTCGTTGCCGGTCACGACGATGCAGCCGATGGCGTCATCGGCCTCGAGATCGTCGACCGCAGCTGCGATCTCGCGGAAGACGCCGAACGAGAGCGCGTTGAGCATCTTCGGCCGGTTCAGCTTGACGATGCCGACCGCGCCGACGCTCTCGACGATGATGTGTTCGAACGTGCTCATGCTCCACCCACGCTTTCGATTGAGCGGGCAATGTGCCCGCTGGCGCGGATGCCTTCAAGGGGGCCGGACGCGGGACGCGCGCGGGGTCGCGTCCCGGCGGAACCGGCCATCAGGCCATGAACATGCGCGCGGCGGAGGCCAGGGTCAGCAATGTGCCGACGCCGATGAAGATCTTGCCGATCAGGGAGCTCTGGTCCCAGGCCGAGCTCTGCTGGCTGCTGGCCATCACCGGCGCCGGCCGCGGCTGCGCCTCGGTTGCGGCGATCACCGCCTTCTGCGGCGGCCGGGTCTCCTGCAAGGCCCGATCGATGTCGTTGAGTTGATCGGGCGCGACGACCTGGCTTTCGGGGCTCTCGGCGCTGGTATTATCGGCGGCTGCCTGGACGTTGTCGTTGGCGCGGTTCGTCATCGCGGAGGCTGCCGCGGCAGTCGGCGTGTCGGCGGCGAGCTGCGCATTGGCGTTGGCGACCTCCGGAGCCAGCTGGCTCGAGGCCGGGACCTGACTGTCGGCCTTGTCGTTCTTGGCTTCGTCGGGCTTGGCCGCCGTGTCCTTCTTGTCGGCCTTGTCCTCGGATTTCTGCCCCGTCTTCCTGCTGTCGGTGCGGCGCGAGTCTTGGCGCCGGTGCTTGGCCGTATCGGCCCCTTTGTCGGCGCTCTCCGATTTGTTGCCCGCGGCCGAGTTCGGCGCCGCCTGTGCGAGGCCCCCGGATAGCAAGACAAGCCCGGCCAAAACGATCAGGGCCGCGCGCGCGCTGGTTTTCATCATGTCGACGATCTCCCCAATTCCGCCCGTCCCGGCAGCGAACAGAGACCCCGGGGCGTGACGACAGCGGGGCAGAAAATGGGAATCTTCGGGCTACACCGGGCAAAAACGCGGCAGACCCCTCCCGCAGCCGCCCGCCCGATGCAGGACGCACCGATCGGTGTTAAGAGCCGTCGCAGATGTTTGCGGCCGCATCGGTCGCGCGGCCCGGATCTTGATCACGAATTCGTGATATGTTTGGCGCCCGCGTAACAAATTGAAAGAGCGGCCGAATTGCATGGTGAGGGGCGCGCGTGCGCGGACGTGAGGACGAGTGGACCGGCCTGATGCGGTCGGCCATGGCTGGCGATGATGCGGCGTATCATCGTCTGTTGAAGGCAGTCGCGCCGGTGCTGCGGGCCGCCGCGAGGCGTGGCTTGGCGCGGGCGGGTCAGCCGCCCGACCAGGCCGAGGATATCGTGCAGGAGATTCTGTTGGCGGTACATCTGAAGCGGCATACCTGGGACAGCGAAGCCCCCTTCGCGCCCTGGCTGTTTGCGATCGGCCGCAACAAGCTGATCGATGCGCTCCGGCGGCGCGGCAGGCGCGTGTTCGTCAACATCGACGATTTCGCCGAGACGCTGCCGGGCGAGGCGCCGCAGGACACCGCTTCAGCCGGCGAGGTCGCCGCCCAGCTCGGAACCCTGCCGCAGCGTCAGCGCGACGTGCTGCAATCGATCGCGGTCGAGGCCGCCTCGATCAAGGATACGGCGGCAAGGTTGTCGATGAGCGAGGGTGCGGTCCGGGTCGCGCTGCATCGCGGACTTGCGGCGCTGACCGCCAAATTGCGGGACCATTGATCATGGACACCGATCAACTCATTCGCTCGCTCGCCGCCGACAATCCGCATCGCGCGCCCCGCGTCGGCGCCGTGCTGAGCATGGCGCTGCTGGTGGCTGCGCCGCTGTCGATCCTGATCTTTGTGACGTTCTTCGGCGTGCGCGCCGACGTCATGAGCGCCATGCGCAACCCGTTCTTCGACATGAAGTTCGCGGTGACGTTGTCGCTCGCGATCCCCGCCATCATCGTCAGCCTTCATTTGTCGCGTCCCGAAGCCCTGCTGCGCGGCTGGGGCTGGCTGCTGCTGCTTCCCGTCGGGCTGCTCGCCGTGGCGATTGGCAGCGAGGCGATGATGGCGCCGGCGATGCCGATGACGATGCGCCTGGTGGGTAAGAACTCCAGGGTCTGCATGGTCGCGATCCCCGCAATGGCGCTGCCGCTGCTTGCGGGGGCGCTGTTCGGCCTGCGCCACGGCGCGCCGTCTAGTCCCGCGCTCGCCGGAGCGCTCGCAGGGCTGGTGTCGGCGGGACTTGCGGCGACCCTCTATGCCTCGCACTGCACCGACGATTCCCCGCTGTTCGTCGCGACCTGGTACACGCTCGCAACCGCGCTGGTGACGGCGATCGGCGCGGCGGTCGGATCGAGGGTCTTGCGGTATTAAAGCATGATCCGGAAAAGTGCGAAGCGGTTTTCCGGAAAGATCATGCGCAACCAACAACCTAAAGCGCGATGACGATCCATCGAAATCTCATCGCGCTTTAGTCGCGCCGGCTTCATGCCGCCGGCGTCGCGTGCAACTGCATGCGGTGGAAGCGCAGCGCCTGTTGCGCGGTCGATGGGCGCAGCGCCTCATAGGTGTCGCGCAGCTTCAGCATGTCGGTCTGCGACCCGCCGGAGAGCTTCTCGCGCAAGGCGATGATGGCGCGCACGCTCGACCATTGCATGCCCGCGGCCTTGGCGAGGATCATCACGCCTTCGGTGCGGCTCTCGATCATCATGGTCTCGGCGGTCTCGACCGCGATCCCTGCGAGTGCGGCCAGCGCCGCGTTCGTCTCGTCGAACTTGCCCTGCTCGGCGAAGGTGGCGACCTGGAGCTCGTTGAGGCGGCCGTCCTCGTGCAGCGACTTCACCAGCGCGCGAGCCATCTCCGTCTGTTTCGTCCTGGCGACGGCGCGAACCCGTTGGGCCGCTTCCTCGACGGCCCTCGACACCTCGTCCGCGAGCTTGGGATGCGCAGCCGCGAGCTTCGTGCGCACGCTCGAGGATGCCTTGGCGACCAGCCTCAGATAGTGATGGCGCGGCAGGTCGGGCCGCAGGCCGATGCAGCCGGCGAGGTCGTCGTCGCGCTCGGCGCGGACGACGAGGTCGGCGAGACACTCCTCCGAGAACCGCGCGCCCGGATTGCCGACCGTCGACTGCACCACGTCCTCATTGCCCCGCGCCACCAGCACGTCGGTCAGCGCTTCCGACAGCGTCCGCCGCAGCGAGATCGCCTTGAGATGCGCCTGGCTCCTGGTGCGCGCAATCTCGACCAATGTTGCCTCATCCAGCCGCTCCGACTTCGACAGCACGGGGCCGGAGACCTCGATCACCTCGTCGAGCGCGAGCGTGCGGATGATCTGCGGCGGCGCAGCTGCGATCGGCGCGAGCCGCTCGGCGAGCAGCGCCTTGGCCGACGTCTCGATCTGCTCGATCAGGCACTGGAACACGTCGTCGAACACGCGGATATGGTCGTCGGAATAGTCGACCGCGTTGCCCACGAAGAGATCGGTGACGCGGCGGAGCGTCTCCAACCGGCGCGCGACGGTGCCGTGCGAGAGGGCGGCCTGCAACTCCTCGAGCAGGCTTTCGGATGGTCTTGCGGAATTGGATCTCATTGCTCTGTCCTGGAGCGGTCGGCCCGGCAGCGGCTTCCGTCGCACCGGAGGAAAATGGATCGGTCAGCTCGTTGCAATGCAGTTGCGCCCTCGCGCCTTGGCGGAATAGAGCGCGCTGTCGGCGCGCGCGAGAAACGTGTCGGCAGTATCGACGTCGCGCAGCGTCACGACGCCCGCGGAAATGGTCACCCGCATGCTGGGGGAGAACGCGCCCCAGTCGAGATCGGCGACGATGCCGCGCAGGCGCTCGAGCGTGCGGAGCGCGACGTCGCCCGACGTATCCGGCAGCAGCAGCAGGAATTCCTCGCCGCCGTAGCGGCCGAAACTGTCGGCCGGGCGGATGTTGGCGAAAATGGTGATCGCGAAGGTGCGCAGCACCTCATCGCCAATGGGATGGCCGTAAGCGTCGTTGATGCGCTTGAACCAGTCGAGATCGATCAGCGCGATCGCGAAGGGCGTGGATGCCCGCCGCGACTTTTCGATCTCGGTGTCGAGAAGCCGCATGATGCAGCGGCGGTTGTAGGAGCCGGTGAGCTCGTCGAGCTCGGCCAGTTCCTCGATGCGTCGATAGGCGGCCTTCAATTCGATGCTGCGCTTGTACAGGATCTTGCGTAACGTGGCGCCGAACAGGCCGAGGAAGGCGCACTGCCCGATCACCAGCACGAAGCAGAGCATCGAGGCGGTCCGCTGCAGCCGGGTCGCGACCGGCAGTCCGATCGGCAGGTCCGATCCCAGGAAAACCACGGTGAGCCCGCAGGTGGCGAGGCCCCAGGTGAGCATGGCCTGGCTCGACGTCATCCGCAGCGTGCCGAACGCGAAGATCAGAAACAATACGGCAAGGAACGCGACCCCGATGGTGGGCACCGCGAGCAGGAACACCAGTTGCAGCGCCATATGCAGCGAGATCTGATAGACGGTGAGGTAATGATCGTCGAAACGGTCGCCGAAACCGGCCTCCGACAGCACCGTGAAAGTCCCGATGATCAGAAGGCCGCCGAGCCAGAACAGCGTCGGAACGGCCATGGAGACCGCGCCGTCATAGGCGTAGAGCAGCAGGACCGCGCCGCCCAGCGAGTAGCTCGCGACCTGGCCGATATACATCTGGCGACGCTGCCAGACGCGGCGCGCCCTGACCTCGGGCGCCGTCGTCTCGGGCGCAAGGACGAGATCCGCGACCTCTGCGGCATTCCTCTCTGGAAAGGACGTCGCGGCCGTACCCATGGTCCCGCCAATGGTGGATGTCAGCGTAAAAACCTACGTGGCAAGCCTTTAGGTTTGGTATCCTTTGAAATCGAATCCGAACCGTGCAGCAGGGAACAAGGCGATCATCTAGCGTGAGAATTTTACCGATGATCACGCATCGTGTGCGCTGCGGTCGAGCCGAAGCGAGGCTTGGCGCGACAAAGGTGGTGCGGGGCTGCTATGGAACCGGATGAGGCCGGGCTGCCTATGTCCGGGCAGGCATTCCGCAGGGAATATCGCAGTATTATGGTACCGATTCGGATGAGCGACGCTGACCACCACGGGTGGGACAAGAAAAATGCCCGGATGTGGGGTAGCTCACACAAGCCCCCGTATGACTGCGGTAGGTTCAACAATTTTGCCCCCCACATCGAACCGGCCACCGCATCGACCCGACCAACCTTGCGAGACGGCCATTGAGCGCGACACAGGCGGCTTCAGACGAGATCCTGATCGCCAGGATCGCTCAAGGTGACCGGCTCGCCATGCAGGTGCTGTACGGGCGGCACCATGTCAGGGTTTACCGGTTCGGGCTGAGGCTCGTGCGGGACGAGCAGGCGGCGGAAGACCTCATCAGCGAGGTGTTTCTCGACGTCTGGCGTCAAGCGGGCAAATTCGAGGGCCGATCTGCCGTTTCCACCTGGCTGCTGGCAATCACCCGATTCAAGGCCCTGTCTGCGCTCCGGCGCAGGAAGGATTTCGAGCTGGACGAAGACGCCGCCAACGCGATCGAGGATACGTCCGACGATCCGGAAACGGTGGTGCAGAAGAAGGATACCAGTGAGGCGTTGCGGGAGTGTCTGACGGGCCTCTCGCCGGATCATCGGGAAATCGTCGATCTCGTCTACTACCACGAGAAGTCCGTGGAAGAGGTGGCCGAAATCGTCGGGATACCAGAGAACACTGTGAAGACGCGCTTGTTCTATGCGCGCAAGAAACTGGCCGAACTGCTGAAGGCAGCCGGCGTCGAGCGAGGCTGGCCATGATGGCTTTGAGCAAGAAGATGCTGGAGCAAGAGCCCAGTGAAATTGAACTGCTGCTGCCCTGGCACGCTGCCGGCACGCTGAACGCGCGCGATGCGCGCCGTGTCGAGGAAGCGCTGGCGCGCGATCCGGACCTGGCGAAGCAATATGCGGCGATCCGCGGCGAGTACGAAGAGACCATTCATCTGAACGAGAGCCTGGGCGCTCCGTCGGCGCGCGCGATGCAGAAGCTGTTCGCCGCGATCGATGCCGAGCCGGCGAGGGCGAGCGGCTCGCTGCCGCTGTCGGCGCGTATCTCGACCTTCTTCGCGAGCTTGTCGCCGCGCACGCTGGCGTGGTCGGCGAGCCTCGGTGCCGTCGCGCTCGTGCTGCAGGCCGGCATCATCGGCGCCGTGCTGATGAAGAACCAGCCGGCGACCTTCCAAACCGCTTCGCTCTCGACCAGCGCACCGATCACGCGCGAGCTTGGTAGCGCCGCCGCGCCGGCGCGCGCGCTGGTGCGCTTCACCCCTGAGGCGCGCGTCGCCGACATCACCGCGCTGCTCGACAGCTACCAGGCTTCGATCATCGGCGATGCCAAGGGCGGCATGTTCCGCCTCCAGTTCGACAAGGCGATGAGCCAGGACGAGCTCGCTTCGCTGCTCGGCAGGATGCAGCGCGAGAAGTTCGTCAACCTCGCCGTCGCGGCGCCCTAGGCGCGCCGCCGAGCCGATGACGGGCAAATCCGAGAGCAGGGTGCGCACTGGGGCCCGCGCTTCATCCGTCGGCGTTGCGCTTCTGGTCGCCTTCTGTTTCGGCGTGGAGCTTGCGCAGGCGCAGGCGATCATGCGCACGCCGACGATCAGCGTTCCCTCGCGCACGCCGACCGTCTCTCCAAACATCACCCCGCGGGTCAGCCCGAACATCGCTGCGCGCGCGGTGAGCGTTGGCCGCGGCCCGCGGACGATGGCAACCATTCCCACGACGCCGCGCATCCGGCCGACGACGCCGGTGCTGCCCCATGCGCGTTACTCGCCGAACCTCTATCCGGCCTGCACCGCGGCCCATCGCGGTGCCGACGGCGAATGTCTGGCGCAGCCGAACGCGGGCGGCGAGGGCACCGGAAAATCCGGCAAGAAGAGCGCCGGCAAAGGGCGCGGCAACAACGCGCCGGTCGCTGCGACCTCGCGCAGCTTCGCAGGCGAATTCGTCGCCGAGATCGACGGCGCGCTGTCGACCGCCGAGGCCGACGAGCTGGCGCGTCGCCACGGCCTGACCCGCCTCGCTTCCGAGAATTTCCCGCTGATCGGAGCCACGTTCGGCCTGTTCCGCATCGCCGACGGCCGGCCCTATGAGACCGTGCGGCGCGAATTCGCGGCCGACGGCAGCGTGCGCTCGCTGCAGCCGAACTTCCGCTACGTGCTCCAGGACCAGAAATCGTCGGCCGCCACCGAGGGCGATCCTGCGCAATACGCGCTGGCAAAGCTGCGCCTGCCGCAGGCGCATACGTTGGCGCACGGGGCCAACGTCACGATCGCGGTAATCGATTCCGGCATCGACGCCCGGCATCCCGAGCTCGCCAATTCCGTCGCCGACAATTTCGACGCGCTCGGCAGTGCCGAAGGGCCGCACGTCCATGGCACCGGCATCGCCGGGGCGATCGCGGCCCATGCCCGTCTGATGGGAAGCGCCCCCGAGGCCCGTATCATCGCCATCCGCGCCTTCGGCGGTGCCAATGGCGGTGCGGAGAGCTCGTCCTATATCATCCTGCGTTCCCTGAATTACGCCGCCGAGCACGGCGCGCAGATCGTCAACATGAGCTTTGCCGGTCCGAAGGACGCGGTGATCGAGCGCGCGATCGCGGCGACGGCCGCGCGTGGTCTCATTCTGATCGCCGCCGCCGGCAATGCCGGGGCGAAATCGCCGCCGCTCTATCCGGCGGCCAACCCCAACGTGATTGCGGTCAGCGCGACGGATCGGCAGGACAGGCTGTTCTCCGCCTCCAACCGCGGCAACTACATCGCCGTCGCGGCCCCCGGCGTCGACATCTTCCTGCCGGCACCGGATGGCAAATACCAGGTGACGTCGGGAACCTCATTCTCGGCCGCCTATGTCTCAGGCGTCGCTGCGCTGCTGCTCGAGCGCAACCACGCACTCAAGCCGGAAGCGCTGCGCATGACGCTGGTGAAGACCGCACGCGACCTCGGCTCTCCCGGGCGCGACGACCTCTTCGGCGACGGCCAGGCCGACGCGTTTGCCGCCGTCATGGCTGTTCCTGCCGACAGCGCGACGCCGGTCGCTGCTGCCTCCGGTACAACAAAACGTGAAGATGCTCCGAAGCGTCGCGACGAGCCGGGCATACGCGCGATCGAGCAGCCTTCGTTGTCGAGCGCGGAGGATAAATCCGCGGTTTCTCAGGCAGATAGGCCGGCGGCGCGATAGCGGTCGCGACAAATCTGCGCGACGCGACGGCGTCAAAAAAGCGAACCCCGGATTGAACGTTCAGCCCGCTGCCCCGACCAACTGATGTGGGAGCGGTCATCCCTCCCCATCAGTCATATCAGGCGCGAGCGCCCATCCACCCCAAGCGCCCATATGGCTCGACCCGTCCGGTTGTCCCCCCGGACGGGTCTCTTCTTTTCAGAGCGTTTTCGAGCGAAGCGGGTGCCGGTTCGCGTGAAGAAAACGCGTCAAGACAAGATTCTGGCGTCCGATTTTTCGAAGCTTCGCATCCGTTCAGCTTGCAGTTGAAGGTCGCCGTGGCCTCGGTCGCCGTCGCGAGCGAGTCCCGCCGCAACTCCGTCATGCTTGTGCGAAGCTTGACTCGAAAACACGGAAAATCACCGCACGACTACGGTGTTTGACGACGAATGCCGCGTCGTTGCTGGACAAGTCAAAACTTTTCCACAAAATATTCATGTCGCGTCTAAATTGATTCGTGTGCGTTGCGTCCCCGCGTCCGTGTTTTCTCCTGACGGGCTGGTTCATGACACATCGCCAAGAATTTGCTCGCGAAGAGTTCGTTCGCGACGCGGCCGGCAGCCGCCAAATCGCGGCGCGCTGGTGCGCTCTCGCCGAGCAGCGCCTGCAACATCTCTCCGAGATGTTCGAGACCGGCCGCTGGCGCCGCTATCATTCCGAGATCGCCTTCCTCGAAAACATCCAGGAAGCCAAGCGCGCCGTCCAGACTTGGCGCGCCCTTGCGACGGGCGCGGATGTCGCCGAGGCGGCTGCGAGCGTGACGCCGGCATTCGGTTGGTCGCCGGCGACGATGCCTCGCATGGCGCCGCGCGAGCAGCAGGCGCAAACGATGCAGCCCAAGGCCGTTCACATCGCTCCCGAGACCGTCATGCCGGTGAGGCTCGATCCGAAACCCGACGTGCTCGCGGAGATCACCGAAGCCTCGATCGCGCCGCTTGCTATGCCCGTAGCTTGGCCGTCGTTCACCGCGCCTGCCGAGATGCCACCGCTGAGGGCACCCGCTGCGAAGGCACCGTTCACTGCGCCTGCCGTGAGATCGCCGCTCGCGGAGCCGGCCGCCACCGCGCCATTCGCCGCGCCGGAAGTGAGGCCGCCCGTGCCTGCCGCGAAGCCGCCGAAGACCGCGCCCGCAGCGATGGCGGCGCTCCTGCCGCAGTTCGCCCCGCCCGCCGAGGAAATCGTCGCCGCCCCCGAGCGCGTCGTCGAATTCACTTTCAGCCTCGACGGCCTGGAAGCGAAGTACCCGCTGCTGCGGAACGCGTTCTAGCGCCGCACCGCATTGCCGCCGACCACCAGCTGCGCAAAACGTTGTGCGCCTTCGGCCGATAGATCCGACGTCACCGCGCGGGCGTGATCGAGGCCGACCACGGCGCCGCGCGGCGTCTCGGAGATCATGTTGTTGTTGACCAGCGCGGTGCCGGCGCCCGGCACGACGGAGACGCCGACGCCGGCCAGCGCCTTACGGATCACGTTGCCCGTGATCGCGACGTCGCGCAGATATCTGCCCCAGCCGGCGACGATGCCGTAGGACGGCGCGTTCTCGATCACGTTGCCGGTCACCGAAGAATCCGCCTCGATGTAGATGCCGACGCCGGCATCATCGTCGGGCGCGGTGCCGATCGGCCGCTTCGGGATCAGGTTGCGGATGATGTTGCCCTGGACCACCGCGATGCGGCCGCCCTCGTTGAAATTGCAGACCGAGACGCCGACGGCCGCGCCGTCCACGATGTTGTTGGCGATCACCGCGGCCTCGAACGCGAACTCGGAATAGAGCGCGACCTCGCGCACGTCGCTGACGCTGTTGCCACTGATGTGGATGTTCGAGGCCGAGTTGCCGCGCACCGCCGAATAGTCGCAATTCCTGATACGGTTGCCGCGCACGATCACGTTGCTGGCGCGAAAGGCGTTGATGGCATTGCCGAACTGGCCCGAGCCGCCGGGGCCGGCCTTGATGTTCTCGATGCGGTTGTCGGCGACCAGCGTGCCGTCATCGCCGATCGCGGTGCGCAGGATCTCGATCCCGTTGTCGTTGGTGCCGAGAATCGTGTTGCGGCAGACGCTGAGGCCCCTGGCGTCGAACGACACGACCGCTGTCACCGCGATGTCGGTGAAGATATTGCCGGAGATGTCGCCCGCGACCTGCTCGAGCCAGATGCCGCTGCCGCCCGAGCTCGTGATAGCGCATTCGCTGATGCGCACGTCGCGCCCGCCGAGGGCGTGGATCAGGCCGCGCCGTGTCGGCAGCGGGATGCCGCCGCCGTCGAAGGTGATGCCGGTGAGGCCGATCGCATCGGAGCCGTCGCTCTGGATCGCCGAGGCGCCGCCGGTGAAGACGAGCTTGGTCGCGCCGCGCACGCCGATCAGCTGCGCGCCGTTCGGCAGCCGCAACAGACCGGTCCGGTACACGCCGGGTGGTAAGGCGAGTGGCAATTGCGCCCGCGCGGCCTCGTCGATGGCACGCTGCAGCGCGCGGGTCTGGTCCTCGCTGCTGCCGGGCCGCACACCATATTGCGTAGCATCGCGGCCGAGCAGCGACGTCAGCGGCGCGGCGCGCGCGGCATCGGCCGGCATGGCCAGCGCACCGGCAATGCCCGCGGTCGAAGCCCCGATGAGATGACGGCGATTGAGGTTCATGACGCGTCCTCCGGCGGACGCGGGAGGTGTCCGCAGCGGTTTCGTAGCGCAGCAGGGCGAGGACCGTGAGGATTGTTCGCGGTAGGGTTAAATGTTTACGCAAAGGACGGTGCCGTAGGGTGGGTTAGCCGTAGGCGTAACCCACCATGTCACCGCGAGTACGGAACCGTTGATGGAGATGAGGTGGATTACGCTTCGCTAATCCACCCTACGAAGCGCGCGCCTTGCGCGCCAACTGCACCATCTCCATCAGCATCGCTTCCCCCGCATCCACCAGTTCTTCCAGCGTGATGCCGGCTGCGCCCTTGCGGCGCGCACCGCCGCTGCGCGCGAGCAGGGGAATGTGGATGAACGCCGCAAGCCTGGGTCCGCCAGCCTTCACGCGCTCGATCGCGCGCCAGCTTAAGTAGTTGCAGAGATAGGCGCCGGCGTCGCGCGAGGGACGCGCGTCGATGCCGGTGAGTCGCGCGGCGCGCAGCAGCCTTGCGGTGTGCGGGCCGAACGTCATCGCGTCGGCATGGCCGGCGATGCCGCGCTTGGTCGAGCGGGTGTTGGCGGCGTCGGGCCAGAGCATGGTGACGGCGTTGCGCGCCCGCGTCTCGATGCGCAGATAAGGCGTGCGGGCGGCGAGGCCGAACATCAGCAGCGCGTCGGGCTTTTGCCTAGCGAGCACGTCGGGCAATTGGCAGTCGACCGCGGCATAAGTGACCGGGAAGATGTGGCTCGAGAGCACGACATCGTCGAGCGCGGGCCGGCGCAATTGCGCCAGCCGCGCCACCAGCGGCTGGGTCGGATTATGGGGCGCGCCGGGAAACGGGCCGAAGCCGGTGAGAAGAATGCGGAGCTTGTCGCTCATTGCAGCAACTCCAGCATCTGCTCGGCGGCGAGCGCCGGCGTGAGATGGCCATCGGCGACCTCGGCCTCGATCTTGCGAACCTTGGTCCGCACCGAGGCCTCGCTGCGCAGCCGTGCCAGCATGCGCTGCTCCAGCATCGACCACATCCACTTCACCTGCTGCTCGCGCCGCCGCGCGGCGAAATCGCCGGAGGCGTTCATCGCCTTGCGGTGATCCAGAACCTTCTGCCAGATCTTTGCGATGCCGTCGCCGGTCAGCGCCGAATAGGTCTCGACCGGCGGATGCCAATGCTCGGACCGCGGCGCCAAGATATGCAGCGCGCCGCGATAATCGGCCGCGGTGATCTTGGCGCGCTTCAAATTGTCGCCGTCGGCCTTGTTGATCGCGATCATGTCGGCGAGCTCGACCAGGCCCTTTTTGATGCCCTGCAGCTCGTCGCCGCCGCCCGGCAGCATCAGGGCAAGGAAGAAGTCGGTCATGTCGCAGACGGCGGTCTCGGACTGGCCGATGCCGACCGTTTCCACCAGCACGACGCCGAAGCCGGCGGCCTCGCACAGCAGCATCGCCTCGCGCGTCTTCGCCGCGACACCGCCGAGCGTGCCCGAGGACGGCGAGGGACGGATGAAGGCTGCATCGGAAGCTGACAGCCGCGCCATCCGCGTTTTGTCACCGAGAATCGAGCCGCCGCTGCGCGCCGAGGACGGATCGACCGCGAGCACCGCGACCTTGTGGCCCTGCTCGATGAGATACGTACCCAACGCATCGATCGTGGTGGATTTGCCGACGCCGGGCGAGCCGGTGATGCCGACGCGATATGCCTTGCCGGTCTCGGGCAGCAGCATCTGCACCAGCTCCCGCGCCAGCGCCTGATGGTCGGCGCGCCGGCTCTCCACCAGCGTGATCGCCCGGGCGAGGGCCGCACGACTGCCGGCGCGAAGCTCCTTGGCGAGGGTCTTGATGTCGAGCGAGGCCTTCTTCTCAGTCATGCCCTGCTTTACAACGCCCGGGCGGGTCAGGCGAGGGCCGCCCGCCCGATATCACCGGGTCGTTGCCGCGGCGGTCTGCGGCTGTTTCACCTTGCGCCAGATCCACACCATGACCGGCCAGAGCAGCGCGCCGATCGCCATCGCGGCGAGGATGGCCGCGACCGGACGCTCGAAGAACGGCAAGATGCTGCCGTCCGACTTGATCAGCGAGGTGACGAAGGCCTGCTCCACCATGGTGCCCATGACGATGCCGAGCACCATGGCGGCGACGGGATAGCCGTTCGTCTCCATGACATAGCCGATCACGCCGAAGGCGGCGACGGTAACGACGCCGAACATGTTGTTGCCGATCGCGAACGAGCCAACCGCGCAGCACAGCATGATGATCGGCATGATCGCCGAGCGCGGTGCCAGCAGGATGTAGGTGGCGACGCGGATCATCGCGATGCCGAGCGGGATCATCAGGATATTCGCGATGATGAACATCAGGTAGATCGCGTACATGCTCGACGCCTTCTCGGTGAACAGCGTCGGGCCGGGATTGAGGCCCTTCATGTAGAGCACGCCGATCGCGATCGCGGCGATGGTGTCGCCGGGGATGCCGAACAGCAGCGAAGGCACCCAGCCGGAGGCGATGCTGGCATTGTTGCTGGCGCCGGCCTCGACCAGGCCCTCGACATGGCCGGTGCCGAACTTTTCCGGTTCCTTGGAGAAGCGCTTCGACATCGCATAGGAGACCCAGGCGGCCATGTCGGCGCCGGCGCCGGGCAGCACGCCGATGATGATGCCGACGATGTTCCCGCGCGTCATCTGCCAGCGATAGAGCTTGGTCAGCTTCCACTGGCCGGCCATGATGCTTCCGAATTTGCGCCGCGGCAGCGGCGGCGGCTCGGGCGTCAGCATCGCGCGCATCACCTGCGCCACCGCGAACACGCCGACGAGGGCCGGGATCGGCTCGATGCCGCCGAACAGATCGGTCAGGCCGAAGGTGAAGCGCGGGATGCCGCCGGGATTCTCGATGCCGATGCAGGCGACGAGCAGGCCGATGAACATGCCGGCGATCGCCTTGACGGGCGAGGAACGCGCCACCAAGGTGGCGCACATCAGGCCGAGCAGCGCCAACCAGAAATATTCGAAGGTCGAGAACGACAGCGCGATTTCGGCCAGCGGCGGCGCCAGGATCATCAGCGACAGCACGCCGGCGATGCCGCCGACCGCGGAGAACCAGACGCCGGCCCCTAGCGCGAGCTCGGCCTGGCCCTTGCGCGTCATGGCGTAGGCTTCATCCGCGTAAGCCGCGGATGCGGGCGTGCCCGGAATACGCAGCAGCGCGCCGGGAATGTCGCCGGAGAAGATCGCCATCGAGGAGGCCGCGACGATGGTCGCGATCGCCGCGATCGGTGACAGATAGAAGGTGACGGGGACGAGCAGGGCGGTCGCCATCGTCGCCGACAGGCCCGGCAGCGAGCCGATCACCAGCCCGTACACGGAGGCTGCGAACATGGAGATGATGACCTCCCAGGTGGAGATCAGCGCGAACGCATCAATCAGGGTCTTCAACATCGATCACCAGGGCGTCGGCAGCAGGCCAACCGGCAGCGGCACGCGGAGCAGCTTGCCGAAGATGAGATGAATGGCGAACGGCGAGAGCATCGCGAGCGGCAGCGCCAGCTTCCATTTCGCCCCGAGCGCGGTCGAGGTCACGTAGACCATGATCGCCGCGGTGATGACGAATCCGAGCCGGTCGGCGGCAAGAACGTAGAACAGCAGCAGCGCCGGCGGCAGCAGCGCGCGCAGGCCGTAGAGCTTGCCCTGCGGTGGCGGAGCAGCCGCCTGGCCGTCCTCGAACGGGACCAGCTCTTCCTCCTCCTCGAAGGAGCGCCCGATGCCGAACACGATCGCGAGCCCGCACAGTGCAAGGCCGCAGCCGATCACCAGCGGAAATACATTGGGGCCGACCGGCTGCCCCGGCACCGGCGGCAGAATGTAGCCGCCGTAGGCGGCAGCCGCGCCGAGCGCGACGAGAAACGATCCCGTGACGGAGTCGGGAAGACGCATAGGGGAGTCCTACAGGAGGTGCGCTCCCTCTCCCCGCTTGCGGGGAGAGGGTTGGGGTGAGGGGAAGTCTCCGCGGGGGAGGTGAGAGATGGACTCGCGGAGAGTTCCTCGCACCCCGATCACGGCGTCGCAGGTGCGGATCACGCCTTGCTCAGGCCCGCGGCCTTCATCGCCTGGCCCATCTGGGCGTCGCCCTTGTCCATGAAGCCCGCGAAATGGGCCGCATCGCCCCACACGGTGCCGAAGCCGCGATTGCTCATGAAGTCCTTGAACTCGGCGGAGTCGTAGACCTTCTTCAGCGCCGCCGTGAGCTTGGTTGCGATCTCCGGCGGCAGATTTTTCGGCCCGGCAATGCCGCGCCAGGCGCCGGTTGCGTAGTCGATGCCCATGGCCTCCTTCAGCGTCGGCACGTCCTTGAACACCGGATTGCGCGCGGGCGCCATGATGGCAAGGCTCCTGGCCTTGCCGGCCTCGATGATGGCGCGCGCTTCCGGCACCGAGCAGGTGGTGAGATCGACACCGCCGGCCGCGAGATCCTGCATTGCGGGTGCCGCGCCGTTCGACGGCACCCAGGCGACCTGGTTGGCGGGCAGGCCCATCGCCTGCATCCAGCCGACGAGCGCGAGATGCCAGATGCCGCCCTGGCCGGTGCCGGAGGCCTTGAACTTCCCCGGAGGCGCCGCCTTGATCGCGTCGGCGAGCTCCTTGACCGTCTTGTAGGGCGAGGAGGAGGAGACCTGGATGCCGGGCGGATCCTCGTTCATCAGCGCCAGCGGCGTGTAGCTCTTCGGCGTCAGGTCGGTGAGGCCCTGCCAGTGCATCATTGAGATTTCGACGGTCAGCATGCCGATGGTGTAGCCGTCGGGCTGCGCGGTCGCGATCGCGCTATGGCCGACCACGCCGGAGCCGCCGGTGCGGTTGACCACGTTGAAGGGCTGGCCGAGGTCTTTCTCCAGCAGCGCTGCGACGATGCGCGCGGTGGCATCGGTGCCGCCGCCGGCGCCCCAGGGCACGATCACGGTGACGGGCCGCGCCGGATAGGCTTGTGCGAGCGCGGGCTTGAAGCCGAAAGCGGCGGAGGCCGCGAGAGCGGCGGTGGAAGCCGCAAAGCTGCGGCGCGAAATCTTGGACATTGAATGCCTCCCAGCGGCGCCCGTGATGTCAGGCGCTCTTGTCAACTCCGGCATTCTAGTCGGCTTTACGTCGCCGCCGCAAGGTAGCGCTACCAACTGGAATCGCCATGTTGTGTGAAAGCAGACGGCCCGTCGAATGGGCGGTCGGAAATCGGGTGGGTTTTGTCCGCGCGCCTAGCCAACCTGTGCGCGCAACGAAACCAAAGGCAAGCCACCGATGACCCAAGCCTATTACAGCGCCGTGCTGGACCACCCGCTCGACGACGTCTGGTCCCTGATCCGCGATTTCAACAACTACCCCGCTTATATCGACGGCGTGAGCGAGAGCGAGATCGAAGACAACAGGCGCGGCGATGAAGTCGGCGCCGTCAGGCGCTTCTGCTATCTCGGAAACTGGATCCGCCAGCGCCTGGTCGATCACTCGGACCTGCAGCACAGCCTGACCTATGCCGGTCTCGAAGCGATACCCTATCCGCAAGACGACGGTAGCCCGAGTCCGGCGCCGACGCGATACCAAGGCACCATGCATCTGCGGCCGATCATCGAAGGCGACCGCACCTTCATCGAATGGTCGGTTGCGCTCGAAACTGAACCTGCGGACGCCGAGCGCTGGAAAGCGCTGTTTGCCTCCTGGATTCCCGATTGGACGGATTCCCTCGCGCGGACATTGGCCCGGACCCGTTTGCGATCCCGTTAGCCTCAGCTCACGGCTCGTCCGCGTCGCCCTTGGGCCGCGCGCCGCCGAAGATGCGGGCGCCCTCCGATGTGAGGTAAGGCTTCAGCGTCTCCCACGGCACGAAGGCGACATACTCGCCCTCAGCGTAGGGGCCGACGGCATAGGGCGGATAGTGGAAGTTGAGGCCGGAACTCCTGCCGGCCTCGGTGGAGGGCGCGAGCGTCACCGCGCCGATCTTGAGGAGGCGCGGCTCCACGGACTTGAACCACTCGTCGGTCGCGGTCTCTCCGGCGCCGCGCTTCTTCTTCTCGTCCGTCAGCGAAGCGATGATGGCCTTCACCATCGCCTTCATGGTGGGGCCGCCATCGGCGGTCTCGGTGAAGAATGGACGGATCGAGATGCGCTTGTTGGCGGCCTTGTCCCACAGGATCGTGTTCACGTCCGAATTAGGATGGGCGCCGCGTGTGTTCATGTAGTCGTTGCGCAGGACGCTGACATAGCGGTCGGCAACCACGGAGCGGATTTCATATTTGCGCTCGAACTCCCAGCCGCCCTCCTTGAAGAACTGCGGGTCCGCTTTGCGCGCGGCAGCGGCTTCCGCGGCATTCTTGTCGAGCCACGTCTTGCCCTCCGCGAGGCAGTCCGCCGCCAGCGCCGCATCCGCCTTGATCCTGTCGCCGAGGAAGACGCGCGCTTCGATGCTCTTGGTCTTGACGATCGCATCGGGTTTGGGATCGGCGGCGTGGGCGGAAAACGCACATGTTGCGCTCAGCGCCAGGGCGACGCTCAAACCGGCGATGAACTTCAAGGTTAGTGCTCCTGCGTGAGCGTCAGAATATTTCGACAATATCGTCTGCGATCCGCTCCGCAAAGCGGGGAGAGATGGAGCGGCGAACAGTTGCCTGTGCTTGCAAGCCGGTCGCATCCTCGATGATGTGCTCGACATCGATCAAGTTGAGCAGGGAAAACGAGGTGCCCGGCTCAATCTCGACGAGCACGTCGATATCGCTATCAGGCCGATAATCGTTGCCGGCTCGCGAGCCGAAGATGGCAAGCTTTGCTACGCCCTTGCCTCTGATGGCATCCGCGTTCTTGCGTATCGCAGCGACGATTTCGTCACGCGTCATGGACACACCTGGCCGTCACACGGCCAGTCTATCATCTACTCCGCCGCCTCGCTATGCCCCAGCCGGGCGTTCAGCTTGCGGATCAGCTCCTCGGCGGCGTCCGCGATCACCGTGCCGGGCGGGAAGATCGCCTCGGCGCCGGCGGCATAGAGCGCATCGTAATCCTGCGGCGGCACCACGCCGCCGACGATGATCATGATGTCGTCGCGGCCCTGCTTCTTCAGTGCGGCTTTCAGCTCCGGCACAGCGGTCAGATGGGCGGCGGCCAGCGAGGAGACGCCGAGAATGTGCACGTCATTCTCGACCGCCTGCCGCGCGGCTTCGTCGGCGGTGGCAAACAGCGGCCCGATGTCGACGTCGAAGCCGATATCGGCGAACGCCGAGGCGATCACCTTCTGGCCGCGGTCATGGCCGTCCTGGCCGATCTTGGCGACCAGGATGCGCGGGCGGCGGCCCTCGGCCTCCTCGAAGGCGTCGATCAGCGCCTGAACCTTTTCGACCTGGGTGCCCATGCTGGACGCCTCCCGCTTATAGACGCCGGTGATGGATTTGATCTCGGCGCGATGCCGGCCGAACACTTTCTCCATTGCGTCAGAGATCTCGCCAACGGTCGCCTTGGCGCGGGCCGCATCGATCGCGAGCGCCAGCAGATTGCCGTTGCCTTCGCCGGCCGAGCGCGTCAGCGCGGCGAGGGCGGCATCGACCTCCTGCTGGTTGCGCTCGGCTTTCAGTCGCTTGAGCTTGTCGATCTGAAGCCGGCGCACATTGGTGTTGTCGACCTTCAGGATCTCGATTTTGTCCTCGTCGGTCGGCTTGTACTTGTTGACGCCGATCACCGCCTGCTTGCCGGCGTCGATCCGCGCCTGCGTTTTGGCTGAGGCCTCCTCGATGCGCAGCTTCGGCACGCCGGCCTCGATCGCCTTCGCCATGCCGCCGAGCTCCTCGATCTCCTGGATATGGCCCCAGGCCTTGGCGGCGAGGTCGCGCGTAAGCCGCTCCACATAATACGAGCCGCCCCAGGGATCGATGATGCGGGTGGTGCCGCTCTCCTGCTGCAGGAACAGCTGGGTGTTGCGGGCGATGCGCGCCGAGAAATCGGTCGGCAGCGCCAGCGCTTCGTCGAGCGCGTTGGTGTGGAGCGATTGGGTGTGGCCTTGGGTGGCCGCCATCGCCTCGACCGTGGTGCGCATCACGTTGTTGAAGACGTCCTGCGCGGTCAGCGACCAGCCGGAGGTCTGGCTGTGCGTGCGCAGCGACAGCGAGCGCGAGTCTTTCGGGTTGAATGGCTTGAGCAGCTTCGCCCAAAGCAGGCGCGCCGCGCGCAGCTTGGCAACCTCCATGAAGAAGTTCATGCCGATCGCCCAGAAGAACGACAGCCGCGGCGCGAAGCGGTCGACGTCGAGCCCCGCGGCAAGGCCGGCGCGCAAATATTCGACGCCGTCAGCCAGCGTATAGGCGAGCTCGAGATCCTGCGTCGCACCGGCCTCCTGCATGTGATAGCCGGAGATCGAGATCGAATTGTACTTCGGCATCTTTTGAGAGGTGTAGGCGAAGATGTCCGAGATGATCCGCATCGAGGGCGCCGGCGGATAGATGTAGGTGTTGCGCACCATGAACTCTTTCAGAATGTCGTTCTGAATGGTGCCCGACAGCTTCTCCGGCGGCACGCCCTGTTCCTCGGCGGCGGCGACATAGAGCGCGAGGATTGGCAGCACCGCGCCGTTCATGGTCATGGACACGCTCATCTGGTCGAGCGGAATCCCTGCAAACAGCGTGCGCATGTCGTAGATGGAATCGATGGCAACGCCGGCCATGCCGACATCGCCGCCGACGCGCGGATGATCCGAGTCATAGCCGCGATGGGTGGCAAGATCGAATGCGACCGAGAGGCCCTTTTGCCCCGCCGCGAGATTGCGCCGGTAGAACGCGTTGGAATCCTCGGCCGTGGAGAAGCCGGCATATTGCCTGACCGTCCAGGGCTGGTTGACATACATGGTCGGGTAGGGGCCGCGCAGATACGGCGCGATGCCCGGATAGGTCTCGAGGAAATCGAGCCCGGCCAGATCAGCCTCGCCATAAGCGGGCTTCACCAGGATGCCCTCCGGTGTCAACCACGGCTCGGCGCTGCCAGTGGGCGCGGCGGTTGCGGTCCGCTCGAAGGCGACGTCGGCGAAATTCGGAATGCGGCTCATGGCTTCAACCATTTCATAAGCGCTCAATCATGATCCGGATGCTGATGGCTGACGATGGTCGCCATCTTCTCCGGTCCGTAGTTCTGTTGCGTGGTCTGGCTCGGCAGATTGGCGATGCCGACCACCCAGCCGAGGCGGGATTCGATGCCGAACTGCCGCGTCGGCACGACCCGGTCAGGGCGATCGAAGGTACCGGTCATGATCTCGATGCGATCGCCGTCGATGCGGCCGAAGCTCAGCGGCGTGCCGCAGGCGGCGCAATAGCCGCGATCGGCGATCGAGGAGGAGCGGAAGAACGACGGCTTGCCCTTGGTCCAGGCGAAATCGGTCTTGTTGATGTCGGCCAAAGAGGCGAACGGCGCGCCGCTCGCCTTCTGGCACATCCGGCAGTGGCAGATCGAAATCCTGGTCGGCGCCGTCATGACCGCAAATCGCACGGCGCCGCATTGGCAGCCGCCGGTGAGAACGGGTTTGCTGGTGTCGGTCATCGCTGTTCCATCCGTCGGTAGGCGTCCTGCAGTGCCGCAAGCGCATCGCCTCCGGCGAAGACAAAGCCCGTGACGCCGGCGGCTCGCAGCGCCGCCTCGGCCTCGGCCGGCCGGCCCGCCAGGTAGATATGTCGTCCGCCGGCCAATTGCAGGGCCTTTGCCGCGGCTTCGGCGTGTTCCGCATAGACCTTGTCGCTGGAACACAGACAGGCCAGCTCGGCGCCGGAGGCCTTGAAGGCCGCAGCCAGCTTGGCCGGATCGGCAAAGCCCTCGCTGCCTGTGGCCTCAATGCCGCCCGCCTCGAAGAAGCTCTTCGCGAACGTCGCGCGCGCGGTGAAATCGGCGGGCGTGCCGAGATTGGCCAGGAACACCTTTGGCCGTGCGCCCCGAGCCTTCAAACTCGCGTCGGATTTGTCGCGCAGAGCCTCGAACGGTTCCGCGAGACGGATCGGAGGCAGCGCCTCGAACTTGTAGGTCTCTCCGCCGTAGGGCGGAAGCGCGATCGGCGCTGCCTTCAGGACAGTGGCTTCGCTCTCGTGCAGGTTCGGAAACTCGCTGGCGCCGGTCAGTATGTCCCGGCGCTTCGCGATATTGGCCTCGCGCGCCTTGCGCGTGGCCGCGACCTTGCTTTGGAACACACCCTGCTGAAGCGCCGCGAACGCGCCACCGGCGCTCTCGCTCTCCTGGAACAGGGCCCACGCGGCATCGCACAGCTGCGCCGTCAGCGTCTCGATGCCGCCAGCCCCCGCCGCGGGATCGCTGACCTTGGCGAGGTTGCATTCTTCCAGCAGCAGAAGCTGCGTGTTGCGCGCCACGCGCCGCGCGAACGGATCGGGCAGGCCGAGCGCCAGCGTATGCGGCAGCACGTTGATGGCGTTGGCACCGGCCAGTCCCGCGGCGAACGCCGCCATCGTCGCGCGCAGCATGTTCACGTAGGGATCGCGTTGCGTCAGCATGCGCCAGGCGGTATCGGCCGCGATGAACAGCGGTTTCGGCGTCAGTCCGCAAGCGGTCTCGATGCGCGCCCATAGCAGCCGCAGGGCGCGGAACTTGGCCATGGTCAGGAATTGGTCGGCATCGGCGGCGAGCCGCGCATAGACCATGTCCTGCGCGGCTTCCAGCGGAATGCCCGCGCCTTCGATCGCGCGCAGGTAAGCGACGCCGCAGGCGAGCACGAAAGCGAGCTCCTGCACCTCCGAGCCGCCGGCATCATGGACCACGCGGCCGTCGGCGGAGGCGAACGGCCCCTTGAAGCCGAGCCCGGCGAGGCCCTTGATGGCGCCCGTAATCGCGGGAGCAATTTCGTCCCAGGTATAGGGGCTGTGGCCCCACACCGCGCCCGCCGCGAGCGGATCGAGCCCGAAGCGGATGTTGCAGGTGCCGGGATCGAGGCCGTTGCTCTTCACATATTCCGCGACATGGATCGCGGCCATCCGCGATTGCGGTCCGATCTCGAGCTCGATGCCGATGCCGGCGTCGAGGTGAATGTCTTTCAGGATCTTTGCCACCGCCTCGGCCGACGGTTCCAGGCCGAAACCGCGCGCGCCATTGGCGCCGGCGAACACCAGCGCGAGCCCGGTCGCACCGTTCTCCAGATCCTGCAGTGCCTGCGCATTCGCGATCCCCGCATCGGGATGGTCGATCCGCTGCACGACCTGCCACGGTGCGGCCGGCGGCCGGCCCATCACCGGCGCAACGCCCTTCGCGCGCGGATAGAGCGGTTCGATCTTGATGCCGTCATAGGTCTTGCCGACCAGCTTCTCGAACGGCGCGCCCTTCAGCACGCCGTCGACCAGCTTGCGCCAGTCCTCAGGCGTGGCCTTGGGAAAATCCGCCGCCAGCGGCAGGTCGTCAGTCACGGAGGTCATGCGGCGCGGGGCTCCCGAAACGTTTTGTTATTCGCAGGCGAAATTGCCACGGCGGACCGTTCCTGCAAACGGTTGTTTTTGGTTAACCGGTATCCGGAAGCCGCTCAATGCCTTGCGTCGAGACGCCGGCGAGCCCGTCACGCACACGAATGCCCGAGATCACGCGGTCAGGTGCGATTTCGGCCAGCGGCACCAGCACGAAGGCGCGCTCGAACAGGCGCGGATGCGGCAGCGTCAGGTCGGGCTTCTGCAAGGAGACGTCGTCATAGGCGATCATGTCGAGATCGAGCGTGCGCGGGCCCCAGCGCCGCCCTTTGGTTCGCGCGCGGCCGAACTTCTGCTCGACTTTCTGCAGCACGAACAATAGCGCATGCGGATCGAGGCTGGTCTCGATCTCGATGCAGGCATTGATGAAGGGATCCTGGTCCTCGTCGCCCCAGGGCGGGGTCGTATAGTCGGACGAGCGCGCGATCAGCGCCGCCTGTGCCATGCCGCAGATATGAGCGATCGCCTTCTTGAACGTCGCGCGGACATCGCCGACATTGCCGCCGAGTGCGATCAGCACGCTCGCCATGCTAGGGATGCCGCGAGCGCGTCAGCACGATGCCGACATCGTCGAAGATCGCGGCGATCGGCGCGTGCGGCTTGTGCACGGTGACCTTCACGGCGCGGATGCGCGGAAAGTGCGACAGGATGGCATCGGCCACCGCGCCGGCCGCGCGCTCCAGGAGTTTGTAGTTGGTGTTCTTGAACGCCGCCGTCGTCGTCGCCACGACATCGGCGTAGGACACCGTGTCCGCGAGCCGGTCGCTGCGCGCAGGCTCGGACAGGTCGGTATAGAGCTCGAGATCGATGACGAAACGCTGGCCGACCTCGGTTTCGTGATCCATCACGCCGTGGCGGGCATGGATCGACAGGCCGGTGACGAAGATCGTGTCGGTCATTGCTTGCTCTCGATGGCCTGCGCCACCCGCAGGGCCTGCAGGGTTTCGGCGACGTCGTGGGTCCGGATGATCTTGGCGCCGCGCTGCGCGGCGATCAGATGCGCGGCGATCGAGCCGGCGAGCCGCTCCGATGGTTCCGACGGCGACACAGAGGCGATGAAGCGTTTGCGCGAGGCGCCGACCAGGATCGGCAGGCCGAACATGTCGAGCTCGCGCAAGCGCGCCAGCGCGGTCATGCTCTGCTCGGCCGTCTTGCCGAAGCCGATCCCGGGATCGAGCACGATCTTGTCGCGCGCAATGCCGGCTTTTGCGGCAAGATCCAGTGAGCGCAGGAAGAATGTCTTGATATCAGCGACGATGTCGATGGCGGGATCGACGCTGTCGCGGTTGTGCATGACGATGACGGGCACGCCCCTCGCGGCGATCAGCGGCGCCATGGCGGTGTCGTTTTGCAGGCCCCAGACGTCGTTGGCGATCCCCGCGCCCTGGTCGAGCGCGAAGGCCACCACCTCCGCCTTCATGCTGTCGATCGAGACGGGCACACCGAGCGCCACGACGTCCGAGAGCACCGGCTTCAGCCGCGCGAGCTCTTCCGCCGCCGTGACTGGCCGGGCGCCCTTGTAGGGCCGGGTGGATTCGGCGCCGATATCGATGATGTCGACGCCGGCGGCGATCATCGCCCGCGCCCGCTCCAGCGCGCGCGCTGGCGCGATGAACTCGCCGCCGTCGGAGAAGGAATCCGGGGTGATGTTGAGCACGCCCATCACCGCAGGAAGCCGCCGGCCCACGAGCGTCCGCAGTGCGCCGATCCCGGCCGAGCCGGCCGGCGGGACGGAAGGGGAGGGCGAGGCATTCATGCGCGTGGCATTGCGCTGTCGGGCAGGGGGAGTCAAGACGGGATTGGGGCCATTCGCGGCCATTCCGATGCGTGCAGACGGCCGAGAGGATGCGATGTTCTTGCTCACCCTCCGTCATTGCGAGCGCAGCGAAGCAATCCAGACTGTCACCGCGGCAAGATTCTGGATTGCTTCGCTGCGCTCGCAATGACGATCTGGGAGCAGTGGTACCCCAACCTCTCCAGCTTGGTCCGCAGCGCTAATACGTAATCTTCGGCGGCAGCTTCTTGGCCTTGGCGATGATGTCGCCGACCGACTTCTCGGAAGGCAGGACGCGGACCAGCTTCTTCTTCTCGTTGGCCTCGCGCATGCTCTGCGCCAACCTTGCCGGATTTCGATAGGCGAGCTCCCGCACCGTGGTGACGCCGGCGGCGCGGACGAGCCCGACCTTGGCCCTGCCCATGCCGGGGATGCGCATGTAGTCGGAGACGTTGGCCCATTCCAGCAATTGCTGCTCGCTGATGCCGGTCTTGGCCGAAAGCGCCTTGCGGCCCTTCACGGTGGACGCCGCCTCGAGCAGCGCGTCGGTGGTGCGGATTCCTTGCGCCTTCAACTTGTTGGCGGCAAAGGCCGGCAGGCCCTCAATCTCGGAAATCGGATATGTCATGATGCTCGATATGAAAAGCGTCGCTCAGGCGAACTGGCTGAGGCCCGGCGTCCCCGCGATGATCTTGCCCATCTGATCCGCTCCGATTTTGTCTCGCCCGTAGCGGAAAAGTTCACGGGCGACGTTTTGAATCTCGGACATGCCGAGCCCCAGGCCCATCAGGCGGGTGCCGACGGCCATCAAGCCGCCGCCCATCAGCCGCGACAGGCCGCCACCGCTCTTGGAGGCTTCGATCGCAGCTTCCGCTCCGGGGATCTGGTCGATCAGGGCCTGCACACTGTCGGAAGGGCCCTCGTTGCGAAGGAAGGCCAGGATAATGCCGACGGTCTTTTCAGCGACAGCACCATCTATGCTGGCGTTTGTCGCCAGCCGTCCGATCAGCTCGTCCATAAGACCCCGCCCCTCAGCCGGTTTGCATGCCGGAATATTGCTTTCGAAAATGATCTTGAGCCGGTGTGACGTGAAATACAAGCGATGAACGCAGGCGCCGTCGCGAACGCGCGAAAAGTGTTGCCGCCGTGCAAGAGGCTAGAACGAATCGGCAAAAAATTGCCGCTATGCGAACGCCCCATTCCGACTTTCGGCCGATGTTGTCCGTCTGTTTCCGACAATGTCGCATGCGCAGGAGCCGCTGAACCGATTTAATCGGCGCACGAGATGCGTTAAACTACGGAATTGGTGCATTCGGGTTTCGCGACGCGAAACTCGGCAGAAAGATCAGAGAGAATAATGACCGCACAGGACAGCAAGCTCGGCGATACCGACGACAAGATCTTCGTCGGCAAGGGAGACGAGCAGGCTTGGCTGACGCTTGCGCTGGCCAATCGCCACGGCCTCGTCACGGGTGCAACCGGAACCGGCAAGACCGTGTCGCTGCAAGTGATGGCGGAAGGATTTGCGCGCGCCGGTGTTCCGGTCTTCGCGGCCGACATCAAGGGCGACCTCTCCGGAATCTCGGAAGTCGGCGAGGCCAAAGACTTCATTCTCAAGCGCGCCAGCGAAATGGGTCTCAAGTTTCAGCCGGACCAGTTCTCGACCGTGTTCTGGGACGTGTTCGGCGAGCAGGGACATCCGGTCCGCGCCACCGTCACCGAAATGGGGCCGCTATTGCTGGCGCGGATGCTCGACCTGAACGAGGTGCAGGAGGGGGTTCTCAACGTCGCGTTCCGCGTCGCGGACGAGAACGGCCTGCCATTGTTGGACATGAAGGATCTGCGATCGCTGTTGGATGCGATCGTGCCCGCCAGCGGCAAGAAGGGACCGGATGCTGAGGAAGATCCGTTAGCCGAGATCCGGAAGGCCGCGCAGAGCTTCGGCAATGTGAGCAAGGCGACGGTTGGAACCATTCAACGCCAGCTGCTGGTGC
Organism: Bradyrhizobium sp. IC4059; assembly: GCF_020193615.1. Taxonomy (NCBI): domain Bacteria; kingdom Pseudomonadati; phylum Pseudomonadota; class Alphaproteobacteria; order Hyphomicrobiales; family Nitrobacteraceae; genus Bradyrhizobium; species Bradyrhizobium sp. IC4059. Next base: position 953,840 of record NZ_JADYVH010000001.1, read on the forward strand.
TGGAAAACCAGGGCGGAACGAAATTCTTCGGTGAGCCTGCACTAGAGCTGAAGGATTTCATGAAGACCGATAGCGACGGTCGCGGCATCGTCAACATCCTGGTTGCCGACAAGCTGATGGAGAGCCCCAGGCTCTACGCTACCTTTCTGTTGTGGTTGCTGTCGGAGTTGTTTGAGGAATTGCCGGAAGCCGGCGACCTGCCGAAGCCAAAACTGGTGTTCTTTTTCGACGAGGCGCATCTGCTGTTTAACGATGCGCCGAAGGCGTTGATGGACAAGATCGAGCAGGTGGTTCGTCTGATCCGTTCCAAGGGCGTCGGCGTCTATTTCGTCACCCAGAATCCGATCGACGTGCCGGACAAGGTGTTGGCCCAATTGGGCGGTCGCGTGCAGCATGCGCTGCGCGCCTTCACGCCGCGCGACCAGAAGGCGGTCGCCGCTGCGGCGCAGACCTTCCGGCCCAACCCGAAGCTCGACACCGCCAAGGTGATCACGGAGCTCGGCAAGGGCGAGGCGCTGGTGTCCTTCCTCGAGGGCAACGGCACGCCTTCGATGGTGGAGCGGGTGATGATCCGGCCGCCGACGGCGCGGATCGGGCCGATCACGCCCGAGGAGCGCAAGGCGATCATGAGCAGGAGCCCGGTGAAGGGCAAATACGATACCGCGGTGGATCGTGAGTCCGCCAATGAGATGCTGCAGAAGCGCGTAGCCGGCACGGCTGCGCCTGCCGACGCACAAAATGGTGGAGCCGGCGCAGGCGACGGAATCCTTGGCCAGATCGGCTCGATCGTCGGCACCATCTTCGGCACCAACGTCAAGCGAGGTCGTCTGTCGACCGGCCAGGTCATTGCCCGCGACGTGACGCGATCGGTCACCAACCAGGTGATCGGCGGGATGGCCGCCAATATCGGCAAGTCGCTCGGCGGCCAGCTCGGCGGCTCGATCGGCCGTACGCTGGTCCGCGGCGCGCTCGGCGGATTGCTACGGCGTTAGGCAGAGCGCCCGGTTTGAGGCAGTCGTCGTATCCGGTGAAGCTCTAGAACGTTGACCGTCGCCTGATATCTGCTCGTCCGAGCTACCACGGCGCACAAATTCAGGTGAAGGGCTCTGCAAGCCTTCGCCGGTCTGCTAGGTCCTGTGTCGTCGCCGCTCAGGACCACATCGTGACCCCGCCCGCCCCGTTGGCCAAGCCTGACGCACCCAGACGCCCGTCGCTGGGTGCGCCGCTGGATCTGCTTTTTCTGCTCTGCTGCGTCCTCCTGATCGCCGACGTGCTCGTCCCCGAGATTTTCGGCCGCGGCAAGACCAAGGACTACTCGCTCTGGTACTGGGCCGGACAGCAGGTCCTGGAGGGTGGGCCGCTGTATCCTGCCACGGCCGTCGAGCATTTCGATTTCATCTATCCACCGCTGCCGGCAATCCTGCTGGCGATCCCGAGCTGGTTCGGCAAGATCCCGCTCTATGTCGTCCTGTCGATCTTGAACGCCGTGGCGTGGTGGTACACCGCGGCGTTCTCCCAGGTCATGACCGGCTCGGACCGCGCGCCGGGTCGTTGGCTCGAGGCGCTGCCGGTCGTCGCCACCGTGACCTTCGTGTTCGACATGTTCGACCTCGGCCAGCCGAACCTCCTCCTTCTGGCGATGATGCTCTACGGCTTCTGGAGCTTGCGGCATCAGCGATCGTGGCTGGCCGGCTTCATGTTCGCGCTCGCCGCCGCCATCAAGGTGTTCCCGATCGCCGTGCTGCCCTATCTGGCCTGGCGGCGCAAATGGGCGGCCCTGCTCAGCGCGATCGTCTTCACCGGCATTCTTCTCTATGTCGTGCCGGCACCGATCCGCGGCTTCGAGCGCAACGCGGCCGAGCTGGCGACCTGGTACCAGGGCATGATCGGGACCAGCTCGGAAAAGGGCTTTGGCCAGCGTGACGAGCAGAACTGGTCGTGGGTCAACCAGTCCCTCATTGCCGTCACGCATCGGCTGGTCCGGCCGATCAACTACAATCAGGACGATCCCAGCAAGCCGCCTCGCACCATGAATCTGATCGAGGTCGACTACAGGACGGCGAACTGGATCGTGCTCGCGCTGTCGGCGCTGCTCGGGCTCGGCTTCGTTGCGATCATGCCGCGGCAAGCGCGGCGGACGGCGCGCTCGGATGCCGAGGAGCTCGGCATCTTGTTCTGCCTCATGACGGTCGCCTCGCCTCTGGCCCGGCAATACTATTTCATGTGGCTGTACTTCCCGATGACGGTGTTGATGCATCGGGCCGCCTTCGACGAGCGAGCGCATGTGCGCCTGGGAACCTGGCTTGCCCTCAGTGCGGCCGGCATCCTCATGGTGTTGTCGCTGCCGTGGTTTCCGCTCGCCTTCCAGGCTTGGGGCAACAACCTCGCTGCGACCGCCATCCTCGCAGGGTGTCTCGCCTGGCACATCCGGCATCCGCCGCTTGCGGCTAGCCCTAACGCCGCACCGGCGCTAAAACCCGGACCTCTTGAGACTCAACAATCAGGATAGCAATCATGGCCAACGCGCAGCTCCAATCCGTGCTCGACCACATCGACAAGGATTTCGATAACTGCCTGGAGCGCCTGTTCTCGTTGCTGCGGATCAAGTCGATCTCGGCCGATCCCGCCTTCGCCGATGATTGCAAGGCTGCCGCCGAGCATCTCGCCAGGGACATCGCCAGCCTCGGTGTTGCCACCGAGGTGAGGCCGACCGCGGGTCATCCCGCCGTCGTCGGCAAGACCGGCGCGGGCGGCCGGCCGCACGTGCTGTTCTACGGCCATTACGATGTGCAGCCGGTCGACCCGCTCGATCTCTGGCACCGTCCGCCGTTCGAGCCCGTCGTCACCGATCATGCCGACGGCCGCAAGATCATCGTCGCGCGCGGCGCCGAGGACGACAAAGGGCAGGTGATGACGTTCGTCGAGGCCTGCCGCGCCTGGAAGAAGGTGACGGGCTCGCTGCCGGTCGACGTCACCTTCCTGATCGAAGGCGAGGAGGAGGTCGGCTCGAAGAACTTCGTGCCCTTCATCGAGGCCAACAAGGACGAGTTCAAGGCCGATTACGTGCTGGTGTGCGACACCAGCATGTGGGACCGCAACACGCCGGCGATCACGACCTCGCTGCGCGGCCTGCTCTATGAAGAGCTCAAGATCACCGCCGCCAATCGCGATCTGCATTCCGGCGTGTTCGGCGGCACCGCGATGAACCCGATCCGCCTGCTCACGAAGATCCTGGGTGGCCTGTTCGACGACGACAACCGCATCACCATCCCCGGCTTCTATGACGGCGTGAAGGACACGCCGCCCGATATCCTGGAGCAGTGGAAGAAGCTCGATTTCACGCCCGAGACCTTTCTCAAGCCGGTCGGGCTGTCGCTCCCGGCTGGCGAGAAGGGCAGGCTGCTGGTCGAGCAGGCCTCGACGCGCCCGACCTGCGATGTCAACGGCATCTGGGGCGGCTATATCGGCGAGGGCTCCAAGACCGTGATCCCCTCGCATGCTTCGGCCAAGGTCTCGTTCCGCCTGGTTCAGGGCCAGGACCCGCAAAAGATCCGCAAGGCCTTCCGTGATTACGTGACGGCGCGCATTCCCGGCGACTGCAAGGTCGAGTTCGGCGACCATTCCGCCGCGCCCGCAGTCGCGCTCGACTGGACCATGAAGCCGCTCGCCGCCGCCAGCAAGGCGCTCGCGGAGGAATGGGGCAAGGAGACCGTGCTGATGGGCTCGGGCGCCTCGATCCCGATCGTCGCCGACTTCAAGCGCACGCTCGGCCTCGACTCGCTGCTGGTGGGGTTTGGCCTCGACGACGACAACATCCACTCGCCGAACGAGAAATACGACCTGCAGAGCTTCCAGAAGGGCATCCGCTCCTGGGCAAGGATCCTCGCCGCGCTGGCGGAGGTGAAATAGGCACGGTGCGGTAGGGTGGATTAGCCGAAGGCGTAATCCACCAACTCTTGCGGGCTGCACCAAGAGAGAGGTGGATTACGCTTCGCTAATCCACCCTACGAAGTTCACGAAACAAAAACGCCGCCCGGAATTGGGCGGCGTTTCATTCCAATACGTGCAGAGGTAGTTCGACGGAAACACTACCTCAATTTCGTGAATATCTCAAGACCGGTAGCCGGGATTGACGCGGTCGAGCTTGCGCAGCAAGGGCGGCCACACGAGGTTGTTTGCGCGCAGCTCGGCGCGGTCGCGGTTGGCGAGCAGCTCCGTGTTCTTCTCGATCGCGATATCGTCGACCGGATAGACCGGCGTGCCGAGCGCGCGCGTGTGCACCTGCATCGAGCAGGCGCGCTCGAGATGGTACATGCGCTCGAACGCGGAGGCGACCGAGCGGCCGACCGTCAGCGTGCCGTGATTGCGCAGGAGCATGTGGTTGTGGTCGCCGAGATCCTTCTGCAGCCGTGGCCGCTCCTCGTGGTCGAGCGCGATGCCTTCATAGTCGTGATAGGCGAGGTCGTGGGTGACGAGCTGGGCGGTCTGGTTCAGGGGCAAGAGCCCTTCCGCGCTGCTCGACACCGCGGTTCCGTCGAGGGTGTGGAGATGCAGCACGCAGATCGCGTCCTCGCGCACCTCGTGGATCGCCGAATGGATGGTGAAGCCGGCAGGATTGATGCTGTACTCGCTCTCGGAGAGCTGATTGCCGTGCAGGTCGACCTTGACGAGGCTGGAGGCCGTGATTTCCTCGAACATCAGCCCGTAGGGATTGATCAGGAAGTGATGGTCGGGACCGGGCACGCGCGCGGAGATGTGGGTGTCGACCAGATCGTCCCAGCCGTACAGCGCGACCAGGCGATAGCATGCGGCGAGATTGACCCGTTGCTGCCACTCCGCCTCCGTCATGTTGGAGGGGACTTCCCTCAGGCGGGCTTCTGCTGGCGACATGGCTGATCTCTCCGAACCTCGTTGTTGCGGAGGAGGAGCGTAGTCGCGGGAGAGGCTTGCGGCAAGGCGCGAGGAGCGTGGCTGTCAAGCGTGGCCCGCATGGAGCGCGTAGCCCGCATGGAGCGAAGCGGAATGCGGGGCAGCTCGCACGATGCCACAGGTCCCGGATTACGCTTCGCTCCATCCGGGCTACGGATACGGAGAAATCCTACGGTGCCGGGATCGACAGCAGGCTGGAAATGCCGCGCCCCCGGATGTCGTAGACGCGGGCGAACACCACGTCGTCGCGCTTGATCTCGACCATGACCGGGGCGGTGAGGCCCTTGCAGTAGAACTCGCCGAGCGTCATGGCGAAATCGGCCGCGTTGGAATCCCAGCCGATGGTGAAGTCGGGCCCGAGCGCCACCTGGGCCGGGCGCTGCGGACCGCACACCGCCACCTTCCATTTGCGGTTGCCGGGCGGCACTTCCTGGCGCTCGACGAGCTGCTCGCGCAATCCGTCGGAGGCCTGCTTCAAGGCGAGGCCCCAATAGTCCAGCATGAAGCGGTCGTCGGCGCCGCGCACGGTGCCGGCAATGTGGTTGAAGTGCGTGTATTGATAGGGGTGCAGCCGGATCATCTCGGCGAGCGACAGCGCAAGGCCGAAGCAGAAGGTGGCGAGCACGACCGGCTGCCAGGTGCGGTGATTGGCCCGCAGGCGCTCCATGGTCCAGGCGAAGGCGACGCCGCCGAGCACCGCCATCGGCGGGATCACGAAGACGAAATGGCGGATGCCGTTGTAGAGCGCCGGGCGCTTCACCATCGCGATCGCGAGCGGCAGGGTAGCAGCCAGCGTCAGCATCAGGAGGATGGTCTTGCGGCGTGCCGGAACCTCGCGCCGCGGCAGCATGGCGAAGGTGCTGACGATCGCACCGCCCATCAGAACCAGCATCACCTCGGGCAGCTGCAGGGCGAACAGCGTCGGCAGATACGACCAGGGCATGTCGGGCACCGATACGATCGCACCGTCGAACATCTCCTTCCACGGCTTCTCGAAGAAATGCGAGAAGTAGGTCAGCGCCGCCAAGGGATTGCCTGGCTCCATGATCGACCACGGCCAGATCAGGCCCATCACGAGGTAGCCGAGCACGAGGCCTGGCAGCAACACATAGACGACATGGGCGAAGCGGCGAACGGATTCGCGCGGACCTTCGGTGCGCAATTCCTCCAGGAACAGCGGCACGAAGCCGACCACGGCGTAGACCAGCGCGAGTCCGCCGAGAACACGGCAGCCGAGCGAAAGGCCGGCCCCCAAGCCGACGATCAGGATCGTGCGCGGCGATGGCTGCGGATATTCCTCGGCGAGCCGGACGAGGCCGAGCATCAGGACGACCATGGCGACCGCGAAGGGTGCATCCTTCGGGTTCATGAACATGTGGCCGTAAAAGGTCGGGCAGAGCGCAAGCAGGAGGAGGGAAGCCAGACCGGCAAGCGGTCCGCCGATGCGGCGGCCGAGCCGCCATGTCACGGCAAGCCCGATTACGCCGACGATGGCGCCGACCAGACGGCGGGTCTCGAACAGCTCGAGCGGAATGACCTTGTGCAGCAGGGCCGCGACCATGTCGAAGCCGCCGCCATACATGTAGAGATTGGCGAAGGAGAGCGCCGCGGTGTCCTTGAAGCCGGAACCGAACATGCGCAGCAGCAGGTCGGCATATTCGGCGTGGGTGTAGTCGTCCCAGCCGAGCCCGTAGTCGCGGAAGGTCAAGCCTGCAATGACGGCGACCGCGGCCAGCACCAGCATGGCGAGATCGTCGCAAGTCCGTTCGATCGAGCGCCGCTGAGGCGTGTCGATCGCCGAAGTCGTGATGGATGTCATGGCTATCGGTGCCCCGGAATCCCCTTTTGGCCCTGCTGGCGCGCGCGGGCCTCAACCCCGGACTCCCTATAGCGCAGTTCCATTACCAAGTAATTGGGCATTATGGCTAAATTCCTGATGCGACGCAGCAATTCCGGTTGGCACCCATTCAGCTGACTTTGCGAGCAGCTTTAGCAGTAGCGAGCCCCGGCTGAAGGGAATGTGAATAAGTCCCTGATTTCCTTCCCTTTAGGAACACTGCCCAGAATTGGCCGTTGGCGTGGAACAGCGTATGACGGTATCGTGGCGTAGCGGTTCTCGCGCGTGATGCGCGGCCGGGGGTGAGTTCGATGAATTTGGCATTGCTGATCGTGGGGATTTGCGCCGTGCTGGCGGGTCTCCTCGCGGTGATTTTCGGCATGACGATCAGGGAATTCAGCCTCGGTGGGACTCTCATAGTCTCCGGCACCATTGGCGTCTGCTCCGGAATGTTACTGGTCGGCCTGCATCTGGTGCTGCTCGAGCTCAGGGGCATCGCACGCCGGCTGGCCGGTGCGGTCGCGCCATCCGAGGTTCGGGTCAGGCCCGCGCTGCCGGGCCTCGCTGTGCCTGGCGTAGTCGCGCCCGAGCCGGTGCCCGCTGCGGCGGTGAGAGCCGAGCCGGCGCCGCCGCCACCGCCCGCAAGTCCGCCGCCGTGGCAGAGCGAAGCTGCAGCGCGCGAGCGGCCGCGTGCCGAGGCACCGCAGCAGGAGCCGGAAGCCCCGACACCGCCTCCCGCTCCGGAAGCGTCGCGCCGGCGCAACCTGCTGTTCGCCTCGACCTCGCGCAAGGAGCGCGAGCGCGCGGAGGCAAAATCCACTGAAACTCCCCCGCCGCCCGCGGAGCCCAGCGAGGCCCCGAACCTTTCGCCCCCTGCGAGCTTCGACGTCGCCTGGCCGAAGCCGGACCGTGCGCGCCCGCCGGAGCCGCCGGCCGCCCAACGCCGTCCGCCGCCGCCGCGCTCGCCGTCGACCTTGGCGGAGACCGCTCCTGAGCCGGCGCCCGAGCCGCCGCCGCTCGTGGAGCCCCCGCCGGTGACGGTGCTCAAGTCCGGCGTCGTCGATGGCATGGCGTATTCGCTCTATTCCGATGGCTCCATCGAGGCGCAGATGCCGGAGGGCATGATGCGCTTTGCCTCGATCGACGAGCTCCGTGCCCATCTCGACCAGCGCGGTTGAAGCGACCGCGCGCTCAAGTAGACGGGCGCTTTTCACCAGTAATCAGTGCCTCGCCGTCAGTCATCGTGTTTCAGCCGAATGTATTCTTGACAGGGAATACTTCGGTGTCGTCAATCCTGTAAGCCACAAGCGGACAAGGGAGGGCGCATGTCGGATGCGGGGGCGAAGAATTTCATCGAGCTGACCGCGAGCATCGTGTCGGCCTATCTCAGCAACAATCCGACGCCGGCGGCCGAGATTCCGAACCTGATCAGTCAGGTGCATGGCGCCTTGGTGCGGGTTTCGTCAGGCCGCACCGAGACTGCGCCGCTGGAGCCGGCCAAGCCCGCCGTCTCGCTCAAGAAGTCGATCGCGCCCGATTATCTCGTGTGCCTCGAAGACGGCAAGCGCTTCAAGTCGCTGAAGCGCCATCTGCGCACGCAGTACAACATGACGCCGGAGCAGTACCGCGAGAAGTGGGGCTTGCCGGCCGACTATCCCATGGTCGCCCCGAACTATGCGGTGGCGCGCTCGCAACTGGCCAAGCAGATGGGCCTCGGGCAGCAGCAGCGGAAGCGGAAGTAGTTGGGGTCTTGTAGGGTGGGCAAAGGCGCAAAGCGCCGTGCCCACGCGTTTACGTTGATTGCACACAGAAGGTGGGCACGCTCCGCTTTGCCCACCCTACGAGAGCATCTTACGACGCTTCCGCGAGCGCCTCTCTCGCATCGGTCTTGATGCGCTCGACCATCGAGCGCAGGCCATTGGAGCGCTGCGGCGTCAGATGATCGCGAAAGCCGAACTCGTTGAACACGGCGATCGCGTCGGTATTGAGGATCTCCCGCGGCGTGCGGCCCGAATACAGCGCGAGCACGATCGCGACCAGCCCGCGCACGATATGGGCGTCACTGTCGCCGCGATATTTCAGGACCGGCTCGCCATTGCTGCGATCGACCGTCTTCTGCAGCCAGACCTGGCTGACGCAGCCCTGCACCTTGTTCTCGGCCGAGTGTTCCGCCTCCGGCAGCGGTTCCAGAGTGCGGCCGAGCTCGATGACGTACCGGTAGCGGTCGTCCCACTCGTCCAGAAGCTCGAAATTGTCCCTGATGTCGTCAATCGTCGTCATATCGGCCCGCAGTTCCCGCCTACCGCCAATATAGAGACGCGAAGCCCTGAAATCGATAGGGCCTGGACGCTTAATTCGCCGGCCCCGGTCCGCGCCATTCGAGCGCAAGGTCGTCCTGGGTCAGGGTATCGCGCGGCGCCTCGCTCGCTGCAAGATCGCCTTCGCCGGCCAGCGCGATCGAGCCGGTATGGTCGGGCGCCTTCTTGCTGTCGGTCTTGCTGCCGTCGTTCCTGCCGCCGTCGTTCTTGTCGTTGGTGATCTGCTCCTTCTTGTCGTTGATGATCTGATAGAGCTTCTTCGCGCCGTCCTGGGCGCGCTGGCCGATGATGGTCGCGGCCTGGCCGCCGACCTCGCAGGCCGCCGGCTGGCGCTTGCAGAACTGGGTCACGTCGGAAACGGCCGCGGTCGCGGCCTGCACCGCATCGGCGGCGCCGATCTGCGGCAGCTTGTCCGATTCGGGCGTCTTGTCCCGCGGCAGGAGCACCAGCACCAGCCCGAGCCAGAATGTGATGCGGAGCAGAAAGCGCATCTTATCGACCTGTCCGTTAGACTCCGCCCGCGGCGATCTCCCCGCGGATGTCGGACCTAGCGATCCTCGATAAATCGCAAGTGATTGCCTTGAGCTTAATTCGCGGAAAATTGACGCAAGATTCTTCGGGAGCGACGTTCCGGTAAATTTTCGATTGACGCCCGTACCCATGGTTCTGCCGGCCGCCCCGCATCCACCAATTCGAAACCATGCGGAGCAGGGTGAAACCCCGCGTTCACCATTCGCAGCGAAGACGTCGCCAAATCGTCTAAAAAGCTCCGCGATAACGCGGTGTCCGGCCACACGCTGTGCCGCCTTAGCACTCGTTTAAGGTCGCTCTGACACGGTGGCTCAACGACAAGGAGGCGTTCCGGCGCGTCTTCCAAGAGACGATTGAGCCGAAGCGCGAGACCCGTGACAGTTTTGAGTATCATCCGCGATTGTCTCGATGCACTGCTGCATCCCTCCGCGCGCTACGATGCGCTGATGCGCGCGCGCCATCGCGCCTTCATGGCACCGCGGCTGCTCGGCAGCCTTGCCGCCTTCGCTGCATTTCCGGTCTATCTCGCCATGCGCGGCGCGCCGAGCGCGATCGAGGTCGCGGCCTTTGCCTGGCTGATCGCGCCGATCATGTTGTCCTGGTTCCTGTCGCGCACCGGCCGTTACGAGGGCGCGCACGTGCTGTCGTCGCTGGCGCTCGCCGGCCTGATCATGGCTGTCGCGATCACGACGGGCGGCATCGAATCCTTCGCCGCGGTCTGGCTGATCGTGGTTCCGCTCGAAGCTGCGCTATCGGCCTCGCGCCGCGTCGCGGCGTTTGCCTCGCTGCTGGCGCTGTCCTGCGCCGGAATGCTGATTCTGGTCAGCCAGCTCGGCTGGCTGCCGGTGGTTGAGCCGAGTGCCGCCGAGCGCGGCGTGCTGATGGCTTTCGGGGTCACGTCTGCCACTCTTTATGCCGCCGGCCTCGCCTTCGGCGCGGAATCGCTCGCGCGCACCAGCGTTGCGCTGTTGTCGCGCGAGGAGGAGCGTTACCGCCTGCTGGCGCGTAACATGAGCGATGTCATCTCGCGGCATCAGCGCAACGGTGCGGTGCAATTCATCTCGCCGGCGGTGGAGGCCATGCTCGGAGCGCAGGTGGCGCAACTGCTCGGCCACGGCCTGTTCGACCGTGTCCATGTCGCCGATCGGCCGGCCTATCTCACGGCACTGTCCGACGCGGCGCGCGGCGAGGTGCGCAGCGTCGAGTTCAGGCTGCGGCGCGAGCCCGCCGCCGAGCGCGGCCAGGTCGATTTCATCTGGGTCGAGATGCGCTGCCGTCCGCTCGATCAGGACAGCGGGCGTGACGTCACGTGCGAAGCCGAAGTCGTCGCGGTGATGCGCGACGTCACCGACCGCAAGCTTTTCGAGCAGGCGCTGGACCAGGCGCGCAGCGCCGCCGAGGCGGCCGATGCCGCCAAGACGCGCTTCCTCGCCACCATGAGCCACGAGCTGCGCACGCCGCTCAACGCCATCATCGGCTTCTCCGAGATGATCGCGCAGGAGCAGGCCTTGATGCTGGGTGCTGCGCAGCGCAAGGAATACGCCCAGCTGATCAACGATTCCGGCCAGCACCTGCTGTCGGTCGTCAACGGCATCCTGGACATGTCGAAGATGGAATCGGGCAATTTCGAGATCGCGTCCGAGCCGTTCGCGCCGCGCGCTTCGCTATTGCATTGCTGCAATCTGCTGGCGCTGAAGGCGCGGGAGAACGGCATCGACCTGATCACCGACGCGCCGCAGGACCTGCCCGTCATGACCGGCGATCCCAGGGCCTTCAAGCAGATCGTGCTCAACCTCGTCGCCAACGCCATCAAGTTCACAGAGCGCGGCGGTCAGGTCTGCGTATCGGCCGCGGTGTCCGGCTCGCAGCTGACGCTGCGCATCAGCGACACCGGCGTCGGCATCGCGCCCGACGATCTCAAGCGCATCGGCGCGCCGTTCTTCCAGGCCGGCACGACCTATCAGCGCCGTCACGAGGGCACCGGCCTTGGACTTTCGATCGTGAAGAGTCTCGTGGCGTTGCATCTCGGCGAATTGACGGTACAAAGCAGGTTGGGCGAGGGCACGGCGGTCACCGTCAAGCTGCCGCTCGTCTACACGCCGCCGCAAGCCAAGCCGGCCGAGCGCAAGATTGCGACGCTGACGCCTGTGCTGCGCCAAGAACTTCAAGGTCAGGATCTTCAAGACCAAGCTCACGACCAGTCTCAGGACCAACCCGCTCTGGTGAAGAAAAGTGCCTAAGAAGTCTGCCAAGGACGAAGCCGCTCCGCGCCGCCGTGGCGCCAAAGCTGCGGTTGTCGACGTCGAGACCGAGCGCAACCTCGTGATGCGCGTGCTGCTGCACAGCCCCAAGGACACGCTGGCCGGCCTCGTCGCCGTCGCCGCGATCGCCGCGATCGTTGCCAATGCGCTGTTCCTCCAGACCGGCCGGCATCCCGCGCCGATGTTCGGCACGGTGATCAATCTTCCCGCGCCGTCGTCCGTGCCGCTGTCGAATCCCATGCCGCGTCCGCGCCCCGTCGGCGCCGATACCTCGCCGCTCGAGCCGCGCGCGACCGAGTTCCGTGTCGAGCCTAAGCCTGCCGAGCCCAAGCCCGCCGAGCGTGCTGCCGAAAAGCCGGTCGAGGCGACCGCCTCGACGCGCTCGAATGATCCGATGACCAATCTGGTCAAGGCGACCACCTCGACGCCGCCCGCGGCCCTGCGTCCGCCGGCGCCGATCCCGGCGCAAAGCCCGGCCGCACGCCGCATCGCCGGCGTGCAGCGCGCGCTGTCCGAATACGGCTACGGCAATCTGAAGATCACGGGCACCATGAGCGGCGAGACCCAGGCCGCGATCCAGAAGTTCGAGCGCGAGCACAAGATGCAGGTCACCGGCCAGGTCTCGGACCGGCTGCTGCGCGAGCTCGCCGCTGCGATCGGCCGCCCGGTCGAATAGCCGCACGTCGAGTGTCGTTGACGCAGGTCAATTGCCGGCGCCGGCACGATGGACCGGATCCGATACGATCGCGATTTGAGTGGGATCAATGACGGCCGGCGGCCGCAGGAACAAGATGGCTCATCTCATCAAGGAAGAGAGGTCGTCATGTTCAAGGTCTCGATTCTCGTCTGGATCATGCTCGGCACGACGCTGGCGGGCATCAGCCTCATCGTGGTGCTCATGGTCCCGAGTTTTGCCGCCGACGCCATCAGGAACATCCCCTATGCCGTGGCGGTAGGATTTGCACTCGCTATGCCGCTGTCATACTTCATCGCAACGCAGATTCGCGGTGGTCAGGACGGCACGCGCAAGGCGTGAGACGTAAAGCTGGCGTGAGGCCTCGCACTGGCCTATCGTCGAATTCATGCGTTTGAAATCCAATATTTGGGTGGCGGCTTACTTGCGCCGGTGCCAGACCGAGGGCGTGTTCGGCGCCGTGCGGCGTCGCGGTGCCGAGGAGGCGGGCGCGGTGTTCGTGAAGGTGTCGCTGCTCGACGGCCATGCGATGCTGTATGCGCCGGCGCCGCAGACCGTCTATGACGACGGCCGGCCGGTCGATCGCTTCTTCGTCCCTGTCGCGCCGCAGCCTCTGCCGGATCACACGATCGAGGAGCGGCTGATCAAGGAAATCCGCTTCGATCCGGATGCCTGGATCGTCGAGACCGAGGATCGCGCGGGCCGGCATTTTCTGGAATTGGCCAAGGCGTAGCTTCAACCGTCATTGCTCGCAATGACGGGGTTGGAGTTCGTTGCGTGCCTCACCGCTGCCGCTCGCTGAGGCGGCGTAAGCAAATCAGCGATCCGACGGATTAGTCCCCGTCCGCACCGCCGGGCTCGAGCCGGGCTGCACGCCCGGCCGCGTCTGGCTCGCGCCGGCGCGTGCGCGCTGGCGCTCCCCGTCATGCAGCGAGGACTGATACTTCGCGCGGGTGACCGCGAGCGTCGAGCCGCGCCAGGCCGCCAGCATCACCAGCGCCGATCGCTCGGCGAGACGGTCATACAGCCGCGACAGGCGGTACACGGCGTTCACGGACGTTCCGATCTCCGGCTTGAAGAACAAGAGAATGCGCTGGAACACCGGGCTCGGCATGTCGAGCGCGCGTGCGGCAACGGCAAGCGCCTCGCCGCCGGCATCGTCGACGATCTGGGCTGCGACGCGCGAGGGCAGGATCAGGCTGTCGCCGAGCTCGAAGGTGAAGCTTTCGATATCGCCCGCGATCGCCGCCATCTCCAGGATCTGGATCGCGCGCTTGGCGCGCACGGTCGGAATACGGGGGGCGGCTTTCAGCGGGGTCTGCGCCAGATTATGCAGGATCAGCGCGCGCTCGGAGGCGCCGGCGCGGAAGAACATGTCGTGGATCTCGGCCGCCTCTTTCGGCTGCATCGCCAAGTTGGCGGCCATGCGTTGCTCGGCCTCGGTCGGCACGCGCGCCGGAGCAGACCCGCGCGGCGGGGCGGGGATCTCCCGGGCCAGTGGAACCCTGCGGCCTTCCTGGGTGGCGACCAGGCCGAGCTTCTGCAGGATCGGGACGGGCGTCTGCGGATAGACCGCGAGGCGGGCCTTGACGGCCGCGCGCGTCGCATCGTCGACTTGGTCGATCAGCCGCGTGGCGAGCTCGACGAATTGCCGCTGCTCGTCGTCGCTGTGGGTGCTCGTCTGGACATAGAGGTCGGTCAGCACGCGCAGCAGCGTCGGACGGACATCGACACCTTCGCGACGGGACAGGGTCATCAGCCCGTCGAATCCGGGAAACAGCGACTTGGTCATGGAGGCGTACGCAACTCGGGAAAGATACTTGGGGGCGAGCCTAGCGCAGCTTCGTTTAAAGCCTCGTTAAGGAAAACGAGGCGTGAAGCCGGCCCTGCAATTTGAGGCGTTGTCGTGCCGCAACGGGACGGCGCGGCGCGGTCCGTGCGGCTACGGTTGAAGCGGCCCGTTTACACCCCGTTAACCATGAGCTGATCTTAATGAATGCATGTTGCTGGGGCGCGTTCGGTCGCGCGGCAATTGAAGAGAGCTGACATGGGGACCATCATCGAATTTCCGGCCGGTCGCCGGGTGGGCTCGTCCGGGGATGTCGCTCCGCGCGCGGACATGGGAACGGTTCTGATCCTTCCCGTGATTCGAATCGAGCGCGAGGCGGACGAAACCAGCGGCGATCGCGGGCCGGAGCAGGGCACAGCGCCGGGGCGCCGTCGTCGCCGCCGCTGACATCCGGCTTCATGCAATGCCGGACGTCATCCACCAGATCCGGCCTGTCCTATCGGCCGTCCTGCTCGCGCTGCTGGGCGCCTTGCTCGCGGCGTGTAGCGGCGGCGACTTCGGCCGCACCCGCGAGAGCATGCGCAGCGACGACATGCATCGCTGGCTCGGTGCGGAGGTCACCTCCAGCGTCGGCCTGAGACCATCGCAATTCCAGCTCACCGACGAAGAGCGCCAGCTTCGCGATCTCGCCTATCCCATGATCGAGCCGCCGCTGTCGCGCCCCGCATGGAAGAGCGTGTTCGGCGACTACAAGGCGCTGCCCTCGCCGTGGCGGCAGAAGGTCGTGTTCGACCGCACCATGTACGGGCGCACCCTGATCGACGAGCCGCACCGCTCGCATTCCTCGCGCTATGCGCAGCTGATCGAGGACGTGCGCAACGACATCACCCGCTTCGAGCCGTTCTTCGCATCCGCGATCCGCGTCATCGATCTCGACAGGAAGCGCGATGCCAGCATGGCGCGGGTCTCCGCGCTGTCCCCGAGGGAGAGGGACGACGCGGTCGCGCGCATGCAGGAGAACTCGCTGATCATCCAGTGGGTGCAGCAATGCCTGGAGCAGCGCATCTCGTCCTATCGCTGGGCGCTGGAGCGCCTGGTGATCCAGGCCCCCGACGGCATGGCCGCCGATGCCGATCGCCTGATCGGCGAGCTCGCCGCCCAGACCGCCAATCCGCCGGTCCAGGGGCACCCGCCCTATGGTCGCGCGGTGGTCTCGAAGGGCTAAGCACGAGTCGTCAACCCTTTGAGCGCGGCCGCCCCGCGGCCGATCGGCCCGATTCCCCGGGCCGCCTGACCGGTTCCACGGGAGTGCGCCGCCTGTCGCCGCCCACCAGTTGAGGTCCTCCGGGAACCGCATTGATTGCCCTTGTCCTTCCGCGCAGGCCGGATAGGATCACCACGTTTCTTTCGAATTCATTTTGTCCAAAGGTCCTTCGAGATGAGCTTAGACGCCGCGCGTCTGCGCAAGTGCCGTCGGGACATTTCCTCGCGCCGCCTGTTGGCAGTTGCCATTCTGCTCGGATCGACCGGCTCCGCAGTCGCGCTGACCAAGGATGCGGCGCTCGATAATTGCCGGATGAGGGTCGGCAAGCCGATCGTGCAGGCCTGCATGCGCGCCGGCGGCGGACCTGCCGGAGGCGCAAATCTCGAAGCCTGCCGGGCAAAAGCAACGCCGCAGGTCAGGGCCTGTGTCATGGCGGCGCTCAATGCCGCCAATGGCCGCGCCAATGTCGCCGTCGAGCTTCCCAAGGAAACGGCGCCCAAGCTCGATGCAGGCACGGCACTGCCCAAGGATTTCGTCGCCCCGCCGCGCAGCATCTCCGACATCACGGCGATCCTCGACGGCGACAAGCCCAACGAGAAGATGATCGCGGAATTGAAGTCGGAGGCCGACGCCGTGCCCACGGGCAAGGAGTCCCGCCAGGACCTCGCGCAGCTCTATTTCGATCGCGCCAATGCACGCGCGCAGCTCGGCCGGCTCGCCGAAGCGATGGCTGACGCCGACAAGGCCGTGGAGGTCGGGCGCGGCGCAGTCGGCCCGAATTTGCTGGGGCGCATGTTGCAGCTCCAGTCCCTGCAACACTCGCTCGCGGGCGATCCGAAGCGCGCGCTCGAGATCATGCAAAGACTTTTGCGCGAATCGGCCAGCATGCCCGGCGCCAAGGGATTTCAGTTCGTGACGAACCGTGGGATCGCGGTCGTTCTCATCCAGATGGGCGACCTCGCACAGGCCGAAGCCTATCTCCGCCGCACCCAGACCGCGATCCAGGAGGCCCGCACCAGCGGCCATCCCAATTGGCGTGCGGCCTATGCGAAGTTCGGCCAGAGCTGGGAAGGCGAGCTGGAGCTCACTCGCGCCGCGATCCTCGAGGCACGCGGACAGTTCGCCGATGCCGAGGCCGCCTATCGCACCGCCGAGCTGCGCAAGCGCGCAAGCACGAAGGCCATCATGGCGTCGGACAGTGCGCCGGCCGAGACCCTTCTGCTGCAGGCGATCGATGGCACCGTGTTGAGCCAGGCGCGCATGAAGGCGAAGCAGGGCAAGCTGGCCGAGGCCGAGGTGGATGCGCGCCGCGCGCTGCTGTCGCGCCTGAAGGATACCGGCAAGTACAATCCGGTCACGCCGCGCTTCGTCATGGGGCTGGCGGGCATTTTGGTCGACCAGGGCCGCTACGAAGAGGCCGAGAAGCTCGGCCGTGTCGCCCTCGACATCAACAAGACGGTGGGTGTGCCCGAGGATTCGCAGGCGACGGTGCAGTTGCTGTCGCAGCTTGCGGGCATCCTGACGCTTCGCCGCCAGAACGCCGAAGCGGGCGAAATGTTTGCGAGGATAGAAAAGGCCGTCGCCGGCTGGGACCCGCAGCGCCGCCAGGTGTTCGAGCTCAATCCCTCTCGCATCCTGTCCCTCTATGATTCCGGGCAGCTGGACGCCGGCATTGCCGCCGCGGAGCAGCTCGTGAAGAGGCAGATCGCGCGGGTGGGGGAGAATCATTTCGACGCCGCCTCGGCACGCGGCACGCTGGCGGTCGGATTGATGCGCGCCCGCCGCGATGCCGACGCGATCAGGGAGTTCAAGGCCGCCATTCCGGTGATGATGGCGAGCGCCAACGATAACGCCGACGACGAGAACACGACCGTGGTGGCCGCGCGCAGCCAGCGGCTGCAGACCATCGTCGAGAGCTATCTGCTGCTGCTCGGCAGGGTGGAAGGAGGCGGCACCAATGTCGGCGAAGAGACATTCAGCCTGGCCGATGCCGTCCGCGGCCGCTCGGTGCAGCAGGCGCTGGCTGCCTCGAGTGCGCGTGCGGCGGCAAAGGATCCCGCGCTCGCCGAGCTCGTGCGCAAGGAGCAGGATCTGAGCAAGCAGGTCAACGCCCAGCTCGGTACGCTTAACAACGTGCTCGCGCTTCCCGCAGCGGAACGCGACGAGAAAGGCGTGCAGCAGATACAGGCCTCGATCGCGGCGTTGCGCGGCCAGCGCGACAAGGCGCGCCAGGAGATCAAGCAGAAATTCCCGATCTATGCCGATCTCGTCTCGCCCAGGCCGCCGAGCGTCGCCGAGATCCGCGCGACGCTGACCGACGGCGAGGCCATGCTGTCGTTCTATTTCGGCCAGAACGGCAGCTTCGTCTGGGCCGTGCCGAAGTCGGGGCCGGTGGCATTCGCCGCCGTCCAGGCCAGGATCGGCGACATCGAGAGCAAGATCCGCAAGCTGCGCGAGGCGCTCGAGCCGCAGGCGGCGATGATCTCGGACATTCCACCGTTCGATCTCAAGCTCGGCCATGAGTTGTACGAGCTGCTGCTCAAGCCGGTCGAGAGCGGCTGGAAGCCGGCCAAGAACCTGATCGTTGTCACCAACGGTGCGCTGGGCCTGCTGCCGCTCGCCTTGTTGCCGACGGCACCGGCGGAGGTGGCCGCCGACGAAGACCCGCTCTTCGTCGGTTATCGCAACGTGCCGTGGCTGGCGCGAACCCATGCCGTGTCGACGGTGCCGTCGGCGGCGGCGCTGCGCACGCTGCGGCAGTTGCCGCCCGGCAAGCCCGGCCGCGGCGACCTCGTAGCGTTCGGCGATCCCTATTTCAACAGCGATCAGCACGCCGAGGCGGAAGGCACGGGTGAGAAGATTCAGCTGGCCGATGCCGGCGGCAACATCACGCGCGGCGGGCCGCTGAAGCGGCGCAACAGTCCCAAGCTCGACGGCGTCGATAGCGCCGAACTCGGTCTGTTGCCCCGTTTGCCCGACACCGCGGACGAGTTGAAGTCGATCGCGCTGGCCTTGCAGGCGGATCCCTCGAAGGTGCTGTTCCTCGGCAAGAGCGCGACCGAGAGCGCGGTGAAGACGATGAATCTCTCCGGCTTCAGGATCCTGGCCTTTGCGACCCATGGCCTCGTCCCGGGCGAGCTGAATGGGCTGACGCAGCCGGCGCTCGCTCTGTCGTCGCCGGTGGTGACGGGCGAGGGCGGCGACGGACTGCTGACGATGGAAGAGATTCTCGGTCTCAAGCTCGATGCGGACTGGGTCGTCCTGTCGGCCTGCAATACCGGCGCCGGCGCAGGCGCAGGGGCCGAGGCGGCCTCCGGGCTGGGCCGCGCGTTCTTCTACGCCGGCACGCGCGCCCTGCTGGTGACGAACTGGTCGGTGCACTCCCAGTCGGCGCGGCAATTGGTGACGGACCTGTTCAAGCGACAGGCCGACGATCCCAAGCTGTCGCGCAGCGAAGCGCTGCGCCAGGCGACGATGGCTCTTGTCGATGGTCCCGGCTATCTCAACAGCGAGGGCAAGACCGAGTTTGCCTATGCGCATCCGCTGTTCTGGGCGCCTTACACGATCATCGGCGATGGCGGCTTGCGTTGACGAATGGGAAAGGGGGCAAGGAAAATGAAGCGGAATGCTCTACTGGCTCTGGT
Source organism: Bradyrhizobium sp. IC4059 (assembly GCF_020193615.1). Classification (NCBI taxonomy): domain Bacteria; kingdom Pseudomonadati; phylum Pseudomonadota; class Alphaproteobacteria; order Hyphomicrobiales; family Nitrobacteraceae; genus Bradyrhizobium; species Bradyrhizobium sp. IC4059. The sequence continues at coordinate 973,107 of NZ_JADYVH010000001.1, forward strand.
GGTTGCAGGTCTGTTGGCCGCGGGATCCTCGCGCGCTGCGCCATTGATCACGGAAGAGGAGGCCAAGCTGCCGCCTCCCAAGGGCGCGGTCGCCGTCGATCAGCGCGGCATCATGCGCGGCCCGAAGATCGAGTTCGTCTCGCCGGGCGCTCCCGCGAATTCTCCTCTGCGGCTGGTGTTGAAATTCCAGTCCTATGGCGGGGCCAAGATCGATCCGGAATCGGTCAAGGTGATCTTCCTCCGAACGCCGAACGTCGACCTGACGCCTCGGGTCAGGCCCTTCGTGCAGCCAGATGGCATCAACATGCAGGATGCGGAGTTGCCGCCGGGCGAGTACACGATGCGTGTCGACATCAAGGACAGCGATGGCCGGCCGGGCACGACCGTCTTCACCCTGAAGGTTGCGCCCAAGTGAGCTCGCAGGTGAACTCGCAAGTGGCGTGCCTCTACTGCCGGTCGGAAAATGCCGAGGGTGCGCTGGTCTGCGCCTCGTGCGGGCGCGACATCGCCGTTCCCGCCACGTTGCTTGCCGAGCGCGACGATCTCTTGCGCAAGCGCGAGGATCTGCGCGATGAACTGAAGCGGGCCAGAGGCGAGATCGAAGCCATTATGAGGCGAGGGAAGTCGCGCTAGCGATGGAATGTCCGTTCTGCGCCGAGACGATCAAGGACGAAGCCATCGCGTGCAAGCATTGTTCGCGCGACTTGCGCGTCGCGCGACCGACGCTCCTCGAGATCGACGAGATCGTTGCCGAGCTGGACAAGCTCAGGCGGGATCTCGATCGTGTCAACGTCCGTCTCGAGCGCTACAACAATCCGCTGCGCTATTACGGAACGCATGCGGTGCTCTATGTGGTCATTCCAGCCCTGCTGCTGGTGATCGCGCACGTGCTCGTGACCATCACCTTCAACGTGTCCCCGATCCCGCTCCGGATTGCATCGATCGCCATACCGCTGCTGTTCGGCTTCGTGGCTTATCCGTTGCACCGGGTATCCGCCCTGACGGCGTTCGTGCTGGCGTTCCTGGCAGCGGCCGTCAGCGTCCTGTCAATGCTGACGGTTACGGGGATCCATGACCATGTTCCGATCCTTCCGACGATCTGGATCGAATGGCGTGAAGTGTTCGAATATGGCGCGAGCATCCTGCTCGCCTTCGTCTCCGGCAACATTCTCAGCGTCGTGATCTTCCAGATCCTGCCGCGTGTGCTGACGCAGGGAGGCAAGCCGAACGCTTTCGCATTCAGGGTGGCGCGGCTGCTCGGGCAGCATGTCGGCGAGGAACAGCTGCGCCGTCGTGCCCGCTTGATACAGGACCTCATGCAGACCGCGGGGCCGCTGGCCGGCGTTGCCGCGACCGGCGTCGGCTCGATCTATGCGGGATTGAAGGGCTTGCTGGGCTAGCTCGACTGCATCTGTCTCACGGCGCGCCTTCAGGCCTAGCGCGCTTCCACCACCTCGCCGTCCTCTTTCACGAACCGGCCAACCGGATTGTCCAGGAGATCGACCACGGCTTCCGACGGCCGGCACAAGCGCGTGCCCTTTGGCGTCACCACGATCGGCCGGTTGATGAGGATAGGGTGGGCGATCATGACATCGAGGAGCTGCTCATCGCTCCATTTGGGGTCGTCCAGGCCGAGCTCCTTGTAAGGCGTTCCCTTCTCGCGCAGCAGCGCGCGGACCGGAATGCCCATGCTCGCGATCAGTTCCTTGAGCTTGTCCCGCGAGGGTGGAGTCTTCAGATATTCGATGACATCAGGCTCGACGCCGCTCTGCCGGATCATCGCCAGCGTGTTGCGCGAGGTGCCACAGGCGGGATTGTGATAGATCGTGACGGTCATCGAACTGTCTCCGTGATTGCGACCGAGGCGGACGCGCGTGAGCGGCCGAGCAACCAGTTCATCAGCAGCATGCCCGCGAAGGCGCCGCAGAGTTCCGCGAGGATGAATCCGGGCAGGTCAGCGGGGCGAATGCCGGCGAACGTGTTCGTCAGCGACCTTGCGATGGCCACCGCAGGGTTGGCAAACGACGTGGAAGCCGTGAACCAATAGGCGGCCGTGATGTAAAGGCCGACCAGCCAGGGGATAGCCGTCCGCTGAAACCGGATGCCGGCCAGGATCGTCGCGACCAGCCCGAACGCAGCGACCGCTTCGGCGAACCATTGCGGCCCTCCGGTTCGGACCTTCGTCGAGAGGTCGAGCAGCGGCAGGCCGAACATCAGATGCGCCGCCAGCGTTCCCGCGATGCCGCCAGCGATCTGCGCGATCACGTAAAGCGCGGCCTCGTTGACCGGCAGCTCGCGCTTGCCGGTGAAGACGAGCGTCACTGCGGGATTGAAATGTGCGCCGGAGATCGGACCGAGCACCGTGATCAGGACAACCAGGATGGCCCCGGTCGGCAAGGTGTTGCAGAGCAGCGCAAGGGCGACGTCCTTGGTCAGCGTTTCCGCCATGATGCCGGAGCCGACCACGGTGGCGACGAGAATACCCGTGCCGAGCGCTTCAGCCGCGAGGCGCCGCGGGAGATCGAAACTGTCCATCAGCCGGCTCGCTCCTTTCGTTTTGGCGAGCAGCACGATTGCAAGGTCTCGACGACGGGCTCGCAAACCTCCGGCCGTCCGCCGCAGCAATCGCGCAGCAGGAAGAGCGCGACGTCGCGGAATTCGCCGAGATTGGCGCGGTAGACGATCGAGCGACTGTGCCGCTCGGAGGACACGAGGCGGGCGCGGCTCAGAATCGACAGATGCGCCGACAGCGTGTTTTGCGGGACTTCCAACAGGCGGGCGAGATCGCCGGCCGCAAGACCGTCAGGCTCGTGCCTGACCAGCGTCCGGAACGCCTCCAGACGGGTCGGTTGAGACAGCGCGGCGAGCGCCAGGACGGCTTGCTCTGTTTCCATATATCCAGATTTATGGAATTATAGGGGTCAAGTCAATCTGGAAACCTCCGGTCCATGGAGTGAGCGGTAATTTCCAATATTCTAGAAATATGGTTTGACGATTGATGCGCACGGGCGCATCATGTCGCGCATGAAGATCGACGACGCAGCAGCACGCCTGGAAGCCCTCGGAAATCGGACCCGCCTGCAGATTTATCGCGCGCTGGTCCGGGCCGGGCACGCGGGCATGCCGGTCGGTCGCCTGCAGGACAAGCTGAAGATTCCGGCCTCGACGTTGTCGCACCACATCAAGACGCTGGTCTCGGTCGGATTGGTCAGTCAGAGCAGGGAATCGACCACCCTGATCTGCCGCGCCAATTTCGACGCCATGCGCGGGCTGGTCGATTTCCTGGCCGCGGAGTGCTGTGCGGAAGAAGCGGGATGCAAGGCTGCGCAGACCGCAGCCTGATTGATTTGGCCAGTTATTCCATAATTCTAGAAAGATGGAGGATTCGGAATGGACAAGACGGTAGCCATCATCGGGGCGGGGCCAGTCGGCCTCGCGGCCGCCGCTCATGTGCGCGAACGCGGCATGTCCCCTGTCGTGCTCGAAGCCGGGCCCGAGGCCGGGCATGCCGTGCGGCAATGGCAGCACGTCCAGCTCTTCTCGCCGTGGGAATACAATGTCGACAAGGCCGCAGCGCGCCTGCTTGCGCCGACGGGATGGAATTCGCCGGACCCAAGCTCCTATCCCACCGGCGGCGAGCTGATCGAGCGCTATCTCGCGCCGCTGGCCACGCGAACGCCGCTGCGCGAGACGATCCGGACCTCGAGCCGCGTCACGGCGATCAGCCGCGCCGGCTTCGACAAGGCGAAGACGAAGGGGCGGGACCAGGCGCCGTTCGAAATCCGCTACCAGAACGGCAAAGGCGACGAAGTGCTGCGCGCCGATGCCGTCATCGACGTCTCCGGCACGTGGTTCTCGCCCAATCCCGCCGGCAGCAACGGTCTGCCGGCGCTCGGCGAACGCGAATGCGCCGGCCGCATCGCCTATGGCATGCCGGCTGTGCGCGGCTCCGCTCGCAGCAGATACGCCGGTAAGACCGTCGCCGTGCTCGGTGCGGGCCATTCCGCGCTGGGCACGCTGATTGATCTCGCGCAGCTCGCCGAGTGGGCGCCCGGCACCAGGCCCGTTTGGCTGTTGCGCGGGGACGATCCGGCAAAGGCCTTTGGCGGCGGCCGCAACGACAAGCTTGCCGCGCGCGGCGAGCTGGGCTCAGCCTTCGCCGCGCTCGTGACTGCCGGAAAGATCGCGGTCGAGACCGGCTTCGCTGTCACTCACATTTCGGAGATCGAAGGCCGCCTCAGGATTTCGGCAGGCGCCGGCTCGGCTGCGCGGAGTGTGATTGCGGATGAGCTGGTGGTGTCGACCGGCTTCCGGCCTGATCTCTCGTTTCTGTCCGAGCTGCGGCTGCGGCTCGATCCGGCGATCGAGGCGCCCCTCGCGCTCGCGCCGCTCATCGACCCCAACGAGCATAGCTGCGGAACGGTGCGGCCTCACGGCGCGCGCGAGCTGGCGCATGATGAGCCGGGCTTTTATCTCGCCGGCATGAAATCCTACGGACGTGCGCCGACCTTCTTGATGATGACGGGATACGAGCAGGTCCGATCGATCGCCGCCGACATCGCCGGCGACAAGAAGGCCGCGGCACGGGTCGAGCTCGTGCTCCCGGAGACCGGCGTCTGCACACGCGCCGGCGTGGAGTCCGCCGCCGCAGCGGGATGTTGCGGCGGCCCGGCCAAGGCCGAACCTTCGGCCTGCTGTGCCGCCGATGAATCCGCCAAGAAGGCAGGCGGTGCGGGGTGCGGCTGCTCATGAGCCGAGGCACTGCGGGCCCGCTCACCGTCGTCATCGCGCTCGGCACCGCGCAGACCATCGCGTGGGCGTCGAGCTACTATCTTCCTGCGATCCTGGCCGCGCCGATCGCGGGCGATCTCGGTCTTGCGCCGACTTACGTGTTCGGCGCGTTGTCGGGAGCGCTCGTCATCTCCGGCCTGCTTGGTCCGAGGGTTGGGCATGCCATCGATACGTTCGGTGGGCGCAGCATGCTTGCCGTCTCGAACCTCGTTTTCGCGGCTGGCTTGCTGCTGCTTTCCGCGGCCTATGGCGTAGCGGTGCTGATCGCAGCCTGGATCCTGCTCGGCATCGGCATGGGCATGGGCCTCTATGAAGCCGCGTTCGCGACGCTTGCGCGCATTTACGGCGCCAATGCGCGACGAACGATCACCGGCATCACCCTGATCGCCGGTTTCGCCAGCACACTCGGCTGGCCTCTCACGACATGGCTCGCCACGGAGTACGGCTGGCGCGCGGCCTGCCAGCTTTGGGCGGTGATCCACATCAGCCTTGCCTTGCCGCTCAACCTTGCGCTGCCCCGTGCCGCTCCGTTGCATCAGGAGGCTGGACCGAGCACGGGCGCAAGCCAGCAATCCGGCGGTCAGAGCGAAACCTTCGCAATGATATTGCTGGCGTACATGTTTGCGGCCGCAAGTTTTGTCAGCTCCGGAGTCTCGGCCATCCTGCCAACCATGCTGGTTGCGTTCGGCGCCACGCCGGCACAGGCGTTGCTGGCGGGAGCACTGGTCGGACCGGCGCAGGTCGGCGCCCGCCTTCTGGAAGCAGGATGGCTTGGCCGGTTTCATCCGCTGCTGTCGGCGCGGCTCGCCATGCTCATGAATCCGATCGGGGTGCTTGCGCTGGTTGCAGGCGGCCCTTTGCTCGCACCGCTCTTCACGGTGCTGTATGGCGCGGGCAACGGCATCATCACCATTGCCCGTGGTACGCTGCCGTTGGCGCTGTTTGGGCCGGTCGGGTTCGGCAGACGGGTCGGGATGATTTCGCTGCCTTCGAGGGCAACGGGCGCCTTCGCGCCGCTTGCGCTGGGACTGATGGTGGAGCATCTCGGCAGCAGCGCGCTCTGGATCGGCGCGCTGGCCTCGGTCTCTGCGTTCTTCGCGCTTCTGCTGCTTCGTGGGGACCAGGCGGCATGAGTCGCTGTCTGATGGGAGGAGAACATTCGTAGCTTGCGCGGCTGGCCGCTGATTGCGGTGATGTGTATCGGCCAGCTCGGCAATCTGCTGCCGCACGTGACCTTGTCCGCGAATTTGGCCCAGCATCTGATGCCGGTGTGGGGATTGTCCGCCGCCGAGGGCGGGATGATGGCGAGCGGCTACGCGTTTGGCTACATGCTGGCGGTGCCCGTGCTGACGACACTGACCGATCGCATCGACGCACGGCTCGTGCTCCTCGGCGGCTCTGTCGTCAGCGGACTTGCGACCGTCGCCTTTGGCATCTTCGCGCAAGGCTTCTGGTCGGGGACCATCATCTGGTCGCTGGCCGGCCTTGGTTTTGCCGGTGCCTACATGCCGGGGCTCAAGGCACTGACCGACCGGTTGCCCGCCGGCGACACCTCGCGGGCGGTCACGCTCTACACGTCGAGCTTCTCGGTGGGCGTCGGCCTGTCGTTCCTGATCGCCCAAGTCCTCGCCGACGGCTGGGGATGGCGGACCGCGTTCTACGTGACCGGCATCGGTCCCATCGCGATGGTGGTCGCGTGTCTCTTGATCGAGAGCCGCAGTCCCGCTCCAAGATCAGGACGCCTTTTGAACTTTGCGCCCGTCTTCGCCAACCGGGAGGCGCTCGGTTACATCATCGGCTACGGCGCGCACTGCTTCGAGCTCTACGGCATTCGCACCTGGCTGGTCGGGTTCTGGACCTACGTCGTCGCGCATCAGGGTGCGCCCTCATGGCTGAGCCCGGTCCTGATGAGCTTCTGCTTTGCAGTGATCTCCATGCCGGCCAGCATCCTCGGCAACGAGGCCGCACTGAAATTCGGGCGACATCGGGCGATCACAGTGGTGATGATCGCCTCGGCTTGCGTTGCCCTCGTCATCGGCCTGAATGCGACGGCTCCGGCATGGGTGCTGGCGCTGCTGCTGATGATCTATGGCCTGACGGTGCCGGCGGATTCCGGTGCGTTGACGGCCGGCATGTCGGCTGCGGCTGTCTCCGAGCATCGCGGGGCGACTCTGGCCCTGCATTCGACCGCCGGGTTCGGCCTATCGGCGATCGGAGCCTGGGGAACCGGGGTTGCCCTCGATGCCGCTGGCGGCCCCCAGAGTGCAGAGGGCTGGCTGCTGGCCTTCATCGTGCTCGCGGCCGGGATCGCGCTCGGCCCGCTCGCGCTGCTATGGTCGCGGACGGCGCGGTCCGACGAGCTGGTATCGAAGTCGCGATAGGCGAGGCAGGATGCGGGCGGTCGGCCTGACAGGCCTCGGAGCCTCGGTCACGAATGCTTGACTTTGATCAAAGAATGCATTCGGCCGCAGACTATGGTACTGAGGCTGCGTTGCGGTTCCAAAAGGTTAAAAGCACGTTTCATGCGGATCGTTCGGACCATCCTGGCATTCGCCATCGCCATCTCCCTGGCGATGCTGCCGGCTGGCGCGTCCGCTTCCGGCGTCGCGATGTCGTCGGGTGACATGAAGGCGGCCATGCAGGTCGGCGGCGACGACGATATGTCGGTGCACGATTGTTGTCCCGACATGAAGGGAACGGGCTCCGACACCGGCTACCAATGCGGGATGGGCTTCTGCTGTGTCGGCGGCACCGTCGCACTGGCAGACATTCGTCCCCTGGCGTTCGAATTCCTTGCCGTCGCGGCAGCGGAAACCGCTATTCCTGCCGATCAGGTCGTCGACTCGCGCGGCGGCAGTCCTCCCTTCCGGCCTCCTCGAATCTGATCTCTCAAGACGCGCGCGGGCACGCCCCGCGCGGCGATGACTGATGTGCGCATTCATGCGTCGCGGTCGAGATCAATTCATGAGGACAGGACAATGCTTTCCAAGTTCAGCACCGCGGCTGTTGCCGCCACCCTTTCGCTCGCCGCTTCAGTCGCCTTGGCGGGTGCCGGCGATTACGCTTTCGAGCCGGTCAATCCCGAGATGAAGAAGGGCGACGACGTCACGCTCGCCGTTCGCCTGACCAACAAGCAGACCGGCAAGCCGGTGCCCGACGCCGTCATCTTCAAGACGCGCGTCGACATGGCTCCGGACGGCATGGCCGAGATGGAATCGGCGGTCGCGCCACTGCCCTCCAAGGAGCCGGGCGTCTACGCCTTCAGGACGGACCTGCCGATGGCCGGCCGCTATCAGGTCACGCTCTCGGCGAAGGTGCAGGGCGAGCCTGAGACGGTCACCGGCAAGGTCATCGTCAAGGCGACCAAGTGAGCTTTCTGGCGCCGTCGGACGGCGCCCGAACTTCTCTTTCCCATTCACATGGACGCGCGCTCCGAGCGCGCGAAACAACCATGAAGACGTTGCGTCTCTTGACGACTCTCGCGCTCGGCAGTGGTCTCGCCCTTGGCGCGTACTGGTTCTCGAACGAGGGGCGCTGGTCGGTCCATGCCGAGGTGACCCCGGCTGCGGCGCCAGCGGACCGGACTCCGCTCTACTATCGCGATCCGAGCGGCGCGCCGCTTTGGTCCGCCGGGCCAAAGAAGGACGACCGCGGGCGGGACTATCTGCCGGTCTACGATGACGACAAGGCCGCCCAGGCAGAGCCGAAGCCACCGCAGGCGGCTTCATCGCGAAAAATCCTCTACTACCGCAATCCGATGGGGTTGCCCGACACCTCGCCGGTGCCGAAGAAGGACCCGATGGGGATGAACTATATCCCCGTCTACGAAGGCGACGACGCCGATGACGGCACGGTGAAACTGTCGCCCGGCAAGATCCAGCGCAGCGGCGTGAAGTCCGAGCCGGTGGCGCGGCGATCGGTCCAGGTCCTGGTCAAGGCGCCCGGTACGATCCAATTGGACGAGCGCCGCGTCTCGGTGATCGCGATGCGGGCCGAGAGCTTCGTGCAGAAGATCGCGGACGTCACCACCGGCTCCCGCGTCAAGGCGGGCCAGCCGCTGATGGAGATCTACAGCTCGGCGGTCGCCTCCGCGGCGGCCGACTATCTTGCGACCATCACCTCCAAGACCGTCGGCGGGGTCGAGATCTACGGCCGCGGCTCGCGGCAACGGCTGATCAATCTCGACGTCCCCGAGCGGGTGATCGCCGAGATGGAGAGAACGCGTGTCGCGCCCGTCACCATCCATTGGTCGGCGCCGCGCGACGGGATCGTGCTCGAGCGCAACGCGATCGAAGGCATGCGCGCCAATCCCGGCGACGTGCTGTTCCGCATCGCCGACACCTCGCTGGTCTGGGCGCTGGTCGACGTCGCCGAGCGCGATCTCGGCAACATCGCGGTCGGGCAGTCTGTCGCGGTGCGCGCGCGCAGCTTCCTCGGCCGAAGCTTCACCGGCAAGATCGCGGTGATCTATCCGCAGGTGAACCGCGAAACCCGGACGGTTCGCGTCCGCATCGAGCTCGCCAATCCCGAAGCGTTGCTGCTGCCGGACATGTATGTCGATGCCGACGTCGACACGGCCGATAGCGCGCTTGTCCTGACGATCCAGGACAGCGCGGTGCTCGACACCGGCACGCGGCAGGCCGTCCTCGTCGACAAGGGGGACGGGCGCTTCGAGCCGCGGGAAGTGAAGCTCGGCCGGCGCGGCGGCGGCTTTATCGAGGTGCGCGACGGCCTTGCCGAAGGCGAAGCGGTGGTCACATCAGCCAACTTCCTGATCGATGCGGAAAGCAATTTGAAGGCCGCGCTCAAAGGCTTTGCCGAGGCTGCGCCTCAAGCCTCCGACGCCGGCCATGCGACGGGAGAGCACAAATGATCGCCCGCATCATCGCCTGGTCGGCGCGCAACCTGCTGCTGGTGCTGTTCGGCACCGGCTTTGCGGCGGCCGCCGGCTTCTACGCGCTGCTGCATCTGCCGCTGGATGCGATCCCCGACCTCTCGGACACCCAGGTCATCGTCTACACCGAATATCCTGGCCAGGCGCCGCAGGTGATCGAGGACCAGGTCACCTATCCCTTGACGACGGCGATGCTGACCGTGCCGAAATCGAAGGTGGTGCGCGGCTTCTCCTTCTTCGGCGTGTCGTTCGTCTACGTGATCTTCGAGGACGGCACCGACATCTATTGGGCGCGCTCGCGCGTGATGGAGTTCCTGAACGGCGCCACGTCGCGGCTTCCCGTCGGCGTCACCCCGACCATCGGGCCCGATGCGACCGGCGTCGGCTGGGTCTATCAATACGCCGTGATGTCGAAAGAATTGAACCTCGCCGACACGCGCACGATCCAGGACTGGAATCTGAAATTCGCGCTCGCCAAGGCCGAAGGCGTGGCCGAGGTCGCCAGCATCGGCGGCTTCGTCAAGCAGTACAACGTGGTGCTCGACCCGCAGCGCATGCGCGACCGCGGCATCAGCATGCAGAAGATCCGGGAGGCGATCCGTGCCAGCAATGCCGACGTCGGCGGCCGCACGGTCGAGCTGTCGGAGTTCGAATACGTCATTCGCGGCAAGGGCTACATCAAGAGCATCAACGATCTCGGCAACATCGTCCTGAAGACCAGCAACGGCACGCCGGTGCTGCTGCGGGACGTCGCCAATGTCGAGCTCGGACCCGACGAGCGGCGCGGCATTGCGGAGCTGAACGGCGAGGGCGAGGTCGCAAGCGGCATCGTGGTGCAGCGCTTCGGCGTCAACGCGCTCGACGTCATCGAAAACGTCAGGAAGCGTTTCAAGGAGATTGCGAGCAGCCTGCCGAAATCGGTCGAGATCGTCCCGGTCTACGACCGCTCGGGCCTGATCTATTCGGCGATCGACACGCTCAAGCACACGCTGTTCGAGGAGAGTATCGTCGTCGCGCTCGTCTGCATCGTGTTCCTGCTCCATGTCCGCAGCGCGCTGGTCGCGATCTTGATGCTGCCGGTCGGCGTGCTGATGGCGTTCGGCGCCATGAAGCTGCTGGGCCTGGGATCCAACATCATGAGCCTCGGCGGTATCGCGATCGCGATCGGCGCCATGGTGGATGCCGCGATCGTCATGATCGAGAACGCGCACAAGCATCTCGAGCGCGCCGAGCCCGGTCAGTCGCGTGTCCAGATCCTGATCGACGCGGCATCCGAGGTCGGCCCGGCACTGTTCTTCAGCCTGCTCATCATCACTGTCTCGTTCATGCCGATCTTCACGCTGGAATCGCAGGAGGGGCGGCTGTTCAGCCCGCTGGCGTTCACGAAGACCTTCGCGATGGCGGCCGCGGCCCTGTTGTCCGTCACGCTGGTGCCGGCGCTGATGGTGATCTTCGTCCGCGGCAGGATCGTGCCGGAGAGGAAAAACGTCATCAACCGCTTCCTGATCTGGATCTACCGCCCGGTCATCAAGGGCGTGCTGCGCGCCAAGACGCCGGTGATCCTGGCTTCGCTGGTCGTGCTCGCTCTTACGATCTGGCCGGCGCGGCAGCTCGGCACCGAGTTCATGCCGACGCTGAACGAGGGCACGCTGCTCTACATGCCGACGACGCTGCCCGGTATCTCCGTGACCAAGGCGGCCGAGCTGATGCAGACGCAGGACCGCATCATCAAGTCGTTCCCGGAGGTTGAATCGGTCTACGGCAAGGCGGGGCGGGCGGCGACCGCGACCGATCCGGCGCCGACCGAGATGTTCGAGACGGTGGTCAGTCTGAAGCCGAAGGAGCTTTGGCGGGAAGGCGTCACCATCGACAGCCTGATCGCGGAAATGGACAAGGCGCTGCAGTTTCCGGGCGTCTCCAACGCCTGGACCATGCCGATCAAGGCGCGCATTGACATGCTGTCCACCGGCATCCGCACCCCCGTTGGCGTCAAGGTGATGGGCACCGACCTCGTCGAGATCGACCGGCTGGCGAAGCAGGTCGAACGGGTGATCAAGACGGTGCCGGGCACCTCCTCGGCCTATGCCGAGCGCGGCATCGGCGGCTACTATCTCGAGATCGTCCCGGATCGCGAGGCGCTCGCCCGCTATGGCATCCTGATCCAGGATGTTCAGGACACCATCGCGGCGGCGCTCGGCGGCCAGACCGTCACGACGACGGTGGAGGGGCGGCAGCGGTTCACGGTGAACATGCGCTATCCGCGCGACCTGCGCGACAATCCCAAGGCGATCGCCAGCGACATCCTGGTGCCGATGCCCGCAGGCGGCGCGGTGCCGCTCGGCGAGGTCGCCAAGGTCGAGCCGGCGCGGGGGCCGACCTCGATCCGGACCGAGAACGGCCAGCTCGCGACCTACGTCTACGTCGACATCCGCGATCGCGACATCGGCAGCTACGTCGCCGATGCGCAACGCGCCGTGACTGACAGCATCCAGTTCCCATCCGGATATTACGTGGTCTGGAGCGGTCAGTACGAATATCTCCAGCGCGCCGCGGCGCGCCTGAAGATCGTGGTGCCGGTGACGCTGACGATCATCTTCCTGCTGCTGTACCTGAATTTCAGGGCCATGACCGAAACCTTGATCGTGATGCTGTCGCTGCCCTTCGCGCTGGTCGGCGGCATCTGGATGATGTGGTGGCTCGGCTTCAACATGTCGGTTGCCGTCGCCGTCGGCTTCATCGCGCTCGCCGGCGTCGCCGCCGAGACCGGCGTCGTGATGCTGATCTATCTCGAGCATGCCCTGGCCGAGATCAAGGCGACGTGCAGCGCCGAGTGCAGGGGCCTCACCCGGCAGGATCTCCACGAGGCGATCATGGTGGGCGCGGTCGAGCGCGTCCGTCCCAAGATGATGACGGTCGTCGCCATCATGGCGGGCCTGCTGCCGATCATGTGGAGCACCGGAACCGGGTCGGAGATCATGCAACGAATCGCGGTGCCGATGATTGGCGGCATGATATCGTCGACGCTGCTGACGCTGATCGTGATCCCGGCGATCTTCGGGTTGGTGAAGGGTGTCCGCCTGCCGCCCACGCGCGAGGACAGAGAACAACCGGCTGAGATGCCCAAGCCGATCGGCGCCAGATTGCGCGTCGTGGAGCCGGCCGGATGAGGCGAGCCGTGACGCACGATCATATGTCAGGGCGACGGAGTGACAGAAGAGGAAGCCGAAGATGAAGCCGAAGATGAAGCAACGCGCATACCTGATGACCCGCCGGTCCCTTGTCGGGCTGATGGCCGCGGCAGCTTTTGCAAGGCCCGCCGCGGCAGCATCCGACGCAGCCGCGCTCACGGTGCACCGGGATCCGAGCTGCGGCTGCTGCGCCGGCTGGGTGCAGCATCTGCGGGACGCAGGATTTACCGCCCAGGTGGAGGAGACTCCCGACCTCGAGCCGATCCGGGCGCGTCTCGGCGTCCCCTCGAACCTGGTCGCGTGTCACACGGCAGAGGTCGCTGGCTATGTCGTCGAGGGGCACGTGCCGGCCGCGGCCGTGCGACGCCTCCTCGCGGAGCGTCCAAACGCGAAGGGAATAGCCGTGCCGGGCATGCCGGTCGGATCGCCGGGCATGGAAGGCGGCAAGCCGCAGCGTTACGAGGTCGTGCTGTTCGGTGCCGACGGTCAGAAGCCGTTCATGCGCTTCATCGGCGCGCAGGAAATTGATTGATAAAGGAGCGGACGGTGCTGCGCGATGCCTAAAGCGGAATGGCTTTAGCTCGAATCTATAGCCGCGGGCTCGGTGCAACCTCTCCCGCTTGCGGGAGAGGTCGCGCCGAAGGCGCGGGTAAGGGCTTTCTCCTCTTGGGGACTATCCCATTGCGGAAGCACCCTCTCCCCAGCCCTCTCCCGCAAGCGGGGGAGGGGGCGCACTTACGTTGTAGCAATCAAACTACTCATTCCGCCTAGCCACCACTACGGCTGCGGCGGATAGCGCTCGAATGCCGGCAGTTCGTGCGCATGCTCCATCCAGCGCAGGCGCTCGGCGACCTGGATCTGTATCGTGGCAGGCACGGCCTCGGGATCGTCGTAGGTCGCGCTCTGGATGTCGATGATCCCCGGCAGGATGCTGGCATTGACGTAGAACAGTCCGGTTCCGCACGCGCTGCAAAAGTGCCGCCGCCCGTGTTCCGAGGAGCGGTAAACCTTCGGCTCGCCCTTCGTCACCTTAACCGCGCCCTCCGGGTACATCGTCCAGCCGACGACAGGAGCGCCGGCGTGTAGCCGGCAATCGCGGCAGTGGCAAAGCGCGTGTACGATCGGCTCGCCTTCGACCTCGTAACGGATTGCGCCACAATGACAGCCGCCGGTGATGGTGCTCATGCGTTCCTCCGATCGAAGATGACGTTTCAGATCGATAGCCCTCGCGCCTTTTGGCTTCAACAACGCAACCAAATCGGGATTGCGTCGTACTGTCGCCTGACAGCTGCTGCCATTTCCGACGAGCGCGACCAGGCTAAGTTCGCGCCCGTGTGCGTTCGGTCCGCATCAGCCGTTGCTTCACCGTCCGGGCGATCGCAGCCGGCGCCTCCTCGGGGATCGCAAAGCACGAGCTCGCGTTGATCTCGCAGAGCACGTAGGTGTCTGCGCCGGCCGCATCTTTCGGCCCGTACAGGAAGTCCGCATCCCAGATCACCGGCAATGACGACTCATCGAGGCCGAGCGTTGCCATCATCTGCGGCGTCCATTCGTCCTCCATCGCTCCTCGCAGCGCCTGGAATGGCGGAGCATCAGGCCCGTGCATGATCCGCGGCCCGGGCTGCGCCTCAGGCGCCTCCGGTCCCTCCGGCGGCGGCGGGATCAGCGCCTTGATCTTCTGGTGTCCGAAGCCTGCGACTTTGGCGCCGCTCATGTAGCAGCGGATCATGCCGTCGGGCAGGCGCGGTTGAAACGCCTGGTCGATGATGCAGCCGCCCCAACCAAAATAGGGCTCGCACCGTGCGAGCAGCGCATCGATCGGCATGTCCTCAGGCGTGCTGCCGCGCTGCGCATGCAGCACACGAACCATGCCTTCGGTATCGGGCAGGGCCTCAACCTTCCAGACCCCCTGGCCGCCATTGCCGCGGTTCTGCTTCAGCACGCGCGGGCCGCTGGCACGAAGGCGCGCCGGAAACTGGCTGCGGAAGCTTGTGGCGGTGTCATAGCGGTGCGTGTCGGCGCCCCAGCCCAGATGCCGTGTCCGGTAGAGCACCTCCTTGACGCCCATCTTCAGAATGATGTCCGGATGCGCGCTCACCCATGGCCCTTGCGCCGCGACGTCGCGCAGCAGGGCGTCGAGCTCGGCGCGGGTCTTGCCCTGGTGGATCGGATCGACCCAGACCAGCACGCCGTCGGCTGCAAGCAATTGGTCGCGGACCGCGCCCGCAAAGCTCTCGTCATAGATCACTGGGAAGGCGTCGATGCCCGCGGCGGCGAGCGCTTCGAAGACGCGGACGAAGCGGCTGTTCTGCGCCGTTGCCTCGCGCCGCGCGGCAACGTCGCCGCGCGAAAGGATGGCGATGGTTCGGAGGGGAGAGGGGTGACGGTCGGTGTCCATGCGCAAGCTCCACGTAGTTGCGTGCTGCGCAGAGCTTGGACCTGGGTCTCACGGGGAGTCTGCATCGTCCCCACGCCGACAATGTATGTGAAACCGCCTCGTCGTTTCAAGATGGCGGCTGGCAGGTTCCTTCAAAGGGTGAACTCTTCGTGACGTGGCGCGGCCGTGCGCCGGTTGACAGTTCTGTCCTGCGGGTTTTTAGTCAGCGCGACGGGGATGTGCGATCTCCCCGTGAGGCGACATGCCCAAGCATCGCGTCCTGATCACCAAGGGCGCAGCATGTCATCACACATCGCAACTCCATTCCACGACCCTCCCGGCATCCGAACCACCATGGCATGCGCCTCCGCGGCGAGTCCGCTGTGTGTGGCGGAACAGCCAGAGCGGCCTCACATATCCGACGTCACCTGGGGCCGGGACACACCCAGAGCTCAAGGGAGCTGATCCATGCATAGGACTGTTTCGGCACTGATCGGCGTCGCTGCCTGCTTCATCACGAACGCTCACGCGCAGAGCATCGACTGGCAAAAGGTCGATGAGACGCTGGGCCGCAAGCCCACCGTTGCGGACGATGTCCATCGCTACGGCTTCCCGCGCACCGATCTCACCGTGACGTTGGATGGCGTCACGATCAAACCGGCGCTGGCGCTTGGCGGCTGGCTGGCGTTCAAGCCTGCGCATGGCGGAACCATGGTCATGGGTGACCTCGTGCTGCTTGAGACCGAGATCAATCCAGTGATGGCGAAGATGATTACGAGCGGTCTCGAGATTACTGCCGTGCACAACCATCTGCTGCGCGCAAGCCCGGCGACATTCTACATGCACGTCGCCGGACACGGCGACCCTATCAAGCTGGCGTCGGCAATCCGTGATGCGCTCGCCGAAAGCAAGACGCCCCTGACGGTCGCCGCAGCCGGGAATCCGCCCTCTATCGATCTCGACACCGCAAAGCTCGATCAGATCATCGGCGTCAAGGGGCAGGGCAATGGCGGCGTCTACCAGTTCAATGTGAAACGGCGCGACCCGATCACGGAGAACGGCATGCTGCTAACCCCCGTCGGTCCAATGGGCGTCGCGACCGCCATCAATTTCCAGCCGACCGGCGGCGGCAAGGCCGCCATCACCGGCGATTTCGTGCTGACCAGCCACGAGGTGAATCCAGTCATCGCGGCGCTGCGGACGCATGGCATCGAGGTGACGGCGCTGCACAGCCATATGCTGAACGAACAGCCGCGACTCTTCTTCATGCACTTCTGGGCCAATGACGACGCGATCAAGCTTGCTGAAGGCTTTCGCGCGGCGATCGACAAGACCGCCAGCACCAAGAGCTGATCCAAGGCACAGAAAATGCACCGTGAGGCGTTTCAATGATTGAATGTCTGACGTGTTGGGCAGCCGACAATGCGCGCCGCTTTGGCCTTTGCGTCGCGGGCGTCGGCACGGGCCGGTCTCGTCCTGGCCGCCTATGCTGGCTGTGCTGAAGGGAGGAAACGCCATGGCCGAGAGCCTGAATTTTGACGACGCTCCTGCAGGAACAGCGCCGGCAGGGTCCGAAATTTCCGGCCTTCTGTCGATGGCGGGACCCATGGAGAGCCAGCCGGCGATACAGAAGCTGCGCGCCATCCTGCCGCCGCAAGAGCCCATCGCACATGCCCGCGAGTGGGCGAAGTCGCACCGCCCGAGATATTGACCAAGGCCTGATCCGGCTTGCAGGGCGAGGACAATCTCGGTGACTGTGGACGACGTTCGAGCAGCATCAGCTTGCCGACACGGCTTCGCTTACGCCGTCCTCATTGTCCGCGAGGATCGTCTCCGATAGCAGCGCAGCGGCCTTCTGCAGGGGAGCTATGAACCGATCCAGCTCGGTGAAGCTCACCCGTGCCACGGGAACAGACACACCCAGGCACGCGATCAGCTCGCGATCCGGTGAGAGGATGGGAACGGCACAGCCGACCACGCCTCGCACATATTCTTCATTGGTCTTGGCCCAGCCGCGCTTGCGGGTCTGATCGAGCACCTTCATCAGGTGCTCGACGTCCACGATCGTGGTTTCGGTGTATCGCGTCAGCGTGAGCGCGTGGCACAGCTTCTCGCGCGCGCGTTCCGGCAGCCGGCTCATGTAGATCTTGCCGGTCGACGTGCAGTGGAGCGGGGCCGCTTCGCCGGGATTGAATTGCAGGCCTTGAGGTTGCGATACGCGGACGCTGTCGACGTAAGCAACGACGTTGTCCCGCACGACGCCGATCTCGCATTGCTCGCCGATTTCGGCGGCGACGGCGCGGAGCACCGCGTGCCGGCGGGCGGTACGGAAAGCTGCGCCGATGACGCGGGCCGACAGCGTGACCATTTGATTGCCGACCACGTACCGCTTCGTTCCCACGGCTTTCTGAAGCAGCCCGCGCTGCTCCAGATTTCCGATGAGCCGATGCGCAGTCGGCAGCGGCAGGGACAGCGCAGCGGCGATGTCCGCGACCGAGGCTGCTCTGGTCTGGCTGGCGACATAGCCAATGATCGCGAAGGCGCGGTCCAATGGCCCGTCGGTACTCGGCTGCTGCATTTCGCCAGTCTCCACTCGAAGTACAAATTATCATTTTTCGGAATGAAATATACTGGAATATGAAAATTTGTATAGGCACTTTTGTGTCGTGCCCATATCGTTGGCGCTGCTCGGTGGTGAACAGGATTTGTGCAGTGCGAGCCACCGGGGAAGTGCTTCAGGAGATCGGGATGTCAGGCCATTACGACGTCGATGCCGTGCGGAGGGAGTTTCCGGCTGCCGAGCGGATCACCTATCTCGATTCCGGCTTCCAGACGCCCCTTGCGCGCCCCGTCAAAGCGGCGATCGATCGTTTTCTGAGCGAAGGTCTCGAGACCGCCGGCCCGAAGAGCGTCTGGCTCGATCGCGTCGAGCAGACGCGCGAAAAGCTGGCGCGGTTTCTCGGCGTATCGGGCGACGGGATCGCCTTCACCAAGAACACCTCGGAAAGCATGAACATCGCCGCGAATGCGCTGCCGCTGCGCGCCGGTGACAAGGTCCTGATGATCCACGGCGATCATCCGAACAACGCCTACGCGTTCCTCAATCTGCGGCGCAAGGGTGTGACCGTCGCATTCGTGCCGATGACGGAGATCGTGAACGCCGACAGTCTTCGTCCCTACATCGATGCGAGCACGAGGGCGATCTCGATCTCGCAGGTGACATTCCATGCCGGCCATCGTTTCGACATCGAAAGCATCGGCGCCCTCTGCGCGGAGAAGGGGCTCCATTTCGTCGTCGACGTGATGCAGGCGATCGGTGTCGTGCCAATCGATGCGAAAGCCATGCGCGCGACCTTCATCGGTTCGGGCAGCCATAAGGGGCTGCTCGTGCCGCAAGGGCTGGGCCTGCTCTATTGGGACAAGTCGAGGGCTGAGCTCGAGCCGACCTATCTTGCGGCTGCGAGCCTCGCTGAAGTCCCGGTCGATCTGATCGCCCGGCCTGACAGGCTCGATCCGGCCCCGAGCGCGCGCCGCTTCGAGCTCGGCAATTTCAATCTTCCGGCGATCCATGCCCTCGATGCCTCGCTCGACATGATCGAAGCGCTGGGCGTCGAGAACATCCAGAACCATTGTTTCGATCTCGGCGATCATCTCATCGCCCGGCTCGATGTGCTGGGCGTTCGCCTGGTCGGCCCTCGCGCGCGGCAGCATCGCGCGCCGCACATCTACGTCATTGCGCTGCCCGCGGCCGAATGGCTCGGCCATTTCGAGGAGAATAACGTCCGCGTGTCGCCGGAGCGGGACGGCATTCGCGTGTCGTTCGGGATGTTCAACACGATTGCCGACGTAGACCGCCTGATCGAGGTCATCCAGCGGCGCGGCGTGAAGCCATCATCGAGAGCCGCATAGGCTGTCCAGCAAGGAGACGTACATGACGAAGTTTGCATGTGTCTTGAGCATTCTGTCGGTCATTGGCGGCCTCGGCAGCGCCGCTTCTGCCGCCGACAGCCCCACGCTGGCCAGGATCAAGTCGAACGGCGCCATCACCATCGGTCATCGCGAGGCCTCGATCCCGTTCTCCTATCTCGGTCCCGACCAGAAGCCGATCGGGTTCTCGCTCGACCTCTGCGCGGCCATCGTCGAGCGCATCAAGGCGGAGACCGCCTTACCCAATCTCAAAGTCAATTACGTTCCGGTGAACTCGTCCAATCGCATCCCGCTGATCCAGAGCGGCACCGTCGACATCGAGTGCGGCGGCACGGCCAACGACAGGAAGCGGCAGGAGCAGGTCTCGTTTTCCGTCGCCACCTTCGTCAGTCAGCCGCGCTGGCTGGTCAAAGCGGACAGCGGCCTGAAGACGGCCGGCGATCTCAAGGGCAAAACCATCGTCGTCACCCAGGGCTCGAATGCCGTCGGCTTCGCGCAAGGCGTGAATGCGAAGGAGCAGCTCGGCTTCAACATCGTCCAGGCAAAGGACCATGCCGAATCCTTCCTGATGCTGAACACCGGCCGCGCGGCCGCGTTCATGGAGGACGACATTCTGCTCGCCGGCCTCAAGGCCGCAGCTCCGAAGCCGGATGCGCTGATATTTCTCCCCGAGGGTTACGCCAAGATCTATTATGGCCTGATGTTCACGAAGGGCGATACCGGCTTCAAGGCGCTGGTCGACGACGTTCTGTCGAAGCAGATGGCATCGGGCCAGTTCGAAAAGACCTACGCCAAATGGTTCACCAGGCCAATTCCGCCCAAGAACGAGAACCTGGCGTTTCCGCTGACGGTCGAGCTCACGGAACGGATCGCGCGTCCCAGCGACGCGGTGGACTAATTGCGACGTCGGCGGAGAGTGTCCCGCAAACCGAGCCCTGAGGTTCGCCATGTTTGCAGTGCTTCTTGAACAGACCGCAGACGGCCAGCGCTATATCGACTGGCTCGTGTCGGGCCTCGGCTGGACCCTCGCGCTGGCGTTCTTCGGCTGGTGGATTGCCTTCGCGGTCGGGATCGTCGTCGGCATCGGCCGCACTGTGCAGAACCGAGCCGTCGCGGCACTTGCCCGCCTCTATGTGGAGATCTTCCGCAACATCCCCGTGCTGGTGCAGATGTTTCTCTGGTACTTCGTCCTGCCGGAGATTCTTCCCGCCTCGCTCGGGAACGCCATCAAGCAGATTCCGCCGCCCTGGGGATCGTTCTTTCCGGCACTGGTGTGCCTCGGTCTCTACACCGCCGCCCGGATCGCCGAACAGGTGCGTGCCGGGATCGAGGCCCTGCCGAAAGGTCAGGTCGAAGCGGCAAGCGCGCTCGGGCTCAGCGGGTATCCGACCTATCGCTACGTCATCGTGCCGCAGGCGCTGCGCCTGATCATTCCGAGCCTGACCAGCGAGGTGATGGGCATCTACAAGAACACCTCGGTCGCGCTCACGATCGGGCTGATGGAGCTGACGGCGCAGGCCCGCCAGATCAGCGAAGCGACATTCCAGACCTTCACCGCTTTCGGCGCCGCGACGCTTGTCTACCTCGCGCTGGCGCTCATCGCCTATCAGGGGATGGCGTTGATCGACAGGGCCGTGCGCATTCCGGGGACGAGCCCTGCGGACGATGCAGTCAAGCCGGGCGCGACGCACGCCATCCAACCGCTTGATTCCCTGCCTGACTCGATGGAGGTCGTGAAGTGACCAGCCTCGATTTCTCCGTTGTGCTTCAGGCGTGGCCTTACCTCTGGTCGGGCCTGCTGTTTTCCCTGGCGCTGACCGCCGTTGCTTTCGTGGTCGGCCTGGTCCTCGGCACCTGCCTGGCCCTCGTGCAGCACTTCGAAGTGCCCGTGCTCGGCAAGCTCGTGCGCGGCTATGTCGCCCTGATGCGCTCGATCCCGCTGATCCTGGTCCTGTTCTGGTTCTTCTTCCTGGTGCCGATCGTGCTCGGTCATCTCGGCGGAAGCGGGCGACCGGTCCCGATCGGCGCCACCTGGACCGCCTTCATCACCTTCGGCCTTTTCGAGGCGGCCTATTACTCGGAGATCATCCGCGTCGGATTGCGCGCCGTGAACCGGGGTCAGTTCGAGGCCTGTCAGGCCCTCGCATTGTCGACCTTCGATACCTATCGCGCCGTGATCCTGCCGCAGGTGCTTCGCGTCGCCAGCCCGATCATCCTGAGCCAGACCATCATCCTGTTCCAGGATACCTCGCTGGTCTACGTGCTCTCGCTCACCGATCTGCTTGGCGCAGCCTCGAAGCTGGCGCAGCTCAATGGCCGTCTGGTCGAGATGTATCTGGTGATTGCGGTGGTCTACCTCGCGATCAGTTCGGCGGCATCGCAATGCGTAGCGTCCTTGCGCAAGCGATATGCGATCGCGGGACTACGCCGCTAGCGCTGGGCACGATCATCCCAGTCTTTGGAGAGGAAAAATGCTTGAGCTCGCTGCCGGCAATCGGGCGTCCATCGTCACCGTTGAAAATTTGGTGAAGCGGTTCGGCCATTTCACGGCCCTGAACGACGTCAATCTCACGGTCGCGGTCGGCGAGAAGATCGTGCTGTGCGGCCCCTCCGGCTCGGGCAAGTCGACCTTGATCCGCTGCATCAACCACATCGAAAAGCACGATGCGGGGCGCATCGTCGTCGACGGCATCGAGCTGTCGGACCGGATGACCGACGTCAACGGCGTTCGTCGCGAGGTCGGCATGGTGTTCCAGAGCTTCAACCTGTTTCCGCACCTCTCGGTCGTCGAGAATTGCATGCTGGCGCCGATGAAGGTGCGGGGCCTGTCCCGCACTGATGCGCATGAGCGCGCGATCGGTCTGCTCCGCAAGGTGCGCATCCACGACCAGGCGAACAAATATCCGGGGCAGCTCTCCGGCGGCCAGCAGCAGCGCGTCGCCATCGCGCGGGCGCTGTGCATGCAGCCGAAGATCATGCTGTTCGACGAGCCGACCTCGGCGCTCGACCCGGAGATGGTCAAGGAGGTGCTCGACACCATGGTGGAGCTCGCGAAAGACGGCATGACCATGGTCTGCGTCACGCACGAGATGGGCTTTGCCCGCGAGATCGCGGACCGGGTGGTGTTCATGGATCGCGGCTCGATCGTCGAGGAAGCCGATCCCGAAACCTTCTTCCGCGCGCCGAGGACGGAGCGGGCGAGGGATTTCCTCGGCCAGATCATCCATTAAAGCGCGAGGCGATTAGGATGAATCGTCATCGCGCATTAGGTTATTGTTTGAAGCATGATCTTTTCGGAAAACCGCTTCACACTTTTCCGGATCATGCTCTAGCGATCCGTCTCGATCTGCGAACCGATCGAGAGCGCATCGCCGGTTGCGGCATTGTTTCGAACCAGCCTACTCATGCCGCCAGATTCTCACCGCCGAAATGACCAGGATCACGGCCAATCCCGGCAGAAGAATCGAATTCGGGACGACGCCGAGAAGCAGGCCGCCTATGAATGTCCCGACGACCGACCCGATGGCCATTGCAAGCATGAACTGCCAATTCGCGCGGAGCACCGAAAAGCTCTGGTCGCGACTATAGCGCGCAAATCCCACCAGCATGGTCGGCAGGCTCACCGCGAGCGAGAGGCTGCCCGCGAGCTTCACGTCCGCGCCGAACAACAAGATCAGGGTGGGGATCAGGAATTCCCCTCCGGCAACGCCGAGCAACGATGCCACGATCCCGATCGCAAAGCCCGCTGCTATGCCCGCGACGATCAGGCTCACGCCTGTCAGCGCCGGTGGGGTTGCCGCCTCGTTGCCATGTGCGAACAGAAGCATGCCGGCGATCAGGAGCAGCAGGACGGCAATGATCCTGTAGAGCGTCCCGGACTCCAGACGCGTCGCCCAGGATGCCCCCGCATAGGCGCCGACGAGGCTGCCCGCCAGCAGGTTCAGGATGATCGGCCAATGGGCATGTATCTCCGCGAACGGAACGGCGCGTCCGCGAAACGGCAGTGCGCTCGCCACCACGATCAGGCTCGTCGCCTTGTTCAGAATCACGGCCTCGAGGCCGCGAAATCCGAACAGGCTGATGAGCAGGGGCAGCCGAAATTCTGCACCGCCGAGACCGATCAAGCCGCCCAGAGTGCCGATGATTGTGCCCGAGCCGAACGCGGCAGGATTGTTTCGCATGGACACGGAAAGATGCGCCAAAGACAACACCCGCGACGGACGGCTCCGTGCGGGTGTGATCAACTCTCGATGATGCCAGTATGCCCCTGTTTTGCCCGACGAGTCAAAGGTACGCAGGCGTCCCCGGCGGTATCGTTGCGGTCGGCGGAAGAGCGTAATGATTTCAACGCCCAGCTACTGTGCATGGGGTTGTTTTCGCACTTTTTGTTGGCGGCCGCGCTCACCGCCGGCTGCGCGGTGCCTCGGCCTTGGCCGGCGGCTCGGTCTGCGGGGCGCAGGTCGCAGCCTGGAGCGAGCCTTGCGCCTGCTGCATCAAGCCGGGCTCGGGCGCGAGCGCCTTCATCAGGATCAGGCCGGTCGTGGTCGGGGAATCGATGATCAGGCGGTCGGCCGCGGTGACCTCTTCGTCCTCCGGCAGCTCGCTATGCTGCGCTTCCGTCATCAGGTCGAGCTCGATCACCTTGCGGCCCGCGGAGCGGTCGTTGATGGCGTAATAGGCGATCTCGTTGCGGGTGTAGAACGACACCGAGGTGTAGGCCTGGCTCACCGGCACGGTGAGCTTGATCGGCCCGCCAGACAGATCATAACGACAGATCGCCAGCGCGAAGGCCGGATCCATGAACGGCATCGGCGAATTGTTGGGATCGGCGAGGGGAAGCTGGGTGACGGCGTTCACCCTGGTCATCGGCGTCAGCCGCGAATAGGCATCCTGCGTGGCAATCCGCGGCAGCGCCAGCACGCTGACGAGATGGACCACGAGGCCCAGCACCACGCCGGCAACGACGGTGAAGACGAGCCGGATCATGAGCAGCCCACCGTGGTGATGCTCGGCATCGGCGCATCGCGCTGGGTGCGCGTTCCAACGCCGACCGGCGTGTCGTAGAGACGCAGCATCAAGGCGTAGCGCTCGATGCCGCCGGTCGGCAGCCAATTGCCGGCGCGCGAGCGCGAGGCGATCCGGATCTCGAACGAGCCGTCGGAGGAGCGCACGATCTCCTGGCTGGTGAAGCCGTAGCGCTGCAGCGAATTGGCGACGAGATGGCCCTTGCGGTCGTAGAGCGTCAGCGTCCAGAACCGCGCCGGCGGCGTCACGCCGGAGACGACCACGTCGCAGCGGCCGTCGAGCGCCTTCTTCCTGTCGTCGGTGGTGGCGGTGAAGGCGACACCGTCGCCGGTGCCGATCGGCAGCTCGCCGTTGCGGACGATGGTGGCGCGCGAATAGGGATCGACGTCGGCGGTGCCGGTGCGCGGCCGTGCCGTCCAGGGGCCGATGGTCAGCGCGCCGATCTCGGTGCCGCGCGTCGTGGTCATCCACGTCGCGCCGACGCCGACGATCGTCGCGAGAAGAAGCGCCGTCAATGTGGTCAGGATCAGCCGCACTTGCTTTCGATCAGTTCTTGCGCGGGGCAGAGGCGTTGGCGTTGTCTTCCGCATAGTTCTGCGGGAAGGCGAGCGCGCTCGTCGACGAGGACGGCCTGGCCGGCTTGCTGTCATTCGCCGTCGATTTGTTCGCGGCCTTTGCCGCATCATCCAGCAGCTTCTCGACCCGCACCAGGATGTCCGCGCCGCGCTTGGTCAGCACCGGCGGCGGACCGGGCTTGGTCTCCAGCACCTTCGGCGCTGCGTTGGCCTGCGCGTTGCTCACATGCTGCGGCGGCAGCTTCTGGCCCATGCCGATGCCGGGAATCTCCCGGACCTCCACGCCCTGATGCGCCACGAGCATGATGTCGTGCCAGGTCTGCGCCGGCAGCGAGCCGCCGGTCATGCGGTTGGTCGGCGAGTAATCGTCGTTGCCGTACCACACCGCGCAGGTGAAATTGCCGGTGAAGCCGACGAACCAGGCGTCGCGATAGGCATTGGTCGTGCCGGTCTTGCCCGCGGTCGGAATGCCGTCCAGCGCGGCGCGCCGTGCGGTGCCTTCGCTGACGACGTGGCTCATCATGCCGGACATGTCGGCGGCGACGGAAGCCGGGATCGCCTGCCGCGGCTTCGGGCCGTCGCGGTCCCAGCGCCAGACCAGGTCGCCCGCGCCGGTGCGCACTTCCAGCACCGCATGCGGCGTCACCGCCTTGCCGCGATTGGGGAAGGTCGCGTATGCGACAGCGTGCTCGAGCACGTTGACCTCGTCCGAGCCGATCGGCAGCGACGGCGTGTCGGGCAGCGGCGCCTTGATGCCGAAGCGGCGCGCGACCTCGACGATCTTGGCGCGGCCGACCTTGGCGGGGTTCTGCGTCTTGGGCTCGTTCTTCCGGCCGATCTCGATCGACAGCTTCACCGGCACGACGTTGATCGAACGCGTGATCGCCTGCGTCAGCGTCACCGAGCCGGAATAGGAATGGCCATAATTCTGCGGGCACCAATTGCCGATGCAGACCGGGCCGTCGACCACGATCGAGTTGGGCGTGTAGCCGTTCAGCAGCGCGGTGGTGTAGACGTAGGGCTTGAACGAGGAGCCGGGCTGGCGATAGGCGTCGGTGGCGCGGTTGAACTGGCTGGCGCCGTAGTCGCGGCCGCCGACCATGGCGCGGATGCCGCCGTCGAGATCGGCGACGACGGTCGCGGCCTGCGTCGCGTGATAGTCGCGGCCGAACTGGCGCAGCTGGTTCTCGACAGCGTCTTCGGCCGCCTTCTGCACGTTGGCATCGATGGCGGTGCGCACCACGAAGACGCGCTCGGTGTAGGACTTCGGGAAGGTATCGACCAGCTTGCGCATCTCGTCGAAGGCGTAGTCGAGATAATAGTTCGGCGAGGCCTCGTCGCGGCGGTCGACCGCGAAGGCCGGGTTGCGGCGGGCGCCGAACACCTGGCCCTCGGTCATGAAGCCGGCATCGACGAGGTTGTCCAGCACGACGTTGGCGCGCGCGCGGGCGGCGGGCAGGTTGATGTGCGGGGCGTACTTGGTCGGCGCCTTGAACAGGCCGGCGAGCATCGCCGCTTCCGCCAGCGTCACGTCGCGCGCGGACTTGTTGAAGTAGAAATGCGCCGCGCCGTCGACGCCGAAGGTGCCGCCGCCCATATAGGCGCGGTCGAGATAGAGCTTGAGGATCTCGTTCTTGGTCAGGCGCCATTCCAGCCAGATCGCGAGGAAGGCCTCGTTGACCTTGCGCTCGATGGTGCGCTCGTTGCTCAGGAACAGGTTCTTGGCGAGCTGCTGGGTGATCGAGGAGCCGCCCTGGCGCACGCCGCCGGCTTGCGCGTTGGTGACGAGCGCGCGCGCGGTGCCGGCGATGTCGATGCCGAAATGCTCGTAGAAGCGGCGGTCCTCGGTCGCCAGCGTCGCCTTGATCAGCACGTCCGGAAAGTCTTCCAGCGGAATGGAGTCGTTGTGCTTGATGCCGCGGCTGCCGATCGGGTTGCCGTAGCGGTCGAGGAAGCTCACCGCGAGGTCGGACTTCTTCAGCCAGTCCTCGTCCGCGGTCTCGCGGAAGGCCGGGATGGCGAGGGCGAGCATCACGACGAGGCCGCCGAGCCCGAGGGTTGCGGCCTCCGAGAACGGCTCGATGAACACCCAGCGCTTCCACCGCCCGACATAGAAGCGGTCCATGAAGGTCGAGTAGCGCTCGTAGAGCTCGCGGATGCCCTTGGCCGAGGAGAACAGCGAGGAGTCGATGCGCGCATCGAGATCCAGGAAGAAATTCCGGATCCTCTGCTTCCAATGCGGTGGTATGATCTGGCGCACCTAGAACCCTTGCGGCTTGCTTCGAAAGCGTTCAAGCACCCGGCCGGGGCGGCATCGAGACGTCTTGCGGGTATGTTGCGGCAAACCCAAGGCGCCCGGCCAGCATCCGAGGGACTTGCTGTTCCTTCTAGCCGAGCGGGGCTCATAAACCAATGGCCACGCTCGCCATTTTGAACAACAGGCCTAATTGACCCCCGGTTCATTACGGGCCTCAAAGGGGCCTCGCTTGCACCATTGCCGCCGCGCGCCCTAGATGGCGTTGCCGTAGCTCTTTCGAACTGTTGTTGAGGCGCATGACCGCAGCTCCCAAACGATCTCAAGGCCAGGAAGGATTCTTCTGGAAAACCAAGACGTTGGAACAGATGTCGGAGCGCGAGTGGGAAAGCCTGTGCGATGGCTGCGGCCGCTGCTGCCTGAACAAGCTCGAAGACGAGGATACCGGGCAGATCTACTTCACCCATATCGGCTGCAAGCTGCTCGACGGGACGAGCTGCGCCTGCAAGGACTATCCGAATCGTTCCGACAAAGTTCCGGACTGCGTCCGCCTGACCCCGGCCAATGTCCGCACCCTGAACTGGCTGCCGCCGAGCTGCGGCTACAAGCTCGTCGCCGAAGGGCGCGACCTCTATTGGTGGCATCCGCTGGTTTCGGGTGACCCCAACACCGTGCACGAAGCCGGCGTCTCCGTGCGCGGCCGCGTGGAGGGCAGCGAGGAGGAGGTCCCGGACGAGGAGCTCGAGGACCACATCGTGCAATGGCCGGCGACCTTGCCGAAGCGGGCGCGTCTGAAGAAGCGACCTTGAACAGCTGTGCGCAGCGGTCGCATGCAGATGCGCTTCACATTCAGGGGTTGAGGTGCTAAGCTGGTTGTAGATTCTGCTATGGCTATATTCAGGTTGTTTTGAATTGCTGAAGGTACCCTAGGATTTTTGGGGGCCCCATGATTACCGATCCGGTTCACCCGATACCGACCGACGACGAGAACAAGCCGCTGAAACCAACCACTGCGCTCTGCCTTTCCGGCGGAGGATATCGCGCGATGGTGTTTCATGTCGGCGTCCTGTGGCGCCTATATGAAACAGGACTGCTGAAGAACGTCAGGCGCATATCGAGCGTTTCCGGCGGGTCGATCACTGCCGGCATGTTGGCGCTGGCGTGGCCGGGCCTCAGCTTCACACCCGACAGCGTCGACAGCGATTTCATTCCGAAATTCGTCGCGCCGTTGCGCGCCTTCGCCGGCATCACAATCGATGCCGAGTCGGTCATCCTGGGCGCGCTGTTACCAGGCAGCATCGGCGACCGGATTGCCGAGGCGTATGACGATCACCTGTTTCGCGGCAAGACTCTGCAGGATATGCCTGACGAGCCGCGCTTCGTGATCAATGCGACGAACGTGCAGTCAGGCGCGCTCTGGCGCTTCATGAAGCCCTATATGCGCGACTACCGCGTCGGCGAGGTGAAGAATCCAGAAATTCTGCTGGCGCAAGCCGTGGCGGCGTCCTCCGCTTTTCCTCCGGTCCTCTCTCCCTTCGAATTGCGCCTCAAGGACAGCGATTTCGTGCCCGGTACCGGGCTCGACCTGCAGCGGCCTCCATTTACAACGCGCGTCGTTCTCAGCGATGGCGGCGTCTACGACAATCTCGGCCTCGAGACCGCATGGAAGCGCCACCAGACCGTTCTGGTCAGCGACGCCGGCGGCAAGATCGAGGCTGAGGAGGAGCCGGAGACGGATTGGCCGCGGCATTCCTACCGGATCCTCAATCTGATCGACAATCAGGTGCGTTCGCTGCGCAAGCGCCAGGTCATCGCCTCCTTCAAATCGGGAACGCGCAAGGGCGCCTATTGGGGCATCCGCACCGACATCGCCGACTATCAATTGCCCGATGCGCTCGACTGTCCGCCAGAGCGCACATGCCGGCTTGCTGAATTGCCGACACGGCTGAAGCGGCTCGACGATCTGACACAGGATCGGCTGATCAACTGGGGTTATGCTGTCTGCGATGCGGCTTTGCGCAAGCATGTGGACCCGGCAGTGCAGCCGAAACCTGCATTCCCCTATCCCCGATCGGGAATCTGACACGAAGGAGAGGGGCGGGGGCGTGGCGAAGGAACGTAAACAGAAGAAGGCTTCGCGGAAGAAGTCGAAAGCGGCCGATGACGTGACCGGGACAAAGACCGAGGCAGCGGCCTCGGGCGACTCGACGCCAGCGGCGCCAACGCCCGCAACCGCGGCATCGAGCGCAACTCCGGAGCCCCCGGTGCCCGTAGGACCGCCATCGACCGGAGAGTCGCGGCCGAAGCAATTTTCAATTCCGGCCGAACTGGTCGAGCACATTCTGCTCGGTCCCGCCGACGATCGCCGCGTGCTGCAGGATTCTCCGCTGCTCGGAGACGTCTGGGCGGCCTATGCCCTCGATCCCGGCAATGTTCAGGACGTCTTGATCACGCCGCATCGCGTGGCTACGGCCGCGAGCGTTGCGAGCATTATTCCGAAGGGAATCGAGCTCAGAACCGCTCAGCGTTCACGAGAAACCAATCCCACGCCGGCATTGCGCGAAAAGGAGAAGCCCGAGGTCGCATATTTGCAGGGATTGGTCGGGGCCCGTCTGTTCTTCGACGAAGTGCTGTGCATTCTCGTCCCCTTGACGCAATGGTGGCATCAGCCGCGCGTCGCCGACAGGATTGTCAAGACTGGTGAAAATAAAGCGAGGCTGGAGAAATTGCTCCGGCGCGGTGCACGCAAGCAAACGACCTTGCCGCCAGGCGCCGATGATTTTACCTCACTCGAGCGATATATTGTGCTCGCGGGATTGATTTTCTGGGTCAGCAAGCTGGAACGTCCGGCGGAATTCCAGCGCCCGTCTCTTCCGCAAGGGAGCGTAGAGCTTCTGCCGCATCCGGAGCTTCCGGAGCTTCCGCGGCGCCCGCCGCTTCCGCCACTTCCGCCGCTTCCGCCACTGAGCTTCCAAGAGGCCTTCGATAAATATCAGCCGTTCGTCGATGAGATCATCGACGGCATTCTTGCGGCTTATCCCAGGGTCGTGGACAACGCCGCCGCGTTGATGGCGTTAGCGGCCGGCGACACGGCCGATGGCGTCGATCCCCATCCCGCCGGCTATATCTTTCAGGTCTCACTGAACCGGCGGGCGTCCACAGCGCTCGACCGCTCCGTGCCCGCCGTGAAGGCCGATGCGGCGCAGTCGCTGTTCAACGTGAGCTGCAAGAACATCGTGTGGGCCGTGCTCGATTCCGGCATCGACGGCAGTCACAAAGCCCTGGCCGATCCGGAGAGGGCGGGAAGGTCGCGCGTCAGGAAAACCTTCGACTTCACCCGTATCCGCCAGATCGTCAGCAACGACGAGAACGACCTCGATCCGGCGGAAATCGTGAACATCGCGGCCGCCGCCGGCATCGGGCCGCAAGAGGCGGTCGACCACCTGAAGACGATCGCCAAGGATGCCAGATTAAAGCGCCCCATCGACTGGGAGATCGTCGAAAAGCTGATCACCCAGAAGAACCCGCCGCAGCCATCAAGCCCGCATGGCACGCACGTCGCCGGGATCATTGGCGCCAGCAAGGGGGATGGCTCTGACGGTGCTGACGGCATGTGCCCGGACATCCGGCTTTATGACTTCCGTGTGCTCGGCCGAACGCTTGAAGATACGGAATTCGCCGTCATCGCTGCCTTGCAGTACATCCGTTACGTGAACGAGAGGCACAGCTACATCACGATCCACGGCGCTAACGTGAGCCTGTCCATCCCGCACAACGTCCGCAACTACGCTTGCGGACGCACGCCGGTGTGCAACGAATGTGAACGGCTGATCGAGAGCGGCGTCGTGGTGGTTGCCGCCGCCGGGAATCGCGGTTTTCAGAAGCTCACTACGACGGATGGCGGCGTGTTTGAAAGTTACGCGGCTTTCAGCATCACCGACCCCGGCAACGGTGAGAGCGTCATCACGGTCGGCTCCACGCATGGAAACTGGCCCCACACTTATGGCGTGAGCTTCTTCTCCAGCCGCGGCCCGACCGGTGACGGGCGCCTGAAGCCGGATCTCGTGGCGCCCGGCGAGCGCGTCCAGTCGTGCATTACCGGCGACAGCCATCGGGAATGGGGGCCCGAATCCGGAACCAGCATGGCGGCGCCGCATGTGAGCGGCGCGGCCGCGATGCTGCTGGCGCGCTACGAGGAACTCATTGGCCAGCCGCGCCGCGTCAAGCAGATCCTGTGCGACAGCGCCACGGACCTTGGTCGTGAACGCACTTTCCAGGGCCACGGCATGTTGGACGTGCTGCGGGCTTTCCAATCAATCTAGGGAGGGAAGGATGATCCTCAGTCTCGATGTTTTGCGCGCACGTAAGGGCGACTGCCTGATGCTGCATTTCGGATCGAAGGATGACCCGCACCTCATTCTGATCGACGGCGGTCCGTCTAATGTCTACAAGCCTTTTCTCAAGCGGCGGCTGGAACTCGTTCATGAGGCGCGCGAGCTCGATGAAGAAGCCCCCTTGCCGGTCGACGTCGTCATGGTGAGCCACGTCGATGACGATCATATCAAGGGTATTCTCGACTTGACCAAGGAACAGCGCGGCAAGAATCCGGATTTGCGCCTCGACGTGACGAGCCTGTGGCACAACAGCTTCGACGATCTGCTCAAGACCAAGCCCGACGAACTGGTCGCGGGGTTCGGCACGGCATCCGTCGGAGGCGCGGGCGCAGGCGGCGAAGCGGACTTCGACTCCGGGAGCGTGCTGGCGGGGCTCGGGGCCAAGATGCTTGCCAACGACGACATCGAGGACGAGGACCTCCATCAGACGGTCGAGGTGCTGTCCAGCATCCCGCAGGGTCGTACCTTGCGTGACGACGCCGCGGCCCTGCACTGGAAGCCGAACCACAAGTTCAAGGGCAAACTGATCCTGGCCACGAAAGCGGCGAAGCCCGTGACGCTCGGCGACCTGAAAGTGACGGTAGTGGGGCCGATGCAACCGGAATTGCAGGCGCTGCAAGCTGAACATGACAAATGGCTGCGCGCGCAGAAGGAGAAGAAAAAGAAATCACCCGAATCCGCGCTTGCGGCCTTCGTGGACAAGTCCATTCCAAATCTGTCGAGCATCGTGGTCTTCGTCGAACTGGAAGGAAAGAGCATTTTGCTGACCGGTGATGCGCGCGGTGACAAGATTCTGGAGGGAATGAAATTGGCGGACCTCCTGGAGGAGGGCGGCACGAGGCATGTCCACGTCCTGAAAGTTCCTCACCACGGCAGCGACAACAATATGGAGACGATCTTCTTCGAACGTCTGCCTGCCGATCACTACGTCTTCTCAGGCGATGGCGAGCACGGTAACCCCGAACGAGCGACCCTGGAAATGCTGCTGAAAGCACGGGGCGTCGACGCCGAATACACAATCCACCTGACCTACCCGATTGACGAGATCGATATCGAGCGCCAAGCCGACTGGGAAAAGGAGCAGGCGAAGGAAAAGGCGCGCAAGAAGAAGAATCCGGCAACCAAGAAGCCGGTTCGAGAAAATTGGTCGCCGGAAAAGCACAGCCTCGGCGCTCTGTTCCGGAGCAATCCCAAGTTCGGCAAGAAAGTGGTCATCGTTGATCCCGGCAAACCGCATCTGATCAACTTGCTGGACCCCATTGAGCTTTAGTGGGCTTGGGGGCGCTCAGGCCCCAAGTAGTACCTCAATACTGCGCCGCTCCGCCTGTCGATCACGGAGCCGCGAGGATGCGTCGGCGGGATGCACCCATGCGTCGCGGTGCCTGCCTGGGAAGAAATTTCCCCTCTACATTGGGCTGCATAGTACGAATCCTTCGCGGTGTTGCACCGCGTCACGACGCCCGATCGAGATGAACAAGTTCGACCGGCAGAGCGATTCTGCCGACATCCAGGCCTTGCCCGACGACATTGCCGAAGAGCTGTCCCGCCTGCCGAGCGAGGTCATCAGCGTCGACGACGCGCCCTCGATCGCCCCGCCGGTGCCGCTGAGCTCCGACGAGGTCCGCACCATCGTCATCAGCCTGATGGTGACGATGTTCCTGGCCGCGCTCGACCAGACCATCGTGGCGACGGCGCTGCCGACCATCGGACGCCAGTTCCAGGACGTCTCCAATCTCTCCTGGGTGATCACCGCCTATCTGCTCGCCTCGACAGCGGTCGCGCCGGTGTTCGGCACGCTCAGCGACATCTACGGCCGCCGCGTCATGATCATCATCTCGCTCAGCCTGTTCGTCGCGGGCTCGGTGCTGTGCGCGATCGCGCCGAACATGCCGATGCTGATCCTGGCACGCGGGCTTCAGGGCCTCGGCGGCGGCGGCATCATGCCGGTGGTGCAGACCGTGATCTCCGACGTGGTGAGCCCGCGCGAGCGCGGGCAGTACCAGGCCTATTTCTCGAGCGTCTGGATGGTCGGCGGCATCCTAGGCCCGGTCATCGGCGGCGTGTTCGCCGAGCATCTGCACTGGTCGATGATCTTCTGGATCAACCTGCCGCTTGCGGCCGCAGCGCTCGCATTGCTGCTGCCGAAGATGAAGAAGATCCCGGTGTTCCACCGCAAGCGCAAGGTCGACTGGCTCGGCGGCCTCTTGCTGATGGCGTCCGCCGTGGTCTTCATGCTGGTGCTGACCTGGGGCGGGACGCGCTATGCTTGGCTTTCGCCGACGGTGCTGGCGATGGTGGGCGGTGCCGTCGCGCTCGCGGTGACCTTCGTGTGGCACGCCCGGCGGGCCGACGAGCCGTTCTTGCCGCTGCCCTTGTTGACGGGATCGGTGGCGCCGTTCGCGCTGACCGCGGGCGGCTGCGGCCTCGGGGCGATCACCGGCCTGACCGTGCAGCTGCCGCTCTATTACGAGCAGGTCTATCATCTCACCGCCAGCGAGGCGGGGCTTGCGCTGATCCCGCTCGCGGCGGTCTCGACCGTCGGCGCGGCCGTCGCCGGCCGCACCATGGCTCGGGCCAAGCACTACAAGCGCGTCGCCATCATTGGCACGTCATGGGCCGCGCTGTGCGGTCTCGTTCTCACGGTCACCACCTTGCCGCTCTGGGGCCTGCTGCTGCTGATGGCCGCGTTCGCGCTGGGACTCGGCACGACTTTTCCGGTGTGCGTGGTCTCGCTGCAGAATTCGGTGGCGCGTCCGCAAGTCGGCACCATCACCGGCGCGATGAACTTCTTCCGCTCGCTGATGTCCTCGTTCACGGTGGCGGCCTTCGCCGCGATCCTGCTCATCGCGCTCGGCACCGACGTCCCGCTCGCCGGCGAGCATCACGCCGCGGGCGCCGTCGCGATACCCGCCGACGACATGCGGCACGCCTTCCGCTACGTGTTCGGCGCCGCCACCGCGCTGATGACGATCGCTGCGCTGTGCCTGATCGCGATGGAGGAGCGGCCGCTGGCCGGACCGTCGGCCAAGCAGCCCGTGGAGATGGCCGAGTAGGCTAGCCGCCTCGATCGGCGTAAGGCTCGTTTGCGACATTGCCCTCGGCGGCCTTTCGCGCCGCCGCTGCAAGATGGGTCTTGAGCTGCGCCAGCGCGTCGGGGGACCAATCATGGACATCGGTGACGGCGACCCAGGCATCGACGTAATGTTCGGGCGCATAGACATGGCCAAAGCCCATCGGCGTATTGGTCGCGACCGCCATGTCGAGGGCGAGCTGCAGCATCGTCACGACTGGATACCATCGCAGCTCCGGTGACACATCCGGCCCGCGCGGCGCCGTCATCCAGTCAGGGGCCCGATAGGCGTCGTGATAGGCGAAGAAGGTGATCGCGTCGCTCGCATATTGCAGATAGACGACGCGCATCGGACCCCAGGGCGCATCTGCCGGCACCGACGGTCCATTCTGGTTCATGAAGCGCACGAAGCGGCCGTCGCGGAATTCCGGCAGCCAGGCCGGCGTGCCCGGATTGCGGTTTGCCGTGATCGAGCGCCAGATGCGACTTTCGAACGGCGCGCCGCTCAAAAGTGCGCCCGCAATCGGATCGCCGATCATCTCAAACAGCTCTGCGGATTTTTCCGAGTTCATCGCGCCGAGGCTCAGTCCGTGCAGGTACAGCTTCGGCCGCCGGTTCTTCGGCAGCGTCGTCCAGTAGCCGTAAATTTCCGAAAACAGGGCGCGCGCCGCTTCTGCACCGGATTCGGGCTGAAACAGCAGCGTCAGCGGACTGTTGAGATAGGAATACTGCATCGCGACACTGGCGACGTCGCCATGGTGGAGATATTCGACGGTGTCCATCGCGGCAGGGTCGATCCAGCCGGTTCCGGTCGGCGTAACGACGATGAGTGTGTCGCGTTCAAACCCGTGCTGCCGCTTGAGCTCGTCGAGCGCAAGCCTGGCGCGCGCTTGTGCCGTCTCGGCGCCGCCAAGGCCGACATAGACCCGCACGGGCTCCAGCGCGGGCCTTCCTGTAACGGCGCTGATCTCCGTTGCGGTCGGCCCCGAGGCAATAAATCTGCGCCCCATGCGTCCAAGCTGCGTCCACTTCACCAGCGAGGCGGCACTTCCCGTTCGTTCGGGCGCGGTCGGCTGCGGCCGCTCGGGCTCGAGCAAGGCGTCGACTTCGCGAAAGGACACATCGAGCGCGTTGAACGCCGTGCGGATCAGGACATTGCTGGCGATTGACCAAAACAACAGGCCCGCGGCGAGCACGCCGATGACGTTCGCGATCCTCCGCGGAATGACGCGCCTCGCACGCGCGGCGATGAGGCGCACGGCAAGCGCGAACAGCCGCGCCAGCACCAGCAGCACGACGAACGTCATCACGGCGATGGCGCAGACCTTGAGCGGATGGGCGGTCTCGACTGGCGCCATCTTCATCACTGTGCGGATCGAGTTCTGCCATCCGGCCGCCCGCCACAGAAAAACAATGACGACGAGCAGGCAGGCGGCCGCCACCAGCGCGTTTGCGGTCGATCTCAGGCGCGCCGGCGGCTCGGGCAATTCCAGATAGTGCCACAGCCAGCGCCAGACGTTGCCGGCGAGATAGCCGATCCCGAAGCAGGCGCCGGCGATGGCGCCCTGCGTGAGATAGCTCCGCGGGATCAGTGTCGGCGTCAGCGCGGCTGCGAAGAACAGGGCACCGAGCATGAGGCCGACGCCGGAGAACGACAGCAATTGCCGCCGAATGAGCCACGCCAGTTTGCCGAAAGCACCCACCGCGCGATTCAACCTCAGCTATTGCCTGACAGACCACTCTTGCGCGGCAGCACGATCGTGAATTCAGTAAACTTGCCCGGCTCGGTCGCGACGTCGATCGTGCCGCCGTGCTGCTTCACGACGATGTCGTGGGTCATCGACAGCCCGAGGCCGGTGCCTTCGCCGGCTGGCTTGGTGGTGAAGAACGGATTGAACATTTTCTCCTTCACATCGTCGGCAATGCCGGTGCCGTTGTCGCGGATCGTGATCTCGACGTCATCGCCGCGATCGCGCGTCGCGGCGGTCACAATCGGCTCGTAACCGGCGGCACCGTCGGCCTTGCGCCTGATGACCGCGTGGAAGCCGTTCGAGATCAGGTTCAGGAGCACGCGGGTGATTTCTTGCGGAAACACTTCGGCCTGTCCGGCCGCTGGATCGAGCGCGCGCTTCAGCGTCACGTGGAATCCGGGCTTCTCGGCGCGTGCGCCGTGATAGGCGAGATTCAGGCTCTCCTCGACCAATGCATTGATGTCGCTCAGCCCATGCTCGCCGCCGCCTTCGCGCGAATGCAGCAGCATGTTCTTGACGATGGAATCGGCGCGGCGGCCGTGCTGCACGATCTTGCCGAGGTTGTCCTGCAGAAGCCCCGTCAGCTCGTCGACCTCGCTGCGGACGTTCTCGGGGAGCGGGACCGGCGCGAGCACCCCGTTCAGCTCCTCGGTCAGCTCGGCAGACAGCGAGGCGAAATTGTTGACGAAGTTGAGCGGGTTCTTGATCTCGTGCGCGATGCCGGCCGTGAGCTGGCCCAGTGACGCCAGCTTCTCGGTCTGGATCAGGCGGTCCTGCGCGGCGCGGAGATCATCGAGCGATTTGGCGAGCTCGCTGGTGCGGTCCTGAACCTCGTTGAACAGGCGCGTGTTCTCGACCGCGATCACGGCCTGGTCGGCAAAGGTCTTGAGCAGGTTGATGGCTTTGTCCGGAAAATGAGCGGGCTCCCGCCGCGTGACGGCGATGGTGCCGATCGCAAGGCCATCGCGCAGCATCGGCACCACGAGGATGCTGCGATAACCGCGTGTTCGCGCCAGCTCCTTCATGGCCTCGGTAAGATCAGGCTCGTTCTGCATGTCGCTGCGGAAGGCATACTCGCCGCTGCTCGCCACCCGGCTGTGAATGCCCGACGAGGACAGCGGCGTCGGAAACGAGCTCAGCAGATCCGCATTGCCGGCCTCATTGTCGGTCGTGAAGGCGGCCAGATGCAGCGTCCCGTCGACGACGCGGGTGACGGTGGAGGAGTGCGCCCCGATCAGCGCCTTGGCGCTGTCGGAAATGGCCTGGAACACCGGCGTGACATCGGACGGTGAAGCCGCGATCACCTTGAGAATGTCGGCAGTCGCAGTCTGACGTTCCAGTGCTTCCTTGGTCGCGTTGAACAGGCTGACATTCTTGATCGCGATCACGGCCTGGTCGGCGAAGGTCTGCAGCAGGCGCACATGATGCTCGGCGAAGTTGCCGGTCGCGCGGCGCGTCGCGATGATGATGCCGATGGCTTCGCCTTCGCTCATCAGCGGCGCGAACAGCATGCTGCGATAGCCGCGGGCCCGCGCGATGTCGCGCGCGGCCGGCTCGAGCTCGGTGTCGGGCAGTTGAGCGGCGGCACCATTGGCCACCAGCTGGTAGGGCGGAAATTGTGCGAACGGCACCGGAAAGGACGCTTGGAGCACGCGATCGCCGGCCGGATCGGTCGGCGTGAATGCCGCAAGGTGCGCGGCACCGTCGATATAGCGGAGCACCGCGGTGGAGAAGCCGCCGATCAGCCGGTTGGCGTTGGTGGCGATGGCCGCGAATACCGGCTGCACGTCGGACGGGGATGCCGCCATCACCTTCAGGATGTCGGCCGTCGCGGTCTGGCGCTCCAGCGCCTCCTTCGTCTCGTTGAACAGGCGCGCGTTCTCAATCGCGATCACGGCTTGGTCGGCGAAGGTCTGCAGCAACTGGACGAGGTCGGGCGCGAATGATCCTGGCTCGGCGCGGGTGACGCTGATCATGCCGACCGGCGCGCCCCGGTTCATCAGCGGCATGAATAGCACACTGCGGAAGCCGCGCAGCCGCGCCAGCTCCCGGTTCAGTTCAGGGACGTCGGCCGCCTCGCTGTCGGGAAACTGGATCGTCTGGCCCTCCCGCACCAGGCCAAAAGTCGGGAAGTCCGCGATCTTGCGCGGGAACGACGCCTTGAGCCCCGCGTCCGCCTCCGGATTGGTCGGCGTGAACGCCACGAGGTGAAGCTCGTCGCCGATGAACTGAAGCACGGTGGCGGAGAAGCCGCCGAGCAGGCGCTTTGCGCTGGCGGCGACCGCCGTAAAGACCGGCCGCGCATCGGACGGCGAGGCCGCGATGGTACGCAGGATCTCGGCGCTGGCGCTCTGGCGATCCCGAGCCGTCGCAAGCTCGGCCCGCAGCTGCGCAATCTCGGCGGTGGCCGACCGCAATCGGCGCTCGAGTTCCTCGATTTCCTGCAAAACGGTCGTCATTCCCGGTCCAGCTTGATGCCGCGGCGTGCGCGGCACCGGGCCGGATTATCACAACTTCTGCGGCCGGAGCCAGCGGCTCGCAGCCGTGCCCGCACCGGCTCCGCTCACGTGCCGGGCCGCGACACCTCGGTCTCCTTGGCTGTGATGAACTCCAGCAGCACCGGCACGCCTTCCCTCGTCTTCGCGATGCCGCGCTTGATCGCGGGCACGATGTCCTCCGGCCGCGTCACCCGCTCTCCGTAGCCGCCGAAGGCGCGGGCCATCGCGGCGTAGTCGCCGGAAATGTCGGTCGAGCGATATTTTTCGGTCGAGATCGGCATCACCTTCAGCTCGATCGCCATCGAGAAATTGTTGAGCAGGATCGACATGATCGGGATGCGCTCGCGCACCGCGGTCTCGAAATCCATGCCGGTGAAGCCGATCGCAGCATCGCCCCAGACGTTGATGCAGAGCTTGTCGGGCTTTGCCAGCTTGGCGCCCATCGCAAGACCGAGGCCGTAACCAAGCTGCGTAGTTTTGCCCCAGCCGAGATAGGTGAGGGGCTCGACCGATTGCCAGAACGGCGAGAGCTGGTCGCGCGGGCTGCCGGCATCGTGGGTGATGATCGTATTCGCGATGTCCACGGTGTGCTGGAGATCCCACAGCACGCGATAGGGGCTCAAGGGCGCGTCATTGCTGGTCAGCTTCGGCATCCATTTCGCCAGCCATTCCTTGTGCGAGGCTGCGATCTCGGCCGCGACGGCGGATGCATCGCGATCCGCGGTGACGGTCTTGCCGATCTCCTCCAGCAGCGCGTCGAGCACGAGGCCGGCATCGCCGACCAGGCCGATCTTCGCTTCCACATCCTTGTTGAGATGATTGGGATCGAGCGTCGAATGAATGATGGTCTTGCCCTTCGGCATCGCAATGCCGAAATTGGTCTCGGTGAAGGAGCAGCCGATGCCGAAAATGACGTCGGCCTCGGCCAGAAATTTCGGCACCGCGCGCGGCACTGCAAGGCCGCCGGAGCCAAGCGACAGCGGATGCGTCTCCGGAAACGATGATTTGCCACCCAAGCTGGTGGTGACGGGGATCGCCAATCGCTCGGCGAGCCGTTTCAGCTGCGGCCAAGCCTGCGCGTAATGCACGCCCTGGCCGGCATAGATCACCGGCCGTTTTGCGTTCACCAGCAGGCTGGCGGCTTCCTTGACGTGAACGGGGTCGGCGCCGTAGCGGGTGCGCAACACCGGCGTATAGTTCAGCGGCTCCGACACCTCCTCGTTCCACATGTCCGAGGGGATCTCGACGATGACGGGCCCGCCGCGGCCGTTCTTCAGCTTGGTGAAGGCGCGGCGGAAGATGTTGACGACTTCGCTCGCGAGGATAATCGGCTCGGACGATTTCGCGAACGGCTTCATCGCCTCGCTGGAATTGAAGTTCGGCTCGATATGCGCCAGCCTGCGCTGATAGCCCATCGGCAGCACCAGCACGGGAACGGATTCGCCGAAGCACTGCGCCACGCCGCCCATCGCATTCTCCGCGCCCGGCCCGTGCTGCATGCAGAAGGCGCCGATGCTGCGCCCCGACGTCACCCGCGAGATGGCGTCCGCCATGTGGATGCCGACGCGCTCCTGCCGCACCATCACCGGCCGGATCTCGGCCTTGGCCGCGTGCTCGATGAGATGGTTGACCGGATAGCCGCAGAGGATCTCGATCCCCTCGCGCCTCATGATTTCCGCAATGGCGGTGCCGAGCTTCATGGCGTCTCTCTCCCTGGCAAGGCCGGTTGATCCGGCTTGTTGGGAGGAGAGGATCAGGAATTTCCGGAAGCGTAAAGCGCGGGCGGCGAGCGCGGCGGTAGGCCAGCTATGCGTCGCGAGCGTGCACCGGCTCCATCCTGCGATGGTCGCTGCAGCCGCTCGCGGTCGGCTGCAGCAGGCGCTGGGCCGCAAGCAGATCCGGTGTCCCGAACCCCTCGGTGAACTCGTGATAGATCGGCGAGAGCAGCCGGACAGCCTTGGATCTGCGGTCGGTGGCGATCCAATGTGCCGCGAGATCGGTCGCGATCCGCAATTGGAACGTCAGCGCGCCTATCCTGCGCGCTTCCGCGAGCGCTTGCTGAAACCGCTTTTCGGCGCGCAGCGGCTCGCCGGTGTGGAGAAGGATCGCGGCGTCAACTCTCTGGAGCTCCGGACGGCACCAGCGCTCGCCTTGGCGTTCCTGATGCTCGATCGCCCGCGTGATGGCTTCTTGCGCCTCCGCGATCCGCCCTTGCCTCAGATAGGCGCGGGCGAGGACCGCGAGATAGCTGCCGATCCGCATCAAGAACCGGCATTCTGTCAGTTCGTCGATCGCGGCTCGAATATCCTCCACCGCGCGTGGATCGCCCCGCAGGTCGCGAAGGCATGCGGAGAAATAGCGCTCGACCGGAACCCAGCGTGAGATGCGCTCGCGTTCAAGGTTGCGACGCAATCGCTCAGTGTAGCTCGCGAGCGCGTCAAGATTGCCGGTTTCGAGCGCAACGGGAAGGGCGGCGAGCCCAAATGCGTTCGACTGTGACACCCAATGGCCGCTGCGGTCCGCGGCATCGATGGCGTCCTTGGCGAGCCTCGCCGCGTAGTCCGCTTGCCCTTGCATCCACGCGACGAAGGGCAGATTGAAGCGGACGGTGATGAACCGATAGACTTCGTTCGCGTCCTTGCGCGAACGCCCTTCGGCCAGCGAGTAGGTCGCTGCAAGACGGTCGAGAACAGGGCGGCTCCTGCTCAATTCGCCGGCAAAAGCGCGAGCCCAGGCCAGCGCGCGATCGGCTTCGGACGTCGCCGTCAGATCGCGATCGCGGTCGGCGAGCTCAGTGGCCTCTTCAAGATAAGATATGGCGCGCTCGACCTGGCCGATCTGCAGCAGGTAGAAGCTGAACCCGACCAGCGCCCGCTGCTGATATTCGATGTTGCCGGCCCGCTTTGCAAAGAGGATGGCATCGAGCCAGGCAATCTCGTTCTCATTCGACATCTTGCGGGCGTAGAAGAGGCTCCACCCAAGGGCGCAGGCGAGTTTTGTCTTCGACAGATCGTCGCACGGGACGGTCTTGGCCAATGCGAGCGCGTCCGCATACCGCGCCTGCGCTTCCGACAGGATCGACGTCTCCGACCACAAGGTGATCGCCGCAACCGTGAGCCTGATCCCGAGTACGGCATCGCCGTGCTCGCCGAACGCCCATGAAAGAGCGGCGCGCAAGTCGGCGATGCGGCCAAGGTAACGCTGGGTCCAATCGGCCGGCTCGCGCCAGTTCCACTCCTCCTCGGACTGCTCGAACAGCGTGAGGACACGTTGCGCATGACGGCTCAGCGCCTGGTCGCAGGCAGGATCGGCCCGGCGCCGCTCGCTCGCATAGCGGCATGTGCTGTCGAGCAGGCGATAGCGCAGGCTCGCGCCATGTGCCTGCGCGCTCAGGAGCGATTTGGCAACGAGACTGCCGAGGCCGGTGACGACGTCGACCGGCGTGAGCCCTGCCGCTTCGGCGACGAAGACCGCGTCCTCGACCTCGAATGCGTCGCTGAACACCGAGAGCAGGCCGAACAGTCTGGCTTCCCGCTGCGACAGCAGTCTGAAGCTCCAGTCGATCGTCGCCATCAGCGTTTCATGACGCGGCGGCGCGCCATCGGCGGCGGGGGCACGAAAACCCAAATTCTGGTCGAGCAACTCCACCAATTGGTGAGGATTGAACCTGCCGATCTGGGCTGCCGCCAATTCGATGGCCAGCGGGAGGCCGTCGAGCGAGTGGCAGATTGCGGCAACGGCCTCGCAATCATCATCGACGAATTGGTAGTCCGCCCATTCGGCGGCGC
The DNA here is from genome assembly GCF_020193615.1 of Bradyrhizobium sp. IC4059. Classification (NCBI taxonomy): domain Bacteria; kingdom Pseudomonadati; phylum Pseudomonadota; class Alphaproteobacteria; order Hyphomicrobiales; family Nitrobacteraceae; genus Bradyrhizobium; species Bradyrhizobium sp. IC4059. Next base: position 1,015,639 of record NZ_JADYVH010000001.1, read on the forward strand.
GGCTGACGAACAATTGCACTGCCGGAAACCTGACGGCTTGATCTGGGGTCAGGGCGTGGCCGGGTTTGGGTGAGACCAGGGAGCCGAGCCGGACGACGTGCTCGGTGGCGGTGCCGAGCGGTTCGCGGCTCGTCGCAAGCAGCTTGGACGGCGATGCCTCCGCCATGAACCTGCCGGCGAAGATCGTTGCGGCTGGCAGGACGTGCTCGCAATTGTCCAGAATGACCAGCATCTGCCGCGGTTTCAGATAGTCGATGGCCGCAGCCAGGCTGTTGTCCGGATTGCCCCTGATGCCCAATGCCGTCACCAGTGCGGCGCCGAACAGCGTCGGGTCGGAGATCGTTGCGAGATCGACGAAGCACACGCCGTCGCGGCACTGTGGCGCAAACGCCTGGGCTACAGCCAAGGCAACCGTCGTCTTGCCGATTCCTCCCGCGCCCGCCAGGGTCACGTGCCTGTTGCCGGTCAACAGACCGGTAATTTCGTCGATTTCCGCTTCACGACCAACGATGCCGCGCAGCAATGGCGGACTGGACGAGGGGAGCGGTTCGGCGAGCGCAAGATCGTCGTCGATCTCGCCGATGCTGATCTGCACCTGCGCGATGAACTTGTATCCACGGCGCGCCACGGTCGCGATGTAGAGGGGCTCGATCTGGGTGTCTCCCAGCGAACGCCGCAAGCTCCACATGTTGACCTTGAGATTGCTGTCGTGGAGGAAGGTGCCGGGCCAGGCGGCCGCCATCAGGTCGTTCTTGCTGACCAGCTCGCCGCAGCGCTGCACCAGCAGCTGCAAAAGCTCGAATGCGCGTCCGCCCAGCTTGACGGGGCGCCCTTTGAGAAGGAGCAACTGGCGGCTGGGTATCAGTCGAAAGGAGCCGAAGCTGTAGGTTAGCTCCCGGCGGCCTGTGCCCCGTTGTCGTGTCTCCGTGGCAGCCCGCATTGATCATTGCCAATCGATCGAATAGATCGACTGGTATTATCATGCACTGCAATATTTTTGAAGGGAACCCTTCCGGGTCGTACGATTTGCCGCAGGACAATTGACACACGCGCGCGCCGGACGGCTCGGCTATTTTTTGGGCTTGCCAAGAACGGCCATGCGCATGACTTCGACGCCGCCGTCGGCAAGTTCCGGAAGCTTGGCGAACCAATCCTTCACATAAGGCATCGCGTTGTGTGCGTCGAAATCGGCCTGGCTGGCGAACACTTCGTAGAAGATGAAGTGGCCCGGCTTGGCGCGGTCTTCCTGAAGGAAATAGATCAGGTTCTTGGGATCGCCGCGGACCAAGTCGATCAGCGGCAAGGTGGCGGCACGCAGCATGTCTTCCTTTCCAGGCTTGGCGCGCACCTGGGCCACCACGGAATATGCCCCCTCCGGGATCTCCCCATAGTGCATGCGCGGCGCCTCCTGAGCCATGGCCGGAAGCGTCGCCGGCGCCACGGAGGCGATCAGCAGGGCGGCAAGCGAGTTGCGGACGAGAGTTTGCATGGTGAAGTCCTCGACATGTGATTGGATCGCAGAGTGACCAGCCAGGACACCTGACAGCCGCCCCGCACGAGAATCTAGCGCAGGATCTTCTGTTGCCGTTTTGCCAAGGCCTCGCTGAAGCGCTTCTTGACGGGGCCGAGCGCCTTGACGAACTCGAGCTGCTCGCCTTCGGGCCCCTTGCAGTAGATCAGCTCCCAACCGTTCGAAGGTTCGGCGGTCACCCGGTTCGTGTTGGTGCTGCGGGGCGCGGCCTTGCGATCCGCTTCCGTCATGAGACGGATGGTGCGGTTCGCTCTCACCTGCGTCATGCCGCGGCGCGCCGATTCCGCTTCGAGATCGGCAATGAACTTGTTGAAGTCCACATCGTCGCGAACATAGAAGCAGATGTGCATCATGCGCGGGAAAGCAGGACTCATGTGCTCCAGCGGTTCGGCGAAGCTCTTGGCGCTGCCGACGGGCTGATCAGCCTCGCGATATTGCAGCAGCTCCAGCACCATGTTGTCGAACTGGATGAAGCGGACATCGAGCCGCTGTGCCCCGCTTCGCAAGTCGGGCACGCCGATGGTTCGCGGATTGACCCCACGTGCATTCGCCTCGATTTCCTGGTCGGCCAACAGCGTGTTCTGCACCCCGTCGCCCTGGAAGTCGCCGTGCCGGAACACCTCGGTGCCGCCAAGCACCTCCGTGTAGAACTGGTAGGCCCGCTCCATGTTCTGGACCGTCAGCCCGAAATGCTGGACGCCCTGGAGCCGCGCCCCGAGCGGCGCCTCGTCGCGCTCGCCATCCTGTGTCGCGGCCCGTGCGTCGATTGCCGTGCCGGCTATGATGCCGGTGACGACGGCGGCGCCGGCGGTTTGGAGCAGGGCGCGGCGACCCATCTCGGTGGTGTTGTCGGTTTCATCTGTCATGTTGCTCTCCTTGGTCGTTCGGTGGATTGGTTAATCAGCGGCGGGAAGCGGAGCTGCGGGGCTGACCAGCCCCTCGGAGCGCAGCTCGCGCCAGAACTCCGCCGGGATGGCTTCCTCGAGCGCCGCGCGATCCTCGGCGATGCGGCTTGGGCGGCTCGCACCGGGAATGACGGCGGCAACCACGGGATTGGCGAGCGCGAACTGCAGGCCGGCCGCCTTCATGCTGATCCGATAGCGGTCTGCGATCGCCTTGATCCGCGCCACCTTCTTGAAGATTTCGGGAGGCGCCGGCGCATATTCGAAGTTCGGGCCGCCGACGAGCGCGCCGGAACTGTAGGGGCCGCCGACCACGATCGCGAGCTCGTGCTCGGCGGCCATCGGCATCACCCGCTGCAGCGCCCTTGCATGGTCGAGCAGCGTGTATCGGCCCGCGAGCAGGAAGCCGTCGGGGCGCGGCTCTTCGAGCGCGAGCAGCAGCTCGATCGGCTCGACCCGGTTGACACCTAGTCCCCACGCCTTGACCACGCCTTCGTCGCGCAGCCGGTCGAGCGCCCTGAAGGCGCCCTTGCGGGCGCTTTCGAACACCGAGAGCCACTCGTCGCCGTAGAAATCCTGCGCAACGTCGTGCACGAAAGCGACGTCGATGTGGGAGGTCGCGAGCCGCTTCAGGCTGTCCTCGATCGAGCGCAACGTTCCGTCCCGGGAATAATCGTTCACGATCCGGTTCGGGCGGCCGTACCTGAATACGCCGCCCTTCTCGCCGAGGTCGCGGGCATCGACGTCCTCGATCTCGTCCAGGATCAGGCGGCCCACCTTGGTGCTGAGCACGTAGTCGTTCCGCGGCCGGCCGGCGAGTGCGGCGCCGATGCGGATCTCCGCAAGCCCCGCGCCGTAGAACGGCGCGGTGTCGAAATAGCGAATGCCGTCGTCCCAGGCTGCGTTCACCGTCGCGAGCGCTTCCCGCTCCGGGATGTCGCGGAACATGTTGCCGAGCGGCGCCGCGCCGAACCCTAGTCGTCCCGGCAGAATATCCTTGAGGGCCATGTTGCTAGTCCTTGTCTGCGAGGGCCAAGTCCGTCGGTGTGCGGCGCAGCCGATCTCAGTCGGTCGCTGACGTGTCTGCGCTTCTGATGAACGCCGCGACCTCGCGCGGATGCGACAGCATGACGGCGTGGCTGCTCTTCATCTCCGTCACCTTCGCGCCGGAACGCTTGGCCATGGTGCGCTGTGCCGTCGGCGGGATCATGCGATCCTCGCTCGTCACCATGTAATAGGTCGGCTTCGTCTTCCACGCCACGCGATCGACCTTGGTCTGCACCGCCTGCAATCCCCAGGGCAGCTGCGCGGCGCCCATGAAGCGGGTCGTGGCCGGGTCGACATCGGCCGCGAAAGAGGTGGGGAATTTTGCGCGGTCGACGAGCAGATAATTGCCCTCGGTGACCAGCGGAGCTTTGTGCTCGCCGGCGGGCACCGGGGCTTCCGCCAGCGTGCTGACGGACTCTCCGGCGTCAGGAGCAAAGGCAGCGAGATAGACCAGGCTGCGAACCTTGGGATTGTCGCCGGCTTCCGTGATGACCATCCCACCATAGGAATGCCCGACCAGAATGACGGGATGCCGCGCCTTGGCGATCACGCGCTCGGTCTCGGCGACATCGTCGCGAAGCGTGATCGTCGGCTGCTGAACGACGAGCACCTCATAGCCCGCCTCCGAGAGGATGCCGTAGGTGTCCTTCCAGCCCGAGCCATCGACGAAGGCGCCGTGCACGAGAACAATCGAAACATTCCTGTCGGCCGCGGCCGCGGGGGCGGCGGTTGCGATCGACAACGCGGCAAGCGCGGAGGTAAGCGGCTTCATGTCAGGCTCCTGTCCTCTATACGGCGACATCACCGTTGGTGCGCCTTCACTAGCGCACGCCCGCATTGCGATATTTCCGATTCCTGCGCGATGACGCACGCATCTTGCTGAGGTGCGAGGAGATCAAGCTTGCGAAGCCGAACACGTCTGGCGCCAAGCCTTTGCCTTGGCTGGCTTTTACCTCTTTTAACCGTGCCGCCTCTGGACTTCGCTGGCGCAGCTTGTGAGTAATTCGCGATCGGCGTGGCAGTGACCGGGGCTGCAACTCACCACCGGATGGAATGATCGCTCGCGCGATACGGGGCCGGGAATCGCCGCAACGAAGCGGAGGTCGTAATGGCGCTCGTGACGCATGGAGATCACAAGTACAAGAACAGCGAGAAGCTCGCGGGGGTCAATGATTGGCCGGGGCTGAGCATCGAGCATCGCAAGTTCGAGGCAGGCTGTCAGGCAACGCCCGTTCCCATCTGCACCGAGCTCGTCATGCTGCTGTCGGGCGGGGGCATGGTGTGCCGTGCCGGCAACGGCGAAATCCAGAAAAGTCTCGCGCGTCCGGGCATGACTTATCTCGTGCCCGTGGGGACGCAGGAGAGCCATCTCGAGCTTTCGGACCGGATGGAATGTCTTCATCTCTATCTGCCGTCGACACTGCTTGACCACAGCGCGCTTGCGGATTTCGGCATCGATCCGGCCAAGGTCGAGATCGCCTATGCTCACGGCCTGGCGGACCAGGTGCTCTTCCACATCTGCTCGCCGCTTCGCGATCTGCTCCATCGCCCGCGCCACCCGACCGACGCGCTGTTCGTGGAGGGGATCCAGGTCACCCTCGCGGCGCATCTCCTGGGCAATTACACGATCGACCGCTGGCGCGCGCCCGACAAGTCGCCGGCGCTCGACGCGCGACGCCTGCAGCGCGTGCTGGACTATATCGAGGCGTCTCTCGGCAGCGATATCAGGTTGGAGGATCTGGCGACCCAAGCCTGCCTCAGCCCCTATCATTTTTCCCGGCTGTTTCGCGAGGCGACCGGACTGTCACCGCACCGTTATGTCACCGATCGCCGCGTCCACGCCGCGCGAGAGGAGCTCGCGCGCGACCACCTGTCGCTGGTCGAGATTGCCCTGGAGTTCGGTTTCGGCTCGCAGGCCAATTTCACGCGCGTATTCCGCAAGGCCGCAAATCTCACCCCGGGGCAGTATCGCGAATTGTGCTGTGGCCAGGCCGAGGTGAAAGCCGATTGGCTCGAAAGCCATTCCGCAGGGATTGCGCATGATCCAGCAGGATTCGGAAATACGGCGCAATGGGCGTCGAGCATTGCTGTTGCAGCGACCAGGTAGGCGAGAGGACATATCGGCATGATCGAGCTCAAGGTGAACGGGATCAAGCGCCAGGTCGACGTCGTGCCCGAGATGCCCCTGTTGTGGGTGCTGCGTGACGAACTGGGCATCACCAGCGCCAAATACGGCTGCGGGGTCGCGCAATGCGGGGCCTGCACCGTTCACATCGACGGCAAGGCGGTGCGGTCCTGCCAGGCCCATATCGGCGAGGTCGCGGGCAAATCGGTCGTCACGCTCGAAGGCTTGCACAACAAGGACCAAAATCCGGTCTTGCAGGCCTGGATCGCGCATCAGGTGCCGCAATGCGGCTACTGCCAGACCGGTCAGATCATGCAGGCCATCTCGCTTCTTGCATCGATCCCAAAACCGACTGACGAGCAGATCAACCAGGTGATGTCCGGCAATCTCTGCCGCTGCGGCACCTATCCGCGCATTCGTGCGGCGATCCATGCGGCCGCCGCAAACAAGATGGCGGAGAAGTGAGATGGGCGACATGCAAACCCTTTCGCGTCGGGCTTTCGTGTTCGGTTCTGCCGCGGTCGCCGGTGGCATCGTTTTCGGTGCCTATGGTCCGGCCGAAGCGGCCGCGCCGAGTGCCGATGGCAATCCGCTGGCCGCCGGACTCGGCCCGAATTCCGTCACCTTCAATCCATGGGTCGAGATCAGCCCCGACAAGATCACGCTGATCGCGCAACACGCCGACATCGGCCAGGGCGTCGGGTCGGTGCAGCCGATCATGATCGCCGAAGAGATGGACCTCGACCCCGGCCAGTTCGAAGTCCGCTTCGCCGGCCCGAGTCCCGCTTACTTCAACACCGGATTCAAGGAGGAACTGGCGCCGTTCCTGGCCGCGGACCAGAGTCCTGAGGCCGAAGCGGCACGCGCTGCTGCGCTGGAAAGTCTTCGAAAATCCGGCCTGCAGATGACGGGCGGCTCGAGCACGATCCCGGACACCTATGACAAGCTGCGCGTGGCAGGGGCAGTTGCGCGTGAGACGTTGAAGGCAGCTGCGGCCAAACGTTCGGGCGTCGCCGTCGCCGACATCCGCACGCAATCCGGCCACGTGATCCTGCCTGACGGAAGCAAAATTCCGTACGTCTCACTGGCGGCCGAGGCCGCAAGAATTCCGCCGGTGCTCGATGCGCAGCCGCGCGATCCCTCGACATGGCGCATGCTGGGCAAGCCGATGACGCGCCTCGACGTGCGCGCCAAAGTGATGGGCGAACTGCAATTCGGCATCGACCTGAAGATGGAGGGCATGCTCTACGCCTCCGTCAAACTGAACCCCGGCAAGGGACAGCCGCTGAAATCCTACGACGCCAGCAAGGCGCGCGCGATGCCGGGCGTGAAGAAGATCCTCGAGATCAAGAACGGCGTTGCGGTGATCGCCACCAACAGCTGGTACGCGATGAAAGCCGTCGACGCCATCGCTTGCGAGTGGGCGCCTTCGGCCTATCCCGCCGAGCAGGCCGATCATTGGAAAGTGCTGGAATCATCGTTCAAGCCCGAATTCCTCGGCAAGGAGTGGCGGACGATCGGCGACGTCGGAGCCGGCCTGAAGACGGGCAAGCTCGTCGAAGCCGAATATCGCGCCCCTTACGTGGCGCATCAGCCGCTCGAGCCGCTGAACGGGATCGGCCTCGTCACCGACAAGGGCATGGAAATCTGGGTTGGCCATCAGAGCCCGCAGGCGGTGCAAGCCATCGCGGCGAACGCTATCGGCCTCAAGCCGGAGCAGGTCACCTTCCACAATCAATGGACCGGCGGAAGCTTCGGCCATCGTCTCGAATTCGAGAACGTCCGCGTGCTCGCCGAGATCGCCAATCAGATGCGCGGGACGCCGATCAAGCTCGTCTTCTCGCGCGAGGAGGATTTCCTTCAGGATATTCCGCGGCAGATTGCGATCGCGCGTCACAGGGGAAGCGTCGCCAACGGCAAGATCGTTGCGACCGACCTGCAATTGGCATCGACGGCGCCGTTCAAGGGACTGCTCGAGCGCATGGGTGCACCCTCGAAGGATCCCGATCCTCAATTGGCCGCCGGCACGTGGAACGTCTATTACGACATCCCCAACTTCCGCGCCATCAGCTACGAGGCGCAAGGGCTGTCGCCGTGCACCACCTGGCGCTCCGTGGGAGCGTCCACGGCCGGCTTCTTCACCGAAAGCTTCATTGACGAATTGATCCACGCAGCCGGCCTCGATCCCATGAAGGCGCGCATCGCGATGTGCAATGTGCCGCATTATCGCAAGCTGCTGGAGACGGTCGCGGAGATGTCGACCTGGAAGGGGCCGCTCGGCAACGGCAGGGGCCGCGGCGTCGCCTTCGTCGAGTCGTTCGGGACACCGGTTGCCGAGGTCGTCGAGGTGACGGCGACGGACCGTGGCATCCGGATCGACAAGGTCTGGGTCGCGGTCGACGTCGGCAAGGTGATCGATCCCGTCAATTTCGAGAACCAGGTCCAGGGCGGCGTCGTCTGGGGCCTAGGCCACGCGATCAATTGCGAAATCACCTACTCAAAAGGCGCGGCGCAGCAGACCAATTACAATCACCATGAGGCGATGCGGATCCACCAATGCCCGGTCATCGAAGTTCGCGGGCTCGAGAACGATCCGAAGGTGAGGGGCCTCGGAGAGCCGCCGGTGCCACCCGCCGCGCCTGCGCTTGCCAATGCGATCTTCGCGGCGACCGGAAAGCGCATCCGCGAAATGCCCTTCAACAAGTTCATCGATTTCGTGTGAGACACGCCATGCAGAGATCTCTGATCGCGTTGGTCTTGGCAGCGTCGGCCGTCGCCGCCCTGACCGGGATCGTCGCCGCGAAGGACGAGGCCGCCAAGGACCTGCTGCCGCCCGGTAGCGTCAGCCGCGCCGAGGGGCTGGAGGCGTGGAAGCGGATCGAAGCCGTCGTGACCCATCCACGGTGTGCCAACTGCCATGTCGATGCCAAGGCGATACCGATCTGGACGCCGGCCGGCGAAACCAAGCCTCGCCCGCATGGCATGAACATCCATGGCGGCGAGAGCCGCATCGGAGCGGAAGCGATCCCGTGCTCGACCTGCCACATGACCTCGACCCAGGCGAACGAGCCGGCGCCGTCGCCGCCGCGCGCCGGCATCGATTGGCAGCTCGCCCCGGTGGCTTTCATCTGGTTCGGCAAGAGCGGCGCCGAGATCTGCGCGCAGATGAAAGATCCCAAGCGCAACGGCGGTCGCGACGCCGCTGGTCTCGTCGGGCATTTGCGGCACGATGCCTCGCTGAGCGGCTTCATCCCGCGCGGCTGGGCGCCCGGAGCCGGCCGCTCAACGCCGCCCGGCACCTTCGAGGATCACGTCAAGGACATGGCGATGTGGGGCGCGGCCGGACAGCCCTGTCCGAATTGAGGCGGTCTCCGCACCGCGGCAAGGCGATCCCAGATAGCATTATCGAAAGGAGAAAACCATGACCCAACACGTCCTCTTCATTGTCACCAACGCAGCCGTGATCGGACCGCATAGTCGCAAGACCGGCTTCTTTTTCGCCGAGGTTGCCCATCCTTTCGAGGTGCTCGACAAGGCTGGGATCGCGGTGGAGTTCGCGTCGCCGGCCGGGGGGTGGACGCCTTACGATGCATATGACGAGAAAGATCCTGCTCAGAAGGATTTCCTCGCCAGCAAAGCCTTTCGCCGCCTGAATCACAGCCGTAAATTATCCGAGGTGGATGCCGCCGACTACGACGCCATCCTGATACCCGGCGGTCTTGGTCCCATGGTGGACATCCAGCGCAATGCGGCGGTCCAAAGTGCCGTTGTGCGAGCCTGGAGCACCGGCAAGCTCGTCGCCGCTGTCTGTCACGGGCCGTGCGCGCTGCTTGGCGTCGACCTCGGCGATGGCGTCCCGTTCGTGCGCGGCAAGAAGCTGACATCCTTTTCGAAGAAGGAAGAGTACGACTATGCGCGCGATGACGTACCTTACGAGCTCGAGGATGCGTTGAGGGCAGAGGGTGCCGAGTACTCGTCCGCGGCCAATTGGCAACCTCACGTCGTCGTCGATGGCCGGCTCATCACGGGCCAGAACCCCGCCTCTGCCGGAGCGCTCGGAAAAGAGTTGCTGGCCGCCCTCAAGGATAGGAGCAGCGGCGCGAAAACCTGAAGATTCGCAAGGACGAATTCGAGCGGGATGGGCGCGGCATCTGAAGCTGTGCTTACATCCCTCTTTGCAGCAGGGCTATCGCATTTGGGAGTTTCCCCGGCGGCCATCCTTCGAGACGCCCGCTATGGGCGGGCTCCTCAGGATGAGGGCGGAGTGCGCGGCAGCCATTTCAACGAGCACTGATGCTGACTAGCCTCATCCTGAGGAGGCGCGTCAGCGCCGTCTCGAAGGACGAGGCGTGCGCGCAGGCCGCCGCCACAAGTCATATCCGATTGCTCTGCTATTTGCAGCTCTGGCAGATCATCAGCTTTCGCTTCAACGCCTCATCTTCTTGATCGAGACCATCCGGATTGGACCTGGCGTCCCTTGCTGCGCGTGAACGCACGGCCGGCGTCACGCGGCTCGGCGTGCCAAGGTCATCGACGGTGCCGACGCTGAAGCCATCGTAGTCGGCGGCCGGATTCGGTTGAGGCCGGCCAATCACGGAAGGCTCCCTGCTGGACGTCGCTGCTGGAGTTCCGTTCGTCGTTACCCGGGCGGGCTTGGTGGCACCCGGGCGTGGCGGCGCTGCATCGGGCCGAGCAAGCGAAACCGGCGGCGGGACCGAAGTCTGGCCTCTGGCGCTGTCGTGCGACCAGGCGCCGACAAGCATGAGGCCGATCGTCAGGAGCATCACGCGTCTCATCCGCATTCTCTCGGCAGCGCTGGTTGATCGATTGACAGCATGGCTCGTCGAGCCCGTTCCGCCGGAGAATATCAGCACCCAGAGGGCCGTCAAAGCGCCGTAGCCTGGATGAAGCGAGGCGCAATCCGGATTATTGTTTCCGCCGGCGCTACGCCGTTTCCTGCAGCGCCCGCCGCAGCCTTCGGATGATGACGCCGCGGGCGCGGTCGTCGGCGGCGGCTGCGACGCGATCGTTGATGTCGAGCATCAGCTCGGACATCTCGTTGTGCCAGTCGAGACGCGTCACGGCCTCCGGCGACAGTCGCCGGCGACGATCGGCGTTGAGCACGCGCGGTTCGGGTGCCGCGAGCTCGAAAGTGTCGTCCAGCATCGGCTGGTAGATCCTGGCCGCGGGAATAATGCGCTCGGCGACGCGCTCGGCCAGGCCCGCAACCGCCGCTTCCTCGCCGTGGACCAGGAACAGCCCGCGCGCGATGGGACGACGCGCCGCGATCCAGCTGGCCATGCCGGCTCCGTCGGCATGGCCCGAATATTCGTCGATCATGCGGATGCGGGCAGCGACCTTGATCTCGTCGCCCTGGATGCGGACGGCCTTGGCCCCGTTCTGAAGGAAGCGGCCGAGCGTGCCGTTGGCCTGGAAGCCGGCCAGAAGCACGGTCGCGCGCTCGTTCCACAGCCAGCGCTTCAGATGATGGCGGATCCGGCCCGCATCGCACATGCCGCTCGCGGCGATGATGATGTGAAATCCGGACAGACGCATGATCGCCTTGCTCTCGTCCGCGGTCTCGGTGAATTTCAGATGCGGCGAGTTGAGCAGGCGCGTGGCGTCGACCGACGGATCGAGGCTCTCGGAATGGCGGCGGAACACTTCGGTCGCGCGGATCGCGAGCGGTGAATCAAGGAAAATCGGCGCCGTCGGAATCTCGCGGTGCTCCATCAGGTCGACGAGATCGACGATCAGCTCCTGGGTGCGCTCGACCGCGAAGGCGGGCAGCAGCAGCGCGCCGCCGGCCGCCGCGGCATCGCGCACCTCGGCCGCGAGGTGCTTGCGGCGAAGCGCAGGTGTCGTGGCCTCGCGCACGCGGTCGCCATAGGTCGATTCCGAGATGACGTAGTCGAAATCGCTCGGCGCTTCGGGATCGGGCTGGAGCAGCTTGGCCTCCGGCCCGACATCGCCGGAGACGAGCACGCGCAGCGGCCGCGCCGCGCCTTGCTCGGCGATTTCGAGCTCGATCGAGGCGGAGCCGAGCAAATGGCCGGCGTTCCAGTAGCGTGCGCGGACGCCGGGGATCACGTCGGTCCAGCGTTCGTAGTCGACGGCGCGGAACGATCGCAGCGATGCGATCGCATCGGCCTGCGTGTAGATCGGCTCGACCTCCTTGCGCCCGCGCGAAGCATTGCGCCGGTTGAGCTGCTTGACCTCCGATTCCTGGATGTTGCCGGCATCGGGCAGCATGTAGGAGCAGAGGTCGATCGTGCCGCGCGTCGCCAGGATCGGCCCCTCGAAGCCCGCGCGCACGAGCTTCGGCAACAGACCGCTATGGTCGATGTGAGCATGCGTGAGCAGCACCGCGTCGATGTCGGCGGGGCGAAACGGAAAGGCGCGGTAATTGAGCTCCTTCAGCGTTTTCTGGCCCTGGAACAATCCACAATCGACCAGGAAACAGCCGCTTGCGGTCTGGAACAGATAGCTCGAGCCGGTCACGGTGCGGGTGGCACCGCAAAATCGAACGGTGATGCTCATCTGTCATTCTCCGAGGGACTTGCCGTTGATCGCATAGCCGTTGTCGGCCGCAGTCGCGCTGGCCGCCAAATCGTGCTCCGACCGGCCGAACGTGTAGACGCGATAGAGTGGCTCGCCCTGCTCGACGCGGTCGCCGATCTTCTTGAACAGGCGGATGCCTGCGCCCTTGTCGAGCGGCGCGCCGGCGGTGCGGGCGAGGCGGTTCAGACGCAGGCAGTCGATCGCGGACACGATGCCATCATGCCTCGCCTCGACGTCGAAGCTGAGCGGTCCGAGCTCGTTGCTGCATGTCGAGGGGCCCTGTGCGTCGATGATCTTCTGCATTTGCTTCAGTGCCGCGCCGCTATCCAGCAGTTCGCGCGCCCGGGCATAGCCGGCCCCGCCGCGCAGCTTGGGATCGTATTCCAAGAGATGGGCGGCGAGCCGGAGCGACTTCTCGCGCAAATCGCGCGGCGCATCCTTGTCGTTGCCGAGCACCGCCATGACGTCGTTGGCCTCCAGCACCGGCCCGATGCCGTTGCCGATCGGCTGGCTGCCGTCGGTCGTGATCACCTCGACCGTCCGGCCGAAGCGGTCGCCGACGAATTCGAACAGCTTTCGCAGCCGCATGGCCTCGACGCCGCCGGTGACCTTCGCGGTCGGCCCGACCGGAATGTCGATCAGCAGATGGGTCGAGCCTGCCGCGATCTTCTTGGACATGATGGACGCGACCATCTGCTCGCGAGTATCCAGGCTCAGCGGGCGCTCGACCGAGATCAGGACGTCGTCGGCCGGCGACAGGTTCACGTGCCCGCCCCAGATCAGGCAGCCGTTGCAGGAGGAGACGATCGCCTTCATCTCCTCGACGGAGATATTCACCCGCGCCAGCACCTCCATCGTGTCGGCGGTGCCGGCCGGCGAGGTGATCGCGCGCGAGGAGGTCTTCGGGATCGGCAGGCCATGCGCGGCGACGATCGGCACCACCACCATCGAGGTGCGGTTGCCGGGGATGCCGCCGATGCAATGCTTGTCGACGACGACAGGGGTCGGCCAGACCAATTGCGTGCCGGCCTGCGCCATGGCCCCCGTGAGGGCGAGCAGCTCGTCGCTGGTGATGAAGCTCGCCGACCCTATCAGGAAGGCGGCGATCTCCATGTCGGAGTAGCGATAATGGGCAAGGTCGCTGATGATCGCGCCGATCTCGGCCTGGCTCAGAGTTCGTCCGCGGATCTTCGCACGCACCGCTTCCAGGCTCTCCGGAGGCGAGGCGGGCCTGACCGTGACCTCCGATCCGACCGCTTCGGCGAAGCGCCGGAACGCAGGCTCGGAGAGGCCGATCTCGTCGGGAGCCGCGAGCGTATCGTCGTCCGTGATCAGCAGGGTCGCCAGCAGAACCTTGCCGCCCTGACGAAGCTCGACGCGGCTGAAACCGCGGAAGATCTCCGCGCGCAGCGCCTTGGAGCGCCTCGAGACGACGACGACGTTCTCACGGCCGGTGTCGAGGCGGACGCGGCGGATCTTCAGTTGGGAATGCGGAAGGTCTGGATGCATGGACGGGCCGGCAGCAGGGAGTCGGACCTCCATGCTTAGACGTCGCCGTCCCGATGCTGTTGACCCAGATCATGGCCCGCCGCTCCGGCGGGCAGCCGCTGCGCAGGCCGTTGGCCGGCGGTTACTTCATCGCCGTGCTGACCGAGTTGAACTTGTTGTTGAGCAGCGCAGCGCCCGTGCTGTTGACGATGGTCACGATTGCCAGAGCGATCCCTGCGGCGATCAGGCCGTACTCGATTGCGGTTGCGCCATTCTCATCGGCAAGGAAGGACCTAAGCAGACGCATTGCCAACTCCTGTTCATCCGATCCGATGGATGGTCGCGTCGTTATCGGACTTGCAAATCGATCGAATAAATCTTCGAGCGCGCCAAAACACGGCGATCGCACCTTACCTCGTACGACGGCATTCATTAAATTAGGGTTCCGTCGATCCGTTCAAATGAAGTCAAACCGACAGCCCGGTGCATTGCCCCCATTGGCTTGACCGCTTAACCGATTGTTGAGCCTGTTCGTCAACGAATAGGCAAGGATGTCTCGATCGCGCTCATCCGCGCCGGCCGTCCGTATTCAGCGCCCGCAACATCGCGATGCGGGCGAACATCACCCAGCCGCCGCCGGTCTCGGCCGCATTGATCAAGGTCTCGATCGCGGTCTGCCAATGCGCCTCGTGCTGGGCGTCCTCGGGCAGCTCCATGATGTAGTCGGCGGCTTCTTGAAGCGTGAGCAGCTTGCGCTTGTTGCTCACGCGGACGGGATCGTCGAACGTCGTCGACCAGGGCATGTCAGGCCGGCCGATCGGCGAGGAGAGACATCACGGCGTGATCGCGGGGCGTGGTGCTGTCAGCCGGCCTTCTTTGCCCGCGCCGGCGCGCGCACCGGCTTGTCGGCGGCCTTCTTCGGCGTGGTCGCAGCCTTCGCCGCAGCGTCCTTGCCGCCCTTGCCTGATATCGGCAGCAGCATCTCGCGCTGGCCCTCGACGCGCTTCTTCGGCTTCTTGGCCTTGGTGTCCTTGGCGGTCTCCTTGTCCGTGTCCCTGGCGACCTTCGCCACGGGGGCCGCGTCCTTCTCGTTCGCGATGCTCTTCTTCAGCGCGTCCATCAAGCTGATGACGTTGCCGCCGGTCTTCGGTGCGGCCTTGGCGGTGATCGGCATGCCGCTGCGCTTCTTGTTGATGAGATCGATCAGAGCGGTCTCGTAATGATCCTCGAACAGCTCGGGCTCGAACGCGCCGGACTTCTTCTCGACGATGTGCTTGGCGAGGTCGAGCATGTCCCTCGTCAGCTTCACGTCCTGGATGTCGTCGAAATATTCCTTCTCGCTGCGGACCTCGTAGGGGTAGCGCAGCAGCGTGCCCATCAGCCCGTTCTCGAGCGGCTCCAGCGCGATGATGTGCTCGCGGTTCGTCAGCACCACGCGGCCGATCGCGACCTTGTCCATGCTGCGGATGGTCTCGCGGATCACCGCATAGGCGTCGTGGCCGACCTTGCCGTCCGGCACGAGGTAGTAGGGGCGGATCAGATAGCGGTTGTCGATGTCGGCCTTGGGCACGAACTCGTCGATCTCGATCGTGTGGGTGGAATCGAGCGCGATGTCGTCCAGCTCGTCCTTGGTGACCTCGATATAAGTGTCGGTGTCGACCTTGTAGCCCTTGACGATGTCCTCGGACGTCACCTCGTCGCCGGTCTCGGCATCGACCTTGAGATACTTGATGCGGTGGCCGGTCTTGCGGTTGATCTGGTTGAACGAAACCTTCTCCGTATCCGAAGTGGCCGGATAGAGCGCGACCGGGCAGGTCACGAGCGACAGACGCAGAAAACCCTTCCAATTGGCGCGGGGGGCCATGGGCTACTCCAGACGCAACAGCGGACAAGCTTTGAGGATACCATCGCCCAGTTGCGAATCATAGCAACCGCCGGCGCGGAATCTTGCAACGGCGTTAATCGCCGCCTGCGCCGTGTTTGCTGGACCGGAACATCGCCCGAGATGACGCGTTGCCCCGGCAATTCATCGCCGAGGAGGTCGCGGCCATCCGACGCGACAGCCACAGATCGAGGTCACCATGGCAACCAGGCGAGAGCAGAACCGGATCGTCGAAACTCCGACCGAGGCACGCCAGGGCGAGCCCGGACCATCGGTGGCGGCGCTGCTCGCCATCTCGACCGGGCTTGCGATCCTGATCCTCGCCGTCGTCTGGTTCGTGTTCTTCCGGACCTGACGGCCGGATCAGCACGCCGGCACCTTCCGGCTCGCCGCGCGATGCGGCACGTTGCGCCCACCATGCCATCGGCTCCTCCGGCGGCATGGTGGGCGCAGTCGCATTTGCGCGCGCCGGGTCGTATATGACCAAAAAGTAACGTAGCCCGGTTCCCTGCGTTCATATTCAGTTCACGCCGGAATTGCTCATCTGTGGCGGTGTTCATGTCGCCTGTTCTTGCAGCCTATCCTTGGAGAGAAGCGTGCGCCTGCTCGTTGTTGAGGACGACCCCGATCTCAATCGCCAGCTCACCAAGGCGCTGACCGACGCCGGCTATGTCGTCGATCGGGCTTTCGACGGGGAGGAGGGGCACTATCTCGGCGACAACGAGCCGTATGACGCCGTGGTGCTCGATATCGGCCTGCCGAAGAAGGACGGCATCTCGGTGCTGGAAGCCTGGCGCCGCAACGGCCGCACCATGCCGGTCCTGATCCTCACTGCACGCGACCGCTGGAGCGACAAGGTGCAGGGCTTCGATGCCGGCGCCGACGACTACGTCGCAAAGCCGTTCCACCTCGAGGAGGTGCTGGCGCGCATCCGCGCCCTGCTGCGCCGCTCCACCGGCCATGCCCAGAGCGAATTGACCTGCGGCCCGGTTACGCTCGACACCCGAACCGGCCGGGTCAGCGTGTCGGGCAATCCCATCAAGATGACCTCGCACGAATATCGGCTTCTGGCCTACTTGATGCACCATTCCGGGCGGGTGGTCTCGCGCACCGAGCTGGTCGAGCATCTCTACGACCAGGATTTCGACCGCGACTCCAACACCATCGAGGTCTTCGTCGGCCGCATCCGCAAGAAGCTCGACGTCGACATCATCCAGACCGTCCGCGGCCTGGGCTATCTCCTGACCCCGCCGCCGGCCCCGGGCGCCTGAGGCGTTCCGGCCTTTGAAGTATCTTGGCTTGACGGGAGGCCGAACAGGGCCCTTGGTCCGGTCATGACGTCCGACCACCTGCCATCCTGCGCCGCCCGGGATCATTCCGATGGCCGCTAGCTCGCTTGCGAACCGACTGTTCCTGTCGGCGACCGCCTGGCTCGTGGTGATCCTGGCCATCACAGGCGTGGTGCTGTCGTCGGTCTACAAGAACGCCACCGAGCGCGCCTTCGACCGCCGGCTCAATCTCTATCTGCGCACCCTCATCGCCGAGGTCGCAACGCCCGACGAGCCGCCGGACCGCCAGTTCCAGTCGCTTGGCGAGCCCCTGTTCGACCTGCCGCTGTCCGGCTGGTACTGGCAGATCACGCGGACCGACACCGAAAAGCCGGAAGTGCGCTCCTCGCGCTCGCTTTGGGACAAGAAGCTACCGAAGCTCGAAGAGCAGGGTGCCGAGCTCACCGCCGCCGGCATCCGCCTCGCCTATGTCGACGGGCCGGAAGGGCAGAATCTGCGCATGGTGGAACGGCCGGTCGATCTCGGTGCCGACGGCAAATTTCTGGTCAGCGTCGCCGGGGACGATACCGAGATTTTCGACGAGACACGCAGCTTCGACTACTATCTCGGCGGCACCTTCACGGCGCTCGGCATCGTGCTGCTGCTGACGACCGTGTTCCAGGTCCGTTTCGGCCTTGCACCGCTCAAGCGCATCTCGGACGCGATCGCCGACATCCGCTCCGGGCGGGCGGAACGGCTCGAGGGTGAATTCCCGGTCGAGATCGCGCCGCTGGCGCGCGAGACCAACGCGCTGATCGACGCCAATCGCGAGATCGTCGAGCGGGCGCGCACCCATGTCGGCAATCTCGCTCATGCGATCAAGACGCCGCTTTCGGTCATCGTCAACGAAGCCAGCGCGCATGCCGCCGATCCGTTCGCGGAGAAGGTGATGGAGCAGGCGGATGTGATGCGTGATCAGGTCGCCCATCATCTGGAGCGCGCCCGCATCGCGGCACGGGTCTCGGTGGTCGCGACCGTGACGGAGGTGGCGCCTGCCATCGAGGGACTGCGGCGGACCATGGAGAAGATCCATCGCGACCGCGGCATCGTGGTCGAGGCCAAGGCCGATCCATCCGCCAAGTTCCGGGGCGAGCGGCAGGATCTCGAGGAGATGGTCGGCAATCTCGTCGACAATGCCTGCAAATGGGCGGCCTCGCGCGTCCTCATTGATGTCCTCGTCGAGCCGCCACAGCGGGCCGGCGCCGGCCCGCGTTTGCGGGTCATCGTCGACGACGACGGCCGTGGCCTGTCGGAAGCCGAGCGCGCCCAGGTCGCCCGGCGCGGCAAGCGCCTCGACGAGTCCAAGCCCGGGTCGGGACTGGGGCTGTCGATCGTGACCGACCTCGCGGCCCTCTATGGTGGCAGCCTTTCGCTCGGCAGCGCCCCGACTGGGGGTCTGCGCGCCGAGCTGGTTCTTCCCGGGCTATAATCCCTTGTTTCGACGACAATTTCCGGCGCAGCTGAGGCTCCTCGAGCGAAGCATGGGAGGCATTCGAGGCAGCTTCCTAAACGGCTTCTTAAGTGGGGACCCCCTATGATCGCGCCGAACCCATCCCATGTCCGCCATTTTACCGTGCATTACCCGGGCGCATGAGCCAGACATCGATCGAGCGGCTGAGGGAATATCTCGCGCAGCTCCCGCCGCAGTCGCAGGCACTGCTGATGCGGGAGTTCGAGCGTGCGCTGGAGCGCGGCCAGGACACGGCGGTGGCCACCCTCGTGCTCGAGCAGCTGCGCAAGATCGTCCGCAAGAGCGAGGCCGACGAGGCTTTGCCGCCGCGCACGGACGATCTGTCGCGGCTCCTATTCCAGGTGTTGGAACCGTTCCTCATCGAAGCGGGCACTCCTGTCAGGGCCGGCCAGATTCGCCGCTCCTCGCTGCAGCCGATCTGGCAGTGGCTTGGCCGTGACGGCGCACCGGACAAGGTGAACGAATTCGAGGCGGCGCTGGCGCGCATGCCGGCGGACAGTGCTGGGCAGGTCGAAGCCCTGGCGCAGAAGCTTCAGGCGGTGGCCGCGGACGCCATCTTCGAGCTGACGGGGCCGGGCGGCGGCGACAAGTCGCGAGCGCTGGCCCGGGTCGGACCGCCCAACGTGATCGAGGATCTCTATTCGATCGGTGCGGTGCTCCAGGTCCGGGACGCCATTGCGACATTGAACGAGAAATTACCGCGCACCTTGCGGGCCTTCGGGGATTCCCAGATCGCCTCGGTGACGTCGGCGCTCAACATTCCGGCACTTCAGACGCCGCAGATGCTGCCTTTCGCCTTGTCGATCGTCGTGCAGCGGATGACCGCGCCCTGGCAGATCATCCGCCTTGCGGTCAAGATAGCGGCGTCCGATGACGAGATCCGCGTCGCGGCGACGCCCTACGGTATGGCCGTCACGATGGCCCTGCACGATTTGTCCTGCGTCGCCGCGGTCCTGCGCATGGACATCAAGCGCGGCCATTTCGACAATGTTGCCGGCAACCTCAAGACGCTGCACGACGGCGTGCGCGGACTGCGCACCGAGCTCGACCTGCGCAACGATTCGACCTGGGGCAAGCAACTGACGTCGATCCGGGCCGACATCTCCAATGCGCTGCAGTCCGAGATCGACAGCGTTCCCGGCCGCGTCCGTCGCATCCTGCGCCAGCGCCCCGAAAAGGACATTCCGCCGGGCGCGCGGATCGACAGCACCGAAGTCGAGGAAACGGTGGCACTGATCGACTTCGTCGCGACGTGCCGCAACTATGCGAGCGAGCTTGCGATCAACGAGGTGACGCTGCGTACCTTCTCCGATCTCCAGCAATATGTGGAACGGTCGACCGAGCAGCTGGTGCAGTCGCTGCGTGCCGCCGATCACAAGGTCCGCACCTATCGGCAGCAGCAGGTGCAGGCCGCGATCCGCTTCTGCCAGGTGCTGTTCGGCGACGATTACGCCTCATTGATGAGCCGGGCCGCCGAAAATGCACTCACGGGCGAGCGCAAATCGTCGCGCGCAGGCTGATCGGCGCGCATTTTTCCTGATCACAATTTGAAGTTGACGACACTGATGGCGCACCGTACTTTCGCGGGTGCAAGTCTGAAAATTTCCATCTGTAGGCGCATGAAACCGGTCATCAGCTCGATTGAAATTGAGAACCGCGTCATCGTTGCCAAGTATCAACGGCTGATGGTTGGAGCCAAGGTGGTGCTGGTCGAGAAGGTCAGCGATCGGCAGCTGCCCGAGACCGCCACCAGGGTTGCATCTCGGGTTCCGGTCGGAGCGCTGCGCATCAGATTGCCGGATGCAATCAAGCCCGGAACATACTTCCTGAAGGCCTTCGACGGGCACGGCGAGCAGGCCGCGCAAAGTATCGACTTCGAGATCGGCTAAGCCGTTGGATTTTCACCTTTTCGGCACTACATGCGGTTGCGCCGCCTTGACAATTGTCAATTGCCGCATCGTCCGGCCGTGGTGTAAAGGCACCTACAGGCGCGGTTCGGGCGCCGCCGGAAGCTTGCCAGATGACGCTATGGTTCGTGTTCGCGCTGATGACGGTCGCGGCCATTTTCGCCGTGCTCTTGCCGCTTGGCCGCACCAGCCGCGCACAAGATCAGGGCAGCGAGGTCGCGGTCTACAAGGACCAGCTCGCCGAAATTGAGCGTGATCTCGCCGCAGGGTTGATCTTGGCGCCGGAGGCGGAGGCTGCGCGCGTCGAGGTCAGCCGCAGGCTGCTCGCGGCGGCGGCCAGCGAGCCGGCAACGGCGCCGAAGTCGAACCTCATATGGCGCCGTGCGGCGGCCGTGCTGGCGCTTGCCGGACTGCCGCTCATCGCGGCCGGCGTCTACATGCCACTCGGCTCGCCCCGGCTGCAGGACTTTCCCCTTGCGCAGCGGGAGCGCGGGGGTGGCATGGCGCAGTCGCTCGAGAACCTCGTCGTGCAGGTCGAGCAGCATCTTGAGAAGAATCCGACGGACGGGCGCGGCTGGAACGTGCTCGCGCCGGTTCTGGAGCGGCTCGGCCGCTTCGACGACGCGGTGCGCGCCTATCGCAACTCGCTCACCTACAATGGCGAAAGCGCGGAGCGCAGGTCCGATCTCGGCGAAGCGATCTCGGCTGCCGCCGGCGGCGTGGTGACCGCCGAGGCCAAGGCCGAATTCGAGCGCGCACACGCCTTGAACGCCGACGATCCCAAGGCGAATTACTTTCTGGGCCTTGCCGCCGAGCAGGACGGCCGCAAGGACGACGCGGCCAATATCTGGCGCGCGCTGCTTGCGAAAGCGCCTGCGGATGCGCCGTGGCGTGCCCTGGTGCAGTCCTCGCTGGCGCGGGTCGGTGGGGGCGGCACGCTGCCGGCGCTGTCCGACGAGACGATTGCTGCCTCCAAGGACATGGCCGAAACCGATCGCAACGCCATGGTGCGCGGCATGGTCGATCGTCTGGCGACGCGGCTGAAACAGAACGGCGACGATGTCGAGGGCTGGCTGCGTCTGGTGCGCGCCTATCTGGTGATGGGCGAGCGGGACAAGGCAATGGGCGCTTCGGCCGATGCCCGGCAGGCGGTTGCCAGCAACGCCGAGCGGCTGCGCCAGCTCAACGAAGGCCTGAAGACTCTCGGGATCGGCGGATGATTTCGGGACGACAGATGCGGAGAACGGATACGCCATGACGCGCAAGCAGCGACGTATGACCATCATCGGCGGATCGCTCGCCGTGCTCGCGCTCGCGGCCGCGCTGGTGCTCAACGCGCTGCGCGACTCCATCGTGTTCTTCTCGACCCCGACCATGGTCGCCGAGAAGCATGTCGAGCCCGGCAAGCGGTTTCGCCTCGGCGGCCTGGTGCAGCCCGGCTCGCTCCAGCGCGGCGACAATCTTGCGGTGACGTTCGAGGTCGCCGACGGCAACGCCAAGCTGCCGGTCGCCTTCAAAGGCATTCTGCCCGATCTGTTCCGCGAAGGGCAGGGCGTCGTCGCGGAAGGCGCACTCGATGCCAACGGCGTGTTCAAGGCCGATACCGTCCTTGCCAAGCACGACGAGACCTACATGCCCAAGGACGTCGCCGATGCCCTGAAGAAGCAGGGGCACTGGAAGGACGATTACGGTCCCCAAGGTTCCGGCACCCAAGCTTCTGGCGCTGCCACCCCCGCGGCGACGACCGCGCAGGGCAATCCGCAGGGAGCGGTGCGGTGATCGCGGAATCAGGACATTACGCGCTGGTGCTGGCGCTCGCCCTCGCACTGATCCAGTCCGTCGTGCCGCTGATCGGCGCGCGCCTTGGCGACGCCGCCCTGATGAACGTGGCGCGCTCGACCGCACTGGCTCAGCTGCTGTTCGTCGGCGCCTCGTTCACGGCGCTGGTGATGCTGCACGTGAACTCGGATTTCTCCGTCGCCAACGTCTACGAGAATTCCCACTCGATGAAGCCGCTGCTCTACAAGATTACCGGCGTGTGGGGAAACCATGAAGGCTCGATGCTGCTGTGGGTGTTGATCCTCGCGCTGTTCGGCGGCTTGGTCGCCAGCTTCGGCAATAATCTGCCGCTCTCGCTGCGCGCGCATGTGCTGGCTGTGCAGGCCTGGGTCGCCAGCGCGTTCTACCTCTTCATCCTGATGACATCGAACCCTTTCCTGCGCATCGCCAGCCCGCCGATCGAAGGACGCGATCTCAATCCCGTGCTTCAGGACATCGGTCTCGCCGTGCATCCCCCGATGCTCTATCTCGGCTATGTCGGCTTCTCGATCTCGTTCTCCTTCGCGATCGCGGCGCTGATGGAGGGACGGATCGATGCGGCCTGGGCGCGCTGGGTGCGGCCCTGGACGCTGGTCGCCTGGATCTTCCTGACCCTCGGCATCGCCATGGGCTCGTATTGGGCCTATTACGAGCTCGGCTGGGGCGGCTGGTGGTTCTGGGATCCGGTGGAGAACGCTTCGCTGATGCCGTGGCTCGCCGGCACCGCGCTCTTGCATTCGGCGCTGGTGATGGAGAAGCGCAACGCGCTGAAGGTCTGGACCATCCTGCTCTCGATCCTGACCTTCTCGCTGTCGCTGCTCGGCACCTTCCTGGTGCGCTCGGGCGTCATCACCTCGGTGCACGCCTTCGCCACCGATCCGACCCGCGGCGTGTTCATTTTGCTGATCCTCTGCCTGTTCATCGGCGGCAGCCTCTCGCTGTTCGCGGGCCGCGCCACCTCGCTGAAGCAGGGCGGCCTGTTCGCACCGATCTCGCGCGAGGGCGCGCTGGTGCTGAACAATCTGCTGCTCACGGTGGCTTGCGCCGTGGTGCTGTTCGGCACGCTTTATCCGCTCGCGATGGAGATGCTCGCCGATTTCAAGATGTCGGTCGGCGCACCCTTCTACAATCTCAGCTTCGCGCCGCTGTTCGCGCTGCTGCTGCTCGCGGTGCCGTTCGGGCCGATGCTGGCGTGGAAGCGCGGCGACCTGCTCGGCGTGATGCAGCGCCTGCTCGCGGCCGGCGTTGCCGGGCTGGTCGTGGTCGCCATCGTCTGGGCCTGGGTGCGGGGCGGCAGCGCGCTGGCACCGCTCGCGATCGGGCTCGGCGTCTTCGTCATCGCCGGCGCGGTCACCGACCTCGTCGAACGGACGGGCCTGGTGCGCCTGCCGTTCGCAACGGTGCTGCACCGGGCGCGCGGCCTGCCGCGCTCGGCCTGGGGCACCGCGTTCGCGCATGCCGGCCTCGGCGTTGCGCTGATCGGGATCGTCTGCGAGACCACCTGGAACAGCGAATACATCGCGACCATGAAGCCGAACGAGACTGCCCATGTCGCCGGCTACGATCTGAAGCTCGACGGGCTGTTTCAACGCCAGGGCCCGAACTACCGCGAGATGATCGCAGAGTTCAAGATCAGCCGCGATGGCGAGGCGGTCACGGTGATGACGCCGTCCAAGCGCAGCTTCACCACCCGCGGCTCCTCGACGACGGAGGCGGCGCTGTTGACCAGCGGCGCGAGCCAGCTCTACGTCTCGCTCGGCGACGCCACCGCCGAAGGCGCCATCGCCGTGCGCATCTATCACAAGCCGCTGGTTCTCCTGATCTGGTGGGGGCCGGTGCTGATGGCGTTCGGCGGCGTGCTCTCGCTCTCCGACCGCCGCCTGCGGGTCGGCGCGCCGAAGCCGGCGCGCGCCAAGCAGCGCCTCCAGCCCGCGGAATGACCCGATGCGCCGGATGATGGCCGCGTTCATCGCGTTGGTGTTGCTGGCTTTGCCGGCGGCCCACGCCGTGCAGCCCGACGAGATCATGCCGGATCCGGTGAAGGAATCGCGCGCGCGCGAATTGTCGCGCGAGCTTCGCTGCATGGTTTGCCAGAATCAGTCGATCGACGATTCCGATGCGCCGCTGGCACGCGATCTCAGACTGCTGGTGCGCGAGCGCATCGCGGCCGGCGACAGCAATTCGCAGGTGCTCGATTTCCTGGTGGCGCGGTACGGCGAGTTCGTGCTGCTCAAGCCGCGCTTCGAGCTGCAGACCCTGCTGCTGTGGCTGCTCGGGCCGGTGCTGCTGATCGGCGGCGGCCTGGCGCTGTGGCTGCAAATCCGCCGCCGCTCGCGAACTGGTGTGGACGTACCGGCACCGCCGCTCACGCCCGACGAGAAGGCACGGCTCGCGGCCTTGATGTCGGACGAACCCAAATCGCCCTGAAGCCGTCTACGTCGTGCCACGCAGTGCGCGGCAACGGCTGCGTGGTTCATGCTAAATTGACCTTTGTCTGGAAGCTTGTCGCGAGATTTGATTCCAGCTCCTGAGTCCCCCGATGTTCGCGAACAGCAATCTGACGATCCGCTTCCTGGTCGGCGCCGTCGTCGCTGCGTTATTGTTCCTGCTTGGCATCGGCGGCGGCACCGGCTTCATCGCGGTCCTCTATCTCAACAACGAGATCACCAGCCTGTCCTCGAACTTCGCCGCGCTGAGCGGCCCGGCGCGCGACCATGCCATGCAGATCTACCAGCAGGCGCAGACCGCGTTTTCTTATTTCCTGGTCGCCTGCGGCGTGATCGCCGTCGTCGCTTTCGCGATCTGCTTCACCACCTGGTTCGCCGTGCGCAACGGCATCCTCAGTCCCCTCGCGGCCATCGTGCATGCCATGCGCGAGGTTGCCGACCAGAAGTTCGAGACATCAGTTCCGGGGCTCGGCCGCACCAACGAGATCGGCCTGCTCGCCGGTGCGCTGGAGGTGTTCAAGACCAACGGCCTCGAGCGGCGCCGCCTCTCCGAGCAGCAGCTGCATGAAGCGCAGCATCAGGCCGAGCGGTCGAAATTCCTCGATAACAGGATCAAGCGCTTCAACGATCTCGTCGCCAGTGTCGTCGCCAGCGTGGCGTCATCGGCCGTGCACCTGAAGACCAACGCGGAGACGCTGTCGCGGACCGCCAACGACACCAGCACCAAGGCCAATGCGGTCGCGAGCGCGGCGAGCCAGGCCAGCGCGAGCGTGCAGACGGTTGCAGGGTCTGCCGAGGCGATGACGAACTCGATCGGCACGATCAGCCGCCGCGTCACGGACGCGACCCAGCGCGCCGAAGGCGCTGCAAGCCAGGCGGAGAAGAGCCGCGATACCATTCACACGCTGTCGGATGCCGCCGAAAAGATCGGCGAGGTCGTCCAGCTCGTCCAGGCGATCGCATCGCAGACCAATCTCCTGGCGCTCAACGCCACCATCGAGGCGGCACGGGCCGGCGAAGCGGGCAAGGGGTTTGCGGTGGTCGCCTCGGAAGTGAAGAACCTGGCGCATCAGACCAGCAAGGCGACCGAGGAGATAACCTCGCAGGTCGCCAGCATTCAGGGCATCACCGCGGAGACCCGCGGCGCGATCGACGGCATTTCCAGGACGCTGTCGGAGATCTCGTCGATCATGTCGGGCATCGAGGTCGACACCGCCCAGCAGCGCAACGCCACACAGGAGATCACGCGCAGCGCCCAGGACGCCGCGCGCGGAACCCTCGACGTCTCCAACCATATCGTCCAGATCACCTCCACCTCGGCCGAGACCGGCCGCATGGCGGCCGAAGCCAGGGATTCGGCCGTCGATCTGTCGCGGCAGGCCGAGACCTTGAAGCGCGAAGTCGACGAGTTCATCGTCAGTGTCAGGGCGAGCTGAGGGGCCAGAATTCGCGCTTGCCGCGTGGTCGGGGGACTCGATTAAGTTCCTGTAAGGCCACGATTTTTGGCCTGTGCTGAACTGCCGCATCCGCCTCGACACATCATTACGAAAGTTTAACCCCGCCGCCAGCGCGCGGTAAGGCGGGAGTCCCCATCTTCAGGTCCGCAAGGTGCCGGCATCTGGCACCAACAGGAATTCAGGGCTCTGGAGATTTCCGCATGAACGATCGTATCGACCTTTCGAACCTCCCGTCCTACCGGCAGCCGCGCCGGTCGGTGTTTTCCGCGCGCAAGCTCGCGTTGATGGCTTCCGTCGTCGCCGGTCTCGGCGCGGCCGTCTATGGCTTCAGCCCGTCGTCCTCGCCGGCCGACCTGTTCTCCAGCCCGGCGCATGCGCAGGTCAACAACGAGGTCCGCAAGGTCGAGCGTCCGGTCGGATTCGCCGACGTCGTCGAGCGCGTGAAGCCTTCGGTGATCTCGGTCAAGGTCAACATGAAGGAGAAGACCGCGAGCAATGACGACGGCGACGATTCCTCCTCGCCGTTCCAGCCGGGCTCGCCGATGGAGCGCTTCTTCCGCCGCTTCGGTGGTCCGGATGGTTTGCCCCCCGGCCTGAAGGGCGGCCGTGGCCGCGTCGTGCAGGGGCAGGGCTCCGGCTTCTTCATCTCGGCTGACGGCTATGCCGTGACCAACAACCACGTGGTCGATGGCGCCGACAAGGTCGAGGTTACCACCGACGACGGCAAGACCTACACCGCCAAGGTGATCGGCACCGACCAGCGCACCGACCTCGCGCTGATCAAGGTCGAAGGCAGCACGAACTTCCCGTTCGCCAAGCTCGCCGACAGCAAACCGCGGATCGGCGACTGGGTGCTCGCGGTCGGCAATCCCTTCGGTCTCGGCGGCACCGTGACCGCGGGCATCGTCTCGGCGAGCGGCCGCGACATCGGCAACGGCCCGTATGACGATTTCATCCAGATCGACGCGCCCGTGAACAAGGGTAATTCCGGCGGTCCGGCCTTCGACACCAACGGCGAGGTGATGGGCGTCAACACCGCGATCTACTCGCCCTCCGGCGGCAGCGTCGGCATCGCGTTCTCGATCCCGGCCAACACCGTCAAGAGCGTGGTTGCGCAGCTCAAGGACAAGGGCTCGGTCAGCCGCGGCTGGATCGGCGTCCAGATCCAGCCCGTCACCTCCGACATCGCCGACAGCCTCGGCATGAAGAAGGCCGAAGGCGCGCTGGTGGCGGAACCGCAGGCCAACGGTCCGGCGGCAAAGGCCGGTATCGAGTCCGGCGACGTGATTACCGCGGTCAACGGCGACCCCGTCAAGGATGCCCGCGAGCTCGCCCGCACGATCGGCGGCATGGCGCCCGGCGCGTCCGTGAAGCTCAACGTGCTGCACAAGGGCCAGGACAAGGTCGTCAACCTCACCCTCGGCCAGCTGCCGAACACGGTCGAGGCCAAGGCCGACACCGACAAGGACAGCGGCAAGGGCGCCAGCAAGGGCACCGACGTGCCGAAGCTCGGCATGACCGTTGCGCCGGCCAATTCCGTGGCCGGTGCCGGCAAGGAAGGCGTCGTGGTCACCGAGGTCGATCCGAAGAGCGCGGCGGCCGAACGCGGCTTCAAGGAAGGCGACGTGATCCTCGAGGTCGGTGGCAAGAGCGTGGCGACCGCCGGCGAAGTCCGCGACGCCATCAATGCGGCGCGGACCGACAACAAGAACAGCGTCCTGATGCGCGTGAAGAGCGGCGGCCAGTCGCGCTTCGTCGCGGTGCCCATCGCCAAGGGCTGAGGCCTTCAGGAGGCCCACGAGATGAAGGGTGCCGCCGGCATCAGTCGCCCCCGCCGCCGGTGCCCTTCGGGGAAGCAGCGCAACGCTGGCTTCCCTCATCTACCTTCCGGTGGAATTACGCCCCCCTCCGTCGGAAGGCCTAGGGCGGTGAGGTCCCCCCAGCTTCACCGCCCGCCTTTTTCCCCGCTTCGAGCCTCTCCTGCTCGGCTTGCATGCGGTCGCCGCTCGCGCCATGTTTAGAGAAGGTTGACCTCCTTGACCGCCGCCGAACGCACGATGCGCCTCCTCATCATCGAAGACGACCGTGAATCCGCCGATTACCTCGCCAAGGCGTTTCGCGAAGTCGGACACATCGCCGACCACGCCGCCGACGGCGAGGAAGGCCTCGCCATGGCAGAGAACGGCGAATACGACGTGCTGGTGGTCGACCGCATGCTGCCCAAGCGCGACGGGCTGTCGCTGATCGGCGCATTGCGCGACAAGGGCAATACGACGCCGGTGCTGATTCTCTCCGCGCTCGGGCAGGTCGATGACCGCATCAAGGGTCTGCGCGCGGGCGGCGACGATTATCTGCCGAAGCCCTATTCCTTCGCCGAGCTGCTGGCCCGCGTCGAAGTGCTGTCGCGCCGCCGCGGCGGTCCCGCCGAGGAGACGCTTTATCGCGTCGGCGATCTCGAGCTCGACCGGCTCTCGCATCGCGTCGCCCGCGGCAAGGACGAGCTGACGCTGCAGCCGCGCGAATTTCGCTTGCTCGAATACCTCATGAAGCACGCCGGCCAGGTGGTGACGCGGACCATGCTGCTGGAGAATGTCTGGGACTATCATTTCGATCCGCAGACCAACGTCATCGACGTGCACATCTCGCGGCTGCGCTCCAAGATCGACAAGGGCTTCGAGCGCCCGCTGCTGCACACGATCCGCGGCGCCGGATACATGATCCGTGACGGCATGAGATAGGGCGTTCGGCGTCGATCTACGGCGCGCCTGCAATCATCGGCTGCGTCTTCATTTGCACCGCCGTCCGAGGGTTGCGGGCGATACTGGCCTAACGCCTCGTCCGATGGCAAGAATATCCGACGTGTGGTAGTGGACGTTTCACCGGGGTGAATCCGTCCACGATCAGGAAGGATATTCAAGCTTGCAAGTCGCCGCCTTCCCGTCCGACCGAGCTGAAGAGATCCTCGTGTCGGCTTCCAAGCTGTTTGCCCGCCATAGCTATGCGAATGTGACGATGGAGCAGGTCGCAGCATCGGTTCGATCGGTGCCGGGAGCGCTGTACCACTACTTCCGCGACAAGGAAGACCTGATCTTTCACTGCTACCTGCGCGGTCTTGCGATCTACAGGCACGAAATCGAGACGGCGGCCGAACCCGGGATAGACGGGCTCGAAATCGTCAGGCGCTTCATAAGAGCCCGGCTGCGGCCTGAAGGCCAGCGCATGATCCTGTTCTCCGACATCGATGCACTGGCTGCGTCTTACAGCAAAGACGTGCATGCCAGGCGCTGGCAGAATGCCGCGCTGCTCGCCGACTTTCTGAAGCGTGGCATTGCCGACGGCTCGATTGCCTGCGAGGAGCCGCTCCTTACGGCCGTCGCCCTCATCTCCATCCTGGATTGGGTTCCGTTCTGGTTCTCCGAGCGCGACTATTATTCGCGCCAGCAGGCGATTGATGCCATTGACGACATCATCACGCATGGGGTGTATCGGCGTGAGATTGCCTTACCGGACATGCCTGAAGCGCCGAGCCTGGCACCATTTCTCCAGTCCCGCTCGAAATTGAACAAGCGCGCCGCGAAGCTGGACAGGATGCTCTCGATTGCTTCGGACAGTTTCAATCGAAGGGGCGCGTCCGGTACGTCGCTCGAGAGCATCGCGGCGGAGGCAGGCATGACCCGCGCCGGCATCTATTATCATTTCAGCGAGAAGGAGCGCCTCTTGCTGGCTTGCCTGCGAAGAGGTCTGGCCGGTGAGATCGGGATTCGAGGATATTTGCAGGACCTGAGGCTCGGGGCGTTCGATTACGTCGTCCAGAGAGTCCGCCTGTTGTTGATGCTGCACGATACCCCTTGCGGCCCGAAGGCGACCTACCACAACATCAACTATCTCAACGACGTTGACCGCAAGCACTATGTCAGGCAGGTGCTCGCAACGATCCAGCAGGACCAGAGAAACCACCAGTGTTGGATCGACGAGGGATACTTCCGCAGCGTCGACACTTACTTCGCCGAACGCGTTCTGACTGGAATGGGCCACTGGTACCCGATCTGGTTCAGGGACGAGCGGAGCTGGTCTCCGATGCAGATTGCCGATTATTTTTCGCGGCTGTTCCTTTTGGGGCTCAAGCCCCGTCGGGGAGTGGTATAAAGCAACCAATCTGAGACCCTGATCGCGCTCTTCATCCTTTTCCGTTCGGACTTGA
Source organism: Bradyrhizobium sp. IC4059 (assembly GCF_020193615.1). NCBI lineage: Bacteria > Pseudomonadati > Pseudomonadota > Alphaproteobacteria > Hyphomicrobiales > Nitrobacteraceae > Bradyrhizobium > Bradyrhizobium sp. IC4059. The sequence goes on from NZ_JADYVH010000001.1 coordinate 1,045,804, forward strand.
TGTCAGCCGCAGATTGAGCGCGGCTTTGATCCCAAAAGTTGCCTGTGAATTCAATATTCCGGACGGCGCGCGGCAATCTTCACGAGAAGGCCGCAATTACTTCTTGCACCAAAACTTTACACAGTATTCAATATTGGAGTAGCGAAGAGTGGGCGCGACCGACGTTGTGAGTCAGCTTCGATCGCCAAGGACAAGAACATACAAAAGGGAGAAGGCCAGGATGCACAAGCTCGCAATTGCTGCGGCGGCAGCGCTGACGATGCTCGGAGGAGCGGCATTCGCGCAGGAAACAATCAAGTTCGGCTACATCGATCCGCTGTCCGGCGGTGGCGCCAGCATCGGTGAAGGCGGCTTGAAGACGTTCCAGTATCTGGCTGACGAGATCAACGCCAAGGGCGGCATATTGGGCCGCAAGATCGAGATTCTGCCTCTCGACAACAAGACCAACCCGCAGGAAAGCCTGGTGCAGGCGCAGAAGGCCATCGATGTCGGCGCCCGCTTCATCACGCAAGGCAACGGCTCGTCGGTCGCCGCAGCGCTGTCCGACTTCGTTACCAAGAACAACACGCGCAATCCCGGCAAGGAAGTGCTCTACTTCAACTATGCCGCCGTAGATCCGAGCCTGACCAACGAAAAGTGCAGCTACTGGCATTTTCGCTGGGATGCGAGCTCCGACATCAAGATGGAAGCGCTCACCAGCTACATGAAGGATGTCCCCGCGATCAAGAAGGTGTACCTGATCAACCAGGACTACTCCTTCGGCCAGTCGGTGCGTGCGGATGCGCGCAAGATGCTGGGCGCCAAGCGGCCCGACATCCAAATCGTCGGTGACGAACTGCATCCGCTGTTGAAGATCACCGACTTCTCGCCTTATATCGCCAAGATCAAGGCTTCGGGCGCCGATAGCGTCGTGACCGGCAACTGGGGCCAGGACATCGCACTGCTGCTCAAAGCCGCGGCGGACGCCGGCCTGAAGGTCAATTGGTACACCTACTATGCCGGCGGCGCTGGTGGTCCGACCGCAATCAAGCAGACCGGTCTCGACCATCAGGTCTTCCAGATCACCGAGGGCTTTGCCAATTCCGGCCACCAGCCGGCGATGGACTTCGAAAAGACCTTCCGTGCCAAGGTCAACATGTCGCTTTGGTATCCGCGCGCCGTCAACGAGATGCGCATGTTCAAGGCCGCGGCCGAGAAGGCCAACTCGCTCGACCCGGTGAAGGTCGCGGCTGCCCTCGAGGATCTCAAGTTCGAGGTGCTGGATGGCGGTGAGGGCGTCATGCGCAAGGACGATCACCAGTTCTTCCAGCCGATCTACATCTCCTCCTTCGGCAAGCTCGCTGCAGACGAGCCGTTCGACGAGGAAGGCACCGGCTGGGGATGGCATCTGGTTTCCAAGATCGACACATCCAAGACGATGGTTCCCACAACCTGCAAGATGACCCGGCCGTAAGCCTGGAATAGCTTTGCCTTCCCGCAGCCGACAGCGGCTCGCGGGAAGGTTGCTGCTCGCATCCGGACCGACTTCGCCGGGGCCGTTTCTGTCCCGGCCAGAGGTGTGATTACTGTGCTTGAACTGATCGTTATATCGACGCTGAACGGTCTGCTGTTCGGCATGCTGCTGTTCCTGCTGTCGAGCGGCCTGACCGTCATCTTCAGCATGATGGGCGTGCTCAACTTCGCCCATGCCAGCTTTTACATGCTCGGCGCCTTCTTCGGTTTCCAGCTCACCAAATGGATTGGCTTCTGGCCGGCCCTGCTGCTGGCTCCGCTGCTGGTCGGCGCGATCGGCATGGCGGTCGAGCGCTACGGCCTGCGCAATACGCACAAGCACGGCCATGTGGCGGAGTTGCTCCTGACCTTCGGTCTTGCGTTCGCGATCGAAGAAATCGTGGCGATGATGTGGGGCAGGAGCCCCGTCGATTACCGCGTGCCGGCGCTGCTCGACTTTCCGGCCTTCACGATCTTCTCGACGAATTATCCCGCCTACAAGATTTTCATGCTGGCTGTGTCGATCCTGATATTCATCGTGTTGCTGATGGTGCTCAAGCGCACGAGGGTGGGCCTGATCGTTCAGGCCGCGCTGACGCATCCCCATATGGTGGGGCATCTCGGTCACAATGTCGGACGCATATTCATGCTGGTGTTCGGCGTCGGCAGCGCGTTGGCGGGAATTGCCGGCGTGATCGCCGGTCCGGCGCTGGTGACGCAGTCCGACATGGCCGCGGCGCTGGGACCGATCCTGTTCGTCGTCATCGTGTTTGGCGGCCTCGGCTCCTTGCCGGGCGCCTTCATCGCCTCGCTGGTGATCGGCCTGATACAGACCTTCGCGGTGGCGCTGAACGGTTCGTTGGCGAGCGCCTTCGGTCCGCTCGATCCGTCGGCAGGGCCGTCCGTGCTCACCGACATCTGGAACGTCACCATTGCCCAGGTGGCGCCGATCGTACCCTACCTGCTGCTGGTGATCATTCTGATCGTACGCCCCATGGGCCTGATGGGGACGCGCGAGACATGAACGCCAAAACGACATCGACGCCGACATCGACAATCGCAGGGAAGCCGGCCGGCGACGGCCTGCGCTTCTACGGCATATGGCTTGCCGGCATCGCCGTGCTGATCGTGCTGCCGCTGATCTTCTCCTCCGGCGGCTCGCTGACGTCCTTCAGCCTGATCGGCATCGCGATCGTGTTCGCGCTGTCCTACAACATCCTGCTCGGCCAGACCGGCCTCTTGTCGTTCGGCCATGCGGTGCATTACGGCCTCGGCGGCTTCGCAGCGTGCCACATGATGAATGCAGTGGTCTCGCACGGCTGGCCAATCCCGCTGCCGTTCATACCGCTGTTCGGTGGACTCGGCGGCCTCGTTTTCGCGATCATCATCGGCTGGCTGATGACCAAGCGGGCTGGTACCGTGTTCTCGATGATCTCGCTCGGCATTGCCGAACTGGTGGCGTCGTCCTCGCTGATCCTGCGTTCGGTGTTCGGCGGCGAGTCCGGAATATCGACCGACCGCACGGCTTTGCCGAAGATCTTCGGCTTGAGTTTCGGCCCGCAGCTTCAGGTCTATTACCTCATCGCGTTCTGGCTGGTGATCTCGGCCGTCGCGATGTATGCGCTGACGCGGACCCCGCTGGGGCGAATCAGCAATGCGGTGCGGGACAACCCCGAGCGCGTCCAGTTCATCGGTTATGATCCGCACGTGGTGCGCTACATCGCCTTCTGTTTTGCCGGCTTCTTCGCTGGCGTGGCAGGGGGCCTGGCCGCGATCAACTTCGAGATCGCCAACGCCGCCTATCTCGGCGCGATCCAATCCGGCCTCGTGCTGTTCTCGACCTTCATTGGCGGCGTCGCGTACTTCTTCGGACCCATCCTGGGTGCAATCCTCGTGACCTATCTTCAGCTCGGGCTGACCAGCGTCACCGGCGTGTGGCAGCTCTATTTCGGCATTATCTTCATCGGCATCGTGATGCTGTCCCCCGGCGGCATCGCCGGGCTGGTCATGATGCACCGGCCGCTGGTTCGCGCCGGAACTCTGCCGACGGTGATCCCTTCCTATCTGATCGCGGCGGTGCCGACCTTGGCACTGGCTTGCGGTGTGATCCTGACGATCGAATCGATCGCGCGCACGCATAGCGGTCAGGGCAATCCGATCAACCTGTTCGGCGTTGCCTTCAGTCCGGCGTCGCCGCTGACGTGGGCGAGCGCGGCGGTCCTCCTCATCGGCGGCTTCTTCGTCGCGCGCCTGAGCTGGCGGCGCGTCGCCGAGGCATGGGACCGCGCGGCGACGGTCGCGCGCGATCGGGGGTACTTGGCATGACGGCAGCGATCGAAGTCCGCGCCGTTGAGAAGCGCTTTGGCAATGTCGGCATCATCCGCGATCTCAATCTCAGCGTCGCGCAAGGTGAGCGTCACGCCATCATCGGTCCGAACGGTGCCGGGAAATCGACGACGTTCAATCTCATCAGTGGCCACATCAAGCCGACCTCGGGCGAGGTGAGACTGAACGGCGATGTGATCTCCGGCCTCAGGCCGTTCGAGATCAACCGGCGCGGCCTGTCGCGGTCGTTCCAGGTCACCAACGTATTCGCGCGCATGTCGGTCTGGGAGAACGTCCGCTGTGCCGTGCTGTGGGCGACGGGGCACCGTTACGCCTTCTGGAAGAACGTCGATAGCCTGCCGGAGGTGCGCGAGCGCACGGCGCAAATCCTCGACGACATCCATCTGACGCATCGGCGCGATGTTCCGGCCGGCTTGTTGACCTACGCGGAGCAGCGCGAACTCGAGATCGGCATCACCATCGCCAGCGGCGCGACCGTCGTGCTGCTGGACGAACCGACGGCGGGCATGAGCCACGCCGAGACCGACCGCGCGGTGTCGCTGATCCGGCGCCTGACCGAGGGCAAGACCCTGGTCATCGTCGAACACGACATGAGCGTTGTGTTCGGCCTGGCCGACCGCATTTCCGTGCTGGTCTACGGCCACATCATTGCTTCCGGCACGCCGGAGGAGATCAGGCGGGACCCGAAAGTTAAGGAAGCCTATCTCGGCGAGGAGGCGCACTGATGCTGGAGGTCAGGGACCTGCACGCCTATTACGGCAAGAGCCACATTCTCCAGGGCGTCGATCTCGACGTTGCGGCAGGCGAGGTCGTCAGCCTGCTCGGCCGCAACGGCGTCGGACGTTCGACCACTGTCAAGGCGATCATGGGCGAGGTTGCGCCGCAAGGCACGATCCGCTTCAAAGGCAAGGACATCGCGGGGCTGCCGAGCTACAGGATCGCGCGCCTCGGTCTCGGCTATGTGCCGGAGCATCGGGACATCTTTCCGGGGCTGACGGTCCGCCAGAATCTGCTCCTCGGCATCAAGGATACGCGGCGTCCCGGCAAATGGCAGCTTCAGGACATGCTCGACATGTTTCCGAATCTTGCCGCGCGGGCAGATACGCCTGCGGGGGTGCTGTCAGGCGGCGAGAAGCAGATGCTCACGACGTGCCGGACCCTGATGGGCGACCCCGATCTCATCATGATCGACGAGCCGACCGAAGGTCTTGCGCCCTTGATCGTGCAGCAGGTCGGCGATCTCATCGCCCGCATTGCGCAGGCCGGCGTCGCAATTTTGCTCGTCGAGCAGAAGCTGTCGATTGCGATGAAGATCTCCAACCGCGTCTACGTCATGGGGCACGGTCGTGTGGTCTTCGAAGGTACGCCCGAGCAACTGAAATCAAACAGCGACGTTCGCGCGCAATGGCTGGAAGTGTGAGGGAAGCCGGCGGGTTTGACCGCAATGGCGCGATGCCCTCGACAAGGACGTCCGCCCGTAACGGCTGATGTTCCTCAGCGTGGTCGGAAGGGGAGGCCCACAGCGGATCACTGCTCCCGCAGGCTCCGTCCGGTGTCCGCATGGCCCGAGCTTGCGGGGATTTAACTTGGTTCCGATCGAGTGCCCCTTTAACGTTCCGCGTGCGCCTATCACGTGTGGTCACGAATGCCTTTCGCGTTGCTCGTTCCACAAGGGACCTAGGCGCAGGTGCGACAATCTATAAGGCTATGTTATTGTAAACAAAGCGAAATACGTGAGTGTCGATGCTCGTGATGCAGGCGCGTGGTTGAAACTGGGTACATGATCCGTGACGGCATTCGGTAAACTCGTCCGCACCACGGCGTTCCGGCTGACGCTGGTCTATCTGCTGCTGTTCGCGATGTTCGCGGCCTCGCTGCTGGCCTATTTCGCCTGGAATACGCGGCGGCTGATCACCGAGGAGATCACGCAGACCGTCAATGCCGAGACCTCGGAGATCAACGAGATCTACGACCGCCGCGGCCTAGTCGGTCTCGTGCGCACGATCGAGTATCGGGCGCTGCGGCCAGGCGCCAATCTCTATCTCGTGACCACGCCGACGGGCCAGGCGATCGCCGGCAATGTCGGCTCGCTGGCGCCGGGCGTTATGGCGACGCGCGGCTGGTCGGAGACAGCCTACCGGCGGATCGAGGACAGCGATGACCGCGATCATCGCGCGCTCGTTCGCGTCACCGAATTGGAGAACGGCTTCCGGCTTCTGATCGGCCGCGACCTCGCCGAGCGGCGGCGCCTGTTCGGCATCGTCGCCAAGGCGGCGCAATTTTCGGTCCTGATCGTCGTCGTGCTCGGCCTCGGCGGCGGCATCTTCGTCGCGCGGCGGGTGCTGAGGCGCATCGACGCGATGACCGGCACGGCGCAGCGGATCATGACCGGCGATCTCAGCGAGCGCCTGCCGGTGGGGCGCAGCGGCGACGAGATCGATCGCCTCGCCGAGAACCTCAACGCCATGCTGGAGCGGATCGAGGCGCTGATGGCGGGACTGAAGGAGGTTTCCGACAACATCGCCCACGACCTCAAGACGCCGCTGACACGGCTGCGCAATCGCGCCGAGGAGGCGCTGGCGAGATCAGGCTGCGAGGCGGATTATCGCGCCGCGCTGGAGCGGACCATCGAGGAGTCCGACGGGCTGATCCGGACCTTCAACGCGCTGCTGATGATCGCGCGCGCGGAATCCGGACAGGCGCGCGGCAACATGGACGACTTCGACGCCGCAGAGGTCGCGGAGGGCATCCACGAGCTCTACGAGCCGCTCGCCGAGGACGACGGCATGACCCTGAAGGTCAAGTGCGAGCCGACGCCGGTTCATGCCAATCGCGAGCTGATCAGCCAGGCGCTCGCCAATCTTGTCGAGAACGCGATCAAATACGGCCAGCCCGCGGCACAGCCGGCGGGAACCGTGGTCAGCATGGACGCGAGGCAAATCACGATCGAGGCGAGGCGCGAGGGCGACCAGGTGCTGCTCAGCGTCACCGATCGCGGCCCCGGCATCCCCGAAGCCGACCGCAAGCACGTCATCGAGCGATTCGTGCGGCTGGAGGCCAGTCGCACGCTGCCGGGCTCGGGCCTCGGCCTCAGCCTCGCCTCGGCGGTGGCGACGTTGCACGGCGGCGAATTGCGCTTGGGCGATGCCCATCCCGGCCTCGTCGCCACGCTCGTGCTGCCGGCGCGCGCGGGCGCCGGCGACAGGGTTGCTCCGCCAACACCGGATGTGCCACAGAAGGTGGCATGAACCACTCCGCGCCGGGAAACGCGGACAAGCATGGTGAGAGGCTGGCCGCACGCTTCGCGGAGGCTCCCCATATTGCCGCTTCCGCAACCGACGAACGCCGTTTCGAAAGCTGGCTGGCCGAGCTCGAGCCGGCGCAATCGGCCCGTCTCGAAACGCATCTCGGCCATCCCTTCGCCCGCGAGATCCTGACCGGGATTGCGGAATTCTCGCCCTATCTGTTCGAACTGGTGCGCGCCGATGCCTTGCGCCTGATCCGGCTGCTCGAATGCGATCCGGATGCGCATCTGACGGCGCTGATCGCGGAGGCGCGCAGCGCGGTGCTCGCGGCTTCGGAGGAGGCCGAGGTGATGCGGCTGCTCCGCCGCATGAAGGCTGAGGCTGCGCTCCTGATCGCGCTGTGCGATATCGGCGGTGTCTGGCCGGTGATGCGGGTGACGGCGGCGCTGACCGATGTCGCGGTGTCCTCGGTGCAGGCGGCACTGCAATATCTGCTGCGGCAGGAAGCCGCACGCGGCAAGCTCTCACCGCCCAATCCCGAGGCACCCGAAGAGGGCTGCGGGCTGATCGTGCTCGCGATGGGCAAGATGGGTGCGGGCGAGCTGAACTATTCCAGCGATATCGATCTCATCGTGTTCTTCGATCCCGATGCGACGACCCTCGCACCCGATATCGAGCCGCAGCCGTTCTTCGTCCGCGTGACGCAAGGCATGGCGCGCATCCTGCAGCAGCGCACCTATGATGGTTACGTCTTCCGCGTCGATTTGCGGCTGCGGCCCGACCCGTCCTCGACGCAGGTGGCGATCTCGCGGGACGCCGCGCTGAACTATTACGAGCGGGAAGGGCGGACCTGGGAGCGCGCCGCGATGATCAAGGCGCGGACCTGTGCCGGCGATTCAAAAGCGGGCGAGGCATTGCTCGCCGAGATCGGGCCGTTCGTCTGGCGCAAGCATCTCGACTTTGCCGCACTTGCCGACGTACACGACATGAAGCGGCAGATGCAGACCTATCGCGGCCAGAGCGAGGTTGCGGTCGAGGGCCACAACGTCAAGGTCGGACGCGGCGGCATTCGCGAGATCGAATTCTTCGCGCAGACCCAGCAATTGATTGCCGGCGGCCGCCATCCGGAATTGCGGGTGCGGCCGACACTGCGGGCGCTTGACGTGCTCGCCGCCAGCAACTGGATCACTGTGGCGGCGCGTGACGAGCTGGCGACCGCCTACGAATTCCTGCGCCGTGTCGAGCATCGCCTGCAGATGATCGCCGACGAGCAAACCCACACGCTGCCGGAGGACAAGCAAGCGGTCGAGCGCTTTGCGTGGTTCTTCGGCTATCGGACTCGGGAGGCCTTTGCGCGCGACCTCTTGCGCCAGCTCCAGATCGTCCAGGGCCATTACGAAAAACTGTTCGAGGGCGATGACCCCACCGGCACGGCGAGGCTGCCGGCGCTCGACTACGGTGCGGGCCCCGATGATCCGCGCCTGCTGCAGCACCTCGCGACGCTCGGCTTCAAGAAGCCCGCCGCGGTCGCGCAGACGGTGCGCGACTGGATCACCGGCGACTATCGCGTCTTCCGCGTTGAGGCGACGCGAAGCGCCTTCGTCGAGTTCGTGCCGGCCTTGATCGACGGCCTTGCCCATGCCGAAGAGCCGGATCGCGCCGTCGTTTCGTTCGATCATTTCCTCGGCGCGCTGCAGCGCGGCGGCCGGCTGATCACGCTGCTCGGCCAGAACCGCGATCTCGTCGCGCTGGTGGCGCTGGTGCTGGGAGCCGCGCCGCGGCTCGGCGACATGCTGGCGCGGCAGCCTCAGCTGATGGACGGCCTGATCGATCCGCGCTTCTTCGGCGCCATGCCCGACAGGCAGGAATTGTCGGGGCGGCTCGCGACCACCGTGCAGGACGCCGGCTCATACGAGGAGTTCCTCGATCGCCTGCGCCTGTTCGGGCAGGAGAGCCTGTTCCTGATCGGCACACGCATCCTCTCCGGCACCGTCTCGGCGCAGCAGGCGAGCACGGCCTTCGCCGACGTCGCGGAGGGAATCGTCCACACCGTGCACGGTCTCGTCGCCGATCGCTTCGCCGCCCAGCACGGCCGCATCAAGGGTCAGGAGACCGCGATCGTCGCGATGGGCCGGCTCGGCAGCCGCGAGATGACGGCCTCGTCCGATCTCGACCTGATCCTGCTCTATGATTTCGACGGCGACCATCCGGACTCCGACGGGGTGAAATCGCTTCACGGCGCACACTATTTCGCCCGTTTCACCCAGCGCCTGATCAGCGCCTTCACGACCCGCACCAATTACGGCGTGCTCTACGAGATCGACATGCGGCTGCGGCCCTCGGGACGCGCAGGTCCGGTGGCTTCGAGCCTCGTCTCGTTCGCGGACTACCAGGCGAACGAAGCCTGGACCTGGGAGCACATGGCATTGACGCGTGCGCGCGTGGTCTCGGCTTCGCCCGAATTCCGGGAACGGATCGAGCGCGTCATCCGCGATGTCCTGACCCGCCGCCGCGATCCCGCCATCACCGCCAACGACGTCGCCGACATGCGGCGCGCGATCGCGCAGGAGAAGGGCGAGGCCGATTGCTGGGATCTCAAGCATGCCGCCGGCGGCATGGTCGATATCGACTTCCTCGCGCAGTATCTCCAGCTCGTGCACGCGCACGACAAGCCCGAGATTCTCGACGTCAGCACCATGCAGGTGCTGGAGAACGCCTGCAGGATCGGCGTGCTCGCACAATCGGAGACGGAGATCCTGCGGGCCGCGGCGCGGCTCTATCACGACCTCACCCAGATCCTGCGGCTCTGCGTCAGCGAGCGCTTCAAGCCTGAAACCGCCGGCACCGACCTGCAACGCGTCATGGCGCGGGCCGGCGACGCGCCGGATTTCTCCTCGCTGGAGGCGCGGGTCAAGGAGACGCAGAGCGAGGTGCGGCGCGTGTTCAGGGCGCTGCTGGAAGGGTCATAGCCTGCTTCAGCGCGGTGACCGAGCTCATCGCTCAGAAGCTGCGATTGCGGATTCGGACCGATTTGCAACCGCAATCGAGCGATACGGATTGGTCATGAAAGTTGGACCGGCTGCGGGTTTTTACGTGTTGGTGCAGGTCCGGCGTGCTAACTTGCATGCCAAGATGGAATCCGAGGGGACGACCGGTTGATCGACAAGCTTGAACTATTGCTGGCGCTGGCGAAGGAGCGGCATTTCGGACGCGCGGCCGAGGCCTGCGGCGTGACGCAACCGACGATGTCGACCGGGCTCAAGCAGCTCGAGGAAATTCTCGGCGTGATGCTGGTCCAACGCGGCTCGCGCTTTCAGGGATTTACGCCGGAAGGCGAGCGGGCGCTCGACTGGGCGCGGCGGATCGTGGGCGATGCCCGGGCGATGCGCGACGAGATCAACGGGCTGAAGCATCAGCTCTCCGGCGAGATCCGCATCGCGGCGGTCCCGACCGTGCTCGGCATGGTCGCCGCGCTGACGACGCCGTTCCGTGCCAAGCATCCGGAGGTGCGCTTCCGCATCCAGTCCACCACCTCGTCCGAGGTGCTGGGGCTGCTCGAAAATCTCGAGGTCGATGCGGGGCTGACCTATATCGAGAACGAGCCGATCGGCAAGGTGCGCACCATCCCGCTCTACAACGAGAGCTATCGCCTGCTCACCGCGCCGGACGCGATGTTCGGCGATCGCGAGACGGTGACCTGGACCGAGGTCGGCCAGGTGCCGCTGTGCCTCTTGACGCCAGACATGCAGAACCGCCGCATCATCGACCGCGCATTGCGATCGGTCGGCGCGGAGGCGACACCGACGTTGACGTCGAACTCGCTGCTGGTGCTGTTCACGCACGTCAAGACCGGACGCTGGGCGAGCGTGATGCCGGCCAAGCTCGCCGAGACACTCGGCCTGTCCGACACCGTGCGGTCGATCCCGATCGTCGACCCCGAAGTCAATTACAGCATCGGCCTGGTGATCCCGCAGCGCGATCCCATGACGCCACTGATCGCGGCTCTGGTCAACGTCGCGCGCGAAGTCGCGCCGACGCTGCAATCGTAAGCGGAAGGTCTTTTGGCTGAGCCGAGTGAACCGAGAGCTCTTCTTCCCCTCTCCCCTTGTGGGAGAGGGTGGCTCGCCGCGTAGCGGCGAGACGGGTGAGGGGTATCTCTCCTCCCGAAAGTATTGCGCGTGGATAGACACCCCTCATCCGGCGCTTCGCGCCACCTTCTCCCACAAGGGGAGAAGGGCATCCCAGATCGAAACTGACTCGATCGTTGCTCGCGGTTTTAAGCCGCAGCCGATATCCCCGATCCCGCCTTCACCGCATCCCGCGGCAGGGTCACGCGCACGACGGTGCCGACGTCGATCTTCGAGCGCAGGCGCATCGAGCCGCCGTGGAGCTGCGCCAGTGAGCGGGCGATGGCAAGGCCGAGGCCCGAGCCGTGATAGGTCTTGGTGAGCTGGCTCTCGACCTGCTCGAAGGGGCGCCCGAGCCGCGCCAGCGAATGCGGTGCGATGCCGATGCCGGTGTCGGCGATCATCAGCACGATCCTGTCGTCGAGCTGCCGGCTGCGCACCACGACGCGTCCGCCGTCCGGCGTGAACTTCACGGCGTTGGAGAGCAGGTTGACGATGATCTGCTTGGTGGCGCGGCGGTCGGCGACGACCGAGATGGATTTTGCGATGTCGGCATCGAGCGTCAGGTGCTTGTCCTGTGCGCGGCCGGTGACGACCCGCAAGGATTCGGCGAGTGTCTGCGCGAGGTCGAGCTCTTCCATGTCGAGCTTCATGCGGCCGGCCTCGATCTTGGACATGTCGAGGATGTCGTTGATGACCTCGAGCAGATAATGGCCGCTGGTCAGGATGTCCTGGCAATATTCCTGGTACTTCTCGCTGCCGAGCTCGCCGAACATGCCCGACCCCATGATCTCGGAGAAGCCAATGATGGCATTGAGCGGCGTGCGCAGCTCGTGGCTCATATTGGCGAGGAATTTCGACTTGGTCTGGTTGGCTTCCTCGGCGCGGGTCTTCTCGCGCTGGTACTTCTCGGCGAGGTCGGCGAGCTCGACCGCCTGGCGCTCCAGCGCGGCCTGCGAGCGCTTGAGGTCGATGACGGTGGCGCGCAGGCGCAGATCGTTGTCGACCAGCTTCTGCTCGTGCTCCTTGATGCGGGTGATGTCGGTGCCGACCGAGACGTAGCCGCCGTCCTTGGTGCGGCGCTCGCTGATGTGCAGCCAGCTGCCGTCGTCGAGCTGCGCCTCGAAGGTGCGCGCCCCCGGGCCCTGGGCCGCGGTCTCGTTGTGGCGGGTGCGCACCTCCGGCATGCGGCCGACTTCGAGCACGGTCTCGTAGGAGGTGCCGGGGATGACGGCGCTGTCGGGCAGCTTGTGCAGGCGCTGGAAGTGCGAGTTGCAGAGCACCAGGCGGTCGCTCGCATCCCACAGCACGAAGGCCTCCGGAATGGTCTCGATCGCGTCGCGCAGGCGGAGGTCGGCTTCCACGGTCTTTTCGGCGAGGCTCTTCTGCTCGGTGATGTCGACCGCGATCCCGATCAGGTGCACGCTGGAATCGGTCGCCCCGCGCGTCTTCTCGCAGCGGACGCGAAGCCAGATCCAGTGGCCGTCGACATGCTGCATGCGGAAGGTCTGGTCGATGTGGTCGATCTTCTCGGAGATGAGCTGGTCGGCGATCTCGAACAGGTCGATGTCGTCGGACTTCACCAGCGCATTGACCTCGCCGAAGGTGAGGAGCTCGTGGCGGCCGTCGAGGCCGAGCATCGAGAACATCGATTGCGACCAGAAGATCCGGCCGCGCGACAGGTCCCAGTCCCACAGCCCGCAGCGGCCGCGGTTGAGCGCGGTGTCGATCCGGCCGCGCACCGCGTCGTTGATGAGATCGCCTTCGCGGGCGCGGGTGGACTGCCAGTGGAAGGCGAAGCCCAGGATCAGGACGACGAAGCCCGTGGTCGCCGACAGCGTCACCGAGAGCGCGGCGTCCGAGCCCCAGATCGGCTCGTTGCGCTCCTGGATCACGGTGACGAAGCCTGGCAGTGACTTGATCTGTCGGGAGGTCGCCATCGCCGCATTGCCGCTCGGCAGCGTCATGTCGGAGACGCTGGCATCGCGTGGCGGCGCCGCGATCAGCTGCGCGGTCGTGATCGCATCCAGCAGGCGATCGTTGCCCGAGGGGTCGCTGTCGGCCGGGATGCGGGCAAGGATGCGGCGGTCGATGCCGGCGGAGGTAACGATGACGTGGCGGCCCGAAGCCGTGGCCCAGGACGGAATGAGATCGGGCAGCAGCGTCGGCAGGCTCTCGATGTTCTTGAGCCGCTCCTGCCGAACCGAGGAGAGGCGATCGATGCGCTCGGCGAGCAGGTCGGCGAGGGCCGATATGTCGTGGCGGATCACCAGCCGCTTCTGGCGCGTCTGATCGACCACCTGCACGAAGGCACCGAGGCAGATCGTGATCAGGAAGGCGATGATGAGCGTCGGCACGGCGCGACGCAGCGCCGGCTCCGCGATCAACAGCCGATGATAGGCAGGTTTCGCGATCGATTGCGCCAATCCCTTGATCGAATCGGATTGGACGCACGCGTTCGCGGCGTCTGCACGCGACATGCCTTCGGCCCCCTGAAAAACGAGTTCCGGAAGCAGCCCCACGTCACTTCCGAATCACAGCGATTTGAATCCAGTTTTCGCGGGCTGTCGAGAGTCAACGAATCGTTAACGCGAAATTATTCTTATCCAACACGCAGTTTGTGCGTCGCGCGTCCGCAAAGGCACGGGTGCAGCGAGTCCGAAACGAGAACGTGTGACTCGTCGCGCATTCTTCATCACGCCCGCGGCGGCTCGGCGTGGCTGATGACGCGCTTCACGCTCGGGAACGCGCGCCGCAACGCACGCTCGATCGCGTCGACATGCTCGTGCACCTTGATCACGCTCATCGACGGTGTTGCGCGGCAGTGGAAGTTGACGATCTCGCCGGCGTCGGTGTTGCGGACCCGCACATTGTGGATGTCGTGGATCTCGCTGCCGGCGGCATATTCCGTCAGCGCGGCGGCGATGGTCCGCACCCGGTCCGGCGTGGCATCGACCCCGAACGGAAGTTCCGGTTCCAGCGGCTCGATGTGAACGTCGACCTCGACGTCCTCGCCGAACTCCTCCTGGATGTTGCGCTCCAGCGTGTTGGCGATGTCGTGCGCGGCCTCGAGCTGCATGTTGGCATCGACCTCGAGGTCGATGCTGACGATCAGCTTGACGCCGAGATCGTGCACCGTGACGTGGTGGACGGCGAGGGCGGAATTGCGCGCGATCACCATGATGCGGTCGCGCACGGTCTCGTTGTCGCGCGCGACGGGCACTGCGGCGAAGGTAAGGTCGGCATCGCCGAAAGCCTTGGCGACGGCGGCCTGCGCGTTGCGCTTGATGTCCTCGACCCGGTCGATCGGATAGGTCCGCGGCACCTTCGCGATAGTGTCGATGAACGTGGTCGCTCCGACCATGCGCACGCGCAAGCGTTCGACGTCGATCACGCCGGGCACGCTGCGGATCGCCGCTTTGGCCTTCTCCTGCGCGCCTTCGGGAGCGCGATCGACCAGCGTCTGCACGGTCGAGCCGGCCATGCGCAGGCCGAGCGCTGCGATCATCACGGCAACCGCTGCGGCCGCCGCGGTGTCGCCCCACCAGAAGCCGAGCCCGGCCAGGATCAGGCCCACGATCACGGCGCAGGAGCCCATCACGTCCGAGGCGAAATGCAGCGCGTCGGCCGCCAAGGCCTGGCTTCTGGTCTCCCGCGCGGCATGGTGCAGGGCGCGGGCGCGCCAGAGATTGACGGCGATATCGATCACCAGCACCACGAACGGCACGGCCGAGATGGTCGGCGGCGGGGTTCCCTCGCGCAGCCGGCTATAGGCCTCAACCAGGATGCCCCCAGCCAGCACGTAGAGCAGGGCGGTGACGCCGAGCGCGGAGATGCTTTCCAGCTTGCCGTGGCCGTAATGGTGCTCCTCGTCGGCGGGCTTGTCGGACACCCGCACCACCGCCCAGGTGATGATGGTCGCAACCAGGTCGATCAGGGAATGCAGAGCTTCCGAGATCAGCGCCAGCGAGCCGATCGCGATCCCGACCGCGAACTTGGCCGCCGCCATGCCGCCGCTGGCGAAGATCGAGATGGCCGCGACCGAGGTTTTGTCATGCTGGGAGGTCATGGGCGGGGATTTAGCAGCCCCGTGTGGGACATCAAGCGATGATCCACAGGATGTAGTCGCTAGTGAGTTGCAGGAGCGGTCTACGCCTTGCTCCGGCCCCGTAGGGTGGGCAAAGGCGCGTTAGCGCCGTGCCCACCATTCGTCCGCGATGGATGCAGATCGTGGGCACGCTTCGCTTTGCCCACCCTACCGGGCCGCTGCCGGCGCCCTACGGCACCGTCACCACGATCTTCCCCAGATGCTTGTTCGCTTCCATGTGCTCGAACGCCTTGTCGATGTCGTCGAACGCGAACACCTTGTCGATCGGCAGTTGCAGCTTGCGCGATTCCACCGCGCCCCAGATGTCCCTGCGGACCTGGGCAAAGATCTCGCGGACCTCCTCGATGGTACGGGTACGGAAGGTGACGCCGACATAGTCGATGCGGCGGGCCGCGTGCAGGTCGAAATTGAAGTCGGCATGGGTGCCGCCGAGGCGGCCGACATTGACGATGCGGCCCTTGATCTTCGTCGCGGCGAGGTTCTGGTTGGCGACCTTGCCCGAGACCTGGTCGACGACGAGGTCGACGCCTTCGCCGTTCGTCGCCTTCAGCGCCTCGTCGACCCATTTCGGATCGGAGCTGTCGACGGCGAGGTCGGCGCCATACTCCTTCAGCCGGCCGCGGCGATACGCGTCGGTGGACGAGCCGATCACCAGCTTCGCGCCCTTGAGCCGGGCGATCTGCATTGCCATCAGCCCGACGCCGGAGCTCGCACCCTGGACCAGCACGCTCTGGCCAGCCTGCACCCCGCCGATCGTGACGACGGCGTTGTGCATGGTCGCGAGCGCGACGGGGAGGGTGGCGGCCTCCTCGAAATTCATGTTCGACGGCGTGTGGAGCAGCCGGCCGTGATCGGCCAGCGTATATTCGGCGAACGCCGCGCCGCCCGATCCCATGATGCGGTCGCCGATCTTCACGCCCTTCGCATCGGGCCCGAGCTCGGCGACCTCACCGGCCCATTCCATGCCCAGCACGGTGCCGACGCCGCCGGCCGCGCCATGGGCGTGGCCCTTGCGCATGCCGGTGTCGGCGCGATTGAGGCCGCAGGCGCGAACGCGGACGAGCACCTGCGTGCCTTTGGGCTTTGGTTGAGCGACGTCGGAAATCCCCGCGCCTTCAGGGCCGTAGACGTAGGCTTTCATGCAATACTCTCACGTCTTGCAGTGATTATTCCGCCGCTTCGCGTTGTGACTGAACGATCATCCCCTCGAGCCGGCTGCGAATGATCGCCTCCGCCTCGCGCACGATGCGGGAGACGAGCTCGGCACAGCTCGGGATGTCCTGGATCAGGCCCTGCACCTGGCCGGCCGACCAGATGCCTTCGTCGGAATTGCCGGTGGCATAGACCATCTTGCCGCGGGCACCGGCGACGAGCTCGCGGATGTCCTCGAACTTGGCGCCTTCCTTCTCCATCGCGACGACCTTGGTCGAGACCGCGTTCTTGGCCACGCGCGAGGTGTTGCGCATGGTGCGGAAGATCAGCTCGGTCTCGCGCTCGTCATTGGCGACGATCTTCTCCTTGATGAGCTGATGGATCGGGCTCTCCTTGGTGGCCATGAAACGGGTGCCCATGTTGATGCCCTCGGCTCCCAGCGCCAGCGCCGCGACCAGGCCGCGGCCATCGGCAAAGCCGCCCGAGGCGATCATCGGAATCTTGATCTTGTCGGCGGCGGCCGGGATCAGGATCAGGCCGGGCGTGTCGTCCTCGCCGGGATGGCCGGCGCATTCGAAGCCGTCGATCGAGATGGCGTCGACGCCCATCCGCTCGGCCGAGAGCGCGTGGCGGACGCTGGTGCATTTGTGCACGACCTTGACGCCGTGCTTTTTGAACTCGTCGACATGCTCCTGCGGCTTGTTGCCGGCGGTCTCGACCACCTTGATGCCGCTCTCGATGATCGCGGCGCGGTACTCGGCATAGGGCGGCGGCTTGATCGCCGGCAGGATGGTGAGGTTGACGCCGAACGGCTTGTCCGTGAGGTCGCGGCAGCGCGCGATCTCCTTGGTCAGGTCCTCCGGCGTCGGCTGGGTCAGCGCGGTGATGAAGCCGAGCGCGCCGGCATTGGCGACCGCGGCGACCAGCTCGGCGCGTCCGACCCATTGCATGCCGCCCTGAACGATCGGGTGCTGGACGCCGAAGAGCTTAGTGAACCGTGTCTGCAACATGATCTGTTTCCCCCGCGCCCCGCGTGGCGCTTTGTTCTCGGTTGATGGCGGCAGGATGCCGCTGGGGGTGGGAAAAGTCTATTGCGCCGCCCGGCGGGGCGACCATGCGGAAGGCGAGGAGATTCCGCGGGGCGGATAATTGGGGTGCGCTGCTGCCTGATGAGGGCAAGCTCTTTCCTCAAACTCGGCCGTCATACCCCGCGAAGGCGGGGTATCCAGTACGCCGCGACCTCTCGGCTCTACCCTCGCAGTCTCTGGAATACTGGATTGCCCGCCTCCGCGGGCAATGACACCGAGTATGGGGCGAAGAGCTACTTCGCCGACAGCCGCACCATCTGGCGCCCGCCGTTCATTTCCTTGAGGCTGTTGACGAAGTTTTCCGGGCGCTGCCAGCGATGGGGGACCTTCAATCCCATGAACTCCGCGATGTCGCCGATGAAGCCGGTACAGTTTATGGTCTCGGCATTCCAGACTGGAGAGCTGGCCTGCAACTCCTTGATGTAGGCGAACACGCGCTTGGCGTCGGCTTCGTTGAGATAGACCCGATAGCTCGCGGTCAGATATTCCGGATCGAGATCGCCGTAGCTGGCGCCGGTCTCGGATGGCACAAAGGTGATGTGACCGAGCACGTAAGCGAGCGTATCGCCCGCCGGCGTCAGGCCCGCAACCTCGACGGCCTTCTCGCTGGTCTTGCCGTACCAGACGAAGGCATGGCCCCAGCTCGCAGCCGTGCGGGCGCGGAAGTCGACGTAATAGGGGCCTTTCTCCGCCCGCGCGACCGAGCGCCGCGTCGATTGCGGCTGTGGCCGCGAGGCAGTGTCGGTCGTAGCAAGCGCGTTCGCATCGGCAACGCGCCTGTTGGTCTGCTTGTCGGTCTGCTTGTCGGTCTCATGGGCCGAGGCCGAGGGCGTCGTGCATGAGAGCATAGCTGCAAGAGCGAAGCCCGCGAGGATGCAGGATCCCGATCGACCAGCTTTGTTCGTCACGCTATTCCCCCTCGACCATCGAGCGCAAATGTCTGACGCGTATTTCGCTGCGCGTCAGTAGCGCGCGGCGACCGGGCCCGGCGCCTTGCCGATCGGGGCCTTTCCAATCGGGCTCTTGCCGATCGGCATCTTGCCGATTGGCGCCTGCTCGCCCGGATAGGCTGGCACCGGCTGCCGGCGCGGCAGATCCGCAGCGTTTGCAGCCGTCGCAAAAGCAAGCGTGGCACCCAGAGCAAATACAATCTTCTTCACAGTGATACCCCTAGAAGGTTTGGTCCAAACACGGTCATGCCGTGCCCCCAGACACGCCTCCCAAAAGGGCGGCCGAATGCGTCCAAGTTGCGGCGCGCACGGGACATGTTGGCGGCATTGCTCGGGCGCGCGAAGATGTGATGTGTCTGGATGTTTCGGAGCGCGACCGACCCTTGGTGCCGACGGGGGCCCGCTGGGCTTGCCGGGAGCGCGCAGCACCGGGATTCCGTCAACGCCAGGCGCTGCGGGAAGATGCGAGGTGGCGCCCACGTCCCTGTGCCGGCCCGCTTGCACCCAGGCCAGCCGCCAGCGCTAGGACGAAGCAACGTGCCCTGGGGCTATCGCTTCCCGAGCAAGTTCGACCGAATCCTATCGGCGAACCAGACCACGAAGATCGCGGCGAACGAGAGAGCGAAGTACAGCACGGTCCACAGCAGTGCGTTGCCGGCATTCGACATGTGCGTCCTCCCTTGCATCAGAAATCAATCTCTTGCCGGGAGGGTAGCCTTGGCCGCGACGGCGGGTTTGCGCCAGATCAATTTTGCTGCTCTGCGGCGGCGAAAAAGTCTACAGCCGAAATTCGTTGGTGAGCTCGCCGATGCCGTCGATCGCGACGGTCACCGTGTTCACGGGCTCCTTCATCACGCCGACGCCGATCGAGGTGCCGACCGCGATGAGGTCGCCGGGCGAGAGGGTCATGTCGTGCGAGATCCTGCTCACCAGCTCCTGCGCGCTGAAGATCATGTCCGAGATCGGGTAGTTCTGCCGCTCCGCGCCGTTGAGGATGGTGCGAACCGTGAGTTTTGCCGGATCGAGACCGGTCGCGATCACGGGGCCGAACGGGCCGTAATCGTCGATGCCCTTGGCGCGGGCCCATTGGGCGAAGGTGGGGTCGCGCGTCAGGATGTCGTTGGCGGTAATGTCGTTGACGCAGGTGTAGCCGAAGATGAAGCCGTCGGCCTCATCTGGCGAGACACGGGCGCAGGTCCTGCCGATGACAATGCCGAGCTCGCCCTCATAGGTGGTCTTGCCGTCGTAATAAGAGGGGCGGCGGATCACGGCGCCGGGTGCGGCGATGCTGGTGGTGGCCTTGAGCAGGTACAGCGGCTCCGGCGGTTCAGGCTGGTTCAGCTTGGCCGCGAGCGCGTGGAAATTATTCCAGAGCGCGACGATCTTGCTGGGCACGCAGGGCGCAAGCAGCTCGACCTCCGAGAGCGCCAAAATCTTGCCCGTTGCGGCGTTGCGACCGAACATGTCGCCCTCGTGCACGGTGATGCCGGAGGACGTCAGCGTGCCGAAGCCCGTCGTCCCGGCATGGCGGAAGCGCAGCCATTTGGTCACGCTCGTCATCACGCAACCGCCAGTGCGCGCGAATCAGCCGGTGTCGAGACGCCGTCATAGAGGCCGGCGATGCGGGCGCGCTGCGTCACCATGGCCAGCACCGAATCGAGCGCGGGCGTGGCGATGCCGGTGAGCCGGCCCATCTCCTGCACCACGGTGACGAGCGGATCGATCTCCATCGGGCGGCCGCGCTCGAGATCCTGCAGCATCGAGGTCTTGTGCGCGCCAACCTTGCGCGCCCCCTCGATGCGGCGCTCGACGTCGACGCGGAACTTGACGCCGAAGGTCTCGGCGATGGCTTGCGTCTCCACCATGATCGCGCGCGACAGCGCGCGCGTGGCGGGATCGGTGCAGATCACGTCGAGCGTGGCGTGGGTCAGCGCGCTGATCGGGTTGAAGCAGACATTGCCCCAAAGCTTCAACCAGATCTCGTCGCGGATGCGGTCGAGCACGGGAGCCTTCAGGCCGGCGGCGGCGAAGAGATCGGCGAGGCGCTGCACGTCGGAGGTGATCTCGCCCGAGGGCTCGCCGAGCGGAAAGTTGTTGCCGTAGACGTGGCGGATCACGCCGGGCGCCTCGATCTCGGTGGCGGGATAGACGATGCAGCCGATGGCGCGCTCGGCCCCCAGCTCACCCCACTGCCGGCCGCCGGGATCGATGCTCTCCAGCGTCGAGTTCTCGTATTGGCCGCCGTGCTTGTAGAAGTACCAATAGGGAATGCCGTTGACGGCGGTGACGATGCGGGTGTGAGGCCCGAGCAGCGGCTGCATCTTTTCAATTACGCCGGTGATCGAATGGGCCTTCAGCGTGATGATGATGAAGTCCTGCACGCCGAGCTCGGTGGGGTCATCGGTGCAGCGCGGATGAACGGTGTGCTTTTCCTCGCCCGCGAGCAGTGTCAGGCCGCGCTCGCGCATGGCGGCAAGGTGCGCGCCGCGTGCGATCAGGCTGACGTCGGCGCCCGCGCGCGCGAGCTGAACCCCGAGATATCCGCCGATCGCGCCGGCGCCGTAGATGCAGATCTTCATGAAATCCTCGCGAGCAGAGACGGATTTTGGGACGAAAGATCCGGTCCGGCTCGGAAGGATCCGAGCCGGGGCCGGCAGTCGCAGGGGGAAGTTTTGCCGCTCTAAAGCGCGATGCGCTTTAGTCTATTGTTTGAGCATGATCTTGTCGGAAAACCGCTGCGCGCTTTTCCGGATCATGCTTTAAGCCGCCGCTTGCGGCGTGCCGTTGAGCGCCTCGTCCATCGCCGCGGCGATGTCGCGCATGCTGATGACGGAGACGAGGCTGTAATCGTCGATCACGGGCAGATGGCGGATATGATGACGGTTCATCAGATGCCGGACGTGCTCGATCGTGTCGGTGGAGGTGCAGGACACCAGCTGCTGCACCGAGACCAGCTGGGAGACTTTGACGTTGACGGCGCCCGCGCCGTGCTCGGCGACGGCGCGCACCACGTCGCGCTCGGTGAACATGCCGACCGCGGTGTTGCCCTCGGAGCGGACCACATCCTTGACCACCAGCGCGCTGATATTGTTGGCGCGCATCAGCTTGGCCGCGATCCCCACCGTTTCGTTCATACGCACCGTGACAACGCGCGGCGTCTTCTTGCGCAGAATGTCTCCGACCAGCATTGCAACCTCCCTGGGTGAGTGGTGAGGAAGTGTGGTATACATAATGCCAATCGTCAAGCGCTGGATTTGGCGGATCCGAAAAATCTTGCGACAGGCGTACTGACATTATCGCCGTGCCCCAAAAAGAAAGGGGCGCATCGCTGCGCCCCTTCGCAAGCCGGCAAGGTGCGGCGCCTTACGCCGTCTCGGTCTTGGCGGTTCCGCTTGCGGTCTCCGTGCGCTCGGCTTCCTGGCCGAGGATGAAGGCGCGGCGCAGCGGCTTGATCACGAGCAGCGCCATCAGCGCCGCCGTGGCGTTCAGCGCCACCGCCACCACGAATACGGCCTTCCAGCCATAGGCGGTCGAGATCACGCTCGCGAGCGGGACGAGCAGGGAGGCCGTGCCCTTCGCGGTGTAGAGCATGCCGTTGTTGGTGGTTGCGAACTTCGCACCGAAGGTGTCGCCGCAGGTCGCGGGGAACAGCGAATAGATCTCGCCGAACACGCCGAAATAAACCGCGGTGGCCAGCACGAAGACGACAGGCACCTGGCCATAGGCCGAGAGCGTCAGCAGCATCAAGGCCGCGGTGCCGAAGGCGATGAACATGGTGGGCTCGCGGCCGATCGTGTCGGAGACCCAGCCGAAGAAGGGTCGCCCGAATCCGTCGAAGATGCGGTCGAGCGAGATCGCGAAGGTCAGCGCCGCCATCTGGAAGCCGGCGAGCGTCACCGGCTTGTCGGCGATCTTGAAGTCGTGTGCGATCGGGGCGATCTGCGCCGCAGTCATCAGTCCGCCGGAAGCGACCATGACGAAGACGAGATACATCGCCCAGAAAACAGGGCTGCGCAGCACTTGCGGCGGGGTGAAATCGATCCTGGTCTGCGGCAGGTTGATCTGCTTCTTCTTCGGCGGAATGGAGAGGCGCGGCGGCTGGATGAAGAAGGCGAGCACGAACACGACGAGGCCCTGGGCGATGCCGAAGGTGAGGAAGGCGTGCTGATAGCCGCTCGAGGCGATCATGCTCGCGATCGGCACGATGGTGATCGCGGCCCCTGCGCCGAAGCCGGCGGCGGTCGCGCCCGCCGCGAGGCCGCGGCGGTCGGGAAACCATTTCAGCGCGTTGCCGACGCAGGTGCCGTACACGGCACCCGCGCCCATGCCGCCGACGATCGCCGCCGCATAGAGCAGGGTGAGGCTGTCAGCGGAGGCGTCGAGGATCCAGGACAGTGCGATCATCACGCCGCCGAACATGATGACGATGCGCGGGCCGTATTTGTCGACGAACCAGGCCTCGACCGGCACCAGCCAGGTCTCGGTGACGACGAAGATGGTGAAGGCGAGCTGGATCGCGGTGCGCCCCCAGTGGTGGGCGGCATCGATTGGATCGACGAACAGCGTCCAGCCATATTGCAGATTGGCGATCATCGCCATGCAGACGATGCCCATGCCGAGCTGGAGCCAGCGGAAACCGGTGCGAAGCGGCGCGGCGGTGACGGCGCCGTCCGGGCTGGAAATCATCGAGAACCTCCCAGCGCCTGATTGTCCGTGACACAGGATCGCAAGACGACCTGGTGTCGCGAGTATTGTGGCTTATCGTCGCAGGCGCGACGCGGAGATTGGTATACGATATTCCAGATTGCAAGCCCTAACTTGTCACTTCTTGGTGGCTCCGCCCGCGCCCCGGCGAGGCGATGCGACGATCGCCAAAGAAAAACGCCCGGCCGTGAGGCCGGGCGTCGTGCTTGCTGAATTGTATCGCCGGTCAGATCGTCGATTTCGCGACCACGATCTTGCGCCAGGGCTTGAGCACCGCGATCGCCAGCACCGAAGCCAGGATGTTGGCGCCGGCCGCGATGATGAACACGCTGTCCCAGGTCCCCGATGTCTGCTGCATGTAGTTGGCGATCGGCACCAGCAGCGCGGCGGTGCCCTTCGCGGTGTAGAGCAGGCCGGCATTGGTGGTCGCGAACTTGGTGCCGAACGTGTCGGTGCAGGTCGAGGGGAATAGCGAGTAGATCTCACCCCAGGCGAAGAACACGAAGCCCGAGAGCAGCACGAACCAGACCGGATCGTGACCCCAGAGGTAGAGCATCCAGATGCCGAACCCTTCCATGCCGAAGGCGATGAACATCGTGTTCTCGCGGCCGATCATGTCGGAGATCCAGCCGAAGAACGGACGCGTCAGGCCGTTGAGCACGCGGTCGATCGTGGCGGCGAAGGTCACCGCCGTCATCGTCACCGCCATCAGCGTCACAGGGACGCTGTCGACCTTCCAGTCAACCGCGATCGGCTTCAGGTTCGCGGTGACCATCAGTCCACCCGCGCCGACGATCACGAACATGAAGTACATCAGCCAGAAGATCGGCTGGCGCAGCACTTCGGTCGGCTGATAGTTGCGCCGGGTCTGGATGATATTGGCATTCGCCACCACGTGCGGCACCTGGCCCGCTTTCGGCGCGAGCAGGAAGAAGGCGAGGAGGCAGATGATGATGCCTTGCCCGAGGCCGAAATAGAGGAAGGTGGTCTGGAATCCGCTGTCCTTGATCATGGCCTGGATCGGCGCCACGGTCAGCGCGGAGCCTGCCCCGAAGCCGGCCGCCGTGATGCCGGCCGCAAGACCGCGCTTGTCCGGAAACCATTTCAGCGCGTTGCCGACGCAGGTGCCGTAGACGCCGCCGGCGCCGATGCCTGCGATGATCATGCCGAGATAGTAGCCGTTCAGCGAGGTCGCCTGCGCGTTGATCGCCCAGCCGATAGCGCAGAGCACGCCGCCGACCAGCACCACGATGCGCGGGCCGTATTTGTCGACGAACCATCCTTCAACCGGCACCAGCCAGGTCTCGAACAACACGAAGAGCGTGAAGGCCCATTGGATCGAGGCACGATCCCAGCCGAACGTCTTCTGGATGTCGGGGACGAAGAACGTCCAGCCATATTGGTAGTTGGCGATCATCACCATCGCCGCCACACCGATCGCCAATTGCGCCCAGCGATAGGCATCGCTTACGCGCGCGGCACTCGGGGCCGCTGCTGCCGACTGCACCATGTCCGTCATCAAAAACCCTCCCAAACGCGCCCATCATTTTTATGCATGCGCTGGCGCGCACTCTGGTATGCAATATGCCAAGATTCAAGCGAGGACGGGAGGGTGCGGCGAAATAGCGCGGGCTTGTTCACATGCGCTATGAGCGCGGAAATGTAAAGCCCGATCGCGTCGGCGTGATGGCGGCGATTGCAGTTGATTAAAGCTAAGAGGCTGTTTTTACAGCGCTTTATCTCAGATCGGCGACGTCGCGGGGCGTTGTTGAAAGCCTATGCACTTGGCGTTCTTGCAGGCCTGCATTGGTCGCGTGCGCCGAGGCGCCGTCGGCGGGGGGACGGCGCAATCTCTGGAATTCTATATTCCAGAAGTCTGGAGTGCGGCAATTTGGCGTCGGTACCGATGCGGATTGCGCAGATCCCGCCTCACGCCATCGACGTGCGCAGCCGGCTGTAGCCTTCCTGGATCGCGGACCAGAACAGGGCGACCAAGCCGAGCGCCATGATGGTGCTGACGAGGCCGTTGGAGAAGAACACCCCGAGCGATCCTTGCGAGCCCAGCAGCGATTGTCGGAAGGCTTCCTCGGCCTTGTCGCCGAGCACGATGGCGAGCACCAGCGGCGCGAGCGGGTAATTGCACTTCTTCAGGAGATAGCCGATCACGCCGAACACCAACATCAGCATCACGTCGAAGGTGCTGTTGTGCACCGAATAGGCGCCGATCGCGCAGAGCACCAGGATCAACGGCGCGATGATGCCGAAGGGTACGCGCAGGATCGCGGCGAAGATCGGCACGCAGGTGAGTACGACGATGAGCCCGACGAGATTGCCGAGATACATCGAGGCGATCAGGCCCCAGACGAATTCCTTCTGCTCGACGAACAGCATCGGGCCAGGCTGCAGGCCCCAGATCAAGAGGCCGCCGAGCAGCACGGCGGCGGTCGGCGAGCCCGGCACGCCGAGCGACAGCATCGGCAGCAGCGCCGCGGTGCCGGCGGCATGTGCGGCCGTCTCCGGCGCGATCACGCCCTCGATCTCGCCCTTGCCGAAATTGTTGCCGCGTCGCGCCAGCCGCTTGGCGATGCCGTAGCTCATGAAGGAAGCAGGCGTCGCGCCGGCCGGGGTGACGCCCATCCAGCAGCCGATCAGGCAGGACCGCAGCGATGTCATCCAATAGGCGGGCAACTCGCGCCAGGTCTGGAGCACGACACGAAGGTTGATGCTGGCTTTGCCGCCGCGGAAGGCGAGCCCTTCCTCCATGGTCAGCAGGATTTCGCCGATGCCGAACAGGCCGATCACGGCGATCAGGAAGTCGAAGCCGTTGAGCAGTTCGGTGATGCCGAAGGTCAGCCGCAATTGTCCGGTGATCGAGTCCAGTCCGACGGCCGCGAGCGCAAAGCCGATCATCATTGCGGCGATGGTCTTGAACGGCGGCTCCTTGCTGAGGCCGACGAAGGAGCAGAAGGCGAGGAAATACACCGCGAACTTCTCCGCCGGCCCAAATCGAAGCGCAAAGCCCGCGACGAGCGGCGCAACCAGCGTGATCATGACGACGGCAAACAGCGCGCCGACGAAGGAGGAGGTAAAGGCCGCCGTCAGGGCCTCGCCGGGCTTGCCCTGCTGGGCCATCGGATAGCCGTCGAAGGTGGTCGCCACCGACCATGGCTCGCCAGGGATGTTGAACAGGATCGAGGTGATGGCTCCCCCGAACAATGCGCCCCAATAGATGCAGGACAGCATGATGATGGCCGATGTCGGCGGCATGCTGAAGGTCAGCGGAAGCAGGATCGCGACGCCGTTGGCGCCCCCGAGCCCCGGCAGCACGCCGATGAGGACGCCGAGCGTGATGCCGATCACCATCAGCATGATGTTGTAGGGCTGCAGGGCGACCGCGAAGCCGTGAAACAGATTGGCCAACTCTTCCATGTCAAAACGTCCTGCAGCAGCAATTGAATGGGTGGATGGGTCTCACAGGCCGAGCCATTCCTCGAGCGGCCCCTTGGGCAGAGGGACGAGGAACCAGCGCTCGAAAACGAGGTAAGTCACGACCGGCATGCCGACCGCCACCGCTGCGACGGTCAGCCAGCGATAGCCGCCGAGCCAGCGCATGAACCAGGCGATGAAGAGCATCGAGCCGACGTAAAGGCCGATGAACGGCATTGTGCCGACGTAGATGGCGGTCGGCACCACGACGCTCATGACCTGGCGCAGCTGCCCCCATTCGGCGAACAACCGTCCGTCGTCGTCGCGCTGCGCGTTCCAGACGTTGATCGCACTCGCCGCGACGATGGCCGCGCCGATATAGAACGGGAAAAATCCGGCGCGCGGCCCCTCCGGGCCCCAATTGATGCCGGCCTTGAGGCTGCCGAAGATCACGATGAGGCCGAACACGCCGATCAGCAGCCCCATGCCGATTTCCAGCGTCTTGTGGGCGGGGCCGGATTCGGCTCGGGATCGTTCAGTCATGAGGCCTCCAGGCGGAAATGCAGTCTTTCGCAGTCGCTGCCGGCGCGAGGACGCGCAGCATCCTCGGCCGTCATCGATGCCAGGCTCAATTCGATGCGAGGAAGCCGGCTTCCTTCATCAGGCTTTCGTGCCGCTTCTCCTCCGCCTCGATCCACTTGGCGTAATCGGCGCCGGTCAGGAAGGTCGTGTTGAAGGCGCCGCTCTTCATGAACTCCTGCCATTCCGGCGTGGCGCGCACCTTCTTGAACAGCTCGACGTAATATTCGACCTGGTCCTTCGTGGCCTTGGGCGACATGAAGATGCCGCGCAGCATGAGATATTCCATCGCAAGGCCCTGCGACTTGCAGGTCGGAATATCCTTCCAGGCCTTGCCGTCGGCGATCGGCTCGTCATAGGCCATCGGCTGGGCGTCGAACACGCAGAGCGGACGGAGCTTGCCGCCGCGCCATTGCGCGACCGCCTCGATCGGGTTGTTGACGGTCGAATCGACGTGGTTGCCGACCAGCTGCACCGCGACTTCGCCGCCGCCCTTGTAGGGAATGTAGGTGAACTTGGCGTCGATGGCCTTCTCGATCCCGACCGTGATGATCTGGTCTTCCTGCTTGGACCCGGTGCCGCCCATCTTGAACGTGCCGCTTGGTGCCTTCTTCGCGGCCTCAACATAGTCCTTGACGGAGCTGTACGGCTTCTCGGCATTGACCCAGAGCACGAACTCGTCGAGCGCGAGCATCGCGACCGGAGTCAAATCCTTCCAGTTGAAGGGGATGCCCGTCGCCAGCGGCGTCGTGAACAGGTTCGACAGCGTGATGATGATCTTGTGCGGATTGTTCGCCGACGTCTTCACATCGAGGAAGCCTTCACCGCCTGCGCCGCCGGCCTTGTTGATGACGACCAGCGGCTGCTTCATCAGATTGTGCTTGGTGACGATGCCCTGGATGGTGCGCGCCATCTGGTCGGCGCCGCCTCCGGTACCCGCGGGCACGATGAACTCGACCGGACGGACCGGCTCCCAGGCGGCACGGCTTGCGGTGCTGCTCGCGCACGACATCACCATTGCCGCCAACGCGACATTCAGAACGAATGGCTTCATCTTGTTCACTCCCTGTCGAACCCTCAACGCAGCCGCTCTTTGTCGGCTTGCGTCAGCCCATCCCGAGTCACATGCCCCGGGTTTACCCTTGCGGTCTAGCACCCATGGCAGTCCCGATAGAAACTGTATGAGCAGGGATAACGCGCGGCATCCGCATCTTTCGGCTAAGG
The DNA here is from genome assembly GCF_020193615.1 of Bradyrhizobium sp. IC4059. Classification (NCBI taxonomy): domain Bacteria; kingdom Pseudomonadati; phylum Pseudomonadota; class Alphaproteobacteria; order Hyphomicrobiales; family Nitrobacteraceae; genus Bradyrhizobium; species Bradyrhizobium sp. IC4059. The sequence goes on from NZ_JADYVH010000001.1 coordinate 1,074,244, forward strand.
CTTCGCCAAGGCGCGGCAAACATGGCCACTCGGCCTTCCGTCCTGCGTTACGCTTCCCCGTCCTTACACTTTTGAATCGTGCAACCATTCTTGTTTGAATGGATGGTATGCGAAATGCCAGTAGACAAACAACCGGAATCGTCGGTTGGCCTCGGCGGACTAATCGTCGCAGTTCCGCTCGCCTGCGAGGGAGGGCGCTACCAAACAGAAATGGCCCCGACAAGCGGGGCCATTTGGTCAAACAACGTGTTTTTGGCTTCTGTGCCGTCGCCCGTTCGGTGCGGGAGCGAAGGCCTTCTTACAGGCCGAAACGCGGCAAGTCCCCGTTGCGATTGGAGATTTCGGCGCTCGCCAGCAGCAAGCCGTCGATCGCGGCCATCAGGCGGGCGAACAGCGAGGAGGAGGGCGCAAGAGCGACGGAAGCGGTCTTGGACATCGGAAATCCCTTTCTTGAGAACAGTCAGTCTTGCTGTCTCATTTCTGGGAACAATCTATGTATGCCAGATGCCAGCGTCCATGCTCTTGTTTGCATAGCAGCATTCTTTCTTCCGCATTGCGGCATAGGCGGTGAACCCTGGGCGGGCCGAGCGCCTTGACAGGGTCAGGTCGAATAGAGAATGTAATGTTATAACATTACATAGTGAGATGCCGTGTCTCGTTGTCCTCGGCCCATCCCCCTCAAGAGGCTGTTCGATCTCCATGCCCAAACTCCCCGTCACCGTCTTGTCCGGCTTCCTCGGGGCTGGAAAGACCACTTTGCTGAATCACGTCCTGAACAATCGGCACGGCTTGAAAGTGGCGGTAATCGTGAACGACATGAGCGAGGTGAACATCGATGCGGACCTGGTCCGCGATGGTGGTGCCAACCTCTCGCGGACTGATGAGAAACTGGTGGAGATGACCAACGGTTGCATCTGCTGCACCCTGCGCGACGATCTCCTGAGGGAAGTACGTGCGCTCGCCGAAAGCGGGCGCTTCGATTATCTGCTGATCGAATCGACGGGCATTTCGGAGCCGCTCCCGGTCGCAGCGACGTTCGATTTCCGCTCGGAAGAGGGCGAAAGCCTCTCCGACATCGCTCACCTGGACACGATGGTGACGGTGGTCGACGCCGCCAACCTGCTGAAGGACTATTCCTCGACCGAGTTCCTCGGCGAGCGCGGCGAGGCGCTGGACGGCGACAAGCGGACGCTGGTCGATCTCCTCGTGGAGCAGATCGAGTTCGCCGACGTGATCGTCCTCAACAAGGTGGACGATGCCTCGCCGCAACAGCGCGAGGCGGCACGGCAGATCATCCGCTCGTTGAATCCCGAAGCCGACATCATCGAAGCCAATCACAGCCGCGTGCCGTTCGACCGCGTGCTCAACACCGGCCGGTTCGACTTCGAGAAGGCCCAGCAGCATCCGCTCTGGTACAAGGAGCTCTATGGTTTCGCCGACCACGTGCCTGAAACGCAGGAATATGGCGTGAAGAACTTCGTCTACCGCGCCCGCCGGCCGTTCGATCCGGCGAAGTTCGACAAGTTCGTCAAGGCATCCTGGCCAGGCGTGATCCGGGCGAAGGGTCATTTCTGGCTGGCGACGAGGCCGCAATGGCTCGGCGAGATCAGCCAGGCGGGAGCGATCGTGAGGACCGAAGCGCTGGGGTTCTGGTGGGCGAGCGTTCCAAAGGAGCGGTGGCCGAACGATGAGGCCTGGCGCAAGCGGCTCGGCCAGTATTGGGACAAGCTGTACGGCGATCGTCGCCAGGAGATCGTGTTCATCGGCACCGGCATGGACGAAGCCGAGATCCGTGGCAGGCTGGACGCATGCCTTGTCCCTGATACGTCCACCATGGACATCGCCGCATGGTCCGCTCTCGCCGATCCGTTTCCGGCCTGGCGTCGAGGCGATCAGTCCAACTGATCGACGTGCCTGCCAGCCACGCGGCGTGAGGTCCGGGCTCGACCATCTCGGACCAGGTCTTGCAAGGGGACGGCAAAGCCGTTAGTGCTCTGCCCCCTTTCCAAGCATCATTCAGAGTGGTTCATGTCGAGCGCCTCGCCCGCCGTCTCGATCGGCATCGATTTTGGCACGAGCAACACGGTCGTTGCGCTGGCGGCGGACGACCGCCGGGTCGAAGCCATTCGCTTCGACCATGGCGGGCAGCGCCACAGCGTCTACGTGTCGGCCCTGTGCTTCTGGGAGGACCGGCCGGGCGCCGGTGCCCAGGCCGAGGGCGGGCCATGGGCGATCGAGCAGTTTCTCGAAGGACGCCACGTCTACCGCTTCCTGCAATCGTTCAAGACCTTCGCAGCGAGCTCGAGCTTCAACACCACGCAAGTCTTCCGGCAGCGCTACAAATTCGAGGACATCCTGGCGGCGTTCCTGCGCACGCTGGCGCGCCATGGCGGGGACAAGTTCGGCTTCGAGGCGGCGAACATCACGGTCGGCCGCCCGGTGCGCTTTGCCGGCGGCAATCCCGACGAGGCGCTGGCGATGCAGCGCTACCGCGCCGCGTTCGAGCGCTTGGGCGCCGGCCACGCGCGCTATGTCTATGAGCCCGTCGGCGCGGCGTTCTCCTTCGCGCGCAGGCTGGAGCGCGATGCCACCGTGCTGGTGGCCGATTTCGGCGGCGGCACCAGCGATTTCTCCGTGATGCGTTTCTCGCGTACGGGCGGCGTTCTTCGCGCCGAGCCGCTCGGCCATGCCGGCATCGGCGTTGCCGGCGACACCTTCGACTATCGCATCGTCGACCACATCGTGTCGCCGCGGCTCGGCAAGGGCTCCAGCTTCCGCTCGTTCGACAAGGTGCTGCCGGTCCCGACCGGGCACTACACGAACCTGGCGCGCTGGCATCAGCTCGCGATGATGAAGAGCAACGGCGATCTGCGCGAGCTCCGCGAGCTCGCGCGCACCGCGCTGAAGCCCGAGCTGCTCGAGGACTTCATCACTATCGTCGATCTCGACCTCGGCTTTGCGCTTTACCGCGCGGTGTCCGACGCCAAGGTGGCGCTCTCGGCGCAGGACGAGGTGGACTTCCGCTTTAGGGGCGGCGGCGTCGACATCGGCGCGGCCATCACGCGGAAGAAATTCGAAGCCTGGATTGCCGACGACATCGCCCGGCTGGGTGCCACCGTCGACAAGGTGCTGGCCGAGGCCCGCATCGCCTCACGCGAGGTGGAGAAGGTGTTTCTGACCGGCGGCACCTCGTTTGTGCCTGCGGTCCGAAAATTGTTCGCTGACCGCTTCGGCAACGAGCGCCTGATGTCCGGCGACCAGTTCGAGTCGATCGCCTATGGCCTGGCGCTGATCGGGCACAGTCCGGATCCCGAGCGCTGGACGGCAGGCGGAGGGCCTGCCGCGAAGGCATAGCAGGCGGCGTTCGGCGTCTGTGCGGCGACGCTGTTCGATCGCTATTTCTGCTGAATTCGGTTCAGGTAGTCGATCACCGCGAGAATGCGAGTCCGCACGACGACCTCCGGGTTCTGCTGCGGCCCTGCCTTTTGCCAATAATAGGAATCGACGGCGTGAGGCAGGTTGACGATGGGGTTGAACCGCTCGCCCCAGATCGGCATTTCACGGGTGCCGTGCGCCGGAACCGATTTCGACCCGTATATGGTTTCGTAAACGGCGTTGGTGGGAAACACCCCGTTGTTGTTCTTGGTCAACACGGTCAAGTCGGAAGGCCGGGTCTTGAGCTGACTGCTGACGGGTCCGCTGCCCCTTGCATCGGCGCCATGACAGCTCGCGCACGAAGACTGAAATTCCGCCTTGCCGATATCGACGTCTTCGCCCTTGGCCGCGGTGACGAAACCGGCGGCAACACCGGCAATGATCAACCATTCGACAGCAGATCGCATCATTTCGCCTCCGACGCGCGCAGGGAAGACTTCTGCTCCTAGCCGCTTCGCCGTCTTGACGGCTTGATGCATATCAAGACCGCACACCAGTGCCGCCGCGTGGGCAAAGGCGCGCTCCGCCGTGCGCGCCATCTGGCAAGTGCCGTTGGGTGGGCAAAGACGCGCTCTTCGCGCGCCGTGCCCACCATCTTTGCGAGGTTGAGAGACCGTTGGTGGGCACGCTTCCGCCTTCGCTCGTCGAGCTACGGCGGACAAGTCGCTTTGCCCACCCTAAGATACTGACCGCTATTCATTGATCTCCGGCTCGACGAGCTTGGCCAGATTACGCAGCGATTCCTGCCAGCCGAGATAGCACGCCTCCGGTGGAATGACGTCGGGGATACCGGCCTGCGTGATGTCGATCTCGGTGCCGACCGAGACTTTCTTCAGGATCACGGTCACCTGGATTTCGCCGGGCAGGTTGGGGTCGTCGAATCTGTCGGTGTAGCGGAGACGTTCGCGCGGCACGAGCTCGAGATATTCGCCGCCGAACGAATGGCTGTTGCCCGTCGTGAAGTTCCGGAACGACATCTTGAACGTGCCGCCGACCTTGGGCTCGAAATGATGCACGGTGCAGGTAAAGCCGTTCGGCGGAAGCCATTTCGCCATCGCGTCGGCTTCCAGGAAGGCGCGATAGACTTTCTCCGGGCTGGTGGCGAGAACGCGGTGCAGGCGGACGGTATTGGGCATGGTTGTTATCCTCAGTGTTGATGGGCCCGAGCTGGCCTCTATGGCCCATTCATGTCACGAGGACGACCGGGACGTCGCTGATCCGACAGGACTTTGCGGATTTTTTGTCGCGGGTGCCGGGACCGCGAACCCTCATATGCGAGAACCCTGCCTGCGCAGGGACCGCAGAGCGCAGAAGCTCTCTCCTGGTTTAACCGCGCACGTGAGGAACACGGAGCGTATCGGCTTGTTGTTGGCAGTCAGAACAGGAGACAGGTCAGATGATCAAGAAGCTCATGCTGGGCGCAGTGATCGCCTCGATGATGGGATCCACCGCAATGGCGCAACCCAGTCAGCAACAGGGAGGCGCGCAATCCGGGGTGGGCGGAACAAGCGACACCACGAAGAACAATGACAAAACCAAAGGCGGCATGACGACCGGGACCTCGTCGACCGGCACCACGGACGGCTCGGGCAGCAGCACCCCTGGCGGACAATCCTCCAAGAAGAGCTCGACGCCCAAATGAGTTCAGGAGGCGCTCATTGTCGGTCTACGACCAAACGATGGGCGCAAACTTCAAGCCGCGGCAAGGAAGTTCTTTGCGGAGCAGCGGCGCGCTCTTTGATCGGCTCGGCCTAGGCCCCAACGTCATTCGGTGTCATTGTGAACGCCAATCTGTAACGACCTGGCGTCGGACCATCCTGCGCGCCCGCTCTTTGAAGCGATGGCGGCGAGAGCTGTCCGGCGATGACAGCGTCAACCGCATCGACATCGTAACCTGACAACAGAATGATCCAGTCGGCGGCACCGTCATTGCCGCGGATTTGCTGTTCAGTGGTGGGCGAACTCGTCTTGGGCGTATCGGTCAGGAGGAGGTGGGCGCCCGTCAGCCCCGGCTTGGAGGCGAGAGCGCCAAGCGTATCGAGAAGGTGGGCCTGCAGCTCGGCGGCCCGTCCGTTGAGCGGCGACAGCCTGATGGTGGCGAGCGCGCCTGCGATGCCGCCGCCAAAGCTCGCGGCGATCCGGCACTGGCTGCGCACCATGCCGAGATGATGCGGCATCATCTTCGTCGACCACGGCGTCGGCGCATTGAGCCGGTCGAGATATCCCTTCGACGTGAGAACGCCGTAGTGCTCGAGCTCGTAGAGCACGAAGAAGCCCTCGGCATCCGTCGCGCTGGTCCAGCGCGAACCCCGGCGAAAGCCGGGAATGCTCATCCGCTCGGGAAAGTGCTCGTGCGAATGCCAGTCACCGAACTCGCTGCGCTGCTCCGGGCGGACACTCCACCACATCGCGACGGCGGCCTTGCCGAGCAGTGACATGCTGACCTCCCTGCCTTGCGCGGGGCTATCGCATTTGAAAGCTTCTCCTTGCTGCCATCCTTCGAGACGCCCGCTTTAGGCGGGCTCTCAGGATGAGGGCGGAGTGCGCGCAGGCCGCCACTAGTCATATGCGATAGCCCTGACTTTCTTGCGGACATTTTGCCTCAACACCAACAGGGGCGGCAAGGTGTCTCCGCCTGGCAAGCCGCAGCCACGACGCGATCGGAGGCGATCATGGTGCGTGGTGGACGCGAGCCCAGCGGAGCGCCGGACTGCGCGTCCGATCACATCGGCTCGCCGACATCGCGCCGATAATGCCTCGGCGAAGTTCCGAAGCGGCGGCGGAAACAGCGGTTGAAGTAGGACACCTCGTTGAATCCGCAGGCATAGGCGATATCGCTGATCTTCGATCGGTTGTAGCGGGAATCGAGCAGCATCTTCCGTGCCTTCTGCAACCGCAGCTCGGTGACACGTTCGGTAAAGCTCGATCCGGTCTCCTGCAGCAGTTCCTGGACGTAACGCGGCGAAAGCCCTAACTTGCGTGCAAGTTCGCTCGGCGAAAACGACGGATCAGCGAAACGCCCCCTGATATCTGCGATCACGTCCTGCAGCCGCGCGGCACGCAACCCGCGCCGCGTCGCAAGCTCGGCTGAATCGCCGCGGGCGCCGAGGGCCAGCGCGACCAGATCGATGAGATGCGTGCCGATGTTCTCCTTCAGCACGAGGTCGGCATCGATGTCGGAGTCGATGACGATGGCGAGATAGCGCTCCAGGTGACGCAAGGCCGGCGATGCAGCCAACGGCGTCAAGGCAAGGTCCTCGAAATTCGGCAGCCGCTCGGCCAGCAGCGCGCGCGGCACCGTGATGCCGCGAAAGGCGATCGGCCCATCAAGTTGCGACGCGATCGGCGCGGCGTTGGTATAGAGCATCGCCTCCCCCGCGCCGCGAATGGCTTCGCGGCCTTCCTGCCTGATCAGCGTACTCACACCGTTGAACGTGGTGCCGATGATGTAGTCGCCGCGGGTATCGGCTTCGACGTGACGCTGGGTACGAACTGCCGTCTGAATATTAGCCTCAAGCTGGGTGACCGCGATATCGCCGAGTTTCAGGAATTCGGACCGCGAGTAAAACGGCGCATCGGGAAAGAACGAAATGTCCGCCGCGCACAAATGGTCGGTGAACAGGTCGAGCCACAGCCGCTGGCGCGCACCTTCGTCAAGATGCGCGGGAAGCTGATCCGAAGCGAATACGACCTTGGACATCGTTGCACGGCAAAGTTCAGGTGTAACTTGATACCGCCGCAGAGTTTATCGCGGCGCAAGCGCTACGTGTGCGGTAAAGCGCCGCATTCTCTGCGAGAACCAATTGGCTGCGCGCGCCAGGCTAAGTCGAGCGCGTCGCTGTCAAACTTCGTCATGCTTTGAACGGGCGAATGTATCCACCGAGCAACATGGATTCCGAAAAGGGCAGACGATGCGGAATCGTTCAACTCGGGTGCAGGCCAGGACAAGAAGCCGATGGCCATGACGTGTCAGTAACTTAGCCATCAAACGACGGCGGCAAGGGCGTGGTGCGCTACGCCTTTTGACGGGGCGCGTTCCTGTGGTTTTGGAGCGCCTGCTTTGGAATTGGAATTGGGGGGTGGAGTGAAAAAGCTGACATCACTGACGGGCGCTTCATTGGCTGGCGCCTCGATCATGGTTTCTGCAGGAGCTCTGGCCGCCGACCTCTCTGTGAAGGCGCCACCCCGACCCGCTTGGGTGGATAGCTGGGCCGGGCCTTATATCGGCGCCTATTTCGGCGCGGGTGCCGGACGTGTGACGGAATCCTCGACGGGCCGTTTCGGTAACAGTTCTGTCTCGACAAACGCCGGCGTTGTGACGTCGAGCTCGACCCTGGCCGGAACAACCGCGAGCAATCTTGCGGGCGATGTGAACGGTTCGATGGTCGACCTGTTCGCGGGGTATAATTGGCAGGCCGGGAGTATCGTGGCGGGCGGACAGGTCGAAGGCACGGTCTTTTCCGATGTCGCGTTGAAGCCGTTCGGCAACGAGACGCTCAACAGCGTCAGCACCAACGTGCTGCTCGGGGCGGTGACCTCGACGGGTGCCCGCACGGCGATCGTGCAGAGCAACCAGCAGCTGCGTTCGCGGGTCGGGCTGATCGGCCGGGTCGGTTTTCTCGCGCGTCCGGATCTGCTGCTGTATGGCCTCGGCGGCCTCGAGCTCGGTCACTTTACCTTTGCCGACGGCGCCGATCCTTTCGGCGGTGACAACAACAAATGGGTTGCCGGCTACACGGTCGGCGCCGGCGGCGAGCTGAAGCTGACCGGCAATTGGTCGCTGCGCGGCGAGTATCGGTATCTGAACTTTGGCTTCAACCGGAGCGCAGCCGCCAGCTCAACGGCCAGCTCGGCGACGGGCGCAACCACGTCCGTCTCGACTAGCAGTCAATCCTTTTCGTCACGCATAAATGCTGATTTCCACCTGGCCAAGATCGGTCTGGTCTACCAATTCGGTGATTCCGGGCCGCTGTCCGCAATGGCGGCGATACCTTCGGCAGCACGCGGGTCTTCATTCGCAGGCGCCTGGGGTGACAGCTGGGCCGGCCCCTATATCGGTGCTTACGTCAGCGCCGGCGCCGGGCGGGCAAGGCAGACCTCCACGAGAATCGACGACGAAGGCAATGCCAGCAGTCTCGGCGGGTCGTCGGCGTTCACGCGATCAGGATTCGGCAATCTCGCCGGCGACATGACCGGTTCGATGGTCGATCTGTTCGCGGGCTACAATTGGCGAACCGGCAATGTCGTGGTCGGCGGGCAGATCGAAGGCACCCTGTTCAGCGACGTCACCACAAGGATGGTCGGCAACGAGGCATACAGCTCGGTGTCGAGCGACAACGGCGTCGTCACCTCGACAGAATCGGGGACGAACAGCATCGAGGACCGGCAGCAATTGCGCTCGAACGTCGGCGTGATCGGCCGGGCCGGTTATCTGGTGACACCGAATGTGCTGCTGTACGGCCTCGGAGGCCTGGCGCTGGGGCACCTGACCTATCCCGACAATTATCCCGACCCGGAAGCGCAGGTCAGCGACAAGAACGGCAAATGGGTGGCCGGTTATGTCGCGGGCGCGGGCGGCGAGGTCAAGCTGACGGACAGCTGGTCGCTGCGCGGCGAATACCGCTACATGCATTTCGGATATGACCGTAACGAGCCGTCAGGCAACTCGTCGACGTCCGTATCGGGCGGCGGCACCAACACGTCCACCAACAGCACCGTCCACCGGCGGCATATCGATGCCGATTTCCACGTCGGCAAGGTTGGACTGGTTTACCAATTCGGCGCGTCAGGCGCGCGGTCGGCGATGGCGGCACCGCCGGGCCCGGCCTGGAGCGACGGCTGGGCGGGACCCTATATCGGTGCCTATTTTGGTGCCGGTGCCGGACGTGCGGCGGAAACCATCGCAACGAACAACAGCAGGACCAGCACGACCACCAGCGTCGGGACCACGACCTCCACCAGCACTGAATCGGCGCGCGGCCGTCCCGTCGGGGACGTGACGGGCTCGATGGTCGATCTTTTCGCGGGCTACAATTGGCGCGCCGGCAATGTCGTGGCCGGCGGGCAGATCGAAGGCTCGGTGTTCTCCGACGTTACGTTCAACACCATCGGTCCTCAGACATTCACCTCAGTCGACACCTCGAACGGAGCTGTCACCTCGCGGTTCTCGGGCTCGCAAACCGCTGCGAGCCAGGCTCAGCAGCAGCTGCGTTCGAATGTCGGCGTGATCGGCCGGGCCGGTTATCTGTTGACACCGAACGTGCTGCTCTACGGCCTCGGGGGTCTGGCGCTGGGGCATTTCACTAACGCAGACGGGGACTTCAGCCGCGGCGATTCCAGCGGCAAGTGGGTGGCCGGCTACACATTGGGCGCCGGCGGCGAAGTGAAGCTGACAGGCAATTGGTCGCTGCGTGGCGAGTATCGCTATGCGCATTACGGCTTCGACCGCGACGAATCCAGCAAATTCGCATCGAACTCGCAATCGACCGGATCCTCCAGGACCTCTGTGTCCACCGACAGCACCCATCGTCAGATCAATGCCGATTTCCACACCGGGAAGATCGGCATGGTCTACCGGTTCGGTGAAGGCGGACCGCGTTCGGCCATGGCCGCGATGCCTGGCGCGCCCAGCGACCACTGGGCGGGCCCCTATCTCGGCGCCTATTTCGCTGCCGGCGCAGGCCGCGCCCGACAGAACCTCGCCTCGACGGCCGACTCCGCGCAGCAGAATTTCAATGGCGCCGTGCTAACGACGAATGGCGTCGTCAGCACGACGACCCGCGGCAATGCCGTCGGCGACACGATGGGCTCGATGGTCGACCTGTTCGCAGGCTACAATTGGCGAGCCGGCAATGTCGTGGCCGGCGGTCAGATCGAAGGCACGCTGTTCTCCGATGTCGCGTTCAAGACGGTCGGCGAGCAAACGAGGAATACCCGGCAAGTTTCCAACGGTGTCGTGACGACAGGTGTCAATCAGGTGGCGATGCAGGCCAGCGAGCAATTGCGCTCGAACGTCGGCGTGATCGGCCGGGCCGGCTATCTCGTGACCCCGAACTTGATGCTTTACGGTCTCGGCGGCCTGGCGCTGGGCCATTTCACTTTTCCCGATCCCGGCAATTTCGAAGGGCCCAACGGCAAGTGGGTGGCGGGTTATACGGCCGGCGCGGGCGGCGAGTTCAAGCTGACGCAGCGATGGTCATTGCGCGGCGAATATCGCTACATGCACTTCGACATCGACCGCAACGAGACACGGACCAGCTCGAGCACGCAGACCCTGGGCACCACGACCATTTTCAGGTCGAACGCAGACACCACGTCGCGAAAGACCAGTGCGGATATTCACATTGCGAAGATCGGTGCCGTCTATGGCTTCTGCTATTGCGACTAGGTGCACGGTGGCAAACGCGCATGCAGATGGTGGTTGCGATCACCTCTGTGAAATAGGCAGGCGAAAAGCCGCTACTGAATCGTTCCATGGGTGCGCCGCCTCTCGGCGCAATTTGAGGGAAGTCATGAAATCCATTGTCTCTGGTACTCTCCTGCTCTCGGCTCTCTGTCTCTCCCACGCCTCCTTCGCGGCCGATCTTGCCAGGGCCTACACCAAGGCGCCGCCCGCGCCGGTCGCATTCAGCTGGACCGGTTTTTACGCCGGCGTGCATGGCGGTTATGGCTGGAGCGATCCGACCGCGACCTTCGATCCCGGCGCGCTCGCAACCGGGACGGTGCCCGGCTATGTCGTCACGGGCGGGACTGGGCCGTTCACCCTGGATGTGAGCCCCAAGGGCGGATTCGGCGGCGGCCAAATCGGCTATAACTGGCAGTCCGGCACGTTCGTGTACGGCCTGGAAGCGGATGTCAGCGGCGCTGCCATCAGAGAGACGGCGAGCCGCCCCTTCAGCGTCACCGGAACGATCGGCGGCGACAATGGCGCCTTCACCGGCGTATTCAATCTCAAGCAGGAAATCGACGTCTTCGGCACGATCCGCGGACGTCTCGGATACGCGGCGAACAATGTGCTGATCTACGGTACCGGTGGCTTCGCCTGGGGCCACGTCAAGAACAGCATCTTCACCTCCAACCTCGCCACGCCGAATATCGCCAATTTCAACGGTTTCTTCCCGGCCCTGACGCGAAGCGCTTCCTCGTCGGAGGTCCAGGTGGGTTTCTCCGCGGGTGGCGGTCTTGAATGGGCATTCGATCCGCGCTGGACGTTCAAGGCCGAGTACATCTACATCAATCTCGGAAAGTCGAACGGCAATGCTCTTGCATTCCCCGGCGCGTCCTTCACGGACACCGAGGTTCAGCTTCATACGGCCAAGGGCGGCATCAATTATCGGTTTTGACTGAATGGATTTTGTGGTGCTTAGTGGTGGTAACGTAGGCGCGGCCAGTAGCGAACCACGGGCAGGGCAGAGCAAGTCTGCTCTGCCCCGAACTCAGACGTCAACTTGTTCGGCTATCGCGAGGGCGTCATCGACCCCGATGTCGAAATAATCGAACGGTACTCTCGGTCTTCCGAGACTAGCCGCTGAGCAAAAGAGGAGTCCGAGTCAATCGGTGGTGCCGGATGAACGAGTTATCAAGCACTTTCGACGGCCTCTTCAAAAGTGAATTCTCGATCAATCAAATGGTTGGCCGGAGCGTCACGTACGTGCGCCGGGGCAAGTTGCTGGGCGGCAATTCAGGGTTTGCTCATATAGGGAATTACCATGTCGAGGGGGACTCAATCCGTGTCGATGTGACCAGCCGACGACACAATTTTGGCGCCGATCATCAGTCTTTGCTCGGTTCCGACGTCTCGTCAATTTCCGTCGTTGGAAGAGCCGTTGGCAAGGCGTTTCACTTCGAGGGCAGTTCCCCGCAGGTGCCGGGTGCCGTCTTTCGATCCATCATGACCCCGCTGGATGAAAGCGACCTTCCGGCGCCCGGGATGATTGGTGAAGGTGGCATTTCCAACGGATTGTACTCCATCCATCTCAAAATCTTGGACGGCGTCCCCGGCGGCCTGACTGGAGTGATGCTATTGAACAACGGCCGTATCCTGGGTGGCGATGCCTTCTTCTACTATCTGGGGTCATATTCCTCCTCCAGCGGTCGATGGAGAGGGCAGATGGTCAATCAAGAGCATACGCCGGCGCGAGGGGAAGACCCGGTATTCGGCGGACACGAGATTGGAATTGGTTTTTCCGGGACGTGCGATGCCAAGGGCGGTTTCCTCGAGGGCACGGCGCTTGCGGGCAAGCGCAGCATCAGGTTCGAAGCTGATCTGAAATTGATCTGCGCTGCTTAAGGGGCGCGAAAGCCGAGGGCGCAGCTGCCGCGCGAAGCTAGAAGATCGGTTTCGCTCGGAGTTGGTCCGTCGGCGTCAATAGGCTTAGCACTGAGCGCTGCAAGGGAGGCGAGAAGTGCTCTCAGAGGAAAAGACGAGTACTACGCTGTTGAAGGTGATGTTAGGGCTCATCGCAGTCTGGGGTGTCGGCTGGATTGAGAAGAAGCTGTTCGGCCACTGGACCAACCTGGGCATCTTTATCGGGTGGATTGTCGGAGTGATGATCGCCTATGGCATAGATCATTTCCGAAATCGAAACGGGACGTCACCGAGGGGGAGCGCCGCGGAACCGGAGAGCAGTGAACGTCAGCCTGAAGGGAATGCATCAGCTCCCCTGAGAGGAGTAAACGGACCGGGTTTGCCGGGACACATGGACTTCGATCTAGATCAAACAGCCTCTCGACCCACGTAATTGCCCACGTTGAGCTGCACCGGAGGGAGCAGGGAATGTTCATTAATCGCCCTACGCGAACGATGCATTTACTTGCTTGGGCAATAGCCGCCATCGGTCTTCTCACGATCCTTTCGATGCCGCTGGGGCCCTCTTGAGGAGAGCGAACCGGCACCCTGAGGGAGTGGACAGGCGCGCGGCGCCTCGGAGCGAGTGACTTCAATGCCTGTTTCGACAGAGGTTTGATGCGCCGCACACCCATCATTTTTCCAAGCTCAAGTAGTCGAAATAGAGATAAGCTACTTGAAGTTGTCAACCGAACCGCGGCGTAGCTCGCGAACCGGCCTGTCCTAGTCGCTTTGAGCACTTAAAAGTGTGGAGGAGGAGATGAAACGGCTGCTATTCGTTGGGCTTGTCGCGCTTCAATCGATCGGTATCGGATTGGCTCATGCCCAATCCGACGACTTAGTCAGACGCATCGAGCTGGGCATGAGGCTTATTAAAGTAGGATGCCCTACCGGCTCGGCAACGCAGAAAACAGAAGTGAAGGGAAATGCGACCGGTCGCATTACACTGTTGGGACCTGCTGACGCATCCGCCGACGCCGGCGCCAGTGTCAACTTCACGAAGGAGGAAGCCCACGGGCTGGTGGCTGCACTGCAAAAAAGAAGTAACTGACAGCGGAGTCAAACTCTCTGAGCGACAGCTCGATTGCCTAAAGCCCTATATCGACCGAATCTTCGAAGAGCTTTTCCCGAACAAGAAATCAGGTACACGCGATGAAAAGCGTTTAGCTCTTGCAGACCTTCATACTGCATTCAGAAAGATTGCAAGGCACGCGTATGGAGAGCAGATTGGTCCCCCTTTGACGTACGGGGTTAGCATCAATGACGACAAAATTGAGATATTCAACAGATCTTCGGCTTATTGGGCTCGCCTCGGCGATCTCAAACCAGAACCGGAATTTGTAACGCACGCTCCGGGGCTTCCACATCTCAGATTATATTGCCTGCTAAGCGACTGCGTGTCTCAGGTCTACAAAGATGGAAATTCCGAAAAAAGAAGCTACGCCCCAGTCTATGTAAAAATCGGAGCAGACCCGAAGCCGCTTGAGAATGCATTTGCTCGCGTGATCCGCCTATATTGAATCTAGCAGTTGTTGTGTCGCTTTTTTCCGCTCTCTGAGAGTTCCTGAGGGAGTGGACGGGTTTGAGCCTGAATCGGGCTAGAGGTCTTTTGGCGCAACCCCCGATTCACTTATCTTAATGAGCTGCGCACTTCCTCTTCTCTACTCTTAGACCGTTCAAGTCTTGTGGCGAGGGCGTCGATGCAGAACCACCGCACGATTGTGTTTGTCGAACGGCTGAACGAACTCTCTTCCCAACTTGCAGAACTAGAAGAACTCCGCCTCAAGGTCGAAGAGGCGGAGCGACTCGCCTGCGCTGTGCATACGTCGCGTTCGCCCGGACCTCTGACCACCCGCTGGAAACACAAATGCGCGCCAGACGCCGCGACATAGATTGGCACTTCGCCACTGTTGTCGTGACGCTGCTCTGGCTAGCGTGCTTTCTGCGACGCTGTTCGTGGTCCTTTTGCGTGGGCACCCCTGAGAGGAATGACAGTCAGTGAAAGTCGCGCATTGGCTTGTCGCTGACGTCCTTGCGCCTCGCGAGACTGCGATACCGCCGCCAAAGCTCTGGCGATCCGGCACTGGCTGTGCACCATGCCGAGATGATGCGGCATCATCTTCGTCGACTACGATGTCGGCGCATTGAGCCGCTCGAGATAGCCAACGAGCACTGACGCCGATGAGCCTCATCCTGAGGAGGCGCGTGAGCGCCGTCTCGAAGGACGAGGCGTGCGCGCAGGCCGCCACCAGTCAATGCGAAGGACGGGGCGGTGATCGATCCTGCGAGGGTCGGCTTCGTCGGTTCTCGCTCGGCGGGGCGACCGGCCTCGTGCTGATGGGGATCAAGCCGGATTTCGCCAGGGTCGCCAGCCTCTGCAAGGAGACGACCGGCATGTGCGCACAGCCTCACAACGGCGAGACGCCGCCCGAGCCGATACAGGACGCGCGCATTCGCGCCGCCGTCATCGTTGATCCCGCACCGGCGACCCTGACGCGGGACACCGCGGACGGTGTAATGCTAAGGGACACGACGAGCGACCATGGTGCGAGCTACGATCTGATTGCAATTAAGCCGGACCGCGCCCCAGTTGACCTCGCCTCCGTGCTGCCGCCGGCCCGTTTATTTGTGCGTGCCACCTGGGGAATACCTGATTAGTTCGGCTGTACTTCTTCCGCTTCTGGCCCTTGGCAGACCTATTGCGGCTTCGTGTTCGACAGCAGCTTTTGACCCGAAGCAGTCATTGCACCCGGTCTCACGAAAAAAGTGCTAAGCTGATCTTCCCACAGGCGTGATCCCTAGAGGGAGCGACGCATGCGACGGCGGGAATTCATAGCCTTCAGCGGTGCCGTAGCAATCCTCCCATATACTGCGGGGGCTCAGGCCCAAGTCCGCCGCGTGGGTGCGCTCCTAGCTAGCCCTCTAAGCAGGCCGATTCTCGAAAGAGTATTGAAGGAGAAAGGATGGCTGTTGGGTCAGAACCTGCTCATAGACTATTGCATAAGCGATGGCGATACTGAGGAGAGCCGCAAGTGCGCGCGCGAATTGATCTCGTTGAAGCCTGATGTCTTGTTCGCGGTTACCAACACGTCGATGGCGTCACTGCAAGCTGAGGGGTCTAATATCCCGACCGTATTCGCGATGGTCAGCGATCCGATTGGAATGCGCTATGTCGAGACTTTCGCGCGGCCCGGTCGTAATGTTACCGGGTTCACTGCCTTTGTACCATCTCTCGGGGGTAAGTGGGTCTCCCTGCTGAAGGAAATCGCGCCGCAGATTGAGCGGATCGGCGTTGTCTACAACCCAGAACCAGGGAATAACTCTGCTGCGTTTCTCGCTTCGATAAAGGCCGTCGCACAAACCTCCGGAGTGGTTTCGGTGGAGACGCCCCACGGCGATAGCTCCAGCATCGAACGGCTAATCGTATCTCTCCAAGACACGCGGAAAGCTGGTCTTGTTTTTCTACCTGACGCACTGACTGCCGCACGACGGAAGGAAATGACCGCGCTTGTTGCTAAGTGCAGGTTGCCCGCGATCTACTTCCTACGACTATTCTGCGATGTAGGGGGTCTTGTTTCGTATGGAGTAAACCTCAATAAAATATATGCAGGCGCGGCATCCTACGTTGATCGAATTTTGCGCGGCGCCAATCCGGCAGACCTGCCAGTGCAAGCTCCGACCGAATTCGAATTCATCATCAACCGCAAGACCGCGAGGGTGCTCGGCTTGGAATTACCTGAAAGCCTCCTAGCCCGCGCCGATGAAGTTATCGAATAGAGAGCCGACTTCCGCTTGTGGCCCATCGCAGACGTCCCGGGCGGCCACACAAGCGAATGTGCGGTGAATCGTTCTTAGCGTGTAACCCCGACGCTTCCATCTTAATCCATCGACCTAAAATTTAATGCCGGAAGAAAGTGACGAAATCCGACCGGCTGCATGCTCCCAACGGATTATCCTGTTGCCTCACCAGAGGAGGTGACCATGGTACAATTTATTCCGACTTCCATCACACGACGAAGCATGGTCGCAGGAATGGCGCTGACCGCCGCCCCGACGACTGCATTGCAGGGAGCGAGTAAGGCATACGCGCAGGCCCAGCAAACCTCGCCTGAGAAAAGTCTGTATGAGCGGCTGGGCGGCGTTTTTGCTATTGCGGCCGTGGTGGATCACTTCAGCGACGCTGTCGTGAAGAATCCCGTCGTGGGCCAGAAGTCCAAGAATCCGCAACTACGAGAATGGCACACCAAGAACCTGACAAGGTTGCCGGGCCTCAAGTTCATGCGGACGCTGTGGGTCTGCGACGTTTCGGGCGGGCCCCTTAAGTTCGCGGCCACCAAGCCTGGCGCGACGCCGCTCGGACTTGAGGAAGCGCACCGCAATCTCAGAATATCTCCGGCAGAGTTCGATGAGGTCGCGGCGGAACTCGGGCGGAGCCTCGACTTTGCCAAGGTCCCTAAGCGCGAGAAAGCCGAGGTGCTGGCTGCGTTTGCCGCGCACAAGGACGAGGTTACCGCCGGGTCTGCGACGGTCGGCAAGCGCGGCTGAAGGGTGATCTTCCCGGTCTTCGCTAGCACCGACTGGCTCCGGCTGGGCGGGCACGTTGGATCGCGCCGCGATCCGTCCAGTTGTGGCCCATGCTGACGTCCCTCGGGCTGACGTCCGATAAGCGCCCTTGGACTCCAGATCTCTGCAGCCCCTTCCGCGAACAGCGTGTGGTCGGGATCCGCTCCGATGTGCAGCAGCCAGCGCCTGATGTGCGCTCCCGGCATGATAGCCACGATGGCATAATACCCCTGTTTTGCCCGACGGGTCAGAATTTTTTCATCGAATCAGAAATATCGTTGTGTGCCAATGGGATGGCTACTGTGCATGGGGTTGTTTTCCAGTTTTGATTTTGAGCCTGCGATTGCACGCCTTCACAAGCAAAAGGGGCCGCCCCTTCGGACGGCCCCTTTGGTCTCGTGAAATGTGGTCCGCTTACTCCGCGGCCTGCTTCTGCGGCGGGTCGAGCGCGCCGGACTTGTGGATCTCGGCGACCTGGTGATCGCTGAAGCCGAGCACCGAGCGCAGGATCTCGTCGGTGTGCTCGCCGAGCAGCGGCGATCGCGTCACGTCTGCCGGGCTATCCGACAGCTTGATCGGGTTGCCGACCGAGACGTACTTGCCGCGGGTGGGGTGGTCGACCTCGACCACGGTGCCGGTGGCGCGCAGCGACTGGTCTTCCGCGATCTCCTTCATCGACAGGATCGGGCCGCAGGGGATGTCGTCCTTGTTGAGGATCTCCATCGCCTCGAACTTTGTCTTCGTCATCGTCCACTGCTCGATGCGGGCGAAGATCTCGTTGAGGCGCGGCAGGCGCGCCGCCGGCTTGGCGTAGTTCGGATCGGTCTTCCAGGTGGGTTCGCCGATCACATCGCAGATCTTCTCCCAGACCGGGGCCTGGGTGATGAAGTAGATGTAGGCGTTGGGATCGGTCTCCCAGCCCTTGCACTTCAGAATGCGGCCGGGCTGGCCGCCGCCGGAATCGTTGCCGGCGCGCGGCACGGCGTCGCCGAACGGCACGCCTTCGCCGAACTGGCTGTATTCCTTCAGCGGGCCGTGGGCGAGGCGCTGCTGGTCGCGCAGCTTGACGCGGCAGAGGTTGAGCACGCCGTCCTGCATCGCGGCAGTGACGCGCTGGCCCTTGCCGCTGTGGGTGCGCTGGTAGAGCGCGGTGACGATGCCGAGCGCGAGGTGCAGGCCGGTGCCGCTATCGCCGATCTGCGCGCCGGTGACGAGCGGGACGCCGTCGCGGAAGCCGGTGGTGGAGGCGGCGCCGCCGGTGCACTGGGCGACGTTCTCATAGACCTTGCAGTCTTCATACGGTCCGGGGCCAAAACCCTTGATCGAGGCGACGATCATCTTCGGGTTGATCGCCTGGATCTTCTCCCAAGGAAAGCCCATGCGGTCGAGCACGCCGGGGCCGAAATTCTCCACCAGCACGTCGCACTTCTTGATCAACTCGGTGAGGATTTCCTTGCCCTTGGGGTTTTTGGTGTCGAGCGTGATCGAGCGCTTGTTGTGGTTGAGCATGGTGAAATACAGGCTGTCCACGTTCGGGATGTCCTGCAGCTGGCCGCGGGTGATGTCACCCACGCCCGGGCGTTCCACCTTGATCACGTCGGCGCCGAACCAGGCCAGCAGCTGCGTGCAGGTCGGTCCTGACTGGACGTGGGTGAAGTCGAGAATGCGAACGCCCTCGAGCGCTTTGGTCATCGTATTGCTCCGTACTCTGTCTGCCCCTGCACCCGGCAGGGAATAAGGGTTGAGGGGTGGACTTACTTCTTCTTCTGCAGAACGCTCTGTGGATTGAGGTTGCCGATGCGGCCGCTCTCCGAGCCGGCGGCCGGATCGATCACGGCGTTGATGAGCGTCGGCTTACCGGACTTCATGGCGTCGTTGACGGCACGCTTCAGCTCGTCCGGCGAGGTCGCGTTGACGCCGACGCCGCCGAAGGCTTCCATCATCTTGTCGTAGCGCGCGCCCTTGACGAACACGGTCGTTGCCGGATCGGAGTTGGCGCCGTTGACGTCGGTGCCGCGATAGATGCCGTCATTGTTGAAGATGACGACGCAGATCGGCAAATTGTAGCGGCAGATGGTCTCGACCTCCATGCCGGAGAAGCCGAACGCCGAGTCGCCTTCCACCGCCAGCACGGGGTGGCCGGTCTCGAGCGCGGCCGCGATCGCCTGGCCCATGCCGATGCCCATCACGCCCCAGGTGCCGACGTCGAGACGCTTGCGGGGCTTGTACATGTCGATGACGCCGCGGGCGAGGTCGAGTGTGTTGGCGCCTTCGTTGACGAGGATCGCCTCGGGATACTCCTTGATGACGTTCTTCAGCACACCGAGCGCGCCGTGATAATCCATCGGCGATTTGTTGTTCATGAGCTTCGGCGCCATCTTGGCGACGTTCTCTTCGCGCTTGGTCGAAACGGCATTGGTCCATTCGGCCGGCGGGGCGGTCCAGGATGATCCCATCGCCTGGTTGAAGGCGGAGACCACCGAGCCGATGTCGCCGACGACGGGCGCGACGATCTCGACGTTGGAATCCATCTCCTTCGGCTCGATGTCGACCTGGATGAACTTCTTCGGCGCCTCGCCCCAGCTCTTGCCCTTGCCGTGCGACAGCAGCCAGTTCAGCCGCGCGCCGATCAGCATGACGACATCGGAGTCCTTCAGCACCGTCGAGCGGGCGGCGCCGGCGCATTGCGGATGGGTGTCGGGCAGCAGGCCCTTGGCCATGCTCATGGGCAGGAACGGAACGCCGCTCTTCTCGACGAAGCTCTTGATCTCCTCATCGGCCTGCGCGTAGGCCGCGCCCTTGCCGAGGATGATGAGGGGGCGCTTGGCGCTCTTGAGCACGTCGAGTGCGCGCTTCACGGATGCGGGCGAGGGGATCTGCGCGGGCGCCGCGTCGATCACCTTGACCAGCGACTTCTGGCCGGCCTCGGCGTTCATGACTTGGCCGAACAGTTTTGCCGGCAGGTCGAGATAGACGCCGCCCGGACGGCCTGAGACCGCAGCGCGGATGGCGCGGGCGAAGCCGATGCCGATGTCCTGGGCGTGCAGCACGCGATAGGCCGCCTTGCACAGCGGCTTTGCGATCGCAAGCTGGTCCATCTCCTCGTAGTCGCCCTGCTGGAGGTCGACGATCTCGCGCTCGGAAGAGCCGGAGACCAGGATCATCGGATAGCAATTGGTGGTGGCGTGGGCGAGGGCGGTGAGACCATTGAGGAAGCCGGGCGCCGACACCGTGAGGCAGACGCCGGGCTTCTTGGTGAGATAGCCGGCGATGCCGGCGGCGTAGCCGGCGTTCTGCTCGTGACGGAACGAGATCACGCGAATACCCGCGGCCTGCGCCATGCGGCCCAAATCCGTGATCGGGATGCCCGGCACATTATAGATGGTGTTGATGCCGTTCAGCTTGAGCGCGTCGATGACGAGATGGAAGCCATCCGTCAGTTCCTGCTCGGTGCCCGGTGCTTCGGACTTGGTCGCGGTATTCAGCATGGGCCTTGTCTCCCTGGTCTCAAGGTCGTTGGGGCGAATTGTTCGCCCTTCTGGTGAACCGTTGCTTAAGTGAACAGTTACGTAAACAGTTCTTGGCCGTGCGCTTCGACGTAAGCGGCAAGGCCGAGGGTGTGATCGCGGGCGCGCTTCTCGGCAAGCTCGGTGTCGCGCGCTTCGAGCGCTTCGATGATGCCGAGATGCTCGGGCAGTGACGTCGCGGTGCGGTCCTTGCGTCCGATGGTCAACTGGCGATAGCCGCGCACGTGCAAGAGCAGGTCGTTGGTGAGATCGACCAGCACCGGCGATTCCGACAGCGAGATCAGCGCCTGGTGGAAGGCGATGTTGGCGCGCGAATATTCCTCGACGTGATCCTCGGGCAGTCGGTCCTTGCCGAAATCCTTGAAATAGTCGCGCAGCGCCGTGATGTCCTTCTTGCGCGCGGTGGTGGTGATGAGGCGGGCGGCCATGCTCTCCAGCGCCGCCCAGGCGCGGATCATGTCGACGATCTCGCTCTTGGTCCTGCGCACCACCATGATGCCGCGGCGGGGCACGGTCTTCACGAAACCGTCCTGCTCCAGCATCGCGATGGCCTCGCGGATCGGCGTGCGGCTGACGCCGAGCCGTTCGGACAGCGCGCGCTCGTCGAGCATCACCGGCTCGGGCGTCGAGTAGATGTCCATCTTGAGGATGGCTTCCTTCAAGGCGTCATACGCCTTGTTCTTGAAGCTGCTCTCCGGGGCAATACGAACGATTGCGATGTCTGCCTCGGCCATGTTCGGCAACGCCTTGGTTGGTTTCCGTAGTGACACGACGAATCTCCTCCAGTGGGGAGTCGTCTTTTACAGGAATATTAACTGGAAAGTTTTTGGCATACCACATGCCAGAATGTCAAGCTGCCTATTTTTTGCGGCCTTCTAGGCCATGCACCAGCTTGACAAGTTGGCTTCTGGCATACCAAATGCCATCGCCAGCCATTTTTGATCCATGCCGGCGGAGTAGTCTTGAGGCTTATGCCACTCCGTACCGCCGCATGGAACAGAGCGCGGCGAATGGCAAGCATCATGGGCAGCCGCAAACACGCGCGCGCTTTGAACAGAACGAACTGAGGTCAAGGGAGAAGCCACATGTCCAATTCCAAAGATGCCGTCCGCAAGGTGCTTGACCAGGTCAAGGCGGACAATCGCACCAGCCTGACGGCCCCGGAAGGCAAGCTGGTCTGCGACGCCTACGGCATTCCGGTGCCGAAGGAGGGCTTGGCCAAGTCGGCGGGCGAGGCCGGCAAGATGGCTTCGTCCATGGGCTTCCCCGTCGTGATGAAGATCGTCTCGCCGGACATTCTCCACAAAACCGAAGCTGGCGGCGTCATCGTCGGCCTCAAGACGACCGAGGAGGCCGAGAAGGCCTACGAGACCATCCTCGGCAACGCAAAGAAATATAAGTCCGATGCCAAGATCGAAGGTGTGCAGGTGCAGCAGATGTTGGCCGGCGGAACCGAGGTCATCGTCGGCTCGATCACCGACGGCTCGTTCGGCAAGCTGGTCGCCTTCGGCCTCGGCGGCGTGCTTGTCGAGGTGCTCAAGGACATCACCTTCCGCCTCGCGCCGGCGACCAAGGAAGACGCGCTCTCGATGCTCGACGGCATCCAGGCGCACGAGATCCTGAAAGGCGTGCGCGGCGGCGAGCCGGTGAACCGCAACGCGCTCGCCGACGTCATCGTCAAGGTCTCGCAGCTCGTCACCGATTTCCCTGAGATCGTCGAGCTCGACCTCAACCCGGTGTTCGCGACGCCGAAGGATGCCACGGCCGCAGACGTCCGCATCGTGGTCGACTTCGCCTACAAGCCCAAGCCGAAGCCGCGTCCGACCGATGAGATCGTCGCGGCGATGAACCGCATCATGCAGCCGAAGGCGGTCGCCGTGGTCGGCGCCTCCGCAGAGGACGGCAAGATCGGCAATTCCGTGATGAAGAACCTCATCAACGGCGGCTACAAGGGTGAGATCTATCCGATCCATCCCAAGGCCGCCGAGATCCTCGGCTACAAGGCCTACAAGAGCGTCAAGGACGTGCCTGGTGTGATCGACGTCGCGGTGTTCGCAATCCCCGCGAAATTCGTCGCGGCCGCGCTGACCGAATGCGGCGAGAAGAAGATCCCGGGCGCGGTGCTGATCCCGTCGGGCTTCGCTGAAGCCGGTGCGCCGGAGCTGCAGGCCGAGATCGTCGAGGTCGGCAAGAAGTACGACATCCGTCTGATGGGGCCGAACATCTACGGCTTCTATTATACGCCCGCCAATCTCTGCGCGACCTTCTGCACCGCCTATGACGTCAAGGGCCATGCGGCGCTGTCGTCGCAGTCGGGCGGCATCGGCATGGCCATCATCGGCTTCTCGCGCTCGGCCAAGATGGGCGTGTCCGCGATCGTCGGCCTCGGCAACAAGTCCGATATCGACGAGGACGATCTGCTCGCCTTCTTCGAGCAGGACCCGAACACCAATCTGATCGCCCAGCACTGCGAAGACCTCAAGGACGGCCGCGCCTTCGCGGAAGCCGCAAAGCGCGTGTCCAAGAAGAAGCCGGTGGTGGTGCTCAAGGCCGGCCGGACCTCGGCCGGCGCGAAGGCGGCGTCGTCCCACACCGGCGCGCTCGCCGGCAACGATCGCATCTATGAGGACGTGTTCAAGCAGTCCGGCGTGATCCGTGCCCGCTCACTTCGCCAGTTGCTTGAATTCGCCCGCGGCGTACCGGTGCTGCCGACGCCGAAGGGCGAGAACGTTCTCATCATCACCGGTGCCGGCGGCTCGGGCGTGCTGCTGTCGGACTCCTGCGTCGATAACGGCCTGTCGCTGATGTCGATGCCGCCGGATCTCGATGCGGCCTTCCGCAAGTTCATCCCGCCGTTTGGAGCGGCCGGCAATCCCGTGGATATCACCGGCGGCGAGCCGCCGATCACCTACGTCAACACCGTGAAGCTCGGCCTGTCGGATGAGCGCATCCACGCGCTGATCCTCGGCTATTGGCACACCATCGTCACGCCGCCGATGGTGTTCGCCCGCAACATGGTCGAGGTGAAAAAGGAGATGGAGGCCAAGGGCTTCGTGAAGCCGATGGTCGCCTCGCTCGCTGGCGACGTCGAGGTCGAGGAGGCCGCCGAATATCTCTATCAGAACGGCATCCCGGCTTACGCCTATTCGACCGAGCTGCCGGTCGAGGTGCTTGGCGCCAAGTACAAGTGGGCACGCGGGGCAGGGCTGCTCTGAGCTGCGACTTCACCTCTCCCCGCTTGCAGGGAGAGGCCGAATTGCGAAGCAATTCGGGTGAGGGGACTCTCCACGAATCCATCTCTCACCGTCTTTGCGGAGACTCCCCTCACCCCGACCCTCTCCCCGCGAGCGGGGCGAGGGAGAACGGTCAGTTCGCGATGAGCAAGAACGTGATCCGGCGCAAATCGCTCGAGCCCAAATCGGCCTCGGAGGCCGATCACGAGAGCCGCGACGGTGGCGTGCAATCGGTCGACCGCGCGCTGTCGATCATCGAGACGCTGGCCGAGGACGACGAAGGCTATCGTCTGAGCGATCTCGCGATCCGCACCGGCCTGTCGGCGTCCACCGTGCACCGGCTGCTCGCAACGCTCGAAAGCCGCCGTTTCGTGCAGTTCGACCGTGGCGAATCCAAATGGCACGTCGGCGTGCGCAGCTTCACGGTCGGCGCCAGCTTTGCGCGGCGACGCAATTTCTCCGCACAGGCAATTCCATATTTGCGTAAGCTGCGCGATCTCACCCGCGAGACGGCCAATCTCGCCGTGGTCGACGATGAATTCATCATCGTGCTAACCCGCATGGAAAGCCGCGAGATCATGCGCTCGCTGACCAAGGTCGGTGGCCGCGTCCCCATGGTGACCTCCGGCGTCGGCAAGGCGGTGCTCGCAACCTACTCAGACGAGGACGTCGGCGCCGTCATCCGCCATCACGGCATGCCCCGCCTGACCGAGAAGTCGATCGTGCGCCCGAGCGACCTGTTCAGGGAGCTCGAGAAAATCCGCAAACAGGGCTTTGCCGTCGACGATGAGGAGGCGCAGATCGGCCTGCGCTGCGTCGCGGCGGTGGTATACAACGCGCTGGCCGAACCGCTTGCGGCGATCTCTGTTTCCGGCCTGACGAGCCGCGTCACCGACGAACGGTTGCCGGAGATCGGCCAGATCGTCCGGGACGTCGCGGCGGAACTGACTGCCGCGCTCGGCGGGGTGATCCCGGCGCCCCGCTGACCAAAAACCCTGAGGCATGTCACTGGACAGCATCGGCCGTTTTGGTTGATATGCGACCAAACGACACAATGCGGCAAACGTCCGCATGAGCCTGGAGATGCCCACATGTTCCGATTTCCCGTGCGCCTTGTCGGCGCAGCCGTCGCGTTGACTCTGGCGGCAGCCAATCCGGGCTTTGCCCAGCAGCTCGAGCTCAAGCTGATGGCGCCGGCGGCTCCGGGCGGAGGCTGGGACCAGACCGCGCGCTCGATGCAGCAGGCGCTGGTGGCTGCGGGCGTCGCCCGCAGCGTGCAGGTCACCAATGTTCCCGGTGCAGGTGGCAGCGTCGGCATCGCGCAGTTCGTCAACGGCGCCAAGGGCGACGGCAACCAGATGATGGTCAACGGCTTCGTCATGGTCGGCGCGCTCGCCATGAACAAGTCGCCAGTGACGCTGGAGCAGGTGACTCCGATCGCGCGCCTGACCGAGGAAATCCAGGTGATCGTGGTTCCCGCGAACTCACCGATCAAGACTGCGCAGGATCTGGCCGCCGCGGTGAAGGCCGATATCGCCAAGGTCACCTTTGCCGGCGGTTCGGCCGGCGGCGTCGACCATGTGATGGCGGCCTTGTTCGCCGGCGCCGTCGGTGCCGACGCCAAGAAGATCAATTACATCCCGTTCTCCGGCGGCGGCGAGTCGCTGGCGGCGATCCTCGGCGGCAAGGTCACCGCGGGCATTTCGGGGCTCAGCGAATATGAAGGGCAGATCAAGTCCGGCAAGCTGCGCGCGATCGGCGTGACCTCGGAGAAGCGCATCGCAGGCAGCGACATCCCCACGTTCAAGGAGCAGGGCATCGACCTCGTGATCGCCAATTGGCGTTCGGTGGTCGCGCCTCCCGGCATCACGCCGGAGCAGCGCAAGACCTTGAGCGATGCGGTCGAGAAGATGGTGAAGTCTGACGCCTGGAAAGAGATCCTCAAGCAGAAGGGCTGGGAGGATGCCTATCTCGGCGGCGATGCTTTTGCCGACTTCCTGAAGAAGGAAACGGCCCGTGTCACCGACGTGCTGAAATCGGTCGGCTTGGTCAAATCATGACCTCGGGCGATCCCGTCCAGCCGCCGGGGCGCGTCGACCGCGCCGGTCTCGTCATCGCGGCATCGCTTGCGGTGCTCGCGGTCGTGCTGGTCTGGGACGCGCGCGGCCTGCAATCCGCCGCGATGTATGGGATGGGGCCGGAGGCGATGCCGGTTGTGGTCGCCTGCGGCCTTGCGCTGCTTGCGATCGGCAATTTCATCGACGCACTGCGCGGCAATCTGCCGGCACGCGAAAGCGCCGATCCCGTGCCTGTGGTTCTGATCCTCGTCGGTCTGGCGCTGCTGATCGCCATCATCGGCTTTGGCGGCGGCTTCATCCTGGCGACTTCGGCCCTGTTCGTGACGACCTCGGCGGCCTTCGGGCGCCGTGCCATCCTCATCGACGCCATCATCGCTCTCGTGATGTCGACCCTCATCTATCTCGCGTTCGACCGGTTGTTGACGCTGAGCCTGCCTGCCGGCCCGCTGGAGCGACTGCTGTGATGGATACCTTTGCCGCGCTGGCTCACGGCATGGCGGTCGCCGTCCAGCCGATGAACCTGCTTTACGCGCTGATCGGCGTGTTCCTCGGCACGGCCGTGGGCGTTCTGCCCGGCATCGGCCCGGCATTGACGGTCGCGCTGCTGCTGCCAGTGACCTACAAGCTCGACCCCGGCGGTTCGCTGATCATGTTCGCCGGCATCTATTATGGCGGCATGTACGGCGGATCGACCACAGCGATCCTCATCAACACGCCGGGTGAAAGCGCCTCGATGGCGACCGCGCTCGAAGGCAACAAGATGGCCAAGGCCGGCCGCGGCGGGCCGGCGCTTGCGACCTCCGCAATCGGTTCCTTCGTCGCCGGCACCATCGCCACCATTGGCTTGGCTTTCCTTGCGCCATGGCTGGTCGATGTCGCCGTGCGCTTCGGTCCGGAGGATTATTTCGCGCTGATGTGCGTTGCCTTCGTCACGGTGTCGGCGACCTTCGGCGATTCCCCAATCCGCGGCCTGACCAGCCTGTTCATCGGTCTGACGCTCGGTCTCGTCGGCATCGACAAGTTGACCGGTCAGGCGCGGCTTGCGTTCGGCGTTCCTGAATTGCTCGACGGCGTTGAAGTCACAACGCTCGCGGTCGGCCTGTTCGCGGTGGGCGAGGCACTCTACGTCGCATCGCGCCGCCACCACACCGAGGAGAAGCTGGAGCCGGTGCGCGGCTCGCTGTGGATGACCAAGGAGGACTGGAAGCGGTCTTGGAAGCCCTGGCTGCGCGGCACCATGTTCGGCTTTCCGATCGGTGCGCTGCCGGCCGGCGGTGCGGAGATCCCGACCTTCCTGTCCTATTCGACCGAGAAGCGGCTGACGAAGCACCCCGAAGAGTTCGGCAAGGGCGCGATCGAAGGGGTCGCCGGGCCCGAAGCCGCCAACAACGCCTCCGCCGCAGGCACGCTGGTGCCGCTCTTGACGCTGGGCCTGCCGACTTCGGCGACCGCCGCGATGATGCTGGCGGGCTTCCAGCAATATGGTCTCAATCCGGGCCCGCTGCTGTTCGCCGAGCGGCCCGACCTCGTGTGGGGCCTGATCGCCAGCCTGTTCATCGCCAACATGATGCTATTGGTGCTCAATCTGCCGCTGGTCGGCCTGTGGGTGCGGCTGCTCGCGATCCCGCAGCCCTGGCTCTATGCCGGCATCCTGGTGTTCGCGACCATGGGCACCATCGCGGCAAAGCCGTCGGTGGTGGAATTGTCGATGCTCGCCGGTTTCGGCGTGCTCGGCTTCCTGATGCGCCGGTTCGATTTCCCGATCGCGCCCGTCGTGGTCGGCCTGATCCTGGGCCCGATTGCCGAAAGCCAGCTGCGCCGCGCGCTCGCGATCAGCCTCGGCGATCCCATGACGCTGCTGCAGAGCCCGATCTCGGCGACGCTCCTCGGCGTCGCGCTGATCGCGCTGGTGGCACCCTTCGTCTTGAAGGGGCTCGGGCGGTTCAAGGCGAATGAGGACTAGCGGAACTCATCAACGGCCAGTTTGCCCAATGCGTAAGCAAAGGTGCCGTTTTATTTGAGTTGCCCCTGCCGCCGTCGGGGGCAACCATCGCTGGGCTGTCCAATATCCGTGAGAGCCCCGATGACCAAACTCACCCGCTTCACCGTTGCTCCCCTGCACAGCATGACGCGGCGCTTGGCCGATGTTGCGTCGGCCCGCGTCGCGCCGGATCTCGTCGTCACGGGGGCGCGGGTGCTCTCGACCTATTCGGAGCGCATTCATCAGGGGCGGGAAGTCTGGATCACAGGCGGCCGCATCGCGGCGGTGAAACCGGCAGGCACAGCCAAGAAAGCCTGGAGCGATGTTCCGCTGTATGACGCCGCCGGTGGCATCATCGCGCCCGGCCTCGTCGATCCGCACATCCACATCGAATCCTCGATGGTGACGGCCTGCGCCTATGCCGAGGCTGCGTTGCTGAACGGCACCACCACGATCTTCTGCGACAGCCACGAGATCGGCAACGTCATGGACGTCGCCGGTGTGGAGGCGATGCTGGAAGATGCGCGCGAGGCGCCGCTGTCGATCTTCTTGACCGTGCCGAGCACGGTTCCCGCGACCTCGGCTGAACTGGAGACGGCGGGCGGCGACCTCACGCCGGACAAGATCGCCGGTCTGTTCGATCGCTGGCCCGAAGCGGTGGCGCTTGGCGAGAAGATGGATTTCGTGCCTGTCACGATGGGCGACGAGCGCAGCCATGCCATCCTCTCCGCAGCCTTAAAGCGGGGGCGTCCCGTTTCCGGGCATGTCTACGGCCGCGAATTCGTTGCGGCCTATGCGGCATCCGGCGTCACCGACACCCATGAGGCGATCGACCGCGACATCGCCGATGACCTGCTCGATGCCGGCGTTTGGGTGTTTTTGCGCGGGGGACCGCCGACCACGCCCTGGCATTCGCTGCCGCAAGCGATCCGAACGATCACCGAGCTCGGGGCCTCGCACAAGCGCACCACCGTTTGCACCGACGATCGCGATGCCGACGATCTCCTGCTGTTCGGTCTCGACTGGGTGGTGCGCGAGGCCGTGAAGGCGGGGATGTCGCCCGAGCAGGCCTGGTCAATGGGCTCTCTGCATGGCGCGACCCGCTTCGGGATGGAAGGCGATATCGGCGGGCTTGGCGGCGGCCGCCGCGCCGATCTCGTGCTGATGGACGATCAGCTCGAGCCACAATGCACCTGGTATGGTGGCGAGCTCGTGGTCGAGCACGGCAAGATCACCCCGCGTCTCGATCAGGCGCTGTCGCATCGCTACCAATATCCCAAGGGAGCCTATGCGACCGTCAAGCTGCCGCAGACCATGAAGCTGACGCCCGAATTGCCGGCCAAGGCCTGCGCCGTCAACGCCATCAAGACCGCGCTGCCTGGCATCACGCTGATCCACGAGAAGGTCGCGATCGAACCCGCAAAAGACTGGCCGTCGCTGTTCGCGCGCTATGGCCTCTGCTTCGTCGCGGTGGTCGAGCGTCATGGCCAATCCGCGGGCAACGTCGCCCATGGCCTCTTGAAGGATTTCGGCCTGAAGCGCGGTGCGGTCGCGTCCAGCGTCGGGCACGACAGCCACAATCTCATCGTCGCCGGCACCAACGAGGGCGACATGCAGGTCGCCATCGCCGCCATCAAGGAGCGGCAGGGCGGCGTCTGCGTCGTCGCCGACGGCGAGGTGAGGGCGCTGGTTCCGCTGCCGATCGCAGGACTCCTGTCCGACAAGCGTGTCACCGAAGTGGCGGAAGAGGTGAAGGTGCTGAAGAAGGAATGGGCCGAGGCCGGCTGCACCATCCCGTACATGGGCTTCAATTTGATTCCGCTATCGGTCATTCCGGAAATTCGCATCACCGATAAGGGACTCGTGCTGGTGCCGCACATGCAGCTGGTGCCGCTGTTCGAGTGAGCTGCTTTCACGCATCTGTTGATCTAACCGATTGACACGTCCACGATTTTCTCGTGGTTGCCGCATCGTGGAAAATAAAATCGGTCTCGTTGAGATCGGCTTCTGCGTATCTGATGATCTCGCTCGCTGACGCAATTTGAGCGAGGTCCGATATGGCGAAGATGCGAGCTGTCGATGCGGCCGTGCGTATCCTGGAGAAGGAAGGTATATCGACGGCCTTCGGTGTTCCCGGCGCTGCAATCAATCCACTTTACTCGGCGCTGAAGAAGCGCGGCTCGATCCGCCACATCCTGGCGCGCCATGTCGAGGGCGCTTCGCACATGGCCGAAGGCTATACACGCGCCAAGGCCGGCAATATCGGGGTCTGTATCGGCACCTCCGGGCCGGCTGGCACCGACATGATCACCGGTCTTTACTCCGCGATCGCCGATTCCATCCCGATCCTCTGCATTACGGGGCAGGCGCCGCGCGCGCGGCTCTACAAGGAGGATTTCCAGGCGGTCGACATCGAGTCGATTGCAAAGCCTGTCACGAAGTGGGCACTGACGGTACGTGAGCCGGCGCTGGTGCCGCGTGTGTTCAGCCAAGCCTTTCACGTGATGCGCTCAGGCAGGCCGGGGCCGGTGCTGATCGACATGCCCCTCGACGTGCAGCTCGCCGAGATCGAGTTCGATGACGAGACCTACGAGCCGCTGCCGGTCTATAAGCCCGCCGCGACGCGCAAGCAGGTCGAGAAGGCGCTGGAGATGCTCAACGCCGCCGAACGGCCGCTGATCGTCGCGGGCGGCGGCATCATCAACGCCGACGCCTCGGATCTGCTGGTCGAGTTCGCCGAAATCGCCAACATACCCGTCGTGCCGACGCTGATGGGATGGGGCGCGATCCCCGATGATCACGTGCTGATGGCCGGCATGGTGGGTCTCCAGACCAGCCACCGCTATGGTAATGCCACGCTGCTGGAGTCCGACTTCGTGCTCGGCATCGGCAATCGCTGGGCCAACCGCCACACCGGCTCGGTCGAGACCTACACCAAGGGTCGCAAATTCGTTCACGTGGACATCGAGCCGACGCAGATCGGGCGCGTGTTCAATCCCGATCTCGGCATCGTCTCGGACGCAAAGGCCGCGCTCGAACTGTTCGTCGCCGTCGCCAGGGAGTGGCGGCGGTCAGGCAGGCTCCGCGAGCGCCAGGCGTGGCCTGCGGCCTGCCGCGACCGCAAGAAGACGATGCTGCGCAAGAGCCATTTCGACAACGTCCCGATCAAGCCGCAGCGCGTCTACGAGGAAATGAACAAGGCGTTCGGCCGCGACACCACCTATGTCACCGTGATCGGCCTGTCGCAGATCGCCGGCGCGCAGTTCCTCGGCGTCTACAAGCCCCGCAACTGGATCAATGCCGGGCAGGCGGGGCCGCTCGGCTGGACGCTGCCGGCCGCGCTCGGCGTGCGCGCGGCGTGCCCGGAGCGCGAGATCGTCGCGCTCTCCGGCGACTACGATTTCCAGTTCCTGATCGAGGAGCTCGCGGTCGGCGCGCAGTTCAATCTGCCCTACATCCACGTCGTCGTGAACAATTCCTATCTCGGCCTGATCCGACAGGCCCAGCGCGGCTTCGACATGGACTATCACGTCCAGCTCTCCTTCGAGAACATCAACGCGCCCGAGATCGGCGTCTACGGCGTCGACCATGTCGCGGTCGCCGAAGGCCTCGGCTGCAAGGCCATCCGCGTCACCGACCCGAAGGACACGCAGGCAGCGTTTGCGACCGCCCGCGAATTGATGGCCAAGCACCGCCTGCCTGTGGTGGTCGAGTTCATCCTCGAACGGGTCACCAACATCGCGATGGGCGCGGAGATCGACAACATCGTCGAGTTCGAGGAGGTGCTGGACCTTCCGCTCGACGAAGTCGAGACCACGCGCGTGCTGCAGCCGGCGGAATAGGGGAAGAAGCACCATGCCGAAATTTGCCGCCAATCTCACCATGCTCTTCAACGAGATGCCGTTCCTCGACCGCTTTGCGGCGGCGAAGGCGGCGGGCTTTGCCGGGGTCGAATATCTCTTCCCCTATGATTTCGACAAGGCGCAGCTGCGCGAGCAGCTCGAGGCGCATGGCTTGACGCAGGTGCTGCACAATCTCCCCGCCGGCAACTGGGCGGGGGGCGAGCGCGGCATTGCGATCCTGCCCGACCGCATCGCCGAATTCCGCGACGGCGTGTTCCGCGCGATCGATTATGCCAGGGCGCTCGATTGCGAGCAGCTCAACTGCCTCGTCGGCATCGCCCCTGTCGACGCCGATCCGCACGAGCTTCGGGAGACGCTGGTCGGGAATCTGCGTTTTGCAGCTTCGTCGCTGGCGCGAGAGAACATCAAGCTATTGGTCGAGCCCATCAACACGCTCGACATTCCCGGCTTCTTCCTCAACGGCACCGAGCAGGCGGTGCAGCTGATCTCCGAGGTGAGATCGAACAACCTCTTCATCCAGTACGACATCTACCACATGCAGATCATGGAAGGCGATCTCGCCCGCACCATGCAGGAATATCTGCCTCAGATTGCTCACGTCCAACTTGCCGACAATCCCGGCCGTCACGAGCCCGGCACCGGCGAGATCAACTATCCCTTCCTGTTCCGCCACCTCGACGCGATCGGCTATCGCGGCTGGATCGGCTGCGAATACAAGCCGCGCACCACGACGCTGGAGGGCCTGTCGTGGCATGCGGCACAGACGTTTGAGACCTGAGAATATTGCCACGTCGGCGGTGCGCTCCCTCTCCCGCTAGCGGGAGAGGTGCACCGAGTGCGCGGATGAGTTTTGCTACTCCAACTGTGAGAAATCAGACATGACCAACATCGGCTTCATCGGACTTGGCACCATGGGACGGCCGATGGCCGGCCATCTGCTGGCTGCGGGCCATCGGGTGCTTCTGCGTGACGTTGCTCCGATCGCGCCGGAGCTGATGTCCGCGGGCGGCATCGCCTGCACATCGGCCAGGGAGGTCGCGGAGCAGGCGGACGCGGTCATCATCATGGTGCCGGATACGCCGCATGTGGAGGCCGTGCTGTTCGGCAAGGAGGGCGTCGCTAGCGGCATCTCCAAGGGCAAGATCGTCGTCGACATGAGCTCGATCTCGCCGCTGGCGACGAAGGAGTTTGCGAGGAAGATCGAGGCGCTCGGCGCCGATTATCTCGATGCGCCGGTGTCGGGCGGGGAGGTCGGCGC
The DNA here is from genome assembly GCF_020193615.1 of Bradyrhizobium sp. IC4059. Taxonomy (NCBI): domain Bacteria; kingdom Pseudomonadati; phylum Pseudomonadota; class Alphaproteobacteria; order Hyphomicrobiales; family Nitrobacteraceae; genus Bradyrhizobium; species Bradyrhizobium sp. IC4059. The sequence continues at coordinate 1,107,528 of NZ_JADYVH010000001.1, forward strand.
CAAGGCGGCGAGCCTCACCATCATGGTCGGCGGGCCCGAGCGGGCCTTTGGCACCATGAAGCCGATCTTCGACAAGATGGGCAAGAACGTCACGCATGTCGGCGCCAACGGCGACGGGCAGACGACAAAGGTTGCCAACCAGATCATCGTCGCGCTCACCATCGAAGCCGTGAGCGAGGCCCTGTTGTTCGCATCCAAGGCCGGTGCGAATCCCGCGCTGGTGCGCAAGGCGCTGATGGGCGGCTTCGCGTCCTCGCGAATTCTGGAGGTGCATGGCGAGCGCATGGTGAAGCGCAATTTCGATCCTGGCTTCCGCATCGAGCTGCACCAGAAGGATCTCAATCTCGCGCTCGAAGCTGCGCGTGCACTCGGCCTGTCGCTGCCGAGCACGGCGGTGGCGCAGCAATTGTTCTCGTCCTGCACTGCACATGGCGGCAAGGCCTGGGATCACTCCGCCATGGTGCGGGCGCTGGAACTGATGGCGGGGCATGAGATCGCCAGGGCCTGAACTGTTACGCGGTAACACTGTCCAGTGATGCATCTTTCGTCGCAGGGGAACCGGAACAATGCTCCGGCCCCGCGGGTTGAAGGCGCAGGACAATCACTGGAGACAAAACACCATGAAAACCCGTCTTGCGATTACGTTGGCTGCAGCGTCGCTGCTGGCGTCGAGCGCAGCCTTTGCTCAGTCGACGACCGAACAGGGCGCCAGGGACGGCGCGCGTGCAGGTGGCGACATCGGCGGCCCGATCGGTGCAATGGTTGGCGGCACCGTGGGTGCAGCCGTCGGCGCCGGTCTCGAAATTCCGAATGCGGTCCTCGGCGGAATTCCTCGCAGCGACTCCGTCGTGGTCCAGGAGCGCGTCGTGGTCGGCGAGCCGCTGCCTCCGACCGTGGTGCTGCGGCCCGTGCCGAACTACACCGAATATCGCTATGCGGTCGTGAACGATCGCCGTGTGATCGTCGAGCCGCGCACACGCCGCGTGGTCAAGATCATCGACTGATCGACGCAATTCTTTGTGCTGAGCAGGGCCCTGCGGAGCATCACTCCGCGGGGCCTTCGCTTGTCATGGCGGAGCTGGTGCGAAAGCGCGAGAGTAGCCGGTCTGCGGCGGCGGCGAGTGCAAAGCCGAGGCACGCGGTGGCAGCATCGACCAAAAAATCCACCAGCCGCGCGTGACGGCCGGGTGCCCAAAATTGCATCAGCTCGAGAACGCCGATCAGGACGACCGCGGCCGCTGCGCTCAGTAGGCGCCGGCGTGGATAGGCGAGGCCGAAGGCCAATCCCACCATGACGAAGGCAAGCGCATGTTCGCCGTCCTGACCGAGGTCGGAATGGGGGCGAAGGCCGGGAGGACCGAGGGTGGCGAACGTAACGGCAGCGGCGAGCAGCCAGGCAAAGGTACGAATGAACATCCGGGTCGCTTAGCACGAATTTGGTCGGGTTGTCGCGAGGCTCGTATCAGATCGCCGTGTAGTTAATGACAAAAATGTTAAAGCGGATCGCGCACGCCGAGGCCATGCATGAAGCGTTCCCGGATCTGCACGGGGTCGCGCCGGGTGGTGCCCACGCCGGGCTTGTCGTCGATCCTGACCGCGATCAGGCTCGGCTCGGAAGCGGCCATGGCGCCGTCGACCAACCGCTCGAAATCTTCCTCGTCCGCGGCCCAGGCGCTGCTCGCAAGACCAGAGCCAATGGCAATGGCGACGATGTCGGCAACGTTCGCTGCCGGCGTCGGCTGCGCCCCGGTGATTTGGTAGATGCCGTTGTCCATCACGATCATCGTGAGGTTCTTCGGCTTCAAGGCTGCAATCGTCGAGAGCGCACCGAGCTGCATCAGGAGCGAGCCGTCGCCTTCGAGCGCGAAGACGCGGCGGTCGGGCTGCGCCAGCGCCACGCCGAGCGCGATCGGAAAGGCGAGTCCCATGCTGCCCAGCATGTAGAAGTTCTGCGGGCGGTGGCCGGCGGCCCACAGATCGAAATTGGTGTTGCCGATGCCGCCGATCACGGCTTCCTCGTGCTTCAGCTTCGCGATCAGCCGCGAGGTGACGTCGAAGCGGTTCATCACCTTGGTGTTGCCAGTGTTCATCGTCGGCCTCACTTGTCGAAGACCTTGCCGCCCGTCAGCAGCGGGCTGAGGATCAACGCCACCGGCGCCTGCGTGGTGACGGCCTGCTTGATCGAGCGGTCGGCGATGAATTCGAGCTCGTCGAGCCGGGTGATGGTGTGATGCTCCAGCGCCAGCGAATCCAGCACCGGTCGCATGGTGCGGCAGACCAGGGACTGGCCGTAGTTGAATTCGCCGAGCGTGCCGCGCTCAGAGACGAGCATGATCAGCGGAATCTGGTAGGGCACTGCGAGCGAGGCCAGCACGTTTGCGAGCGTCGCAAAGCCGGAGGTCTGCATCAGCACCGCGCCGCGCCGACCGCCCATCCAGGCGCCGGCGACGATGCCGACGGCCTCTTCCTCACGGGCGGTCGCGAAAGTGGTGAAGAAGGGATCGGCGTGCAGGTTCTTGATCAGCGGCGTCAGCACGCGGTCCGGCACGTAAGGGATCAGGTTGATCTCGTTCCGCTTCAAGGTTTGCAGGACGATGCCGTGCCAGCTTCCGTCGCTGCTCCCCTGCGGCTGCTGTTCCGCAATCGCCATCGCGCTCTCCCTGGGGCCGCGCATGCTTCTTGGTTCTTGCCGTCGCGGCGGTCTGCCGAACTTGACGCGGGCAGCGGGATTGTCAACATGTCCGCCCCGTCACCGTGATCTGCGCCAGCAGGCCTGCCGTGGCCGGCACCGCCATGGCATAAGCGGCGACAACCAGAACACGGGAGGGGCATAGGAGGGCGCGCATCGCGCCGACCTTGCGGATCTCCCGCGAACGAGCCGGAAGGGTCCTAATGTCCGTCAACAACAAGCGCGTCGTCTACTCCAATTATTTGGCCAATCCGATCTATATCGATATCCTGAAGGCCCGGCCCGACGTCCGGCTCGATCGCATCGAAAATGGAAGCCCTGAGGATGTTTATGGCCCGCTCCTCGGCGCTGCCCACGTCTACCAGGTCGGCGCCGCCCGCGATGAACTCGCCCCGCATTTCCATGTCGATGCCGCCTTCCTGAAGCGGACGCCGAATTTGCTGCTGGTCTCCAGCAACGGTGCCGGCTTCGATCCCGTCGACGTCGAGGCCTGCACGGAGGCAGGCGTCGTAGTCGTCAACCAGTCCGGCGGCAACGCCCATTCGGTCGCCGAGCACGCGCTGGCGATGATGCTGACGCTGTCCAAGCGCATCATCCAGTCGGATCGCCGGCTGCGCCGCGAGCGCGACGTCAACCGCAACGATCTCGTCGGCAACGAGGTCGAGGGCAAGACCGTCGGCGTCATCGGCCTCGGCAATGTCGGCCGGCGCATCGCCGCCTTGTGCAAGGGCCTGCTCGGCATGACAGTGCTTGCCTACGATCCGTATTTGTCGGCTGAGGTGATGGCCGAGCGGGGCGGGGAGAAGGTCGAGCTCGACGAGCTGTTGCGCCGCGCCGATTTCGTCTCGATCTCATGCCCGCTCAACAAGGGCAGCCGCAACTTGATCAGCACACGCGAATTCGCGCTGATGCAGCCGCATGCCTATTTCATCACCACCGCACGCGGCTTCATTCACGACGAGGACGCGCTGCTGCAGGCGCTGCGCGACAAGCGCATCGCCGGTGCCGGCCTCGACGTCTGGTCCAAGGAGCCGCCGCCGCCGGAGCATCCGCTGCTCCAGTTCGACAACGTGCTGGCGAGCCCGCACACGGCAGGCGTCACCATCGAGGCGCGCCAGAACATGGGCCGGATCGCCGCCGAGCAGGTGCTGGATGTGCTCGACGGGAAGCGCCCGCCGCGCATCATCAATCCCGAAGCCTGGCCGCGCTATGCCGAGCGCTTCAAGCAGGCTTTTGGCGTGACGCCGGGGTAGGGCGCGCGAAGCCCAGTCGAGCGCCGATCCTTGGTTATCAGGATGAAAACGGAGCGCGGTGGATTTTACTGATGGCGTGAATGAACGCGTATGACCTCTCCTGTAGATCAGGGAGCATGAGCATACTTTCGATTGCGACATCCGGACTTTCTGCGGCGAGTTTGCGCGTGAACGTGGCGGCGAGCAATATCGCCAACATCAGCACGACCGGCCCACTACCCGCGTCAGGCGGGTCGAGCGCATCGGCCGGTGCGGGCATTGCTCCAACGTTTCCTGCAGCCTACGTGCCCTTGCGGGTCGATCAGGTCTCCCAGTCGAGCGGTTCGACGCCGGGCGGTACGGTTGCGACCGAATCGACGGTATCGCCGAGCTATACCGCGCAATCCGACCCGAGCGCTCCCTTCGCAAACCAGGACGGCCTGGTGGCAGCGCCGAATGTCGATCTTGCTAGCGAATTCGCTCAGCTGGTGACCGCAAAATACAGCTTCTTTGCCAATGCGAAGGTCATTCAGGCCTACGCCGAGACGCAAGACACGCTCCTCGACATCAAGGCGTGAGGGCTGACGTCGGCCGTGTCTCGCCAGCCTGGGCCACTACCCCAGCTTTGCGCCGAGCTGCTGGAACACGGCCTCGCAGGTCATGAGGTCGAGATGGCCGCCGCCCGCGTTCTTGAAGAACGTGATGTCGGACGGTGACGTTCGCCCCTGCACAAGGCCGCCGACGAGGTCGTAGAGGTCGCCGAGGACGTCCGCCTGGCTGATCGCGCCGCTCGCGATCGGCTGCAGGATGTCGCCGACGCCGTGGAAGGCGGATTCCCGCCGGTCCACGAAGACGCGGGAGCGCTTGGCCGCCTCGTCATCAGCCTCCCGGGTTTGCGGTGTGTAGCCGCCGACGAGGTCCAGATGCGTGCCCGGCCGCAGATTGAGGCCCTTGATCAGCGGCTGATGCGCGCGGGTGCAGGTGGTAATGACATCGGCCTCGCGCGTCGCGGCGTCGAGATCCGTGATTGCTTCCGCCTTGATGCCGGCCTTCGCCAAGCGCTGAGCGAGATCCACGCCCCGGTCCGGGCTGCGATTCCAGATCAGCACGCGCTCCAGTGACGGCCGCACGGTGCGATGACCCCGGATCAGCCATTCGGACATCTTGCCGGCCCCGACGCAGAGCAGCGTCTCGGGATTGGGCGGGGCGAGCAGTTTCGTGGCCAACGCGGAGTCGGCTGCGGTGCGCCAATGCGTGATCTCGGTCCCGTCCATCGCCGCCAGCGGCCGGCCGTTGGTGCCGTCGAACAGCACGCACACGGCCTGCACCGCCGGCATCCTGCCTTCGGCCAGATTGGCTGGAAAGCTGGTGAACATCTTGCTGGCCATGTATCGGCCGGGATCGACGGCGCTGCGGATGACGTATTGCCCCCTCTCGTCTCCAAGGAAGGCGTCCAGCACCTCCATCTTCGGCCGGCGATGCGCTTCTTCGAGGGCCTCAATCAGGATCGGAAAGGTCAGAGCCTTCGTGACTTCGGTATCGGAGACAAAGTGCAAGGCAAGTTCCTCATTGGCGACCGGCATTTGCCCATAAACCCGCGCGGCAGGTTCCGCAACGAATCTTCCGCCGGGACTGGACAAGCCTTGATCCGCGTCAAAATCTCCTTTCCCCGTCCGGCCTAAATGGGACTAGAGTGCCGGCGGGCAGGCAGGGAGGTCCCATGTCAACTTATGTCGTCAGGTTCATGAAGGACGTGCTCGGCGAATACGGCCGGCAATGCGAGGTCTGCCAAGGCACGCTCGAGATCGACGCCGCCGACGAGGACGAGGCCAGGGAACGGGCGAAAGCGAGGTTCTGCAAGGACCAGGCGTTGCATCACTGGTCACTGCATGCCGACCGCATCCATGTCAGACCCGCCGACTTCCCGTCGTAGCGACTAGCGCCCGGCTGCCGTGACGGGCGGGGGCGTCGTCGTCCCCGCGCCGAGCGAGCGTTGCACCATGACGGTGTCGGACCAGCGGCCGTGGCGGTAGGCAACGCCGCTGAGCAGGCCGGCGCGTGCGAAACCGAAACGCTCGTGCAGCGCCAGCGAGGGCGCGTTATCGGCATCGATATAGCCGATCATCTGGCGGAAGCCGGCCGCCGCGCAGGCGTCGATCAATTCCTGCAGCAACAGCCGTCCGACGCCGCGGCCGAGATGGGCGTGGTGGACGTAGATCGAGTGCTTGGCGGTGTAGCGATAGGCCGGCCTTTTGCGGAACAGCACGGCATAGGCATAGCCGACGACCTCGCCGCGCCAGGTCGCCACCAGATGCGGCAGGCGGGTCTGCTTCAGGTTCTTGCGCCGGTCGCGCAGATCGTCCGGCTCCGGCGCACCGGTTCCTTCGACATCGCGCGGCACGCCGCTGCGGACGTGATGGCGGTAGATCGCCAGCATCGCCTCGATGTCGCTTTCGCGTGATGGCCGAACCAGGACGGGTTCATCGCTCGCGCGCGCAGCTGCTTCGTTCATCGGCACCTACTCGGTCACGACATAAGTGTAGAGCCCGATGCGCCCATTCGCATCGACCTCCTTGTAGACGCCCTGGATCTCGACGTCGAAGCCCGGAAATGTGTTGAAGCAGGTCTCGAACATCTTGAGATAATCGATCATGGGCTTGGCTCGTTCCGTCAGCCGCTCGCCGGGCACGATGGTGGCGATGCCGGGCGGGTAGACCACGAACGGCGTGGTCGCGATTCGGCCCGCGATCGCCTCGATCGGGAGGTAGTCGACGTCGTTCTTGAACAGATAGCGCGCGGCATCGCGGGGCGACATCGCGATCTCGGGCATATGCTCGGGCATGAACTGCCGCGCCTGGAGCGCGCTGACATCGGCGGTGCGGAAGAAACGGTGCATCTCGCCGCAGAGGTCACGCAGCCGTGCACCGGCGTAGCGCGCCTGCCGCCTCTGATAGAATTCGGGGATGACGTCGGCGAGCAGCGCATTGTCGTCGTGCAGTCGCTTGAACGCGACGAGGCCGGAGATCAGCGTGCCCGCCTTGCTCGCCTCGACGCCGGGCGTGAGCAGGAAGAGCAGGGAGTTGAGGTCGTTCTTCTCGGGGACGATGCGGTTCTCGCGCAGATATTGCGCGACGACCGGCGCGGGAATGCCGTGCTCGGCATAAGCTCCCGTCGCACGATCGAACCCGGGCGTGAGCAGCGTCAGCTTGTTCGGATCGGTCATGGCAAAGCCTTCCGCGAGATCGGGAAAGCCGTGCCAGTTGGTATCCGGGGAGAGCTGCCACAGCGCGGGGTTGGTGGCGAGCTCGTCGGTCGAGAGGGTCTCCCAGGCGACGTTATGCGCCGCGCCGGGACGGCTGACATCGGCAATTGCGACGCGATCGGGAACGAAGGGCTCGAAGAACCAGCGGCGATCCGGGTTCTGCTCCTTCTCCTCGAACTCCTGGCGCATCGCGCGGATCTTCTTGCGCAGCTCGATGCCGAGCCGGATCGTGTCGTCCCACAGCACTTCGCCGGAGCGGCCCTTCATCATCTGTGCGCCGACGTCGAGCGAGGCGAACAGCGGGTAAAACGGCGAGGTCGAGGCGTGCTGCATGAAGCTCTCGTTGAAGCGGCGGTGCTCGACGCGACGCTTCTGGCCGCGGATATGGCGGTCCTTGATGTGGATCTGCGAGGCCTGCGAGAAGCTTGCCAGCTGCTTGTGGGTCGACTGCGTCGCGATGATGCCGGGGGCGTCGGGCGAGAGATTTACCAGCCCCATGGCGAAGCGGCCGGCATAAAGGGGGTGGAATTTCATGAAGCCGGCCCAAGCCTCGTCGAACAGGATGTAGTCGCAGAGATGGCCGATACGCTTGATGATCATCTCGGCGCTGTGGATCGAGCCGTCATATGTGCACTGCTCGACCACGGCGACACGGAACGGCCGCTCCTTGCGCCAAGCGTCGCGATCGTTCACCAGGGGATGGTTGCGGATCGCCTCGCGCAAGCTCTTCTCTTCGAGCCGGTCCCAGCGCATCGGGCCGATCAGTCCCCAGGCGTTGCGAACGGTCGGCACATAGACCGGGATGCCGCCATTGATCATCAGCGCGCCGTGATGGGCGGCCTTGTGGTTGTTGCGGTCGAACAGCACGAGATCGCCGTCGGTGACGAGGGCGCCCAGCGCGACCTTGTTCGAGGTCGAGGTGCCGTTGAGCACGAAATAGGTCTTTTCCGCACCGAAGATCGCCGCCGCTTCCTTCTGCGCCCTCAGCGCCGGGCCCTCATGGGTGAGGAGGTCGCCGAGGTCGAGCACGGAATTGTCAAGGTCGTCGCGGAACACGGATTCGCCGAGATGCTCGACGAACACGCGCCCGATCGGGCTGCGGTTGTAGAACACGCCGCCATTGTGGCCCGGGCAGGTCCAGAGCTGGTTGCCTTCCTCGGCATAGTCGACCAGCGCGCCGAAGAACGGCGTCTTCAGCGTCTCGGCATATTGCTTCAGACGGCTGATCAGGTTCTTGGCGATGAAGGTTGGCGTCTCCTCGGACAGGAAGACATAGCCGTCGATGAAATCGAGCACCTCGACCGGCAAATCCTCGAACCGCTTGCGACGGATCAGCAGGATGATCGGGAAGTCGAGGCCTCGGCGGCGCATCAGATTGATCAGCGCCGAGGTCTTGCCTTCCAGGCCCTTCTTGCCCCAGTCCACCACCATGCAGCCGATCGCGGCATCGGTCTGCACCGCCATCTCGGCATCCTCCAGCTTGCGGGCCCGGACCACCTCGAAGCCGGAGCGCTGGATCTCCTCGATGATCTGGTTGAAGCGGACGCCTTCGAGATCGTCGGCATCGAACACAGGGGCGGCGAACAGGAAGTTGAAGCGCTTGAAATAGTCCATGGCAGGTCCCGAATGTGCAGGAAGATACAGCTCTCTGCACATTCGATGACATCTGGATGACATGCCCGAGTGCTGCGGCAAGGTTAGCCTGAGGCTTCACTCCAGCAGCTTGTCCAGTGTGATCGGGAAGCGCCGGATGCGCTTGCCGGTGGCATGATAGACGGCGTTCGCAATTGCGGCCGGGACGCCGACGATGCCGATCTCGCCGAGCCCCTTGATTCCCAACCGGTTGATGCGGTCGTCGGGCTCGTCGACGAAAATGACGTCAATGTCGTGGACGTCGGCGTTCACGGGAATGTGGTATTCGGCAATGTTCGCGTTCATGATGCGGCCGAAGCGGTGATCCATCACCGTTTCCTCGTGCAGCGCCATTCCAATACCCCAGACCACCCCGCCCATGATCTGGCTGCGGCCGGTCTTGGTGTTCAGGATGCGCCCGGCCGCGACCGCATTCACGATCCGGGTGACGCGGATAATTCCCAGCTCCTCGTCGATCTTCACCTCCGCGAAGACCGCCGAATGTGTGTTGCGGGCATGCGATTTATCCTCCGCGAATTGGTTGAGCTTCTCCTTTTCGATCCGCTCGAGCTTGCTGTGGCGCATGACATCCGCAATCGAGACAGCGGCCCCGCGACCGTCGCTGCTGGCGATCATGCCGTCAGTCAGGGTGACGTCGGCGGCGTCGAGGTCAGCGAGCGGTGAGCCCGGCATGGCCTTGGCAAGACGTGCGAGTTCCCAGCGAATTTCTTCGGCCGCTCCTAAGACCGCATGCGCGCTTGATGCCGCCATCCAGGAGCCGCCCTCGACGGGGGCTTGCGGCAAGGTCGAATCGGCGAGCCGGACGCTGATATTCTCGATCGGCAGCCCGAGGGCATCGGCCGCGACCTGCGCCACGATGGTGTACGTGCCGGTGCCGATATCGGACGCGGCGCAGGAGACCTCGGCATGGCCGTTGGCCGTCAGCACGATGCGGACGGCGACCGGCATCTGCAGCGCCTCCCACACCCCAGTCGCCATGCCCCAGCCGACCAGTTCCTTGCCGTCTCGCATGGAACGCGGCGCCGGATTACGCCGGCTCCAGCCGAACGCTTCGGCGCCGCGGGCGTAGCACTCGCGCAGCTGCTTGCTGGTGTAAGGCAGGCCTTGGCTCTGGTCGCGATCCGAGTAGCACCTCAGGCGCAGCTCGACCGGATCGAGCTTCAGCGCGACGGCCAGTTCGTCCATGGCGCATTCGAGCGCGCAGACGCCCGTTGCCGCACCCGGCGCGCGCATGTCGCAGGGCGTCGAAACGTCGAGGTCGACCAGCTTATGGGAAAAGTTGCTGTTAGGACTCTTGTAAAGCTGCTCGGCCCAGCCCGTATCGTTGCGCGAAAAATCCTCATAGCGTGAGGTCACGGCGATGGCTTCGTGGGTGATCGCATCGAGGGTGCCGTCCGGCTTTGCACCGAGCGCAACGCGCTCGATGGTCATGGGACGATAGCCCAGGCCATACATCTGTTGCCTCGTCAGCACGACGCGGACGGACCGCTTCAGTGCGAGCGCGGCAAGGGTTGCCAGCACCACCTGGTGCTGCGGCCGCAGGCCCGAGCCGAAGGCGCCGCCGACATAAGGCGAGATCACGCGGATGTCGTCCGGTTCCTTGCCGAAAACACTGCAGAGAAACTTCTGGACGTTCTGGACGCCCTGCGTCTTGTCGTAGACCGTGAGCCCGCCACTGCCGTTCCAGACGGCTGTCGTCGCGAAGAGCTCCATGGGGTTGTGGTGCTCGGTCGGAATGACGTAATCCGCCTCGTGGCGCACGGCCGCGCGCGTCAGGGCTGCTGCGGCATCACCACGCGGCTTGTGCGGTTGATCCACTTTTTCGGCCTTGCCGCGTTCGGATTCAAGATCGGTCGAAAACGCCTCCTGCTCATATTCGACGCGAACGCGGGTTGCGGCGAACTTGGCGATCTCCCAGTCCTCCGCGACGACCAGTGCGATCGGCTGGCCGTTGAACTTGACCCTCTCATCATAGAGCGGCCGGAACGGCGAGCCCTTCTCCGGCGCCACCTCATCCTTCCAGGCTTCGTCCTTGTCGGCGAGGGGCGGCCGATGTTCATGCGTGAGCACGTCGACCACGCCCTTCACCTTCAGCGCCTCGCTGGTATCGAGACGAGCGACGCGCCCACGCGCGATGCTGGCCTCGACGACGAAGCCGTGCAGGAGACCGTCTGCTGCGAATTCGCCGGCATATTTGGCGGCCCCGGTGACCTTGGCGCGGCCGTCGACGCGCGACGTTGGTGTTCCGACATAGGCGTTCATCGGGTCCTCATGCGATCTTCTTGTGAGCTTGTGATTGCGGCGTGGCGCTTGCGGCCTGCATCAGCGCACGCACGACGGCTCGGCGCGCCAGGTCGATCTTGAACCCGTTGTGGGAGCGTGCCGTCGCTCCCTGCAGCAGCAGGTCGGCGGCGCGCCCGAAATGATCCGGTGTTGCCGCCTGACCGCGCAATGCGGCTTCGGCCTCGAGGCTTCGCCAGGGCTTGTGGGCCACGCCACCGAGCGCAAGGCGCGCTTCGCTGATCGCGTTGCCCTCCAGGTCGACCGCGGCCGCGACCGAGACCAGAGCAAAGGCGTAGGACAGCCGGTCGCGGATCTTCAGATAGCTGTAGTTCCGGGCAAAGCCGTGCGGCGGCAGCTCGATGGCGATAATGATCTCGCAGCTGCCGAGATTGGTATCGAGATGAGGCTTGTCCTCGGGAAGCCGATGGAAATCCGTCAGCGCGATGGTGCGCTGCCCCGAGGGGCGTGCGATATGCACGAGCGCGCCGAGCGCGGCCAGCGCCACGCTCATGTCGGATGGATTGGTCGCGATGCAGGAGTTGCTGGTGCCGAGGATGGCATGGTTGCGGTTGAGGCCATCGAGGGCCGAGCAGCCCGTGCCGGGGCTTCGCTTGTTGCAGGGTGTCGTGGTGTCATAGAAGTAGGGGCAGCGCGTACGTTGCATCAGATTGCCGCCGACCGAGGCCATGTTGCGCAGTTGCGCGGAGGCGCCGGCCAGGATGGCGCTGGCAAGGAGGGGATAGCGCTGCTCGATCAACGGGTGGTAGGCGAGGTCCGAATTCGGCACCAAGGCGCCGATGCGCAGACCGCCGTCCGCCGTCTCCTCGACGTCGCGGAGCGGCAGGCGGGAGATGTCGATCAGCCGGGAGGGCCGTTCGACGTTCTCCTTCATCAGATCGATCAGGTTGGTGCCGCCGGCGATCAACTTCGCACCGGGATCGGCGGCGAGCAGGCGGATGGCGTCGGCAACATCGCTTGCGCGGGAATATTGGAAGTTGTTCATGACCGGCTCATTGCCTGCTCGATCGCAGCCACGATGTTGAGGTAGGCACCGCAGCGACAGAGGTTTCCGCTCATCAGCTCCCGGATCTCATCCGCATCGCGCGCACGGCCTTCGGCCAACAGGCCCGCGGCAGAGCAAATCTGCCCCGGCGTGCAATAACCGCACTGAAAGGCATCGTGGTCGATGAAGGCCTGTTGCAGAGGATGCAGCGCGCCGTCCCTGGCCAAGCCTTCGATGGTCGTGATCTCGGCGCCATCCTTCATGACGGCCAGGGTCAGGCACGAATTGACCCGTCTTCCGTCGATCAGCACGGTACAGGCACCGCATTGGCCGTGATCGCAGCCTTTTTTGGTGCCGGTCAGTTGCAGACGGTCACGTAGCGCATCCAGAAGCGTGGTCCATGGCATGACCTCGAGCGCGCGGCTTTCGCCATTGACGACGAGGTTGATCGGAATGCGTTCGGGGATCGTAAGGTCGGCCATGGTGTATTTCCCTGCGGAAAGGCCGAGCCGGGCAAATTGTGCAAATGACGCGAGACTGCGTTGCCGCCGCTGGCCGATAGCGCCCAACGGATGACGAGTTGCTTGGTTCCCAATCGGTTCTCCCGATTGGATTTACGAGATCAGCGCTTGGTCTCGCCGAACACCACGGTCGGCACCGCGCGGTTGACGATCTCGCGCAGCGCGAAGCTCGATTGCACCCGCGCGACGCGGGGCAGGCGGGACAGCTCGGTGCGATGGATGCGCTCGAAATCCTGGATGTCGCGGGCGAGCACGATCAGGATGTAGTCGTCCGTCCCCGACATCAGGAAGCAGCGCACGACAGAGGGGCATTTCGTCACCTCTGCCTCGAACGCCTTCAGTGCCTCGTCGCTCTGGCTCTCCAGCGCGATGCGAACCAGCACCGTGGTGGTGAGGCCGAACTGGGCCAGGTCGAGCGCGGCCTGGTAGGCCTGGATGTAGCCGTCATCCTCCAGCGCCTTCTGCCGCCGCGCCAGCGCCGTGCTCGACAAGCCGATCTTGTTGGCAAGCTCGGTGTGGCTGGCTCGCGCATTGGTCGTGAGTTCCGCGAGGATGGCGAGGTCTTTCCGGTCGAGGGCCAAGGTTTCGTTTCCAGCGTCAAAGGACCATTTCGCGCCGGAAACCGGCGCGGGCGCTGCCAAGGTAGCGGATATTTGCACGAAACCAAACCGACCCTCTCGCTACGATCAACAATGGAATCAAAGCATTGGCGAGGGAGATCAAGATGCGCGTCGGAGTCCCGAAGGAGATCAAGGTGCAGGAATATCGGGTCGGGCTCACCCCAGGTGCGGTCCGCGAATACGTTGCCGCCGGGCACCAGGTGACGGTCGAGAGCGGCGCCGGCAGCGGCATCGGTGCGTCCGACGAGGTGTACCGGCGGGCAGGGGCGTCCATTGCCGAGACCGCTCGCGAGATCTTTGCAAAGTCCGACATGATCGTGAAGGTGAAGGAGCCGCAGAAGAGCGAATGGGCTCAGCTTCGCGAAGGCCAGATCCTTTTTACTTACCTTCATCTTGCGCCGGATCCCGACCAGGCCAAGGGCCTGCTTGCTTCCGGCTGCACCGCAATCGCCTATGAAACCGTCACGGACGCGAGCGGTCACCTCCCGCTGCTCGCCCCGATGAGCGAAGTCGCCGGCCGCCTCGCCATCGAGGCCGCCGGCGCCGCGCTCAAGCGTTCCAGCGGCGGCCCCGGCCTGCTGCTCGGCGGCGTGCCCGGCGTGCAGCCGGCACGCGTCGTCGTGCTCGGCGGCGGCGTGGTCGGAACGCAGGCGGCACGCATGGCCGCCGGCTTAGGTGCCGAAGTCACCGTGATCGACCGCTCGATCCCGCGCCTGCGCGAACTAGACGATCTGTTTGTTGGACGCGTACGCACCCGTTTCTCCACCATCGAGGCGGTCGAGGACGAGGTGTTCGCCGCCGACGTCGTGATCGGTGCAGTGCTGGTGCCCGGCGCCAGCGCGCCGAAGCTCGTCACCCGTGCGATGCTGAAATCGATGCGGCCGGGAGCCGTGCTGGTCGACGTCGCGATCGACCAGGGCGGTTGCTTTGAGACCTCGCACCCGACCACGCACGCGGAGCCGACCTACGAGGTCGACGGCGTCGTTCACTATTGCGTCGCCAACATGCCGGGAGCGGTGCCCGTGACCTCGAGCCAGGCCCTGAACAACGCGACGCTGCCGTTCGGCCTGATGCTGGCGAACAAGGGCTTTGCGGCGGTCTTGGAGAATCCGCATCTGCGCAATGGGCTCAACGTGCATCGCGGCCGGGTGACGAACAAGGCGGTGGCGGAGAGTCTGGGGCTGGAGTTTGCGCCGGTGGAGAGCGGGCTGGCGGCGTAGCGAGATGGGCCATCGTCGGTGCGGCGCCATCAACCGACTGGAAGATGGCGCTGCCGCCGTGCTCCCGAGCCCCCGGGGAATCCCGACGCGGTGAAGGCGTTGTGACCGGAGCGGTGGTGTCCAAATAGGCGGAAAGAAGAAAACTATTGCCGCGGTCCTGTCAGGAGGAAGGAGTTTCCCCTTACGAGGGCAAAAACGCCAATCGCTTCCATTGCTGTTTGCAGCCGAAACGACGACATTTCCGCCAGACATTGGTGGATCGGCAGCCATGGAACGCACTGGATTTGAGCCCTTCGGCGAGCAACTGGTGTCCGCAACGGACACACAGCCGAAGTCGCGCGCCTCGAAGCTCCTGCTGCGGGCCGGCACCACCCTGTTCTGGTCGCTGGTCGCGGGCATCGTGCTGGCCCGTGCAGCCTTCTTCGAGCCCGGCATCTATGACGGTTTCAGCCGCGTCGCCTCGCTGGCCAAGAACCTGATCTTCTGAGGCCGTTTATTCCGGTCCGAGGACAGAACTTCTCTCGGCCCTGATATGTCGAAAACATATTTCCCAATCGGGTCGTGGTGCGTATAAATCTTTCTCCTTCGGGAGAGATTTGTGTCGCAGAATCAAGCATCCAGCCCGGCCGATTCCAAGCCGGTCACCGCCGCGGGCCGTATTGCGGCGCTGATTCCGGGCATCCTCCTCTGCGTTCTCGTGGCCGGTGTGTCGGCCCTGCTCGAGCGGGCCGAACTGGGCATGTTCGAGCACCCCTATGTCGAGGCGCTGGTCATGGCGATCCTGCTCGGCATGGCGGTGCGCAGCTTCTGGAAGCCGGCCCCGCGGTGGCAGGCCGGCATCGCCTTCAGCGCCAAGCAACTGCTGGAAGTCGCGGTGATGCTGCTCGGGGCCTCCATCAGCTTTGCCGCGATCGCGGCTTCCGGCATTGCGCTGCTCGCCTCCATCGCCGCGGTCGTCGTGGTCGCGCTCTGCGTCTCCTTCGGCCTCAGCCGGCTACTCGGCCTGTCGACGCGGCTGTCGATCCTGATCGCCTGCGGCAACTCGATCTGCGGCAATTCCGCCATCGCCGCAGTGGCGCCCATCATCGGCGCCAGCAACGACGAGATTGCATCCTCGATCTCCTTTACGGCGATCCTTGGCGTGATGATGGTGCTGGGCCTGCCGCTGCTGATCCCGCTGCTGCAATTGTCCGCAACGCAGTACGGCATTCTCGCCGGGCTCACCGTTTACGCAGTGCCGCAGGTGCTCGCCGCGACGGTGCCGGCAGGTCTCGTCTCAACCCAGATCGGCACGCTGGTGAAGCTGATGCGTGTCCTGATGCTCGGCCCGGTCGTCGTCGGCCTGTCGCTGGTCGCTTCGCGCTGGCAGAGCGATGCCAAGAAAACCAGCGTCGGCTTCTTCCGCCTGGTCCCCTGGTTCATCCTCGGCTTCCTTGCGCTTGCGACCCTGCGCTCGCTGGAGATCGTGCCGGCGACGGTGGTTGGCCCCGTGACGACGATCACGAGCTTTCTCACGGTGGTCTCGATGGCCGCCCTCGGCCTTGGCGTCGACGTGCGCGTGCTCGCCAATGTCGGCGGCCGGGTGACGGCGGCCGTGACGCTGTCGCTGCTGCTGCTGCTGGGGATCAGCATCGCGCTGGTGCACTGGTTCAAGTGATCAGGGCAAAGCTGCAGTAGGGTGGGCAAAGGGGCGCAAGCGCCGTGCCGACCGTTCTTAAGAGACGGAGAACCGTGGGCACGCTTTCGCTTTGCCCACCCTACGAGACCGTCATTGCTGCGAGCGGTAAGCTAAATCACGTCCGCGAGCGAGTGGCCGTGCAGCTCGATGTTCAGCCCCTGCATGCCCAAGTCGTTGATCTCGCCGCCCATCGCCTTCAGGCTCTCTTCGCGGATCAGCGACATCAGCCCGCGGCGGAGCGCCAAGAATTCCGACGACATCATCATCGATTGCTGCCGCGGCCGCTCCAGCGGGATCGGGATCTCCGCCTTGATCGAGCCCGGCCGCGCGGTCATGCAATAGACGCGGTCGGACAGGAAGATGGCTTCGTCAATGTCGTGGGTGACAAACAGCACCGAGATCTTCAGCCGCTGCCACATATTGGTGAGGATCTGCTGCATGATGACGCGCGTCTGCGCGTCGAGCGCGCCGAAGGGCTCGTCCAGCAACAGCACTTTCGGTCCCGTCGCGAGCGCGCGGACGATGCCGACGCGCTGCTTCATGCCGCCGGAGAGCTTTTCCGGATAATGCTTTTCGAACGCTTCGAGTCCCGCAAGCCCCAACAGCGTGCGCGCGGCGCGTTCGCGCTGCGAGCGCGGCATGCCGCGCATCTTCAGGCCGAACTCGACGTTCTCGCGCACGGTTTTCCACGGAAAAAGAGAATATTGCTGAAACACCATGCCGCGTTCGGCGCTCGGACCGTTTACCCGCTCGCCGTCGACGGTAACTACACCGGTCGTCGGCTTGAGGAAGCCTGCGACCGCATTGAGCAGCGTCGACTTTCCGCAGCCGGACGGGCCGACGATCGACACGAACTCGCCGGGCCGCACATGGATCTGCGTGTCGGTGACAGCCTGCACCGCGCCCTCGATGGTCTCGTAGGCGAGGGAGAAGTTCTTGACTTCGATGTGGCCTTTTGAACTGTTCGCTAGCACCTCGCTCATGTCGATCTCCACGGCATCACCAATTGCCCCGCGCCCCGGATCAGCAGGCTCGATCCGAGGCCGAGCACCCCGATCGCGATCATGCCGAGCGCGATGTCGGCATATTGGACCAGCGAATAAGCTTCCCAGGTGAAGTAACCGATGCCGTACTGACCGGAGATCATCTCGGCCGCGATCAGCGACACCCAGGCGACGCCCATGCCGACGGTGAGGCCGGTGAAGATGTGCGGCAGCGAGGCTGGGAAATAGACCTCCCGAAAGATCGAGCGTTCGCGCGCGCCGAGACATTGTGCGGCGCGTACCAGCACGGGGTCGACCAGCGACATGCCGTGCAGGGTGTTGACGAGAATCGGGAAGAACGAACCGAGGAAGGTGATGTAGACGATGCTCTGCTCGTTGGTCGGCCACAGCATGATCGCCATCGGCACCCAGGCGATTGCCGGGATCGGCCGCAGCACTTCGGCGACCGGGAAAATCACCTCATGCACCAGCTTGAAGCGCCCCATGATCAGGCCGAGCGGCACGCCGACGATCGCCGCGAGCGAGAATCCGATGAAGATGCGCCGGCAACTGAGCAGGATGTGCATCAGGAATTTAGGATCGTGAATCGCCTTTATGAAGCTGTCATAGACCGCGAGCGGCGAGGGCACGTTGGTGAAGCGCACGAAGAACACGACCCGATAGGTCGTGAGCAGATGCCAGACCAGCAGAAAGGCGAGCAGCGAAATCACGCCGATTGCCGCCGCGCGCAGACCTGCCCGATTGAGCCGGTACCAGCGCAAGGCGAATGTACCCAAGGAAGGCGGCGTCGAAGGCCGGATGATGGCGGCGGGCGCGGAGCCCGCCTCAGCAAGTGCTGTTGCCGGCATGCTGTCCTCGGGCTGTCTGACGAGGGCGGGGCTGCTCACGTCTTGCCTCCGCCGACGGCGGCCTTCATCGCTTCATCGAAGCCGAGCACCTTGCCGCTGATCTTGGCAGCGTAGGCTTCGGCGTCCTTCTTCAGCAGGAACGGGGCGACCTCGCTATTGCCGACCGCGAAGAAGGCCTGATCGGCGAACAGCTTGATGCCGCGCGTGGTGTCGAAGACGTAGGCGACGTTGATCTTCTTGCCCTTGGCCTTGTAGTCGGCATAGGCGCCGAGCGTGCAGCTGGCGGACGAGAAGGGCATGATGCCGGCACCGTCGACCCAAACTTCGCCCGCCTTGCGCGGATCGGTGATGGGCTTCTTGCAGAAGCTGTCCTCGCCCGAGATCTCATAGTTGTTGGTGCTCGCGAGCTGGGCGTCGTAGTCGAGCTTCATTTCAGCATAGGCCTTGCGGATGTATTTGTCGTCGACCCATTTTTTCGGATCGAACTCCTTCATGCGGCCGAGATTCTGCAGCACCTTGACGTCGGTCGTGGCCGCATCGATCAGCGCCGGCTTGATAGTCGGATCGGTCGTCATATTGCCGCTGGGCCCTAAGAAGATGTAGACGACCTCCTTGTTGATGCCGGTCCATTCCTGGATCTTCTCGGCGGCCAGCTTGGGATCCGCGCGCAGCCACTGATTGGCGGCGATTAGCGCCTTGAAATAGGCGACGACGACCTCGGGATATTTTTCGGCGAAGTCGGTGCGAACCACGATGCCGTGGAAGGTCGGCAAGTTCGTTTCGACGCCGTCGAAGATCTTCCGCGCGAAGCCGCGGAACGGCAACAGCTCGGCGAAGGGGACGAAATCGGCGTGCCCGTCGATCTTCTTCTCCTGCAGATTGGTCGAGCCGACCTCCGGGCTCTGGCTGACGAGCTGGAAGAAATCGGACGCATAGCCGCGATCCTGCATCGCTTTCAGCACCATGCCGTGCGCGGCGGAGCCGAAAGGCACGCTGACGAGCTTACCCTTGAGATCGGCGAGGTCGTAATAGGGTGAGTCCTTGTGGACGACGAGGCCGTTGCCCGAGCCGGACAGGCTGTAGGCGGCGATGCCGACGAGGCGGCTCTTGCTTTCCGGATTGCTCTCGAAGGTGAATCCGTTCACGATGAGCGGATAGTCGCCCATCATCCCGATCTGCAGCTTGTTCGCCATCATCGCGTTGGTGACGGGCGGACCGGAGGTGAAGTTCTGCCATTCGAGCTCGAACTTGATGTTGGCGTATTTGCCGTCCTTCGGCAGGTACTTCTCGAGCAGTTGCAATTGGCGGATGACGACGCCTGCGGTGACCGTGTTGGTCGTGGTATCCTGCGTTCCGATGCCGAGCTTGACGGTTTCCGCAGAAGCCGGCTGCGCGACGAGCAGCGCCAGCGACGTCACCGACATCGCGATCGAGAGCGTGGGAAGATGGCGGACCATTCTCATCCTCATTCGGTTGGATGTGCTGTGGGTGCCATGATTGGGGGAGGGCGCAAGCAGGGCAAATCCGGAGTGGCCGCCGCAGTCGATTAGTTGCCGGGAAAAGCTGATTGCATACTCCTTGGGCAGTCCTGCACTATAAAGCCGCTTGCCTGTGCATCGGCCATGGTCGCGGGCCCCCTTCAATCCGTCGCCTGGCCGCGCATCTCCTCGAGAATGTCGGTCCGGCAGACCACGATCTGCGACCGTTTGGTCAGCACGATTCCCTTCTCCTGCATCCGCTTCAGGCTGATCGTGACCCATTGCCTGGTGGCGCCGACCATGTGGGCGATGTCGGCGTGGGTGAAGGCCGCGGCGATCACCGTGCCGTCGGCATCCGCGACGCCGTAGAGCTCGACGAGATGCAGCAAGAGATGGGCGAGACGCTGCGTGATCGAGCGCGTCCCCAGCATCTGGGCCAGCGCCGAATAGCATTTGCCCTTGAACGTCAGGCCTTCGATCAGGCCAATCGCGAGGTTCGGGATCTCTGTAGCAAGGGACCGCAGTTCCTTTCCGGGCAGGTGCACGACGCTGCAATTACTGGAGGCAACGCCGGACCATTGATGCACGGTGCCTTCGAACACTTCGGGGCCGCCGACGAAATTGCCAACATGCCAATAGGCCAGCGTGATTTCGCGTCCGAGTGGCGAGGTGTAGAACACGCGGATGCGGCCGCTCTCGATCAGCCAGATGCCGTCATGCTTGCCGCCCTGGCTGAACAGCGTCTGGCCGCGGTTGAGGACCTTGCGGCGGCCCTGCTTCAGCACCAACTCCCGCTCGCGAGGTGAGAGCTTGTCCATCAACGGTGGTGGACCCCCGATCCATTGCTGGTTCTCGGTGAGCAGTAGCGAGGAGCTGCCGGCAGGCCGTATCGCTGCGGGAACAGCCCCGCGCACCGCATTCGCCGCCTGCAACATCGCCTGCCTCCCGAACGTTCAAATCGTTCTAAAGAGGAGCAATGTCCGTGCCAGATGGGGGCAGACGCCTCGCGCGGGGAAACGACACCGAAGACCGGGTCACTGCCCCGCCAAGTTCAGCAGATACGACTTCGGATATATCCCCCGGTTGTGCCCATCCGAAAACGAGATGTTCAGCCCATAGCCGAGATCGCCGATGTCGGTGATCGCAATCCCCGGAAACGCTTTGGGGAAGCGGCCGTCGAAGCGGGCGCGGGTGCAATGGGCGCATTTGCAGGAGAGGCGGAGTGTTTCGGCAGAAACGCTGAGCGCGTCGTCCTGCGCCGTGCGGACCAGGAGCGAAGCGAGATCGGCGCTGGCTTCGTAGCCGGCCACGGTCGGTACCACCAATGTCATTGTCATGACGAACCTCTGACTTCATTCTACGTCGAGGCGGGAACGCACGAATAGCAACTAATTGCCGGTGCGGGCGGGATCGCGAGCCTGCTCTTCGAGCAACCCACGCGAAATGTGAAACTAATCGACCGGGAATTTCACTTCCGAATTGCCGGACTCTCCTCTCTCCGAAACCTTGCGCGTCATCGATGACCAAGGAGAGACGATGAGTGCATTTCAGAAGGAGACGGTTCTGTCGGTCAGGCACTGGACCGATTCCCTGTTCAGCTTCACCGCGACGCGCGATCCCGGCTTCCGCTTCCAGAACGGCCAGTTCGCAATGATTGGTCTGGAGGTCGGGGGCAAGCCGTTGATGCGGGCCTACAGCATGGCCAGCGCCAATCACGAGGAGGCGCTCGAATTCTTCTCGATCAAGGTGCAGGACGGCCCGCTCACCTCGCGCCTTCAGAAGATCAGGGAAGGTGACATCATCCTGGTCGGGCGCAAGGCGACGGGCACGCTGATTACCGGCAACCTCATTCCGGGAAAACGCCTGCTGCTGCTCTCGACCGGAACGGGCCTGGCGCCCTTCGCCAGCCTGATCAAGGACCCCGACGTCTATGAGAATTACGAGACCATCGTGCTGGCCCATGGCTGCCGCCAGGTCTCGGAACTCGCCTATGGCGAGCACCTCGTCGAGGGCCTGCGCAATCACGAATTCTTCGGCCCATTGATCGGCGACAAGCTCGTCTACTACCCGACCGTCACCCGCGAGCCGTTCCGGAATCGCGGTCGCATCACCGACCTGATCGTCTCGAATCAGCTCTTCGAGGATATCGGACAAGCGAGCCTCGACATCGAAACGGACCGCATCATGCTGTGCGGCAGCCCGGCGATGCTCGAGGAACTCCACGCGATGTTCGCGGGGCGCGGCTTCGTCGAGGGCAACCATAGCCAGCCCGGCCATTTCGTCATCGAAAAAGCCTTCGTCGAGCGCTGAGCTACAAATCGCGTCCCAGCGACAACTAATTGCTATCGCGGCGACGCCCCCTGAACAAATCTGACGCAAAGGCGCCGGGATCGGCGAACCAGGAGCAAGCGATGGCACTAGATCAGATCGTCGATGGACTTTCGGAAGTTTCCTGCGATGTGCTGGTGATCGGCGGCGGCACAGCCGGCCCGATGGCGGCACTGAAGGCGAAGCTGAAGAACCCGAAGGCCAATGTCGTCCTGCTCGAGAAGGCGAACGTCAAGCGCTCCGGCGCGATCTCGATGGGTATGGATGGGCTCAACAACGCCGTCATCCCCGGTTACGCGACGCCCGAGCAGTACACCAAGGAAATCACCATCGCCAATGACGGCATCGTCGACCAGAAGGCGGTCTATAAATACGCGCAGAACTGCTACAGCATCATCGAGGAGCTCGACAGTTTCGGCATCCGCTTCCTGAAGAACGAGAACGGCGACTATGCCGTCAAGAAGGTGCACCACATCGGCACTTACGTTCTGCCCATGCCGAACGGCGAGACCGTGAAGAAGGCGCTGTATCGCCAGCTCCGCCGCGCCCGCATCCTCATTTCCAACCGCTACATGGCGACGCGCCTGGTCAAATCGGGCGACGGCCGCATTGCCGGCGCCATCAGCGTCAATACGCGTACCGCCGAGATGCTGGTGATCAAGGCCAAGGCCGTGATCCTCTGCATGGGCGCCGCCGGTCGCCTCGGTCTGCCGACGTCCGGCTACATGTTCGGCACCTACGAGAACGCCGCCAATTCCGGCGACGGTTACGCCATGGCCTATCACGCCGGCGCAGCGCTCGCGAACCTCGAATGCTTCCAGATCAACCCGCTGATCAAGGACTATAACGGCCCGGCCTGCGCCTATGTCGCCGGCCCGTTCGGCGCATATACGGCAAACAACGAAGGCTCGCGCTTCATCGAATGCGACTACTGGTCCGGCCAGATGATGCTGGAGTTCTACAACGAGCTCCTCTCCGGCAAGGGTCCCGTGTTCCTCCAGCTCAAGCATCTCCACCCCGACACCATTTCCGAGATCGAATCCACGCTGCACAAGGTCGAGCGTCCGACGCGCGGCCTGTTCCAGCAGGGGCGCGGGGTCGACTACCGCAGTGAGTCCATCGAGATGCATATCTCCGAGATCGGCTTCTGCTCCGGCCACAGCGCGTCAGGCGTGTTCGTCGACGACAATGCCCGCACCACCGTACCCGGCCTCTACGCCGCCGGCGACATGGCGAGCGTCCCGCACAATTACATGCTCGGCGCCTTCACCAACGGCTCGGTCGCAGGCATCGACGCGATGGAGTTCGCCGACAACCATGATTTCGCGGAATTCGACGCGGCCGACGTCGCCATGGAACGCGAGCGCGTGATGGCGCCGACCAAGCGCGAGGACGGCATTCCGCCGAACCAGATCGAGTACAAGACCCGCCGTCTGGTCAACGACTATCTCCAGCCGCCGAAGGTCACGCGCAAATATGAGCTCGGCATGCGGCGGCTCGCCGAAGCGCGTGAGGATATGCAGGAGCGCATGATCGCGCGCAACGCGCACGAATTGCTGCGCGCGCTCGAAGTGCAGTCGATCATGGACTGTGCCGATATGGCCGCACACGCCTCGCTCTACCGCGAAGAGAGCCGCTGGGGTCTCTATCACTGGCGGACGGATTTCCCGGAGAAGGACAACGAGAACTGGTTCTGCCACACGCTGCTGTCCAAGCAGGACGGCAGGATGACCAGCGAGAAGCGCGCAGTCGAGCCCTATGTCGTGCCGATCGCGGACGACGAGAAGGACCTCTACGACAAGCAGCGCATTCGCGCCTCGGCCTGATCCACCAGAACATAGCCAACAGGAGACATCACATGCCTCTCGCGTCCTATCAGACATCGGTTCCGGTGGTGGTCGACGACGCCAAATGCATCGCGGACAAGGGCTGCACGGTGTGCGTCGATGTCTGCCCGCTCGACGTGCTGCGCATCAGCGACATGACCAACAAGGCCTACATGGCCTATGACGAGTGCTGGTATTGCATGCCCTGCGAAGCGGATTGTCCGACCGGCGCCGTCACCGTCAACATTCCCTATCTGTTGAGGTGATCATGTCGAGCCCGTTCGAATCCTATGACGATCTCGAGGACGCCGACGAGCGGCTGCAGGCGGCCGATCCCGCCGAACGCCGCGTCGCCATCATTGCACTCGGTCATTCCGGCGATCCCGCCGCGGTCGCACATCTCGCCAAAATGGTCACCGATCCCGATGCCGGTGTGCGCCAGCAGGTCGCGATGGCGCTCGGCGAGTTCGACGGACCGGAGGCAGCAAGCGCGCTGGTGAAGCTGCTCGTCGATCCCGAGAGGATCGTCGCGGCGGCTGCGGCCGACAGCATGGCTGAATTCAAGGATCCCGCCTGCGCCGACGCGATCCTGCCGCTGGTCAGGCATACCCACGCTTTCGTCCGCATGGGCGCTCTGCGCGCGCTGAAGGAACTGCGCCGCAGGGATACACTCAAGCCCGCGCTGGAAGCGCTCCAGGACCCTGACGCCGCCGTCCGTGTGCAGGCGATCGGCGTGATCGGCTTTCTCAAGCTGGAAGAATCCATTCCGGCGCTAACCGCGCTGATCAACGATCCCGATGCCCATGTGCGCCGCGCCGCCGTGAGCGCATTGGCCTTTTCGCAGATGAAGCCGGCGGCGGAGACCATCACCCGCGCGCTGAAGGATGCCGACTGGATGGTCCGCGAGATGGCAGCGGAGACGCTGGGTCTGAACGTGAATGGTGCAATCGCGGCTGATCAGCTCGTCGCTTGCCTCGCGGATGATTTCTGGCAGGTGCGGCTGAAGGCGATCCGCAGCCTTGGCAAGATGAAGATCGAACGCGCGGTGCGGCCGATCGGCAATTGCGTCAATCACGACCAGGCGAATTTGCGCAAAGAGGCCGCGGCCGCGCTAGGCGAGATCGGCCATCCCGACGGCGAGGCATTCCTGGCCGTGATCGCCGACGATCCTGATCCTGATGTCCGCAAGAATGCGCGCTGGGCACTGCACCAGATTGCGGCGCGAAAGGCGCGGGCAGGGGCATAATTGCACGGCGCGTCGCCGCTCTGGACTTCCAGCGCCAGACGTTTATTGGTCTTCGCTCACGGGAACGGCCGCTGCGAATGCGGCCATTCCTTAGAACAGCGAGGACGCGGCCATGACGACATTGACTGTAAAGGACCTTCTCCCCGAGGACGGCACGAAGGGAACGCTGGTCGGCCGCGTCTGGCTGCCGCAGGTCAACGGTCCGGCCATCGTCGCCGTGCGCGGTGACGGCGTGTATGACGTCACAGCAAAATATCCGACCATCAGCGCGCTCTGCGAGACGGACGATCCCGCCAAGGCGCTTGCCGCCACCAAGGGCGAGCGCATCGGTGATCTCGAGGCGATCGTGGCCAACACCCCGCCGGACGGGCGCGATCCCCAAAAGGCCTGGCTGCTCGCGCCCGTCGATCTCCAGACGCTGAAAGCCGCCGGGGTCACCTTTGCGATCTCGATGCTCGAACGTGTCATCGAAGAGCGCGCCAAGGGCAATCCGGCCTCGGCCGAAGCGATCCGGAAAGAAGTGACGCGCCTGATCGGCGACGATCTGTCAAAGCTCAAGCCGGGCTCGGATCAGGCGATGCACCTGAAGCAAGTGCTGATCGATCAGAATGCCTGGAGCCAATATCTTGAGGTCGGCATCGGTCCGGATGCCGAGGTTTTCACCAAGGCGCCCACCTTGTCGTCGGTCGGCACCGGCATGGATGCCGGCCTGCATCCGAAATCGACCTGGAACAATCCCGAGCCCGAGCTCGTGCTGTTCGTGTCGAGCCGCGGCAAGATCGTTGGCGGCGCGCTCGGCAACGACGTGAACCTGCGCGACTTCGAGGGCCGCTCGGCGCTGCTGTTGTCGAAGGCCAAGGACAACAACGCGTCCTGCTCGATCGGCCCGCTGCTGCGCCTGTTCGACGACACCTTCACGCTCGACGACGCGCGCAGGCTGGACATCAGCCTGAACGTCATGGGGACGGACGGCTTCGTTCTCGACGGCCATTCCTCGATCAGCAAGATCAGCCGCGATCCGACCGATCTCGTCGCGCAGACCATCGGCAAGGTGCATCAATATCCTGACGGCTTCGTGCTGTTCCTCGGCACCATGTTCGCACCCGTGAAGGATCGCGATGCGCCGGGGCAGGGATTCACCCACAAGCGCGACGACATTGTCACTATCGCAGCGCCTCAGCTCGGCAAGCTCGTCAACCGCATGCGCACCAGCGACGAGTGCGAGCCCTGGACGTTCGGCATCGGCGCACTGATGAAGAACCTGGCGCAGCGGAAGCTGATCTAGCGCTGCTGCCCTTCGCCTCCCGCAAGCGGGGGCGCACCTTCGCCCCGCTGACAGCTGAGGCTCCATCGCGCCGCCTAATTTTTTCATCCCTCCGTTGCATGAAGGGAGCAAAATCCCGCTGAACGTGTCATAACTCAGCTCGCTCCACCTCGGCTGCGTTTGCTCCAAATAGTCAAATAATATGACTAGTCGGAACTCAACTTCCGTGAAATAGTGCCCGCCGCTGGCGCGAAGGCCGGCCTGTGGGTGCCATGCTACCAATCGGCGCCCCCGGATAAAACATCTTGGGAGACGCGCCTGATGCCCCCTAAAGCTCTCTGTGCGGCCAGCGCCATGGCCGCCTTGTTGCTCGCGACGCCGGCCAGCGCCCAGCTCACGATCGGCTTCTCGCAGATTGGATCGGAATCCGGCTGGCGCGCGGCCGAAACGTCCGTCTCAGCATGAAGTCGACCTCCTGCACCGCGCCAAAGCTCTTGCTGATCCCCCGCACCTCGGGCGTGCTTCTATTCGCCTTCATCGCCCTGCTGCAGGGGCTGGTCGCGCTTGCGCGCCGGCCGGCGGCGAAGCATGCGGGAGCGGCGTCATGACCTCGCGGATCGTCGTCATCCCGACCCGGCGGGCCCATTCCAACCATGCGGAGGTGGCGCGTTCGATCGGCGTCGACATCATCGCCGGCCGCTATGCGGAAGGCACGCGCCTGCCGGGGGATGCCGAGATGATCGCAATGTTCGGCGTGTCGCGGCCGGTGCTGCGCGAGAGCGTCAAGACGCTGGTCGCCAAGGGCCTGCTCACCACCAAGGCGCGGGTCGGCACCGTCGTGCGCGAGCGAGGTGCCTGGAACATGTTCGACGCAGACGTGCTGGCCTGGCACCTCGATGCCGGCATCGACAAGCGCTTCCTTGACGACCTCGCCGAGATCCGTCTCGCCGTGGAGCCGCGCGCGGCGATGCTGGCGGCAACACAGCGATCCGAGCAAGACATCAGCGAGCTGCGCCGCAGCATGGATCGGATGCGGCATGAAGCGTCCGACTCGGTCGGTTTTGCAGATGCAGATCTCGCGCTTCATGTTGCCGTGGCGCGTGCCTCGGGCAATCTGTTCATGCGCTCGATTGGGCATGTCATTGAAGCAGCGCTGCGCGCCTCTTTCCTGCTCAGCGCTCCGGTCGAGCCGGAGGATCGCGATACCGTGCTGCTCTGGCATCAGAAGATCGTCGATGCCATCGTCGCGGGCGATGCCCATGCCGCATCCGAGGCCATGGTCTATGTCATTCACAACGGCATGCGCCGCCATGACAGTACGGCGATCGAAACCGCCCCGGCCGAGCCGCCACCGTCGGCCGACACTGGAGAACAAGCGTGACAGACCTTCGCATCGCCATCGTCGGCTTCGGCAAGATCGCGCGGGACCAGCATGTGGCGGCGATCGCCGCCACACCGGGCGCAACGCTTGCCGCCGTGGCGAGCCGCAACGCCTCGCTGCAGGGGGTGCCGCATTTTACGACCATCGAGGAATTGCTTCAGAAGGGGCCGCCGATCGACGCGGTCTCGCTCTGCACGCCGCCGCAGGTGCGACGGGCCCAGGCCGCGGCGGCGCTCGCCGCCGGCAAGCACGTCATGCTGGAGAAGCCGCCGGGCACCGGCGTTGCCGAGCTTGATCCGTTGATCGCGATGGCGGCGGGTACGAAGCGGACATTGTTTGCGACCTGGCATTCGCGCTATGCGCCGGCGGTGGAGCCGGCCCGGCAATGGCTCACTGATCGGCACATCAAATCTGTTCACATCAGCTGGAAGGAAGACGTGCGTGTCTGGCATCCCGGGCAGGGCTGGATCTGGGAGCCCGGCGGCCTCGGCGTGTTCGATCCGGGCATCAATGCGCTGTCGATCCTGACCAGGATTCTGCCGAAGCCCGTGTTCGTCACCGCGGCCGAGCTGGCCTTTCCAGCCAATTGCCAGGCGCCGATCGCGGCGAACGTGAACCTGACGGATATCAGCGGCCTGCCCGTGACCGCCGAGTTCGACTTCCGCCAGACCGGGCCGCAGAGCTGGGATATCCTCGTCGAAACCGATCAGGGCCGGCTGACGCTGTCCAGCGGTGGCGCGCGCATGGCCGTCGACGGCAAGGTGCTTGCCGAAGGGCCCGATGAGGAATATCGCGGGCTCTACCGACGCTTCGTCGCGCTCGCAGCAACCGGCGCAAGTGACGTCGATCTGACGCCGCTCCGTCTCGTCGCCGACGCCTTCCTGCTCGGCAAGCGCACGATCGTCGAACCGTTTGTGGATTGAGCATGGCCGCATCAACAATCACAAGAGACGTGTTCGGGACGCTGCCCGACGGCCGCGAGGTCGAGCGCGTCGTGCTGCGCGGGGAGGGCGGCTTCGAGGCGCGCATCATCAGCTACGGCGCGGTGCTGCAGGCGTTGATCGCGCCGGATGCCAACGGCGGATATGACGACGTCGTGCTTGGCCATGATGCCTTCGCCGGCTATCTCGCCGAACGGAAGTTTCTGGGCGCCACCGTCGGCCGCTATGCCAACCGCATCGCCAAGGGACAGTTTTCGCTTCAAGGCGAGACGGTGCAGCTAGCGGTCAACAACGGTCCGAATGCGTTGCACGGCGGGCTCGAGGGTTTTGATCGCAAGCTCTGGGAGATCGCGGAGATCGACGAAGGCGCCGAGCCCGCGGTGACGCTCACCTATGTCAGCCCACACGGCGAGGAGAATTATCCGGGCAGGCTCGACGTCCGCCTGACCTATCGCATCACAGGCCCGACCGAGCTGTCGCTGCTGATGGAAGCGAGGACCGACCGGCCGACCATCGTCAATTTGACCAACCACAGCTTCTTCAACCTCGAGGGTGCGACGTCAGAGACGTCCATTCTCGACCACCGCCTGATGGTCGCCGCCGAGCAGTTCCTCGCCATCGATCCCACCGCCATTCCGCTGCCGGAGCCGCCGCGCAGCGTGGCCGGCACGCCGTTCGATTTCCGCAAACCGTGGCCGGTGGGTGAGCGCATCCGCGAAGGTGACCCGCAATTGCGCAACGGCAGGGGCTACGACCACACCTACTGCCTCGGGCGCGACGGCAAGCTTGCGCTCGCGGCGCGGCTGGAGGCGCCGCGCTCCGGGCGCATCATGGAGCTGTTCACCGATCAGCCCGGACTTCAGGTCTATTCGGGCAATTATCTCGACGGTACGATGTCCGGCAAGGGCGGCAAGCTGATCCGGCAATCGGACGCCATGTGCCTGGAGCCGCACATCTGGCCCGACGCGCCGAACCGGCCGGATTTCCCGAGCCCGCGCCTCGATCCCGGCGCGGTCTATCGCCATCACACGGTCTATCGCTTTTCAGTGAGGTCGCCATGATGAAGCAGGTGCCGACGACTGTCCTCTCGGATCATCCTTGCCATCTCGGCGAAGGTCCGACCTATGACGTGACCACGGATATGGCGTGGTGGTTCGACATTCGCGAAGGCAAGCTGTTCGAGGCGCAACTCGGCACCGGCACTGTCCGCAGCCACGCGCTCGGGCGGATGGCGAGCGCGCTGGGGCGTATCGACGCCGAGCGGCAGCTGATCGTCGCCGAAGATGGCCTCTACATTCGCAAGCTCGCTGATGGTTCGATGACGCTGTTCTGTCCGCTCGAAGCGGACAATCCGATGACGCGCTCAAACGATTGCCGCGTGCATCAATCGGGTACGTTCTGGATCGGCACTATGGGCAAGAAAGCCGAGCCGAAGGCGGGCGCGATCTACGCGCTTCATCGCGGCAAGATCTCGACGCTGTTTCCCGGCATCAGCATTCCCAATTCGATCTGCTTCTCGCCCGACGGCGCCACCGGCTACTTCACCGACACGCCGCGTGCGGTGCTCTATGCCGTGCCGCTCAACCCCGCGACCGGCCTGCCGCGCGGCGAGCCGGAGGTGCTGTTGCGCCACAGCGGCATCGGCGGTCTCGACGGTTCGGTATGCGACGCCGACGGGCAGATCTGGAATGCGTGCTGGGGCGCGAGCCGGATCGACGTCTACTCGCCGCAAGGCGAGCGCCTGCGTTCGCTTAGCGTGCCGGCGAAGCAGGCGAGCTGCCCCGCCTTCGTCGGCCCCGACCTGTCGCGCCTGCTCGTCACGTCGGCCTGGCAGGATATGGACACGGCGGCACGCGCTGCCGATCCGCAAGCCGGCTGCACCTTTCTGCTCGAAGCAACCGCGCGCGGACGCGCGGAACCCGACGTCAAGCTCGCATAGGAGGCCCAAGCCGTACACGACCGTCGTTCTCGACATCACGAAGAAAGTCTGACACCCAAAGGGAGTGAAACATGCTGAAACTGAAGACAACATTTCTCGCGCTGGCGTTGGCCAGTGCCGCCACGATGGCCACAGGCGTCGCTGCCTTCGCCCAGAAGGCGACGGTCGGCATCGCCATGCCGACGAAGTCCTCGGCGCGCTGGATCGACGACGGCAACAACATGGTCAAGGTGCTGAAGGAGCGCGGCTACAACACCGACCTGCAATATGCCGAGGACGACATCCCGAACCAGCTCTCCCAGGTCGAGAACATGGTGACCAAGGGCGCCAAGGCGCTGGTGATCGCCGCGATCGACGGTACCACCTTGTCCGACGTGCTCAAGCAGGCGAAAGCAAAAGGCATCACCGTGATCGCCTATGACCGCCTGATCCGCGGCACGCCGAACGTCGACTATTACGCGACCTTCGACAACTTCCAGGTCGGCGTGCTCCAGGCGGAGTCGATCGTGCAAGGTCTCGGCCTGAAGGACGGGAAGGGCCCCTTCAACATCGAGCTGTTCGGCGGCTCGCCCGACGACAACAATGCCTACTTCTTCTACAACGGCGCCATGAGCGTGCTGAAGCCATATATCGACAGCGGCAAGCTCGTCGTCGTGTCCGGCCAGATGGGCATGGATAAGGTCGCGACCCTGCGCTGGGACGGCGCCACTGCGCAGGCCCGCATGGACAACCTGCTCAGCGCCTACTACGGCAACAAGAAGGTCAACGCCGTGCTGTCGCCCTATGACGGCCTCTCGATCGGCATCATCTCCTCGCTGAAGGGCGTCGGCTACGGGAGTGCCGGCCAGCCGATGCCCATCATCTCGGGCCAGGATGCCGAAGTGCCCTCGATCAAGGCCATGCTGCGCGGCGACCAGTACTCGACCATCTTCAAGGACACCCGCGACCTCGCCAAGGTGACCGCTGACATGGTCGACGCCGCGCTCGCCGGCAAGCAGGTCACCGTCAACGACACCAAGACCTACGAGAACGGTGTCAAGACCGTGCCGTCCTATCTGCTGAAGCCGGTTGTGGTCTACAAGGACAATTGGGAGAAGACCCTGGTCGACAGCGGCTACTACAAGAAGTCGCAGTTCCAGTAAGACTCTCTCTTTTTCCCCTCTCCACGCTTGCGGGGAGAGGGTTAGGGTGAGGGGCCTCTTTCCATACGGGCAGTGGTTGGTATGCACTCCGTCATTGCGAGCGCAGCGAAGCAATCCAGTCTGCCACCGCGGAAATTGTCTGGATTGCTTCGCTGCGCTCGCAATGACGATGTGGATGCAGCGATATCAGTCAACCTCTCCCCGCACGCGGGGAGAGACGAAGTAACGCAAGGGACACCAAAGCCATGACCGCCATGCTGGAGATGCGCAACGTCAGCAAGAGCTTTGCCGGCGTGCAGGCATTGCGCGACGTCAACTTCTCGGTTCGCGCCGGGCAGATCCATGCGCTCGTCGGCGAGAACGGCGCCGGCAAGTCGACGCTGATGAAGGTGCTGAGCGGGGTCTATCCGCACGGCAGCTACGAGGGCACCATCGTCTTCGAGGGCGAGGAGCGCCGCTTCCGCGACATCAATGATTCCGAGGCGCTGGGCATCATCATCATCCATCAGGAGCTGGCGCTGATCCCGCTGATGTCGATCGCGGAGAACATCTTCCTGTCGCATCCGCCGTCGAAGTTGGGGGTGATCGACCGCGACGAGGTCTACCGGCGCACGCGCGAGCTGCTGGCGCAGGTCGGCCTGAAGGAATCGCCGGATACGCTGATCACCGATCTCGGCGTCGGCAAGCAGCAGCTCGTCGAGATCGCCAAGGCGCTGTCCAAGCGGGTGCGGATGCTGATCCTGGACGAGCCGACCGCGAGCCTTAACGAGGCCGACAGCGCCGCGCTGCTCGAACGCCTGATGACCTTCCGCGAGCAGGGCATCGGCTCGATCCTGATCTCACACAAGCTGAACGAGGTCGCCAAGGTCGCCGACCACATCACCGTGCTGCGCGATGGCCGCACGGTGGACAGCATCGACTGCCATGCCGAGCCGATCCAGGAAGACCGCATCATCCGCAGCATGGTCAACCGCGATATGGCGCACCGCTTCCCGGAGCGCAACGTGAAGATCGGCGAGCCCGTGCTCGACGTCGAGAACTGGTCGGTCTATCACCCCATCCATCCCGAGCGGCAGGTGATCAAGAACGTCAGTTTCGGTGTCAAGCGCGGCGAGGTCGTGGGCATTGCCGGGCTTATGGGGGCAGGGCGCACCGAGTTCGCCATGAGCCTGTTCGGCCGCTCCTGGGGCACCAATATCAGCGGCACTATCCGGCTCGAAGGCCGTGAGATCGCGCTGCCGAGCGTCGCCGCCGCGATCGACGCCGGCCTAGCCTACGTCACCGAGGACCGCAAGCAGCTCGGCCTGATCCTTGCCGACGACGTCCGCAAGAACATTACGCTGGCGAGCCTCGACCAGGTTGCACCTGGCAGGGTGATCGACGACATCGCCGAGCTCAAGGTCGCCAGCGACTACCGCAACCGCATGCGCATCCGCTGCTCCGACGTCTACCAGGAGACCGGCCAGCTCTCCGGCGGCAACCAGCAAAAGGTCGTGCTGTCGAAATGGCTGATGACCGACCCGAAGGTCCTGATCCTGGACGAGCCGACCAGGGGTATCGACGTCGGTGCCAAATATGAGATTTACTGTATCATCAACGAGCTTGCGGAAGCCGGCCGCGGCGTCGTGGTGATCTCCTCGGAGATGCCCGAGCTGCTCGGCATCTGCGATCGCATCTGCGTCATGAACGACGGCGCCTTCGTCGGCGAGTTCAAGGGCTCAGAGGCGACACAGGAAAAGATCATGCGCGCCATCATGCGCAACGAACGAAGCATTGGGAACGCCGCGCCCGCGGCCGCGGAGATGGGAGGATCGCAGCTATGACCGACAAGACGGTTTCGCTGCCCGAGGAGCGCCGGCACGGCAGCTTCATCAAGAACAATTTGCGCAATTACGGCATGTTGATGTCGCTGGTTGCAATTATGCTGTTCTTCCAGGTCGTGACCGGCGGCACGCTGCTGCAGCCGCTCAACCTCACCAACTTGGTGCTGCAGAACAGCTACATCGTCATCATGGCGCTGGGCATGCTGCTGGTCATCGTCACTGGCCATATCGACCTTTCGGTCGGCTCGGTCGCAGGCTTCATCGGCGCCGTGGCGGCCTTGCTGATGGTGACCTACAAGGTCGATTATACGCTCGCCTTCATCGCTTGCCTCGCGCTCGGTGGCGCGATCGGTGCGGCGCAGGGCTATTGGGTGGCCTATTTCAAGATCCCCTCCTTCATCGTGACGTTGGCGGGCATGCTGGTGTTCAAGGGCCTAGCGCTCGCGGTGTTGCAGGGCCAGTCGCTCGGGCCGTTCCCGGCCACCTTCCAGAAGCTGTCCTCGGGTTTCATTCCGGAACTGCTGCCCGAGGCCGGCACGCTGCATCCGACCTCGATGCTGATCGGCGCCGTTCTCGCGCTCGGGCTCGTCTATGCCAGCGCCAAGGGAAGGTCGCGCGAGCAGTCGCACGGCATCGAGGTCGAACCCTATGCGTTCTTCCTCGGCAAGAGCATCTTGCTCGCCTGCGCCGTGCTGTATTTCACCTATCTGATCGCCTCGCATCGCGGCCTGCCGAACGTGCTGGTGATCATGACCGCGCTGATCGCGCTCTACGGCTTCGTCACCCGCCGCACCGTGATTGGCCGGCAGATCTACGCCGTCGGCGGCAACGCCAAGGCGGCGAGCCTGTCGGGCATCAAGACGGAGCGCCTGACCTTCCTCACCTTCGTCAACATGGGCGTGCTCGCCGCGCTTGCCGGCCTCGTCTTCGCCGCGCGGCTCAACACGGCGACTCCGAAGGCCGGCCTCGGCTTCGAGCTCGACGTCATTGCCGCCTGCTTCATCGGCGGCGCCTCGGCCTATGGCGGTGTCGGGCGAGTCGGCGGTGCCGTGGTCGGCGCCATGATCATGGGCGTGATGAACAACGGCATGTCCATCCTCGGCATCGGCATCGACTATCAGCAGGTCATCAAGGGCCTGGTGCTGCTGGGCGCGGTGTGCATCGACGTGTACAATCAGCGGCGGTAGCGCTTCGTAGCCCGGATGCAGCGCAGCGTAATCCGGGTCTCTGCGCTTGGTGAGATTTCCCGGATTGCGCTGCGCTGCATCCGGGCTACGGTCCTAAGCACTACGGCAGCGGTGATTGCGTCGTGAACAGCACGGTCGCGATCCCGATCGAGAGCCCCACCGCCGATACGGTTCCCACCGTCGACAGCACGCCCATGCGCCTGAGCGCGATGGCGAAGGCAATGATGATGGGTGTTGCGGTCATCAGCCCGATCTGTGCATCGCTCATGGGATCGTCCGGCGCTCCGTGAAGCTCTGAGCCGGTTCGTACCGCGAAACGGCTGGCTGAACGTTGTGTCGGCGCAAACAGGAGCCCTGCAGTCCTCCAGTTTGTCCGGCAACAAATTCGGAACCGGGTGGCCGAGCTAAGTCTGACCGGTGTCCTGATCCGGAAAGACGATGTCGACGGCCGAGTGCGAACAGCAGGAAACAGGCTGGGGAATCCTGCAGGATCTCCCCGGCGATCCCATGATCTGGGTGCTGATCTTCAGCGAACTCGTCGCCTTCGGCCTGCTCCTCGGCGCCTTCTCTGTCGCCCGCGCGATTCACCCCGCGATGTTCGCGGCCGGGCAGGCCACGCTCGATTCGCATCTCGCCGGCCTCAATACCGTCGTGCTGGTGACCAGCGGCTGGGCGGCGGCCCGGGCGACCAAGGCCGTGCGGAATGGACAACGGGCAACGACACGATACTGGCTTCTCGGCGCCATGGCGCTCGGCTGCCTTTTCATCGCGATCAAGCTCGCAGAGTACGCCGAAGAAACCGGGCGCGGGGTCGGGCTTGAGACCAATCCCTTCTTCACGCTCTACTTCCTGCTGACCGGCTTTCATCTCCTGCACGTTGGCCTCGGCATCATCATTCTCGCCGTGGTCTGCCGCCGAGCCGGGATATCAGGCGTCGAGACGGGAACGGCCTTCTGGCACATGGTCGATCTGGTCTGGATCGTGATGTTCCCGATCCTGTATCTGGTGAAATGACGATGCCAGATCGTGTCGACGTCACCTGGATCGCCTTGATCGGCCTTGCGCTTGCGACCGTCCTGCTGCCGCCGCTGATACCACGGGCGCTGCTCGGCAACGCTCTGCTGCTTGCCTTCGCCGCGCTCAAGGGGCATCGCATCGCGCTCGACTTCATGGATCTTCGCGCCGTCCTCGCACTCTGGCGCGGTCTCGTCGCGAGCTGGATCCTCATCGTGCTGCTGCTTGCCTGGCTCGCCTCGGCGCTCGTCGCCCTGATCTGACGCGCTCATTGCGCCCTGACAAAGAACGGGCCGGGCAAAGCGGCAATAAATCACACCATCGCAATTTCGCAGGAATCAACCGGAAAGGATTGGCAATGGCTGAACGCCTGACCAAGTCGGCCGCTCGAAACGTCTTCTACGGCGGCTCGGCCTTTTTCTTCGCCATCTTCATAGGGCTAACGGCGCACAGCCATTACTACATGGCCACGACATCGACCGACGCAGCCACGCTGACGTCTTCGGTTGCCCGCGGCAAGCACGTCTGGGAGAAGAATTCTTGCATCAACTGTCATACCCTGCTGGGCGAGGGCGCCTACTTTGCGCCTGAAGTCGGCAATGTCTGGGATCGCTGGGGTGGCAACGAGGATCCGGCCGCCGCGCGCGAGACATTGAAGGCCTGGATGCAGTCGCAGCCTTCGGGCGCACCGGGCCGCCGGCAGATGCCTCAATTCAACCTCACCGACCAGGAGCTCGATGATCTCGCCGACTTCCTGCAATGGACCAGCAAGATCAAGCGCCAAGAGTGGCCGCCGAACAAGGCGGGCTGAGCGCATCGCTTCCTGAAATCCCTCAAGACAGAGAGCCTGAGATGAAATATCAGACCCAGAAAGTCGCGATGCTGTATTTCTACGGCGCGCTGACCCTGTTCGTGGCGCAGGTCCTATTCGGCCTCGTCGCTGGAACGATCTACGTCCTGCCCAACACGCTGTCGACCCTGCTGCCGTTCAACGTCGTCAGGATGATCCACACCAACGCGCTGATCGTGTGGTCGTTGATCGGCTTCATGGGCGCGACCTACTTCCTGCTGCCCGAGGAAACCGAGACAGAGCTCTACAGCCCGCTGCTGGCCAAGATCCAGTTCTGGATGTTTTTCGGTGCTGCGGGTGTAGCTGTGGTCGGTTATCTCTTCCAATACCACGAGGGCCGCGAATTCCTCGAACAGCCCTTCATCATCAAGGTCGGCATCGTCGTCGTCTGCCTGATGTTCCTGTTCAACGTCACCATGACGGCGCTGAAGGGCCGTAAGACCACGATCACTAACATCCTGCTATTCGGGCTGTGGGGCGTTGCGATCTTCTTCCTGTTCGCCTTTTACAACCCGGTAAATCTCGCGGTCGACAAGATGTACTGGTGGTATGTTGTTCATCTCTGGGTCGAGGGCGTCTGGGAGCTGATCATGGCCTCCGTGCTCGCTTATCTCATGATCAAGCTCAACGGCATCGACCGCGAAGTGGTCGAGAAGTGGCTCTACGTCATCATCGGGCTGGCGCTGTTCTCCGGCATCCTCGGCACCGGCCATCATTTCTACTGGATCGGCGCGCCCGGTTACTGGCAGTGGATCGGCTCGCTGTTCTCCACGCTCGAGGTCGCGCCGTTCTTCACCATGGTGATCTTCACGGTGCAGATGACCTGGAAGGCCGGCCGCAAGCACCCGAACCGCGCTGCATTGTTGTGGTCGGTCGGCTGCTCGGTCATGGCGTTCCTCGGCGCCGGTGTCTGGGGTTTCCTGCACACCCTGTCCTCGGTCAACTACTACACCCACGGCACCCAGGTTACCGCCGCGCACGGCCATCTCGCCTTCTTCGGCGCCTATGTGATGCTGAACCTGTCCGTGATGGCCTATGCGATCCCACAGATCAGAGGGCGTGCGCCCTACAATCAATGGCTCTCCATGGCGAGCTTCTGGATCATGTGCACCGCCATGATGGTGATGACCTTCGCGCTGACCTTCGCCGGCGTGGTCCAGGTCCATCTCCAGCGCGTGCTCGGCCAGGGCTACATGGACGTGCAGGACCAACTCGCGATGTTTTACTGGGTCCGGCTGGGGTCCGGCGTGTTCGTCGCGATCTCCGCGCTGATGTTCGTGTGGGCCGTGCTTGTGCCCGGTCGCGCCCGTCAGCCGGTCATCCCCGGCGCGTTGCAGCCGGCCGAGTGAGCGCCCAAAGGCGGCCGTGGCTCGCTGCGGCCGCCGTCACTATGTGAATTCCGGAGAAAGACCATGAATGCAGCACTTCTCGCCGTGGCGAAGCCCGAACCTCAGCCGCCCGCCTATATTGCCAGTGGCAACGAATGCGCGCTGTTCGAGCACGCTTGGCGCAATCAGCTGCCGGTGCTGCTGAAGGGGCCGACCGGCTGCGGCAAGACGCGCTTCGTCACGCATATGGCGGCGCGGCTGGGATTGCCGCTGCACACCGTCGCCTGCCACGACGATCTCACCGCGGCCGATCTCACCGGCCGCTATCTGCTCAGGGGCGGCGATACCGTGTGGAGCGATGGCCCGTTGACGCGGGCGGTGCGCGAGGGCGGCATCTGCTATCTCGACGAGGTCGTGGAGGCGCGCAAGGACGTAACGGTGGTGCTGCATCCCCTGACCGACGATCGCCGCATCCTGCCTCTGGAGCGTACCGGCGAGCAGCTTGCTGCGCCGAACAGCTTCATGCTCGTCGTCTCCTACAATCCAGGCTATCAGACGCTGCTCAAGGCGCTCAAGCCGTCGACGCGGCAGCGCTTTGTCGCGATCGAGTTCGGCTTCCTGCCGCCGGAGCAGGAGATTGCGGTGGTCGCCGCCGAGAGCGGACTATCGCCGGAGCGCGTGCGGCCGCTGGTCGGGCTGGCTGGCCGGCTGCGCGCGCTGAAGGGCCACGACCTGGAGGAGGGTGTCTCGACCCGGCTCGTCGTCTATTGCGCGACCCTGATTGCGGCCGGCATGCCGACGGCCGATGCCGTGCTCGCTGGCATGATCGAGCCGCTGACCGACG
This sequence comes from Bradyrhizobium sp. IC4059, assembly GCF_020193615.1. Lineage (NCBI taxonomy): Bacteria > Pseudomonadati > Pseudomonadota > Alphaproteobacteria > Hyphomicrobiales > Nitrobacteraceae > Bradyrhizobium > Bradyrhizobium sp. IC4059. The sequence goes on from NZ_JADYVH010000001.1 coordinate 1,146,132, forward strand.
ATGCCGATGTCAAGGCGGCGCTGCTGGACGTCGCGCGTGCCGTGATCGGCTGAGGCGGCTCCGATGCTCGATTTCCTCGAACTGGAAGAGACCGTCGGCCGCGCCTGGCACCGCATGGTCGGTGGCACTGCCAGCTATCCGGTTCATGCCGAGCATGCGGTCTCGCTTGCGGAAATGAGAAACAGGCTCGCGGTGATGTTCCGCGCGCTGGGCGGTGAGGCGGGTGTGCAGATCGCCGGTGCCGGCGCGCGCAAGTCCGGGCATCGGCTCGGCTGGCGGCAACGCATCGGTCTCGGTGACGAGCGCCTGGAGCAGCCGGGCCGCGATGCCACCTCCATCTTCCTTCCTGAAAGCATCGCGATCTTTCCCGACAACGCGCTGAATGCAGCGCTCTATCGCTGGCTCGCGACATGGTTCGCAGCCGCGCCGATCGAAACCATCACCGAATCCGATCCGCTGCGGCGGGATCTTCTGGTGTTGCGCCGGGCCAGCGAGACGGCGGTCTTCGTGCTCGCGCAATTTCCCGGCCTCGTCGACGACTATGCGCAACTCGCCGCAGCAACTGCCGAAGCCAGGCCGCGTCGCCCCTTGCCGCGCATCGAGCAGGAGGTCGAGCAGATCGTGCTGGGGCTACTCGGAACCGGAAAGGCGCCTGCGGGCAAGCTGTGGCCCGCGATGATAGGAACGGAGCCGCTGCTGGTCAAGGCGCCGCCTGGCTATCGCTCGATGCTTCCGTGCCCGCTGTGGGGCGATTGCTGGACCCGCGAGCTGTCGCCTGCGCATGCGGGCGTGGATGAATGCGCCGATGGTGCGGAGGCCGCGAGCGAGGACAATCGCAAGCACTTTGCCGTGCGCGAGCGCGAGGACGGCGCCAATCGCCGCGATCCCTTCGTACTCAACCGCTTCGAGAAAATTCTCGCGATGGCCGAGATGGTCAATGTCGACCGCCCCACCGATGACAGTGAGGAGGAGGATGCGCAGAAGGCGGCGGACGATCTCGAGGAGATAACGCTCAGCCGCCGCAGCGGCAAGCCGGCGGGCCGGTTCAAGTTTGATCTCGACCTCCCGCCGGAGGCCCTCGGTGCCTCGCGCTTGACTGCGGACCTGACCTATCCGGAGTGGGATTATCGCAGCGGCTCCTATTTGCCGGATCATTGCCGCGTACTCGCATCTGCCGCCCCCGAGAATGGGGAAAGCTGGACGCCCAACGAGACCATGCGCCGGCACATCCGCCAGGTGCGCCGCCGCTTCGAGGTCCTGCGGCCGCGCCATGAGTTGATGCGGGCTCAGGCCGACGGGCATGATCTGGATCTAGACGCGCTGGTGCGTGCGCGGTGCGATCTCCGCGCCGGCAGCAGCAGCGGTCTTGATCGCGTCCATTTGGCGATGCGCCCGCAAGGTCACGATCTCGCTGTCACGCTGCTGGTCGACGTCTCGCTCTCCACGGACGCCTGGGCCAATGGCTACCGCGTGCTCGACGTCGAGAAGGAGGCGCTGCTCGTGCTTGCCCACGGCCTATCCGCCTGCGGCGATCACCACAACATCCTGACCTTCACCTCGCGCCGGCGCTCCTGGGTGCGGCTCGAGACGGTTAAGGCGTTCGGCGAGCCGATGAGTGACGTGGTCGAGCGCTGCATTGGCGCGCTCAAGCCCGGCTATTACACGCGGATCGGTGCGGCGGTACGGCATGCCGCCGCCGAGCTTGCACGCCAGCCGCAGCGCAAGAAGCTGCTGCTCGTCCTCACCGACGGCAAACCGAACGACGTCGACCACTATGAAGGGCGCTTTGCGGTCGAAGACACCAGAAAGTCCGTGCAGGAAGCGCGCCGGCTCGGGATCACGGTGTTCGGCGTAACGATCGACGCGGGGGCGCAATCCTATTTTCCGGCCCTGTTCGGGCGCAGCGGCTATGCGATCGTCGGCAACATCAAACGATTGCCCGCGGCACTGCCGGCGATCTACCGGCAGGTGGCACACTGATGCGGTTCATGCAACTGGGCGTTGGGCTATTGCTCAAGGCTTGGGTATATGATCGAATGGCCGGATGGAGCAGGGCCGGCCAAATCCCGATCTGATCATCTTCGACTGTGATGGTGTGCTCGTCGACAGCGAACTCTTGAGCTGCCGCTGCCTGTCCGAGGTCCTGGCGGAATTCGGTCTCGTGCTCAGCGAGGAGCAGGCGCTCGAGCTGTTTCTCGGACGCAGCACCAAGGCCGTCGAGCAGCATTATCGCGATCTCGGGCACTCGCTGACGGACGCCTTCCCGCCCCGACTGAAGTCGCGTGTGCTGGAGAATTTTGCCGCCTCGCTCGCGCCGATTCCCGGGGTGGAGGCGGCGATCTCCGGACTGACCGTGCCGTTCTGCGTGGCCTCGTCGAGCGATCTCGACCGCGTCTCGCTCTCGCTCGACGTCACCAGTCTTCGGGCATATTTCGGCGATCGGATCTACACCGCGCAGATGGTCAGGCACGGCAAGCCGGCGCCTGATCTCTTTCTTCATGCGGCCGAGAGCATGCGCACGCCGCCATCGCGCACGCTGGTGATCGAGGATAGCGTCAGCGGCGTGCAGGCGGGTAAGGCGGCCGGCATGACCGTCTGGGGATTTGTCGGCGGCGGCCATTATCGCAGCCGCGATGGCCGGGCTATATTATCGGCCGCCGGGGCCGATCGGGTCTTTACACATATGAGCGATCTCTGGGAGGTGTGAGCGCGCATGGCCGCCGAGAACGACAAGTCGAGACTCGACGACGCCGCGCGCGCCGGCTGGCTCTATTTCATTGCCGGTCACACACAGGACGAGATCGCAAAGATGCTTCAGGTGTCGCGGGCTTCGGCGCAGCGGCTGGTCTCGTTGTGCCTCGCCGAGCGGCTCATCACCTTCCGGCTCGAGCACCCCATCGCAGCCTGCATGGAGCTGGCGGCGCGCTTGAAGCAACGGTTCGACCTCGTTCATTGCGAGGTGGTGCCGGCCGATCCGGCCGCGCCGCAGGCGGTGGCTGGAATCGCCGAGCGCTGCGCCAATTTGCTCGATTCCACGCTGCGTTCGGAGACGCCCGTGATCGTCGCGCTCGGCACGGGCCGGGCGGTGCGTGCCGCCGTCGAGCGCGTCACGCCGATCGAGCGGCCCAATCACCAGATCGTCTCGCTGGTCGGCAATATCTCCGCCGACGGCTCGGCGAGCTTCTACGACACCGTCGGCCGGCTCGCCGACCGCACCGGCGCGCGGCACTATCCGATGCCGCTGCCGTTCCTGATGTCGTCGGAAGACGAGCGCAACAGGATGGTGCGCATCGAGCCGATCGCGAAGGTGAAGGCGGTCGCGGCAAGGGCTGACTTGCGCCTCGTCGGCATCGGCCAGATGGATCAGAAGGCGCAGGTGCACGTCGACGGCTTCGTCACCCGCGACGAATTGTTCGAGATGATGCGGCTTGGCGCCATCGGCGAGATCACCGGCTGGGCCTATGACGCCAAGGGGCGCCTGCTCAAGGCCGGCACCAACAAGCGCCTCACCAGCATTCCGCCGGAAGTGCCGGCGAAGACCACGACCATCGGTGCGGCGGTGGGCGCAGCCAAGGTGGCGGCGATTGCAGCCGCGCTGAGCGGCGGGCTGATCAACGGATTGATCACGGACGAGGCGACGGCAAGAGCGATTCTGGAGCGGTAAAGCGCTCACGCTTCGCGTGCCTACCACACTGGATGCTCCGCGTTCGCGGAGCACGACAGCCGTGGGTGAAGCAAAACCTCCCCATCCTTCCCGCACCGCAGCACTCACAAGTTGCTGGAATGCCCACGCGCCTGCTTGACAACGTGCCGCCCTTGCGCTGAACATACGCCCAACGCGTGGGCATATGCCCAAAACGCGAATTGAGGGGAGGTCACCGTGAAACATGTCCTGGGCGCCGTCTGCGGCGCGTCTTGCCTGCTACTGGCCGTCCCGGCGATGGCCGAAACGACCCTGACGATCGCCACCGTCAACAATGGCGACATGATCCGCATGCAGGGGCTGACGGGTGAGTTCACCAAGAAGAACCCTGACATCACCGTGAAATGGGTGACGCTGGAGGAGAACGTGCTGCGCCAGCGCGTCACCACCGATATCGCCACCAAGGGTGGCCAGTTCGATGTCCTCACCATCGGCACCTACGAGGTGCCGATCTGGGCCAAGAAGGGCTGGCTGGTACCGCTCGCCAACCTCGGCGCCGATTACGACGTCGCCGACCTCCTGCCCAAGATCAAGGACGCGGTCTCCGCCGACGGCAAGCTCTACGCCGCGCCGTTCTACGGCGAGAGTTCGATGGTGATGTACCGCACCGATCTGTTCGAGAAGGCCGGCCTGAAGATGCCGGAAAAGCCGAGCTGGGATTTCGTGATCGATGCGGCCAAGAAGCTGACCGACAAGAGCGCCGGCACCTACGGCATCTGCCTGCGCGGCAAGGCAGGCTGGGGCGAGAACATGGCGTTCCTCTCGGCGATGGCCAATTCCTATGGCGCGCGCTGGTTCGACGAAAAGTGGCAGCCGCAGTTCAACACGCCGGAATGGAAGACGACACTCACGACCTACGTCAACCTGATGAAGGAAGCCGGGCCTCCCGGCGCCAGCTCCAACGGCTTCAACGAGAATCTGGCGCTGTTCAACGCCGGCAAATGCGCGATGTGGATCGACGCCACGGTCGCGGCGTCCTTCGTCACCAACCCTAAAGAGTCTAAGGTCGCCGACAAGGTCGGCTTCGCGCTCGCGCCCAACACCGGGCTCGGCAAGAACGCCAACTGGCTGTGGGCCTGGAATCTCGCAATCCCTGCCGGCTCCAAGAAGACGGAAGCCGCCGAGAAGTTCATCGCCTGGGCCACCAGCAAGGACTACACCAAGCTGGTGGCCTCGAAGGAGGGCTGGGCCAACGTGCCGCCGGGCACGCGTACCTCGCTCTACCAGAACGATGAGTACCTGAAGGTCGCGCCGTTTGCGAAACTGACGCTGGCCTCGATCGACGCCGCCGATCCCAACAAGCCGACGGTGAAGCCCGTTCCCTACGTCGGCGTGCAATACGCCGCCATCCCTGAATTCCAGGGCATCGGCACGCAGGTGGGCCAGCAGTTCTCGGCGGCGCTTGCGGGATCGATGACGGTCGATGCGGCGCTCACGGCTGCGCAGTCCGCTACCGAGCGCGAGATGAAGCGCGCCGGCTACATCAAGTGAACCCGGGCTCTCCCTGAGCTCAAACTTGCGGCCATCCATCCTTGCTGGATGGCCGCCCTTCTTCCTCCGAGCGGAGCGCCAAGAATGGCAACCCGGCAGACGCAGCTTCTTGCGCGGTCGCTCCTGACCCCGGCCGTCGGACTGCTGTTCATCTGGATGATCGTCCCGCTGGCGCTGACGATCTACTTCTCGACGCTGCATTACAGCCTGCTCGATCCCGGCTCGGAATCGTTCGTCGGCCTTGAAAACTTCCGCTACTTCCTCACCGATCCTGCCTTCCTCGCCTCGCTTCAGAACACGCTGGTGCTGGTCGGCTCGGTGCTGGCGCTGACCATCCTGCTCGGCATTCCCCTGGCGCTGCTGATGGACCAACCCGTGATCGGCCGCAATATCGTGCGGTTGATGGTGATCGCCCCGTTCTTCGTGATGCCGACGGTGAGCGCGCTGGTCTGGAAGAACCTGTTGATGCATCCGGTGTCGGGATTGTTCGCCTGGCTCGCCTCGCTGTTCGGCCTGACGCCGATCGATTGGTTCAACGACGTGCCGCTGTTTGCGGTGATTTTGATCGTGACCTGGCAATGGCTGCCGTTCGCGACCCTGATCCTGCTCACCGCGCTGCAATCGCTCGACGAAGAGCAGAAGGAAGCCGCCGAGATGGACGGCGCCAGCGCCGTTTCGACCTTCATCTACATCACGCTGCCGCACCTCGCGCGTCCCATCACGGTGGTGATCCTGATCGAGACCATCTTCCTGCTCACGGTGTTCGCCGAGATCTTCGTCACCACCGGCGGCGGGCCGGGCCTGCAAACCACCAACATCGCCTTCCTGATCTATTCGCAGGCGCTGATCCAGTTCGACGTCGGCAGCGCCTCGGCGGGCGGGCTCGTCGCGGTGGTCATCGCCAACATCGTCGCCTTCTTCTTGGTCCGCATCGTCGGCCGCAACCTGGAGGCCTGACATGGCACGGATGGCGACGACGCGGCGGGTGATGATATCGACGGCGGCGGCCTGGCTGTTCGGCTTCCTGATCTTCTTTCCCATCCTGTGGATGGGGCTGGCGAGCTTCAAGACCGAGCTCGAGGCCTTCGCAATCCCGCCATCCTTCCTGTTCTTCCACTGGACCACGGAAAACTACGCCACCGTGCAGGAACGCAGCGATTATCTGCACCACGCGATGAACTCGATCATCATCGCCGGCGGCTCGACGCTCATTGCGCTGCTGATCGCCATTCCGGCGGCCTGGTCGATGGCGTTCTCGCCGACCAAGCGCACCAAGGACATCCTGCTCTGGATGCTCTCGACCAAGATGATGCCGCCTGTCGGCGTGTTGGTGCCGATCTACCTGATCTACAAGAGCCTCGGGCTGCTCGATTCCCGCATCGGCCTCGTCTTCATCCTCTGCCTCGGGAATCTGCCGATCGTCATCTGGATGCTCTTCACATATTTCAAGGAGATCCCGCGCGACATCTTAGAGGCCGCGCGCATGGACGGCGCCACGATCGGCCGCGAGCTGGTCTATGTGCTGACGCCGATGGCGATCCCGGGACTGGCGTCCACGCTGTTGCTCAATCTGATCCTGGCCTGGAACGAGGCGTTCTGGACGCTGAACCTGTCCACCTCGAGCGCTGCGCCGCTCACCACGTTCATCGCCTCCTATTCGAGCCCCGAAGGGCTGTTCTGGGCAAAACTGTCGGCGGCGTCCACGCTGGCGATCGCGCCCATTCTCGTCCTGGGTTGGTTCAGCCAGAAGCAGCTCGTGCGCGGGCTCACCTTTGGCGCGGTGAAATAGGGGCTGCCGGATCATGGGTCAGATCACACTTCAGGGCGTGCAGAAATCCTTCGGCCCCGTGCACATCATCAAGGGCGCCGACCTCGAGATCGCCGATGGCTCCTTCGTGGTGTTCGTCGGTCCCTCCGGCTGCGGCAAGACCACGCTGCTGCGGCTGATCGCGGGGCTCGAGGACGTCAGCGGCGGCAAGATCCTGATCGACGGCAAGAACGTCGTCGATACGCCGCCTGCCAAGCGCGGGCTGTCGATGGTGTTCCAGTCCTACGCGCTCTATCCGCATATGAGCGTGCGCGGCAATATCGGCTTCGGCCTCAAGATGGCGGGCTTGCCGAAGGACGAGATCAACCGCAAGGTCGAGGCGGCCGCCGCGACGCTGAATCTCACGCCCTACCTCGACCGCAAGCCGCGCGAGCTCTCCGGCGGCCAGCGCCAGCGCGTCGCGATCGGCCGCGCCATCGTCCGCGAGCCCAAGGCATTCCTGTTCGACGAGCCGCTCTCCAACCTCGACGCCGCGCTGCGCGTGCAGATGCGCATCGAGGTGACGCGACTTCAGAAGCAGCTCGGCACCACCGCGATCTACGTCACCCACGACCAGGTCGAGGCCATGACCATGGCCGACAAGATCGTCGTGCTCAACGGCGGCAAGATCGAGCAATATGGCTCGCCGCTGGAACTTTACGAGCGACCCGCCAATCTCTTCGTCGCCGGCTTCATCGGCTCGCCCAAGATGAATTTCGTCACCGGCGAGCCCGCTTTGCAGAAGGGGGCAGCGACGATCGGCGTCCGGCCGGAGCATCTGAAGATCGAGCGTGACGGCGGTGGCGGCTGGCAGGGCACCATTGCGGTGGCCGAGCATCTCGGCAGTGACACCTTCCTCTACGTCGACGCCGGTGCGCTCGGCATGCTGACGGCGCGCTACATCGGCGAATTGAGCCTGCATGCCGGCGACCGGGTGTCGCTGATGCCCGACCCTGCACGCATTCACCGCTTCGACGAGAGCGGCAACGCTCTTCGGGGCTGACAAGAAACGGCAAGAAGACGGAAAGACGACCATGTATCTGGAAAAATTCAGGCTGAGCGGCAAGACCGCGTTCATCACCGGCGGCGGCCAGGGCATCGGCCTCGCCTGCGCGGAGGCGCTGGCCGAGGCCGGCGCGAAGGTCATCATCGGCGACCGCGACGGCAAGGTCGCCGACGGCGCCAAAGCCAGCCTGAGGGCGAAGGGCTACGACATCGAGACCGCAATCATGGACGTCACCAACACCACACGCGTGGCGGAGGTGGCAAATGATCTCGTCGCCCGCCATGGCAAGGTCGACATCCTCGTCAACAATGCCGGCATCGCGCGGAGCGAGACGCCGGCCGAGACCGTTACCGACGAGCACTGGCTCAACGTCATCGACGTCAATCTCAACGGCACCTTCTGGTGCTGCCGCGAGTTCGGCAAGCACATGTTGAAGGCTGGAAGCGGCGCCATCGTCAATGTCGGCTCGATGAGCGGCTTCATCGTCAACAAGCCGCAGGAGCAGTGCTTCTACAACGCCTCCAAGGCCGCCGTGCACCATCTGACCAAGTCGCTGGCCGCCGAATGGGGCGCGCGCGGCATCCGCGTCAACGCGGTGGCGCCGACCTATATCGAGACGCCGCTCAACGCCTTCGTAAAGAGCAATCCGAAAATGTATGACGCCTGGATCGGTGGAACTCCGATGGCGCGCATGGGGCAGGTCGAGGAGATCGCCTCCGTCGTGCTGTTCCTCTCGTCCGAGGCCGCGAGCCTGATGACTGGCAGCATCGTGCTGGTGGATGGCGGCTACACTTGCTGGTAGGCTCACCGTCAAAACGGACGGACCGGGAGAGACCATGCCGCGAGCGTATATCGGCGTCGACGTGGGGACCACGAGCACGCGGGCAGGGGTGTTTGACGAGGCCGGCACGCTGCTCGCGACGGCCCGGCATCCGATCAGGATCTGGCACGAGGCCGGCGACATCGTCGAGCAGTCGTCGGAGGACATCTGGCAGGCCTGCGCCAAATCGGTGCGCGCGGCGATGGCGGAAGCAGCGATTGCGCCGGGCAGCATCGGCGGCATCGGTTTCGACGCCACCTGTTCCCTCGTGGTGCTCGATCCGCAAGGCGAGCCGCTCACCGTCAGCACCTCCGGCGAGGCGCAACGCAACGTCATCGTCTGGATGGACCATCGCGCCACGGCCGAAGCGCGGCTGATCAACGAGACCGAGGATGCCGTGCTGCGTTATGTCGGCGGCTCGATCTCGCCGGAGATGGAGATGCCGAAGCTGCTCTGGCTGAAGCGGCATCTGCGCGCGAGTTTCGATGCCGCCGGTCACTTCTTCGACCTGGCCGATTATCTGACCTGGCGGGCGACCGGCGCGCTGCAGCGCTCGACCTGCACCGTCACCTGCAAGTGGAACTATCTCGCCCATGACGGCGGCGGCTGGAGCGCGCCGTTCTTCAAGCGCATCGGCCTGTCCGACTTCGTCGCCGAAAAATACGCGCGCATCGGCACCGAAATCGTTGCGCCCGGTACGCGCCTCGGCGTCGGGCTCACGCCGGCAGCAGCAGTCGAGCTCGGCCTTCCTCCCGGCACCCCGGTCGGCGCCTCCCTGATCGACGCCCATGCCGGCGGCATCGGTGCGATCGGCGGCCGTGACGGGGCAGGCGGCCCGAGCGATGTCGGCGATCGTCTCGCCTACATCATGGGAACGTCGGCCTGCATCATGGCGACGACGAAGGAGCCGTGCTTCGTGCCGGGCGTGTGGGGTCCCTATTATTCCGGCATGGTGCCGGAGTTCTGGCTCAATGAAGGCGGGCAGTCCGCCGCGGGCGCTGCGATCGATCATCTCCTCAAGTCGCATCCCGGCCATGGCGAGGCGAGCGCGGCGGCACGCAGCGAAGGCCTCGATCTCATCGATTTCCTCGAGCGCCGCATCATCGCGCGCGCCGGCGGTGCCAGCCGCGCCGCGCTGCTGGCGCGCGACGTCCACGTGCTGCCGGAATTCATTGGCAACCGCTCGCCCTATGCCGATCCCGACACGCGCGCGGTGATCGCGGGCCTTGATCTCGACACCGACATTGCCGCGATGGAACGGCTGTTCGTCGCCGGCCTCTGCGGTCTTGCCTACGGGCTTGCGGAGGTCATCGAGGCTTTTGCCGCGCATGGGGTCCGCTCCAGCATCATGGTCATGGGTGGCGGTGCCAGCCGCAGTCCTTTGGTGCGGCAGATCATGGCGGATACCACCGGTCTCACGGTCGCGTTGCCGCAGACGAAGGAGCCGGTGCTGCTGGGCGCCGCGATGTTAGGGGCGGTCGCCGGTGGCGCCTATGCCTCGATCGGTGAGACCATGGCCAAGATGTCGGCGCTGGGGCGCAAGAGCGAGCCGACCGCGCCTGATATGGCCGCGTTTCACGCCCGCAAGCGCGAGGTCTACAAGCTGCTGCGCGAGCTCGATCGCGGCAGCCGTGCCGCGATGCGCAGCGTCGCGAGAGGTTGAAGGACATGCTGATTGCCTGCGGCGACGCGCTGATCGATTTCGTGCCGACGCGAAACGTCGAAGGGCGCGAAGCGGTGATGCCCGCGGTCGGCGGCTCCTGCCTCAACGTCGCGATCGGCATGGCGCGGCTGGGCGCGCCGACTGGTTTCGTCGGCGGCATCTCGACCGACCTGTTCGGGCGCATGATCGCCGATCATGCCTCCGCATCGAAGGTTGCACTCGATCTCGCCACCCGCAGCGACCACCAGACCACGCTCGCCTTTGTCCGCATTGTCGCGGGCGAGTCGCACTACGCCTTCTACGATGCCGAGACCGCGACGCGGAACTGGACTTACCGGCATGGGTCCATTCCGTTCGATACTGTCGAGGCCGTCCATGTCGGCTCGACCACGCTGGTCAACGACCAGGGTGCGGCCGAGACCAAGGTGCTGATCGCAGACGCGCGGGCGTCGTCCACGATCTCCTTCGATCCGAACTGCCGACCGAACCTCGTCAAGGACAAGCCAACCTATCTCGGCCGAATGGCCGAGTTCGCCGGAAGCGCCGATCTCATCAAGATGTCGGACGTCGATTTCGCCTATCTCTTCGGCGAGGAGCCGTATCAGCAGCGCGCGAGCACATTGCTGGGGCAGGGGGCGAGCCTCGTCGTCATCACCCGCGGCAATAACGGTGCCATAGCCTGGCATGCGCAAGCAGGGCAGATCGAAGTGCAAGCACCGAAGGTCGAGGTGGCGGACACTATTGGCGCCGGCGACAGCTTTCAGGCGGCGCTGCTGTTGGCACTTTACAAGCAGGATCGCATCGCCCGGCCGAGATTGAAGGACATCGGCGCGGACGAGCTCCGCCGTGCGCTTTCCTTCGCCGCCAATTGTGCCGGCCTGACCTGCACCCGTCCGGGCGCCGATCCGCCTTGGAGCCACGAGATCAATTGGGACTGGTAGCCCACGTCACATCCGCGCGACGGCCTTCTCGGCACATTTGAGGAAGGTTCCGATCAACGGACTGTGGGAGTCCCGCCGCCAACAGACTGCGATGTCGAGGGAGTCAGTGACGTCACGCAGGGGTCTGAACACGACTCCGCGTGGCGCGCCGAGCTGTGCGCAGGCCGGCAGGATGGCGAGACCTTCGCCGGCCAGGACCAGGCTCATCGCCGAATGCACCGTCTCCACCCGGCTGGCGATCGGCATCACCACCTGGTGCCGACGCAATAAAGGGACGACCGCGGAGGAGGCGGGCCCATGGTCCGGATGCGGGAGTGCGATCAGCGGGCGGCCCTGCAGCCGGGCCATCGGCACCGAGCTCAAGCGGGCGAGTGGCGAGCGGATCGGCATGGCCAGCATGAAAGGCTGTGCACCGATCTTTGCCACCTGTATCTCGGGATGATTGATTGCGGGCATACACAGCGCGACTGTGACGCTGCGGTCGAGCACGCGGGCCTCGCGCGTCGAGGCGCTCAGCTCAACGAAGCTGAGATCGACGCCGGGAACTGCGCGGCGCAGTTCGGGGATGAGTCGCGGCAACATCGCATTCGCCAGCACGAACATGTAACCGACTGACAGCCGGCCGCGCCGTCCCGAAGCAACCGCGCGTGCGGCTTCGGCGCCGTCGGCTGCCAACGCCAGCGCTTCGCTGGCGCGCGCCAGCAATGCCTGGCCGGCCTCGGTCAGATCCATGCCACGGGTGCCGCGGCGGAACAGCGGCGCGCCGATCTCGGCCTCGAGCTTGCGGATCTGGACCGAGAGGGGCGGCTGCGCCATCCGGAGCTGCTCGGCCGCCTTGCCGATGCTGCGCGCCTCGGCGACGGCGACAAAATAGCGGAGCCGGCGAAGATCCATTGGCATACCGAGAGCGTATGGGTTGGCGATAAAAATCGTATTGGACGGCGAGTTAACAAAACTGTCATTCTCGCTGTCAATGTCTTCGGGCCAATGGCGGCCCGCTTCGGAGCGTGATGTGACGATGAACGGCGATCCCTGTCTGTTGTCCGCGACCGAGCTGCGCGGTCTCGTCGCGGCAAAGCGGATTTCGCCAGTCGAGCTCACCCGCGCTGTGCTTGCCCGCGCCGAGGCCCTCCAGCCCGAATTGAACTGCTTCGTCACGTTGTGCGGCGACGAGGCGATCGCAGCGGCGCGCGAAGCCGAGCGCAAGGTGATGGCGGGCGAACCGCTCGGCCTGCTGCACGGCATCCCCGCAACCGTCAAGGACATCGTCAATACCAAGGGGGTCAAGACCACCTTCGGCGCCGTTCCCTACAAGGATAATGTGCCGGCCGAGGATGCCGTCGCCGTCGCGCGGTTGCGCAGCGAAGGCGCGATCCTGATCGGCAAGACCACGACGCCGGAGTTCGGCAGCAAGTGCCTCACCGATTCACCTTTGTTCGGTCGGACCCGCAATGCGTGGGACGCCTGCCGATCCTCCGGCGGCTCCAGCGGCGGCGCGGCGGTCGCTGTGGCGAGCGGCATCGCGCCGCTCGCTATTGCGACCGACGGCGGCGGCTCGACACGAATTCCGGCCGCCTGCAACGGCGTGGTGGGCCTGAAGCAGAGCAACGGCGTGATCCCGCACAGCCAGGCGCTCGACGTGTTCGGCAACCAGACCTATGTCACGCCGACCACCCGCACCGTCGCGGACACCGCGCTGATGATGCAGGCGATGGCGGGCGAAGATCCTATCGATCCCTGGTCGATCGCCGTGCCCGTGCCCGACTTCATCGGCACCGCCGCCCCGCATGGTGATTTGCGCGGGCTGAGGATCCTGTACTGCCTGACGCCGCCGGGCCGTCCGGTATCGGCCGAAGTCGCCGCCAATTTCAAGGTGAGCCTCGACCGGCTGGCCGGGTTAGGGGCCGAGCTCGAGGAATTCTCCGGCGAGGGGTTCGACATCGAGCCGATCTGGCGCGCCATCAACCACACCGTCTGGCGCACGCGCTTTGCCAAGCTTGCGGCCGAGCATCGGGACGAACTGAGCGAGGCCTTCCTCAAGCAGCTCGCGCTCGCCAGCGAAGTCAGCGGCATCGACTATCAGGAGGCGATGTTCGCGCGCACCGCGTTGTTCCGCCGCGTGCAATCGCTGCTTGCGCGCGGTCACCTGCTGGCGATGCCGACGCTGACGCGCACCGCGCTGCCGATCAAGCAGGACCTGTTCGGCAATATCGAGATCGACGGCAGGCATTACGACAGCGTCCGGCCGCATTGGTTCCCCTGGACAATGCCGTTCAACATGACCGGTCACCCCGCGATCAGCCTTCCCTCGGGCTTTGCCCGCGACGGGCTGCCGATCGGGCTCCAACTGGTCGGCCGTTTCCGGGCCGACGCGGAATTGCTGCGCGTGAGCGCTCTGTTCGAGGCGTCAAGCGACCTTCTGTCCCGCTGGCCGTCTTGAGGAGATGGAGATGCAGCAAAGAGCTTGCTTAAGGCGTCCGGACATGTTGATCGTGGCCTGGGTGAGCCCTGAAGCCGAGCGCGCATGAGCGTCTTTGTCCTCCGACGTCTGTTGACTCTGCTGGCGACGCTGGTCGGCGCATCGCTGATCATCTTCCTGGTGCTGGACGCGCTGCCCGGCAACGCAGCGCAGATGCTGATGGGCGCCGATGCTTCGCCCGACGCGGTGCGCGCGCTCACCGTCAAGCTCGGGCTCGACCAGCCGCTGGCGGTTCGCTATTTGCAGTGGATCAAGGGCCTTCTCGTCGGCGATCTCGGCAATTCCTACGTCTACGGCACCCCGGTCGGCAGCCTGATCGCCGAGCGGCTGGTGCTGACCATTCCGCTCGCGATCATGGCCATGACGATCACGGTGACGCTTGCGCTCTCGGCCGGCATCTACACCGCCGCCAACCACAACAAGCTCGGCGATGTCGGCGTGATGTCGTTGACGCAAGTGGGCATCGCGCTGCCGAATTTCTGGTTCGCGATTCTCCTCGTGCTGCTGTTCTCGGTGCGGCTGCAATGGCTTTCGGCCGGTGGCTTTGCCGGCTGGGAGGACGGCATCTGGCCGGGGATCAGGTCGCTGCTGTTGCCCGCGATCTCGCTCGCGGTGGTGCAGGCCGCGATCCTCGCGCGCGTCACGCGTTCGGCCGTGCTCGAAGTGCTGCGCGAGGATTTCGTCCGCACCGCCCGCGCAAAGGGCCTCGGCAAGCGCGAGGTGCTGTGGAGCCACGTGCTGCGGAATGCCATGATCCCCGTGATGACCGTGATGGGCCTGCAATTCGCCAATCTGCTCGCCGGCACCATCGTGATCGAGAACGTGTTCTACCTGCCGGGCCTCGGCCGCCTGATCTTCCAGTCGATCGCCAACCGCGACCTGATCGTGGTGCGCAATTGCGTGATGTTGCTCGCCGCGATGGTGGTGATCGTCAATTTCGTGGTCGATGTGCTCTATGCCTTCATCGATCCCCGCATCAAGGTGCACGACCTGTGAGCGCGCCCATCACCATCGACGCGCCCGTCGCAACGCGTCCGCTGCCGGCGCGCACGTTCTGGCGCCGCGCGCTGCGCCACCGCAGCTTCGTCCTCGGTGGCACGCTGAGCCTTCTGGTGCTGGCTTCGGCACTGTTGTCGCTGGTATGGACGCCGTGGTCGCCTTACGAAATCGACATCGCCGCAAAGCTCCGCCCGCCCTCGGCGGCGCATTGGCTCGGCACCGATTCCTTCGGCCGCGACATCGTCTCGCTGCTGCTTGCGGGCGCCCGATCCACCATCATGGTCGGTGTCATCGCCGTCAGCATTGGCCTCACCTTCGGCGTCACGCTGGGCCTGATCGCCTCGGCCCGGCGCGGCTGGACGGAGGAGATCATCATGCGCTTTTCCGATTTCACCTTCGCCTTTCCGGCCGTGCTGTCCGCGATCATGCTCGCCGCCGTGGTGGGGCCAGGCATGGTGACCTCGATCGTCGCGATCGGCATCTTCCAGATCCCGACCTTGACCCGGCTGACGCGCGGCTCGGCCAATGCGATCTGGGCGCGTGAATTCGTGCTGGCGGCACGGGCGGCAGGCAAGGGGCGCTTCCGCATCACCATCGAGCATGTGCTGCCGAACATCCTGTCGATCCTGATCGTGCAGGTCACCATCCAGTTCGCGCTCGCCATTCTCGCCGAGGCCGCGCTGTCCTATCTCGGCCTCGGCACGCAGCCGCCGCAGCCGTCCTGGGGACGGATGCTGAACGATGCGCAGACGTTGCTGTTCCAGTCGCCGATGCTCGCGGTCTATCCGGGCGTTGCGATCGCAATCTCGGTGCTCGGCCTCAACCTGCTCGGTGACGGATTGCGCGACCTGCTCGATCCCCGGCTGGCGCGGGAGCGATGACGATGGCCGAGTGCTCCAACATGCCGCTAATCGTGGTCGACAATCTCGGCGTTCGCCTCAACACCAGCCGCGGGCCAGCGCAGGCCGTGCGCGGTGTCAGCTTTGCGCTGACGCGCGGCGAGACGCTCGGGCTCGTCGGCGAGTCCGGCTGCGGCAAGTCGGTCACGGCGTTGTCGTTGATGGGGTTGCTGCCGGACAGTGCCGTCGTGACCGGCAGCGTCAAGCTGGACGGCGACGAACTCGTCGGACTTGCGGATTCCGACTATTGCCGCCTGCGCGGCAACCGCATCAGCATGATCTTCCAGGAGCCGATGACAGCGCTCAATCCGATGCACACGATCGGCACCCAGGTCGCCGAGCCGCTGCGCCGTCACAAGAATTATTCGGCGGCGCAGGCTCGTCGGGAAGCAATCGCCTTGCTCGACCGCGTCGGGCTGCCCGACCCCGCGCGTCGTGTCGATGCCTATCCGCATCAGTTCTCCGGCGGCCAGCGCCAGCGCGTCACCATCGCGATGGCGCTCGCGTGCGAGCCGGACCTGTTGATCGCGGACGAGCCGACCACCGCGCTCGACGTCACCATCCAGGGCCAGATCCTCGACCTCATCGCCGATCTCGTCGAGGAGCGCGGCATGTCCATGATCCTGATCTCGCACGATCTCGGCGTCATTGCAGAGAACGTCCAGCGCATGATGGTGATGTATGGCGGCACCGTCGTCGAGAGCGGCCCGACCGACGAGGTGTTCCGTCGCATGGGCCATCCCTACACGCAGGGCCTGTTCCGTGCCCGGCCCAAGCTCGGCGCGCGTAAGGGGACGCGGCTGAAGACGATCGCGGGCACGGTGCCGGAGCTCGCCGATCTGCCGTCCGGCTGCACCTTCTCCGATCGCTGCCCGCTGGTGATCGACCAATGCCGCGTCGCGCTGCCGCCGATGGTGGACGTCGGGCCCGGCCATTTTGCGCGCTGCATAAGAACGGACGTGTCGATGGCCGAACGCGTCGGAGCGCTGACCGCATGAGCACCGCGCCGCTTCTCGACGTCAGGGATCTCGAACAGCGCTACACGCTCCCGCGCGAGAGCCTGTTCCGTCCGCCGGGGCAGGTGCGCGCGCTCAACGGCGTCAGTGTGCAGGTCCGAGCCGGCAAGAGCCTCGGCATCGTCGGCGAGTCCGGCTCCGGCAAGTCCACCTTCGCGCGCGTCGTGATGGCGCTGGAGCGGCCGACCGCAGGACAGGTCGCGCTGCTCGGGCGCGATCTCAACCGCTTGCCGGCCGACGAGCTGCGCCGCGCCCGGCGTGATTTCCAGATGGTGTTCCAGGATCCCTACGGCTCGCTCGATCCGCGGCAGACCATCGCGCGGATCGTCGCCGAGCCGCTGACCGTGCTGGAAGGTGCCGACCGCACCACGTTCCGCGACCGCGTCGCCGCGGTGCTGCGCCAGGTCGGCTTGCGCGATGCGGACATGGAAAAATATCCGCACGAATTCTCCGGCGGCCAGCGCCAGCGCATCGCGATTGCGCGTGCGCTGATCACCCAGCCGAAGCTGATCGTTGCCGACGAGCCGGTCTCGGCGCTCGACGTCTCCGTGCAGGCCCAGGTGCTGAACCTGATGCAGGACCTCCAGGAGCAGTTCGGCCTGAGCTACATCCTGATCAGCCATGACCTCGCCGTGGTCGACTATCTCTGCGACGAGGTCGCGGTGATGTATCTCGGCCGCATCGTCGAGCAGGGGCGGCCAGAGGATTTGTTCGAGCGCTGCGCCCATCCCTATACGCGGGCGCTGCTGGAGGCGGTGCCGCGGGCTCGCGCCGGGGGTGGCCGCCGCCGGCGCGGGGCCCAGGCGATCGCCTCGCACTCGGCGGTGACGACCGGATGCCCCTATGCATCGCGCTGCCCGCTTGCCGACCAGCATTGCCGCGAGGTTCCGCCTGCGTTACGCAAGGTGGGCGAGGGGCACCTTGCCGCCTGCCACAAGGCCGAGGCTGTGATGGCGTTGCCGCAGGCGGCCATGGAAGGTTAGTGTCCGGGGCAGGATTGGCGTTAAGCTGGAAACAGGATTGGCAGGGGAGTTTGCGCATGTTCAGGAAACTATCGATCGTCGCCTTTGCCGCTGCGCTCGTCGCGGCGCCCTTGCCGGTGCTGGCGCAGAGCAAGAAGGACAGCGTCGTCATGGCGATGGCGCTGGAGCCGCCGGGGCTCGACCCGACCAATGCGGCCGCCGCCGCGATCGCCGAGGTCACGCTCTACAACATCTATGAGACGCTGACCAAGATCAACGAGGACGGCTCGGTCTCGCCGCTGCTGGCCGAGAGCTGGACCGCTTCGCCCGATCTGAAGACCTATACGTTCAAGCTGCGCAAGGGCGTCAAATTCCACAATGGCGAAGCGTTCGATTCCGCTGCGGTGAAGTTCTCGTTCGAGCGCAACGCGGCGCCGACCAGCACCAACAAGGACAAGAGCCTGTACCAGGCCTTCGAGAAGGTCGAGACGCCTGACGCCGACACCGTCGTGATCACCGTGAAATATTCCGAGCCGAACCTGCCGTTCCTGCTCGGGCAGGCGGGCGGCTCGATCGTCGAGCCGAAGAGCGCGGGCACCAATGTCACGCAGCCGGTCGGGACCGGACCGTACCAGCTTGGCGGCTGGGCTAAGGGCTCTTCGCTCACGCTGACCAAATGGGCCGACTACCGCAACGCCTCCGCGATCAAGCTGTCCAAGGTGACGATTCGCTTC
Source organism: Bradyrhizobium sp. IC4059 (assembly GCF_020193615.1). Classification (NCBI taxonomy): domain Bacteria; kingdom Pseudomonadati; phylum Pseudomonadota; class Alphaproteobacteria; order Hyphomicrobiales; family Nitrobacteraceae; genus Bradyrhizobium; species Bradyrhizobium sp. IC4059. The sequence goes on from NZ_JADYVH010000001.1 coordinate 1,164,652, forward strand.
ATCTCGGATCCGGCGGCGCAGGTGGCGGCGCTGCTGTCGGGTGACGTCGATGCATTCCCGCGCGTCGCCGCGGCGCGCGCCTTGGCACAGTTCAAGGCGGATCCGCGCTTCACGGTGCTGGTCGGCGGCTCCCGGGCCAAGACCATCGTCGCCATCAACCACCGCAAGAAGCCGCTGGACGACGTCCGCGTCCGCCGCGCCATCCTTGCCGCGATCGACCGCAAGGCCATGATCGACGGCGCCGTCGACGGCTTCGGCACGCCGATCGGCAGCTTCTACGTGCCGGGCGCGCTCGGCTATGTCGACACCACCGGCATCAACCCCTATGACCCCGAGAAGGCCAAGAAGCTGCTCGCGGAGGCCGGCGTCACCACGCCGCTCGAATTGTCGCTCAAGCTGCCGCCGCCGTCCTATGCGCGGCAGGGCGGCGAGATCGCCGCGGCCCAGCTCGCCAAGGTCGGCATCATCGCCAAGATCGAGAACGTCGAATGGGCGCAGTGGCTGTCGCAGGTGTTCGCCGGCAATGGTCCGCACAATTTCGATCTCACCATCGTAAGCCATGTCGAGCCGTTCGACCTCGTCAAGATCACCGAGCCGGACTACTACCTCGGTTACAACAACGAGAAGTTCAACGCGCTCTATAAGCAGATCGTCTCGACGCCGGACGAAGCCGGCCGCGCCAAGCTGCTCGGCGACGCCCAGCGCATGCTCGCCACCGACGCGGTCTCCGCCTACCTGTTCCAGCCGCAGCTCATCACCATCACAGCCAAGAAGCTGAAGGGCGTCTGGAAGGACGTGCCGCAATACGAGAACGACTTCTCCACGTGGTATTGGGAGTAGGCGACGTCCGTTGCTGTGTCCTCTCCACGCATTGGAGAGGACAACTCAAAACAAAAACCTGAAAACAACCCCATGCACAGTAGCGGGGGTCAATCGTTTCAATGGTTTACACGTCGCGCCTGTACGATCGACGCGATTCGCCTAGAAGTTGACCCGTCGGGCAAAACACTGGCATGATGGCATGCTCGCGTCTCGTGGTGGAGATGCGCCGTCGGGCGAGGCAGAAGTGCAGAAATCATCCCGCCGCGATGCAGGCATTGCCGCGGCGGCCATCAGCGCCGAGGCGCCGATCTCCTTGAAGCTCGATCATGCGCCGATGAGCGATATCACTCATGCCTTGGCCAGTGGGCATGTCACGGCCACGGCGCTGGTCGAAGCCTATCTCGCGCGCATCGAAGCCTACGACCGCGACGGGCCCAAGCTCAACGCGGTCCGCGCGCTCAATCCCGACGCGCTCGCGATCGCGGGCAGGCTCGACGGCGCCGAGCCGTCGGCCGAGCGGCCGCTGGCCGGCATCCCGATCCTGGTGAAGGACAACATCGCAACCGGCGACGCGCAGCCGACCACGGCGGGCTCGCTGGCGCTGGAAGGCGCACGCGCACGCGACGATGCGACGCTCGTCAAGCTGCTGCGCGAGGCCGGCGCGGTGATCCTCGGCAAGGCGAACCTGACCGAATTTTCCAACATGCTCGCAATCGACATGTCCCACGGCTTTTCGTCGCTGGGCGGCCAGGTCAAGAACCCCTATGCGCCGGCGCTGGCCGACGATCACGGCATCCCCGTCGTGTCCCCGGGGGGCTCAAGCGCGGGCCCGGCGGTCGCGGTGGCGGCCGGTCTGTGTGCGGCCTCGATCGGCACGGAGACTTCGGGCTCGCTACTGTTTCCCGCCAGCCAGAACGGCCTCGTCACCGTGAAGCCGACCGTCGGGCTGATCAGTCGTGCCGGTATCGTGCCGATCGCGCACAGCCAGGACACCGCAGGGCCGATGACGCGGACCGTGCGCGACGCAGCGCTGCTGCTCAACGTGCTGGCGGCCAAGGACCCGCTCGACCCAGCGACGCAAAAGCAGCGGCGGCCGGCCGATTACACCGCCGGTCTGACCCGCGATGCGATGAAGGGGGCGCGCATCGGCGTGCCGAGCGACCATGCCGACCCACTGAACGACTGCTATTACGGCAAGCTGCCACCGAAGTCGGCCAAGCTGATGACTGAGGCGATCCAGGTGCTGGAGGATCTCGGAGCCGTCATCGTGCGTGCCAGCATGCCGACGCTTGGCTGGATCGGCGGGCCGGGCACGACCATGGCCGTGCTCAACCGCAATCCGCTGAGCGCCCACAAAGGCACGATCACCCGACCGCCGGTCGTCTTCCTCTACGAAATGAAGCACGACCTCAATCTGTATCTGAAGGATTGGGCGACCAATACGGACATCAAGACCATGGCCGACATCGTCGCCTTCAACGAGGCGAATGCGGGCAGGGCGCTGCGTTTCGGCCAGGACCACTTTCTCGCCGCGGAGATGACCAGGGGCGATCTCAGCGAGCGCGAGTACAAATCGGCGCGCGCCATGGACCTGCTCTCGGCCAAGACGCGCGGCATGGATGCCTATATGAGCCGACACAAGCTCGACGCCGTCCTGTTCCCCGGCGCATACGGCGCCGCAATCGCCGCCAGGGCGGGCTATCCCAGCGTCATGGTGCCGGGCGGGCTCGTTTCGGGCACAGACGACGGCAAGGACACGCCCGATTATCCGTTCGGCATTACCTTCGCAGGCCGCGCCTGGAGCGAGCACAAGCTGCTACGCCTGGCCTACGCGTATGAGCAGGCCTCCGCCAAGCGCAAGCCGCTGCCCGGCTTGCCGGCGCCTTAGAGTGCACTGTGCGTGCGCCGGTTGGTGCCGGTGGCATGCGCTGACAAATCCGTTGTCTGTTCTCACCGATATGGCGGACGTGCCGTCCTGCCCTGCGGAGGGCGCTTTGTGACCCGAAGGCGACATCGATCGGACGTCTAATCGGCCCTTCAACTCACCTGCGTGCCCTTGTGTTATTGTATCCCTTCCGGGAACTCGATGGAGGGAAGGATGGACATTCGATCGAAATTGACGGCGCTGTGTGAAGCGTTCAACGCGCACGACTTGGATTCCATCATGGAGTTCTTTGCTGACGATTGTGTCTTGGAGATGCCGAGGGGAAGCAAGCCGTGGGGCTCCCGCTTCGAGGGCAAGCGCAACGTACGAGACGGGCTCGCGACGCGCTTTGAAGGCTTACCGGATGTTCACTACGGCGACGCCGAGCATTTTGTGGATACGATGGCAAACACGGGCATTTCAAAATGGACGCTAACGGGCACTACCGGCGAAGGAAAAAAGATCGAGGTCCGAGGATGTGACTTTTACACTTTTCGCGCGGACGAAGTGATCCGCAAGGACTCGTATTGGAAGATTATTGAAGGACCTTCGTCAGCCTAACGACGCACATGTCCGAATGTGGCCCAGAGGTGCAGGTCCAGGCAGCGTTCTGTTGTCGGCTCATCGGGGAAATCGGAAGTAACCTGCGTGCCGACAATTGGCGCTCATGATCCATATCGGACTTACTGCCGTTCTCAATTTGTATATCCGATGGACTGGGCTTACCGGGGTAGGGGAGCCGATCTTACCTGTTCGCTAACCCGCAAATCTCCCAATGGACGTGACGTAAGACCGGACAGAGCTCGCCGAGCCTAAGCTTGACCTGTGCGCGCGCGGACGGCAGAGCGCGCAGGCAGATCGATTTCATACATTTCCTTTCCAGATCAGCCATCGGTAGACGCCGAACACGTTGATAAGTGTCACCACCACGTTTTGAACCATCAGCGCATATTCCGCTGTTAGATAGCCGACGACGATCCAGATCACCGATGCACCGCTCAGTACGACGAAGGCCCAGCCGGTAACGAGTGGCCGCGCCCGCGCAGCTAGGATCAGCCCGGCCCCGATCGTGCCGACTGTCGCCACCCAACGCAGGATTTCATCCATGACCCGTGTGCTCCCCGAAAGCCGACGTCGGAGCGTCGCTCCGCGATTTGCCTATACGGACGCAGTCACAGGCAGGCCGCCGGAGTGGAACTTTCCGTCTCGTGCCGACCACCATGCGACCCCCGCCCGAGCGACTTGGCTCCACAGTGGCGGCGGAAGGTCAGGGCACCACTGTGGTGATCCCGTGCGGTATCAACTCCGCTGCGCCGAAATCGGAAGCTCCTTTTTTCTCATCCCCGAACCGCGTTTCCATCAACCGGCGTGCGGCACATTGCCCCGGGCTGCCGAAATGAAGTCTGAGCCAAGGACTTATCTGCGCAACGAGCTGATCGAACGAGCGCGACTTCCGCTGTTGGCCCATCTTCCGTTAGGGCGTAGCGACGAGTTGTCCCGAGCGGGGTAAACCGGAAGCGCCCCGACTGCTGGGCAAACCGGCGGCTTTTGACCCGAAGCGGACCTCGCTAGATTTCTCTAAACTGCGAGCAAAGCTGCTAACTCAACGGAAGGTTTGCCGGGTGAATGATCCACCGGCCGGATCGGATGAGTAGCAGGATGATAGATCGCGCAGCACGCGACCAGCTTTCACGAAACCTTAGACACCTGATTGCCAACTCGATTACCAACGATCAGTTTGAACGAACTATGCCGGTGAACGACGGGGACCCAGCGATCTGGGCGATTACAGACATGTCGTGGCTCCTCTACAGCGATATGAAGGAGCATCGCTTGGTCGGACGTCACAGCCTCGATCCGGTCTGGAAACGCGAAGTGCTGCGCTGGATATTGTTTCTCGACGGCGACTTTGAGTACCGTTGGCGGAAGATTTCATTGCCCGGCCTCCACCCGATGCGACGCGCCCGCCCGATGTGGTGAGTTGGCACAATCCGATTTCTCACGATCGTGCCTCCGGCTTTCTTGCGGCTGGAGATTACAATGCTTGGCCGTTCATTTCCCGATCCGAGTACAAGCATGCGTTGAGGCATCCGAGACGTCTGGCCGGAAGGCCAAGGTAAGGGCCTAGTGGTAGCGTAGAGACAGCGTTCATCAGCGAAAATCTCGACACGGCCGAGCGATGTGCTCAGATTTCGAAGGCCGCGAATGATGAAACTATCCGGTCGATATTTGCCCGGATGTCTGAGCTGTATCGTGAGTTGCACGAGCAAGAGGAGAGGCTTGCGGATTGGAAGAGGCAGCAGGGTCCTACTTCAACATTTGATTTCATAGTCAAGAAACCTCGCGATTAGCGCAAGCTTTTGACCCGATGCAGACTTCAACCGCCGATTAGCTGCTCTCACGAGGTCTGCTCTTTAAGCGATACAGAAGCACCTCGTGGAGTTCGATCTTCTGCTCTTGACGAAAAATTTGCAAGAAAAACGAAAAGGCTTCAATGAGGAGCCTGACGGCAAACACAGTCTTGTAGGGTTGATGCGCGGTTCTTCTCAGTTGCGCCAGCTTGGCGAGCTTGCCGCCGAGCAAGCCGTTTTTGTAGGATCGGTCGTACCACACGGCGGCTCTCAACTGGTTCAAACGCCCGTCTCGGGACTGATAGTGCGTCGCGAGCCAAAACTGTGCGTTCCAATTACCTTTGACAGCGAGCTTGCGAAGTTCTCGAACCCCCTCCGGGACACCGCGAAGCTGAAGGAAGCGGGCTCGATGTAAGACGCCGTTCTCCTGACCAGATGAGGCGGCACGATCAAACCAGTTCCATGCCGTCACGAGATCGGGCGCAACGGCATCACCTCGGGCATACTCCCACGCGAGGGCCAACTGAGCGTCCACGTCGCCGGACGATGCAGCAGCGATCCATTCAGGAATCTTGCTACGACGCTTAGCGAGATTGTCAGCGCGGGTCGTTAGTGAAAGCCGCATCGTTCAAAGCAATATCCCTGCGATCCTCGGATTTTGTCACACAGGAAATTAAGGAAACACCACTCTGTGGCTAACAATTGGAAGCGACGTTTGTCCGCTTCTGGCCCTGAGCCGAACAATGCTGAGGCCATCAATGTTGGCTCTCAGAGCGGCGGCGGAGCCGTGCGTACCTCGACTGCTGCTTGTGGCCCCTTTCCAGACGCCGAACACTCAACGGAACGAGCCAGTTTCCGTGGTTGCCGAAGGGGCGAGATCGGCGTTTCGAAAGCGATCAGCGAGCGCAAAGACGTCCGCACGCTCGATGATCAGATCGCGGAACAGTCGCGCCCGGTGTGACATCCATTGCGGGTCGGGATAGACAATGTGCATGGGCAGCGGCGGCACGACGAAGTCGGGCAGCACATGGACGAGACGGCCGGCCGCGATGTGCTCGGCGGTGCACCAGTTCGGCAGCACGGCGACGCCTATCCCCTCCAATGCAGCCAGCGTCATCACGTCCGCATCGTCGCAGGTCATCGCCGGCGCGATGTCCACGACGTAACGGCCGGTTTCGGATTCGAACGTCCATTGATTCTTCTGCGACAGGCGTGAGTAGGTGACGCAGGGCATGCGGCGCAGATGATCCGGCAGCGAGGGCACCTGATGACGCGCAAGCAGCGCGGGCGACGCCACCAGCAACCGCTTAATGGTGCCCACCCGCCGCGCTACCAACGAACTCGAATTGAGGCTGCCGATCCGTATCGCAAGCTCGGTCCCGGTTTCGATGAGGTCGACGAACTGTTCCGTAAAACTGACGTCCAGCCGGACATCAGGATAGCGGCGGGTATATTCGGCGAAGATCTCACGGAAGAAGAAGCGGCCGAACGACGTCGGCACCGTCATCCGCAACGTCCCTGACGGAGTGCCGACCCGGCTCTGCGTCGGCGCGCCGGCGCTCTCGAGCAGCGCGACGATGTCCTTGGCGTATTTCAAGACGCGGTCGGCTTCGGGCGTCGGCCGCAGCTTGCGCGTGGTGCGCACGAATAGCCGGCAGCGAAACTCGGCTTCCAGCAGCGCGATGCGCTTGCTGATCGCGGGCTGCCCCAAACCGAGGTCGTCGGCGGCCTGGGTGAAACTCCCTGCCTCCATCACCCGGATGAAGGTCTGCAGCGCCTCGATCCGGTCCATTCATTCCTCGCCGGAATTTATATTATTCTGACCATTCCATATACGGTCATGGCGGGTCCGGTCTAGCCTTCCTCCGTTCAGGGGAGGAACGCGAATGAGCAAATCGATCGGCATTCTCGGGGCCGGCATCGGCGGCCTGCATCTGGCGCTCTACCTGCAGAAGCAGGGGATTACGGCAACCGTGCTGACGGATCGCGCGCCGGAGCAATATGCGGCGACACGGCTGATGAACACCGTCGCGCATCACAGCGTCACCATCGCGCGCGAGAACGAGCTCGGCGTGAACCACTGGGACGATCCCGGAGTAGTCTATCACCACCACGATCATTACTTCAATTTCCCGAACGGCGGGCTCCTGTTCCGCGGTGCTTTTCAGCGGCCAAGCCGCGCGGTGGATTATCGGATCTACCTGCCGGCACTGATGAAGGACTTCGAGGATCGTGGCGGCCTGATCGAATATGCCAGCATTCAGGATGACGACATCCCCGCGCTGGTCTCGCGCTTCGACCTTCTCGTCGTCTCCACCGGCAAAGGCGCCCTCGGGCGCATGTTCGCTCACCGGCCCGAACTCTCTCCGTACACTCGGCCGCAGCGCCTGCTTTGCGTCGGCCTGTACGACGGCGTTGATCACGGCAGCCCGGATGGCGACGATCCGCGCGGCGTCACCCTGTCCGTCTCGCCCGGCCATGGCGAGATGATCGTCATTCCCACGCTGAGCTTCGGCGGCATGAAAACGGCGCTGTTGATGGAAAACATTCCCGGCGGCGACATGGCCGACCTGGTCTCGCTCAGCTATGACGCCAACCCGGCAGCATTCCGCCAGACTCTTCTGGACAAGCTGGAAAAGCATCATCCGCACACCTACAACCGGATCGACACGCACCGCTTCGGGCTGGCCCAGCCGCTCGACCTGCTGCAAGGCGCGGTGGTGCCGACGGTGCGGCAGTCCTGGGTAGCTTTCGACGGCGACAAGCTCGCCATTGCCTTGGGCGACGTTCACTCCGTCGTCGATCCCTTGATGGGCCAGGGCGCCAACATGGCCTCATATGCGGCCTTCGAGCTCGGCAAGGCGATCGCCGATGCGGTGGCATTCGATGCGCGCTTCGTCGAGGACGTCGACCGTGCGCGCGAGAACCGCGTGCTTGCCGCTGCCCGCTGGACCAACATGATGCTGCAGCCGCCATCGGAAGCCATGGGCCGGCTGATCTTCGCCATGTCGCAGGACCGGGAGCTTTGCGACGAGTTCACCGAGAACTTCAATTATCCGGAGCGCCAGTGGGATCGTCTGGCGAGCGACAAACGCATCCACGCCTGGATCGATAGAAGCGGCAGGATCGCCGCCTGACGACGAACCGCCGTACGGACTCAGTTCCGCTCCTGGGCGGATGCTGAACCATGTCTGAGAGGAACACCAATGCATTGCCTGACCGTTCTTTACCCGACGCCCGACGATCCATCGGCCTTCAGGGCCTACTACGTCGACAAGCATGCCCCCCTGGCAGCGACGCTCCCTGGTCTGGTGCGTCATCATTACGCTTTCCCCCAACGACTCGGACCGGGGGAGGCGCCGTTCTGCATCTTCCAGGCATTCTTCTCCGATGCGGCTGCGATGGACGCGGCGCTCGGTTCGGAGATCGGCCGGAAGGTCGCAGCCGACGTGCCAAACTATTCGCCCAAGGGGGCGACACTCTGCCATTTCAAGATCGAAGGCGCGTAATGGGCCATCATGCCGAACCGGCCGGTTTTCGAGCAGCCGCATCGCGGTTCGCGACGGGCATTACCGTCGTCGCGACCGTCGATGAGGATGGCGCGCCGCTCGGCATGACCGCCAACAGCTTCACGACCGTTTCGGCAAACCCGCCGACGGTGCTTGTCTCTCTCATGCACGGGCGGACGTGGCAGGCTGTGGCCAGGTCCGGCGTCTATTCGGTCAATGTCCTGCATGCGGAAGACGCCGCGATCTGCGCGCACTTTGCCGGAAGGCCCTTGTTGCGCGACGCTCCGCCGCTCGTCGCTCGCCAAGGATTTTTCGTGCTCCCGCAGGCGATCGCGCAGTTCGCCTGCGAGGTGGTCCAATCGATCGATATCGCCGACCACACGCTCTTCATCGGCGAGGTGCGCTGGTGCCGGCACAATGAGGGAACGCCTCTCGCATTCTACGCCAGCCGTCTTCGAACGGGCGTCGGGATGGAAATCTCTTCCGCGGATCGTGTTTCCTATCCCGGTGACGGATGGTGGACCTGAGACGACTGTGCTCGGAAGGGTGAACCACTATACCTTCCGTCTCCCAATGCAACCCAGCGCATTGCATATGATCCGCGCGATCGCAATCGCTCCAAGATTCTGCACATCGCGCTCGGGAACGAATTCGACGATGTCCAGGCCGACTATTCTGGACTTTGCCGCGACACCCCGTATGAGATCGACAACGTCGAAATAGGACAGGCCGCCGGGCTGTGGGACGAGCACGCCGGGGATGACCGATGGATCGAGACCGTCGCAATCGATGGTCATCAGGCACTCGCCGTCATCCTCGATCGCGTCGAGCACGCTTGCGATCCCGTGATGCTGGACATGTCTTGCCGTGAAGATCTTCGCGCCCCACGCCTTTGCATCGTCGAATTCGGCGCGACCGGAGCCGCCGATGCCGCGCAAGCCGACCTGCACGATGCGCTTGACCCAGGGCAATTCGCTGGCGCGCCGCATCGTGCTGGAGAAGGTATAGCCCGATCCGTTTCGCTGATCCCGCCAATCAAGGTGGGCGTCGATCTGCACGACTGTCAGTCCCTTGCAGTCCTGGAACGCCTCGAAGAAAGGAATGGGGACGGAATCATCACCGCCCAGGAGGATCGGAACGGCGCCGACCGAAAGGACGGCCTGCGTGGCTGCTCTGATGGCATCACGGTTGCTCTCCGGCGTCATTGGGTCGGTCGGGACGTTTCCACCGTCCAAGACCCTCATTTTGCTCGGATCGAGCAGCTCGGCGTCCTGATCGAAATCCCAGCGGGTGAGATCGCTCTCATAGTGACGCAGCGCGCGACGGATGACGTCGGGCGCTCTTGCGGCATGGCTGGTCTGACCTGCGAGGTACGGGGTGGCATCCGACGCGCCGAACAGGATCGCGTCAACCGCCGGCAGTGGGGCGGTCAAGTCGCAGGCCTTAACACCCAGGAATGTCGTCATGTCGGGATGCACTACGCGTATCCATGGATCACCCGCGCGTCCGTCAACGTGCCTCGCTCGACCGTGTTCCGGTCGGTATCTCCGATGTCCCCTGGAATACCGCTGTCACTTGGAGGTCTTGAACGTCTGGAACTCTCATGCGTTAGTCGGCGGCGCCATCCGGCATGATGATGCGGCCACGGAGTTCGGTTCTTGCTTAGACTTTACAGATGGCCGTCCGACGACTGGCACGGCATCGGCGCGGAAATGCCCACGGAGGTCATCTGGGCCGATCTTCTAAACGGTACCGACGAGGAAAAGCAGTTCGTCGAGCGGCTGCTCGGCATCCGCATTCCCTCGGAAGACTCGCTCAGCGAGATCGAGGCGTCGAGCCGCCTGATCTTCGACCACGGCACGCTCTATCTCAGTTCGCCCGCGGTCCGGGTCACCGAGGCCGACGAGGCCGAGATCACGCCGGTGGGCTTCGTCATCGGCCCGCATGTGCTGGTGACGGTGCGCTTTGCAGAGCTGCCGATCTTCGACGACATCGGCAAGCGCATCGGCTCCGATGACAGCCTGGAGAACGGCATGTGCGTGTTCGTCAGCCTGCTCGAGGCCATGATCGATCGCGGCGCCGATGTCCTGGAGCATCTCGGCGGCAAGGTCGACCAGCTCTCGCGCGGTGTCTTTAGGGGCGGGCTGGTGCGCACCCAGCGCCCGGTGCGCTCCAGCCGCAGGATGCGGGAGGCCCTGGAGACTGTCGGCGAGCTGGCCGACCGGCTCGCCAAGGCGCGCGATGTCCTGCTCGGGGTGGGCCGCGTTGCCGCGTTTGCCGGCGACGTCGGCAGCGAGTGGATCACGGCATCCTCGAAGAAGCGTCTGGAAGCCGTGTCCAAGGACGTCGTCTCGCTCAGCGATTACGAGACGCGATTGTCGGACAAGATCCAGCTGCTGCTCGATGCCGTGCTCGGCTTCATCAACATCCAGCAGAACGAGCTGTTCAAGATCCTGACGATCGTCTCAGTCGTCGGCGTGCCGCCAACCATCATGGTCGGCGTCTGGGGCATGAACTTCAAGCACATGCCCGAATTGGACTGGAGCTTCGGCTATCCGCTGGCCTGGCTCGCAATCATCGCCAGCGGCCTGTTGCCGCTGATCTGGTTCAAGCGGCGCGGCTGGTTCGAGTGATGGCAGCGGCGCATCGTTCAAACGATGCGCCGCTGCTCGATCATGCGGCCTTGGCGTCCGCCTTGCTGATCCAGTCGCGGGCGAGCGTCACGTCAGCTTGCGACAATTGATGGCCTGCCGGCAGCACCTTGTGGGTGACGCTCGCACCTGCCTGCGACAGCAGTGCGGCGAGCCGTGCCGAATTGCTCGCCGGCACGATTGGATCAGCCTGCCCGGAGAGCAGCAGCACCGGCTTGCCGCCGAGCGCAGCCTTGGGCGGATCCGACAACGGCACCATCACGCGCAGCAGGATCGCGCCGGCCAGCACGTCCGGCTGCAGCAGCAACAGCGCGGCCGCGATGTTGGCGCCGTTGGAGAATCCGACTGCGATCGGCGCGGCGAGGCCGTAGCGTTGCCGCGCCTCTGTGACGAACTCGCCCAGCTCGTGCGCGCGACGGCGCACGTCCTCCTCGTCGAACACGCCTTCGGCGAGACGGCGGAAGAAGCGCGGCATGCCGTGCTCGAGCACGCGGCCGCGGGGTGAAAGCAGGGCGGAGCCCGGCGAGATCATCTTGCCGAGGCCGAGCAGGTCGTTCTCGTCGCCGCCGGTGCCATGCAGCAGCAGCAGAGGTGGAGAGCCCGCGTCGCCTGCGGGCTCGAAACGATGGATGAATGCAGTCTCCGTCATGACGCGGTCTCTTCCAGATTCGGCAGAACGCCCTCGATCTGCTTACGGTGCGGTTCGAGGAAAGCAGGCAGCTTCAGCTCGCGCCCGAGGCTCGCCACGGGCTCGTCGACCGCGAAGCCGGGGATGTCGGTCGCGATCTCGAACAGCACGCCGCCAGGCTCGCGGAAGTAGATCGAGCGGAAGTAGTTGCGGTCGCGCTGCTCGGTCGGGTGCAGGCCGTGATTGCTCACGAGCCTCTCGGCCATCTGGCCCTGCTCGGCATCGTCGGCCGCGCGGAAGGCGATGTGGTGCACCGAACCGCCGCCCTGGTGCCCGCGCAAGAAGCCCTTGGCCTCGTAGATGTCGACGACGCTGCCCTCTGCATCGCCGGGTGCCTTGAAGCGGATCACCGAGCCCTCACGCCCGCTCTCCTTGAAGCCGAACACGTCGGTGAGGATGGCCGCCGTCTTCGCCGCGCTGTCGAGCAGCAGGGTCACGCCGTGGAAGCCGCGGATCGCATGCTCGGCCGGCACGTCGCCATTGCTCCAGCCCGGCTCGTTTTCGGCACCGGGAATGCCGACCAGCGCGAGCGCCATGCCATCAGGATCGGTGAACGGCAGGACGGACTCGCCGAAGCGCTTCTCCAGCGCCTCGTACCGAATGCCCTTCTCGGTGAAGCGCTGCGTCCAGTAGCCGAGCGAGCGCTGCGGAACGCGGAAGGCGGTCTGATGGGTCTCGCCGACGCCGCGGCGGCCGGCCGAGACGCCGGCCCACGGAAAGAAGGTCAAGATGGTGCCGGGGCGGCCGGTCTCGTCGCCATAATAGAAGTGGTAGGTGCCGGGATCGTCGAAATTGACCGTCTTCTTGACGAAGCGCAGGCCAAGATCCCGCGTGTAGAAGCCGAAATTGCGGATGGGATCGCCAGCAATCGCGGTGACATGGTGCAGTCCAGACATTGTCGTCCTCCAAATTCGGGGAGCGGTCTTGCTCTGGCCGGAAATATCGTTCCGCTTTGGATTGGAGACAATCCATGCAAATATGACGGCTATGTCTACGATTTGGAAACAGTCGACGGGGCGATCCCTTGGATAAGCTCGGCAGCCTCCGGGCCTTCGTGAAGGTGGTGGAAAGCGGCAGCTTTGCCGAGGCCGGCCGGCAGCTGCGGCTGTCGCGCTCGGCGATCAGCAAATACATCGCCGACCTCGAGGAGAGCCTCGGGGTCCAGCTTCTGAACCGCACCACAAGGCACGCCAGCCCGACCGAGAACGGCCAGCGCTATTTCGAGCGCGCGGTCGTGATCCTCTCGGAGATCGAAGCGGCGGACCAGGCGGTGACGCAGGCGCAATCGGCGCCGCGGGGACTGCTCCGCGTCAACGCGCCGATGTCGTTCGGCACGATGCGGCTCGGGCCGGTCCTCGCCGATTTCATGACGCGCTTCCCGGAGCTGCAGCTCCAGATCGTGCTCAGCGACGATCTGCTCGATCCCGTGCAGGACGGCTTTGACGTGACGTTGCGGATCGCGGAGCTGGAATCGTCGAGCCTGATCGCGCGCAGAATCATGCCGGTGGCGCGCATGATCTGCGCGTCGCCGGATTATCTCGCCCGGCACGGCACGCCGAAGCATCCGCAGGATCTGCGCGAGCATGCTTCGCTGACCTACGGCTTCCTGCTCACGGGTAATCAGTGGAAGCTCACCGGCCGCGACGGCGACCACTGGATCCAGCCGGCCTGGTCGCTCTGCGTCAACAATGCCGAGGTGCTGCGCGATGTCGCCATCAAGGGCAGGGGACTGGCGCTGCTGCCGGAGTTCATTGCGGCCGATGCGTTGCGGAAAGGCGAGTTGCGGACAGTGCTGGATGATTATTCCGCGCCGCCGCTGGCGCTCTATGCGGTCTATCCGCCGACGCGGCACCTGTCCGTGAAGGTGCGGTTGTTCATCGACTTCCTGGTCGAGCGGTTCGGGCGGGAGGATGAGGAAGTTGGCGGGCGCAGACGTGCGGAGGCTGGGTCGTGAAGCCACGAATCTGCCGGGGCAACGGCTCGCAGCGCCAGTCTAGGGACTCTGCCGCTGAAATTGTGAGTGGCATGGGTTCTCCCATTGTCAGCGTTGTTGACAGTGATTCCTCGGAATTACTCTTGCGCGAATGATAAGATGAAGTCCGGCAACCAGCAGAGGCCATGATGATTGTGCCTCTGCTGAGAGTCCCGCGCAGTGGCTGGATAAGATTATATCGCAACGGAGACTTGAACTTTCTTCCCGTGGCTTGGGACTCATATTCGCGTCCCGACTTCGCCTCAGGACAGAGAGAGTTCAGCCGCTGTCGGGCGTTGCCGAGGGCTCTCTTCCGTGCCACCGCGAAGAGCCTGGCTCGATGAGTCGCCCGCACTTTTCGACTTGGTTTCAACAAGCGCAGGAGGAAGCTATGCGGAAGTCTCTCACCTTTTTCCTTTCTGGTGTGGCATTGGCTGTCGCGGCGTCAACCGCCGTAGCCGGTGAGCGGGTGCTCGAGTTCAAGCTCGTCACCAAGCCGCTCGACCTCAAGGTCATAGAGGCCGCAAACGTTGAAGGACAGACGGTCGTGTCCGGGAAATTCTTCGGAGTGGCCGTCTTCAGCGATGGCCGTATCGGCGTGAAAGAGTTCGTCAATAGTTCGGACCAGCTCAAAGGGTCTGGCCCCTTCTTCGGCTATAGCACTTACACGTTCGAGGAAGGCTCGATTACGGCGCGCTACACCGGATCGGCCAAAGACGGCAAATCGACGGGCGAATACACGATTCTGTCGGGCACTGGTGCCTACGCGAATGCAACGGGTACGGGAACCATCGAAAGCGCGCCGAACCCATTCAAGGGTGTCAACCTGCTCAACATAAAGCTGGTCGTTAAAACTTCGGGCTCGTGATAGCGAATGCTAACAGGTCCCGCACGAAGGTAGTTGATCTCTTGGGGGGCGCGCTGGCCCGGCCGGAAACACAGCGCCGGCCGGGCGACCTGCTGAAGAACCGGCTGGAGTCGTGGGATTGATCTTTCCGCTTGGCCAGCCGCTGGTGCCGCAGGAGAGAACGCTTGGGAGCTCCGACCTGCGCAAATCTAGCTGACAGATTGCTGTCCGGCAGGTTCAAGCAGATCATTCAGCGCTTGCATCGACGCCTGTCGAATCTCGGCGAGTTCGCGTGCGGCACTGTCGAGTTCGGCAGGTGACATCGCGGGTGCCGCCAGCTCGACGTCGCGGCTGCGCTCGAACAGGCGGACGAGGCCGAGCGCACTTGCGGCGCTGCCAAGTTGATGCGCGGATCGTGCGAGGTGCTTGTGATCGCCCGCCGCCACGGCGTCGGCGATGTCGTGGATCAATCGTTCTCCTGTCTGCTGGAGCAGATGGTGGAGCTTGTCGATTTGCGCGGCGCCCAGCAGCTCCCGCTGGTCGTCGAGGAAAGGCCGATCGATCAGTTCGGTCGCCGGGCGTTGCGCGGCTGCCGGCTCGGCCACCAGATCATCCTCGATCGCCTCGCGCAGCGCGTTGACCAGGATCGGCTTGCTGACGACCTTGGCGATGCCGGCGCCGGCAAGCCGATCGCGGGCGCGGCCGGAGACGTCGGCGGTCACGGCGATGAGGCGCGGCATCTTGGCAAGTCCGAGCTCGCCGATCCGGAAGGCCGCCTCCACGCCGTCCATGTCGGGCATGTGCAGATCCATCAGGATGACGTCGAAGGCCTGATCGCGGGCGAGCTCGACGGCTGCGGCGCCGTTCCTGGCGATCGTCGTGTGGTGGCCGAGCCGGTGCAGGATCGCTGCGCCGACCTCGCAATTGACGGGGTCATCGTCGACCAGGAGCACGCGGAGCTGCCGCGACGGCGGCGCAAGCGCGCCTTGCGCCACGCTGCTTCCGGCAAGCCCGAGCGGCACTTCGAGCGTGAACGTGCTGCCCGCGCCGGGCGCGCTCTCGACCTTGAGCTCGCCGCGCATCAGGCGGGTGAGGCGGCGCGCGATCGCAAGGCCGAGGCCGGTGCCGCCGAAGCGGCGCGCGATACTGTCGTCGGCCTGGACGAAATCCTCGAAAATCCGCTCGTGCAGCTCGGGCGCGATGCCGATGCCGGTGTCGCGCACGATGATGCACAGCAGGAGGTGATCGCCGCGCCGCTCGGTTGCCGCGCTCACGCCGATGCCGCCGCTCGGGGTGAACTTGATCGCATTGCCGATCAGGTTGAGCAGGATGCGGTTGAGCCTGACGGGATCGCCATGCGCGGCGGTGTCGACCGTGTCATCGCAGGCGAGATCGAAGCTCAGGCCCTTGTCGAGGGCTTGCGGACGCATCAGGTCGCCGGCGGCTTCGATGAGCTGGTCGAGACGGAAGTCGCGCGTCTCCAGCATTTCCGTGCTGGCCTCGAGGCGCGCATATTCCAGCACCGCATCGACCAGCGCGATCAGCGTTTCGCCCGACGCCGCCGCGGTGGCAAGATGGCGGCGCTGGGCCTCGCTGAGGCTGCCGTCGTCCAAGAGTTGCAGCACGCCCATGACGCCGTTGAGCGGCGTGCGCAACTCATGGCTGACGACGGCGAGGAAGCGCGACTTGGTCTCATTGGCCGCGACCGCCGCGCGGCGCGCGCGCTCGGCGGCGTCGTGCTCGGCGAGCGCGTGGTCGCGGGCCTTCTCCAGCTCGGAGGTGCGCTCGATCACCTTGCGCTCGAGCGTGGCGTAGGAATCGCGCAAATGCGCCGCCATGCGGTTGAACTGCTCGCCGAGCGCCTCAAGCTCGTCGCCGGTCTTGATCGCGAGCCGCGAGTTGAGGTCGCCGCTGCCGATCCGCCTGGCTCCTTGGGTCAGCAGCTGGATCGGCACGGTCATGCGCCGGCTGAGAATGAGCGAGACCAGCACCGCGCACGCGAGCAGGATCACGAGCAGGAAGGTCGAGCGGCCGATCGAGGCATAGATCGGCGCGTAGGCTTCGGTAAGCGGCAGCTCGACGAACACCAGCCAGCCGAGCGAGGGCACGGTCGCATAGGTCGACAGCACGCGCTGGCCGGAGAGATCCTCCTTGACGAGGCCGCCCGAAGGCGGCCCGATGCCGTCGAGCGCGGCGCGGACGTCGGCATGGCCGGAGAGATCGCTGCGCTGGAGCGCCCGCCATAAATCGGGATGCGCGATCAACACGCCCATGCGGTCGACGACATAGGCCTTGCCGGTGTTGCCGACCCTGATTCCCGTGACGAGGTCCCAGATGAAGCGCAGATTGACCTCGGCGACGATCACATCGGGAGCGCGCCCGGTGCCGCGCGTGGCGAGCGTCATGAAGGGCTCGGTGTCGCCGAAGAAATAGACGGGACCGTAATAGGCCCGGCTGTCATTGGCACCGCGGAAGGCGGCTGAAGCGGAGAGATCGGCGTTGCTGCCGACCTTGTCGGCGATCCGGCGCGATACGCGCAGCTGCTCGCGGCCTTCCGAATTGAGCTGGGCGATCTCCGCGATCGCAGGCGAGAGGCGCAGGAGGCGGATGGCGTTCAGCCGCTCGTCCTCGTGGGTCGACAGCTCCGGCGGCAGGCGCGCGAGCCACCTGATCTGGTTCTCGATCTGGCCGATGAACTGGCCGATCTGAATCGCTGCGGAGGCGGCCTGTTCGCGCTGGGTCGCCGCCAGCAGCTGCTTCTGCTCGCGATAGGAGAACCAGACGTCGAAGCTGGTGTTGATGGCGAGCGCGGCGAAGGCGAGGGCGACGATCGAGTAGAGATATTTCCTGAACAGCCGGCCGGAAGGCGTGCGCGAAGGTTCCTGGTCGCCGGGATCGTTCACTCGCGGATCTCGTCGGCGCGCGCGAGCAGCGTGAACGGGATCGTCAAGCCGAACGAGCGGGCGACCGTGCGGTTGATCAACAGCTCGTATTTGCGCGGCGATTGCACTGGAAGGTCGCCGGGCTTGGTGCCGCGCAGGATCAGGTCGACGTAATCGGCCGAGCGCACGTCGAGCGTTGGGCCGTAGCTCATCAGCCCGCCGGCATCGATGAAGTAATGGAACGGATAGATCGTGGGCACGCGGTATTTGGCGGCGGCCGCGACCACCGCCTTGCGGTTGACCACGAGGAAGCTGTCGACCAGCGCCACCATCGCCGCCTTGGGCAGTTCGGAAAAGCGCTTGACGGCGTCGTCGATCTCCGCGGGCGCGTTGACGGGCGCGGGGATCACGGAGACGCCGGATGCGGCAGCCTCCTGCTCGATCGATTCGAGGAAGAAGCGTCCGCCGCGCGGCGTGGTCGCTGGGTTGAACAGGATGCCGACGCGCGCGACGTCGGGCACGGCCTCGCGGATCAGCTGGAGCCATTTGCCGCCCATCTCGGCGCTGCTGTTGGTGAAGCCGGTGGCGTTGCCGCGGGGATGCGCGAGGCTTTCGACAAAGCCGTTGCCGACCGGATCGTTCGCGGTCGCAAACACGACCGGGATGGTCTTGGTGGCGGCAAGGACGGCGGCGGTCTCGATCGTCGACCCCGTCAGGATCACGTCCGGCTTGAGGTCGAGCAATTCCCGGACGGCCATCTTCAGCCGGTCCGGCGCGCCGAAGGTGAACGGAGCTCGAGGCGGAAGTTGACGCCTTCGACCCAGCCGCGCTGCCGCAAGCCGGCGACGAGGTTGCCCAGGCGAGAGCTCGCGCTGTCGATCATGCCGCGTCTGGTCAGCTCGTCGTCGAGCGGCAATGCGGTGAGCGAGGCGACGATCCGCATACGATCCGGCGTTGCGCCGAGCGCGATCCATCCCGCGACCGATGCAGTCGCGAGGCGAATGAAGCCGCGGCGATTGACCGCCGAGGAAACGAAAGATCGCCCCGTCATGGACTACGTTGCACGATCGCCTTGCTTTGCTCGATGCTTAGCGCGAAAGCGGGGTGCCCACAATCGACGAAAGGCGCATGTGAATGTTCGTTCGCAGGCTTTCGATCTGGTGCCCGGCGGCCTAGCGCCGCAGCGTGAACGCGTCCGCGCTGCGCCGTTGCTCCCATTTCGCCTGCTCCAGCTCGGGCCGGTCGCACTCGATCTCGGGATAGCCGATGCAGAGATAGGCGATGAACTTCCAGCTGTCAGGCACGTCGAGAACAGCGTGCATGCGCGCAGGGTTCAGTATCGACACCCAGCCGAGGCCGATGCCCTCGGCGCGGGCGGCGAGCCACATCGCGGTGATGGCGGCGACCACGGAATATTCCGTCGTTTCAGGCATGGTCGCGCGGCCGAGGCCGTGGCCGATGTTGCTGCCCTTGTCGGCGAACACGGCAAGATGGCCGGGCGCCTGCTCGAGGCCGGACAGTTTCAAGGTGGCATAGCGGGCGGCGCGGTCGCCGGAGTAGCAGCTCAGCGCGTCGGCATTGCACGTCCTGAAATCTTCGACCACGGCGCGGCGCGTTGCAGCATCATTGACGATCACGAAGCGCCAGGGCTGGCTGAGGCCGACCGAAGGCGAGAGGCAGGCGGTCTCGATCAGGCGATCGATCGCCCCCTCCGGCAGCGGATCGCTGCGGAAGCGGCGCACGTCGCGGCGCCACACGAACAGCTCGCGTAAGTGCTGGCGGAAGCTATCGTCGAACTCGACCATGAGGTCATCGCCCCATTTGGAAGGACGCCGCCACCAGCAGGATCAGGATCTCGCCCGTCTGCTCGAACGCGCCGAGGATGTCGCCGGTCTGCCCCCCGATTTGGCGGATGGCAAGCCGCGCCAGCAGCAGGCCGGCCAGTGACAGCAGGATCAGGCCGACCAGCGCCTTGCCCGGCCCCAACGTCAGGGCAAGCGCAAGCGTTCCAAGCGCGAAGGCGATGGCCACGCTGCGCCCGGGCGGCGCCCCGGCGCCGGCAGAGAGGCCATCAGGCCGCGCCGACGGGACTAGCGACATGAAGGCCGGCAGGCCGGCACGGGCAGCAACGTGCGCCGCGCACAGCGCGAGCATGACGGCCCATGGATTTGCGATCGTCGCAAGCGCGCTCCAGCGCAGGCCGAACGATAGGATCAGGGCGCAGACGCCATAGGTCCCGATCCGGCTGTCGCGCATGATCTCGAGCTTGCGCTCGCGCGTGCGGCCGCCGCCGAGGCCGTCCGCGGTGTCGGCAAGTCCGTCCTCGTGCAGCGCGCCGGTGATGAGGGCGGTCGTGGCTAGCACGAGGAGGGCGGCAAGGCTCGGCGTCAGTCCGAAGCGAATGGCGATCTTGTAAGTGAGGGCGCCGGCGAGGCCGACCAGCAGTCCCGCGACCGGCAGCGCCCACATTGCCCGCGCAACGGCGCCGTCGCCCGCAGGCTTCGAGGATGCCACCGGCAGGATCGTCACGAACGATGTCGCCATCTTGAGATCGGCGAGGATGTCCTTGAGGTGCTCGGCGCGCGGGATCATTTCAGCTTCAACGGCAGGCCGGCGACGACGAACTCGACCTCGTCGGCGACACCGGCAATGATCTGGTTCATGATTCCGGCGGCATCGCGGAAGCTGCGCGCCAGCGCGTTGTCGGGCACGATACCGAGGCCGACCTCGTTGGTGACGAGCACGACGGGGCTGTTGAGGCGGGGCAGCGTGTCGGCGAGCTCTCTCACCTCTCGCTCCCAATCGCGCGCCGCATGCATCAGGTTGGAGAGCCACAGCGTCAGGCAGTCCACCAGCCTCGCGCCGCCACCTTCGGTCGAGAGCAGCGCGGGCACGAGATCGAGCGGCACCTCGCGCTCGATCCAATCGGCTCCGCGCCGCGCGCGATGTCTTGCGATGCGTTCCTGCATTTCGCCGTCGAGCGCCTCGGCCGTCGCGACGTAGACGGGCTGGCCGGCAAAGCTGCGCGCGCGCGCCTCCGCCCGGGTGCTCTTGCCCGATCGCGCCCCGCCGGTGATCAAGATGATGGCCATAAAGGTCTCCTGCCGCAGCACTAATCATCAAACGCGGCCAAAGACAAAGCCGAAATCAGGCAGCGAGGGGCTTGCGCTCGGCCGCCGTCTTGCGCAACAGGGGCGGGACAGGAGCTGGATGTGGACTTTGCGGGCGCGATGTTGGTGGCGATGGCGGTGGATGCCCTTCTGGGCTGGCCGGCGTGGCTGTTCGCGCGGATCGGGCATCCCGTCACCTGGCTGGGCGGGCTGATTGCCGGCATCGACACCGCCTTGAATCGCGCGTCCGATCCGCCGGCGTTGCGCCGAGCCGCGGGCGTCGCCGGCGCGCTTGCGGTGATCGCGCTCTCCGCGGCGCTCGGCTGGGCGCTGCAATCACTGCTTCCTTCGGGCTGGATCCAGATCGTGCTGATTGGCATCCTGGCCTGGCCATTGGTCGCGCTGCGCTCGCTGCACGATCATGTCGCTGCCGTGGCCACGCCCTTGCTGGCCGGCGACGTCGCCGCCGCGCGCGAAGCGGTCTCGCGCATCGTCGGCCGCGATCCCGCAAGCCTCGATCAAGCCGGCATCGCGCGCGCGGCGATCGAGAGCCTTGCCGAAAACGCCTCCGACGGCATCGTGGCGCCGGTGTTCTGGGGCGCACTGTTGGGCTTGCCCGGCATCCTCGGCTACAAGGCGATCAACACGCTGGACTCCATGATCGGCCATCGCAGCGAACGCCACGAAGCCTTCGGCTGGGCGGCAGCGCGCATCGACGACGTCGCCAATTTCGTCCCGGCGCGGCTGACCGGATTCCTGTTCGTGCTGCTGGCACCGCAGCGGTCGGAATCATTGGCCTGCATGACGCGCGATGCGCGCCGGCATCGCTCGCCCAATGCCGGTTGGCCGGAAGCGGCCATGGCCGGCGGACTCGGTGTGCGGCTCAGCGGTCCCCGCATCTATCACGGCAGCACGACCGAAGAGCCCTGGCTGAACGAAGGCGCGCGCGATCCGCGCGCCGCCGACATCGTCGAGGCGCTGACGGTCTATCGGCGCGCCATGCTGCTGGTCGCAGGCGTGCTTGCGATCCTGGCTTTCGCGTGAAACAACGGGGCATGCGCGAGCACGGTGGAAATCTGGACCAGGCCCAGCAGCGTTTTGGCGGACGCGCGGAGGACTGGATCGATCTGTCGACCGGGATCAACCGGCTGCCGTATCCCGTGGGCGAGGTGAGCGCGCGCGCGTGGAGCGCGCTGCCATCACGCGCCGAGATCGAGGCCCTGCATCGGGCCGCAGGGCACGCGTACCGCACCGGCGCGCCCATCGTTGCGCTTGGCGGCGCGCAGGCTGCGATCCAATTGCTGCCCCAACTTGCGCGGCCCGGTCGCGCGCGTATTCTCGCGCCGACCTACAATGAATATGCCGGCGTGCTGTCTGCCGCAGGCTGGGAGGTGCAGGAAGTCGGAGAGCTTGGCGCGCTGCCGGGCGCGGATCTCGCCATCGTCGTCAATCCCAACAATCCCGATGGCCGGCGTTCTGCGCCACAGGATCTGCTCGCGCTGCTGCCCCGCGTCGGCCGTCTCGTCGTCGACGAGAGCTTTTCCGATGCCGATCCGCAATCGTCGCTTGCACCCGACGCGGATCGACCGGGACTGTTGATCCTGCGGTCGTTCGGAAAGTTTTATGGCTTGGCCGGCCTGCGGCTCGGCTTCGCCATCGGTCATGCCGCCGACATCGACAAGCTTGCCGCCGTGTCGGGTCCATGGCCTGTTTCGGGCGCGGCGATCGAAATCGGCTGTCGTGCCTTGCGCGATCAGGCTTGGGCGGAGGCGACGTCGGCGCGGCTCGCGCGCGACTGTGTTCGCCTCGATGCGATGGCGCATTCGCGAAGCTGGCGGCTCATCGGCGGCACACCGCTGTTTCGCTTGTACGAAACGGCTGACGCGGTGGCTGCGCAGGAGAGGCTCGCGCGCAGCCACATCTGGTCCCGCGTGTTCGCGCAACAGCTGACATGGCTGCGCCTCGGGCTCCCCGGCAGCGAAGCCGAATGGACGCGCCTTGCCGAGGCCCTAGCGCGCTAGCGCGAGCAGGCCTTCGACGTCGAGATGCTTTTCCATGTGATCGGCCAGCGCCTCGAGCGCGCTCTCGACGCTGGCGTGATAGGGCTCGTCGCCCGCGGGAATGTCGAGCTTGGCGAGGTAGGCCTTGCGGAAATCATCTGACGTGAACAGGCCGTGCAGATAGCTGCCCTGCACACGGCCGTCGCGCGAGATCGCGCCTTCCGCCTCGCCGTCCAGCTTGGCGAAGGGGCGGGCGCGATCCGGGCCGTCGGTGCGGCCGATGTGGATCTCGTAGGCCTGGATCGGCTGATCCGTCGCGGCATGCACGGCCGTAACGCGCGTGAGGGTCTTTTGCGGGCTCATCACCGTCTCGACATCGAGAAGCCCGAGGCCCGGCGTGTCGCCCGCAGGTCCTTCGATGCCTTCGGGGTCGGTGACGCTGCGTCCCAGCATCTGATAGCCGCCGCAGAGGCCGAGCACATGGCCGCCCCTGCGGTAATGCGCGAACAGGTCGACGTCCCAGCCCTGCGCGCGCAGGAAGGCGAGGTCGCCGCGGGTGGATTTTGAGCCAGGGATGATCACGAGCCTGGCATCGCCGGGAATGGCTTCGCCCGGACGCACCATCACGAGATCGACACCCGGCTCGAGCTTGAGCGGATCGAGATCGTCGAAATTGGCGATCCGCGACAGTGCGAGGCAGGCGATCTTGCATTGGCCCGGCTTGCGCGCATCGCGCAGGCCGAGCGCATCCTCGGCCGGTAGCTCGCCGGCACGCGGAAACCAGGGCAGCACGCCGAAGCCGCGCCACGACGTTTTCTGCTCGATCAGCCTGTAGCCGTCGTCGAACAGCGTGGGATCGCCGCGGAACTTGTTGATGACAAAGCCAGAGATCATCGCGGCATCGTCGGGGTCGATCACCGTCTTGATGCCGACCAGCTGGGCGATGACACCGCCACGGTCGATGTCGCCGACCAGCACGACCGGCACATTCGCCTTGCGGGCAAAGCCCATATTGGCGATGTCGGACTTGCGCAAATTCACCTCGGCCGGGCTCCCGGCGCCCTCGACCAGCACCAGATCGGCCCGCGCCTTCAAGCGTTCGAAACTCTCCAGCACCGCGCCCATCAATGACGGCTTCATCGCGGCGTAGTCGCGCGCACGCGCCGTCGCGATGCGCTTGCCGTGCACGACGACCTGCGCGCCGACATCGGTCTCGGGCTTGAGCAGCACCGGGTTCATGTCGGTGTGCGGCTCGACGCCGGCGGCGAGCGCCTGCAGCGCCTGGGCGCGGCCGATCTCGCCGCCGTCGACCGTGACCGCGGCATTGTTCGACATGTTCTGCGGCTTGAACGGCAGCACCCGCAGACCGTGGCGCGCGAAGGCGCGCGCGAGGCCGGCGACGATGAGCGACTTGCCCACGTCCGAGCCGGCTCCCTGGATCATCAGCGCGCGTGCCATGATGACTTCAGAACTCGACGCCGGCCTGCGCCTTGATGCCGGAGCGGAACGGATGCTTCACGAGCGTCATCTCGGTGACGAGATCGGCGATCTCGATCAGCTCGTCCTTGGCGTTGCGCCCGGTGAGCACGACATGCGTCATCGCAGGCTTTTGCGTCGTCAGGAAATCGACGACTTCGGCGATGTCGAGATAGTCGTAGCGCAGCGCGATGTTGATCTCGTCGAGCACGACCATGCGCAGCCGCTCGTCGAGGATCAGCTCCTTGGCTTTCTCCCAGCCGGCGCGCGCGGCAGCGATGTCGCGGGTGCGGTCTTGGGTCTCCCAGGTGAAGCCTTCGCCCATCGCGTGGAACTGACAGAGTTCGCCGAAATGGCCGGTGAGTAGGCGCCGTTCGCCGGTATCCCAGGCGCCCTTGATGAATTGCACCACCGCACAAGGAAAGCCATGCGCGACGCAGCGGACGATCATGCCGAAGGCCGAGGAGGATTTTCCCTTGCCCGCGCCGGTGTGGACGATGATCAGGCCTTTTTCGCCGCTCTTGGTCGCCATGATCTTGTCGCGAGCGGCCTTCTTCTTCGCCATTTTGGCGGCGTGGCGGGCGTCGGTTTCCTCGGTCGTGTGGGTTTCCGGTTCAGGCGTCATCGGTCCCGGTCCTTCGGCTTGACAAGTGGCGGCCACCGGCAAATGGTGGCCTGGCGTTGGTTCCTGTCCTATGACAGGCGAAGAGGGAATGCGATAGGGTCCGAATCCGCAAAGATTTGGGTCCAAACTGCAGCCGCCCCCGCGACCGTGACCGGAGAGATGCCCGAAGCCACTGATTCCTTTTGGAATCGGGAAGGCGGGGATCGAAGGGCCAAAACCCTGCTCCGCAAGCCGGGAGACCTGCCAGCGCGACGAGTTTTGGACCGGCGGACGGGGTGTTCCGCGACGGGGAGCGGGCCTTTCTGGAGAATGGTCCGTGCGCCTCATCGCCTCCCGCTGTTATCTGGAAGAGGCGATGACCGTCACACTTCATGTCTGCATCACCTGCCGCGCCGGCCAGACGCTCGGCGAGGGCGAGACGACGCCCGGCAAGCGCCTGCATGGCGCGATCCTCGAGGCCGGCGTGCCCGAGGGCGTCAGCGTGGTTCCCGTCGAATGCCTGTCGGCGTGCAGCCAGGGCTGCTCGGTCGCGCTCAGCGCGCCCGGCCGCTGGTCCTATGTCTATGGCCGCCTCTCCGATGCGAATGCGCAGGACGTGGTCGCAGGTGCTGCGGCCTACGCGGCGGCGCCCGACGGAATCGTGCCCTGGCGCAGCCGTCCCGAAATCTTCCGCAAGCAGTCGCTTGCCCGTATTCCCCCTGTTACCGTCGTGCCGGAGGCCGCTGAATGAACTCGCTCGCAAAAGTCCCGGTTACGGTCGTCACGGGTTTCCTGGGCTCCGGCAAGACGACGCTGATCCAGCATCTGCTCAGCAATGCCGGCGGCAAGAAGCTCGCCGTGCTCGTCAACGAGTTCGGCAGCGAAGGCGTCGACGGCGAGATCCTGAAGTCCTGCGCCGATGCGAACTGCCCGGAGGAGAACATCGTCGAGCTCGCCAATGGCTGCATCTGCTGCACCGTCGCCGACGATTTCATTCCGACCATGGAGCAACTCTTGGCGCGCCCGGTGCGGCCCGATCACATCCTGATCGAGACCTCGGGCCTGGCGCTGCCAAAGCCGCTGCTGAAGGCGTTCGACTGGCCGGAGATCCGCTCGCGCATCACGGTCGACGGCGTGATCGCGCTGGCCGACGCCGAGGCCGTCGCGGCCGGCCGCTTCGCGCCGGATCCGGCTGCGGTGGAAGCGCAGCGCGCGGCGGACGACAATCTCGATCACGAGACGCCGCTGTCAGAAGTGTTCGAGGACCAGATCGCCTGCGCCGACATCGTGCTGCTGACCAAGGCCGACCTTGCGGGCGCAGCCGGAATCGAAGCCGCAAAGGCGGCGATCACAGCCGAGATGCCGCGCCGCGTGCCGATGCTGCCGGTCACCGATGGCGCGATCGACGCGCGCGTCATCCTCGGCCTCGGTGCGGCCGCCGAGAATGATCTCGCCGCGCGGCCCTCGCATCACGACGGCGAGGAAGAGCATGAGCATGATGATTTTGCCTCGGTCGTGATCGACCTTCCGGAGGTGGCGGATATCGAGGCACTGATCGCCTCCGTCCAGAAACTGGCGCGCGAGCAGAACGTGCTGCGGGCCAAGGGCTACATCGCGGTTGCGGGCAAGCCGATGCGCCTGTTGTTGCAGGCGGTCGGTGAGCGCGTGCGCCATCAGTTCGACAAGCCATGGGGCGCGGGTCTCAGACAGTCGAAGCTCGTCGTGATCGGCGAGCATGGCGATATCGACGAGGCCGCCATCAAGGCAGGACTTGGTCTTTCAGGATCTGGCATCTGATGCACGTCGTCTTCCGCGAGAGCCGCGGTCTCGAGGAGACCGCGACGCCAAGAGACATCGGCCAGGACCCGGCCGATCTCGTGGTGCTCTCGTATTCGGATTCCGACCTTGCCGCCTTTGCGGCCGGCTGGCGCCGCGGTCGGGGCAGCCTGCCGTCGCTGCGGCTGGCCAATCTCGCGGAGCTGCGTCATCCGCTGTCGGTCGACACCTATATCGAACGGACGCTGTCGCAGGCGCGGGGCATATTGGTGCGCCTGATCGGCGGGGAGTCCTATTGGGCATACGGGCTCGCGGCGCTCCAGCAACTCGCGCAAGAGCGCAACATCGTGCTCGCCGTGCTGCCGGCGGACGGCCGCGACGACGCGCGGCTGGATGCGTACTCGACCCTGCCGGTCTCGACGCTGCGGCGGCTCAAGGTGCTCTGCGACTCCGGTGGCCCGGTCGCCGCGCAAGCCGCGATCGCGCAGCTCGCGCTGGCCTCAGGCCTTTATGCCGGCCCGGTCATCGGCGAGATGACCGTGTCCGAGATGGGATTCTATGATCCCGCGCGCGGTGTCATTGCCGCGCCAGTTGGCGAGGGCAAGCCGCGCGCACTCGTGACGTTCTATCGCTCCTATCTCACCGCCGCCGATACGGGGCCCGTCGACGCCTTGATTGCGGCGCTGCGCGAGAAGGGATTTGACGCCTACGGCGTGTTCGTCACCTCGCTGAAGGCGCCGGGCGTTGCCGACTGGCTGCGCGCGCATCTGGCGCAACATCCTGCGGCGGCGATCGTCAATGCGACGGCGTTCTCGGCCCTTGGCGATGACGGCACGACGCCGTTCCATGCCGCATTCTGTCCGGTGTTCCAGGTTGCGCTCTCGACGGCGCGGCGCGAAGATTGGGCGGAATCACTGCGTGGCCTGTCGCCCGGCGATCTCGCGATGCATGTCGTGCTGCCGGAGGTCGACGGCCGCCTGTTCGCAGGCGTGGTGAGTTTCAAATCGGCCGGTCAGCGCGATCCCGATCTGCAATTCGCGCATCTAGCGCACAGGCCCGACGAAGAGCGCGTCAACGCCGTTGCCATGCGCGTCGCGGCTTGGCGTCGCCTCGCGGAGAAGCCCGCCGGCGAGAAGCGGTTGGCAATCGTGCTCTCGAATTATCCGGGCCGTCCGCATCAGATCGCGCACGCCGTTGGTCTTGATGCATTGGCGTCGGTCGAGGCTTTGATTTCCGATGTCGCTGAGGTCGGCTTCGACGTTGCGCCGGTTGATGCGCTCGGCGAGACACTGTTGAAGCAGAGTTTGACTTGGGGCGTCGCCGATTATCGAGCGGGGCTGTCGCGCCTGCCGCAATCCTTGCAGGACGATCTCGCGCGCGCCTGGGGCGCGGTGGAAAACGACCCGAGCTGCCGCGATGGTGCGTTCCACTTCGCCGCCATCGCGTGCGGCCGGTCGGTCATCGCGGTTCAGCCCGAGCGCGGCGATGCGGCCTCGCGCGATGCCGATTATCACGATCTCGCCCGCACGCCGCGCCACGCCTATGTCGCGTTCTATCTCTGGCTCCGGCAGCAAGGCTGCGATGCCGTCGTGCATATGGGCGCGCACGGCACGCTGGAATGGCTGCCCGGAAAATCCGTGGCGCTGTCGCAAGTGTGCTGGCCGGAAGCGCTGATCGGCGACCTGCCCGTCATCTATCCCTTCATCGTCAACGATCCCGGCGAGGCCGCGCAGGCCAAGCGGCGCATCGGCGCGGTCACGATCGGCCATCTGCCGCCGCCGCTTGAGACATCCGCGGTGCCGGAGGGCCTGCGCCGGCTCGAACGCCTGCTCGACGAATATTCGACCGCCGATGGTCTCGATCCCGCGCGCCGCCAGCGGCTGATCGCGGCGATCCGTGACGAGGCGCGGGCGGCGGGTCTCGAAGACGATCTCGGCCTCGATGCAATGGCCGCACCGGCCGAAGCCATCCCGCGGATCGACCGCTTCGTCTGCGACCTCAAGGAGAGCCAGTTCGGCGATGGCCTGCACGTGTTCGGCCGCGGTGCCTGCGGCGAAGCGGAGCGCGATGCATTGCGTTCCGTGCTCGCCGGAAAACGCGTTGCCCCCGGGCCGTCGGGCTCCCCGTATCGCGGGCGTCAGGATGTGCTGCCGACAGGGCGCAACCTCTTCGCCGTCGACCCGCGTGCGGTGCCGACGCCGTCGGCGCATGCGCAGGGGATAAAACTCGCCGAAGAGCTGTTGCGCCGTCATCTGCAGAATCACGGCGACTGGCCGAAGGGCCTCGTGGTGGATCTCTGGGGCTCGGCGACGATGCGCACCGCAGGCGAAGAGTTCGCGATGGCGTTGCATCTGGCCGGCCTCGCGCCGCGCTGGGATCACGCTTCCGGCCGTGTCACCGGTTACGACATCATCGCCCCGGCCGAGCTCGGCCGTCCGCGCATCGACGTCACGCTGCGCGTATCCGGCCTGTTCCGCGATGTCTTCGCAGGGCTGGCGCAATTGTTCGAAGCCGCCGCCGAGGCGCTCGCCGCGCGCGAGGACGAGGGCGATGAGAATCCCTATCGCCAGCGTGCGTCCCGCGTGTTCGCGCCGCGGCCCGGACAATACGGCGTCGGGCTCTCGGCGATCCCGGATGCCTTCACGCCGGAGACGCGCGAGGCCGCAGGCGAAGCGTGGCTGTCGGCATCGTCCTGGGCGTTCTCTGCCGATGGCGCGATGCAGCCGGATCGCGCAGGTATCGAACAGCGTCTCGCGTCCGCCGACGCTTTTGTCCACGTCCAGGACTTGCCCGAAACCGATCTGCTGCTCGCCGCCGACTATGCCGCGCATGAGGCAGGCATCGCCGCGGCAGCCGCGCACCTCGGGGCAGGCGTGCCGTCGCTCTATCACCTCGATGCGACGCGGCCCGGCGAGCCGCATGCGCGCACGCTGACGGAAGAGATCTCGCGCGTCGTTCGTGCCCGCGCGGCCAATCCGGCCTGGATCGCCGGCATGATGCGCCACGGTTTCCGCGGCGCCGCCGAGATCACCGCGACGCTGGAGCACATGGCCGCCTTTGCGTATCTCGCCGGCGCCGTGCCGCCGCATCTGTTCGACCTCTATTACGACGCGACACTCGGCAACGACGACGTCCGCGCCTTCATGGCGCGCGAAAATCCGTCCGCACTCGCCGCAATGGAAACCTGCTTCACGCGCCTGCACGAGGCCTCGCTCTGGCGAACACGTCGCAATTCGATTGCGGCAGCGCTGCGGGAGGCCTCATGAGCGCGACCACGGTCAAGGGTTGGTGTCCCGGCGCGCTGCGCCCGATGCAATCGGGCGACGGGCTCGTGGTGCGCGTGCGTCCGTTCGGGGGACGCCTTGAAGCACCACAAATCTCCGGGCTTGCGGAACTCGCCGAGCGCTTCGGCAACGGTCTGATCGACGTCACGAGCCGGGCCAATCTGCAGATCAGGGGCGTCCAGGAGGACGGCCATCGGCCGCTGCTCGATGGTCTTGCGCAGCTCCAGCTGCTCGATCCCGACGCCGACATCGAAGCCAGGCGCAACATCCTGGTGACGCCGTTCTGGGGCAGCGGCGACGAAACGCAGTCGCTCGCCGCCGAGCTCGAGGAGGCGCTTGCCAATTCCGGCCTGGCGCTTCCCACCAAGTTCGGCTTCGCCATCGATGACGGGCGGTCGCGTGTTCTCGCCGGCGATTCCGCCGACATCCGCATCGAGCGCGACCGCTCGGGCGGTCTCCTGGTGCGGGCCGACGGCGCCAAGCTCGGTCGTTCCGTTGAACGCGGACAGGCCGTGAGCGCGGCGCTGGCGCTCGCAAGCTGGTTCATCATCTCCGGCGGTGCAAACGGCGGGCGAGCGCGCATGGCAGCCCACATCGCATCCGGCGCCGTGTTGCCTCAATCCTTGCGCGGCGAGACCGAGCCTGCGCCGGTGATGGCCGCGGTGCGTCCCGGGCACTATCCGCAAGGCGCAATGGTCGGGGTGGCGTTCGGGCAGATGCTGCACGCGACGCTGCATCAATTCTCTGCTTGCGGCCATGCGCTGCGCATGACGCCCTGGCGGATGGTGCTGAGCGAGGGCAAGCGCGAGATGCCGAGCGCGGCGGGGCTCATCACCAGGCCCCATGATCCGGCGCTGCGCGTCATCGCCTGCAGCGGCGCGCCGCGCTGCCGCGAGGCCCATGCCGATACGCGCGCGCTGGCCGCGGCGCTGGCGCCGCGCATCCCCGCCGACGCGCGACTCCACGTCTCCGGCTGCGGCAAGGGCTGCGCCCATTCCGGCGCGGCTGCGGTTACCCTGATTGCGACGCGCGCCGGGTTCGATCTCGTCCGCGACGGCTCGACCCGCGACGCGCCGGTCCTGCGCGGGCTGAACGGCGCCGACATCGTCAGCGATCCCTCCATCCTGGTCGGAGGGAACTGATGCCGCACACCTACGAGACCGACGGCGCTGTGATCTACCGGCAATCCTTTGCCACCATCCGGGCCGAGGCCGATCTCGCGCGCTTCACGTCGGACGAGGAGCAGGTGGTGGTGCGGATGATCCATGCCGCCGGCATGGTCGGCCTCGAGGCGCATATCCGTTTCACCCCTGATATGGCGATTGCCGCGCGCGCGGCCTTGCAGAAGGGCGCGCCGATCCTGTGCGACGCGCGCATGGTGTCCGAAGGCATTACGCGGGCAAGACTGCCCGCGGCCAATGCCGTGATCTGCACGCTCGGCGATCCCGCCGTGCCCGCGCTGGCGCAGTCCATGCGCAACACGCGCTCGGCCGCGGCCCTGGAGCTGTGGCGGCCGCATCTTGATGGCGCGATCATCGCGATCGGCAATGCACCGACCGCGCTGTTTCATCTGCTCAACATGCTGGAGGATCGCGACTGCCCGCGGCCGGCTGCGATCATCGGCTGTCCGGTCGGCTTCGTCGGCGCGGCCGAATCCAAGGCCGCGCTGATGGCCGATCCGCCGGCACCGGCGCTCACCGTCGAAGGCCGCCTCGGCGGCTCCGCCATCACGGTTGCTGCCGTGAACGCGCTGGCAAGCCGGAGCGAATAGCCATGGGACGCATCATCTGCTGCGGTCTCGGCCCCGGTGATCCTGATCTGATGAGCGTGCGTGCCGATCGTACGGTGCGGGGCGCTAGTCACGTCGCCTATTTTCGCAAGAAGGGCAGGCCCGGTCAGGCGCGCCGCATCGTCGAGGGCATGCTCGCGAGCGGCGTTACCGAATATCCAATGGAATATCCGGTTACGACCGAGATTGCTTTCGACAGCGCGGAATACGTCCAGCTGCTCGCCGGCTTCTACGACGAATGGGCCGAGCGCCTGGCGCGGCTTTCGCGCGCCGTCGACGTCGTCGTGCTCTGCGAGGGCGATCCTTACTTTTACGGATCGTTCATGCATCTGCACACGCGCCTGCAGGGCCGCGTCGAGATCGAGGTGATCGCCGGCATTCCCGGCATGGTCGGCTGCTGGAACGGCGTCGGCCGGCCGATCGCGCTCGGCGACGACGTGACGACGGTGCTGATGGGCACGCTGCCCGAGGCCGAGCTCGAACGCCGCATGCGCGATTCCGATGCACTGGTCGTCATGAAGACCGGCCGCAATCTCGCAAAAGTGCGCCGCGCGCTCAGCTCCGCCGGGCGGCTCGCCGATGCCTGGCTGGTTGAGCGTGGCACCATGCCAGGCGAGCGCGTGGTGCGGCTCGCCGAGATCGATGCGGCCGACTGTCCCTATTTCGCGATCGTGCTCGTGCACGGCAAGGGCCGGCATCTGGATGCCGCCGAATGACAGGCACACTGACCATCGCGGGCCTCGGGCCGGGCAGCGACGCGCTGGTGACGCCGGAAGTTTCCGCCGCGCTTGCGACGGCGACCGACATTCTGGGCTATGCGCCCTATGTCGCGCGCGTGCCGCCGCGGCCTGGGCTCACTCTGCATCCATCCGACAATCGCGAAGAGCTGCAACGCGCGAGCGAAGCCCTGCGGCTTGCCGCCGAAGGCGGTCAGGTCGTCGTCGTCTCTTCCGGCGATCCCGGCGTGTTCGCGATGGCATCCGCCGTGTTCGAGACGCTCGAGCAGGCGCCGGAATTTCGTGAACTTTCGATCCGTGTGCTGCCCGGCGTCACCGCGATGCTGGCGGCCGCCGCGCGTGCCGGCGCGCCGCTCGGCCATGATTTCTGTGCGATCAACCTCTCCGACAATCTCAAGCCGTGGGCGGTGATCGAGAAGCGCCTGCGCCTCGCGGCGGAAGCCGATTTTGCCATCGCGATGTACAACCCGCGCTCGGCCAGCCGCCCGGAAGGATTCGGCCGTGCGCTGGCGCTGCTTCGCGAGGCCAGCTGCGGCGAGCGTCTCATGATCTTCGCGCGCGCGATCAGCGCGGCTGATGAAAAGATCGAGATCGTGACGCTGAACCAGGCGACGCCCGAGATGGCCGACATGCGCACGCTTGTCATCGTCGGCAATTCGCAGACGCGCCGCATCGGCCGCTGGGTCTATGCGCCGAGGCGCGCAGAATGACCGAGCCATTGCATCACGTCAGTGACACTCTCGACCCTTTGGCGCTCGGGCAGCTCTGGTCGCGAGATCATGATTACGGGAAGGCCGAGCATGCGCGCCGCGTCGATCTTGGCGCGCGCGCCGTCGCCGCCGGAATTGCGGGCGACGATCCAGGCGATGCCGCGCGTGTGCATCATCGCCAGCTCACTATGAAGCGTGAACGGTCCGCGCGACACGATCACATCGGCCGCGAAGGGCAGGGGCGCGTCGAGCGGGTCGACGAAGCGCAGCGTGTAGGCGTGCTGCGGCTTCGTCGCGAATGGCGCAATGTGCTGGCGGCCGATGGCGAGGAACACGTTTGTCGGCACCTCGGGCAGGGCCGCAACGGCGGCGTTGACGTCGGCGACCTCGATCCAGTTGTCGCCGGACACCCTGGTCCAGGGCGCGCGCTCCAGCGCGATCAGCGGCGCATTGGTGTCCGCGCAGGCCTCGACCGCATGACGGCTCATTTCGGCAGCGAACGGATGCGTCGCGTCGATGACATGCGTGATGCCTTCGCGGCGGATGTAGTCGGCCAGCCCGCTCACGCCGCCAAACCCGCCGATGCGCGTCGGCAGCGGCTGATCGGCGGGCGCGCGGGTGCGGCCGCCATAGGAATAGACGGCATCGATGCCGGCGCGCGCGATCTCCGCGGCGAGCAGGCTCGCATCGGCCGTTCCGCCCAGAATGAGGGCGCGAATCATGTCTGATCCCTGGCTGACCATCATCGGTATCGGCGAAGATGGCCTTGCCGGGCTGTCGGAGGCAAGCCGAAAGGCGCTTGCCAAGGCCGAAACCGTGTTCGGCGGCGAGCGCCATCTTGCGCTTGCCGAAATTGGCAGCCGCGGTCGTCCATGGCCGGTGCCGTTCGATGCGGATGTCGTGCTGAGCTGCCGCGGCAGGCCGACGGTGGTGCTCGCCTCCGGCGATCCGTTCTGGCATGGCGCTGGCGCAAGCCTCGCCGAGAAGCTCGATAGCGGCGAATGGATCGCGCATCCCGCACCTTCGACCTTCTCGCTTGCGGCCGCGCGGCTGGGCTGGCGACTCGAATCCACCGTCTGCCTCGGGCTTCACGCCGCACCGTTCGAGCGTCTCGGTCCGCATCTGGCGCGAGGGGCGCGCATCATCTGTCTCGTGCGCGATGGGAAAGCGGCTGGCGATCTGGCTAGGTGGTTGAGCGAGCGCGGGTGGGGCGCCTCGGCCTTCTGGATGCTCGCCGCCCTCGGTGGCCCGCGCGAAAGCGTCACAGAATATCGCGCCGATAGTCTTGCCGGTGATCTCGCCGGAAACCTGGTCACCGTCGCCGTCGAGGCGAAGGGCGGACAGGGGATGCCCCGCAGTTCGGGATTATCGGACGACCTCTTCATGCATGACGGCCAGATCACCAAGCGGCCGGTACGTGCGCTCGCGCTCTCGGCGTTGGCGCCGCGGCCCGGCGAACGGTTGTGGGATATCGGCGCAGGTTCAGGCTCGATCTCCGTGGAGTGGGCGCTGTGTGGTGGGACGGCGAGTGCAGTCGAAGCGCGCGAGGATCGCGCCGCGAACATCCGCAAGAATGCGGCCGCCTTCGGTTTGGCACATCGGATCACAGTCGTCACGGGCAGGGCACCGGAAGCTCTTGCCGGGTTGGAAGCGGCGGATGCCGTCTTCATTGGCGGTGGTCTCGACGAAGTGTTATTTGATGCGATCTGGCCGCGGTTCTCGCCGGGTGCGCGGCTCGTGGCGCATGCTGTGACGCTGGAGACGGAAGCTCTGCTCGGCGAGCTGCATCGGCGTCACGGCGGCGAACTGATGCGGGCCGAAATTTCGCATGCCGCCCCGCTCGGCCGCTATCGGTCGTGGGAGGCAGCACGCCCCGTGGTGCAGTGGAGTGTGGTGCGATGAAGGTCGCCGGACTCGGCTTCAAGCGCGATGTGACGCTGGCTTCGCTGCGTGAAGCGCTGCTCGCTGCGGGCGGTGCGGAAGGGCTTGCGGCGATGGCAACCGTCAGCGACAGGGCCGACATCGAGGCGCTGAAGCAGCTCGCACGTGAATGCGGCGTGCCGATCAGGGCCGTTCCGGCCGCGACACTGGCCGGCATCGACACGCCCACGCAATCGAAGCTCGTCGCGGAGAAATTTGGCACCGGATCTGTAGCCGAGGCTGCGGCGCTCGCGGTCGCCGGTCCGCGCGCGCGGTTGATTGCAACACGGGTCGTCTCGCAGGATCGCAGTGCGACCGCGGCGATCGCCGAAGGAGACGGCACATGACGGTGCATTTCATCGGCGCAGGGCCGGGCGCACCCGATCTGCTGACGTTGCGCGGCCGCGATCTGATCGCGGCCAGTCCGGTTTGTCTCTATGCCGGCTCGCTGGTGCCGGAGGGCGTGCTGGCGCATTGCCCACCCGGCGCACGTATCGTCAACACCGCGCCAATGTCGCTCGACCAGATCATCGCCGAGATCGCAGCCGCGCATGCGGCAGGCCTGGATGTCGCGCGGCTGCATTCCGGCGATCTCTCAATCTGGTCGGCGATGGGCGAGCAGCTCCGCCGTTTGCGTGCGCTCGGGATTTCCTACTCGGTGACACCCGGCGTTCCCTCGTTCTCGGCTGCCGCGGCCGCGCTCGAGGCCGAGCTGACGCTGCCCGGTCTTGCTCAGACGGTCGTGCTGACGCGCACGCCGGGGCGCGCCAGCGCGATGCCCGAGGGCGAGAAGCTCGCCGCGTT
The DNA here is from genome assembly GCF_020193615.1 of Bradyrhizobium sp. IC4059. NCBI lineage: Bacteria > Pseudomonadati > Pseudomonadota > Alphaproteobacteria > Hyphomicrobiales > Nitrobacteraceae > Bradyrhizobium > Bradyrhizobium sp. IC4059. The sequence continues at coordinate 1,200,508 of NZ_JADYVH010000001.1, forward strand.
CGCTGCGACCGGCGCGGTGCTCGCGATCCACCTGTCGATCCATCTGCTCGACCAGGTCGTCGCCGAGCTGACGCCGCATTACGGCGCGGATTGCCCGGTCGCGATCGTCTGGCGCGCGAGCTGGCCGGAGCAGCGCATCGTGCGTGCGACGCTCGCAACGCTCGATGCGTTCGTGGGTGGCGAGATGGAGCGCACGGCGCTGATCCTGGTCGGCAAGACGCTTGGCGCTGCCGATTTTGACGAGAGCCGCCTCTATGCCGCCGACTACGACCGCCGCTACCGGCCGGTCGGTGCCGAGCCGCGCTTTCCGGAGGCGTCGTGATGCCGGCGAGCCTTGTCATCTCCGCGCCGGCCTCCGGCGTCGGCAAGACGACGCTGACGCTGGCGCTCGCCCGCGCCTGGCGCAAGCGCGGCTTGAACGTGCAGTGCTTCAAGAGCGGCCCCGACTATATCGATCCCGCCTTCCACGCCGCGGCCACGGAACGCGCCTCGGTCAACGTCGACAGCTGGGCGATGGATCGCAGCACCATCGCGCATCTCGTCAGCCGTGGCGGCGATGCAGATGTCGTGCTCGCCGAGGGATCGATGGGCCTGTTCGACGGTGTCGCTGCGCGCGGTGTCTCCGGCACGGGAGCGACCGCTGATATCGCGGAGATGCTGGGTTGGCCGGTGGTTTTGGTGATCGATCCCTCCGGCCAGGCGCAGACTGCGGCAGCGATCGCCGCCGGCCTTCGCGATTACCGCGCCGGCGTGCGCCTTGCGGGCGTCGTGCTCAATCGCGTCGCCAGCCCCCGCCACGAGGATCTGGTGCGGCGCGCGCTGAACGAGGCCGGCATCAAAGTGTTCGGCGCGCTGCCGCGCCATGCCGAGATCAGCCTGCCGAAGCGGCATCTCGGTCTCGTGCAGGCCGAGGAGCAGGCCGAGATCGGCAAGCTGATCGACGAGGCCGCGCGCTTTGTCGCCGAGCACGTCGATCTCGATGCGGTGCTCCACTCGGCAGGCCAATGGTCGCCGCAAGCTGCGGCGAACGGCTTGAACGTGAGGCCGCCCGGCCAGCGCATCGCGCTGGCGCGCGATGCGGCGTTCTCGTTCGTCTATCCGCATATGCTGGAAGCCTGGCGCGCCGCGGGCGCCGAGATCGCGCCGTTCTCGCCGCTGGCCGACGAAGCGCCCGACGCGAGCGCCGACGTGTGCTGGCTGCCGGGCGGCTATCCTGAGCTGCATGCGGGAAAGATCGCGGCCAATGCGCGCTTTCGCAGCGGCTTGCGCGCTTTCGCCGAGACGCGGCCGGTGCATGGCGAATGCGGAGGCTATATGGTGCTGGGCACAGGCCTCACCGACGCCGACGGTATCAGCCATGAGATGGCGGGGCTGCTTGGCCTCGAGACCAGCTTTGCCAAGCGCCGCATGCATCTCGGCTATCGTCTTGCTGAACTGGCTGCGCCGATGCCGGGGCATCAGCCTGGCGCGCGCCTGCGCGGCCACGAGTTCCACTATTCGACCATCCTCGCCCAACCCGATACGCCGCTTGCGGTCGTGCACGACGCCACCGGCGCGGTCATTGCCGAAACCGGCTCGCGCCGTGGCCATGCCACCGGCACGTTCTTCCATCTGATCGCGGAGGACCGGTGAGCGGTTTTGTCTCTTTCGTTTCCGCCGGTCCGGGCGATCCCGAGCTCCTCACGGTGAAGGGCGCCACGCGGCTGCGCGAGGCCGACGTCGTGCTTTATGACGATCTTGCCTCCGGCGCGATCCTCGATCTCGCCCGGCCCGGCGCCAATCTCGTCGCGGTGGGAAAGCGGGCCGGGCGTCCTTCGACCAAGCAGCACCACGTCAACCGTCTCCTGGTCGACTATGCCGCAACCGGTGCGCGCGTGGTGCGGCTCAAGTCCGGCGATGCCGGCATTTTCGGCCGGCTGGAGGAGGAGATCGAGACGCTGCGCGAGGCCGGCATCGGCTACGAGATCGTTCCCGGCGTCACCTCCGCCTGTGTCGCCGCCGCCCAGGCCGGCATTCCCCTGACCCGCCGGTATACCTCCCGCCGGGTGCAGTTCATCACCGGCGCTGACGTCACGGGCGAGCTGCCGCCCAATCTGAATTGGGCGGCACTGGCCGACCCCGAGGCCACGACCGTGGTCTATATGGGCCGGCGCACCTTTCCGGCGCTTGCCGCAAAATTGATCGCGCACGGCCTCGCTCCCAGCACTCCGGCGCTGTTCGCCGAATCTCTCGGGCGTCCCGACGAACGGCTGGTCCGCACCACGATTGCCGAGCTCGCCGAGCAGCTTGGGCGCGGCGGCGCCGCTTCCACTGCGGCCGTCATCCTGTTCGGCGCGCTGGCGGGAGAATATCCGGCATGACGGCTCCGGCAGCGGTTCGCCCCTTGACGCCCGCGATACGAAAGGGGCACACAAGAGCGGCATGGTGCTCGACGCGGCGCAAAGCGCCGGAGCATAATCGGGAATGGGGATGGGCGGACCCAGTTGCGGCGCCCAAAACCCCAGCCGCCCCCGCGACTGTAAGCGGTGAGGGCCTCCGAACCGCCACTGGACCGCAAGGTCCGGGAAGGCCGGAGAACCCAGTGAACCGCGAGCCAGGAGACCGGCCGTGCACGTATTGAGGCCAAGGCCGTCGGGTGTGACGGCGGAAAGGAATTGAGCCATGCATATCGAACCCGGGATCGTGACGGGCGCCAAGCTCGTGTTGAGTTACGCAACCGGCATCGCGGCAGGCGGCGTTGCCTTGAAGCTCGCGGTCGAAACCGTGCGCGAGCAGGGCGCCGGCTCGTTCGCGGCGCGGACACTGGCCACCACCGCTCTCGTCTTCGTCTTCTTCGAGATCCTGCCGCACTTTCCGGTTGGGGTATCAGAGGTGCACTTCATCCTCGGCTCGACCTTGTTCCTGCTCTTTGGTGCTGCGCCCGCCGCCTTCGGCCTTGCATTTGGCCTGCTGCTTCAGGGCATGCTGCTGGAGCCAGTCGATCTGCCGCAATACGGCATGAACGTCACCACGCTGCTGGTGCCGCTGTTCGCGATCCAGGCGATCGCCACGCGGATCATCCCTCGCAACACCGCCTATGTCGATTTGAAATACGGTCAGGCGCTGGCGCTTTCGACGACCTACCAGGCCGGCGTGATCGCATGGGTGGCGTTCTGGGCGCTCTATGGCTCCGGCTTTGCGATGAGCAATCTCGCCAGCGTCGGGACGTTCGCTGCCGCTTATGCGCTGGTGATCGTGATCGAACCGCTCGCCGATCTCGCGGTGCTGGCGCTGGCGAAGTCACTGCGCGGCGTCACCGCGCCCGGCCTCGTCACCCCGCGCCTGCACAACGCGGCGTAAGAGATCAGCGATGGGCCGCCGGTGTGGCCGCCCATCGCGCTCGCGATGCTAACGCTCTCCCTGATCGGCATCGGTTGCGGCGATTCTGCGCAGCTCACGCGCGCCGCCGTTGACGCCATCAACGCCGCCGATCTCATCCTGATCCCGCGCAAGGGAACGGCGAAATCCGATCTCGCAGATCTCAGGCGAACGATCTGCGCCGGTGTGCTCACCAACAAAACGACGCGCATCGCCGAATTCGATCTTCCCGTGCGCGATGCGACCGAGGCGGACTACCGCAAGGGCGTCGACGATTGGCACGATGCGGTGGCCGCGATTTGGTCGCAGACGATCGCTGGGCATCTCGAAGATGAGGGCAAGGTCGCGCTGCTGATCTGGGGCGATCCTTCGCTCTATGATTCTTCGCTGCGCATTGCGCGGCGGCTCGATCCATTGCCGACAATCGAGGTCGTGCCGGGGATCACCTCGATCCAGGCGCTGTGCGCGGCGCATGCGCTGCCGCTCAACGACATCGGCGAGCCGTTCCTGGTCACGACAGGGCGGCGCTTGCGCGAAGGCGGCTGGCCGCAGGGCGTCGACACCGTCGTCGTGATGCTCGATGGCGGCACGGCGTTCCAATCGCTGGATCCAGAAGGCCTGCAGATCTGGTGGGGTGCCTATCTCGGCATGCCCGATCAGATCATCATGTCCGGCGCGCTGGCTGAACTGGGCGCGCGCATTGCCGCCGTGCGGCAGGACGCACGCGAGCGGCACGGCTGGATCATGGACAGCTACATCATCAAACGCAGGCGTTGAGCAGCATGCTTCCCGAATGGGTTACCCAGAACTGCCCAGAGGTCTCCGCTGTTCATCGTGAGGCGGCCATTGCGCGGCAGGCGCAACTGACGAAGCCGACCGGTGCGCTCGGCCGGCTCGAGCAGCTCGCAATCGAGCTTGCGGGCTTGCAGGCCACCGAGCAGCCGCGCGCCGCGCGGGTGCCGATCATCATCTTCGCCGGCGACCACGGCATCGTCGCGCAGGGCGTGTCGGCCTATCCGCAAGCCGTCACCATCGCGATGATGGCGAATTTTGCCGCCGGTGGCGCCGCGATCTCGGTGCTGGCGCGCGAGCTGGGTTCGAGCCTCGAGGTGGTCGACGCCGGCACGCTGGCCGAGGCGCAGATCGCGGGAATCGTCACCGATAAGCCGCGCTGCGGCACGCGCGATTTCAGCGTCGAGGCTGCGCTCACGCCCGCGGAGCTGGCGTTCGCCTTCGAGGCCGGCCAGCGCGCGGTCGCGCGCGCGGCGAACGACCAGCCCGATCTCCTGATCTTCGGCGAGATGGGCATCGGCAACACCACGGCATCGGCGGCGATCGCCGCGAGCCTGCTCGGCGTGAGCGCCGAGGAGATCGCGGGCAGCGGCACCGGCGTCGATGCAGCCGGCCGCGCGCACAAGGCGCGTGTGATCGACGCGGCGATCGCGCAACACGGCATCGCGGGCGCTTCGCCGGAAAAGATCCTGTGCGCGGTCGGCGGTCTCGAGATCGCTGCGATCTCGGGCGCGATCATTGCGGCCGCGCAGCGCCGCATCCCCGTGCTGATCGACGGCTTCATCGTGTCGGTGGCGGCCTTGGCGGCAACGCGCCTCAATCCCTCCTGCCAGCCGTTCCTGCTGCCCTCGCATCAATCGGCAGAGCAGGGACATCGGCTGGTGCTGCGCGCGCTGAACGTGCAGCCGCTGATCAGCCTCGATCTCAGGCTCGGCGAGGGATCGGGCGCCGCCATCGCGCTGCCGCTGGTGCGCCTCGCATGCAGCCTCCACAACGGCATGGCGACGTTCGCGCAGGCCAATGTGCCGGATCGGTCTTCTTGACGCGGCTCAAGCCACGCTCTGGTTGACCGACACGACGCGCCAGCCGCTCGCGAGGCGGTCGATCCGGGTCAGCGACAGCGGATCGATCACGAAACGCAGCGCGGCTTCCGGTGTGAGATCGAGCGCGATGCAGAGCGCTGCGCGGATGGTGCCGGAATGCACGATCAGCGCTGCGGAGCCTGCGCCAATCTGCGACAGGCCTTGCCGAACGCGCGCGACCTGATCCGCAAAGCTCTCGCCGTTCGGCGGCCGTCCGCGCGCGGGATCGCGCCAGAATTGCGCATAAGCCTCGCCACCGGTCGCGGCGAGCTCGTCGTGGCGGTGGCCGGTCCAGTCGCCGAAATCCTGCTCGCGGAATTCGCTCACCAGCTCCGGCTCGAGCCCCAGCGCACGCGCCGTCTCGACCGTGCGGCGCGACGGACTGGCATAGCCGGCGGCATCCGGCGGCAAGCGCGTCCGCAGAGCCGCCAACGCCGTGTGATCGCCGAGATCGGCCGCCGCATCGGCGGCATGGATCGTCCCCGCGATGCCGCGGACGGGCGCATGCCGTATCAGCCAAAGGAAGGTCTCGCCTTCCATGCTCATCTCCAAGGAAGTTGGCCAATGTGGCCACAACGCCGCAACTGGCACATTGACTCTGTCTTGATGGTAATCCTAGATGCTCGCGACGGTTTTCCCGAGAGGGAATGAAAAGGGAATGCGGTGCGGGGTCTTGCCCCCAATGCCGTGGCTGCCCCCGCAACTGTGAGCGGATAATCCTTCGTCACAAGCCACTGGGTCCTCGGTCCCGGGAAGGCGACGAAGCGGTGATCGACCCGCGAGCCAGGAGACCTGCCGTCAGCCGTGGTCACACGCGAAGATGTCGGTCGGGGAGTACAGACATTCGGCTTCATCGGACGGCCGCAAGGCCAGAGATGGGACCTCGTTCGCTGTGACGTGCCACTGACGTCATACCGAGGTTTTTGCCGTGTCTTCCATCCGTATCGCACCACCGGGTAGCGTCCTGCTGGCTTCCGCCGCGTTCACGACCTTTGCCGTTCTTGATCTGCCTGCCGCTCTGGCGCAGCAGGTCCGAGAGTCCCTGCCACCGGTCGAGGTGTCGCCCGCCCAAGCGCGCAGGCCGGCCGAACCGGCAGGAGCAGCGCAAGGCCCGCGTCGCGCGGCAGCGCGCAGACCGGCGGCTGCACCCGCAGCGCCAAAGCCCGTCGTGCCGGCTGCGACGGCGCAAACGCCCCTCAACACCAATGCAGTTGCCGAAAGCGCCTCGCGACTCGGGCTGACCGTGCGGCAAACGCCCGCAACGGTGGAGGTGATCTCCGCCGAAACCATGCGCGAGCAGGGCTATCGCACCGTGTCCGAGGTGGCGCAGGGCGCCGTCGGCGTCACCTCCGGCGACAACCCGGCCGAACCTTCGGCCTTCTCCATGCGCGGCTTCACCAACAGCCAGATCAACACGCTCTACAACGGCATCAAGATCGGTCCGCAGAACATGACCTCGCGGATCGTGGATACCGCCAATCTGGAGGCTGTGGAATTCCTCAAGGGCCCGGCCTCGCTGATTTCGGGCGAGGGCGCCGCGGGCGGTGCGATCAACTTCGTCACCAAGCAGCCGCACACCGGAGCTGTCAGCAACGAAGCCGATTTCTCCTGGGACTCGCTGAACTCGTTCCGTGCCCATTACGGCTCCGGCGGCAGCACCAATGTGCAAGGCCTGGACTATCGCTTCGACATCAGCCGTTCCGCCCTCAATGGCTTTGCCGATGACACCAACGTCAAGACGTTCGGCACGTCCGGCCAGCTCAACTACCGTGTTTCCGACAGCCTCAGGATCTGGGGTGCGGTCGAATATCGTGAAGACCGCTCGAAGGCCTATTGGGGCGCGCCGCTGGTGCCGGTCGCCTTCAGCGGCTCGCACGCGACGACGGGGATCGTCTCCGGCAATTACGTCTCGAATTACAACGGAACGAATCTCGGTGCCGTCACCATCGACGACCGCACCTTCAACACCAATTACAACGTTCTCGACAACCGCAACGTGGCGCAGGAAGTGTGGCTGCGTGGCGGCTTCGAGCTGAAGCTCGCGCCTGACCTCACGTTGAAAAGTCAGGCCTATGGCTATGGCGCGGAACGAACCTGGTTCAACAACGAGATCGAGGCGTTCAATTCCACCACGAACCTGGTCGATCGCGAGCGTTTCTATGTCGCCCACAGCCAGCGGCTGGTCGGCAACATCACAGACCTGATCTGGGATACAAATATTGCGGGCTTCGACAATCGGCTCGTGACGACGCTGTCGTCGAGCTATCTCGATTTCGTCAGGCCCGGTGCGGCAAACTTTCCCGGCGATTCCGTTTCGCTGGTCGACCCCAACCGCGGTTTCTACGGCTTGCTCACGACACAGCAGCAGACCGCGCGCATCGACAACGAGGCGCTGTCATTCGAGGACAGGCTCAAGCTGACGCGCAGCTTCGCGCTGATCGGCGGTCTTCGTGTCGAGCACATCGGGCTCGACCGCAATTCGACCGACAAGAACGGGATCGTGAAGACGGGCTTTCCATTCAGGAAAGACTGGGCGCCGGTGACGGGCCGCATCGGCTACACCTGGGAGGCCGTTCCCGGCCTCACCTTCTTCAGCCAATACGCCACCGGCGCCGACGTCGCAGCCAACAACATCTTCCTGCTCTCGCCCACCCAGCCGCTCGATCTGACCACCGCGCGCACCTATGAGACCGGTGTCAAGCACCTGTTCTGGGACAATCGGGCGGAGTGGTCGTTCTCGGCCTATGACATCCTGCGCAAGAACGTCTATGCGGCCGCCGGCGGCATGCAACTCAACATCGCCGGACGTCAGGAGTCGAAAGGCGTCGAGCTTGCCGCCTCGATACGCCCGATCGAGCCGCTGCGGCTGTGGGGCAACATCGCCTATGTCGATGCGCGCTATGCCGACTACAATTTTGCCGGCGGCTCGTTCTCCGGCAACACGCCGCCAAACGTGCCGCGTATCGTCGCCAATGCCGGCGCGTCGTATCGCTTCTTCACACCATGGCCGGTGGAGCTTGGCATCACCGGCCGTCATGTCGGCGACCGCTACAACACCGACGCCAACGTCGTGACGATGAAGGCTTACACCGTGGCCGACGTCTACGCCTTCGTCGACATCCCCAAGACGGCGTTCAATGCGGTCGACCAGGCCCGCCTGACCTTCCGCGTCCGCAACATCACTGATAAGCGCTATGCGATCTGGGGCGATCCGTTCTATCCGGACCAGATCCTCCTGGGCGCGCCGCGCACCTACGAGATCTCGGCCGCGTTCAAATGGTGAGGCCCTGAGCGCATGATGGGCGCGATCGTCCTCACGCATCGCTGGCTCGGCATCGCGTTCTGCCTGCTGTTCGCGATGTGGTTCGCGAGCGGGATCGTCATGCACTTCGTCCCGTTTCCGTCGCTGACGGAAGCGGAGCGATTTGCCGGACTTGTGCCGGTCGATCGCGACGGGACGAGGATCTCGGTCGCGGACGCCGTTGCGGCGAGCGGGATTGCCGATGCCACGCGTGTTCGGCTGATCCAGCGGAGCGATGGACCGGTCTACGTCGTCTCGGGCTCCACAGGTTCGCGAGCGGTTCGCGCCTCCGATGGAGGAGACGCGTCGGTGACATCAGCCGATGTCGCGCTCACCATCGTGCAAGCTTATTCACGTCAGCGCGAGCTCGACGCGCCGCGCGCCGCGATCGTCGCGCAGTCGGACTACGATCAGTGGAGCGTGCCGAACGGTTTTGATCGGCATCGCCCCTTGTCTCGCGCCGCTCTCGGCGATGCCCCTGGAACGGAGGTCTACGTTTCGTCGCTGACCGGCGAAGTCGTCCTGGATACGACGCGCAGCGAGCGCGCGTGGAACTGGGCCGGCAGCGTGCTGCACTGGATCTATCCGACAATTCTGCGCAGCAGCTGGGCGCTGTGGGATGGCGTGGTCTGGACGCTGTCGCTGCTGGCCCTAATCGCGGCATTGCTTGGTGCGGTGCTCGGAATCGTGCGTGTGAAGATACGGGGACGCCAGCTCTCGTCGCCCTATCGTGGCTGGCACGCCCTGCATCACATCATCGGTCTCGTCGCGACCGTGTTTGTGCTGACCTGGATCTTCAGCGGCTGGCTGTCGATGGATCACGGCCGCCTGTTCTCGCGCGGGCAACTGACTCCGACAGAGGCCGGCGTGGTCGATGCCGCCCCGGATTGGCGAGACGCGTCGTCGCTCGATCCGCAGCCAATATCGCCGTTGGCCCGCGAGGTCGAATGGTTCGCCTTCAACGGCCATGTCTATCGGCGCGACCGGGTTGGTCTCGGCCGTCAGGCGTTGATCAGGGCAGGGGACGCGCCGCGCGATGGACCGGCGTCATACCTGGATAGGCAGGACATCGGCGACCTGACGGCGCGCCTTGGCACCGGCTGTGCCGCACCGTTCCTGCTCGCCGGCAACGACGGCTATCCGGCGCAATCCGCACTTCCGGGGGCTCCTGTCTACCGGACGACCTGCGGCGATCTCTGGTTCGATGTCGATGCCGCCGATGGCAAGCTGCTGCAAAGGCTGGACCCGTCGCGCCGCGCCTATCGCTGGCTTTACAGTGCGCTGCACACGCTTGATTTCCCGATTCTGCTGGCTCATGCGCGGCTGCGTGACGCTCTCATTGTCGGGCTCTGTACGCTCGGGCTGATGTTCTCCATCACCGGCATCGTCATCGGTTGGCGGCGCTTGCGGGCATGGCTGGCGAGCGCATAGCCAGTCGCGAAATCTCCGTACCCGGCGCGACCCGTTCGGCGCGCCGGGTTATCCACCAGCGGCCGGTGATGTCCTCGCTTACCGACCGTACAATAAAGAGAGGCTGAGCCGACCTGCGTGCATAGCTCTTGGTCAGTGCTATCTCCCGCACCGCCGACCGATCGCCTGCAAATTAGACAAACGGCCTTGTGCGATCCGATTGCAGTGCAACGGGCGCTTCTATTTGCCTCGGAGAATCCAAGGGTGCGCTGCACATTTTGACTTCGCGGCCTTCTGCTCTCTGCGCGAGCAGCGCTGCACGGAAACGTGCAGCCGATGCTGCGCCGCGCAAGGCCGGTGGCTTGCTAGCGCTTTGGTTTGCGACAACTCTGACCCTATCCCGCGGCCATCGCTCTGTCGCACGCTCGCACGTGATGGCATGACAGGGAATGATGATGAACGTCACGCGTAGCTGATTGTGCAGATGAGCGATCCCGGCAATCATTGGGAGGTCGGCACCGATATCGGTGGCACCTTCACCGACATCATCGCGATCCGACGCGATTCCGCGGAAGCGCGGATTGCGAAGGTGCCGTCGCGCCCCGACGCACCGGTGCAAGCGATGCTGGAGGCGATCGAGGCGGTCGGCCTGCGCAAGAGCGAGGTGAAGCGCTTCGTCCACGGCACCACGCGCGTGACCAACGCGATCGTCGAGAACCGGCTGCCGAAGGTGGCGCTGGTCGCGACCGAAGGCTTTGCCGACGTGCTCGAGATCGCTCGCTATCGCCGCCGAGACCTCTACCGGCTCGACATTCCGCCGAAATCACCGCCTTTGGTGCCGCCTGAACGCTGCTTTGGGCTCGCCGAGCGCCTCGATCATGAGGGGCGGGTGCTGAAGGCGCTCGAGGAAGCGGAGGTCGAACGCCTGGTGGCGTGGCTGAAGGGGACCGGCGTGCAGAGCGTCGCAGTCGCGCTCCTTCACGCTTATGCCAATCCGGTGCATGAAAAGATGCTGGGCGAGCGGCTCAAGGATGTGGTCGCTCACGTCTCGCTCTCACACGAGGTCAATCCCGAGGCGCGCGAATATGAGCGAACCTCGGCGACCGTGTTCAACGCGGCCGCGATGCCGATCGCGGTGGAATATCTCAGCGAGCTGGAGCAGCGGCTGCCGATCGGGCCCGGCCTGCAGGTGTTTCACTCCGCCGGCGCCATGGTGCCGATTTCGGCGGTGAAGCAGCGTCCGCTGGTGATGGCGATGTCGGGCCCGGCGGCCGGCGTCTCGGCGTCGGTCAGCATTGCGCGCCAGCTCGGCTGCGCGCGGATGCTGACCTTCGACATGGGCGGCACCACGACGGATGTGTGCCTGATCGTCGACGGCCAGGCCGAGATGACCGACGGCCGCATGCTCGGCGACAAGCCGCTGCGCCAGCCGATGCTCGCGGTGCATTCGATCGGCGCCGGCGGTGGATCGATCGTGCGCAACGGTCCCGGCGGGCTGACGGTCGGGCCGGAGAGCGCCGGCTCCGAGCCGGGCCCGGCCTGCTATGGCCGCGGCGGCACGGAGCCGACCATCACCGATGCCAATGCGGTGCTCGGCTATCTCAATCCTGAGACCAAGCTTGGCGACCGCATCGGCATCGACATCGCGGCCGCAAAGCGCGTCATCGCGCCGATTGCCCGCGCGCTCGGGCTGAGCCTGACGGAGACGGCGCTCGGCATCATCAAGGTCGCGAACGCGACCATGGCCCGCGCGCTCCGCCGCGTCACGGTCGAGCGCGGGATCGACGGGCGCGATTGCACGCTGCTGGCCTTCGGCGGCGGCGGCCCGATGCATGCCGCGGGCCTTGCCGATCTCTACGGCATTGCGGAGGTGGTCGTGCCCAGTGCCTCGAGCGCATTCTCGGCGCTGGGCTGCCTCACCGCCGATTTCAGCTTCCTGCAGCAGCAGACCCTTCGCGCCGCCCTTGACGGCATCGATCTCGCGCGCGTCTCGGAACGGATCGAGGCCCTGATTGCCGATGCCTCGGCGCCGCTTCTCGCCAACAATGTTGCGAAGGCCGAGATCCAGGTCGAGCCGGTGGCCTTGATGCGCTACGCGGCGCAGAACGACGCCATTCCGGTATCCTTCACGCTGCCGCTCGACGTCGCCAGGCTGAAGCAGGACTTCCTGACGCGGCATCATGAGCTGTTCGGCTATGCGACCGGCGAGCCCTGCGTCATCGAATCGGTGCGGGTGCAGGCGCGTCGCCCGTCGACGACAATTGTCAGCCGGCCGGCGACTGCGGCGAGGGCAGTGTCTATGAGCACGCGCACCTGCTCGTTCGACGGCTTCCACGATATCGCAACCGAGATCGTCGACCGCGCCTCGCTCACCGAGACCATCAATGGTCCCGCCATCATCGAAGACGCCTGGTCGACAGTGGTGGTGCCGCCGGGCTGGCAGGCAAAGCCCGATACATCAGGCAATTTGTTCCTGACGCGGAGGGCGGCATGAAGCTCGATCCGTTCGTCGTCGAGGTCATCAGGCACGGGCTCTCCGCCGCGGCCGAGGAGATGAGCCTCGTCATGACGCGCTCGGCGCGCTCGCCGCTCTTGCGCGAGGCCGGCGACCTCTCGTCGGCGATCACCGACGGCCACGGCGGCCTGGTCGGACAGGGCCGCGACATTCCGATTCATCTCGGCGCGATGGCCTACACCATCCCCGAACTCTTGAAGGTGATGCCGCGCGATGGCCTGAACGACGGCGACGTCGTCATCTACAATGTCGGCGCGCTCGGCGGCAATCATCTCAACGACGTCAAGGTCGTGCGTCCCGTCTTCTTCGACGGCGAGATCGTCGCCTTTGCAGTCAGCCTCGCGCATTGGCCAGACATCGGCGGCACCTGGCCTGGCAGCTATTTCGCCAAGGCGGTCGATACGTTCCAGGAGGCGATGCGGATTCCGCCGGTACTGATCGCAACCGCAGCCGGCCTCAACACGCCGATCGTGCAGCTGCTCAAGGCCAATGTCCGCGATGCCGAATCCTGCGAGGGCGACCTTCTTGCCCAGATCGCGGCGACCAAGGCCGGCGAGAAGCGCATCGTCGAGCTCTGCCGCGAGCATGGCAAGGCGGTCTTCATGGCGGCGCAGTCGCGTCTGCACGATCTCTCCGAAATCGAGATGCGGGAAGCGCTGCGCGATCTGCCGGATGGCATCTATGAGGGCGAGGATTATCTCGACGACGGCAGCGCAAACAACGCGCCGGCGCGCATCCATGTGAAGATCACCATTCGCGGGGATGAGGCGACCTTCGATCTCTCCGGAAGCTGCGATCGCGTCTCAAATTTCTGCAACACGACTCCCTTCATGGCGCGCTCGGCTGTCGCCTATGCCGCGCGCATCATGAGTGGGCGCGACATGCAGCAGAATGCCGGCGCGCTGCGGCCGCTGACCATCATCACGCGCCCGGGCTCGATCCTCGAGCCCGGCTGGACCGCCTCCGTTGCCGCCGGCAATCACGAGACCTCCATGCGCATCGTCGATGCGATTTTCCGTGCCATGCAGGACACCATTCCCGAGCGCCTGTCCGCGGGCGGGGCAACCACCGCGGGTGTGCTGTTCTTCGCCGAGCCGCGGCCGAACGGGTCGTGGAAGATGCTCTATGAAGTCCATGGCGGTGGCGAAGGCGCGCGGCACGATCGGGCCGGCACGTCCGCGACCCGCGTGCATCTGTCCAACACCTCGAACACGCCGGTCGAGGTGATCGAGGCGAACTACGCGATCCGGCTCGAGCAGCAGGCCATCCGCCGGAATTCCGGCGGCGCGGGCGCGCATCGCGGCGGTGACGGCTCGGTCCGCACCTACCGCATCCTGGCGCCCTCGATGCACCTGACCGCCTGCGTCGAACGCATGGTGATGGCGCCGTGGGGCATGCAGGGCGGCGAATCGGGCAAGGCCTGCCGCATCTCGCTGGTCCGGCAGGGCGCCAACGTCCCCATCGACGGCAAGTCGAACCTGGTGTTGCAGCAAGGCGATCTCGTCACGATCGAGATGTGCGGTGGCGGTGGCTACGGCGCCGTTCCGGCGGAGTGAGGCAGTGGCGATGAGCAGATTGTTGCGAACCGGGCTGAATGCGGGCGAGGCTGCGCCGATGGCCGTGGTCGGCGGCGAGGGCGTCTACTTTCACCTTGCGGACGGCCGCAAGCTGATCGACGGCAGCAACACCGGCGGCGGCCTCGGCCATCGCCATCCTGCAATGGTGGAGGCGATCCGCCGCGCGGCCGATACGCCCGTCGTCAATGAAGGGTGGACCTGGGTTGGCCGCGAGCAGGCCGCCGACGATCTGATGACCACCGCCTTCAAGGGCGAAGAGGACTGGGTCGGCGCGGTGCGCTTCTGCATCAGTGGTAGCGAGGCCAACGACATGGCGCTGTCGCTCTGCCAGGCGCTGACGCAGCGCTCGGCGCTGGCAACGCGCGAGCGCGCCTATCACGGCATCACTGGGCTGTCGCGCAGCATGACGGTGCAGCCGCAATGGCACGGTGGCCTTGCGGTGCACGCCGGCGGCTCGAAACTACCGGCACCCATGGCGCCGGTGCGGATCCTGCCGGCGCCGGATGGGGCGATCTATGGCGCGCCGGCCAACAACACCCCGCCCACCGAATATCTCGCGGACGCCCCGCGCCTGCTCTCGGATACGGCCGCGACGATCATCGACTACACCCAAGGCGGCATCTATTACGACGGGGCCTATCAGGACGAGGTCGCGCGCTGCGCGCGGCAGGCCGGCTCTTACTGGATCGCGGACGAGGTCGTCACCGGCGCGGGCCGCGCGGGGCGCTGGTTCGTGTTCCAGGGCGCGCAGAGCCGGCCCGATATCGTGACGCTCGGAAAGTCGCTCGGCGGCGGCGCGGCGGCCGTGGCCGCTGTCGTGGTGTCCAAAGACATCGTCGAGCGGCTGAAGGGCACGAGCTGGCAGAACTACGGCACGCTGCGTGGCCATCCGATCAGCATGGCGGCCGTCAGCGCCTATCTGAAGGTCGTCAGTGAGGACAAGATTCTGGACCACGTGCAAAGTCTGGAGAAGCTGTTCACCCGCCGCCTCCTCGCAATCGCGCAAAAGCATCCGAGCGTGCAGCGCGTGGCTGGGCAGGGGCTGCACTGGACGGTGGAGCTGCACGGCCCGGACTGGCGGGCCTGGCACGCCGACACCACCGAGGTGCCGATCGCCTCGCGGGTCGCGGAGCGCGCGCTGGAAGCCGGCGCCGTGATCGGCACCAGCGGCGAGCAGACCTCGCTCTTCCTGGCGCCGCCACTGGTGATTTCCGAGTGGGAGGCTAACCAGCTTCTGGACGCGCTCGACCACGGTCTTGATATCGCCGACGAGGAGCGCGGGTGAATCACACAAAGTCCCTGAGGTCACCGGCCTGGCCGGCGGACGAGCCCTGGCATCTCGCGATGCCGGAGGGGACGCTCTACGACGCGCTGGCGCGCGCTGCAGGTGAACGGCCAACGCATCCGGCGACAATGTTCTACGGGGCGAGCCTGAGCTACGCCGAGCTGCGCGACCGGGTCGATGCCATGGCCGGCTTTCTGCAAGGCGTTTGCGGAGTGAAGCGCGGCGACCGCGTCATGATCGCGCTGCAGAATTCGCCGCAATACGTCATCGCTTACTATGCTACGATGCGGGCGGATGCCGTGATCGTGCCGGTCAATCCCATGAACAAGACCGCCGAGATCGCGTATCTCGCCGCGGATAGCGGCGCCAGGGTTGCGATCATCGGCAGCGAGCTAAGCGATGTGTTTGCACCGCTGGTGGGGAAGGCGATTACGCATGCGATTGTCGCGCAGTACCGCGACGAAGTTCCAGCGACGCCCTACACGCTGCCATCATGCGTGACCGAGGCACCGTTGGAGCCGCCGTCATCGCCGGGCTGGTATTCGTGGTCGCCCGCGATAGTGCAGGGCCTGCAGCCGGGTGCGATGGAGGCGGGGCCGGACGATCTCATGATCCTGCCCTACACGTCCGGCACGACGGGTAAGCCGAAGGCGTGCATGCACACCCATCGCAGCGCGCTGTTCACCGCCGTGTTGCAAGCGCGCTGGTATGGGCTCAATGGCAGCGACGTGATGACCGGCTTCATGCCGCTGTTCCATGTCGCGGGCATGCAGGGCTCAATGAATGCCGCCATCGTCGCCGGCGCCACGCTGCTGCTGATGGCGCGTTGGGACAAGGATCTGCTGCCGGATTTGTTCGAGACCTATGGCGTCACGTTCTGGAACGCTGCGCCGACCATGATCGTGGATGTGCTCGCCAGCGCCAGCTTCCGCGACAAATGTTTTGCGAAGCTCAAGGTGCTGACCGGCGGCGGCGCGGCGATGCCGACCGCCGTCGCGGAACGGCTGAAGGGGCGGTTTGGGCTCGATTTCGTCGAGGGCTACGGCATGACCGAGACGATGTCTCCGACGCACCTCAATCCGATGGCGGCGCCGAAGCGGCAGTGCCTCGGCATCGCCGTGCACGAGACCGACGCCAGGGTGATCGATCCCGAGAGCCTGATCGAGCTCGACGACAATGTCGTCGGCGAGATCATCGTGCACGGGCCGCAGGTGCTGCAGGGTTACTGGAACAGGCCGGAGGCGGATGCCGAAGCCTTCATCGAACGCGACGGCAAGCGGTTCCTGCGCACGGGCGATCTCGGCTATCGCGATGCCGACGGCTATTTCTTCGCCGTCGACCGCCTCAAGCGCATGATCAATGTCAGCGGCTTCAAGGTGTGGCCGGCCGAGGTCGAGGCGGCGATGTACCAGAACCGCGCCATCCGGGAATGCTGCATCGTTTCCGCGCCGGACGGCTATCGCGGTGAGACCGTCAAGGCGCTAGTGGTGCTCGATGACGCCGCGCGCGCGACGACGTCGGAGGGCGACATCGTCGGCTGGGCGCGCAGCGCGATGGCGAGCTACAAGGCGCCGCGCGCCGTCGTCTTCGTCGAGTCCCTGCCGCGCACCGCCAGCAACAAGATCAACTGGCGGCTGTTGCAGGATGCCGAATGGGGGCGGACGGCATGAAAGCTGCTTGGCTGGAATATCGGCACGGAGCCGCGTTATGCTCGGCGCCGCGGAAGATCCTGCAAGCCGACGCTTCCCCCCAGACATCACCAGGAACTCGCTGATGCGCATCGTCAATGTCGCCGCCGCCCAGATGGGCCCGATTCAGAAAGCCGACAGCCGCGAGGCGGTGGTCAAGCGCATGATCGCGCTGATGGACGAAGCCAAGAGCAAGGGTGCCGACCTGATCGTCTATCCCGAGCTGGCGCTGACGACGTTCTTCCCGCGCTGGTACGTCGAGGACCGCGCCGAGTTCGACATCTGGTTCGAGCGCGAAATGCCGAACGCGGCGACCAGGCCGCTGTTCGAGCGCGCGGCGCAGCACGGAATGGCGATGAATTTCGGCTATGCCGAGCTGACGCCCGATGGCCACCACTTCAACACCGCGATCCTGACCGACAAAACCGGCAGGATCGTCGGCAAATACCGCAAGGTGCATCTGCCTGGCCATGTGGAATACGACAGCAAGCGCTCGCATCAGCACCTGGAGAAGCGTTACTTCGAGCCGGGCGATCTCGGCTTCAAGGTCTGGCGCGAACTTGGCGGCATCATCGGCATGGCGATCTGCAACGACCGCCGCTGGCCCGAGACCTATCGCGTCATGGGCCTGCAGGGCGTCGAGATGGTTCTGATCGGCTACAACACGCCGTCCGTGAATGCCGAGAAGAGCGAGGAGGGCATCGAGAAGCGCCTGTTCCACAACCGCCTCTCGGTGCAGGCCGGCGCCTATCAGAACGCGACCTGGGTGGTCGCGGTCGCCAAGGCCGGCGTCGAGGACGGTCATCCCCTGTTCGGCGGCAGCCTGATCGTCGATCCCAATGGCGAGATCGTCGCCGAAGCCAAGAGCGAGGACGACGAGGTGCTGGTCCACGCCTGTGACCTCGATGCCACCTCCTTCGGAAAGACCACCATCTTCGATTTCGCCCGGCATCGCCGCATCGAGCATTACGGTCTGATCACCAGCCAGACCGGCGCGGTGCCGCCGCCGGAGAAGTGACGCCGATGGCCGACAAAGGCATTTCCTTGCGTGAGCTCGATCCGCGCGATCGCTACAAGCTGCTGTGCGGCGTGGTGGTGCCGCGGCCGATCGCGCTGGTGACCACGCTGGATGAGAACGGCACGGTGAATGCCGCCCCCTTCAGCTTCTTCAACGTGTTCTCCGAAAGTCCCGCGCTGATCGTGCTCGGCCTGCAGCACAAGCCGGATCACTCGCCGAAGGACACCACCCGCAACATCCATCGCGACGGCGAGTTCGTGGTGCACATGGTGGACGAGGCGCTGTCGGTCGCGATGAACGACTGCGCGGTCGATTTCCCCTCCGGAGACAGCGAGGTCGCCGCGACGGGCCTGGCGACGCTTCCCTCCGTCGACGTGAAGGCGCCGCGTCTCGCCGCGGCGCCCTTTGCGCTGGAATGCCGGCGCCATGTCGTGATGACCTTCTCGCCCGATCGCGAGCTCCTGGTCGGCGAGGTCTTGCGGGTTCACGCCCGCGAGGGGCTAGTCGACACCGCCAACATGTATGTCGATCTCGACGCTTACCGGCCGATTGGCCGCATGTTCGGCAATCTCTACACCACGCAGCGGGATACGTTTGCCCTTGTCCGCGAGAGCCATGCGCAATGGCTCGCGCGCCAGGACACCAACGAGCTGAAGGACGCCTAGTGAGCCGAGAACTGCACCGTACCCAGCGCCATGCTGACGGCCGCCTGTGTCGGGTCGATGACGGGAATCCGCAGCGCGTCTTCCAGCGCACGGCGGTGGCGGGCCATGCCGGCGCAGCCCATCACGATGGCACGGGCGCCGTCCTCGTCGCGCAGCGCGCGGCCGACCTCGATCATCTTGGCGAGCGTGCCTTCGCCGGAGGCGGTTTCGGCGACGCTCATGTTCAGCGGCCGCTCGCCGGAAAAGCGGTCGGTCAGGCCCATCTGCCTGAGATAGCGCATGTGCCGCGGGATCGAGCGCTGGGCGATCGCGATGACGCCAAAAGTCTCCGCGCGGGAAAGCGCCGTCAGCACGCCGCACTCGGCGATGCCGAACACGGGCCGGTCGGTGCCTTCGCGGCAAACCTGCAGCCCGGGATCGCTGTAGCAGGCGATGACGAAGGCGGCCGAGCTGTTGTCGCTTTCGACCAGCTTTCGCAGCGGGATCGCAACGCTATCGGCGTCCGCCTGGCTTTCAATGCCGAACGGACCCTCGGCCAGCGTCTGGCAGACCACTTCCGGCCCGCCCTCGAAATCGAGCGGCTTCAACGCGTCCTCCAGCCCCTGCGTGACCTTGTGGTTGGAGTTCGGGTTGATGACGAGAATGCGTGGCCGGGACATGATGGACTTCCTGCGAGATCTAGCGAACGTGCCTCAAGCCTATCACGGAGTGCCTCATGACTGAACCCGCTTACGACATGATCATCCGCGGCGGCCGCGTCGCCACCACGACCGACGTCTTCGAGGCCGACGTCGCCATCTCCGGCGAGACCATTGCGGCCATCGGCCGCGGGCTTCCGCCCGCAAAGCGCGAGATCGACGCGCGCGGCAAGCTGGTGCTGCCCGGCGGCGTCGACAGCCACGCCCATATCGAGCAGCTGTCGGCCGCCGGCATCATGAACGCCGACACGTTCGAGAGCGCGACCGTCTCTGCCGCTTTCGGCGGCACCACCACGGTGATTCCGTTCGCGGCTCAACATGTCGGCATGAAGCTGCCTGAGGTCGTCGCGGACTATCACGCCCTGGCGAAGAAGGGTGCGGTGATCGACTACGCCTTTCACATGATCATTGCGGACGCGACCAAGGAGACGGTCGAGGAACACATTCCCGCGCTGGTGAAGCAGGGCCATGCCTCGATCAAGATCTTCATGACCTATGACCGCCTCAAGGTCGATGACGAGCCGCTGCTCGACATCCTGCTCGCGGCGCGCCAGTCCGGCGCGATGTTATGCGCCCATGCCGAGAACCACGGCATCATCGCCTGGATGGTGAAGCGGCTGCTGTCGCGCGGCTACACCATGCCGAAATACCACGCCGTCAGCCACGCCCGCGTGTCGGAAGCCGAGGCCTTCACCCGGCTGATCGGCATGGCGGCGTTGATCGACCAGCCGATCATGATCTTCCATGTCTCGACAGCCGAAGGCGCCAAGGTAATCCGCGACTCGCGCGGGCAGGGGCTCAAGGTCTTTGCCGAGACCTGTCCGCAATACCTGTTCCTGACCGCCGCTGATCTCGACAAGCCCGGCGCGGAAGGCGCCAAATGGATGTGCAGCCCGCCGCCGCGCTCGCATGCCGACCAGGAGGCGCTGTGGCAGGCGCTCTCGCTCGGCGATCTCCAGACCATCTCGTCGGACCACGCGCCGTATCGCTATGACGAGACCGGCAAGCTGCGCGCCGGCCCCAATCCGAATTTCAAGCAGGTCGCCAACGGCCTGCCGGGCCTGGAGCTGCGGCTGCCGCTGTTGTTCGACGCGATGGTATCGAAGGGTCGGCTGGGCCTGGAGAAATTCGTCGAGCTGACCGCAACGGCGCCTGCAAAGATCTACAACCTGCATCCGCGCAAGGGCTCGATCGCCGTCGGCGCCGACGCCGATATCGCGATCTGGGATCCCAACCGCGAGGTCACCATCGTCGACGAGATGATGCACGACCTTGCCGGCTACACGCCGTTCGCGGGTCGCAAGCTCAAGGGTTGGCCGGTGTCGGTGCTTTCGCGCGGCCGCGTGATCATCGAGGGCGACAAGTGCCTCGCGAGCGCCGGCAGCGGAAAGTTCCTCGCGCGCAGCGGCGGCGAGGCGGCCAGGCCGACCGGCCGGCTCGTCGCCGACATGGATCCCGAACGGAATTTCGGAGCAAAGCTGCTGTGACGGTGGATCGCGCGCGATGAGGATCGTCATCTTCGGCGGCACCGGGTTTGTCGGCCTCAATCTCGCCGAGGTGCTGCTCGCGCGCGGGCACGAGGTGACGCTGCATGATCGTGCGGCGTTGCCGGCGAGTGCACAAAGATCTCTGGCTGACTACGGCGCGCGGATAAATGCCGTGCAGGGCGATATTAGCGACACAGACACCATCGACGCCCTGATTGCAAAGGGCTGCGATGCGATCGTACTGGGTGCCGCGGTCACCGCCGGCGATGACCTCGAACGGGCATCGCCCGCGCGCGTTCTCGAGATCAACGTCATGGCCCAGATCCCGATCCTGCAAGCCGCGATCCACCATGGTGTTCGCCGCGTTGTCAATCTCTCGTCGGCCTCAGCCTATGGCGCTGCGGGTAAGCGTCATCAGATCCTCGACGAGGAAACGCCCTGCGATCCCGTCTCGTTCTACGCCATCAGCAAGTTCACTTCCGAGCGGTCGGCGGCGCGGCATGCCGAGCTGTTTGGCGGCGATTTTCTGAGTGTGCGCTTAAGTGCCGTATTTGGTCCGTGGGAGCGGCCAGGTTCGGTGCGCGATACGCCCAGCCTCCAGTTCCAGATCCTTGCTGCATTCGCTCGCGGCGAACCGGCGCTGCTGCCGGCGCCAGGCATCAAGGATTGGACCTACGCGCTGGACGCTGCCGAGGCCGTGGCTGTGCTGATCGAAGCCGAGCGGCCGCGCCATCGGCTCTACAATATCTCCAGCGGCGCGGCCTGGTCGGCGCTGCAATGGGGCGAGGCTTTTGCGGCCCTGCATCCCGGGCTGGAGTGTCGGCTGGCGGAGCCGGGCGAGAAGACCTTCATCAAGCTTCATGGGGGCGATCGCGCGCCGCTCTCAGTGACGCGAATGGCCGACGAATTCGGCTGGCGCGCGCGGTTCGGCTGTGCGGATTCCGCTGCCGCGATGAGCGCCTGGTGGATGCAGCACAGGGAGGGGATCTGACATGCGGCTGCAGGGGCGCACGGCCATCATCACCGGCGCAGGCTCGGGCATCGGCCGCGCCAGCGCAAAACTGTTCGCGGAGGAGGGCGCGCGCCTTGCTTTGGTCGATCGTGACGCCGCGGGCCTCGAGGAAACGCTGAGCCTTATCGGCGAAGCGACGACGCATATCGGCGACGTCGGCGATGGCGCATTCGCCGAAACCGTCGTCGGCGACGTCGTGGCCCGGCATGGTCGGCTCGATATCCTCATGACCGCGGCTGGCTTCTCCTGTGGTGGCACGGTGCTGACCACGAGCCTGGACGACTGGGATGCGGTGTTCCGCGCCAATGTCGGCGGCACCTGGCTGTGGGCGCGGGCTGCGGTGCCGCAGATGCAGCGGCAGAACAGCGGCTCGATCATCACGCTGGCATCGCAGCTCGCCATTGCCGGCGGCAAGGGCAACAGCGCCTATATCGCGGCCAAGGGCGCGATCATCAGCCTGACGCGGACCATGGCGGTGGATTTCGCAACGGATGGCATCCGTGTCAACGCGATCGCGCCCGGCGCAATCGACACGCCGATGCTTCGCCGCAGCTTTGCCCGGCACGCCAATTCCGAGCAAGTGCGCGAGGCCTCGCGCAACCGCCACGCCATGAAGCGCTTCGGCGTGCCTGAGGAGATCGCGCAAACCGCACTGCATCTCGCGAGCGATGCCTCGTCGTTCACGACCGGCACCGTGATGGTGGTCGACGGAGGCTGGCTCGCCGCATGAGTGAGACGCTGACCCAGCTCGAAGCCGACATTCACGCCGATCTCGCTCGGATCGCGCATCCCGGCGCGGCGTGGCTCGAACCGAAAGCGGGGCCAGACGGCAAGCCGGCGCTGGATGTTCTCATCGTCGGCGCCGGCCAGTCCGGCATCGCCATCGGCTTCGGCCTGCTGCGCTCGCGCGTCAGCAACATCCTGCTGATCGACAAGGCCGAAGAGGGCAAGGAGGGCCCGTGGCTCACCTACGCCCGGATGCCGACGCTCCGCAGCCCGAAGGACTACACCGGGCCCGACCTCGACATCCCCGGCCTGACCTACCAGTCCTGGCACGAGGCCCGCTTCGGCAAGGCGAGCTGGAAGGAGCTCGGCCTGATCGCGCGCGAGCATTGGGCGGAGTATCTGCTCTGGCTGCGGCGCACGGTCGGCTTGCCGGTGCGCAACGCTTGCGAGCTCAAGGAGATCGCGCCGGCGGCTGACGGCCTGCTCGCTGCGCGCGTGAAACGGGCAGGAGAGGTCGAAACGCTCTATGCGCGGAAGATCGTGCTTGCGACAGGGCAGGAGGGCATGGGCGGTTGGATGATTCCGGAGCAGCTGGTGCATCTGCCGGCGAGCTCTGTTGCAACCGTCGCCGACGACATCGATTTCGAAAGCCTGCGCGGCAAGCGCGTCGCCGTGGTCGGTGCCGGCGCCTCCGCTTTCGACAATGCGGCGACTGCGCTGGAGGCCGGTGCCGCTGAAGTGCACTTGCTGTGCCGGCGTGCGCAGATCCAGGTGATCCAGCCCTATCGCTGGCTGACCTTTCGTGGCTTCCTGCGTCATCTCAGCGATCTCGACGATGCCTGGCGCTGGCGCTTCATGCGCAAGATCCTCGGGATGCGGGAAGGATTTCCGCAGCCGACCTATGACCGCTGTGCGCGTCACGCCAACTTCACACTGCACGAGGCCGCGCCGGTCGAAGCCGCGCGCAAGACCGATAACGGCGTTGAACTCCAGACGCCGCGCGGCGCCATCACCGCCGATTTCGTCATCTGCGGCACCGGCATCGACATGGACTTTGCCGGCCGCGGCGAGCTCGCCCAATGTGCCGGCAACATCGCGACCTGGGCCGACCGCTACCAGCCGCCGGAAGACGAACGCAACGAACGGCTCGGCCGCTTTCCCTATCTCGCCGACGACTATGCCTTCACCGAGCGCGAGCAGGGAATGACGCCGTGGATCGCCGACATCCATCTGTTCGCCATCGCCTCGACCATGAGCTTCGGTCCGTCGGGATCGTCGATCAATGCGATGACGACGGCCGTTCCAAAGCTGGTCCACGGCCTGACGCGCGGCCTGTTTCGCGCCGATGTCGAACGGCACTGGGATTCGCTCAGCGCCTATGACGTGCCGCAGGCGGTGGTGACGCGTCAGGCGCGAGAAATGGGGGAATCGCTGTGATCACCCATGCGCCGTCACGACCTCGCGTCCCCCGAAATGTCCGATCGGACTGGCGCGCAACTTGCTTCCTTCTGAACCTGCCTTGCTGGCGTTCTCGTTCGAAATTCAGGGAAAAACCAATGCGTTTTGTGTCTTTCAGACTGGCGACCTCAGTTCTCGCCACCACTGCGCTGCTGCTCATCGCCACTGCGCCGTCGCAAGCGCAAACCAGGGCAGAGACCTTGCGCTACGTCACCGGCGCCTCCGTCAACACGCTCGATCCCAACATCCCCGGCTCGACCCGCGAATCCTTCGCGTTGAGCATGAGCACCTATGACCGGCTGGTGGCATTCGGCCGCAAGCAGCTCCACGGCAAATGGGTGTTCGACCTCGACACGATCACCGGCGAGCTCGCCGAATCCTATGACGTCAGTCCCGACGGACTGAAGATCACCTTCCGCCTGCGCAAGGATGCAAAGTTCCAGGACGGCTCGCCTGTTACGGCCGAGGATGTCAAGTGGTCGCTCGACCGCTGCGTCACCGCGCCGATCCTCGGCAAGGCGCAGTTGCTCACGGGCTCGCTGACGTCGGCCGATCAGTTCAAGGTGATCGATCCCCTCACCATCGAGGTGACGCTTCCCAAACCCGACAAGCTTGCGCTGCCTAATCTTGCCACCGTGTACCCGATGATCATCAGCTCGAAAGTGGCGAAAGAGCACGCGACGGCTGACGATCCCTGGGCCACGGCCTGGCTGAAGGAGCACACCGCCGGCAGCGGCGCCTATGCGGTCGAGAGCTTCAAGCCGGGCGAGCAGGTGATCATCAAGCGCAACGAGGCCTGGAACCGGGGATCGCCCGGCAAGCCGGCGTACTTCAAGCGCGTCATCGTGCAATCGGTGCCGGAGCCGGCGACCCGCGCCAACCTCGTCGAGCGCGGCGATGCCGATCTCGTGCTCGACCTGCAGGCCAGCGACGTGCAGTCGCTGGAGGCCAAGGGCAAGCTCAAGGTAATCTCGACGCCGCAATACAATGCGGTCACCTACGTCTCGATGAACAACCAGATCCCGCCCTTCGACAACGTCAATGTCCGCCGCGCCATCGCTTCCGCGCTGCCCTATGAGGACATGTTCAAGGCGGCCCTGTTCGGCCGCGGCGCGCCGCTGTTCGGCGCGACCTGGCCGGACGGCAAGCCGGCGAACGGCATCTATCCGTTCCAACAGCCGGTGAAGATGGATCTCGACAAGGCCAGGGAATACCTCAAGGCTGCAGGTCTGCCCGAAGGCTTCTCGACCACCTTCAGCTTCAATGTCGGCCAGGCCTCGACGGCCGAGCCGATGGCCGCCCTCGTCAAGGAGTCTCTTGGCAAGATCGGCATCAAGGTCGACATCCAGAAACTGCCGGACGCGCAGATGTCGACGCAGATCAACGAGAAGAAGCTGCCGTTCTTCACCGAAGGCATCGTCGCCTGGCTGCCGTCGACCGACTATTTCTACCGCAACTTCTACACCGGCACTCAGCGCTGGAATTACTCTTCGATCAACAATCCGGACCTTGCCGCGATTGCGCAGGAGGCCCGCTTCGAGCCCGATAAGGCCAAGTACGAGGAAGCCGGCCGCAAGCTCAACGCGATGCATGTCGACCTGATGCCGCAGATCATGCTGTGGCAGCCCAATCAGGACGCGGTGATGGCGCCGTCGATCGAAGGCTACACCTATGAGTTCCACCGCCAGGTGGATTATCGCGATGTCAGCCGCAAGTGACATCCGCGGCGAGCAGGGACGCTGAATGGTGACGACCGGTCTTGGTGCAACGATGGTGCGGGCGGGCAGGCGGCTCTTGTCGTCGCTGCCGGCACTGTTCGGTGTGCTGGTCTTCACCTTCCTGTTGATGCGCGTCCTGCCCGGCGACCCCGCGGTGTTCTT
The DNA here is from genome assembly GCF_020193615.1 of Bradyrhizobium sp. IC4059. Lineage (NCBI taxonomy): Bacteria > Pseudomonadati > Pseudomonadota > Alphaproteobacteria > Hyphomicrobiales > Nitrobacteraceae > Bradyrhizobium > Bradyrhizobium sp. IC4059. Next base: position 1,226,459 of record NZ_JADYVH010000001.1, read on the forward strand.
CGCCTCGGGGCCCAATGCCGGCAAGGAGGAGATCGAGCAGATCCGCAAGCAGATGGGGCTCGACAAATCCGTGCCGGAGCAGCTCGTGTTCTATCTCTCCGACATCGGCCACGGCAATCTCGGCCGCTCGATGATGACGGGACAGCCGGTGCTGAAGGACCTGCGCGAGCGATTGCCGGCCTCGCTCGAGCTCACCTTCGCCGCACTGTTGATCGCGCTCATCGCGGCCGTGCCGCTGGGGGTGCTGGCGGCGCTGCGGCCGGGATCAATCATCGATCACGGCGTGCGGCTGTTCTGCGCACTCGGCGTCTGCGTGCCGACCTTCGTCTCGGGCCTGCTCTTGATCTATGTCTTCTATTATCTGTTCGGGCTGGCCCCTGATCCGACCGGTCGGATCGACGTCTTCACCTCGCTGCCGCCGCAGCGCACCGGCTTCCTCTCGATCGATTTCCTGCTCGCCGGCGACGTCGAGGGCTGGTGGGCGGCCTGCAGGCAGTTGATCCTGCCGGCGGTGAGCATGGCGCTGTTCGTGATCGCGCCGCTGGCGCGGATCACGCGGGCCTCGATGCTGGTCTCGCTCGGCAGCGATTTCGTGCGCACTGCGCGCTCGGTCGGATTGTCCTGGCGCAAGGTGGTCGTCACCTATGCGCTCCGCAATGCGATCCTGCCCGTCATCACCATCGCCGGCATCGTGTTCTCGACCATGCTGGGCGCCAACGTGCTGGTGGAGAAAGTGTTCTCCTGGCCGGGCGTGGCCTCTTATGCGCTCGACGCGTTGCTGTCCTCCGACTATGCGCCGGTGCAGGGTTTCGTGCTGCTGATGGCCAGCCTGTTCGTGCTGGTCAATCTCGTCGTGGACATCTGCTACGGCATCGCCGATCCCAGGGTGTCGATCGAATGACCAGCGCCACACTTCGCCATTCGGTCTGGATCCTGCGCGGCAATCCGCTCACGGCGGTGGCCGCGGCCGGGGTGACGCTGTTCGTCTTGGTCGCGATCTTCGGACCGTGGATCGTGCCTTACGACCCCGTGGCCTCGAACGTGTCGGAGGCCCTGCTGCCGCCGAGTGCGGCGCACATTGCCGGCACGGACCAGCTCGGCCGCGACGTGTTCAGCCGTCTCATCATCGCCGCACGGCTCGACCTTGCCATCGCAGTCTCCGCGGTCGGAATCTCCTTCGTGATCGGGGCCGTGGTCGGCGCGTTCTGCGGCTATGCCGGCGGACGGCTTGATCGCGCCGTCGGCCGCTTCGTCGACGTGATGATGGCGTTTCCGCTGTTCGTGCTAGCGATGGCGATGGTCGCCGCGCTCGGCAACCGGATCGAGAACATCGTGATCGCGACCGCGATCATCAATCTTCCGTTCTACATCCGCTTCGCGCGCGCCGAGGTCAACGTCCGCCGCAATGTCGGCTGGGTCGAGGCTGCGCGCGCCTGCGGCGAGAGCCATTTCTCGGTGGTGCTGCGCTTCCTGCTGCCGAACATCCTGCCGGCGATGGCGGTGCAGATCTCGCTCAATCTCGGCTGGGCCATTCTCAATGCCGCCGGCCTGTCCTTCATCGGTCTCGGCGTCAAGCCGCCGACGCCGGAATGGGGCATCATGGTCGCGGAAGGCGCGCGCTTCATCTCCACCGGACGCTGGTGGCTGGTGGCCTTTCCCGGCCTCGCACTGATGCTGGCCGTGCTGTGCTTCAACCTCCTCGGCGACGGCATGCGGGACATTCTCGATCCCCGGATGCGCACATGAGCGAGGACCTGCTCAGGATCGACGACCTCCACGTCGCGTTCTCGACGCGGCGGGGCATGGTCGAGGCCGTGCGCGGCGTCACGCTCACCGTCAAGGCCGGCGAGATGCTCGGCCTCGTCGGCGAGAGCGGCTCGGGCAAGTCGGTCACTGGCTTTGCGACGACGCGGCTGCTCGATGCAGCCGGCCGCGTCACCGGCGGCAAGATCCTGTTCCGCGGGCAGGACGTCACCAAGCTCCGCGGCGATGATCTGCGACAGCTGCAGGGCGCGGCGATGTCGATGATCTTCCAGAATCCGCGGGCGGCGCTCAACCCGATCCGCGCGATCGGCCTGCAGATCGCGGACGCGATCCTCACCCACAAGCGTATCTCGAAAGAGGCCGCGCGTGCCGAGGCGCTGGACCTGCTGCGCGCCGTTCAGATCCGCGATCCCGAGGCGCGGATGAACGCCTATCCGCACGAGCTCTCCGGCGGCATGTGCCAGCGCGTCATGATCGCGATCGCGATCTCCTGCAATCCTGCACTGCTCATCGCGGACGAGCCGACCACCGGCCTCGACGTCACCACGCAGAAGGTGGTGATGGATCTGCTGGCAGACATTGCCGCCGCGCGAGGCATGGCCACGATCCTGATCACGCACGACCTCGGCCTTGCGGCGCGCTATTGCCGCCGCATCGCCGTGATGGAGCGCGGCCGCATCGTCGAGGAGGCGAGCCCCGGCATTCTCTTCAGTGCCCCGCAGCACGCCTATACGAGGCGCCTGGTTGCGGCGTCGCCGACGGCGACGTCACGGATCGAAGATCTCGTGACGGAGGAGGACAGAGAGCGTTACGCCAACGTCGTCACCAGACCCAGGCAGGAGCGAGCGCACGGCACGCCGCCGCTCCTGGAAGTGCGCAAGCTCGCCAAGCGTTTCGATCAGGGCTCCGCTGCGGTTGCCGACTTCTCGATGACGATGGCGGGCGGCGAGAGTGTCGGGCTAGTCGGCGAGTCCGGCTCGGGCAAGAGCACGACCTCGCGCATGATCTGCCGCCTGATCGATCCGAGCGAGGGCGACATCGTGTTCGACGGGCAGTCGATCGGGCACGTGGCGGCGCGCGATTTCCACCGCTCGCCGTTGCGCAAAGACATCCAGATGGTCTTTCAGGACCCCAACGAGAGCCTCAACCCGCGCTTTACGGCGTTCGATTGCATTGCCCATCCCTTGATGCGGCTCGACGGCATGCGCGCGGGCGAAGGCTTGCGCAAACGGGTGGAAGAATGCGCCGAGCGGGTCGGACTGCCGCTCGATCTGTTGCCGCGGTTTCCGCATCAGCTCTCCGGCGGGCAGAAGGCCCGCGTCGGCATTGCCCGCGCCATCGCCTGCCGGCCGCGGCTGCTGGTGCTGGACGAGCCGACCGCCGCACTCGACGTCTCGGTGCAGGCGGTTGTGCTGCAACTGCTCGATCGCCTCAGGCGCGAGAACGACATTGCGCTGCTGTTCGTCAGCCACGATCTCAACGTCGTGCGCATGCTGTGCGACCGCACCATCGTGCTGCGCAACGGCGGCATCGTGGAGCAGGGCGAGAGCCGGGCGCTGTTTGACAATCCAAAGACCGACTACACGCGCAAACTGGTCGAGGCGATCCCGCATATCGAGACCGGGCCGACGCTGGCGGCCGCTCTGTGAACCCCGAACTCGTATTCCTGGGCCGCCAAATGGCGAGATCCCGCTGGCGAAGCCGCATTTAGTGGCATACCATTTGCTTGCAAATGGGTTCGGTTTCACTTGCCCTTTGCCAATGAATAGCTGGCATCACGGCATCTCTGGGAGGACTTCATGGATCGCAGGACGGTATTGAAGGGACTGGCTGGCGCGGGCAGTCTGGCGTTGACGGGTGGCCTGTCGGCTCCGGCGATCGCCCAGGGTGCGGCGGCGCGCACCCTGCGATTCGTGCCCCAGGCCAATCTCGCCAATTTCGACCCGATCTGGGGCACGCAATATGTCGTGCGCAATGCCGCCGCGATGGTCTGGGACACGCTCTACGGCATCGATTCCTCGTTCCGGCCGCAGCGGCAGATGGTCGAGTCCGAGGAAGTGACCGACGACGGCACCACCTGGACGTTCAAGCTGCGGCCCGGCCTCAAATTCCACGATGGCGAGCCGGTGCTCAGCAAGGACGTCGTGGCAAGCCTGACGCGCTGGTCGGCGCGCGATCCGATGGGCCTGATGATCAAGGCGCTCCAGCAGGAGCTCACGGCCGTCGACGACCGCACCTTCAAATGGGTGCTGAAGCAGCCCTTCCCGAAATTGCTCTACGCGCTCGGCAAGAACAATTCGCCTTGCAGCTTCATCATGCCGGAGCGCATCGCGCAGACCGATCCGTTCAAGCAGATTTCCGAATATATCGGCTCAGGTCCGCTGAAATTCGCCAAGAGCGAGTGGGTCCCCGGTGCGAAAGCCGTGTTCGAGAAATTCGCCGACTATTCACCGCGGCAGGAGAAGGCGTCCTGGCTTGCTGGCGGCAAGCAGGTGATGGTCGACCGCGTCGAGTGGGTGATCATGCCGGATCCGGCAACCGCGGCGGCCGCGTTGCAGAACGGTGAGATCGACTGGTGGGAGAACCCGATCGCGGATCTCGTTCCGGTTCTGAAGAAGAACAAGAATATCAGCGTCGATATCGGCGATCCCCTCGGCAATATCGGCTCGTTCCGCATGAACTTCCTGTATCCGCCGTTCAACGACGTCAAGGCGCGGCGTGCGGTGCTGATGGCGCTCAGCCAGGAAGACTACATGCGCGCGATCGTCGGCGACGACAATTCGCTGTGGAAGCCGCTGCCCGGCTTCTTCACGCCGGATACGCCGCTCTACACCGAAGTGGGCGGCGAGATCCTGAAGGGCAAGCGCGATCTGGACGCCGCCAAGAAGCTGCTCGCCGAGAGCGGCTATTCCGGCCAGCCGGTGACGTGCCTCGTCGCGCAGGACCAGCCAATCACCAAGGCGATGGGCGACGTCACCGCCGATCTTCTCAAGAAGCTCGGCATGAATGTCGACTTCGTCGCAACCGATTGGGGCACGGTCGGCTCCCGCCGCGCGCAGAAGACACCTCCGGGACAGGGCGGCTGGAACATGTTCCACACCTGGCACGCCGGCGCGGATTGCGTCAATCCGGCTCCCTACACCGCCATTCGTGCCAACGGCGACAAGGCCTGGTTCGGCTGGCCCACCAGCGCGGCCACCGAAAAGGAGGTCGCCTCGTGGTTCGAGGCCAAGAACGTCGACGAGGAGAAGGCTGCCATCGGCCGCCTCAACAAGGCGGCGCTCGATGACGTGGTTTACGCGCCCACGGGCTTCTTCCTGAGCTACACCGCCTGGCGCAAGAACGTCTCCGGCGTTGCCAAGGGACCGCTGCCGTTCTTCTGGGGCGTGTCGAAGTCCGCATGATCGTGCGCTGAGGCCAGATGCTCTCCTACATCCTCCGTCGCATCGTTGCGACCTTGCCAGTCATGGCGATCGTCGCGCTGTTCGTGTTCAGCCTGCTTTATATCGCGCCCGGCGATCCGGCCGTGGTGATCGCGGGCGATCAGGCAAGCCCGGAGGATGTGGAGCGCATCCGCCAGAGCCTCGGGCTGGACCGGCCCTTCCTGGTCCAGTTCGGAGGCTGGGTCTGGCGCATCCTGCACGGCGATCTCGGCACCTCGATCTTCACCAACCTGCCGGTCTCGGCGATGATCGGGCAGCGTCTCGGACCGACGCTGTCGCTGATGATCGTCACGCTGCTGCTGACGATCGTGGTGGCGGTGCCGCTCGGCGTGGTGGCGGCATGGAAGGCCGGCAGCCTGATCGATCGCGTCATCATGGGCTTTGCCGTGTTCGGATTCTCGCTGCCGGTCTTCGTGGTCGGCTACATGCTCGCCTACATCTTCGCGCTGGAGCTGGAATGGCTGCCGGTGCAGGGCTACACGCCGCTCAGCTCCGGCTTCTGGCCGTGGCTCGAGAATCTCATCCTGCCGGCGATCGCGCTCGGCTGCGTCTATATCGCGTTGGTCGCCCGCATCACGCGGGCAGCCATGCTCGAAGTGCTGCAGCAGGACTATATCCGCACGGCCAAGGCTAAGGGCCTCGGGCAGGGCGGCATCCTGTTCATTCACGCGCTGAAGAACGCGGCGGTGCCGATCGTCACCGTGATCGGGATCGGCATCGCGCTCCTGATCGGCGGCGCGGTCGTGACCGAGAGCGTGTTCGCGATTCCCGGCCTCGGCCGCCTCACCATCGATGCCATCCTGCGCCGTGACTATCCGGTGATTCAGGGCATCGTGCTGCTGTTCAGCTTCGTCTACGTCCTCGTCAATCTGATGATCGACGTCGTCTACACGCTCGTTGACCCGAGGATCCGCTATTGACCGACACCACCGTTAATCCGCATTCGCTTCCGGCCGGCCTCGTCCTTGCACCGCAGCTGCCCGAGATCCTGCGGCCGGTCAGGATACGGCGCGGCTTCGTCGGCCTCCTGCGCGGCCATCCGACGGTCGCGATCGGCGGCGCGCTGCTGCTGATGCTGGTGCTGATCGCGGTCTTTGCGCCGTACCTCGGCACGGTCGATCCGACCGCGCTTGCGCCCGCCAAGCGCACCCGCGCGCCGTCGGCCGATTTCTGGTTCGGCACCGACGTGCTCGGCCGCGACATCTATTCGCGCGTGCTGTTCGGCGCGCGCGTCTCGCTCACGGTCGGCCTGTCGGTCGCGATCTGCGCCTCGGCGATCGGCCTTGCCATCGGCATGGTCTCCGGCTTCATCCGCTGGGCCGACGGCATCCTGATGCGGTTCATGGACGGGCTGATGTCGATTCCGCCGATCCTGCTGGCGATCGCGCTCATGGCCCTGACGCGCGGCAGCGTCGGCAACGTCATCCTGGCGATCACCATCGCCGAGATTCCGCGCGTCTCGCGCCTCGTCCGCAGCGTCGTGCTGTCCTTGCGCGAGCAGCCCTATGTGGACGCGGCCGTGGCCTGCGGCACGCGCACGCCGATGATCATCCTGCGCCACATCCTGCCCAACACGGTTGCGCCGATGCTGGTCCAGGCGACCTACATCTGCGCCAGCGCCATGATCACGGAGGCGATCCTGTCCTTCATCGGCGCCGGCACGCCGCCGACCATCCCGTCCTGGGGCAACATCATGGCCGAGGGCCGCGCGCTTTGGCAGGTGAAGCCCTACATCGTGTTCTTCCCGGCGGCGTTCCTGTCCGTCACCGTGCTCGCAGTGAATCTGCTCGGCGACGGCCTTCGCGATGCGCTCGACCCGCGCATGGCCAAAAGCCTGTGATGTTGTCTGTGATGGATCGAGGCTGATTGCGATGGCTTTGCTCGAAGTCGAGAACCTCCAGACCCATTTCCGCACGCCCGGCGGCATCAACCGCGCGGTCGACGGGGTATCCTTCCATGTCAACGAGGGTGAGACGCTCGCCATCGTCGGCGAGTCCGGTTGCGGCAAGTCGGTGACGTCGATGTCCTTGATGCGGCTGATTCCGGAGCCGCCGGGCCGGATCGCAGGCAGCATCCGCTTCGCGGGCAGGAATCTGCTGAAACTGTCCGATCGCGAGATGCGCGCGATCCGCGGCAACGACATCTCGATGATCTTTCAGGAACCGATGACGAGCCTGAACCCGGTGCTCACCGTCGGCCGCCAGATCCGCGAGACCTTGATGATCCATCAGGGCCTCGACAAGCAGGCGGCGGAAGCGCACGCGGTGGAGATGCTGACGCTGGTCGGCATTCCCGAGCCGAAACGGCGCGTCGGCGAATATCCGCACCAGCTGTCCGGCGGCATGCGCCAGCGCGTGATGATCGCGGTGGCGCTGGCCTGCAATCCGAAGCTTCTCATTGCGGACGAGCCGACCACCGCGCTCGACGTGACGATCCAGGCGCAGATCCTCAAGCTGATGCTGGACCTGAAGCGCCGGGTCGGCGCCGCCATCATCCTGATCACCCACGATCTCGGCGTCGTCGCCGAGATCGCCGAGCGTGTCATGGTGATGTATGCCGGCCGCAAGGTCGAGGAGGCGCCGGTGGCCGAGCTGTTCCGTTCCCCGCGCCATCCCTATACGCAGGGCCTGTTAGGCGCGGTGCCGAAGCTCGGCTCTTCGCTCGCGGGCACCGCGACCCGCCTTGCCGAAATCCCGGGACAGGTGCCTGATCTGCGCAAGCCGATCACGGGCTGCGTCTTTGCCGGGCGCTGTGCGCTCGCGACCGATCTGTGCCGCCAGTATGCGCCGGGGCTGGAAGAGAAGGGCCCCCGCCACATCGCTGCGTGCCATTACGCCGCCAAGGGAGCGATCGCGGCATGAGTGTTCCGCTGCTCCAGGTCAACGACCTCAAGAAGCACTTTCCGATCAACAAGGGCCTCTTCGGACGGCAAACCGAATTCGTCTACGCGGTGGACGGCGTCTCCTTCGAGATCGCGCGCGGCGAGACGCTGTCCCTGGTCGGCGAGTCCGGCTGCGGAAAATCGACGGTCGGCCGCGCCATCCTGCGGCTGTTCGAGATCACCTCGGGCCAGGTCATCCTCGATGGCCAGAGGATCGATGACGCCGCACCGGGCACGATGCGCCAGATGCGCCGCCGCGTGCAGGTCGTGTTCCAGGATCCGTTCTCCAGCCTCAATCCGCGCATGCGCGTGCGCGACATTCTCGCCGAGCCGATCCGCAATTTCGGCCTCGCCAAGTCCGCAGAGGATCTCGAGGTCCGTGTCACATCACTGATGGACACGGTGCGCCTGCCGCGCGAGGCGCTGAACCGCAGGCCGCACGAATTCTCCGGCGGCCAGCGTCAGCGCATTGGCATTGCGCGGGCGCTGGCTGCCGAGCCCGAGCTGATCGTCTGCGACGAGGCGGTCTCCGCGCTGGACGTTTCGGTCAAGGCGCAGATCGTCAATCTACTGCAGGATCTGCAGCGCGAGTTCGGGCTCGCGCTGCTCTTCATCAGCCACGATCTTGCCATCGTCGAGCACATGACCCATCGCGTCGCCGTGATGTATCTCGGCAAGATCGTCGAGGTGGCTCCGCGCCGCGAGATCTTTGCCGCGCCAAGGCATCCCTACACCAAGGCGCTGCTTTCGGCCGTGCCGCTGCCGGAGCCCGGAGCCCAGCGCAATCCCATCATCCTCAAGGGCGACGTGCCGAGCCCGATCAATCCGCCGAAGGGATGCCGCTTTCACACCCGTTGCCCGTTCGTGTTCGATCGTTGCCGGACCGAGGAGCCGACGCTGCGCGCGACGGGACCCGAGCAGTGGGTGGCGTGTCACCTGGAAGAGGCTGCGCCGGCAGTCAGCGGTTAGGGACCTGACGCCAGTCCGCGTCGCACACCGCGCCGACGCTGGGCAGGTGCCTGGATGGCGGGCGCAACTGACATCGGGTGATGATTACATTATGCCCCTGTTTTGCCCGGCGAGTCAAAATCCACCGCCGATCCGGGTCGGCATTGGCCTCGGATGCGAGGTCGCGCGGTGCATCGGAAATTCGTAAGCGAAAACAAGCTCCGTTCTACTGTGCATGGGGTTGTTTTCGCACTTTGTCGTGGCGGACCCTCAACCCTGCCGGCGCGAGAAGCCGGTGATCGTCACCTTGTCCCAGATGCCGGCCGCGGCAAACGGATCGGCGCGATTGAAGGCCTCGACCTCGCTACGGCTAGGGGCCTCGATCAGGAACAGGCTGCCGATCATGGTCTGGCCGTCGTCGGAGACGAGCGGACCGGACATCACGATCTTGACGCCGAAGCGCGAGGTGTCGCTGAGGAAAGCCTTGTGGGCATCGTAATTGGCGAGCCGGGTCGGCAACGCGCCGGTGCGGTCGAGGGCGTGAATGGCGAACAGCATGCTGTCTCCGTTTCTTGGCTTCATTCTTGGGACGGCCGCGGGCTGCGGCCGTCCGGTCTTGATGTGGGGGGATGGCCTACTTCGCGCTGAGCTTGCCGGCGTCCTCGAAGGTGGGGCAGGTCCGCTGCTCCAGCGGCACGTCGAACGGCCCGTAATTGTCCTTGGTGATCACCGTCGGCTTCAGCACGATCTCGCTGATGACAGGCTGGCCCCGCAAGGAGCGGATCGCCATCATGGTGCCGAGGCAGCCTTGCGCAAAGCCGTTGTAGTCGCCGCTCGCCAGCAGCTTGCCGGACTTGATCGCGTCGATCGCCTCCTTGGTGCCGTTGATGCCGATCACCTGCGCCTTGCGGTTGGCACCGTCGAGCGCCTCGATCGCGCCGACCGCCATGGCATCGTTGGCGGCGAGCACGCCGTCGATCTGCGAATTCGACTGCATCAGGTTTTCCATGACCTGGAGCGCCTGCAGCCGCTGATAATTGCCGGGCTGCGAAGCCAAAAGCTTGGCGCCGGGGGCTTCCTTCAGCGCGTCGTTGAAGCCGCGGACGCGGTCGACATTGGTTAGCGAGCCCTTGACGCCTTCGATGATGACGATGTTGCCCTTGCCGCCGAGCGTCTTCAGCAGGAAGCGCGCGGTCTCCAGCCCAAGGCTGTAATCGTCGGCGCCGACGAAGGACAGGAACTTGCCGCCGGCCGAACGGTCGGTGATGTTGACGACCGGGATCTTGGCTTCGTTGATCTTCTCGACGCCCGGCACCATCGCCTTGTAGTCGACCGGCGTGAACACGATCGCGCTCGGCTTCTTCACCACGACGTCCTCGATCTGACTGAGCTGCTCGGGAATCGAGTCCGGCTTGGTCGGGATGTATTGCAGCGTCTTCGCGTTCAGCACCTTCGCCATGTTGTCGGCGCCGACCCGCACCGTCTGGAAGAACGGATTGGTCTGGTTCTTGGTGAAGACGGCGATGGTCTCGCCGTCGGCACGCGCCGCAGTGGTGAGCGCAGTCGCCATCAGCAGCGGCAGCGCCACATAGCCAATTGTCTTTCTCATATTGCCTCCATCCCTCATTTTGCTTGTTGGATTGCTGGAACTCATTGCGCGCGGCGGCGGGTCTTCATGTCGAGCCAGACCGCGAGAATGACGATGACGCCGGTGACGAGCGGCTGCCAATTGGCGCTGACCGCGAGCAGGTTCATGCCGTTCAGCACCAGGGTCAGGATCAGCGCGCCGATGAAGGTGCCGAACACGGTGCCGACGCCGCCGAACAGCGAGGTGCCCCCGATCAGAACGGCCGCGATCGCCGGCAGCGTCAGGCTCTCGCCGATGTCGGCCTCGGCCGAATTGAGCCGCGACAGAAAGATGATCGAGGCAAGTCCCGCCATGGTGCCTGAGACCGCGTAAACCAGCAGCAGGCGCCGCGCGACCGGGATGCCGGAGAGCCTTGCGGCGACCGGATTGGCGCCGATCGCATAGATCTCCTGGCCCCAGACCGTGCGTTGCGCGAAGAACGTCCCGATCCCGAGGAACACCAGGAGCAGATAGACCGGAATGGGCAGGCCGAACAGATAGCCGCTGCCGATCTGGCGGAAGCCGGCGGGGAAGCCGTGCAGGGTCTCGCCCGCCATGTACCAATAGGTGAGGCCGTTCAGCACCCAGAGCATGCCGTAGGTGGCGATGAAGGAGGGAATGCGGAGCGCCGTGACCATGATGCCGTTGATCAGGCCGACGATGCCGCCGCAGGCTAGCCCGGTGAGGATGCCGAGCGCCGGCGAGCCGGTCTGGTGGATCACGGTGCCGGCGAGGCAGGCGGACAGCGCGACATTGGCGCCGACGGAGAGATCGAGGCCGGCCGTGAGCACCACCAGCGTCAGGCCGGAGGCGATGAAGAAGGTCAGGCTCGCCTGCCTCAGCACGTTGAGGATGTTGCCGAGGGTCAGGAAGGAATCGCTGAGCACGGCGAGCACCGCGCAGATCAGGAACGCCGCGAGCAGGCGATAGAACAGCTGGACCGCGTCCTGCGACAGGAAGGAGCGGGGCGGCGCGATGGCGCCCTTGGTGATGTCGGTCATGTGCGGCTCCTGAGGCCGTCGAGGAACAGGGCAACAATGACGAGCACGCCGACGCTGGCGACCTGCACCGAGGAGGGCAGCGAGATCAGGTTCAGCCCGTTGCGCAACACGCCGACGGAGAGAACCCCGAGCAGCGTGCCGAGCAGCCAGCCATTGCCGCGCTCGAACGAGGTGCCGCCGACGGCGACGGCCGCGATGGCATCGAATTCGAGACCGAGGCCGGCGGTGGGATGGCCGGAGTTCATGCGTGCGGTCATCAACAGGCCGGCGATGCCGGCCATGGCGCCGCCGATCGCGTAGACCGCGATCAGCAGCCTGTTGGGCGAGAGGCCGGCGTAGCGCAGTGCCTCGCGGTTGCCACCGAGCGCGAAGATGTAGGTGCCGAAGCGGGTGTGATAGAGCAGGCCGTGAAAGGCCGCATAAGTCACCAGCGCCATCACGATCGGCACGGGAATGCCGAGCAGCGTCGCCGAGTAGATGTCGCGCACGCTGTGGGGAATGCCGACCACGCTCTGGCCGTCGCTCACGATCAACGACAGGCCCTGCGCCATGCCGAGCGTGCCGAGCGTCGCGACGAAGGGCGGTATCCCGAGAATGGCGACCAGCCAGCCGTTGGCGACACCAAAGGCCGTGCCGACCAGAAGGCCGGCACCGAGGCCCAGCAGCATCGACTTGGTCGCGAGTGATACGATCGCGACGCAGAGCGAGGTCAGCGTCAGCACCGCGCCCATCGACAGGTCCAGCCCCTCCGTCATGATGATCAGCGTCATCGGCAGCGCGAGCATGGTCAGGATGGTCGACTGCACCAGCACGTTGGAGAGGTTGGCGACCGAGAGGAAGCCGGGCGCGATCGCGCTGAACAGCGCGATCAGCAGCACCAGCACCATGGCGACGCCGGGAATGCGCTGCAGCGGATTGGGCTCCGAAGCGACTGCGACCTCACGCATGATGCATCCCCAATCGCACGATGTTCTCCTCGGTCAATTCGTTGCGTGTCAAATGTCCGGCGATGCGCCCCTCGCGCATCACATAGGCGCGGTCGCAGACATGGCAGATCTCGACCTGCTCGGACGAGATCATCAGCGCCGCCGCGCCTTCCGCAACGAGGCGGTCGATCAGCGCGAAAATCTCCGACTTGGCGCCGATGTCGATGCCGCGCGTCGGCTCGTCGAAGATGAAGAGCTTCGAGCCGGCCGCCAGCCATTTGCCGATCACGACCTTCTGCTGGTTGCCGCCCGAGAGCAGTCCGACGGTCTGGCGTGCGCTCGGTGTCGCGATGCGAAGCTGCCGGATCAGACCGTCGGCGGTCCGCTGGGCCGAGCGTTGGTCGAATAGGCCCCTCGGGAACAGCTTTTTCAGCGCCGACACCACCAGATTGTCGCTGACGGATCGCAGCAGCGCGAGGCCTTCGCTCTTGCGGCTCTCCGGGATCAGCGCGATGCCGCGGCGGGCGGCGAGATCCGGCTCGCCGGAAATGCTCTTGCCGTCGAAGATGATCTCGCCTGACGTCACGGGATCGGCGCCGAAAATGGCGCGGGCAACCTCGCTGCGGCCGGAGCCGACCAGGCCGCATAGACCGACGATCTCGCCGCGGCGCACCTCGATGTTGATGTCGGAGATGCCGGTGGGCGCGGAGAGGCCCTTGACCTCGAGCAGCACCTCGCCCGGCTTATCGGCGAAATTCCGCGGATAGGTCATGTCGACGTTGCGGCCGACCATCATGCGCACCAGCTGGTCCGGCGTGACGTCGGCAGGCCGGACGCCATCGATGCGTCGGCCGTCGCGCAGCACGGTGATGCGGTCGCCGAGCGCAAACACCTCGGCCATGCGGTGCGAGATATAGACGATCGAGACACCGTCGGCCTTCAGCCGCGCGATCAGTGCAAACAGCAGCTCGGTCTCGCGGTCGGACAGCGCCGCGGTCGGCTCGTCCATGACCAGGATGCGGGCGTTCTGGCTGATCGCCTTGGCGATCTCGACCATCTGCTGCTGCGCGACGCCGAGCTTGTCGACGGTGGTGGCGGGATCGATGTCGAAGCCGATCGTGTCGAGCACGCGCTTGGCGTCCGCCAATATCCTGCGGCGGTCGATGGTGCCGGGAATGCGGCCCTTCGGCTCGCGTCCCAAGAAGATGTTCTGGGCGATGTCGAGATAGGGGACGAGAGAGAATTCCTGGAAGATCACGGCGATGCCGAGCTTCTGCGCATCGGCGGTCGTGGAGATCGCGACCCGTTCGCCGTTGTAATAGAACTCGCCGGCGTCAGCGCGGTAGGCGCCGCACAGCACCTTCATCAGGCTCGACTTGCCGGCGCCGTTCTCGCCCAGCAGCATATGGACTTCGCTGGGGTAGACGGCAAAGGAAACGTCGTCCAGCGCCTTGACGCCGGGAAACTCCTTGCTGATGCCGCGCAGCTCCAGGAGCGGCGTGGGCGAGGTGACCTCGATCGGGAGCGCGTCGCTCATGGCTTGTTGCTCATGTTTTGGCTCCGCCAGCAAAGATCTTTCCGGGGTTCATCAAGCCGTCGGGATCGAGCGCCGTCTTGATCGATCGCATCAGATCCACGGCCTCGCCGAGCTCATCGGTGAGATAGTCGATCTTGCCGAGCCCGATGCCATGCTCGCCGGTGCAGGTGCCGTCCATGGCGATGGCGCGCGCGACCATGCGGGCCTGCAGCGCCTTGGCGGCTTCGGCCTCCTCCGGTTTTGCCGGGTCGATCAGGATCAGCATGTGGAAATTGCCGTCGCCGACATGACCAACGATCGGCGCGGTGAAGCCGTGCGCATCCGCATCGCGTCGTGTCTCGGTCAGGCATTCGGCGAGACGCGAGATCGGCACGCAGACGTCGGTGATGACGGCGCGCGCGCCGGGCCGCAGGCCGAGGCCGGCGTAGAGCGTGTTGTCGCGGGCGTGCCAGAGCCGGCTGCGGTCTTCCTGCGCCTTCGCCCAGGCAAAGCCATGGCCGCCATGGTCGGCGGCGATCGCCTGCGCGGCTTCGGCCTGCTCGGCGACGGAAGTCTCCGAGCCGTGGAATTCGAAGAACAGGGTGGGGGCCTCGCGATAGCCGAGCTTGGCGTAGGCGTTGATGCCGCGCATCATGACGTCGTCGAGCAGCTCGATTCGAGCTACGGGGATCGCGGACTGGATTATGGAGATCGCGGTGTCCACGGCATCGTGCAGGGTGTCGAAGCTGCAGACCGCGGCCGAGATCGCCTGCGGCACCGGGTGCACCTTCAGCGTGATCTCCGTGATGACACCGAGCGTGCCTTCCGCGCCGACGAACATGCGCGTCAAATCATAGCCGGCCGCCGATTTGCGCGCGCGGCGGGCGGTGCGGATGATGCGCCCGTCGGCCAGCACCACCTCGAGTGCCATGACGTTGTCCTTCATCGTGCCATAGCGCACCGCCATCGTGCCGGAGGCGCGCGTCGAGGTCATGCCGCCGATCGAGGCGTCGGCGCCGGGATCGATCGGGAAGAACAGGCCGGTATTGCGCAGCTCCGCATTGAGCTGCTTGCGCGTAATGCCGGGCTGCACCACGACGTCCATGTCGCTGTCGTGCACTGCGAGAACCTTGTTCATGCGCGCGAAGTCGAAGCAGACGCCGCCGGCGACCGCAGCCGCATTGCCTTCGAGCGAGGTGCCGGCGCCGAACGGGACGATCGGCATGCCTGCGCCGGCGCAGAGTTTGACGATCTCGGCGACCTCCTGCGTGGTCTCTGGAAAGACCACGATGTCGGGTGGCAGGTTGTGATAGTGCGACTCGCTCTGCCCGTGCTGATCGAGCACGCCGCGCGCGACGCTCGCACGCGGACCGATCATGCCGGTGAGGCGCTCGGCCAAAATGCCCGTGGAGACCCGCGGTCCCATCCTCAGCTCCCTGTCTCCCCGATCGCGGACTCTTGCCGGTCCGCTGCGTTGCCGTCCGGCTTAGGCGGCTCTTGCGTTGCTCGCAACCTGCTTCAGGCCGAAATCATAGTTGAGATGAAAATAGTCGTGCTCCACCATGCGACCATCCGGCGCACGGCCGGCGGGATGACGGACGAAGTCGCGGATCAGGCTGTCCTTGACGCCGAACACCACGTCGCTGTCGAGATATTGGTCGCCGGCAACGAAGACGTGCGTCACCAGCTGCTCGAAACCTGGCGCTGAGATCATGAAGTGCACGTGCGCCGGGCGCCAGGGATGGCGTCCCTGCACTTCGAGCATCTCGCCGACCGGCCCATCATGCGGAATCGGGTAGGCGGCCGGCTTGATCGACCAGAAATGGAAGCGGCCGTTGGCGTTAGTGTGGAAGCGGGCGCGCATCGCGAGATCGCCGATCTTGTCGAGCTGCTGTACGTCGTAATAGCCGTCGTCGTCGGAGTGCCAGACGTCCACGATGGCACCGGCGAGCGGCTTCCCGTCCACGGTCGAGACCGAGCCGGTGACCAGCATGGGATCGCCGTCCATCGGCCCGGAGATGTCAGCGCCGCTGTCCTTCTCGGGCGCGGCCTGGACGAAGAACGGGCCGAGCACCGTGGTCTCGGTCGCGCCTTCGGGCACAGGATGGTTGATGGCATCGACCAGCATGGAGACGCCGAGCGTGTCCGACAGCAGGATGAACTCCTGGCGCTTGTCGTTGCACATATGCCCGGTGCGGGTCAGGAAGTCGATGCCGTACTCCCACTCCTTCTGGGTCGGCCGCACCTCGCGGACGAAGGCATGCAGATGCCGCACCAGCGCCTCGCTCACCTGCTTGATGCGTGGATCGGTCGCGCCCGCGATCCGCTCCAGCACGGCGTCCGTGATCGTGTTCTCGTTGAAGTTACGCATGTGGATCTCCGCGATCAGAGTTTTGGTTCGCCGAGGCCGGACAGCCGTTCGAGATGCTTGACGGTCGCAATGAAGTCCGTGTCGCCGTCGCCCTGCGCGACCAGCGCGCCATAGGTCTCGCGCACTTGCGCGGCGAGCTGCAGCGGCACGCCGACGGCATGGCCGGCGCCCAGGATCAGGTCGAGATCCTTGGCCATCTGCCTGCAGGAAAAGGTGGACTCGAAATCGCGCGTCCGCAGCGGCGCGGTCTTGTACTTCACCATGGGGGAGGCAACCGCGCTGTCGTCGAGCACCTTCAAAATGTCCTGCCAGGCAATGCCGCCCTTGCGCGCCAGCGCCAGGCTCTCGGCCATCATCGCCGCCGACACCGCGATCATCAGGTTGACCGAGAGTTTTGCGTAGCGCGCTTCTTCGGCGGGGCCGAGATAGGTCTGAGCGCGGGTGAATGCGGTGAACAGCGGCTTGACGCTCTCGAAGGCGTCCTTCGGCCCCGAGACGAAGCAGGTCAGCGCGCCTGTGTGCACGATGCTGGCATTGCCGGAGACCGGCGCGCGCAAATAGGCAATGCCACGCGCCTGCGCGGCGGCCGCAACCTCAGCCGAGGCGTCGACACTCACGGTGCTGGTTTCGATCAAGACGGCACCTTGTGCCATCGCGGCGATCAGGCCGGCGGAGCCGAGCAATGCGCCGCGCAAAGCGGCGTCGTCGGGCAGGGACGTGATCACAGCGGCCTTGCCGCTCACGGCCTCGGCCGGCGAGGCGGCAATCGCAATGCGCTGCGCGCGTGCGTCGTCGATGCGCGCCGGGCTCTGGTCGAACGCGGTAACGGCAAAGCCCGCCTTGGCGACGAGCACCGACATCGGCAGGCCCATCTTGCCGATCCCGATGAAACCAACTGTTTTCAGAGCGTCAGTCATTGTTCTTGTCCATTGGCGCCTCAGGCGGCACGTCCCTGTCGTTCAATATCCTGCACCAGCCGCCGGCCGGATTGCGCCAGCAGCTCCTTCTTCGTCTCGAGTCCCTCGACCAATAGCCGCCCGTTCTGCTTCTTCCAGGCACCGCCGATCATGACGGCCTCGATGTTGGCGAGGCTCGTCTGCATCACGACGGTTGCGACGGGATCATGCACTGGATGGAGATTGAGGTCGGAGGCGTTGATGATGACGAGGTCGGCGAGCTTGCCCGGCGTCAGCGAGCCGATCTGGTGCTCGCGGCCGAGCATGCGGGCGCCTTCCGTCGTGATCCAGCGCAGCGCTTCGCGCACGGGAATCGTGGTCGTCGCCGGAATGGCGCCACTTGCTTTGCGCGATTCCGCATTGTCGAGCGCCCGCTGCATCGAGAGCGCAACGCGCGCGACGGAGAGGAGATCGCCGGCCAGCACGGATTCGAGATCAATCCCGACCGTCGGCCGCACGCCGCGCTTCAGAAGGCGGCCGGTGATCGGAAAGCCATGGCCCTGGATCATCTCGTTCTCGGGCGTCACCGAGAACGATACGCCGAGATCGACGAGACGATCGAGCAGATCATCCGGCAGATCGTTGCCGTGGACGATGTTAATGCCGGGGCCGACGAGGCCGGCCTCGAGCAGCTTCTCCCAGCCGCCGGGCGTCTTGGCCGGACCGCCGCCCTGATGCATCGATGCGATCAGCTTCAGCTCCCGCGCCAGGCGGAAATCGTGCATGGCGACGTCGAGCGTCGAATAATGCGGACCGAGGATGGCGAGCCCGAGCGTGACGAGGCCGTCGCGGTCGGCGAGGGGCCCGGCCAGCAGCCGCTCGACCTCACGGCGCGGATGCGGCACTTCCGAGAAATGCGGCTCGCCCGGCTTCGGCTCGGGCTTCGGCGAGCCGTGGAAGAACGCGGCGCGGACGCCGCTTTCGATCAGGCCGCGCACGGCGGCGTCGGTATGATCCGGCGTCGGGTTGTTGTGGCACCAATCGACCAGCGTGGTGACGCCGTGATTGATCTGGTTCAGCGCGCCGACGAGGGTTGCGATGTAGATATCGTCGGGCCGGAACACGGTGGCGAGGCCCGCATGCATGCGGCGGAAATATTCCAGCAGCGTCCAGTTCGCGGCAAAGCCGCGCAAGCCGGTCTGCCAAGTGTGCATATGTGCGTTGATCAGGCCGGGAATGACGATGCGGCCCGTGCCGTCGACGACCTCCGTGTCGGCCGCAGCGTCGATCGACGGGCGCACGTCGGCGATCCGGCCGCCCTCGACCAGCACATCGCCGGTCGAGAGATCGCCGATCGCGTCATCCATGCTGATGACGGTGGCGGATCTGATCAGGGTGCGCCGCATCGCTTCAAGCTGCCGCTTTGATGGCGCCGGGTGGTTCGCCGGCCCAGGCGCGTGCGATCAAGTCGCGAATGGCGCCACGCTCGAGCGGGCGCGGATTCCAGTAGGCATTCGTGACTGCGAGGTCAGCCGCCTTGTCGATCCCGCCCTCGGGCATGCCGACATCGCGTAGCGCGACCTTCGCACCCAGCCGCTTCGCAAGTTCGAAAAGCCCCCGAGCTGCATCGGCTGCCCCGATCGCGCGCGCGATCCGCACCATCGCGTCGGGCACGGCCGGCGCGTTGTAGGCCAGCGCATGCGGCAGCACGATGGTGTGCGTTTCGGCGTGCGGCAGGTCGAAAGTGCCGCCGAGCGTATGGCAGAGCTTGTGATGCAGCGCCATGCCGACAGTGCCGAGGCAGACACCGCACAGCCAGGCGCCATAGAGCGCCTCAATGCGGGCCTCCCGATCGTCGCTCCTGGCGACAATGGCGGGCAGGGCGCGCGCCAGCGCGCGGATGCCTTCTTCGGCCATCAGCGAGGTGACAGGGTTGGCGTCGCGCGCGTAAAGCGCCTCGACCGCATGGGCGACCGCATTGATTCCCGAGGTCGCGGCGAGGCTCGCCGGCAGCGTCAGGGTCAGGTCGACGTCGTAGATCACCGTCTCCGGCAGCACGGCTGCATCGCGCACCGTCGTCTTTAGTCCGTTCTCGGTCTGGCCGACGATCGGCGTCATCTCCGAGCCGGCATAGGTGGTGGGGATGCAGAGCTGGTTGACGCCGGTGCGCAGGGCCAGCGCCTTGCCTAGCCCGGTGGTCGAGCCGCCGCCGAGCGAGACGACGCAATCGGCCTCGCATGCCTTCATTGCCGCGAGCGCGCGGTCCGTGACCTCGACCGGCGTGTGCATGGTGGCGCCGGAAAAGATGCCGGCATAGAGCGGGCCGAGCGCGGCTCCCAAGCTCTTGCCTTGTGCCTCCTGCTGCGGCGTCGTCAGCACCAGCGCACGCTTGCCGCCGAGCCGCTCGACCTCGGCCTTGGCTGAGGCAAGCGTGCCGCTGCCGAACACGACGCGGCAGGGCAGGTTTTCGAAGGTGAACGAGCCGATCATGCGCCGGTCTCTTTGATGGGATAATCGACCTGGAAGCGCCCGATCCGCAAGTCGCCCAGCGCCTCGCGCACGCGCAGATGCTCCGGGTGGTTGGCATAGGCGGCGAGCGCCGCCGGGTCGGTGAATTCGGAGAACAGCACCACGTCGCAAGCATAATCGACCGCGCTGACGTCCATGCCGACTTCGATATGGGTGAGGCCGTCGATCCGGCCCTTGAGGCCCTCGAACAGGGTCTTGACCTTGAGCCGGGCGGCCGAGCGCTCCTCAGGGCTCTCCCCGCGCAGTCGCCACATCACGATGTGCCTGATCGGGCCCGACATTTCCTGATTTCCTCGCCTGCAATGGTGCTTTGTTGGCGCCATTTTGCCTTGCAGAAAACGGAAATAAAGGTCAAAATTTGTAAGTCTCTTTTCCTCTTTATGCAAAAATGGACCGGCTGCTTCAACTCGAGGTGTTCTCCAAAACCGCTGAGCTCGGCAGCCTTTCCAAGGCCGCCGAAATCCTGCGGATGTCGAACGCCGCTGCGAGCCGCCATCTCAGTGCGCTGGAGGAGCGGCTTGCGGTCCGGCTGATCGAGCGCAACACGCGCCGGCAATGGCTGACCGAAGCGGGACAGGAACTGCTGCAGCGGTGCAGCACGCTTCTGAACGAGCTCGCCGAAGCCGAGGACGCCGTCTCCGATCGCGCGCTGTCGCCGAAGGGCATGCTGCGCGTCACGTCTTCGCTGTCCTTTGCGATGATCTACCTCGCGCCGATGCTGCCCGCCTTCCGTGCGCTCTATCCTGATCTCAGCGTGCAGATCATCAGCGCGAACCGCTACCTCGACTTCATCGAAGCCGGCATTGACGTTGCGATCCGTACCCGCGAGCACGAACCGGATTCCAACATCATCGTCCGGCGCATCGGGCAAATGCACCGCGTGCTCGCGGCCGCTCCGTCCTATCTGGAGAAGCACGGCCGGCCCGAGCATCCCGCCGATCTCGCCCGGCACAACATGCTGATCTACAATCTCGCCAATGATCCCTATTCGCTACGGCTGAGCCAGGGCAGCACGACGCAGACGATCCGGATCGCGCCGACGCTCGACAGCAACGACGGCCAGATCATCTGTGGTGCGGCGCGCGCGGGGCTCGGCATCCTGATCCAGCCGCTCTATATCGTGCAGGGCGATATCGCGGCTGGGCGGCTGGTGCCTGTCCTGAGCGATTGGCAGCTGCCGTTGCTCACCATGAACATCGCCTATCAGAACCGCGTCAGGCTGCCTGCCAAGATCAGGGTGTTCTCCGACTTCCTCGTCAGCTACATCCGGGAGCATTCAGAGCCGGGGATCTGGATCGACGCGGCGAAGTGAGCGGGAAGCAGCCATGTATCTCGGCATCGATCTCGGCACGTCGGCGGTCAAGACGGTTCTCGTCGATGATGCCCAGCGCGTGATCGCAAGCGAGAGCCGGTCGCTCGCGACCGTCTCGCCGCAACCGGGCTATTCCGAGCAGGATCCGGCGCAGTGGATCGGTGCGACCTTCGCCACGCTGGATGCTCTCAAGGCGTCGCATGCCGATGCGTTGGCAGCGGTCGCAGGCATCGGGCTGTCCGGCCAGATGCATGGCGCCACGCTGCTTGATGCAAGCTTGAGGCCGCTGCGGCCTTGCATTCTCTGGAACGACGGACGATCGGCCAGCGAGTGCCATATCCTGGAGCAACGCTGGCCCGCCTTGCGCGAAGTGACGGGCAACAAGGCGATGCCGGGCTTCACCGCGCCAAAACTGCTCTGGATCGCCACGCACGAGCCCGAGATCTTCGCGGCGACGAAACTCGTTCTTCTGCCAAAGGCCTATCTGCGACTGGTGCTATCGGGCGAGGCCGTCGAGGATGTCTCGGATGCCTCGGGATCCCTGTGGCTCGACGTCGCGCGCCGCGACTGGTCGGACGCAGCGCTGGCAGCGAGCGGCTTGTCGCGCGAGCACATGCCGCGCCTGGTCGAGGGATGCGCGCCCGCAACCACGCTGCGCAGCGAACTCGCGCGGCGCTGGGGGATGATCAGGCAGCCGGTGATCGCGGGTGGGGCCGGCGACAATCCCGCGGGCGCCATCGGCATCGGCGCAATCCGGCCGGGAGCCGCTTTCGTGTCGCTGGGAACCTCGGGTGCGCTCATGGTCCCCACCGACCGGATCGCCGCCAATCCCGACCGTGTCGTGCACACGTTCTGCCACGCCATTCCAGGGATGTGGATTCAGGCCGGCGCGATCCTCTCGGCCGCTTCCTGCCTTGCCTGGCTCGCGCGCCTGTTCGGCGCCGCCGAGGCCGAGCTGCTGGCGCCGCTTGGAGCACGACCGCAGGCGCCGTCGCCCGTGAGCTTCCTGCCTTATCTCGCCGGTGAGCGGACGCCGCACGACGATCCCGTTGTGCGCGGCATGCTGGATGGCCTGAGCCATGGCACCGATCGCGCGGCGATCGTGCAGGCGGTGCTCGAAGGCGTTGCCTTCGCGCTAGCCGATTGCCGCGATGCGCTCGCGGATGCCGGCATCGGGATTGCGGAGGCCGACGTGATTGGCGGCGGTTCACGCTCTACCTTCTGGCTCTCGGTGCTGGCGAACGTGCTGAGCATTCCGATCCATCGCTTTGCCGGAGGTGAAACCGGCGCCGCGTTCGGTGCGGCGAGATTGGGGCGGCTTGCTGTCACGGGTGAGGCAATCGGTGACGTATGCATGCAGCCGCAGCGCATCGAAACATTCGAGCCCGACGCTGCACTGGTCGATGCCTACGCTGAACGGCTTCCCGCCTGGCGCGACCTGTATCGGCCGCGCCACTAGCTGGCCCAATCTGGTTTGCATACTTCGGTATATTCGCCTTCGGTATTGCCCTGCGTCACCCGCTTTTGTTTAATGACCAAACCGCGTTGCCGAGAAACGAGACGCGGGTGGGAAACGCATTGTGCGCCGGGAGGCACGATGAACGATCCGATCCTCGAGATGCGCGGGGTCTCGAAGACCTTCTTCGGCATCAAGGCGCTGCGGGCCGTCGATCTCACCGTCTATCCCGGCGAAATTCACGCCCTGATGGGTGAGAACGGCGCCGGCAAGTCGACGCTGATGAAGATCCTGTCCGGCGCCTACCGGCCCGACCCGGGCGGCGAGATCCGCATCGAGGGCAGGGCGGTGCGGATCGAAGGCCCGCTCGGCGGCCGCGCGGCGGGCATCTCCATCATCTACCAGGAGCTGTCGCTCGCTCCCAATCTCAGCGTTGCCGAGAACATCTATCTGGGACGGGAGATATCGCGGTCAGGCTTGCTGGCGCGCGGCACAATGCGCGAGGGCGTCGGCCCGATCCTGAAGCGCCTGGGCGCGGACTTCCTGCCCTCGACGCTGGTGGCGCATCTGTCCATGGGGCAGCGGCAGCTGGTCGAGATCGCCCGTGCGCTGCACGTCAGATCGAAAATCCTCATCATGGACGAGCCGACCACCTCGTTGTCGGCCGCCGAAAGTGAGCGGCTGTTCGCGTTGATCCGCCAGCTTCGCGCCGAGGGCCTTGCCATCATCTACATCTCGCATCGCATGGACGAGGTCTATGCGCTCGGCGATCGCGTCACCGTGCTGCGCGACGGCCGCCTGGTCGGCTCGCTCGACAAGCCCGAGATCCGCGCCGACACCATCGTGCGCTTGATGGTCGGTCGCGACGTCTCCTCGTTCTACAAGAAGGACCATGATCCGGAGGCGGGGCGGGGGCATCCCGTTCTCGCGGCGATCGACATGGCCGATGGCGGGCGCGTCAAGGGCTGCTCTCTCACCGTGCATGCGGGTGAGGTGGTCGGCCTCGCCGGCCTGATCGGCGCCGGTCGCACCGAGCTTGCGCATCTCATCATCGGCGCGTCGCCAAAAACCTCCGGCCGGCTCGAGCTGGAGGGGCGTCCGGTCGAGATCCGCACGCCGGGCGAGGCGCTCGAGGCCGGCATTGCCTATCTGACCGAAGACAGGAAGGCGCTCGGCCTGTTTCTCGACATGTCGTGCCTGGACAACATCAACCTCGCCGTGCTCGGCCGCGACGCGAAGCTCGGTTGGTTTCTCGACCGCGACAAGGCACGCGAGCGCGCCGACCGCGCGTTTGCAGGCCTCAGCATCCGCGCCGCCAATGCCGGCGTTCCCGCCGGCGGCCTGTCAGGGGGCAACCAGCAGAAGGTGCTGCTGTCGCGGCTGCTCGCCATCGCGCCGAAGGTCCTGATTCTCGACGAGCCGACGCGCGGCGTCGATGTCGGCGCCAAGTCGGAAATCTATTCGATCATCGACAATCTCGCCAAGGCCGGCACCGCGATCCTCGTCATCTCGTCCGATCTGCCCGAGATCATCGGCATCTGCGACCGCGTCATCGTGATGCGTGCCGGGCACATTGCCGGCGAGGTCAGCCGCGGTCCGAATTCGCCGCTGGCGCAGGAAGACATCATGGGGCTTGCCACGGGGATGGAGCATCTCGATGCCTGACAATGGTGCTGCGGAGGCAAAGCCGGCATCGACGACGACCAATGGCGCTGCCGCGGAAACAAGACGCCAGCGGATGAGGATGCTGATCAGCGCGCTCGGCATGTTGCCGGTGCTGCTGATCCTCTGCATCGGCTTCAACGTGCTGTCCGAAGGCCGCTTCTTCACAGGACAAAATCTCGGCATCGTATTGCAGCAGGCCGCTGTGAACACCGTGCTCGCCGCCGGCATGACCTTCGTCATCCTCACCGGCGGCATCGACCTGTCGGTCGGCTCGATCCTGGCGGCCTCCGCGATGGCGGGTTTGACGCTCTCCAAGATGCCGGAGCTCGGAATGCTGTGGCTGCCGGCCGCACTGCTCACCGGCCTCGTCTTCGGCATCGTCAACGGCGCGCTGATTGCGCTGCTGCGCCTGCCGCCCTTCATCGTCACGCTCGGCTCGCTCACCGCGGTGCGCGGCCTGGCGCGGCTGCTCGGGGCCGACACCACCGTGTTCAATCCCTCCATTCCCTATGCCTTCATCGGCAACGGCTCGTTGACGCTCATTCCCGGAGTCGCGTCGATCCCATGGCTCTCAGTAATCGCCTTGCTCGTCATTCTCGTCTCCTGGCTGGTGCTGCGCCGGACCGTGCTCGGCGTGCATATCTATGCCGTGGGCGGAAACGAGAGCGCAGCGCGGCTTGCCGGCATCAAGGTCTGGGCCGTCCTGATCTTCGTCTACGGCATCTCCGGACTTTTCGCCGGGCTCGGCGGCGCCATGCAGGCGGCGCGGCTCTACGCAGCCAACGGACTCCAGCTCGGCCAGTCCTATGAGCTCGATGCAATCACCGCGGTGATCCTCGGCGGTACCTCGTTCGTCGGCGGCATCGGCTCGATCTGGGGCACGCTGGTCGGTGCGCTCATCATCGCCGTGCTCTCGAACGGGCTCATCCTGATCGGTGTCTCCGACATCTGGCAATATGTGATCAAGGGCCTGGTGATCATCGGTGCCGTGGCGCTGGACCGCTACCGGCTGCAAGGCTCCGCGAGAACGTGAAAGGTCTGGCGCGCAACGGCGTGCGCATGGCTTGAGACGAGATTCCGTTGCGGCAACTGGTCTGCCGCGCCGGGGACGAAGACAGACCAGGGAGGAAGTCCATGTTGAAGACGATCATGCTCGCCGGCGCCGCCATGGCGCTTGCCCTCACCACCGCACCATCCTTCGCCAAGGAGCTCAAGTCGATCGGCGTCTCGCTGGGATCGATGGGCAATCCGTTCTTCGTCGCGCTGTCGAAGGGCGCCGAGTTCGAGGCCAAGAAGACCAATCCCAACGTGAAGATCACGACGGTCGGCTTCGAATACGACCTCGGCAAGCAGGTCACCCAGATCGACAATTTCATCGCCGCTGGCGTCGACCTGATCCTGCTCAATCCCGGCGATCCCAAGGCGATCGGGCCGGCCATCAAGAAGGCGCAAGCCGCAGGCATCGTCGTCGTCGCTGTCGACACCGCGGCCGAAGGCGCCGATGCCACCGTGACCACGAACAACGTGCAGGCCGGCGAGATCTCCTGCCAGTACATCGTCGACAAATTGGGCGGCAAGGGTGACGTCATCATCGAGAACGGGCCGCAGGTCTCCGCCGTGATCGACCGTGTGGTCGGCTGCAAGAACGTGTTCGCGAAGAATCCCGGCATCAAGGTGTTGTCGAGCGACCAGGACGGCAAGGGCTCGCGCGAGGGCGGCCTCACCGTCGCGCAGGGCTATCTGACCCGCTTCCCCAAGATCGACGCCATATTCGCCATCAACGATCCGCAGGCGATCGGCACCGACCTTGCGGCACGCCAGCAGAACCGAACCGGCATGATCATCACCGCCGTCGACGGCGCGCCCGATATCGAGGCCGCGCTGAAAGATCCGCAGTCGCCGCAGATCCAGGCATCGGCGTCGCAGGACCCGTTCTTCATGGCACGGCGGGCCGTGCAGGTCGGCGTCGGCATTCTCAACGGCCAGAAGCCGGCTTCGACCGTCGAGCTGCTGCCGTCCAAGCTGGTGACCAGGGACAACGTTGCCGCGTACAAGGGCTGGACCTCGGATCGCTCGCAGTAAGGCATCGGGGCGTTCGAAGCACGAGAGATGGCGGGTGGCGGTTCGATCGCGCCGCCCGCCGCCGATACCTCGCGTGCTCACCAGTAGCACGCAGCAATGCCTGTGCTAGCTTTCCACGATCTCGTTCGGTCGATTCGGAAAGCAGATCCGGTGAAATCCACGACGTCAGGCACCGCGTGGCGGCATGCCAATATCGGCCGCCTGCTCAATAACGCGGTGCGGCGCTTCGAAGGCCGTGTGCTCGAATTGATGACCGAGCGGGGCCACGACGAGACGCGCATCGCCCATGTCAGCCTCACGCGCAATCTGGACGTGGAGGGGACGCGGCTCACCGAGCTCGCCCGCCGCGCCTCCATGAGCAAGCAGGCGATGGGCGAGCTGGTCGACCAATGCGCCGCGCTCGGCCTCGTCGATCGCATCGCCGATCCGACCGACCGGCGCGCGCGCATCGTCGTGTTCACGCCGGCCGGACGCAAATGGCTCGATGCGTTCCGTGATGCCGTCGACATCGCCGAGCGGGAGATGCGCGTCGAGCTCGGCAAGGCCACGATGGATGCAATCCTGAAGGGGCTCGCGGTGTATGGCACGGAATTCGACACGCTCGATGACCCGGATTAGTCAGGCAGCTTGACGAAATAGTCAGGTGTCCTTACCATGCAGGTTGGTGTTGGTAGGGAGAAGCATCTTGGAAATTCGTCTGACGGCCGCGGCGCTCATCGTTGGCGGGGGCCCTTGCGGGCTGATGCTGGCCAACGAGCTCGGCCGCCGCGGCGTGTCCGCGATCCTGGTCGACGAAAAGCCGGGCACGGCCTTCAACCCGCAAGCCAATGCGACGCAGGCGCGCTCGATGGAGCATTATCGGCGGCTGGGCTTTGCCGACGAGATCAGGCGCGAAGGTCTGCCCGCGGACTACCCGACCGATGTCGCATATTTCACGCGCTATACCGGATACGAGCTGGCGCGGTTCGCGCTGCCGTCAGCGTCGCGGGCGGGTGAGCTGATCAAGGGCATGTCAGGCTCCTGGAGCGCGGCGGAGCTGCCGCATCGGGTCTCGCAGAAATATGTCGAGGCGGTGCTGCGCCGCCACGCCGAACGGCTGCCCGGAATCCAGCTCAACTACAGTCACCGGCTGATCGGCTACACGGAAAGTGATGACGGTATCGCCGGCAATATCGAATGTCTCGACGATGGCAGCCGCTTTCGGGTCCGCGCCGACTTCCTGGTCGGGGCCGACGGGCCGCGCTCGATGGTCCGGCAATCGCTCGGGATCGTCTATGGCGGCGAGAGCGGGACGCAGCGCGACTTCATGGGCGGCCGCATGCTGGCGGTCTATCTCCGCTCGCCCGATTTCTACGCGCGCGTTCCCCACGCGAAAGCGTGGATGTACAATTGCTTCAACGGCGACCGCCGCGCCTTCATGGCCTCGGTGAACGGTCGTGATGAGTTTGCATTCCACACCCAGTTGCGACCGGGCGAGGACGAAACTGCGATCACGATCAACCAGGCCAAAGCCGCGTTCCAGCGCGCCTGCGGTGCGCCGATCGATTGCGAAGTTCTGTCCTTCCTGACCTGGACCGCCGGTCACGCATTGGTGGCAAGCGGGATGCAGCGGGGCAGGGTCTTCCTCGGCGGCGACGCGGCGCATCTGTTCACGCCGACCGGCGGGCTCGGCTACAACACCGCCATCGAGGATGCGGTCAATCTCGGCTGGAAGCTCGCAAGCGTCGTCAAGGGCGTGAGCCCGGCGGCACTGCTCAATAGTTACGAGGTCGAGCGGCGTCCGGTGGCGCTCCGCAACACCGATCATGCGCGCCGCTTCGCCGATTCGCTTGGCCTCTTCGCGCCGGCGCCGGAGATCGAGGATGCCACGGAGGCCGGCCACAAGGCGCGGCGAATCGCGGGTGCCTATCTCAATCAGCACGCCCGTGCCGAGTTCAACATCCCCGGCGTCACCTTCGGCGGACGCTACGACGGCTCCCCAATCATCGTCCCCGATGGTAGCGAGCCGCCGCCGGATGCTGCCAACGTCTACGTTCCCACCGCCTCTCCCGGTGGCCGCCCACCGCATGCGTGGCTGGAGGACGGCATGTCGCTATACGACCAGTTCGGATTCGAATGGACCTTGCTTCAGTTTGGGGACGTCATGTCGGCCCATGCGTCATTCGCTGACACCATTCGCGCGATCGGGGCCGACGTAAAGCTCGTCACGCTACCCAGATCGTTGCGCGATCTCTATGAGGCGGATCTCGCCCTGATACGTCCCGACCAGATCGTGGCTTGGCGCGGCAACGCATCGCAGGCCGGAACGATCGCACACGTTCTTAGCCGCGTACTCGGGCGCGAAGACGCGCGGCTGCTAGCCGGCGGTGGAGGGATTGGTTCGCGCAGGTGACACGGCCGATGGAATTGCGCTCGTAAAGAGATTGGTCTTGGGCTGGACGCGCGATCCGTCGATCAGCTCGAGCCGCCCGCAGCGATTCAAGGTGTGCAGCTTCCTGCCCGGCCATGCCGGTCCGGGTTTCAGAGTGTGGCGGACGACCTGCTTGAATACCGTCGGCGACAGCTCGACCACTTCCGCCAGGGCAAGCGCTGCGCCGTATCCGTCGGTGCAATCCTGGACCGGTCGCCACAGTCTGTCATCGAGCGTGACGAAGTTTCCTGCCGGCCGCGTGCTGGCGCGGTCGATCAAGACGGGATTGCTGGCGTGGGGAAGCCAAGGCCCCAAGAGCCGATCGGCGTAATAGATCGCCAGCGAATCCGAATAGCCACCCGTTCCGTCGCGCCAGGCGCCAAACAGATAATACAGGCCGTTGTGGCGCGTGATCGTGACGTCGGCCAGCTCGAGGCCGGAAAGGAGCGTTGCGTATCGCTCCCATTTGTCCGGAAACCGAGTGCATTTGTAGAGGGCGACGTCCCCGCGGGTCGAGCTCTCCGGGATCATCCACAGCTCGCCATCGTCCTCGATCAGGAACGGATAGGAGAGGTGACAGGGCTCCTCCAGCACCGGCATCACCTCGCCGATCGGCCCCGCGTCGTTGAACGCGATCGCGGAAATGATACCTTTTCCGACACGGTGATCGAGATCCTCGAAGAAGGCGAAGGTCCGTCCCTGCCACGTGACGGGAAACGGATCGGCGTAGAAGTGGTTTCCAGGATCTCCCAGAACGTTCCAGCTTGGACCTGACAGGTCTCCGGTCTGCCAGACGCCCGGGCCGTCGTTGAAGCGCCATCCGATATGCCAATGCGGGGCATAGCAGCAGAGGCGATAGATCTCCTTGGCGATCGATACGGCAAGGCCGCGCGCCACGTAGCCAACGGGTCCGCGGTGCGGGACAGTTGAAGCGGGGCGCGGCAGGTGCGGCACGATGCGCGGCCTTCCCGACAGGATCGCCGCCAGCATGGTCAGGGTCCGCGCCATGATCGTTTCGAGCGCACCACTGAGGCCCGCAGCAATCTCACCGGACGGATGGCCGCGGTCGAGGACCGAACCGTCGATCTCGTTGACGATCTCGATCACGGGCAGGTCGCCGGCGAGGATGGCGGCGAGCGCGGCATTTTCGCCTGCGACGCCGTTGAACAGCGGCCGCAGATACAGCCGGGCCGGGCTCGCCGGATCGCGCGGGGCATTCGTGAAATCGACGATTACGTCGCCGGTGCCGATGCTGACCCGTGCTGGTTCGGAGCTGATCGTCAGCCTGTCGGCGGCGCTGTGCTTGCCCTTGTGCAACACGATGCGTTCGAGCTCGAACAGCGCATCGAGACCTGCCGGCCGCGGCTCCGCCGTTGCCGTCCATGCAACTTGCACCGACATGTCCCGGCCGTCGACCGACAGCGTCCTGCGGTCCATCCAGCGCCGCGCATAGTCACGTTCACAGCGAAACTCGATGATCATGTCGAGCCAATCTGTTCCGACGTATCAGGTCAAACGACCCGGTCGAGAATCCGGACGTATTCCTCGACCATGGCATCTACCGAATAGCGCAGCCGCAGGCCTTTGGCGTTTTGTCGCAGCTCGTCACGTAATTGCTTGTCGGTTACCAGCCTGGAGACCGCCGCGGAGAGCTTCGCATGATCGGAGGCATCGACGAAGAGCGCCGTCGGTCTGCCCTCGTAGGACAATACCTCGCGCAGGACGGGAAGATCGGTCACGACGGAGGGAACACCGGCGTTGGCGGCCTCGACCGCGGCCAGACCGAAGGTCTCGGCCTGGGTCGGAAAGACGAACACGTCGAGACAAGCAAGGAAGTCCGCCATCCGGCCAGGAGGAATCTCTCCCAGCAAATGCAGACGGTCCGCGACGTTCAAGTCGTTCGCGAGCTGCCTCAGCCGGGCCTCGTCGGCTCCCTGGCCGGCCAGCGCAAGATGCCAGGACGGTTGATCCGGCAGCAGACCGATCGCCAGATCGAGCCGCTTATGCGGATGCAGCCGTGCCGCGCAACCGAGCAGGACGCGGTCCGGTGGCAGGTTGAATTGACCTCGTGCCGCCTCCTTCGACAGGGTAAGGGCCTTGTCGTCGAAGCCGTGCGGCACATGCACCATGCGCGACCGGTAGGCCGCGGGGTAGCGCGAATATTCGCGCTCCATGTCCTGCGAATTGAGCGTGATGCAGTCGAAGAAGCCGAGGCTGCCCATGGCGATGTCGGCGGTGCGGACCGGCCAGCTCATCGCCAGCGCGGATGAAACCTGATTGGCGACGACGGGTGCACGGCTGACGAGGCGCGTGACGCCGGCGCCGATGACGTTGCCGAAATGCTGGAAGGTCAGGACGGCGTCGGGCCTGGTGGCCCTGATGTGGCGGCCGAGCGTCCACAGCATCCGCAGCAGCGCCAGCGGATTGCCCGGTCGGCTCGGCGCGCAATAGAGCGTCTCGGGCGGCTCGTCAAAGGAGTCCGATTTGCGGAAGAAGAACAGGTTGGTGACCCGGTAACCGCGCGCGGTCAGCCCGGCGCCGAGCAGCCGGGAGATCTCCTGTGCACCGGCGTTCTCGGCCTGGGTTTGCGCAAGAAGCACGTGGAGTTTTCGCCCACCGCCGTTCCGCGCAGGTGCCGTCGCGCTCGTCTCGTCCAGGTCCTTGTTCGGCTGATAGTGGAGCACGGATCCCGACCCGCTAAAGCAACGAAATCTTCACCTTCTTAACTCCGTACCTATCATGCGGGCATCCCGCGGACACCGGCTAGCAACAAACGGAGTTAATGCGGCGCCATGGCGACGGTGTCGTTGGCGCTGCATTTCAGCTGGTTCCCGGCTGGCGCGTTAACCAAACGGTCCTGTGCGTTGAGCCCAGCGGCACGTGATGACATCTAGTCACGCGAGTCCGCGCTGCGAACGGCATAGTTGCCGCGCCTCGATGCAGGGAAGCGCAAGAGCACGAGAACGGAAGGATCCACCCCGCTGCGCCGGCGGCAGAGGACGTTCAGGGCGATGGTCGCGAGCGCGAGCGACACGGTCGTCGAAATCGCCGCGCCAAGCACGCCGAGGAAGGGGACCAGGACGAGAAATCCGACGAGCCGCAGCCCGACGTTGGCGGCGACCACCGGCACATAGATTCGTTCATGACCGGTCAGTTGCAGGATCGCAGCAGCGGGGCCGCCCGCCGCCTGGATGGCGGTTCCGATTGCGAGCACGATCAGGACCGAATGCTGTTCGGCGAAATGAGGTCCGAACAGGTTGAGGAGATAGGGGCCGCCGATCCAGATCGTGGCGAGACCGGCGACGACGCAGAGCGCAGTCACTTCCGCCATCAAGCGCGAGGTCCGCTCGAACTCCCCGTGGTTCTTGCTGAAATAGAGCGACGGGAGCCGGCGCGCACCGAACGTGTAAAGCGCCGCGGACACCATGGCGAAAATGTTGGCGAGGCGCGAGGCGGCAAAGTAGATTCCCGCGGTCGTCGGATCCAGCATCCAGTAGACCAGAATGACGTCGAGATATTGGTTGGCGACTTCGAGGATCGATGCGAGCCAGAAGTGCAGGGCACTTGATCGCCAGCGTGACGTCTCCGAGCGCGCCGGCGTACTGCGCAGATCCGGCAGCACGCGCGCGACGGATACGATCTGCGCAACAAGGCCAACCGACATGGCGACCGTCATCGCCGCGAACAGCTCGGCCGGATCGAGTTGGCGATGGGCGAGCAGCATGACGAGCAGGAACACGACGACGAGGGCCCGCCAAAGGAACTCGCGGTTTCCTTCGCCCATGATAATGCTGACCAGCGAGCGCGCGATCTGGCTGCCGAGCATCAATCCGGCATTGACGGCCGTGTAGGCCGACACCGCAAGGATCAGCAGCCACCAGTCGCCTCTCATGCTCGCGACGATCGCGATCCCGCCGATCACGATCAGCATTGCGACCGAGGCGATCTTCAAGCTCGATTGCAGCACGCCTTTGGTAAGGTCCGGCCTTTCGCCGACCTGATATTCGTTCAGGAATCGCACCAGCAGGGATTCCTGGCCGACCAGTCCCACGACGGCTGCGATCTGCGCGACCGACAGCCAGGTCGCAAAGATGCCGAAGCCGTCAGGTGACATCGTCCGCGCAGCCAGCGAGAACAACGCGAACGCGAGCACGCCGCTGCCGACCTTGAGCAGGATGGTCCCGGCAACGCCGCGCGTGACGTCGCGCCGCATGAACTGGAGAATGGATGCGATCATGGAAGGGTTAAGGGAGCCGCGCTCCCCTGACGAGACATGTTCCGATACCGGCGAGAACCTAGCATGTCGAGCAATCGCGAGTGTTAATGGACGAGTTGGAGGATTTCGGCGATCGCGGTGATACGGGTTGCTTCGTTCTGGAACATCGCTGTCTCCATTGTCCAACATCTGCGAGTTTCAACTCGCGCGACGGACGGCATAACGCCGCATCGACGACTGAGAAGGCGAGATCCGGGGCTCGCGTGCAGAATGGTTTCGGGACAGCAAGACGCGTGCCGCGGCGAGTCGGCGAACTGGGCACCTGCGGTCATTAACCTCAATCTCAGGAAATGTTCGCACCCGGCCCTGCGATGCGACATCAGGCGAGAGAATTGCACTGCAGACGCTGTTAACCGTGGGAGCCGGAGCCATGACGAGAACCGTGACCGAGCCGGTCGACGGGGACGAGACCGCAACCATCGACTCGGACGTCGCCATCGTCGGTGGCGGTCTTGCGGGATCGCTTGCGGCGGCCGTGCTGGCGCGGGCAGGGCGTCGCGTCGCTCTGATCGACAAGCGGGCAGTCCATCCGGATGAGTTTCGGGTCGAGAAGATCGGCGGCCATCAGCTGGAGCTGTTCGGTAAGCTCGGCTTTCTCGATGCGCTCGAAGATGTCGCGTGCCGATATGATCAAGTGCTCAACATCCGTGAGGGCAAGGTGGTCGATGTCAGCGTCGGCAGGGCTTACGGATTTGCCTATGCCGATCTCGTCGCAATGGCGCGTCGCCAGCTTCCGGATCCTTCCAACCTGATCGTCGACGAGGTCACAGCGATTGGCAGCAGCGGCGATGTCCAGCATCTCGAGCTCGCCTCCGGGCGGCGCGTGACGGCGCGCCTCGTCGTTCTGGCCACCGGCATGGCGGGAGCCCTGGGCTACAAGCTCGGCATCAGGCGGCGCGTGCTTGCCGAGCGCCATTCGGTGTCGTTCGGTTTCACGATCGCGCGCAAGGATGGGACCCCGTTCGATTTCGAGGCGTTGACCTGTTACGGCGAACGCACCGCCGATGGCATCGACTATCTCAGCCTGTTTCCCGTCCACGCCGGAATGCGTGCCAATCTCTTCATGTTCCGCGATCCGACCGATCCTGTTATGCGCGAGTTGCGCCGCGAACCGGAGGCGACAGTTTTGCGCCTGCTGCCGGGATTGCGGAGCTACCTCGGCGATTTCCGTGTGACCGATCGCGTCCAGAACTGGGTGATGGATCTGACCGTCGTCGAGGGGCATCTCCGGCCCGGAATCGTGCTCATCGGCGATGCGTTCCAGACCAATTGTCCTGCGGCCGGAACGGGCGTCGCCCGCCTGCTCGTGGACGTCGACCGTCTCTGCACCGAATATGTGCCGCGATGGCTCATGACTGCAGGCATGGGCCTGGAGAAGATCTCGCAATTCTATGCCGATCGCGACAAGATCGCGGCGGATCAGCAATCGCTGAAGATGGCACGCTTCCGCCAGGCGCTGACCTCGCGCAACGATATCGGCTGGGACGTGCGGCGACGGTTGCACTTCCTGCGGCGCAGTCTTGCACACCGCGTCGATCAGATGCATCCGGGCTGGCTTGGCCGCGTCCGCGGCGTATTGCGCGCCTGATCTCTGCGACCCCCCGCCGGTCAGCGCGTGGGCCTCGCGGTGTGGGCGGGCTGAACCTTCAAATCGGAGAGCCGCTTGGCCGCCAGCTTGAGCCAGGGCGCCTGCTTCAGCGCGAAGAGGGCGATTGCGCCTACGGCGCTGCCGACCTGCGTGATCTCCCACATCGGTGAAGCCTGTGCGCCGAACGATTTCTTGTATGGCTCGTCGCCGATGGTGAAGTCGAGCATCTGATCTCCGCGCTCGATACAATCCCGCGCCACTTGTTCGAACATCAGCGCGCCGATGGACTGGCTCTTGTAGCCGGCGATGTCGAAGGCGCTCATGATGACGAGGAAGCTGTCGCGGTGGCACAATCCGAGCACGGCGGCGATCACTTCGCCGTCCATCTTCATGGCATAGAGGCGAACGAAGGAGCCGAGGCCCCGAAGGGCGACGTCGGAATAGAAGCCGTAATATTCGGGCCGCTGCAGCAGGTCTCCGTCGCCTTGTGC
This sequence comes from Bradyrhizobium sp. IC4059, assembly GCF_020193615.1. Taxonomy (NCBI): domain Bacteria; kingdom Pseudomonadati; phylum Pseudomonadota; class Alphaproteobacteria; order Hyphomicrobiales; family Nitrobacteraceae; genus Bradyrhizobium; species Bradyrhizobium sp. IC4059. Next base: position 1,261,641 of record NZ_JADYVH010000001.1, read on the forward strand.
GTGAAAGCGCGGGCCGCGAAACTTCCTCATCACCTCCATCGTCTCGAGCACGGCGGCGCTGTCGCTGCAGCATGAGAAGCTCAGCGCGCCCTTCTTCTGCAGCTGGCGATATTTCTTGGCGAGCTCCTTCTGGTAGGAGCGATCCATCGCACTGGCCCGCCATTGCTCGTACGGCGCGACCAGAACCGTGGCATAAGCATTGGTGTTCATCGAGACACGGCGGGACGTGGCGAGGAGGTCCTCGATCGGAAGCCGTCCGTCAGGCAGCTTGGCCATTCGCAGCAGATCGAAGGGGCGGACAAGGCGCCGAATCTGCGCGCATGCAGCCGCATCATGGAGCAATTGCGAGAACACGTCCGGGCTGCAGACCGGTGCCAGATAGTCGGAAACGCGCAAGTCGGCGAACTCGACGGTCCGTATCGGACCGCGCCGGATCCGGAGCAGCGGCAGCACCATGGCAAGGGCGCCGGTGTCGCGGTAGCGCACCACGACGACCAGAGCCGTTGCATCCGTTTCCGGCGCGAGCCTGGTGTAGAGGCTATGCAACCAGACCGGATGCTGGAAGGCAGTGGCAGCCGAACGATCGAACAGCTCTGCATATTCCGGAGACAGAAAGTCGAACGACGGCTCGATGGCGATGTCGAACGTGTTGCTGGGCTTATTCATGCGCACAAGGAAACCGGATCATCCGCGAACGTCGTTCGAACCGTAGCTGCGCTTATACCAAGGCCGTTACAGGTCAGACACTGCCGCCGCGCGATTTGCGCCAATGCGTTCAACCATGCTCGTATGGTTACCAAATTCTGAAGCCGGAGGCGGAAATGGCGCATGGAGCGCACCTTGCGCGGCGCCATCGTCTGCATGGCGCAGGCAATGATCTACGATCCTCGGCTGCAGGAAAGCTATGGTTCGCAAGGTCGAGCTCGTTCCCTCCGCTCCGATCCTCGGGCCGATCGGGCTCAAGCGCGAGTGAGCCTTCTCAGAGACGCACCCCGGTGGTGGCAAACGCGTGCGCGGCGGGCTCCTGCACGCGATCGAGGATCACCATGCCACCAACCGCGATCACCACGGCCGCGACGCAGCCAAGCAAAAAAGCCTTCATCCTCAGCCTCCCTCGATTGGACCACGCCATCTATACGACAGGGCCTGCGGCGAGCAAGCTCGTCGATCGCATCAGCCATCCGCCCGCTATGGGCTTTTGAACACGGGATCGGCGGAAAGACGCATCGCCCATCGAGCCAAGGGACCGGAGCTCGGCGCTGCTGCGCTGCACGATCCGGAACGGATGCGGGTCTTGCAAGTTTTCTGCAGGCCTGGTGAGCGCATCGGAGGCTTGGCGTGAAATTACCGAGAACGATCCTGTGCTTCGCAGCACTTTGCATTGTCGAGGGCGCCCTGGCCCAGCCGGCGCAAACCAACTCGCCGACGGGGCAAACGCCTCCCGAGGACAAGGGCCAGCTCCAGCCGCAAGGTTGGACGGGTCCGATCAATACCGGCTCGGGTGGTGCGCCGCCCGAAAGCCCCCAGGGCCAGAGTCCGCCCGGAATGCAGCCCGCGCCGGAGGGGTCGTCCAAGACCACGACGGCACCGGCCAAGTAGACTGTTTCAAGTAGACCGTTCCAGGATATTCATTTCCGTTGCCTCTTCTGGCAATCTCGAGCGGGTGAATGTCAGCAGGCGGCCAGGAATGAACAGATCGGCTCTGTGCACGAAGGTGGCCGCATTGCTGTGGACCATCTTTGCCGCATCGTCCGTGCATGCCGACATGGTCGGACACGGCGGCCCGATACGGGCTCTCGCCATTTCGCCCGATGACGACAGCCTTCTCTCCGGCAGCTTCGACACCGCCGTCATCCGCTGGTCGCTCAGGACAGATACAGCAGAGCACGTGCTGCGGTATCATGCCGATGGGGTCAACGCCGTCGCCTTTCTCAAAGACGGCCGCATGATCACGGCCGGCGCCGATGCGCGCATTGCGGTGTGGACGGCGGGCCGGCCGGAGCCGGACCGGGTGCTGGAGGGACATGTCGCTCCGATCGCGGCGCTTGCTGTGTCGTCCGATGGGACGCTTCTCGCATCGGCGTCATGGGACCAGACAGTGCGGCTCTGGTCGCTGTCGGACGGCACATCCCGCGTGCTCGAAGGACATACGCAGAACGTCAATGGGGTCGCTTTCCTGCCGGACGGCAGGCTCGTCAGTGTCGGCTACGATCTTGCGCTGCGCATCTGGCGTTTGCCGGATGGCCAACCTGACATCGTGACTTTGCCGGCGCCGCTGAACGCGGTGGCTGTCGCGCCGGATGGTGAAATCGTCACGGGCGCGGTCGATGGCAGGCTGCGCATGCTGACAACGGACGGCAAGGTCAGCGGCGAGGTCGCGGCCAGTCCGACGCCGGTGGTGGCCTTGGCCATGTCGGCGGACGGTGCGCTGGTCGCTGCGGCCGGGATCGGCGGCACGGTGGCGATCATCGATCGCAAGTCGCGCAACCTGCTGCGCACCCTGGTTGGGCCCGGGCTGCCGGTGTGGGCGGTCGCCTTCCTTGCCGATCGCGAGACACTGATGACGGGTGGTGCGGACGGCAGGATCAGGCGCTGGAATGCCCGCACCGGCAATCCCATCGGTTCAAGCCTGGTCGGCACACCGGCCGACCCGCTTGCGGCCTATGCCGGCGATCACGGCGCCGATGTGTTTCGGGCCTGTGTTGCCTGCCACACGCTCTCGGACAAGGAGGTGCAGCGCGCGGGTCCTACACTTGCGGGACTCTACGGCCGCAAGATCGCTTCGGTGCCGGGATATCGCTTCTCTGATGCACTGAAGACGATGGACATCGTCTGGACGCCGGAAACCGTCGCACGATTGTTCGAAATCGGGCCGAATGCCTACACCCCCGGCACCAAGATGCCGGAGCAGCGCATCGGCTCGGCCGAGGACCGGCGCGCGCTGACCGAATTTCTGGCCCGCGCGACGTCGAGATGATTGCCTTGCGCCGATTCGACGGCGTCCGCTTTAGTCCTTGCCGTTGCGTTCGCGGATGTAATCATCCGTCGTTCGCGGCGGCGTTCGTTCCGGAACGCCCTTGAACGGATCGAATTGCTGTTCGCTCATGACCACGACGCGGCAGTCCGCGCACATCCTGAGCGCCTCGATTCGCTTGTCGCCGGCCGGATACATCCAGTGCCGGCCTTCGAGCTTGGCGGCGATGCGGTCGATCGTGCTCTTGACGCCGAAGGGCGTGCCGCAGCGGACGCAGAGCGCGGGCTCCTCTTCCTTAATGACAAGGGCGGGCGCTCGCGCAGCGCGGAAATCGATCTGCGGCTTGAGGCTGATCACCTTCTCCGGACAGGTGCTCTGGCACAGGCCGCACTGGACGCAGGCATCCTCGATGAATTTCAGCACCGGCCGCTCGGGATCGTCGCGCAGCGCGCCGGTCGGGCAGGCCGAGACGCAGGATAGGCACAGCGTGCAGCCATCGGCCTCGACGCTGATTGCGCCGACCGGCGCACCTTGCGGCAGCGCGATGACGTCCACCGGCTGCGGCGCCAGCCGATGCAACTCGCTGAGGGCGAACCGCAAGAGGTCGCGCCGCTTGCCGACAGTCTTGAAAGTTGCCGGCGTCGGGACCGCGGCGAGCGTGCCGATATCAGTCAAATGCGCGCCGAGCGCGTCGGGATCGTCGGTTTCGATCGTAGCGAGGCGACGGCCCGCAAATCCAAGGCCGCCGAGGATCGCCTCAGCCATCGCGATCGTCTGCGTCAATCCGGTCACGTCGTGGCGCGGCTTGCCACGGAGCAGGAAGCGCACGGCAGAGACGCCATAGGCGAAGGCGCCGACGATCGCCTCCAGCCCGACCTGCGTGAGCTCGTTGACGGCAAAGGGAAGCACGTTCGCCGGCAGGCCGTCGCCATGCCGCGCGAGGGCGTCGATCAACGGCGTGCCGTGCGGGCTGTCGTGAAAGAGCAGCACCGCATTCGCGCCGCCGGCCTCGCGATAGGCGAGCAGCATGGCGCGAAGTTTATGGAGCTGCGTATCGGCGGGCGGCAGCGCGTAGGAGACCGCGCTGGTCGGGCAGGCCGCCGCGCATTGGCCGCAGCCCGCGCAGATATTCGGATCGATTGCGATATGATCGCCGACGGGCGTGATTGCCCCGGTCGGGCAAAGATCGAGACAGCGATGGCAGCCCGTACGCTTCGAGCGCGAATGGGCGCAAAGCGCCGGCGCAACCTCGACATATCTGGGCTTGTCGAAGCTGCCGACGAGATCGCGCGCGGTCAGCACCGCGCGCAGCACCGCGGCGGGATCTTTCGTGTCGGCGCGGAGATAGCCGTCGCGCAGGTCGTGGGCGGGAAACATTGGCAGACCGCCGGAAAGATCGAGCACGATATCGCAGCGCGAGGTGACCCCGCTTCGCGGCGAGTCGAGCACGAAGTGATCGCGCGAGGAGGGGCGGGGACGCGCATAATCGTCGATGACCAGCTCGAACGCGCCGAAATGTCCCTTCGCGGAGCGGATCGTGCCCTTCACGATCGGGAACACCGTGGCAACCGGCGGCACCGTGTCATCGAGCTGCTTCAGCATCACGGTGACGTCGAGGTGATCGGCAAGCAGGCGGCCGGCCTCGATCGCGGCCTCATCGCGCCCGTAGATCAGGATGACGCCCTCGCTCGACAAGGTGACGAGCGGATAGTCCGGGGCGGGGATGGAGGCGGATGCGAGCAGGGCGGCCATTTTTGCGCCGGCGTGCGCGCCGTCGCGGGACCAGCCAGCCGTCTCGCGGATATTGACGAAGCCGATCGCGTCAGGCCGCTCGCCGGCCTCGTCCGAAAACTGCGCCGCCTGCTGCGTGCAGGCGACCGTCAACACGCCTTCTGTCGCGGCCATGTTGCGGAAATGATCGAGCTCCGCCCCGCAGAGGTGGCGGAAGCTCTTGACCTCGCTGTTCGGACATGCGCGCCGGATTGCAGCCACGTCGAGGCGCATCGTGTCTTCGCACGAGCAGATCAGGATGGTCTTCGACGGCTGCTCCAGGTTAACTCCTCCGCCCTTCGGACGACGACGACGGACTCGCGCCGGCCCTTCGCCTCGTATAGACATTATCCATCGGGAAGAAAAGGAAAGCGGAGGACGGTCTGCCGTCGATCCCAGTGAGCCATGTTTCCACGGCGGAACCGATCCACCTGCCGCCGCCGTTCACATTGGTGCGATTGCGCGAGAGCGGCGACGCTTTTGCCCATGCATGCCGCATCGCACCGGAGAGCGGCGCCGGAACGCTCGTCTATGTCGGCCGCTTCGACCTCGCCGAGTTCGCCGTGGTGCTCGAGCCGGCCGAGCCGTTGCGCAGCGCGCGGCGTGCGTTCTACGCAGGCATGGTCGCGCTCACCGACGCGCTTCGCGCCTATGCACCGCCGAGCAAGCCGATCACGATCGGCTGGCCGGATGCGGTCAGGATCGACGGGGGGCTGGTCGGCGGCGGACGGATGGGTTGGTGTTCCGGAGCTGACGAGGACGCGCCGCCGCCCTGGCTGGTCTTCGGCGCGATGATACGGACGGTTGCCATGAATGATGACGATCCAGGCGTCCACCCGCTGGCCTCGGCGCTTGACCAGGAAGGCTTTGGCGAGGCGGGCGCGGCGCAGATCACGGAAAGCTTCGCCCGGCATCTGATGCTGGCGCTGGACGGCTGGCGGGTCGATGGCTTCGACAGCGTCGCGCGCGACTATCTCACGCGGATGCCACGTGAAAGGCAGACGATACAGCGCATAGATGATTGCGGCGACCTCCTGACGCGCCGCATCGGGACGGAGACGATCGAACGAAGCGACCTGATCCGGGCGCTCGCGGTGCCGTCCTGGCTCGATCCGGCCCTCGGAGGACCGCGCCTGTGAAACTCCTGCGCACGATCGCGCTCGATCCCTCGGACACTTTCGTGTTCGACGTGGCGGCAGAGCCGGGCGAATGGGCCGTTTCCGGCGCCTTCCGCTTCTGGGATTGCGATGGCGCGAAGCTCGAGGGCAAGGCCCGCGCGGCGTTTCGCGGTGGGTTCCTCGGGGTGCAATCCTGGGGCTGGTCGACGCTGGCGCAGATCGTTCCGGCGACCGCGGACGATTACCACGGCCTGGTCGATCTGCTGGCGAGGCAATTGGTCGATCGTTTCGGCGCGCCGGATATGGCGGCGGCGAAAACGGCGGCCGAAGAGGAGGTCGCTTTTGCCCAGTCGCTCTGCAGCCATCCCATCAGCTCGCTTATTGCAGTGCACCGCACCTCGAGCGACGGGGAGGTCCGCGAGTCGTTCCGCCGGCTGCAGCTTCGGGAAGGCCAGGGGCATGGCAAGGCGTTCTCGTTCATCGAGATGGAGGACGACGTCGAGCCGGACGGCGATCTCAGGCTTGCGGATCTTGGCCGGGAGCCGACCGTCCGATGAACGATTTCTGGATCTCCTGTGGTCACCACCTGCTCGATCGCGACGAGGGCGGCGGCCTGCGTGTCACGGACGAATTTCTCAAAGCCTATTTTGCCCGTCCCGAGCTGATGCCGCCGGACGACGCGTGCCCGGTCGAACGCCGGCTGCATCGCGATCTGCTCGCCGACCCGCGCCAGGCCGTCGGCGCCGGCGAGATCGCCGCGATTGCCGATGCTGATGCCAGGGAGAATTGGCAGTTCGTGCTGGCGTTCCGCGATCTTCTGCTGCGGCATCCGACGCTCGAAGCGGCCTATCTTGCCTGGGTGCGATCAGGGGCGAACGATCTGCCGCCGCTGTTCGTCAACCAGCTCGTGCACGTCATCCTGCGCAACGCGCTCGACGGCTGTGATGACCCGTTCGTGCTGCGCGCGGCCGAATTGTTCTTCCGGATCCAGCGCGTTCTCCCACATGAGCACGCTTTGTTGCTGGGAGACGAGGAGGTCGTCGGCGGCCGGAGCCCGACCCCGGTGCTCTCGCTGATGTCGATGCTCGGCGCCACCACCGATGCGGTGGTCGAGGTGTTGGGCGAGGAGAATGCCGAGGCCTATTGGCACCGCAGCGACCAGTTCGACATGGCCCTCGACCTGACCGCCGACGGCCGCGGACCTGTAGCGCTGGCGCAGGCGATGACGCGTTGGGTCTCCCATCTGCTCGGCATCGATGTCGTGATCGAGCCGCTACGGGCGCTGCACGAGGCGAAGCTGAGCTGGTATGTCGGGCTCGATGCCGATGCCACGAGGCTCGGCGACCGTCTGTGGCACGGCGAAGAGCTCGGCGAGCGCGACGCCGATCGCGTGCTGGCGCTGTTCCGGCTGACGTTTGCGGATTCCAGCCGTGCCCTCGACGATGTCGGGGATGAGCCGGTCTACCTGATCCTGTCGATGACGGCGGATCAGAAGCTGCGGATGAAGCCACAGAATCTGCTGACCGGGTTGCCGGTGAAGCGGCTGGAGATGGCGACGTGAGCCCCGCGGCATTGCCGTCCCTCTCGATTGCCGTCGGCGTCGTAGTCGAGCGGCGCAAGGCCGACTCGCCTTGGGTCGATTTCATCTGGCGCGGAATTGCTGTCCTGCCGGACGAGCCGTCGACCGAGCCATGGACCGTGCTTCGCGAGCAGGACGGCACGACCCTGTTCTATGCCGGAAGTGCGACCATCGATCTCTATCCGTCGGAGACGGCGCGCTATCGCGACAATCTCGCCTCCGGCGGTCCGAGCATCTGGGTCGTGTTGTCGCCTGCGGAAGGCGTCTGGCCCTATGCAGTCACCGCGGTGACCGCCGACCCCGCCGAGGGCGAAGGCTTTACCGAAGCCGCCGACAATCTCGTCGAGGCCGTGCCGATGCCGGAAGTGCTGCGCGAGGCGATTGAAAGCTTCGTGGCCGAGCACCATGTCGAGCGCGAATTCGTCAAACGCAAGCGGCGCCGTGCCGATCCGGAGGCGCTGGCGCGGCGCGAACATGAAGGCGGAAAGGAATGAGTGAGGAGGACTTCCTTGCGCGTTGGTCCCGCCGCAAACAGCAGTCGCGAGCGGAGCCGGCGAAACCTGCCCCGGCGCAGCCGACGCCGCCGTCCGAGGACAAAGAGGACGAGACGGAGTTCGATCTGTCGAGCCTGCCGTCGATCGACGAGATCAATGCTGCCACCGACATCACGGCCTTCCTCGGCAAGGGGATTCCTCGCGAGTTGAGCCTTGCGGCTCTTCGCCGCGCTTGGGCGACCGATCCCGCGATTCGCGACTTCGTCGGGCTCGCGGAGAATGCATGGGACTTCAACGACCCGACGGCGATGCCGGGATTTGGCCCGCTGGATTGTTCCTCGGAGGAGCTGGCCGCACTGGTCGATCGCATTGTCGGCGGCGTGCGCGAGGCGGCCAAGTCTGCGGCCCAGTCTCTTGCCGAGGCGTCGATCGAAACGGCGGATTCTCCGGCGGAATCGCATCAAGCCGATGTGGCACTTGTTTCCAATGTCGTCGAGCCGCCCGATGAGACGCAGCACCTGGCAATCCCTGCTGCAGTGCAACCGACAGTGGGTGAAAGACCTGCGGATTCTGCAGAGCCTGTGAGGTCCCGCACGCATGGTGGTGCACTGCCGCGCTGAACCACGACCAAAGACTATAGGTACAGGCTATGGCAGGCGATTGACCGTTGCTGGAACCCGGATTACGCTACCTACTGCTTTGTAACAAAAGCGATAATCAAGCAGACGGGACTGGGATGGGAGGTCCACGTGCGCGATGACGGACTTGATCGAGCGATCGATGCCGCAGGCGGCATCGCTCAGCTTGCACGCAAAATAGGCATCAGCCAGCCCTCCGTCTCGAATTGGACCCGTGTGCCCGCACAACGGGTGGTTGCAGTCGAAACGGCGACCGGCGTCTCCCGAAACGATCTGCGGCCCGATCTTTACGGTGAGCAAGCCGGCTCCGCCGAGCTCGTCGATCCCATCGATGCGGCGCGCGCGCGGGAATACGTCTTGCTCGCGGCGCTGCTGTCTGCGCCTCCGTCGAAGCGCCTGCTCGATCAGCTCGCCGCGCTCAGCGGAGACGCGACGCCGCTCGGTCGTGCGCATGCGGCGCTCGCCGACGCGGCCTCGAGCGCCGTCCCGTCGAAAGTCGAGCGGGAGTATTTCGATTTGTTTGTCGGGCTCGGCCGCGGTGAATTGCTGCCCTATGCTTCCTATTATCTCACGGGCTTTCTCAACGAACGGCCTTTGTCGCGCCTGCGCGGCGACCTGATGACGCTCGGCATCGAGCGTATCGCCAACGATTCCGAACCCGAAGATCACGCTGCCATCCTGTGCGAGATCATGTCGGGCCTTGCCGATGGCCGCTTCGATGCCTCACACGAGGCGCAGCGCGCCTTCTTCGAAAAGCACGTGTCGCCATGGATGGGGCGGTTGTTCGCCGACATCGAGAACGCGGGGACTGCCCGTTTCTATCGCGCAGTCGGCGCGCTCGGCCGCACTTTCATCGAAATCGAGACGGAAGCATTTACATTCGCCAGCTGACCGAGGCGCTTCGGTCCGGGAGAGATGCGATGAGTGACGAGACGAAATCAAAGGTCGGACGCCGCGATTTCCTGCGCAAGGTCGGCTTGGGTACCGCCGGTGCCGGCGCGGCGCTTGCAACACCGTTGGTCGGGTCCGCCCAGGCCGACAGTGAAACCAACGATGAGAAGCGCAAGGCGCGCTACAAGGAATCCGATCACGTGAAGACGTTCTACCGCGTCAATCGTTATCCGGCCTGAGAGGGAGGCTGCCCGTGCTTATCAAGCGAACACACCAGCGTTCCGATCGCCGCGGTTCCGTCGCCGAATCCCTTGCGGGGCAGGGCGGGGGACTTGATCGCCGCACATTCCTGCGCAAATCCGGTTTGGCCGGCGGCGCGCTCGCCGCGCTCGGGGCCATGCCGGTGGGCAACGTGCGAAAGGCGGAGGCGGCCGCCGCCGGCCCGCTCGCAGCCGGCGCCACCGTCAAGAAGAGCATCTGCACGCATTGTGCCGTGGGCTGCACGGTGACGGCGGAAGTCCTCAACGGAGTCTGGATCGGGCAGGAACCGAGCTGGGATTCGCCGATCAACCGTGGCTCGCATTGCGCCAAGGGCGCCTCGGTGCGCGAGCTCGTGCACAGCGATCGCCGCCTGCGCTATCCGATGAAGCTGGTGAACGGGCAGTGGACGCGCGTGTCGTGGGACACGGCGGTGAACGAGATCGGCGACAAGCTGCTGCAGGTTCGCGAGAAGTCGGGCAGCGATTCGGTCTATTGGCTCGGCTCGGCCAAGATGACCAACGAAGGAGCCTACCTGTTCCGCAAGTTGGGCGCGTTCTGGGGCACCAACAACACCGATCACCAGGCGCGGATCTGCCACTCCACCACCGTCACCGGCGTCGCCAATACCTGGGGCTACGGCGCGATGACGAACAGCATCAACGACATGCGCAACTCCAAGACGATGCTGTTCATCGGCAGCAACGCGGCGGAAGCGCATCCGGTCAGCATGCAGCACCTGCTCGAATCCAAGGAGCTCAACAAGGCGAATTTCATCGTCTTCGATCCGCGCCTGACCCGCACCGCGGCACATGCCACCGAATATGTCCGCATCCGTCCCGGCACCGACATTCCCGTGCTCTACGGCATGATGTGGCACATCCTGAAGAACGGCTGGGAGGACAAGGAATTCATCGCCCAGCGCGTCTACGGCTTCGACGACCTGCGCAAGGAGGTCGAGAAATGGAATCCGCAGGAGGTCGAGCGCGTCACCGGTGTGCCCGCGGCGCAGCTCGAGCGCGTCGCCAAGACATTCGCGACGGTCAAGCCCGCGACCATCATCTGGTGCATGGGCCAGACCCAGCACACGGTCGGCACCGCCAACGTGCGGGCGAGCTGCATCGCGCTGCTGATGACGGGCAACGTCGGCAAGGCCGGGGCCGGCGCCAACATCCTGCGCGGCCATGACAACGTGCAGGGCGCGACCGACGTCGGCCTCGATATCGTGACGTTGCCGTTCTATTACGGCCTCGCGGAGGGCGCCTGGAAGCACTGGTCCCGGGTCTGGGAGGTCGACTACGACTATCTCGTCTCGCGCTTCGACGAGAAGAAGCAGATGGAGACGCCAGGCATCCCGCTGACGCGCTGGTTCGATGCGGCGCTGTTGCCGAAGGCCGACGTCGCACAGAAGGACAACGTCAAGGCCGTGTTCGTGCAAGGCCACGCCAGCAACAGCATCACGCGCATTCCCGAATCGCTGAAGGGCCTGAAGGCGCTGGAGCTGCTGGTGATCGCCGATCCGCACCCGACCACCTGGGCGTCTCTGGCGGTCGAGGCCGGACGCAAGGACGGCGTCTATATCCTGCCCGTGGCGACGCAGTTCGAATGCGCGGGATCGCGCGTCGCCTCCAACCGCTCGATGCAATGGGGCGAGCAGATCGTCAAGCCGATCTTCGAATCCAAGGACGACCTCGAGATCATCTATCTGCTGGCGAAGAAGTTCGGCTTCGCCGACAAGATGTTCAAGAATATCAAGGTCGAGAACAACCTTCCGGTCCCCGAGGACGTGCTGCGCGAGATCAACCGTGGAAGCTGGTCGACCGGTTATTGCGGCCAGTCGCCGGAGCGCATCAAGGCGCACATGAAGAACCAGCACAAGTTCGACCTGGTGACGATGCGCGCCCCCAAGGACGATCCGGAAGTCGGCGGCGATTATTACGGCCTGCCTTGGCCGTGCTGGGGCTCGCCCGAGGTGAAGCATCCCGGCTCGCCGCTGCTCTACAACAACAATCTGCACGTCATGGACGGCGGCGGCGCATTCCGTCCGCGCTTCGGCATCGAGCGCGAGGAGAAGCTGCCCGACGGCACGACGCGCAAGGTCAGCCTGCTCGCCGACAAGTCCTTCTCCAAGGGCTCGGAGATCGAGGACGGCTATCCCGAGTTCACGCTGGCGAGCCTGAAGAAGCTCGGTTGGGACAAGGATCTCACCGAGGCCGAGATGGCGACGATCCAGCGGGTCAACCCGGCCAATCCGGATGCGGTGTCCTGGGCGCTCGACCTCTCCGGCGGCATCCAGCGCGTCGCGCTGAAGCATGGCTGCGTGCCCTTCGGCAACGGCAAGGCGCGCATGAATGCGTTCGGTCTGCCGGATCCAATCCCGGTGCACCGCGAGCCGATCTACACGCCGCGCGTCGACCTCGTCGAGAAGTATCCGACCTTGCCCGATGCCAAGCAGTTCCGTCTGCCCAACATCGGCTTCTCGGTGCAGAAGGCGGCGGTGGAGAAGGGGATCGCCAAGCAGTTCCCGCTGATCCTCTCCTCCGGACGTCTCGTCGAATACGAAGGCGGCGGCGAGGAAACCCGCACCAATCCGTGGCTCGCCGAATTGCAACAGGACATGTTCATCGAGATCAGCCCGGCTGATGCCGCCGATCGCGGCATCAAGGACGGCGGCTGGGTCTGGGTGAGCGGCGCTGAGAACAACTCGCGGGCCAAGATGAAGGCGATGGTGACCGAACGCGTCGGCAAGGGCGTCGCCTGGATGCCGTTCCATTTCGGCGGCTGGCTCGGCGGTAACGACCTGCGCAAGAACTATCCTGCCGGCACCGATCCGATCGTGCTGGGCGAGAGCGCCAACACGATCACGAGCTACGGCTACGATCCTGCAACCGGCATGCAGGAGCCGAAGGTCACGCTTTGTCAGATCGTCGCAGCCTGAGAGGAGCACGCACATGGCTCGGATGAAATTTCTCTGCGACGCTGATCGCTGCATCGAGTGCAACGCCTGCGTCACCGCCTGCAAGAACGAGCACGAGGTGCCCTGGGGCATCAACCGGCGGCGTGTCGTCACCATCAACGACGGCAAGCCGGGCGAGCGCTCGATCTCGATGGCCTGCATGCACTGCACGGACGCGCCCTGCGCGGCGGTCTGTCCGGTGAACTGCTTCTACACCACGGCCGATGCCGTGGTGCTGCACTCCAAGGACCTCTGCATCGGCTGCGGCTATTGCTTCTACGCCTGTCCGTTCGGCGCGCCGCAATATCCAAAGGTCGGAAACTTCGGCTCGCGGGGCAAGATGGACAAGTGCACCTATTGCGCCGGCGGCCCTGAGGCCGACGGCAGCAAGGAGGAATATGCGAAGTACGGTGCGAACCGGCTGGCCGAAGGCAAGCTGCCGCTGTGCGCTGAGATGTGCTCGACCAAGTCGTTGCTTGCGGGCGACGGCGAGATCATCGCACAGATCTACAAGGAGCGCGTCATGAAGCGCGGCTACGGCTCGGGTGCATGGGGCTGGAAGACCGCTTATCGCGAGGCGATCGAGTCCTGAGGTGGCAACAGAAGGGCGCGCAAATACCGGGGAGGACGTGATGGCGTCATTTGGAAGGTTCATTCGCCTGGCGTTCGGCGTTTGCACGCTGCTTCTCTTGGCGATGGCGGCGCCTGCGAGTGCTCAGCAGGTCAATCCGACTGCAAGCTCGGTCAAGGAGCAGCAGCTTCTGCAGGAGCTGAACCGGATTCAAGGGCGTGTCAGCATTCCGGATCAGCGGTCCGGCGTTCTCGAGCAGCCGCAGGGGCGGGAATGGCGGGAATTCCGCATGGTGACGCTGCCCTGGATCGGCGGCGTTGCCATCATCGGCATGATCGCCCTGATCATGATCTTCTATCTCACCCGCGGCATGGTTCGGCTGGAAAGCGGCCACTCGGGCCGCACCATCGTGCGCTTCAACGGTTTCGAACGTTTCGTGCACTGGATGACGGCAACCTGCTTCATCATCCTGGCGATCTCCGGCCTCAACGTCACCTTTGGCCGGCAACTGCTATTGCCGCTGATCGGTTTCGAGGCCTTTTCCGAATGGTCGCAATGGGCCAAATACGCCCACAATTATCTGAGCTTCCCGTTCACGCTGGGGGTCGTGCTGATCTTCCTGATGTGGATCGGCGGCAATATCCCCAATAAGGTGGATATCGAATGGGCCAAGCGGGGTGGCGGCCTGATCGGGCATGACCATCCACCGGCCAATCGCTTCAATGGCGGCCAGAAGATGATCTACTGGATCGTCGTGATCGGTGGTGGGCTCGTCGCGGCGAGCGGCTATGCGCTGATGTTCCCGTTCTACGGCACGGGTATCGAAAGCATGCAGATGGCCCAGATCGTCCACTCCATTGTGGCGGTCCTGTTCGTCGCGGCGATGATCGGGCACATCTATATCGGCACTATCGGCATGGAAGGTGCGTTCGCCGCCATGGGCTCGGGCGAAGTCGACGTCAACTGGGCGCGCGAGCACCACAGCCTCTGGCTCGACGAGCAGATGGCGCGAACGGGACCGAACGATGGGCAGCGGCAACCTGCGACCGCAGCGGCCGAATAAAGCGAGCCTGCCGGCCTACCGCAGCTCATTCGCAAACAAGACGGAGCGGTCCTGCAGCTCCTGCTCGGGAAGCTTGTCGGCTTGGCCCGTCTGCATGTCTTGAATGGACGCCATGCCGGGCTGACCGAAGTGAGGTACTGCATGCGGCCTGAACACGCTATTGGCCGCACCGGCGAGAAGCATGGCTGCGATTAGCGAGAGCATGAGGAATTTCATGCGCGTCTCCGTCTGCCATCTCCACCCGGCACGATGAATACATCGGGATCGTCGAATCGGATGTGAGCGGTTTCACAGCAACGGGTTCCAGTTGCGTGGGTCGAGCTCCCCCTGACGACCGTCAACTTCGGCGTCAAACTGGATATCTGCTTGCCAATGCGAGCGCCCATCCCGCATCGGCGCGGTGATCCCGCTGACGCGGAATTCCTCCATCAGGCCCGCCATTTGGCTCGCATTCCGTCGGCTCGTCAGGGGGCAGACCGAAACTGGTCCGGCTCTTGCTCTTGCCAGTATGAGAAATTTTGATAAACGTCATACTGTAAGGGCGAGCGAATGGAACGAGCAGCGATGCGGACTTTGCGGGCGGTCGAGCCCGGAACGGTGGCGCTGCTTGGCGGGCTCGTCGCCGCCAACATCGCCGCATGGGCCTGGGCCTTCACGCTGTTCGGCGACCGGCCGACGGTGATGGCGACGGCCTTGCTGGCCTGGGTGTTCGGCCTGCGTCATGCCGTCGATGCCGATCACATTGCCGCGATCGACAACGTCGTGCGCAAGCTGATGCAAGGCGCCGAGACGCCGCGCAGCGTCGGCCTCTATTTCGCGCTCGGCCATTCCACCGTCGTCGTGGTGGCGACCATGCTGCTGGCACTGGGCGTCGTGAGCCTCGGCGGCGACAGCCTGCTCAAGGAGATCGGCGGTCTCATCGGCACCTCAGTCTCGGCGCTGTTCCTGCTTGCGGTTGCCGCGATCAACCTCGTCATTTTCGTCGGCCTGTGGCGGACGTTTCGCGCGGCGCGGGAGCAGGGCGTTCACGATGCTGCGCAACTCGATGCGCTGCTTGCCAGCCGCGGTATTCTGGCCCGGCTGCTCGGCCCGATGTTCCGCCTGGTGACGAAGCCCTGGCACATGTACCCGCTCGGCTTCCTGTTTGGCCTCGGCTTCGACACCGCAACGGAGATCAGCCTGCTCAGCATCTCCGCCAGCGAAGCCGCGCGCGGCGCCTCGCTCGCCGATGTGCTGGTTTTCCCCGCGCTGTTCGCTGCAGGCATGGCGCTGGTCGACGCTGCCGATTCCGCGCTGATGGTGAGCGCCTATCGCTGGGCCTTCGTCGATCCCTTGCGCAAGCTCTGGTACAATCTCACGATCACCGGCGCCTCCGTCGCGGTTGCACTGTTCATCGGCGGGATCGAAGCGCTCGGCCTGATCGGCGAGCGGCTCGGTCTCTCCGGCGGCGCATGGGTGCTGGTCGAGGACCTCAACGAGTCGCTTGCCAATGTCGGCTTTGTCGTGATCGCGCTGTTTGCGGTCGCATGGCTCGTCTCGGTCGTGCTCTATCGCCGCATGTTCGGGAACGAGCCTCGCCGCGCCGGCACGAAAGTTTTGGAATGCACCGATGCGACCGAGGCGGCCTGAGCACGGTCGTCACGGCGGCGCTTTGACGGCACTCTCGGTCCTGGCGCTGCTCGCGGATGACGGCCGCGCCTTTGCACAGAGCAATGACGCCTCACGCGAACTGCCGCCGGTCGAGGTCAGTGGTGGCGCCGCGCCCGGGCGCAAGATGACGGCCGCATCGCGCCGTGCCGCCAGATCGCCCGCGGCCGGCCGCCGGATCTTCGTGTCTTCCGCGACGGCGCAGGCGTCGGATCCGCGCAGTGCCGGCTCGGGTGCAAGGGCCGCAGCCGGCATGGCCAGCGAGATCACTGTCTCCGGCGACGAGATCAACGCGCGCCCTTTCACACGGCCGGGCGAGGCGCTCGAAGCCGTGCCCGGTCTGATCGTGACGCAGCATTCCGGCGAGGGCAAAGCCAACCAGTATTTCCTGCGCGGGTACAATCTCGACCACGGCACCGATCTGGCGATCATCGTCGACGGCGTCCCCGTCAACATGCGCACCCACGCGCATGGCCAGGGCTATGCCGATCTCAATTGGCTGATCCCGGAAACCATCGCCGCAATGGACGTGCGCAAGGGACCTTACTTCGCCGACGAAGGCGACTTCGCCTCGGTCGGAAGCGTTCACATCGGCCTGATCGACAGCACAAGGCGGCTGGCGCAGGTGAGCGCCGGCAGCTTCGGTTACCGCCGTCTGCTCGGCATGGATTCCGCGAAGGTTGGCGACGGTTCGCTGCTGGTGGCCGGCGAGATCGGTACCTACGACGGCCCGTGGGACAATCCGGACAACGTGCGAAAGCTCAACGGCCTCGTACGCTACAGCCAGGGCACCGCGACCGACGGTATGTCGATCACCGGCATGGCCTACGTCAACAAATGGAATTCGACCGACCAGGTGCCGCAGCGCGCCATCACCAGCGGCTTGCTCGGCCGTTATGGTTCGGAAGATCCGAGCGACGGTGGTCATGCCAACCGCTTTGCGCTGTCCGGGCGCATCGCGCAGACCGACGACATCGGTTCATGGAAGGCCAACGCCTATCTGGTGAAGAGCCAACTCGACCTCTTCAATAATTTCACTTACTTCCTTGACGATCCCGTGCTCGGCGACCAGTTCCACCAGCACGACGACCGCTTGATGGCGGGCGCCAATGTCTCGCGCACGCTGGACGGCTCCTTGGCCGGCCTGCCGATGCAGACCACCGTCGGTCTGCAATCGCGTTATGATGCGATCGACCTCGCGCTCACCAATACGTTCCGTCGCGGCTTCATCGGCAATATCCGCAGCGACAAGGTCGGCGAGGGCAGCGTCGGGGTCTATGCCGAGAACACGGTGCGCTGGACCGACTGGCTCAGGACGACGTTGGGCTGGCGGGGCGATTATTACGCCGCCGACGTCACCTCTCTGTTCAACGCCGCAAATTCCGGTCGCGCCGATGCCGCGCTCGGCAGCCCGAAATTCAGGATGGTGCTTGGTCCGTTCAATCATACGGAATTCTTCCTCGGCGCCGGCTACGGCATGCACTCGAACGATGCCCGCGGTGCGACCACGACGGAGGATCCCACCGATCCCGCGACAAGGCTCACGCCGTCGCCGCTCCTGGTGCGCACCAGAGGCGCGGAGGCCGGGGTTCGCAGCAGGATCATTCCCGGCCTCGACAGCTCTCTCAGCCTCTTCATCCTGGACCAGGATTCCGAGATCCTGTTCGCTGGCGATGCCGGCGACACCTCGGCAACGCGCGCCAGCCGCCGCTACGGCTTCGAGTGGACCAACCACTACCGGCCACGGTCCTGGATCGACATCGACGCGGATCTCGCAATGACGCATGCGCGCTTCCGGGGCTATGACAGCGAGCAGGCCGCGGTCTATGCCTCGCTTGCCGGCTATCCCGAGGCGCAGACCGGCAATGCGCCCGGCAACTACATTCCCAATGCTCCGGTGGTGGTGGCATCGGCCGGAATAACACTTGGCGAGAAGACCGGGTGGTTCGGCAGCGCGCGCTGGCGCTACATCGGCGCGAGCCCGTTGACCGAGGACAATGCGTTCCGCTCGCGCCCGACCGGCATCGTCAACGCGCGGCTCGGCTACCGCAGCGAGAACGGCTGGCGAATCCAGCTCGACGTGCTCAACCTCTTCAACAGCAAGGCGAACCAGATCACCTATGCCTATGGCTCGCTGTTGAAGACCGATACGCTCTACAATCTCTGCGCCGCCAATGCCGCACCGGCCGCGGTCTGCGGGAACGGCGTGATGGACTATGTGCTGCACCCGGTCGAGCCGATGGTGTTTCGGGTCACTGTGGCCGGAACGTTTTAGGTCTATTGCGCGAGCACACCGGCCGATCCGCCAAGGCCTTCACGGCTGCTCGGACATCGTCAGGCGGCCACGTGCTGGGTGGCGCGTCCTGCGCGCGGCGATGGCCGGCACGAGCGTTGGCGTTTCCCCGGCGAGGCGGAGCGCGAAATAGGCAATGGTCGCTTGAAGCCCGTCCTTCAATGCCACCTTCGGACGCCATCCCAGGATCTTCTCGGCGGCGTCGATCACGGGCTTGCGCCGCTTCGGATCGTCCTTTGGCAGGGGCTCGAAGCGCAGCGGGGACGCAGATTCGGTGCATGCCAGCACCTCACGGGCGATGGCCTCGATCGTGACCTCGTGCGGATTGCCGAGATTGCAGGGACCTGTGACCGAGGCGGGGCTCTCCATCAGGAGCTGAAGCCCCCGCACAAGATCGTCGACGAAGCAGAAGCTGCGGGTTTGCGTGCCCTGGCCGTAGATCGTGATCGGCTCGCCACGCAGCGCCTGCACGATGAAGTTGGACACGACGCGGCCGTCATTCTCGAGCATGCGCGGCCCGTAGGTGTTGAAGATGCGCGCGACCTTGATCTCCGTCCCGTGCATCCGCCGATAGTCGAACATCAGCGTCTCCGCGGCCCGCTTGCCTTCGTCGTAACAGGCCCGCGGCCCGACGGGATTGACGTTGCCGAGATAGGATTCCGGCTGCGGATGCACCTCCGGGTCGCCGTAGACCTCGCTGGTGGAGGCCTGAAGAATCCGGGAACCCTTCTGCCGCGCCAGTTCGAGCAGGTTGATCGAGCCGAGCACGCAAGTCTTCATCGTTCCGACCGGATCGACTTGATAATGGCGGGGCGAGGCCGGGCAGGCGAGGCTGTAGATCCGGTCGATCCCGCCCTCGATCTCGATGGAATCGCGTACGTCATGCTCGATGAAGCGGAAGTTCGGATGGTTGAGCAGGGGCCGGATGTTGTCGGTGGTTCCCGTGAACAAATTGTCCAGGCAGATCACCATGCTGCCGCGTTGCAGGAGCGCGTCGCAGAGATGCGATCCGATGAAGCCGGCGCCGCCGGCGACCAGGACCGTCGGCGAGCGGCGGGATGCGTGGATGCGGGTCTGGAGCGTCATGACGTGGCCTTTCAAAGTTGGGCGACCTGCATGGGACGAACGACAGGGAGTGGCGCCGTCTTGCGGCGGCGCCGCGCGGCTGCCTCGGCGTAATAGGTCTCCAGTTGCCGTGCGCGATGGTCGGGCGTGTGATCGGCGAGAACCCGCCGCCGCGCGTTGTGGGCGATCGTGCGCCGTTGCTCTTCCGGCATGTCGCGCAGGATCTCGACGACCTCGCGCGGGCTGGCTGCCAGCAGGATTTCCTTCGAGGGCGCGAAGATCGTCTCGATCCCCGGCCAGCGGTCCGAGATCACGGGCGTGCCGCAGGCGGCGGCCTCGAACAGCCGGACGCTCGGGGAGAAGCCCAGCGCCTTCATGTCGGCGCGGGTGGCGTTCAGCGTGAAACGCTGCGCCGCGTAGAACTCCGGGTGCTGCTTCGGCGAGAGGTGCTCGATCCGCGTAACGTTGGCGGGCCAGGCGATATTGTCCGGATATTGCGCGCCGGCGACGACGAATTGATCGCTCGGCAGCGTGCGCGCCGGTGCCAGCAGCAGCTCCTCGAGAACGGGCTGCCGGTCCTCGCTGTAGGTCCCGAGATAGCCGAGCGCCCATTTCGGCGGCGCCTGCTTCGGCGCGTAGATCTCCGCGTCTGCGCTGCAGTAAAGCACACGCGCGAGCGGACTGCCGTAGCTCTGCTCGATCAGGCCGGGCACCGGTCCGCCGGTGAACGACAGATAGAGATCGAAGCGCGGGATCATGGCCGCCGAGAGATAGTCGAGGCCTTGCTCGAGCCGCGCCAGAGTGACTGGCGTGTCGATGTCGTAGAACGCGGTGATGCCCCTCGCGTGCGTCGTGGTCCATTCGGCGAGCGCGATCCCGTCAGGAACATAAGAGCCGATGATCACCAGATCGGCATCGCGGATCAGCTTGCCGAACTGGCGCGGAACATCTTTCGAAGAATGGTACAATTCGACAGTCCAGGCAGAGGGCTTGGTCAGGTCGCGGTGATCCCGATACCAGGGCACGTCCCGCTCCAGGAACGTGACGCGGTGACCTCGTCGCGCCAGCGCTTCGATCAGGGCGCGGTAGGTCGTGGCATGACCGTTGCCCCAGGACGAAGTGACCGAAAGACCGATGACGACGATGGAGAGGTTCATTCTGCTGCCTCGATTCGGGAGCTGTGGGCGACGAAGAGATCGTTGAACTGGCGGGCGCGCTGCCGGTAAGTGTGCTGGCTGAGGATGCGTGCGCGGGCGCGGCGGGCGATAGACCGGGCCCGCTCGGGATCGAGCGCGGTGAGGTGCTCGGCCACCTCGGCTCCGTCGGCGGCCACCAGCACCTCGCGGCCGGGTTCGAGGAAATGATCGATGCCGGCCCACTCGTCGGTGATCAGGCAGGCGCCGGCGCCGATCGCTTCGAACACCCGCGTCGGCGGTGAGAAGCCATAGCGCGCCATGCTGTCGCGATTGACGTTGAGCGTGGCGAGCGCGGAGCCGAAGAACGCGTTGTGATCGGCGGTGCCGACATGGCCGACCTTGCGCAGATTGGCGGAGGCGTCCTTGTCGTCCCAGCCGGAGCCGCCGAGCACGAAGGACTTTTCGGGCAGATGGCGTGCAACGTCGAGGAAGAAATGCTCGACGCGCGTCTCGCGGTCGGGCAGGCGGTTCGCCAGCAGGCTGAGATCGCAGGCAAAGCGCGGATTGGGCGGTGACGGAAAATGCGTGGAGGGATCGAGTGCGTTGTAGATCGGCACGCAGTCCCGCGCGCCCACCGATCGATACGCGGATACGACGGGCTCGCCGCCGCCATAGGTCAGGACCATATCGTAGCACGGGATCGCGCGGCGCAGATGATGCTGCGGATCGCTTTCCATCGCCTCGAGCGTGGCGGGAGCATCGACGTCCCAATAGATCCGCGTCAGCCGTGAGGGCAGCGCGGCGACGGCGTTCTCCAGCTCGAGATCAAAGACGCCGACGCCGCTGGCCTTGACCAGCATGTCGGCCGATTGTGCGGCTGTGTCGAGCGAGCGGCGCCAGCCGTCCGCGGTCGCGGGATACACGACCACTTTGGCCCAATCCGGCTCGTCGATGTCGCGATGCGACTGGCGGTCGAACGCGTCGGGCTCGTAGAAGGTGACCTCGTGGCCGAGCGCCGCGATCTCCTTCAGCATGCCGCGATAGTAGGTGGCGGCGCCGTTCCAGTAGGACGAGACGAGGCTGGATCCGAAGAAGCAGATCTTCATGCGACGGCTCCGATGTCGTGCTGAGGCCGTGCCGAACGGCTGGAATCCCTGAGGTCGGTGACGATGTCGATGAGCTGCTCGGCGCGGTGGCGGCAGGTATGACGATCCCTGATGACCTTCAGGCCGGTCTCCACCATCGCGGCAGAGAATTCCGGATCGTCGATGACGGACCGAAGCGCATGCTTCATCTGTTGGCCATCGCCAACGCTGAGATAAGCGCCCTCGGGGAACAGGCCTTCCTCATCCGACCAGGGTGCCGAGACCAGGGGAATGCCGCAGGCCAGCGCCTCGAAGACGCGGATGGTCGGGATGCCCGGAAGCAGGGCGACGTAAGGCCCGCGCGGCACATGGATGGTCGCGCGCGCGCCCGCGAAGGCGACGGGGGCCCAGTGCGCCGGCAGCCAGCCGCCATAGCGGATGCCTGCGCTCCTGATGGTGCGGAGCGCATCATCCGAATAGCGCACGCCATGGACGCTGGCGCGGAGCTTCATCTCCGCCACGGGCTCGACCAGGAACTCGTTCAGCTCGGCGCTGCGCTCGCCGTCGCCCCAATTGCCGATCCAGACCAGATCGTCGGTCCGCTCGACCTGGGGCAACGGGTGATACAGCGCAACGTCCGCTGCCTCGTGCCATGTGAAGACCCGGTCTGCCCAGCCGAGCTTCAGATAGATCTGCCGAAGCACCTCGCCGAAGGCGAGCACGCCGTCGAATCCGTCGAGATCGAATTGCGCAAGCTCGTCGGGCGCGCTGACCGCACGGTGATGGGTATCGTGAAAGAGCAGGGTGAAGGACCCGCCTTGCACCCGCCTGCGCCCGATCTGCGCGATGAGATCGGGCGAATTCCATTCATGCACGATGACGAGATCCGCGCCATCAAGCGCCCGCTCGAGATCGAGGCTGGTGTCGTAGCGGCGGATGTCGATGCCGGGGAAGAGGGCTGGAATGTCCTCCATCGCATGACTCCCTCCTTCGCGGATGGCGTTCAGGCGGCTCCAGCCGTCGATGGGCTCGAACACGACCACCTCGTGCCCGAGCGCATGGAGCTCGCGCGCATAGCCACGCAGGAAATGCGCGTTGCCGTTGTTCCAGCAGGAGGTGAAGGCATGATAGAACAGGACGCATTTCATGCGCGCACCTCGATTTGGCTGGCCGCGGCGCTCGTCCGGCGCGATGCGATCAGATCCTGGTAGAGACCGAGATAGGCGCTCGTCATGCGCGTCAGCGAATAGGTCAGGGATTGCTCATAGGCGGCCCGCTGCAGCTTTGCGCGGCCCATCTCGTCAGCGCAAAGATCTGCCAGAGCCCGGTGCAGCGCCTCGCTGTCGGCGGGATCGACGAACAAGGCGGCGCCGCGCCACAATTCCCTGAAGGTCGGGATGTCAGAGAGGACCAGCGCGCAGCCGGCGGCGGCGGCTTCCAGCACCGAGAGACCGAACGGTTCATAGAGTGCGGGGCTGACGAAGATCGCTGCATGCTGCAGGCGCGTCTCCAGCGCCGCGTGCGGCAGCTCTCCGAGCCAGGTGATACCCGCTGGCAGGCGTGCTTCGATAGGACCGGCCACATCGACCGGCCAATCCAGCCCAGGCGCGGCGGCGGCGAGCGCTTCGATGTTCTTGGCTCGGTCCCACAGCCGTCCTGCCGCGAAAATCAGGTCCTGCTTTCGCCCAGACGGGGCGCGTGGCGAAATTCCGTTCCAGATCACCGCGCCGCGCGATTGCGGCTGGTAGATCGCCGTGATGTCGTCGTGGAAGGCCCGGCTCGGACAGACCCAGGCCTGCGCCGCGTCGAGCGCAGCGGCGACCCGCTCGCTGTAGCGGCGCCATCTGGGCTCGCCAAGCCAGGCCGTATCGCGGCAGGCCAAGGCCCAGGAGTTCACGCACGAATGCGCCACCAGCACGGTCGGGGCCTGCCATGCAAAGGTCGCCTCGCGAAAGCTGTTGAGATGCACAACGTCGGGCATCAATCTGGCTTCGAGCTTCGCAAGCACGCGCCTTGCGTCGGAAACGTTTTGGCCCTCCGGGTCCTGCCATTCGAGTGCGAGATCCGTCTCGATCAGGTGAACGCTGGTCTCGTGCAGCATCTGACGCTGATCGACGCGCGCCCGCGGGCCCAGCGTCACCAGCGTGACGTCGGCCCCGGACGCAGCGAGACTTGTGGCGAGGGCGCAGGAATAGGTCCACACGCCGCCAACCGTGTCGGTCGTCATCATGATCCTGATGTCGGCGCCACGGTTCATGAGGCCACCTGGAGTTCGAGGCTGTCGAGTGGCACCGGGCGACCGTTCTGCACGTCGCTGAACTGGTCGAACATCGCGAGATAGTGCCGGTGTGCGCGCTCCCAGGCGACATCGTCGGGCTCGCCCCAGAGCTTGCGGTAGTCGGGAGAGCCGGGATAGGGGTAGAGCGGCACGGGATCGTTGGCCCAGACGCCGGCATCCTGCATGCTGCGGCGCCAGCGCTGCACCACGGGATCGTCGTCCTCGGGCACCTCGATCAAATTGGCCTGCACGAAGGGGACGTGGCGGCGAGCTTCGACCAGCCGGTCGGCGAGCTGATCCGTCGTCATCTTGCAATTCTTGGCGAGGGCCGCGCGCCCTTCCACGGTGAGGCTCTCGATGCCGGCTTCGATCGAGACGCAGCCGGCGCGCCCGAGCAGGGCGAGCATGTCGGGCTTCCAGAGGTCGATCCGCGTCTGCACGCCGAACTTCAGCCCGCGCGTCGTCAAGCCTTCCAAAAGTTCGCGATTGGGAAGAAAGATCTCGTCGATGAAGTAGACGTACTCGATGCCATGGCGGCGCAGACGATCGATCTCGTCGAGAATGACGGCGGGCGGCCGCTTGCGATAGGCGTTGCGGAAATTCTCCTTGGCGCAGAACGTGCAGTTGTAGGGGCAGCCGCGCGAGGCCTCCACCTCGGCGCCCGGTGCGGTCGGCGCGGCCTCGAAGCGGTGATGATGGTGATGGTGACGCCGGATCATATCCTCCGGCCAGTCGAGCGCGGGCTGATCGCTGAACGCGACCGCCTGGGGTCCGCCATTGACCCGGAGCGAAGCACCGTCGGCGAAGCACAGGCCGGGGAAGTCTCGTTCGCCATTGGCGAGACGCAGCAGGGACGCCTCGCACTCGCCCATCACGACGATATCGACGCCAAGCTTCCTCAGGGCGGTCTTCGGCGTACTCGAACCATGCGGGCCGACCGCGATCAGGGTCGGCGCAAGATCCCGCACCGCGATGGCGAGTTGCTGCGGCACGCGCAGCTCGGGCGGCGCGCAGCGCCAGAACAGATAGGTCGGTGCGGTGGTGAAGACGATCTGGCCGGGACGAAAGGCGCGCAGCTCGGCCTCGATGTCGCGGAGGGAGAGATCGAACATATGCGCATCGAGCAGCAACGTGTCGTGGCCGGCCGCCTTTAGGTAGTGCTGGGAGATGCCGAGCTCGAGCGCCAGGTGAGGCGAGCGGCAGCCGAAATAGATGCTGCCCGAAAAGTCCCAGTTCGGATTGATGAGGGCGACCCGCGTCATGCCAGAGCCTCGCTTCTGTCCTGTGATCCGAAGCGGCTGTCGAGCCAGGTGTGGAGCGAGCGCAGGCCATCGGCGAGAGGCATTTGCGGCGTCCAGCCGAGCGCGGTGGCGAGCGCCCGCGTGTCGGTCACGTACCAGGGCTGATCGCCCGGTCGCCAGTCTGCAAAGCGATAGCTGACCTTGCGGCCCGTCAGCTCGGTGATGCGGTCGATCAACTCGAGCAGGCTGATCGCATTCGCCGGACCGCCGCCGAGATTGAAGACGCGCCCGCGCGCCAGCGCGATGTGGTCGAGCGCCGCGAGCCAGGCGCTCACCGCGTCCGACACGTGCAGCGCGTCGCGGACCTGCTTGCCGTCGCCATAGATCGTCAGCGGATTGCCGCTTATGGCGCTGAGCAGGAAGTGTGCGATCCAGCCCTGGTCCTCGGTGCCGAACTGCCGCGGCCCGTAGATGCAGCTCATGCGCATCACCACGGTCTGCAGCCCGAACACCCGGGCATAATCGTGGACGTATTGATCGGCGGTGCCCTTGGAGCAACCATAGGGGCTGTAGAAATCGAGCGGGGCGTTCTCCGAAATGCCGCCGGCGAGCAGATCGTTGACCGGCGTGTAGCGACGGCCGGTGAGCGCGATCTCGCTGTCCTCGATCAGGCGCCCGTAGACCTTGTTGGTCGAGGCGAAGATCACCGGGGCCGAGGCGTTGTGCAGGCGGACGGCTTCGAGCACGTTCAGCGTGCCACGGGCGTTGATCTCGAAATCGGCCGAGGGATCGCTGACGCTGTCGGTGACGGCGACCTGGGCCGCGAGGTGCAGCACGGCGCGTGCCTCGCGCACGGCGTCGATCACCGAAATGGGGTCGCGGATATCCGCCACCGTGATCGCGACGCGCTCGCCATGCCGGGATTTCAGCCATTGCGCGTTCTCGCGCACGCCGGCGCGGGCGAGATTGTCCAGCACCAGCACGCGGTCGCCGCGTTCGGCGAGACGGTCGGCGAGATTGCAGCCGATGAAGCCGCAGCCGCCGGTGACCAGGACGGGTCTGTTGTCTTGTTCACTCATCACGCGACCAACCCTCGTTGCAGCAGCTCACGGGTCGCCCGCTCCGCCTGATCGTCGGCGATCTGGTCGGCGAGGTACCCGGCGAGCTCTTCGAGCCCGTCCTTGAACGCGACATGCGGCTCGAAGCCGAGCAGGTCGCGTGATTTGCCGATGTCGGCGAAGCAGTGCCGGATGTCGCCAGCACGGTATTTCCGTGTGATCTCGGCAGCGATCTCGCACCGTCCCATCACCTGGGCAAGATCCTCGGCTACCGACAGAATGGTGCGGCTCTGGCCCGAGCCGACGTTGAAGACGTCCTGGGCGTGGTCGGATTCGAGCGCCATGCGGCAGGCGCGGGCGACATCGTGCACGTGGACGAAGTCGCGCCGCTGCAGGCCGTCTTCGAAGACGAGCGGCGGCCGGCCATTGAGCAGCCGCGCGGCGAAGATGGCCAGCACCCCGGTATAGGGATTCGACAGCGCTTGCCGCGGACCGAACACGTTGAAGAAGCGCAAGCCGACCGTCGGAATGCCGTAGGCCTTGCCCGTGATCAGGCACATCCGCTCCTGCGCATATTTGTTCAGCGCGTAGATCGAGCTCAAAGACGGCTGCTTGGTCTCAGGCGTAGGCACGGGATCGAGCGCATGGCCTGCATGATCCCGCAGTTCCCACTCTCCTTGGCGAAGCTGCCCGATCGGTCGTTCGTCGCAAGCCACGACGTTGCCGACGGCATCACGATACAGGCCCTCGCCGTAGATGCTCATCGAGGACGCCACCACCAGCCGTGCGACCGGTCGCTTCGCCAGCGCCTGCAGCAGCACGGCGGTGCCGAGCTCGTTCGTCCTGACATAGGGCTCGATGTCGTACATGCTCTGGCCGACGCCGACGGCGGAGGCGAGATGCAGGACCATGTCGGCGCCGCGCAAGGCCTGTTCGACGGCGACGCTGTCCGTGACGTCGCCGACCACGAGCTCGGCATCGTCCGCGAGATAAGCGGGCCGCTGACGGTTGCCGCCATGGACCTGCGGAGAGAGATTGTCGAGAAGGCGGACCTCATAGCCAGCCGCAAGCAGCACGTCGGCCGTATGCGAACCGATGAATCCCGCGCCTCCGGTAATCAATACTCGCGTCATTCACCGCTCCGTGCCGCATGGGACCGATCCGTTCGGACCAGCCGATGATGAGAGTTGAAGCGCGCCTTTGCTTGGTCGGGCGACCTGCGCGCCAGTCACGTCTGGGAGTTAGAAGCGGTGCAAGGAATGTTCGTTCCTGCGAAACCTACAAACGAAAATTTCTCTAACCTGGATCAATAACCCAAGTGAATCCCAGCTAGAATCCCGGCTAGAAATGCGCGCCATGAAGTGGCGCCGGCAGGTCGAGATGTCTTGCAACCGTCGCGCCGATATCGGCAAAGCCGGCGCGTCGGCCGATCGGAGCCGTTGACTGCGCGGTCCACGCCAGGATCGGGACCTGCTCGCGCGTATGATCGGTGCCGCTCCAGGTCGGATCGCAGCCATGATCGGCGGTGATGATGAGGAGATCGTCGCTTCGCAGCCGGCTCAGCAGCTCGGGGAGGCGGGCGTCGAAAGCTTCGAGCGCCGCTGCGTAGCCGGCGACGTCGCGGCGGTGGCCGTAGAGCGTGTCGAAATCGATGAAGTTGGCGAACAAAAGCCCGCCTTCTGCAAGGCCTCCAAGCCCATCGAGCGTGGCATCGAACAGCGCTGCATTGCCGTCGCCGCGCAGGTTTCTCCCGGTGCCGCGATGAGCGAAGATGTCGTCGATCTTGCCGATCGTGACGATGTCGCGGCCGGCAGTTTCTGCAAGGTCGAGGATGGTTCGCTCGGGCGGCGGAACCGAGAAATCGCGCCGGTGCGAGCTGCGCTTGAAATTGCCTGCGTCCGTTCCGACGAACGGACGCGCGATGACGCGGCCGATGTTTAGGGGATCGACCAGCCGTCTCGCGATCGTGCAAACGTCGTAAAGCCGCTCAAGCCCGAACGTCTCCTCGTGCGCCGCGATCTGGAACACGCTGTCGGCCGAGGTGTAGCAGATCGGCTCGCCGCTGCGCATGTGGCGCTCGCCGAATTCGGCGATGATGTCGGTGCCGGAGGCGTGGCAGTTGCCGAGGATGCCGGGCAGTCCGGCTTGTTCGCACAGCTTTGTTACGAGATCGCGCGGGAAGCAGGGCTGGATCTTTGGAAAATAGCCCCAGTCGAACGCGACAGGCACGCCGGCGATCTCCCAATGGCCGGATGGCGTGTCCTTGCCCCTCGATATCTCGCTGGCGCATCCATGGCGCGCACCCTGAACCCGGCCGTCGAGCCCGGGCGGGACGCGCCCCGTCGCAAGGCGGCAGGCCTCGCCGAGGCCGAGCACCACGAGATTTGGCAGGCACAGCGGCCCCTCCCGCTGCGGACTATTGGCACGCCCGGCCATGCATGCATCCGCAATGTGGCCGATGGTGTCGGCACCTTCGTCGCCGTAATTGGCGGCGTCGGGCGCGGCGCCGATTCCGACGGAATCCATCACCAGGATCAGGGCACGCATGTCGGCTCCCTGATCGGCGGGGAGATGCCACTAGAGGAGGCGAGACCGGTCTTCGTGCAGTAGCGCTCGACCATCTGCGCGCAGAAATCGGCGAACTCGTTCACGTCGAGCGGCGGGCTGGTATGATGCGGTTCGAGACCGCGGTGTTCCGGCGTGAAGCAGAACGTCACGGTGACATCGAACTCGGCCAGTGCATCCATCTGGCGGTCGAACCAGTCCAGCGCGTTGGGACGGAAGCTGTCGGCCCATGACAGGCCGGTCCGCAAGTGCCTCACGCCGAAGCGGCGCATCCAGCGCACGGCGTTATCAAGACGATGGTCCTCGAAATGAAACCACTGGCAGAGGCCCATGTCGGCGGCGTATTGGCCGAACAGCTCCGCTGCGGCTTTCGGCGTTCCATCCTCGCGCAGCAGGCCCATGTGGAAATGCCGGTAATAGGAGGACCCCTCGGCCTCCTTGTGCCGCGTGGTCGCCTCCCAGGCCGAAGGGAGATCATAGAGGCTGTACCAGTGGATGCGCGGCGCGCGGCCGATCAGAAGGTCGGCGGTGCGCGACAGGCCCCAGGCTTGCACCTCCTCGGCGCCGAACGAGGAGACGCCGACCTCGGTCACCCAGACCGGGAGCGAGGTAACAGCCTTGATCTCCTCGATCTTGGCCGGCCATTCTCCGATCTGCCATAAATTCCAGTCGAGCGGAAAGCCGTGCACGGCGACGGCGTCGACGTGATCGAGCACGCCACGCGCCTGCATGCTGCGCATGAAGGACGGGTCGATCGGCGAAATGCCGCCGAGCACGCGCGGCAAGGTCGGATGCGCGCCGCGGATGGCCTTGCCGGCCGCGAGCGCCAGGTTGGCAAACATCGCCCAGTCCGGGTCGATCAGGAGGTCCCAATGCGACTTGTTGTTGGGCTCGTTCCAGATCTTGGCCGCCTCGATCATCGGCTCGCCTCCCGTGACGGATAAACCGGCCCGTCGACCTGCGGCCGAGTCGTGCGCTTGCACAGATAGACCTCCTCTTCCGGATGGGCCGCGATGGCAAAGCCGGCGCTGCGCAGCATGGCCTCGACGCAGGCGCGATTGGGCACCCACCAATTGGTGGGGTCGTCGGCATATTTGTGCTCGATGAAGTGCAGCTTCGGGTAGCCGGAGGAATCGAACTGATCGGTAGTCCAGAAGTCGTAATTCTTCTCGATCGCATCGACCCGGCTGTCGCCGCGCAGCATCGACTGAAACAGGAGGAGATCGCCGGCGACGTGCTCATGGATCAGGTCCAGAGCCAGCAGCGGGTGTCGCAGATGATAGAGCACGCCCATGAAGATCACGAGGTCGAACTTTTCGCGCAGCTGCCCGACATCATAGGCCGACATCTTGCGGAATTCGATCCTGAGCCCGTTCACCTCGGCCGCGAAGCGGGCCTGGGCCAGATATTCTTCGTCGGTGTCGAGGCCGAGCACGCGTTCGGCGCCGCGCCGCTTCATCTCCATGGCGTAGAAGCCGGCATTGCAGCCGATATCGAGCACGGTCTTGCCTTCGAGCCGGTCCGGAATGATGCCGGAGAAGCGCTGCCACTTCACATTGGGGTAGTCGCCGAGAAAGTGCGACGGCGCTGTCGGCACGCCCTTGAGGTCGAGATTGTGAAACCATGGCCCCAGCGCATCGACGCGCTGGCGGATTTCCTCGCGGGAGAGGGCGCCTCTGGTCATGCAATCGCTCCGTTATTCATTGAGACCGGCCGGGCCCCGTCCGATGAGGCGCGGGTCCGCGACTTGGAACGGCCCTCGACGCCCTCGGCGAGCAGGGCCATTGCCGTGCGATAGCCGTCGATGGTGCCGACATCGACGTAGGATTCGCCGGCCTTGACCCCGATGCCGTTGCCGCCGGCCGAAAGATAGGCATTGACCAGCGTCCCGAAATATTCGTCACGGCGTTCGCGTGCGTGCCACAGCGCCTGGAGCTGGCGGAAGCCGTGGGCCGACATCTTGAAAGCACCCCAGATCCAGCGCGAGGCTGCATTCGGCTGCTTGACCTGGATCTCCGTCACCTGCTCGCCGTCCAGCACCACCGCATCGAAGAATTCGGGGTGCTCGACCGGGAACAGCAGGAACGAGAGGTCTGCCTCGGGCAGGGATTGCAGGGCCGCCTTGGGAAACCACACCGTGTCGGGCAAGCCGACGATGACGTCTTCGTGCCGCCCGACGACGGTGCTTGCCCTGAACACCGCGTCGCACAGGCCGGAGGCTTCGGGCTGCACCACATAGGCGAGCTCGGCGCTGCCGTAATGGTCGCCGAAATATTCGAGGATGTCGGACTTGCCGGGCGAGATCACGAAGCAGATCTTGTCGGCGCCGCCGAGGATGAGGCGCTCCAGCAGATATTCGGAGACGGCGCAGGGACGATCGGTACCGTCGTCGCGCCGGCTGCCGACCGGCAGCAATTCCTTCGAGAAGGCGAGCGGCTGAATACGGCTGCCGCGGCCCGCGGCCGGAACGATGCCCCACATGATCAGGCCTCCTCGATTTGTTGCCGGCTGACCCGGCTCGACGCAATCTGCTCGAGCATCGAGATCAGTTCACGCGCCCGCTTGTCGGATGTGTGCTGGTCCATGGTGCGCTCATAGGCGCGCAGGGCCATGCGCCTGAGCTCGGCATCCGGCATCGCGAGTGCGGCAAGCGCGTCGTGCTCGTCGCGTGCGATCAGGATCTCTTCTCCGGGCGCGAAGAAGTCCGCTATTCCGGGCCAGTCGTCGCTCAGCAGCGGGGCACCGCAGGCCGCGGCCTCGAACAGTCGGCCGGACGGGCACCAGCCCATCTCCGCCATGGCCCGGCGGGTGACGTTGAGGGTCAGCCGCGATGAGGCAAAGAACGGCGCGTGCTCGGACGGCGGCAGGTGCCGC
The DNA here is from genome assembly GCF_020193615.1 of Bradyrhizobium sp. IC4059. Classification (NCBI taxonomy): domain Bacteria; kingdom Pseudomonadati; phylum Pseudomonadota; class Alphaproteobacteria; order Hyphomicrobiales; family Nitrobacteraceae; genus Bradyrhizobium; species Bradyrhizobium sp. IC4059. The sequence goes on from NZ_JADYVH010000001.1 coordinate 1,293,195, forward strand.
ACGAAATAAATGTTGGGCGACCATGGGAAATCGTCCGGGTACTGCGCGCCGCCGATCAGGAAGCGGAGATCCTGGCGCGCCCGCGCAGGCGCGACGAAAAGCGCCTCGAGCGTGCGCTGGCGGTCTTCGGAGTAGGTGCCGAGATAGGACAAATCGGCGCGATAATGCGGCTGCGGCGTAACCGGATGGTGGATGTCTGTGTCGACATGCCCATAAAGCGGCCGAGTGTCGCGCGCGCCGAGCCTGTTGCGGAATTCGTCCGCAACGTGAGGCCCTCCGGTAAAGCTGAGCACCAGCGCGAAGTCCCGCAGGCCGCGCGGGCCGATATAGGGGACAGCCTCGCCGGCGATGAGCCTTGCCAGCGTGACCGGAGTATCGAGGTCGTAGAACACGGGAACACCACGACCCTCAGCGAGGATCAGCTCGGTCGCGGCGATCGCATCGGGGCAATAGGAGGTCACGATCGCGACGTCGGCATCACGGATTTCGGCGCTTGCCGCCTGCCGCACATCGTCCCAGTTCGCGAACAGCCGCAGCGTGCCGCCCGGCAGTTCGTAGAGGTCCCGGGCACCGGCATAATAGGGCACGTCGCGCTCGAAGAAGACGACGCCGTGCCCCGAACGCGCGAGATGCTTGCAGAGGCCGCGCCACAAGGTGGCGTGACCATTGCCCCAGGACGAGGAGATTGTCAGGCCGAAGATGACGATCTTCACGCCGGCACCCGCTGGTTGATCCCGGTGATCTTCATGCCGCTTCTGTCGGCGCGGAGCGTGCTGATGCTGGCAGGATCGATTTCGATCGAAAGAAACTGATCGAGCGGCATGCGCGAATAGTGCAGCAGCGCGGCGCGGATCGGCTCGGCGTGGCTGACGAGGACCACGGCGTCGAGATTGCGATCGCCACGCAGCTGCTCCAGATGAGCGACCATCCGATTCTGAAGCGACCGCATGCTCTCGCCGCCGGGCGGGCGGCTCGTGCCGCGTCGCCCATTCCAGCGCGACCATCGGGGATCCGGCGCCAGCTCGTCGAACGATCGTCCGGTCCATTCGCCATAATCGAGTTCGTCGAGGGCAGGAACGATCTCGACCGGCAGCCTGAAATGCGCCGCGAGGATGCATGCCGACTGCATACAGCGCCGTTGCGGGCTGGACTGAATGAGCGATGGCCGCGCCGCGATGGTGCCGGCACAGCGCGCCATTTCCTCACAGCCGAGATCGTCGAGCGCGACGCCTTTCATCCGGCCGCACAGGATGCGGCCGAGCAGGGCATGATGCCCGTGCCGGACGAGATGGATGATCCCAGCCATCACGCAAACGCCTTGTCGTCGATGAAGGCGCGCGTCCGCCGTCCGGCCTCCTCGTCGGTGAACTGCTGCGGCGGCGATTTCATGAAATAGCTGGAAGGTCCGGTGAGCGCTCCGGCCTGGCCGCGGTCCATGGCGAGCTTGGCACAGCGCACCGCGTCGATCACGACGCCCGCCGAATTCGGGGAGTCCCAGACCTCGAGCTTGACCTCGGCGCTCAGGGGAACGCCGCCGAACGTCGTTCCCTCCAGGCGGATGAAGGCGAGCTTTCGATCGGTGAGCCACGGCACGTGGTCGCTCGGTCCGACATGGATGTTGTCGGGGTCCATGGGGACGTCGAACTGGCTGGTCACGGCCTGGGTCTTGGAGATCTTCTTCGACGCCAGCCGCTCCCGTTCGAGCATGTTCTTGAAATCGGTGTTGCCGCCGACATTGAGCTGGTAAGTGCGGTCGAGCCGCACCCCGCGCTCGCGGAACAGATTGGCGAGCACGCGATGCAGGATGGTGGCACCGACCTGGCTCTTGATGTCGTCGCCGACGATCGGCAGGCCCGCCTCCTCGAAGCGGCGCTGCCACTCCGGATTGGAGGCGATGAAGACCGGAATGCAATTGACGTAGCCGCAGCCGGCCTCGATGGCGCGCGCCGCATACCATTCGCTGGCGCGCTGCGAGCCGACCGGAAGATAGGAGACCAGAACGTCGGTGCGGGACATCGCCAGCACTTCGGACACGTCGGCCTCCGGCACCTCCGCAATCGGAACGTCGTCGGTGAGATAATGCCCGATGCCGTCCAGGACCGGTCCGCGCTGCACGATCACGCCTGTCGGCGCGACGTCGGAGAAACGGTGCGTGTTGTTGGGCGGGGCGAAGATCGCATCGGCGACGTCGCGGCCGACCTTGTTGGCGTTGACGTCGAACGCCGAAGCGATCTGGATATCGCTGATATGGTAACCGCCGAGGTCTGCATTCATCAGTCCCGGGACCGGCTCGTTCGACTTGGCGTTCCGGTAGTAGGTGAGGCCCTGGACGAAGGAGCTCGCGCAATTGCCGACGCCGACGAGTCCGACGCGCACGCGGCGCCTGTGTTGGAGACGAGAATGCATGGAATGAAGCCCTCCGGAAGCATGCGGCGTCGGTGCAAGAGTCGGTGTAAGTACGTCGGCGAACGTGTGGAAGGTATGTTCGTTCCTGGGAAGGAGATGCGAGCGGCACGCCGTGGGCCGATTCATCGCGACAAAATGCGACGCGCTTAACATGGGATAAAGTCCCGTACCGCCAGCTCGGAACGAACGACTTTCATGATGAAGATGAAGAAGATGATGCTCGCCTCACGCGGACCGTTTCGTATCTGCCGCGAAGAACCAATCACTGCGGCCCGCGTTTGTCGGCCAATGGTTCGATGCGGTGCGGCGTTCATCGCCCGCCTAGTGAACGAGGTGTGACATGACATCCAAGGCACAGAACAGCGAAGCCCACGAGACCACCGATCACAACGTCATCCAGAAATGGGCCGAAGAACGCGGCGGGAAGCCGGCGACCGTGAAGGCGACGGAGGAGGGTGGCCACGCCGGAATCCTGCGTATTGATTTCGATCCGCCGGATGAAGCGTTGGATCGCATCAGCTGGGATGCGTTCTTCGAGAAGTTCGATGAAGCCGGCATCGCGTTCCTGCATCAGGATCGAACCAAGGACGGCAAGCTCAGTCGATTCCACAAGTTCGTGCGACATTAGCGACCGCGCGAGATGGCGGGCGGCTGGACGGAAGCGATCAGGGCGGGCGATTTTGGGCGCGCCTGGCGGATCAACGATCGAGATTTGCTGGAGATCGCGCATCCGCCCAAGCACACTGGCCCGCGCCATCTCCAGCGGATCTGGCGCGGCGAGGACCTGAAAGATAAGCACGTGCTGGTGCGCTGCTATCACGGGCTCGGCGACACCATCCAGTTCCTGCGCTTCATGAAGCCGCTTCGCGCGATTGCGCGCAGCGTCACCCTGTGGTGTCAACCCGAGCTGCTGCCGATGGTCGAGGGCGTAGCGGGCGTCGATCGCGCCATCCCGCTGCATGATGGTGCACCCGAGAGCGCTTTCGAGGTCGACATCGAGATCATGGAGGTGCCGCACGCTATCAGAGCGCGCCGTGATCAGGTCGAGATGCGCGTTCCCTACCTGATGCTCCCTCCTGTTGCCGTACAACCGCTTCGGCTGCAAAGTCTGGCCGTCGGCCTGGTCTGGAAAGTCGGTGAGTGGGACAAGCGGCGGGAGGTTCCGGCCGTCTTGCTGCGCAATCTCGCTGGATCCGGCGTGACGCTCCATTCGCTTCAGCGCGGGACGAGCACCGAAGAGCTCGCGACGATCGGGGCACGGGACATCAGCACGTCTGATATCGTCGCTCTCGGCCATCGCCTGCGGCAGCTCGATCTCGTCGTATGTGTCGACACCATGGTGGCACACCTTGCGGGCGCGCTGGGATGCGAGGCCTGGGTCTTGCTGCATGCCGATTGCGACTGGCGCTGGCCCCAATCCGGTGCGCGTTCGTTCTGGTACCCGAGCCTGCGGCTGTTTCATCAAACACGGCCGGGCGATTGGGTCGATGTCATCGCCGACGCCCGCAACGCGCTACGGGTGCGGCTCGAAGGAGGTCGAACGACCGCGGCGATGTGATTTCCAGACGTTCTTTCCAAGACATTGATGAGGAACGAGCGCCGCCCACGCGCTTTGGTGCAACGCCCTCGCAATGGAAAGACGCTCATGCAAAGTTCCGACGCCGGTGTGTCGACTGCCAGCCTGTCGCAGGTGACCGACGATATCTGGATCGTGAACGACAAGCCGATCAACGCCGCCGGCCTGCAACTGCCCGTGCGGATGACTGTCATCCGCCTGTCGAACGGCGACCTCGTGCTGCATTCGCCGGTGAGATATTCGCCGGCTTTGCGCGAAGAGCTGGAGCGGCTGGGCACGATCAGATACCTGCTGGCGCCGAATATTGCGCACTGGATGTTCCTGCCAGAATGGCAAAGGCAGCTGCCGCAGGCCGCGATCTTTGCTGCGCGCGGCCTTGCGGCGCGCAGGCAGGTGCGGGCGGCCGGCCTCCGCGTCGATCGCGAGCTTGGAGACACGACGCCGGAGGAATGGGCCGCCGACCTCGAAACGGTGTCGGTGAATGCTCCGATGTTCTCGGAGGTCGAGCTGTTCGACAGGCGGAGCCGGACGCTGGTTCTGACGGATATCGTGCAGAACCTCGATCCCCACCACCTCAGCGCCTCGAATACAGCCGCGGCGAGCCTGCTCGGCATTGCCAAGCCGGACGGGAAGGCCCCGGTCTATCTGCGGCTGCTGCTCCGCCTCGGCGGCCGTTCGGCGCGGGCTGCGGGCGAGCGGCTCGTGAAGCTGGCTCCGGAGCGGGTGATCTTTGCGCATGGCGACTGGTTCGAAACACAGGGAACGGCACGCCTGCGGCGATCCCTGCGCTGGCTGCTTCCCGCGGACGTCTCGGGACGCGAGCACGGGCAGATGGTCGGCACGCGCGTCGTCATCACCGGCGCCTCCAGTGGAATCGGCCGCGCCGCGGCGCTGGCCTTTGCCCGCGAGGGCGCAAGCGTGGTCCTCGCCGCACGCCGCGGCGAGGTCTTGATGCGGCTTGCTGCGGATTGTGAGGCGCTCGGAGGCCGGGCCCTGGCCGTGCCGACCGACGTCACTGACGCGGAGGCGGTGCAGCGTCTGGCCGGTGAGGCGGATGAGGCCTTCGGCGGCATCGACGTCTGGATCAACAACGTCGGCACGGGCGTGTTCGGGGCCTATCAGGATGCAGACATCGCGCTTCATCGCCGGACCATCGAGGTCAATCTGCTCGGCACCATGCATGGTGCGTTCGCGGTGCTTCCGATCTTCCTTCGCCAGAACCGCGGTGTCCTGATCAACAACATCTCGCTCGGCGGCTGGGCGCCGACGCCCTTTGCCGCAGCCTACACCGCCAGCAAGTTCGGCCTGCGCGGCTTCACCGCAAGCTTGCGTCAGGAGCTCCGGGCTCATCCCGACATTCACGTCTGTGGCGTCTTTCCGTCCATTATCGATACGCCGGGCTTCGTCCACGGCGCCAACGTTTCCGGACGAAGGCTCGATCCTGGCCCGCTGCTTTATCAATCCGAAGATGTAGCCCAGACCCTCCTGAGCCTCGTCCGCGCGCCGCGTGACGAGGTGGCCGTGGGGTGGCCGGCGCGCGCCGGGCAACTGGCCTATGCGATTGCCCCTGAGATCACCGAGAATGTCATCGGAGCCGCATTCCGCTGGCTGCTGTCGCGCGCGCGTCCAGCAGCAAGGAACGAAGGCACCTTGCTCGAAGCGGGTCCGCAGGGCACGTCCGTCGACGGCGGCTGGCTGGTGCGGAAGCAGGTTCCGCCGGCCGCTGTGCTCAGCAAGGGGCTCGTGGTGCTCGGGATCGCTGCCGGCCTGGCATTCGCGGCATCGAGGGCGGGGCGTTACAGACCCCGCGCGAGGACGCGGCGGCGCCGCGCGTGAGTCGGCGGCAATCTCGCGCCGAGGACCGACGGGGATGCCCGCCCGCCGGACCGCAGATGGCTCCGACGCCGGAACGAAGCCCCGAGACCGCGCGTTCCTGCGGGAACACCCGAGGATCAGACGTTGCCGCGCTATCATTTTGATTTGGTGGATTCTGAAACCGTAGCCGACGAGGGAGGTGCCGATTTGCCGGACGACATCAAGGCTCTGGATGTCGCCGAACAGATTGCGCGGCGCCTGCTCGAGGAGCGTCCCGAGCTTAAGGGCCGCCACCTCTCGATCCTCGTCACGAACGAGGATGGTGAGGAAATCGGCCGGATGCCGCTGGATGTAGTGCACTGAAGCGGTGATCTGACATGACGTTCATGATTGGGGTGATCGCCGACACGCATGGACTGCTGAGGCCCGAGGCGGAGCGCTGCCTCGCCGGCGTCTCGCACATCATCCACGCCGGCGACATCGGCGCCCAGGCGGTGATGGACGGGCTTTGCCGCATCGCACCCGTCACCGCGATCAGGGGAAATGTCGACCGGGGCACGTGGGCTGAACGCTTTCCCGAAACACAAACGCTGCGCCTCGGCGGCCGCAGCTTCCACGTCCTGCACGACCTCAACGAGCTGACGATCGATCCTGCCGAGCTCGGGATCGATGTCGTGGTCTCAGGGCATTCCCACCGCGCGCGGATCGACACCGTCAACGGCGTGCTTTATCTGAATCCAGGCAGCGCAGGGAAGCGACGCTTCAAGCTGCCGATTACGCTGGCAACGCTGGAGCTCGATTCCGGCAGGCCGCTGCGGCCCGTCATTCATGATCTCGACAGGGTCTGACGCTAGGCCGGCGACCGCCGCCTAGTGCGTCTTCGATTTCTGCCACCGCTCCAGATCCAGCGGCGGCCGTTCCGGATCGATCTGTTCCTTCTCGGGATTGCCTTGCCAAGGCTTATCCGTCTGCCGGTGCGTCGGCATATCGGTCTTCCGGCGCGGATCGTCGAGCGGTGTCTCTCGCGGATCGGTTTCAGGTTCAGTCGCCTTTGGCATGTGTTTCCCCGTCGAGAGTTTCCCTGTCGAGCTCGCAGGATGGGCTGCGGCAGCACCCTCTGATCAACCCGGCACGTGGCGCGGTGTTCCCTGTCTCGCGCTGCGGCGATCGGCGCAGGAACGACCCCTGCGACAACTCATTGTTCTATTTCGACATTGCGAACCATCGACACAGGAGCAGACATGTCAAAGATGCCTCCAGTTCCCGAAGAACAGCGGAGCAACAAGGGACCTGGTTCCGATCCGGCCGTCGAGCCGACAGAACGGGAGCCGGGCCGCGAGAATTTCGATACCCAGGGCCGCCACGGCAACATCAAGCAGAACACGACCAACCAGGGTTACCAGCAGGATCGATGATGCTCGACCTCAACAGATGCACCAAGAGACAGTCGATGAGCAGGACAGGTCTGGTGCTGCTCGCCGTGCTGGCGACCGCCTCCGCCGGAGCGGCATTCGGGCAGGGAGGTGGTGGCGGCGGGGGAGGAAGCGCCGGTGGCGGGGCGGCCGGGAGCACGTCGTCGGCGCCCGGGACCAACTCGGCCGGGACAGCGCAATCGAGCGGCGGCTCCGG
>NZ_JADYVH010000020.1:0-78055 GCF_020193615.1 Bradyrhizobium sp. IC4059
AATCCGTCGACAATGGCGAGCGCCACCAGGTCAAGCGCATCGTGGTGAAGCCGGGCGGGCGGCTGTCGCTGCAGAAGCACCATCATCGTGCCGAGCACTGGATCGTGGTCCGCGGCACGGCGCAGGTGACCGTCAACGAGACGGTGAAGACGGTGCATGAGAACGAGTCGATCTACATCCCGATGGGCGCCGTCCACCGGATGGAGAATCCCGGCAAGATCCAGCTGGAGCTGATCGAGGTCCAGACTGGAAGCTATCTGGGGGAAGACGACATCATCCGGATTGAAGACGACTATCAAAGGTCGTAACCAGCAAACTCCGAATCACGCGACCCGGGCCGAGAAGCGGTATCCTTTTCGGCCTAAGGCCCGGGGAACGTGTAACTTTTTGAATCAAATCGTGTCCGGCCCGCCAGGGCGGCATTCGCCACAAATGTGGCGTCCGTGCTAGAAGCGGCCCGGGGATTTGCGTTGAATCGGGGTTTGCTCAGATGACTTCCAGGGGATCTGCACCGGCACAGGCCGGCTTGCGCGTCGGTGTCATTGGCGCCGGGGTGATGGGCAGCAACCATGCGCGCGTGCTCAGCGGCCTGCCCGGCGTCAGCCTCGTCGGCGTCGTCGATCCCTCGCCGGCACATCGTGCGCGGGCCACGGAGCTCGCCAATTGCGAAAGCTTCGAGACGCTTGACCAGCTGTTCGCCGAAGGCGTCGATGCCGTCACCATCGCGGCACCGACCCATCTGCATCACGAGGTCGCGCTCGCATGCATCGCCAAGAACATCCATGTGCTGGTCGAAAAGCCGATCGCATCCACGGTGGAAGAGGGCCGCGAGATCGTCGCCGCCGCGCACAAGGCGGGCGTCACGCTGATGATCGGCCATGTCGAGCGCTTCAATCCGGCGGTCGCCGCGGTTAAGCAGGCGATCGCGGGCGAGGACATTCTCTCCATCGCGATCACCCGCGTCGGCCCGTTCCCGCCGCGCATGTCCAATGTCGGCGTCGTCATCGACCTTGCCGTGCACGACATCGATTTGATCCGCTGGTTCACCGAATCCGACATCGTCGAGGTGCAGCCGCAATTGTCGAGCGCGGTCGCCGAGCGCGAGGACATCGCGCTCTTGCAGTTCCGCACCGAGAGCGGCGTGCTCGCCCACATCAACACCAACTGGCTGACGCCGTTCAAGGCGCGCAGCGTCACGGTCGCAACGCGCGGCAAATACGTGATGGGCGATCTCTTGACGCGCCAAGTCACCGAATGCTTCGGCTTCAAGCCGGACGGCAGCTACTCGATGCGGCATCTGCCGGTCGGCCATGACGAGCCGCTTCGCGCCGAGCTGATCGCGTTCCTCAAGGCGGTGCGCAACGGCGAGACGCCGGCAGTGACGGGCGACGAGGGCGTCGCCAGCCTCGAGATCGCCACGCAATGCCTGGAGAGGCCCTCGCGTCCTGCGGCGACGTCACCCGCGCGCAAGGGGCCGCGCCGCGTCGCCGGCTGATCCCTTCCATGTCGACCGCTCAAACGTCACAAGGCGTCATGAACCAGCACTTGCGTTCCGAACCCATTCCCTTCATCGACGTCGCCTCGCAGCGCCGCCGGCTCGGCGCCTCGCTCGATGCCGCCGTGAAGCGCGTGATGGACCATTGCCAGTTCGTCAACGGGCCGGAGGTCTTCGAGCTCGAGAAGCAGCTTGCGGCCTACTCAGGCGCCAAGCACGTGATCGGCTGCGCCAGCGGCACCGACGCCATCCTGATGGTGATGATGGCCAGGAATGTCGGGCCCGGCGATGCCGTGCTGTGTCCGTCCTTCACCTTCATCGCGACCGCTTCGCCGGTGGCGCGGACCGGTGCGACGCCGGTCTATGTCGACGTCGACGAGACCACCTTCAACATGAGCCCGGAATCGCTCAAGCGCGGCATCGCCACCGCCCGCAAGGCCGGTCTCAAGCCCGTCGCGGTGATTCCGGTCGATTTGTTCGGCCAGCCCGCCGATCACGACGCCATCGCCGAGATCGCCAGGGCCGAAGGCCTGTTCGTGCTCGACGACGCCGCGCAAGGCTTTGGCGCGAGCTACAAGGGCCGCAAGCTCGGCACCTTCGGCCACGCCACTGCGACCAGCTTCTTCCCGGCAAAGCCGCTCGGCTGCTTCGGCGACGGCGGCGCCATCTTCACCGATGACGACGAGCTCGCCGCCACCTTGCGCAGCATCCGCGTGCACGGGCAGGGCGTCGACAAATACGACAACGTCCGCCTCGGCCTCACCGGCCGGCTCGACACCATGCAGGCCGCGGTCCTGATCGAGAAGCTGAAGATCTTCGATGACGAGATCGCCGCCCGCAACAGGGTCGCGGAGCGCTATGCGCGCGGCCTGTCCAACGTGGTCACCGTGCCGCGCATCGCGCCGGGCAATACCTCAGTCTGGGCGCAGTACACCATTCGTCTTCCCAAGGGCATCGACCGCGACGGCTTCGCTGCCGCGCTAAAAGCCCAGGGCGTGCCGACCGCGATCTATTACGGCAAGTCGATGCACCAGCAGACCGCCTACAAGCAGTATCCCGTTGCCGAGGGCGGATTGCCGGGTTGCGAGAGCCTGTCGCAGGACGTCATCAGCCTGCCGATGCATGCCTATTTGACCGAGGCCGATCAGGAGCGAATCATCGCCGGCGTCCGCGGCGCGCTGGCGGGCTGAGTTCTTCCCTCTCCCCTTGCGGGAGAGGTTGGCTTCGCGAAGCGAAGCCGGGTGAGGGGCCTCTCTCCGTACGGCATGCGCTGAGAGATACCCCTCACCCGATTGAGTCTGTATCTGCCTGCGGTGCTGCCCTCTCCCGCAAGGGGAGAGGGCGCAGTAATGCGCATCGCAAGATGCATCGACCTCCGTCCGATAAGTCTCTACAACAATCCGCATGCTCGGACGCATCTTCACGGTCGGTGGTTACACGCTGCTGTCGCGGCTGACGGGGTTTGCCCGCGACATCATGCTCGCGGCAATCCTCGGCGCCGGTCCGGTGGCGGATGCCTTTTTCGTGGCGCTGCGGCTGCCCAACCATTTCCGCGCGATCTTCGCCGAGGGCGCCTTCAATGCCGCCTGGGTGCCGGCCTATGCGCATGTCCATGGCGAGAAGGGGGAGGCGGCGGCAAAGCTATTCGCCGACCGCATCTTCACGCTGCTCCTGGCCTCGCAGGTGATGCTGCTGATCGCCGCCTGGCTGTTCATGCCCCAGGCCATGAGCATCCTGGCGCCGGGCTTCTCCGAGGATGCCGAGCAGCGCAAGCTCGCGATCGAGCTGACCCGGATCACCTTTCCCTATCTGCTCTTGATCACGCTGGTGACGCTCTATGGCGGCATGCTCAACGTGATGCAGCGCTTTGCCAGCGCCGCGGCCGCCTCGATCTTCCTCAACGTCGCCATGATGATGACGCTGGCGGTTGCCGTCTGGTTTCCGACCGCGGGCCATGCCGCGGCCTGGGGCGTGCTGATCTCCGGCTTCCTGCAATATTTCCTGCTCGCAGGCGATCTCGCCCGCCATGGCGGCCTGCCGCGCTTTGCGCCGCTCAAGCTCGACGAAGATGTCCGCGGCTTCTTCAAGGCACTGGGGCCGGCAACATTGGGCTCGATGGGCACGCAGGTGGCGCTGTTCGCCGACACCATCATCGCGACCTTCCTGCCCGCCGGCGCGTTGTCCGCGCTCTATTACGCCGACCGGCTCAACCAGCTCCCGATCGGCGTCATCGGCATCGCCATCGGCACGGTGCTGCTGCCGGAGATGTCGCGGCGGATCACCGCAAACGACCACGACGGCGCACTGAGCGCGCAGCGCCGTGCCTTCGATTTCACGCTGCTGTTCTCGATCCCGTTCGTCGCGGCCTTCCTCACCGTGCCCGATGCGATCATGCGCGCACTGTTCGCCCGCGGTGCGTTCTCCAAGGCCGATGCCGCCGCCGCCGGTGCGACGCTCGCGGCCTATGCCATCGGCCTCATCCCGTTCGTGCTGATCCGCAGTGCGGTCGCGACCTTCTATGCCCGCAAGGACACTGCAACGCCGGTCCGCGCGTCGCTGACCGGCATCGCGGTCAATGTCGCGCTGAAGGTCGCCTTGATGGGATCACTCGCCCAGATCGGCCTCGCGCTGGCGACCGCCGTCGGCGTCTGGACCAATCTCTTGCTGGTGCTGTTCTTCGCCGTGCGGCGCGGCTTTCTCGTGCTCGACCGCGCCTGGCTGCTGTCGCTCGCCAAGTTCTTGCTAAGCGGCCTCATCCTCGCCGCCGCGTTCTGGCTGATTGCGCACTTCAGCAGCCCTTGGCTGGGCGCGATGCACTTCCGGGATGAATTGATACTGATCCTGCTCGCCGTCGGCGGCACGATCGTCTACGCGCTCGCGATCCTCGTATTGTTCGGACGCAAGTGGCTGGTCTCGCTGGTGCGGGGTTAGAGAGCACGGCATTCGCCTCCAAGCTGCAGCCAACATCGGCACATCTCTTGATTTTGCGCGATTGCGGTGGTAGGAGTCGCTCATGATCAAATGCTCGCGCAAAGTCTCCCGCAATCACATCACCCGCTTCGGCTGGGCGGTGGGAGGAGTCGTGCGCTAGGATTTCGACGACATCTTTTCCACCAGGCCCCGCCGGCATCGGACGGGGCCTTTTGTTTGGCCACGCTCCCTGCCGGCTCAACAGCAGGAGCGTCCGATGCCACCACAACTGACCAGCATTTCAACCGAGGCCGAGCACGATGCGGCGGTGCTTCGCCTCGACCAATCCATTGCGCTCGCGAAGCAGGCCATGGACGAGGTTCTGGCGGCAGCGGCTCGTCTCAACGTGTCCGTTGAAACGCCGGGCCAAGCCTTGTCGGGGAGAGAAGCTGCCGCAGCCGCGCCGGCGCAAAGTCTCCTGGGCCTGCTCAAGCGATATTGGTCTGCTTTTGGGACGTGGCGCCTGCACCCGCGGGTCAGTTTGATGGATCTGAGCGACAGGGAGCTGACCGACATCGGCCTGACGCGCGCCGAGATCAACTATCTCGCACCTGGGCGGGCGATCGATGCGCTCAGAGATAGTACGAGGTATCTGTTGAGCCGCGGGATGTGAGTAATCGACGATCCTCACGCTGGCATATGACCTGACGCGCGCGGGTTGAACTCGGCAAGGTCTGGCTCAATCCAGCCGTGCCGCGCCTCCCGCGAGAACAGCGCTTCGCGGCTCCAGAAACGCAACAGTACATCCTTTTCGGTTGCCGGGGACGCAAGCACCGCGTTGCAGGCGGCGACAATGTCGCGGCGGCCGACCTCCGCAAGAATTCCTTCGATGATCATCAAGAAAGCCATCGTAATCGTGTGGTGATAGCCACGCACATCGTCGTTCACGCCGCCAGCGGCAACATTGTAGGCGCGGATCATCTCGGGGAGTTCGACCCGCCAGTCCCGAGCCGGATCAGTGGCGAGCAAGTAGCTCGTCACGATCAGATGTTCACGATGGCTGAAACGTGCCCCCGGAAGTGTATGCGCGAGGAAGCCCTCGCTCAGTTCGGTGACCTCTGCAGCATCCGTGCAGCTACGTCTGTTGCTCATGGCGGCGTCCTATGTTACCTTGGTACCAAGGTAACATTCTAGAACGGGAAAGGCAAATTGGGATCGGTCAACTCGGCCGCCCAGGCTCTGTCTGTGTGACAACAATCGTTCCGCGATCAGACCGTCGACCCCGCAGGCGTCCGAACGAATCCAAGATTCACCTGGTCTCTGAGGACGTGAGTTGCAGGGCTGGAGACCGATGCCCGAGCAAGTCCGGCAATGGCATGATGCGACTAAACCCCCGCCTTCCGATCGAGGTCACACATTATGAACTCAGAAGCTCACAAACATTCAGTCCAACGCGTACAGACGGGAGTTCGGATCGAGAAGCGCATTCTCAAGGTCGCGAAGGGCCTCGCCGAATACCTGGATATGAGCCTCGGTGATTTGCTGGAGGGCGTTCTCCTGCATTCGTTCGAAGGCAAGACTCCGTTCGAGCCTGCGACGCTGCAACGCATTTCGACGCTGAAAGATTTGTACGGGCTGACGCTCACGGCCTCCGATGCTCATCAGCTATTTGAAGCTCGTGGTGAGCACGAGAACAGCTAAGTGGGAGCGCTTGGCTCTCGCCGTCAACGTCACACGATCACGCTGGGACCTTGCCGAGCATTCCAGTGAGGCACGCGTGGCGCGATTGAACCTGCGACCCCTGCGCCCGCCTAAACCCGTTTGCGTTGCCAGTTTTTCCACGGCAATATGCCCACAAAACAACCATGAGAACGGGAAGATAAAATGGCGGCTCCCATCAAGTTCGGCGTTGGCCAAAGCGTGCTGCGCAAGGAGGATGATGCGCTCATCCGCGGCAAGGGCCGCTATACCGACGATTACGCGCCGCAGGCCGCGCTCCGCTGCCTGGTGCTGCGCTCGCCGCATGCGCATGCCAAATACACCGTCGATGCGACCCGCGCCCGCGGCCTGCCGGGCGTTGCGCTGATCCTGACGGCCGACGACGTCGGGGATCTCGGCAATCTGCCCTGCCTGTTCAACCTCGAGACCGATCCGTTCACCGGCCCGCCTTACCCGATCCTGGCCAAGGACGAGGTGCGCCATGTCGGCGACGCCATCGCCTTCGTGGTCGCCGAGACCATCGACCAGGCTCGCGACGCGATCGAGGCGATCGAGGTCAAATGGTCGCCGCTGCCCGCGGTGACCGGCGTCGTCAACGCCGTGAAGAAAGGCGCAGCCTTGGTCTGGCCGGACAAGCCGGGCAACGTGCTGTTCGACGTCTCGATCGGCGACAAAGCGGCGACGGAAGCTGCCTTCGCGAAAGCGCATGCCGTCGCCGAGATCTCCATCGTCAATCCGCGCGTGGTTGCAAGCTTCTTGGAGACCCGCGCTGCCGTCTGCGAATACGATTCCAAGCGCGACCATCTGACGCTAACGGTCGGCAGCCAGGGCAGCCACCGTCTGCGCGACATCCTCTGCCAGAACGTGCTCAACATCCCCACCGACAAGATGCGGGTGATCTGCCCCGACGTCGGCGGCGGGTTCGGCACAAAACTGTTTCCGTATCGGGAATATGCCCTGATGGCCGTCGCTGCGCGCAAACTGAAGAAGGCGGTGAAGTGGGCGGCCGACCGCTCCGAGCATTTCATGGGCGATGCGCAGGGCCGCGACAACGTCACCACTGCCAAGATGGCGCTGGCTGAAGACGGCAAGTTCCTCGCGATGGATTGCGACCTCATGGGCGACATGGGCGCGTATCTGTCGACCTTCGGGCCCTACATCCCGCATGGCGGCGCCGGCATGCTGCCCGGCCTCTACGACATCCAGGCCTTCCATTGCCGGGTGCGCACGATCTTCACCCACAGCGTGCCGGTCGACGCCTATCGCGGCGCGGGCCGGCCCGAAGCCGCCTATGTCATCGAGCGCCTCGTCGATGCCTGCGCGCGAAAGCTCGACATGACGCCGGATGCCATCCGCCGCAAGAATTTCATCCCTCCGAAGGCGCTGCCCTACAAGACCGCGACCGGCAAGGTCTACGATTCCGGCGACTTCGCCGCGCACCTGAAGCGCGCGATGGAGATCGCGGAATGGAAGGAATTCCCCAAGCGCGCCAAGGCGGCCAAGAAGGGCGGCCTGATCCGCGGCATCGGGCTTGCGAGCTATGTCGAGATTTGCGGCGTGATGGGTGAAGAGACGGCCAACGTCCGCCTCGATGCCAATGGCGACGTCACCGTGCTGATCGGCACGCAATCGAGCGGGCAGGGCCATCAGACCGCCTATGCGCAGATCGTCGCCGAACAGTTCGGCGTGGCGCCCGAGCGCGTGCATGTTCGCCAGGGCGACACAGACGAGATCGCGACCGGCCTCGGCACCGGCGGCTCGGCCTCGATCCCCTCCGGCGGCGTCAGCGTCGAGCGCGCCACGCGCGAGCTCGGTTCGAGGCTGAAGGAGATCGCGGCACAGGCGCTGGAAGCCAGCGCGGGCGACCTCGAAATCTCCGAAGGCGTGGTGCGGATCGCCGGCACCGACCGCTCGATCTCGTTTGCCGACCTGGCCAAGCGGCCCGGCGTCGATCCATCGAAGCTGAACGGTAGCGCGACCTTTGCCAGCGCCGACGGCACTTATCCCAACGGCACCCATGTTGCGGAGGTCGAGATCGATCCGGCGACCGGCATCATCAAAATCGTCAACTACGTGATCGTCGACGATTTCGGCAAGACGCTCAATCCGCTGCTCTTGGCCGGCCAGGTGCATGGCGGCGCCATGCAGGGCATCGGCCAGGCCTTGATGGAGCAGGTGGTGTATGGACCGACCGACGGCCAGCTCATCACCGCGACCTTCATGGACTATGCGCTGCCGCGCGCGGCGGACGGGCCGGCCTTCGTGTTCGAGACCCACAACGTGCCCTGCAAGACCAATCCGATGGGCGTGAAGGGGGCCGGCGAGGCCGGCGCGATCGGCTCCTGTCCGGCCGTGGTCAACGCCATCGTCGATGCGCTCTGGCGCGAGTACAAGATCGACCACATCGACATGCCGGCAACGCCCGAGCGGGTGTGGGTTGCGATCAGCGAGCATCACCGCCGTCACAGCTTGTGAAGCCGCGCTCCCCCGCGCGCACGGGAATAAACGCGCCGCGCGGGGTTCTACCTATGATGGGTCCCGGCTTCACCAGAAGCCGGTGACAGTCTCATTCCCCGAACGTCTCGAGAGCCGGAGAAACGAACCAATGAAACGGACGATGATTGTCGCGGGCGCCCTCGTGCTGGGCGCGGGCGCCGTCATGGCGCAACAGGAGATTGCCGTCCAGCAGGACAATCTGATGCGAGCGATCGCCAAGAATCAGTATGGCGTGCTTCAGAAGATGAGCAAGGGCGATATTCCCTTCGACAAGAAGGCTGCCGATGAGGCCATCGCCAGCATCGAGGCCGATGTTGCCAAGATCGCCAAGACCTTCGAGATCAATCCCAAGCAGGATGTCGTCAACGCGACCTACGGCTCGTCGCCGAAGGTCTGGCAGAACAAGGCCGATTTCGATGCCAAGATCCCGCCGGTGCAGAAGGCGATCGCCGACGTCAAAGGCAAGATCACCAATGTCGCGGGCCTGAAGGCGGCCTACACGGCGATCAACGACCGCTGCAATGATTGTCACGAAACCTATCGCGTGAAATTGAAATAGCGGGCGCAGTTAACGGGCTACCAAGGACTTCGGAAAGGGCGGTTGCGAAAGCAACCGCCTTTTTCTTGACCGCGGCCCGCAGGAACTTCCGTCCGCAAGGCCTGACGGATTGCCGCGAGAGCGGCTATCCTTGCGCCAACGGCCGTGCGCTCACACGAGTCTCCTCCCGGCATCCTCACGTCGGGATTCCCAGCGCGCGGCGAGCACCTCGATCAACAGCGAGACAGGCCATGGCAAAACCATTCCCCTCCAAGACCCATATCGGCAATCATATGCTGCATCCGGAAACCCTGATGCTGACCTATGGCTATGATCCGCAATTGTCCGAGGGCGCCATCAAGCCGCCGGTGTTCCTGACCTCCACCTTCGTGTTCAAGACCGCCGAGGATGGCCAGGACTTCTTCGACTACGTCGCCGGACGGCGCGAGCCGCCGGAAGGCATGGGCGCCGGCCTGGTCTATTCGCGCTTCAATCATCCCAATAGCGAGATCGTCGAGGACAGGCTCGCGATCTACGAGCGCACGGAGAGTTGCGCGCTGTTCTCGTCCGGCATGGCGGCCATCGCAACCACGATTCTGGCCTTTGTTCGCCCGGGCGATGTCATCCTGCACTCGCAGCCGCTCTATGGCGGGACGGAGACGCTGCTGACGAACACGCTCGCGCGCCTGTCGATCGACGCCGTCGGCTTTGCCGACGGCATCGACGAGACGGCGGTCAAGCAGGCCTCGGAGGAGGCCATGGGCAAGGGGCGGGTTTCGATGATCCTGATCGAGACGCCGGCCAATCCGACCAACGGCCTCGTCGACATCGCAATGATCCGCCGCATCGCCGTTTCCATCGGCAGGGCCCAGGGACACACGCCGGTCATCGCCTGCGACAACACGCTGCTCGGGCCGGTGTTTCAGCGGCCGATCGAGCACGGCGCGGATCTGTCGCTGTATTCGCTGACAAAGTATGTCGGCGGTCATTCCGACCTGATCGCGGGCGCCGCGCTCGGATCGAAGGCGATCATGAAAGGCATCAAGGCGCTGCGCGGCGCCATCGGCACCCAGCTCGATCCGCATTCGTGCTGGATGATCAATCGCTCGCTCGAGACGCTCAGCCTGCGGATGGAGAAGGCCGATGCGAATGCGCGGCTCGTGGCAGACTTCCTGCGCGACCATCCGAAGGTCGCCAGGGTGCACTACCTCGGTCACCACGAGCAGGGCTCGCTGTCCGGCCGTGTGTTCGCGCGGCAATGCCTGGGCGCGGGCTCGACGTTCTCGTTCGACATCGTCGGCGGCAAGGAGGCGGCGGTGAAATTCCTCAACGCGCTGCAGATCCTCAAGCTGGCGGTGAGCCTTGGCGGCACGGAATCGCTCGCAAGCCTGCCGGCGACGATGACCCATTCCGGCGTTCCCGCCGACATCCGCCAAAAGATCGGCGTGCTCGATTCCACGATCCGGCTGTCGATCGGCATCGAGAACCCGTCGGACCTGATCGCCGACCTCGCGCAGGCGCTGAACGCGGCTTGAGCACGGTCAGAGTCGTAGCGTCGTAGCCCGGATGGGGCGCAGCGAAATCCGGGGACCCGTCCGCAACGCGCAGGGCTCCCGGATTGCACCAACGGGCGGCGCTTCGCGCCGACCGTTGGCTCCATCCGGGCTACGAAGTTGCTTGGAATCGAAAAGGCCGGACGCTCCCTCCTTGCGTCCGGCCTTTCCGCGACGAAGCCCGCGTTTTCGCTTTACTTCGTCACCTGACCGCGGATCTCGCCGGCCGGGTTCGCCGCGGTATGGATGTTGATGTAGTACTTGCCGCCGAGCAGATCGGCGGCCTGCGCGTCGGTGAGCGTGGCTTCGCCCTTGACCGGGCTCGAGGCTGCATTCGGGATCGGGACCGCGACGCCGGCGTTCTTGCCGGCTTCGGCAGGCCCGTGGAAATGCGCGGCGGTGGCGGGGCCCGAGAGGCCGGAATAGGTGACGGTCCAGGACAGCTTCTTGCTGGCAGCGTCGTAGTCCAGATCGGCCGTTCCGGTCGCGCTGCTGGTGTTGGCGGGGACTTCGGATTTGCCGTCCAGCGTCGCCTTCAGTTTCTCCGCGCTGGCCGGGGCGGCGAACGCAACGGCGGCTCCGAGTACCAGTGTGGCAAAAACGGCTTTGGTCATGGCTTTCTCCTGTTGACGCCTGATTGCTTTTCAAACAGTGCGTCATGCGGTTTATTCCGGCATTACATCCGGGCCGTCTAAAATATTCGTGGTTGGATCGAGCGCGGCATGACCCTTAAGTTCGCGCGTTCACGATGGAATGATCGAATGTTGCGACGAACGCTCTTTGCCGCCCTGATCGCCGTCGCCGCGGCGTTCGCACTCTATTGGTGGTTGACCGCCCCGGCCGTGCTGGCCTTGCCGGCGCCGACACGCAACCCCGATCTCGCCAACGGGCAGGAGCTGTTCAACGCCGGCGGCTGCTCGTCCTGTCATGCCACCCCCAATCAGCCCGATCGCCTGCGGCTCGGCGGCGGGCTGGCGCTGGGCTCGCCGTTCGGGACGTTCTACGTCCCCAATATTTCCCCCGATCCCGCCTACGGGATCGGCCGCTGGAGCGAGGCCGATTTCGTCAACGCCGTGATGCGCGGCATCTCGCCCACGGGCACGCACTATTTCCCCGCCTTTCCCTACACGTCCTATCATCTGGCCAGTGTCGACGACGTCCGCGATCTCTTTGCCTATCTGAAGACGCTTCCGTCGGTGTCCGGCACAGTGGGTGACCACGCGCTGCCGTTTCCGTTCAACATCCGCCGCAATGTCGGCATCTGGAAGCTGCTGTTCATGGACACCGCGCCGTTCGTCGCGGACGCCGCGCGCTCGCCGCAATGGAATCGCGGAGCCTATCTCGTGAACGCTTTCGGCCATTGCGCCGAATGCCACAGCCCGCGCAATGCGCTCGGCGGCATCATCGCCAGCCAGCGCTTTGCCGGTGGGCCCAATCCCGAAGGGGAGGGCTGGGTGCCCAACATCACGCAGCAGGGCATCGGCAACTGGAGCGAGAAGGATATCGCGGATTTTCTCGAGACCGGCGACCTGCCCGAGGGCGACAGCGCTTCGGGCGCGATGCGGGCGGTGATCAAGAATCTGGCGCAACTTACCGCGGAAGACCGCGCCGCGATGGCCGCCTATCTGAAGTCGCTGCCGCCGGTGCAGGGACCGACACCGCCCAAGCGCAAGGAGGGCGGCTAGCGCTGCCGGCGCTTCGGCCGTTGTTTTGCGCGTGATCTAAAGCGCGATGAGATTGGGATGAATCATCATCGCGCTTTAGGTTGTTGTTTACGCATGATCTTTCCGGAAAACCGCTTCGCACTTTTCCGGATCATGCTTTAGCCGGTGCCGAACGCCTTGAAGGTGATGATGGTGAGAGTGTCCTGGATGCCCGGCAGCACCTGCACCTTCTCATTCACGAAGTGGCCGATGTCGGTATCCTTGTCGACGTAGAACTTCACCAGGAGGTCGTATTGGCCGGCCGTGGAGTAGATCTCGGAGGCGATCTCGGCTTCGGCAAGCGCATTGGCCACCGTATAGGACTGGCCGAGCTTGCACTTGATCTGAACGAAAAAAGGAACCATCGCGGGCACTCCGAAAGCGTATTCTTCCGGCTAATAGGCCAAAACCGGCTGGATTTAGCAAGCGAACTTGCTGGATCATCCGAGGTGCATTCGGGCGCGATGCTAGGATGGGACCACTGCGGCGGCCAATGCATCCCTCAGGCGCTGGGCGAGCTCGACCTTGCGGTAGGGCTTGGTCAGCACGACCGCTCGCGCCTGCGCGCGGCCCTGCTCGACCAGGGTCTCCAGCGCGTAGCCCGAGGTGAACAGGACCGGCACGCCGGGACGCACCCGCCGCGCCTGATCGGCGAGCTCCCAGCCGCTCATTCCGCCGGGCATCACGATATCGGTGAACAGCAAGTCGATGCCGGGATCGCCCTGCAGCTGCTGCAAGGCATCCTTGCCGTTGACCGCGGCGACGACGCGATATCCGAGCGCTTCCACCCTGCGAATGACGGAGGAGCGGACGAACGGATCGTCCTCGACGATCAGGACCGTCTCGTAGCCTCGCGGCGCCGTGTCCTCGCCGTCGGGAAGATCGGCTTGCGACCTACCGGTGCTCGCGCGCGGCAGGTAGATCCTGGCCGTGGTCCCAAGGCCAGCCTCGCTGTAGATCGAGACATGGCCGCCTGATTGCTTGGCAAAGCCATAGACCATGCTGAGGCCGAGGCCCGAGCCCTTGCCGACCTCCTTGGTGGTGAAGAACGGCTCGAACGCGCGTGCGGCGACCTCCGGCGTCATGCCTTCGCCGTCATCGGTAACCGCGATCAGGACGTAGCTGCCGGGTGCGACCTCCCGGTGAACGGCACCGTCATCATCCTCGATCGTGATCAGCTCCGTGGCCAGCGTGAGGTGGCCTCCCGATGGCATGGCATCCTGCGCGTTGAGCGCGACATTGAGCACGGCGGATTCGAGCTGCGCGCGGTCGGCAAAGGCCAGGATCGTGCCGGGCCCGGAGGTCGTCCTGATCTCGATGTCTTCGCGCAAGGTGCGCTTGAGCAGCTTGAACATGGAATCGAGCAGGCTCCGGCAATCGATCGTCTGAGGCCGCAGCAATTGGCGGCGGCTGAAGGCGAGCAGGCGCTGCGTCAGCTCGGCACCCCGTTCGCCCGATTGGCAGATGTCGTCGGCAAAGCGCCCGAGGTCGGGCCTCGCCTTGAGCTGCTCGCTCAGGTGCTCGGCATTGCCGATGATGACGGTCAGCAGATTGTTGAAGTCGTGCGCGATGCCGCCGGAGAGCTGACCGACCGTCTCCATCTTCTGCGCCTGCTGAAGCTGCTGCTCGGTCAGCTTGCGCGCGGTGAGGTCGTGGACGATGCCGACGAAGATCAATTCGCCGTCCTGCCGCGCCCGGCCGACCGACAGCTCCATCGGAAACGTCGTGCCGTCCTTGCGCAGGCCGACGGCCTCGCCGCCGGTCGCGAAATGCCGCGCCTGGCGCTCGGATGCTGCATCCGCCTCGGGCATCAGCATGCCGACATTGCGGTTCATCACCTCGTCGGCACGGTAGCCGAACAGGCGCTCGCAGGCCGGATTGAACAGCAGGATGCGGTCCTGCGCATCGAGCAGGATGACGCCGTCGACCGCGGTCTCGACGATCGCGGTGAGGCGCGCCACGCTCTCGCGCATCGCGCGCTGGGCGTCGCGGACCTGCTGCAGCAGCAGCGTGGCGTCGCGGCTCTTGATTTCCTCCTCCTCGAGCGCGGCCTGGACCTGTCGCAGCTCGAACGGCGAGGGGATCGTGAGGATCTTCGGCAGCAGCGGCCAGAGCGCGGCGGCGGTGAAGACCGACGCGACCGCCGTGGCGGCCTTGAGCATGCCCTCGATGCCGTAGATCGGAACCCAGAGCGTATAGATCGACAGCACGTGGGTCAGGCCGCACGCCATGATGAAGATCGCGAACGCCCAGTAGACCCAGCCGAACTTGAGGTCGCGCCGCTTGGTGACGAGGATGGCGAGGGCGAACGGGATCGAGAAATAGGCGGCGGCAATGCTGGCGTCGGAAACGACGTGAAGCCAGATCAGCTCAGGCTCCCACAACAGGCAGATGCCGTGCGGGGACAGCATGGACGAGTCGAGGAGACGTTCGAAGAAGGCCCACATCGTTCCACCCCAAGGAGTCTTGTTCAGGTGGCTTGCGGGGCCGGCGGCCCGCAACATGGGGGCGCTGGACGGTTCCACCACCTGACGTCTCGCGTAACCGGCGAAGCACGCTAAGGTACGCGACTATAGCAAGGGTCCGGCGCCGTTGCATTTTCAAGCCCGCATCATTTCGGGCCTTGGTTCGCGCTGTGTCCGACTGATTCGCAAGGCACGCAATCGGTTCGCGAATCACGCCTGGCGGCGGCCCGGCGCGCTTGCTGACGCTCCACGGTCGCGCTACGAGTGGCCATGGCGGCCTCCTCAAGCACATGTCTCCCGCGATGACGACCCCGGTCGCACTCACCATCGCCGGTTCCGATTCGAGCGGCGGCGCCGGCATCCAGGCGGACCTGAAGACCTTTGCCGCGCTCGGCGTCTATGGCGCCTCCGTGATCACGGCGCTGACGGCGCAGAACACGCGCGGCGTGACCGGCATTCACGGGGTGCCGGCCGGGTTCGTCACCGAGCAGATCGACGCGGTGTTCTCCGACCTCGACATCGGTGCGGTGAAGATCGGCATGGTGGCCCAGGCCGCCAGCATCGATGCCATCGCGGCCGCGCTTTCGCGCTGGGCGCCGCGGCATGTCGTGCTCGATCCCGTCATGGTGGCGACCTCCGGCGACCGCCTGCTCGCCACTGAAGCCGTCGACGCCCTGCGCACCAGGCTGATGCCGCTGGCTGCCGTGATCACGCCGAACCTGCCGGAAGCTGCGGCCCTGCTCGATGCACCGGTGGCGGCGAGCGAGGCCGAGATCGAAAGCCAGGGACGCCGCCTGCTGGCGCTGGGCTGCCGCGCCGTCCTGATCAAGGGCGGGCACGGGGAGGGCGCCGAGAGCACCGACTATCTCGTCACTGCCGAGACCGCGATCGCGCTCGCCGCGCCGCGTGTGGCCACCCGTAACACCCATGGCACCGGCTGCTCGCTGTCCTCCGCCATCGCGGCCGGGCTGGCCAGGGGCGAGGACCTCGAGGCCGCCGTGCGCAACGCCAAGGCCTGGATCAGCGCCGCGATCGCCGCCGCCGACCGCTTCAGCGTCGGCCACGGCCACGGGCCGATCCATCATTTCCACAAGTTCTACTGAGGCGGGCACCTGAACGCGCGCCCCATCCTTCGAGACGACCGCTTCCAGCGGTCTCCTCAGGATGAGGCTAAGCAGCACTGTGCCCGTTGAAGCTAGGGCCGCACACTCGGTCCTCATCCTGAGGGCCTGCCAAGGGCGGGCGTCTCGAAGGATGTGCCGCGGGGAGGTTTGCCTCAGAGAAGAGCGGGGGCTTGCGCCCATGCGGCGCCATGTCGCCTGATTGTCGCATGCGACTGATATTCGCGGGGAGGGCGAGGCAAGGCGTGATTCGTATTTGAAGGTGCCTCAAGGGTTCAATCGGTCATCCCCCTGTCACGGGACATTGTTACAGGCTGGCGCATGGGAAGTTACGATGTGAGTGACGAGAGCCCGGAGCGGCGCTTTCGCACGTTATTCATCTCCGACGTCCATCTCGGGGCCCGCGGTTCACAAGCCGATCTTCTGCTCGACTTCCTGCGCTACCATGATGCCGATACGATCTATCTCGTCGGCGACATCGTCGACGGCTGGGCGCTGAAATCGAGCTGGCACTGGCCGCAATCGCATAACGACCTCGTCCAGAAGCTTTTGCGCAAGGCGCGCAAGGGCGCCAAGGTCATCTACATTCCTGGCAATCACGACGAGTTCCTGCGCAACTATTACGGCACGCATTTCGGCGGCATCGACGTGGTCGAGAACACGGTTCACACCGGCGCCGACGGCAAGCGCTATCTCGTCATTCACGGCGACATCTTCGATCTCGTGGTGCAGAACGCGCGCTGGCTCGCCCATCTCGGCGACAAGGCCTATGACTTCGCGATCCAGATGAACCGCCTGGTCAACTTCTTCCGCCGCCTGTTCGGCGTGCCCTATTGGTCGCTGTCGCAATGGGCCAAGCAGAAGGTCAAGAACGCCGTCAACTATATCGGCGCGTTCGAGCAGGCGCTCGCCGCCGAGGCGCGGCGTCACCAGGCCGACGGCGTGATCTGCGGCCACATCCACTACGCCGTGATCCGCGACGAGGGCGGCATCCGCTACATGAATTGCGGCGACTGGGTGGAGAGCTGCACCGCCCTGGTCGAGCATGACGACGGTCACTTCGAGATCATCACCTGGGCGGATCAGTTGCGGAAGCCGGAGCAGGTGCCACAGGTCGCAGCCAGAGCTGCATAACAAGGACCTCTTGATGCGCATCCTGGTCGCGACCGACGCCTGGCACCCGCAAGTCAACGGTGTGGTTCGGACGCTGACCAAGCTGGCTGAGGCCGCAAAAGGGCTCGGGGTCGAGTTCACGTTCCTGACGCCGCAATCGTTCCGCACCTTCGCGATGCCGAGCTATCGCGACGTGCGCCTCGCCATGCCGCGCCCGGCCCGGATCGCAAGGCTGATCGAGGAGGCGCGTCCCGACAGCATCCACATCGCGACCGAAGGGCCGATCGGCCTGATGGTCCGCCGCTATTGCCGCCAGCGCAAGCTGCCGTTCACGACCAGCTTCCATACCCGCTTTCCCGAATATGTCCGCGCCCGCGTGCCAGTGCCGGGCTCGCTGATCTGGCGGGCGCTGCGGCGCTTCCACAGCGCCAGTCGCGCCGTGATGGCGGCGACGCCGGCGCTCGCGCGCGAACTGACCGAGCGCGGCTTCGACAATGTCGTGCTGTGGCCGCGCGGCGTGGACACCACGTTGTTCCACCCGCGCGTCATCGATCTCTGCCTGCCGGCACCCGTGTTCCTGTCGGTCGGCCGCGTCGCAGTCGAGAAGAATCTCGAGGCGTTCCTCGACCTCGACCTACCCGGCACCAAGGTGGTCGTCGGCGACGGCCCGGCGCGCGCCTCGCTGGAAGAGGTCTACCCCGATGCGATCTTCCTCGGCGAGAAGCACGGCGAGGAACTGGCGGATATCTACGCGGCCGCCGACGTGTTCGTGTTCCCGAGCAAGACCGACACTTTCGGCCTGGTCCTGCTGGAGGCGCTCGCGAGCGGCCTGCCGGTCGCGGCCTTCCCCGTGAAGGGTCCCCGCGACGTGATTGGCGATGCGCCGGTCGGCGCGCTCGATCACGATCTGCGCAATGCCTGCTTCGCCGCGCTCGATATCTCCCGGCAGGACTGCGTCGCGTTCGCCGCCAATTACACCTGGGAGGCCTCTGCAACGGTCTTTATCGACAGCATTTTGGCGGTCGGGGCGGTGCTGCCCGGTCGGAACGCCGCGGAACAGCCGCGTTTCGTGGCTTGAGGCAAGAATTCCTCTCGCGGAGATGTCTTGCCCGGGCCTGATCGGCCGCGATAACATTCCGCCATGACCGAACAGGCCCTTCCGGTCGGCCCTGCCGACATCGATGCCGCAGCGCGCGTGATCGCGCCTTACGCCATCCGCACCCCGCTGTTGTCCTTCCCCGTGCTCAACGAGCGCGTCGGTGCGAAAGTGTTCCTGAAGCCGGAGATGCTTCAGCGCACCGGCTCGTTCAAGTTCCGCGGTGCGTTCAACAAGGTGTTCTCGATCCCGCAGGACAAGCGCGCCGGCGGCGTCGTCGCGTTCTCCTCCGGCAACCACGCCCAAGGCGTGGCGGCGGCGGCAAAGATCCTCGACATGCAGGCCACCATCGTGATGCCAGCGGACGCCCCGCTGTCGAAGCGCGAGCGCACCAAATCCTACGGCGCCGAGGTCGTGCTGTACGACCGCGACAAGGACGACCGCGAGGCGATCTCGCGCGGCATCGCCGAGAAGCGCGGCGCGACGCTGGTC
Organism: Bradyrhizobium sp. IC4059; assembly: GCF_020193615.1. NCBI lineage: Bacteria > Pseudomonadati > Pseudomonadota > Alphaproteobacteria > Hyphomicrobiales > Nitrobacteraceae > Bradyrhizobium > Bradyrhizobium sp. IC4059. The sequence continues at coordinate 18,702 of NZ_JADYVH010000020.1, forward strand.
AAACCCTACGACGATCCGTTCGTGATCGCAGGGCAGGGCACCGCCGGCCGCGAGATCGCCGAGGACATGGCAACGCTCGGCCTCGGCCCCGACATCGTGGTGGCGCCGGCCTCCGGCGGCGGCTTGATCGCGGGTGTCGCGACCGCCGTGAAGGCGCGCTATCCGCAAGCCGAGATCGTGGTCGCCGAGCCCGAGGCCTTCGACGATCACGGCATTTCACTCAGCGCAGGCCATCGCGAGCCGCATCCGCCGGCCGGCCGCACCATCTGCGATGCGCTGATGGCCCTGATGCCGGGCGAGATGACGTTTGCGATCAACAGCAAGCTCTTGGCGCGCGGCGTCACGGCGTCGGACAAGGAAGTCGGCGCGGCGGTCGCCTTTGCCTATCGCGAGCTGAAGCTGGTGGTGGAGCCCGGCGGCGCGGTGGGGCTTGCTGCGCTACTCGCGGGCCGCCTTGATGTGGCCGGCAAGAACGTCGTCATCGTGCTGTCAGGCGGCAATGTCGATGCGGATCTGTTCGCGGAGCTGGTGGCCTGATCGTCATTCCGGGGCTCGCGCAGCGAGAGCTATGATGGGCAATTGCGCATCTGAGAATCCATGACCACGATCGGGAGTATGGATTCCGGGCCTGCGCCTTACGGCGCATCCCGGAATGACCAAGAACAGACATGAAGAAGGGGCAGAGCGTTTCCGCTCTGCCCCTTTGTCGTCTCGCTCGCCGCAATCAGTGCGTGAAGCCGCCGCGACGGTTGCCGCCATTGTTCATGCTCGGCGCTTGGTTCATCGACTGCCGGAAGTTGTTGTTGCTGCTGACCATGCGGCTCGGCATCGTGTTGATCTGCGGGCGGGTGTTCTGCACGTTGGTCTGCACCTGCACCTTATTCACCGGGTTATTGTTGAGCTTGACGATGCCGGTGTTGCCGTTGTTGAGCCGGATCGGGCGGTTCGGAGTCTGCACGTTGACCGGCTTCGACTCGATGTTCGGGCCACCCTTGCCGACATTCACCGGCATGGTCACGATCTTGCCCGGCTTGACGGTGCCGCCATTCGGCATGGTGCTGGTCGCAGGCAGGGTCACGATCTTGCCGATGCCGGCCTTGCCGTTGACCGTGTTGGTCGGCGCAGGCAGCGTGACGATCTTGCTCGGGGTCTGCGGCGGCGGGCCGTTCTGCGGGTTCGGCTGGTTGTTGCCCGCAGGCAGGGTGACGATCTGTCCGCCATTGCCGAGCTTGCCGACGACATTGCCGTCGAGCGGCTTCTGCACGACCGGCAGATTGCCGTTCACCTGCGCGCCATTGCCCTGCTGCATCAGCGGCATGTATTTGGGCTGGCCGAGATTGCCGATCTTGATCGTCGGAGCAATGGTCTGCGGCGCCAGGAACTTGGTCGCCTGCATCAGGGGGATCTGCTTCGGCTGCACCTGCAGCTTCAGCGCGACCTGCGCATAGGGACTGTTGCCGTAGCTGTCATAGAAGCTCTTGTAGGCGAGCGGCGAGTTGGCGAGCACCGCCTTGTGCCAGGCCTGCGAGATCAGGATGTTGTTGAGCAGCCAGCGGATGTGGTCGCACAGCGGGTCGTGCGGGTACATCCGGATGAACTCCTGATAGTACTCCGGACGGCCCTCGGACACGACGTAGTCATAGGCCTGGCGGGTGGAGCGGCTCGGCAAATTGGAGGCCATCTGCACGACCGGCGCTTTCACCGGCGCGCGGTTGGCGGCAACGGCGGTGTCACCGAAGAAGGTGAAGTCGCTCGTCAATGACGAGCTCTCCCACGGAATCTGCGCGCCGCTGGTGGTCTGGTTGACCTGCAGGCGCACGCGCTTGAACAGCTGCTCGATCGGCACGTTGGGCTCGCGCGCGACGTTCAGGAACGCCTGTGTGTACGGGCTGTGGCCATTGGTGCCGTCGAGCGCCTCGGCACCTGGCGCGGTCGAGTAGCCGACGATCGAGCCGTTCGGCGCATCGACGATTGCCAAGCCTCGGCCGGCGTCGTTGATTTCAGGGAAAGGGTTGTTGCGGCAGGCATCGAGGATGACGATGCGCATGCGGCTCGGGATCGTCTCCAGCGTCGACATCACGTCGACGAGGCGCAGCGAATTGTTGACCAGCTCGGTCGGGCTGGAAACCTTGGCGTCGACCGGAACGAGATAGTTCTCGCCGGCGAGCTGCACGCCGTGACCGGCGTAATAGACCATCGCCACCGTGTTCGGACCGCGCGAGGCGACCTTGGCGGAGAAGTCCTGGACGACGCGGAGCATGTCGTTCTGGGTCAAGTCGGTCGCGGCGACCACTTCGAACCCGGCGGAGTTCAGGAACTGCGCCATCGACTGGGCGTCATCGTCGGGATTCGCAAGCTGCGGCGCGTTCTGGTAGTTCGCATTGCCGATCACCAGCGCCACCCGCTGCTCCGGGCCTTGCAGGGCGGTGGGGGCAGGCTGAACCGGGGCGACTTGCGCGGAAACGGGCCCGCAGGCGAAGCCGAACAGGCTTCCCAGCAGGCTCGCCGTCATGAAAAAGGGCTTTAGGCGGAACATGGCGTGCTCCTTTGGCACTCATCTCGATGCGAGATTGGTTGCGCGCAAGCTTGGCCGCGTTCGAGCCTTGCGGTCCGTGATCCCTGTCACCATGCTGGCCTCCGTGATCTGAATCACGCTCGGAACCTGCTATGGTTAGCGATCGATTGGGAGGACGTCCGCCACATGCTGAAATCGATCGATCCGATCCTCACCCCCGATTTGCTCTGGCTGCTCGCCGCGATGGGCCATGGCGACGACCTCGTGTTCGTCGACGCCAATCACCCCGCCACCCGGATCGCGCAGAGCACCTCATCGCAGCGCCTGATCCAATTGCCGGGCATGACGATGGAAACTGCCATCCGGGCCATCATGTCGGTCTATCCGCTCGACGATTTCGATCCCGATCCGGTGCGTGTGATGATGCCGGTCGACGATCCCGACCGCGTGCCCGAGGTGCAGCGCGCCGTGCTCGCGGAGATCGCACGTGCGGCTGGCCGGCCGGTCACGCCCGGCAAGCTCGCGCGTCCCGATTTCTATCGCGCGGCAGCGGCAGGCTTTGGCGTCGTGCAGGTCGGTGACAGCAGGGGCTATGGCTGCTTCCTGATCAGGAAGGGCGTGATCAGTTAGGAATATCATGAAGCATCCATCCTCACTGATCGTGTTCGGCGGCCTTCCAGGTACCGGCAAGACGACGATCGCTCGCGAACTCACCGCCAGGCTGGCGGCGACCTATCTTCGTATCGATGCGATCGAGCAGCCATTGCGGGACGCAGGTTTCATCGTCGGCGCAGCAGGCTATGCCGTTGCCAACACGCTCGCCGCCGAAAACCTCAAGCTCGGGCGCATCGTCATCGCGGACTGCGTCAATCCCGTGCTGGCAAGCCGCGCCGGATGGCGGCAGACTGCCTTGCGAACCGGCGCAGGCGTCGTCGAGATTGAAGTGATTTGCAGCGAACCGGCGTTGCACCGGCAGCGCGTGGAAAACCGGCTGCCCGACATTGACGGTCACAAGGTTCCAACCTGGGATGACGTCGTGAGCCTGACTTACGAGCCGTGGGATCGGGAGCACTTGGTGCTCGATACGGCCGAGAGTTCGCTCGACCATGTCCTGGACCGCGTTGAAGCGCATGTGCGCGACAAGATCGGCTAGTCGTCTTACTGGCGTTTGGTGGGACGAAACGCCTCGCACTCGAATTTGAGTGGCCTTCTCGCATCCGCCTGTCTATCGTCGATTCATGTCTCGCCTTCTGTGTCTCTTCGTTGCTGTCGTCCTGTCGCTGCTGCCCGCTGTGGCACCGGCCGAGCCCGTGCAAAAGCGCCCCAAGCCGGTCTGGAAGGGCTACGGCTTCCTGCCGGGCTATCGGCAGCCGCTCAGCAACAGCATCCCGCTCTACAAGCAGAAAGACGCCATGCGCCGCCTGTCGCGCGCCGACCGGCGCCATTGGTACATCGACCCGGTTCCACAATATTATCGCTGGGACGGCGAGTGGCACTATTTCGGTCGCCCCGGATTCAACGGCGGCCGCTACAACGGCGGCAGCTATGGCCCGTGCTGGACGCGCACGCCGATCGGTCCGATCTGGAATTGCGGGTGAGGCGCTGACAGTCAGGGAAAGCTGCGGACGACCTCGATCAAGCCGACGATTGCGGCATTGAACGCATCGAGGTCCTCGGCCGGAATCCAATACTCCAGATGTGAGCGTCCGCCCGCTTCCTGCGCATCGTATTTTTCGATGAAGCTGCGCTTGACTGCAAAACGGGTCACGAAGCCCGATCCGCTCGCCGGGACATTCCAGTCCCGCGCGATCTTGATGGCGTAGTCTTCGGTCAGCACCGGATAGAAGATCGGCTGGTCGGGCAGGCGCGGCGGAAACGCGCGCATGCCGGATTGCTGGATCAACTCCAGCTCTTTTGGACCGACGGGCCGCCAGAGAGTGAGGGTATCTTCGGTGGGGGACATGGGCGTGAGGTCCAAGATCGACCGTCGTCGTTGCGAGCGCAGCGAAGCAATCCAGAATCCTCCGCGGAGACAGCCTGGATCGCTTCGCTGCGCTCGCAATGACGGTGTGGGGGGAGTGCGCGCCCCTTACGAAAAGAACGCGATCTTCTCGGCCTGGGTCATGCGGCGGATCGGGGCGAGCGGGTCGTTGGCCGGTGCGCGGGGTTTTTGCAAGATGCCGCTGGCGAGGATGGTGGCGCCGAGCGAGGCGTCGGACATGGACGCGGGCAGGGGCGAGGGCATCGGCAGCGTCGCGGTCGGGGCTGCCGCCAATGATGCTGCGGCCGCCACGGCGGGCGCCTGCTGCTCCATCACTTCGGCGGCGGCTTCCGCGATGGCGTCGGTGAGGCGCGCGAGCGAGTCCAGCGCGATCGGCGCGTCCGCGGCGGGCTCTTCGGCGATGGCTGCGAGGACAGGCTCGGCTGCGACCGGCTCCGGCTGTTCGGTAGCAATGGACGCCACGACATCCGAGGGCGCGGGCTCCGGCGTCGCGGCTGCCATCTCCACCGGCTCGATGATCTCGTCAAACTCGGGATCGGGCGCGGCCATCTCCATCGCGATGGCCTCGAGGATGGCTTCGTCCTCGGCCTCGGCTGCGGCGTCGAGCGAGAACTCCTCGCTTGCTTCCGTCAAGGCCTCCGGCTGAGCGGCCGGCTCTTCAAACGCCACGGCTTCGAGCTCGGCATCATCAGGCGCGAGGTTTTCGAGCGCCGCGCTTTCGGCAGGGATTTGGCTTTCGGCCGCGATCCCCTGTGCGGCAGCCGCGTCCATGGCCTGCTCGGCGATGGCGGAGGTTTCAGCGACGGCCGCTGCTTCGACGGCCGCATCGAGTTCCGGAGCTGCCGCGATCTCTTCGCGCGTCTCCGTAAAAGCCACGGATGCATCGCCCGCCATCGCCGCCATCTCGACGGGCGAGGCTTCTGCGACTGATGACGGCGCCTCCTGTGCCGGAGCAGGCGCGGGCTGCGGCGTTGCGTCGCCGTCGAGCTGCTCGACTCGATCCTTCAGCAGATCGAACGCGGCTTTGAGCTCGATGCGGGGATCGAGGGTCGAGATCTGCCCGCAGGCGGCCTCGATCGAGGCGAGCTGCGAATCAATGAGGTCGCAGATTCGCCCGTCGGCGCCGATCTCGCGCCAGCGCCAGGAGATCTCCTTGATGATGCGTACCCCGCGCGGGATCGGCGCGAGACTCGCCTCGATCGCGCCGGGATCGAACGCGGCGAGCGCGATCGTCTCGGCCTCGCGGATGGCGCGGCGGATCTCGACCAGCGCCTCGGGCAAGCGGTCCTCGACGACCGGTTGCCGCTGTGCCGCAAGGGTTTCCTCGATTTTGGCGACCGCATCCAGCACCATGCTTGTGTCGGCATTGCGGTTGCGCTTGGCATATTCGCCGAGGAACCAGCGGCCGCGCGCGGTCTCCATGAAGGCTTCGCGGATCGCGTCGTAATCCTGCTCGTTCGGCGCGGCCGCGCGGGCAGACATGGGCGAGAGGGCGAATGCTTCGTTGGCCATGACAATCTCGTCGCGCAAATCAGTGCGCGTTACTGTAACGATCACCACGATATCGACCGAATCGCAATTGGTTTGATGCAGTCCGAATCACAAATCCCCATCGCGGCAGCGACGAAGCGGCGATTCGCCGTGAGCCTCGCCGTGTTCTATTCGGCCTTCTTTGCGGTCCTGGGCACGCATGTGCCGTTCTTCCCGGTCTGGCTGAAGGCGATCGGCATTGACGCTGTCTGGATCGGCATCATCGCCGCGCTGCCGGCGATCACGCGCTTCACCACGCTGCCGCAAGTGACCGCTTTTGCCGAAAAGCGGCAGGCCATTCGCGCCGCCATCATGGTGTCGGCGCTGGCCACTGCGATCGGATTTACGATGGTCGGCCTGCAGCAGCAGCCGCTGGCGCTGTTCCTGGTCTACGCGCTGACCTGCATGGTGTGGACGCCGACGATGCCGCTGACCGATGCCTATGCGTTGCGCGGTGTCGCCCGCTACGGGCTCGATTACGGACCCCTGCGACTGTGGGGGTCGGCGGCGTTTGCCGCCGGCTCGCTCGCCTGCGGCTATCTCGTCGACATCATCGCTCCGCGCGACCTGATCTGGGTCATCGTGGCCTGGGCCGTCGTCGCGGTTCTCGCCAGCCTGCTGCTGCAGCCGCTCGACGATCTCAGGCACAGGACGCCGGAGCGGCACGCCGGCAAGCCGCTGCTGCGCGATGCAGCCTTCTGGGCCGTGATCGCATTGGCGGCGCTGATCCAGAGCAGTCACATCGCCTTCTACACCTTCTCGGCCATCAACTGGCAGCTGCAAGGCATCAGCGGGCTGACCATCGCGGTGCTGTGGACGCTCGGCATCATGGCAGAGATCGTCGTGTTCGCGCTGTCGCCGCGCTTCTCGCTGCAGCCGTCCACGCTGATAGCCATCGGCGGCGTGGTCGCCGTGCTGCGCTGGATCGTCACCGCGAGCGAGCCGCCGCTCGTGCTGCTCGCGATCGCCCAGCTCGGCCACGGCTTCAGCTTCGGCCTGACCATCGTCAGCACCATGAACCTTTTGGCGCAGCGCGTGTCTTCGCATCAGATCGCGCGCGGGCAGGGCTATTACGCCGCCTGCAACGGGCTCCTGGGGGCGGCGACGTCGATCGCATCAGGCGCGATCTACGCCCGCATCGGCGACAATGTCTATTACGTCATGGCCGCGATGGCCGCTGCCGGCGCCATTCTGATCTGGTCGGCGCGGCATCGCCTCACGGCTCAGCCCCAGAGCGAAACATCCGGCGGGTAGACCAGGCTGCCGTCATAACGCAGGCCGTGGTCGCGGTCGCGCGCCAGCAGCAAGGGGCCGTCGAGATCGACGAAGCGCGCCTGCGGCGTCACCAGCATCGCCGGCGCTATCGACAGCGAGCTCGCGACCATGCAGCCGATCATGATCTCGAAGCCGAGCGCCCGGGCAGCATCGGCCATGGCCAGCGCCTCGGTGAGGCCGCCCGTCTTGTCGAGCTTGATGTTCACGGCGTCGTAGCGTTCGCGCAAGGGCGCAAGCGAAGAGCGGTCATGCACGCTCTCGTCGGCGCAGACGGCGAGGGGGCGCTTGATGCGCGCCAGCGCTTTGTCGCGGCCTGCCGGCAGCGGCTGCTCCACCAGGGTGACGCCCGAAGCGGCGCAGGCGGCGAGATTGGCCTCCAGATCGGCCTCGGTCCATGCCTCGTTGGCATCGACGATCAGCTCGGCCTCAGGGGCGGCCTTGCGCACGGCCGCGATGCGCTCCGGATCGCCGTCGCCGCCGAGCTTGATCTTGAGCAGCGGACGGTGCGCCGCTTTGGCGGTCGCGGCGGCCATGGCCTCGGGGGTCGCTAACGAGATCGTGTAAGCCGTGGTGCGCTCTTCCGGGGCCGGGCGGCCCAGCAGGTTCCAGGCGCGCAAGCCCGCCGCCTTGGCCTCAATGTCCATCAGGGCGCAATCCAGGGCGTTGCGGGCCGCACCTGATGGCATTGCGGCCTGGAGGGTCTCTCGCGTCAGCCCGCCCGCGACGGCCTCCTGCATGGCCTGGATCGCAGCCAGCGTCGCCTCCGGCGTCTCGCCGTAGCGGGGATAGGGCACGCACTCGCCGCGTCCGGTCAGGCCGCCCCGGCTGACCTCCGCCACGACCGTGACGGCCTCGGTTTTGGCGCCCCGACTGATGGTAAAACTGCCGGCGATCGGGAAGCGCTCGATTCGCGCCGCCAAAGCTGCAAATTTCATGGAAGTCATTTTGAACTCTGGCGAAATCTGAACCTGCTAGTTACCTCTAGCAACTAACATTAACCCTTGGGGATACCTTCTCTGGGTAAGGGCGCGTGCGCAACCATCTGATTTTCTCCGCCCCGGCACGGGAGCGGACATGAGTGGCGATCCGAAGCTGGAACGGATTGCCAAGGGCGACGCCCTGGCACTGTGCGCCACCGGCACCTGGACCGCGAGCTTTGCGCCGGTCCTGGAGCGGATGGTCGCCGACGCCGAGAAGCTTGCAGACACCCCACAAAGCATCTTCATCGACGTCTCCGAGGTCGCCAAGCTCGACACGTTCGGCGCCTGGCTGATCGAGCGGCTGCGCCGCAGCCTGACCAAGGGACCCGTCGAGGCGCAGATCGCGGGGCTCTCCGCCAATTATTCCAGCCTCGTGGACGAGGTGCGGCGGGTCAGGGGGGCGGCGGTGGTCGACAGCGACCCGATCACCATCTCCGGCATGCTGGAGCAGATCGGACGGACCGTGGCCGGCGTCGCCGGCACGGTGGCAGGCCTCGTCGACATGCTGGGCGCCGTGCTCGCGGCGTGGTTTCGCGTCCTGATCCATCCGCGCTCGTTCCGCCTGACCTCGACCGTGCACCACATGGAGCAGGTCTGCTGGCGCGCGGTGCCGATCATCGTACTGATCACCTTCCTGATCGGCTGCATCATCGCGCAGCAAGGCATTTTCCATTTCCGCAGGTTCGGTGCCGACATCTTCGTCGTCGACATGCTCGGCGTGCTGGTGCTGCGTGAGATCGGCGTGCTCCTGGTCGCGATCATGGTCGCGGGCCGTTCGGGCAGCGCCTACACCGCAGAACTCGGCTCGATGAAGATGCGCGAGGAGATCGACGCGTTGCGCACCATGGGGTTCGATCCGATCGAGGTCCTGGTGCTGCCGCGCATGATGGCGCTGGTGCTGGCGCTGCCGATCCTCGCATTCCTCGGCGCCATGGCTGCGCTCTATGGCGGCGGTCTGGTGGCCTGGCTCTATGGCGGCGTTCAGCCCGAGGCCTTCCTGCTGCGCCTGCGCGACGCCATCTCGATCGACCATTTCATCGTCGGCATCGTCAAGGCGCCGGTGATGGCCGCCGTGATCGGCATCGTCGCCTGCGTCGAAGGGCTCGCCGTGCAGGGCAGCGCGGAATCGCTGGGTCAGCACACCACCGCGTCGGTGGTGAAGGGCATCTTCTTCGTCATCGTCATGGACGGCATCTTCGCCATCTTCTTCGCCTCGATCGGGATGTGACGATGGCAGGCGAGATTCAGGATCCGATCATCCGCGTCCGCGACATCACCGTGCAGTTCGGCGCCACGCGCGTGCTGGACGGGCTCAACCTCGACGTCAAGCGCGGCGAGATTTTGGGATTTGTCGGCCCCTCGGGCGCGGGCAAGTCGGTGCTGACGCGCACCATCATCGGCCTCGTGCCGAAGGTCGCGGGCTCCATCGAAGTGTTCGGCGTTGACCTCGATTCATCGAGCGCGTCGCAGCGGCGCAATGTCGAGCGGCGCTGGGGCGTCCTGTTCCAGCAGGGCGCGCTGTTCTCCTCGCTGACCGTGCGGCAGAACATCCAGTTTCCGATGCGCGAATATCTGCGCGTCTCGCAGCGGCTGATGGACGAGATCACCATGGCCAAGCTCACCATGGTCGGCCTCAAGCCCGAGGTCGCCGAGCGTTTCCCGTCCGAACTCTCCGGCGGCATGATCAAGCGCGTGGCGCTGGCGCGTGCGTTGTCGCTCGATCCCGACCTCGTCTTTCTGGACGAGCCGACCTCCGGCCTCGATCCGATCGGCGCGGGCGACTTCGACGAGCTGGTTCGGACCCTGCAGCGCACTTTGGGGCTGACGGTTTTCATGGTAACCCACGACCTCGACAGCCTATACACAGCATGTGACCGCATCGCCGTTTTAGGGAACGGTAAGATCATTGCGGCAGGGTCGATCGCCGACATGCAGGCCTCGCAGCATCCCTGGCTGAGGCAGTATTTTCATGGCAAGCGCGCCCGCGCGGTCATGGGTTGAGAGCTGGGTTGAGTAGCCGGAGCACCTGATGGAAACGCGGGCGAACTACATTTTGATCGGCTCGTTCACGCTGGCGGTGATCGCCGCCGCGATCGGCTTCGTGCTGTGGTTTCAGTCGCTGCACACGACCAAGCAGCGCAGCCCCTTGCGCGTCGTGTTCGAGGGCCCGGCGGCGGGCCTGCGCAACGGCGGCAGCGTCAATTTCAACGGTATCAGGGTGGGCGAGGTGGTCTCGGTGAAGCTTGACAACCCGCGGCGGGTTGTCGCACTCGCCATGATCGAGAATAACGCCCCGATCCGCAAGGACACCCTGGTCGGCCTCGAATTCCAGGGTCTCACCGGCGTTGCGGCGATCTCGCTGAAGGGCGGCGAGGAGGCCGCGCCGGCTCCGCCGCTAGACCAGGACGGCATCCCGACGCTCACGGCCGACCCCAACAAGCTCCAGGATGTCACCGAGGCGATCCGCGCCACGCTGCAGAACGTCAACAAGATCGTCGCCGACAATCAGGAATCGGTGAAGAACTCGCTGAAGAACCTCGAGACCTTTACCAACTCGCTGGCGCGCAATTCCGAAAAGATCGACGCCGTGATGGCCAAGGTCGACGGCGTCATGCTCAAGGCCGACAATCTCATGCTCGGCCTCAACACGCTGGCCGGCGGCAAGGATGGCGGCGAGCTGTTCCAGGCGGTGAAGTCGATCCGCGAGCTAGCCGAAGATTTCGACAAGCGCTCGGGCGCTCTGATGGCCGACGGCCGCCGCACCCTCGGCGACATTAGCCGCGCCGTGAACAATTTCGACCGCAACCCGACCCGCGTCCTGTTCGGCGCCAGCAACTCGTCGCCGCCCGAGCCGCCGAAGCCTGCGGCAGCGCCCAGGCGGTAGGTGGTAGGAAAGCGCGAATGGGGAGTGGCGAATAGCGAGTAGCGTATACAGCCTTCCTCACGGATCGATCCCAAGCAAAAACGGAGCCCGCGAGGGCTCCGTTTTCATTCGCTATTCGCTATTCGCAATTCGCCATTGGCGAGCTTCCGCTCACCCCAGCCGGCCCGCCGCGTGCGCGAGCAGGGTGTAGACCAGGCCCGTCTCCGAGATCAGGTGGCTGCGCAGCTCCTGCGGGCCGCGGCCGTCGTGGGCGACTTCGTCGAGCAGGCGCTCGAACTCGGCGACGTAGCGGTCGACCGTGCCCTTGAAGTTGCGGTCGGCGCGGTACTTGCGGGCAACCTCGTCGAAGGCCTTCTGGCCGGCGGGCGTGTACAGGCGCTTGGTGAAGGCCTTGTTCTCGCCGCGCTGGTAGCGGTCCCACATCTCGGCGGCGAGGTTGCGGTCCATCAGCCGGCCGATGTCGAGCGACAGCGATTCCAGCGGATTGCTGCTTGCCTGCGGCGCCTGCGGCTGCGGCGCGGGTGCCGCGCGGCCACGCGGAGCCTGACCGGCCGGTGCGCCCTGATTGGCGTCGGTGCGGTTGAGCAGGTCCGACAGCCAGCCGTCACGGCCCTGGTCGTTGCCACCGGGCGCGACCGGCGGCGCTTCGGTGCGGCGCCCGGCCGGCATGCCGAGGTCCGGCGGCGGCAGCGTCGAGGCGCTGCCGATGTCGCGCATGCGGGTCTCGGGAGCCCGGCCGCCGACGGCGGCCAGCACCGGCTCTTCCTGGCGTTGCACGCTGGCGCGGCCCGCCGTGGTGACGTCGAGCCCGCGGCCGTGCTGGGCCACGATGCGGTTGAGCTCGGCGAGCGCCTCGATCTGGTCGACGATCACCTTGCGCATCTGCGCCGTGCTCTCGGCGGCCTCCTGCGGCATCTCGAGTACGCCGCGGCGCAGCTCGTTGCGGGTGGCTTCGAGCTCGTTGTGCATCTCCAAAGCCATCTGCTTCATGCTGGCGACGAGGTTGGTGAACTTCTCGGTCGACTGCTTGAACATCGTATCCGCCTCGTCCGTGGTCTGGCGGTAGATGTCGTGCATGGCCTCGATGGTCTGCCGGTGCTCCTCTTCAGACGCCGCGCGCACCGCCTCGAACTGGCGGGTGATCGCGGCCGAGCCGGCGCCGGCGGTCTCGGCGACGACGCGGGCGATGTCGCGGGCGCGCTCTTCGGCCGCGGCAAGCGATTCATCGAGCAGGCCGGTGAAGCGCGACAGCCGCTGGTCGAGATCGGCCGTGCGCAGGTCGATCGTGGTGACGAGCGATTCCAGTGCCTGCTTGCGTTCGGCGAGCGAGGCAGTGGTGTTCTTGTTGCTCTGCTCGACGACCTGCGCGGCCTCGACCAGCGCCTGGCCATGCTTGTCGAACTGGGTCGACAGCTCGCCGAGATCCTGCAGCGCCTTCGTGGTCTTGCTGTTGAAGACGTTGAGCTGCTCTTCCAGGTTCTGCGTCGCCGCGCCGTTGCGCGAGGTGACGTCGTTCATCGCCGAGACGAAGTCGGCGACGCGGGTCACCAGCGCCCGCTCGAGCGAGTTGAGGTTGTCGTGCGCACCGGTCAGCACCTCCTGGAGCAGGATGTTGCCTTCGCGCAGGCGCTCGAACAGGGCGACCGTGTCGGTGCGCAGGATCTTGCTGGTCTCCTGCATCTCCGTCACGGCCGCGATCGAGACCTGGCGCGACTGGTCGATCGCGGAACGCGAGGCCTGCTCGAGGTCCTTGAGCGACTTGCCGACGGCGCTGGTGGCGACCTCGCTCGCCGCGTTGATGGTGCGGGCGACTTCCGAGCCGTTGCCCATCATGGTCTGCGAGAAGGCCTGGCCGCGCGTCTCGATCGACTTCAGCGCGTCGGAGGTGACGCGGTCGATGTCGAGCGTGAGCTGGCTGGTCTTGGAGCCAATCGCGTCGACCAGTGCGCCGCGCTTGGCGTCGATCATGTTCGACAGGCGGTCGGCCTGCTGCTGCACGTAGGTGACGATCTCGTCGGTCTTGCCGGTCATGGCCTGACCGAAGCTGGAGCTGGCGGCGAGCACCGAGCGCTCGACGTCGGCCGAGCTCGACTTGACGCGCGAGCTCGCCTCGTTGGAGGCGGAGATCAGCGCGTTCTGGGCGTTGAGCGCGCTGGTCTGGATATCGTTGGTCGCGTTGGCGGCGGCCGCGCTCAGCGTACGCTCGATCTCGGTCGAGATCGTGCGGATCTGGCTCGCGGCGTCGGCCGAGGTAGAGGTCAGCGAGATCTGGGCTTCACGCGCGCTGTTGAGGATGGTCGAGGCGGTGTCGGCGCCGACCGCGGTCAGCGTGCGCTCGATGTCCGTCGTCAGCGACTTGATCTGGCCCGCCGCATCGGTCGAGGCGGAGATCAGCGTGCCCTGGGCCTCGCGCACGCCGCTGGTGAGCGCCTCGATGGTGGCGCCGCCGGCTGTCGCCAGCGCGCGCTGCATCTCGGCCGCGAGCGAACGGACCTGGCTGGTTTGTTCTGCGGAGACAGCAAGAAGGGTGCTCTGGGCGTCGCGGGCGCTGGTGGTGATCGTCTCGGCGGTGGTCTGGCCGACCTGAGAGAGCGAGCGATGCACTTCGGCCGCGAGCGACTTGACCTGGCTCGCCGCGTCCGAGGACGCCGTCACCAGCGTGCTCTGGGCCTCGCGGGCGCCACTCATGATGGTCTCGGCCGTCGAGGTGCCCGCCATCGTCAGCGAGCGCTGCACGTCCGAGGACAGCGCCTTGATCTGGTTTGCGGTCTCGGTCGAGGCCGCGATCAGCGTGCTCTGCGCATCGCGGGCGCCGGCGGTGATCGACTCCGCCGTGGCGGTGCCGGCCATCGATAGCGAGCGCTGCACGTCGGCGGTGAGCGTCTTGACCTGGCTCGCCGCATCCGAGGACGCGGTGACGAGGGTGGTCTGCACCTCGCGGGCGCCGGCCAGGATCGAGGCCGCGGTGGCGGAGCCCGCCGCCGACAGCGTGCGCTCGACGTCGGCCGCGAGCCCCTTGATCTGGGTGGAGGCTTCGCCCGAGGCCGCGACCAGCGTCGACTGCGCTTCGCGCGCGCTGGTCAGGATCGAGTTCGCCGCACCGGTGCCGACTGCGGTCAGCGCCTGCTCGACCTCGGCCGAGGTCATCTTGAGCTGGGCGTTGACATCGGAGGAGACCGTCAGCAGCGACTGCTGGGCGGTGCGCGCGCCGGTCTGGATGGTCTCGCTGGTGTTGACGACGAGGTTGGTGAGCGAGCGCTCGGCGTCCTCGACATGCGAGCGGATCGCGGTCGAGATCATCTCGGCGCGGGACATCATGTCCTCGCTGGCCTGGCGTCCGCTGCTTTCGATGCGGCCGGCCACGGCCTCGACGCGGGAGCCGAGCAGATCCTCGAACTGAGCCACGCGCACGTCGATGTCGCTGGCGACCGAGCCGACCTTGGTCTCGATGGCCTGCTGGATCTCCTGGAAGCGTGCCGTGACCGTGTCGGTCAGATGCGTGCTGCGGCCGTCGATGATCTCGGTGACGCCGGTGATGCGGCGGTCGACCGCCTCGATCGCCTGCGCGGTGCCGTCGGTGAGCGTCGAGGTCAGCAGCGTCAGGCGCGTGTCGATCGACTGCACGGCCTGCGATGCGCCGTTGGTCACGGCGGTGGTCAGGTAGGTGAGGCGGGAGTCGATGGATTCGAGCGCCTGCGTCGCGCCACCCGTGAGCGTGGTCGTGAGGTGGGTCAGGCGGGTGTCGATCGACTGGATGGTCTGCGATGCACCGACGGTCAGCGAGCTCGTGAGGTGGTTGAGGCGCGCATCGATGGTTTCAATGGCCTGCGAGGCACCGTCGGTGAGCGAGCTCGTGAGGTGATTGAGCCTTGCATCGATTGTTTCGATGGCCTGCGACGCCCCGCCAGTCAGCGACGTCGTGAGGTAGGTGAGGCGGGAGTCGATAGACTGGATCGCCTGCGCGGCACCGTCGGTCAGCGACGTCGCCAGCGTGTTGATGCGTCCGTCGATGGTCTCGGTCATCGACTTCGCGCGGCTGTCGAACGACAGCTCGAGCGCGGCGACGCGGCCGACGAGCTGCTCGTCGAAGGTCCTGATGTGGCCTTGGATGGTGCCGTCGAGGCTGGCGATCTTGCCGTTCAGCGAGGCGTCGATATTGCCGACGCGTTCGCCGATCGTGGTCTCGAACTGCACGAGGCGCTGGTCGAGCACCGCCGTGATCTGGCCGCCGTTCGACGTGAAGCGGGTGTCGAAATCGTCGACATAGGTCTTCAGTGTCTCGGCGATGTCCTGCGTGCGCTGGCCCATGCGCTCGACGATCTCGCCGCCGAAGGTCTTCACGGTGCGGTCGAATTCGGAGATGTGGCGGGTGATCAGCGCGCCCAGCGTGCCGGAATCGCGGGCGAACTTCTCGACCAGCTCGGTGCCCTGGTTCCTCACCAGCTCGTCGAACGCGCTCATCTGCAGCGACAGCGAATCGTGCGCGGTCTCGGTCTGGCTGACGACCTTGGCGACCAGGGCGTTGACGGTGGCGTCGAGCGCCTCGCTGGCCTTGTCACCGCTCGTCATGATCTGGCCGGCGAGGCGGTTGCCGGCGTCGTCGATCTTGGCGGAGATGTCGTTGGACCGCAGCTCGAGCTCGAGCAGCAGCGAGTCCGACGAGTTCTTCAAGGAATCGTGCACCTGCTCGGTGCGCTCGGAGATGCCGTCGACGATCGCGGCGGAACGCTGCTCGAACTCGCCGGTGATGCGGTCGATGCGCTCGTTCAGCATCTCGTGGACGCGGTCGGCGAGGTCGACGAACTCGTCGTGGACGTGGCCGGTCTTGAAGTTGAGGCTGGTGGTCAGCCGCTCGCTGGCGTCGAGCACGGCGCGCGTGGTCTCGTTGCTGGCCTCCTCGAGACGGTCGAGCAGGTCGCCGCCGCGCTCGCCGAGAGCCAGGATCATGTTGTCGCCGGCATTGCTCAGCGCCTGGGTGATGTGGGCGCCGCGCTCTTCCAGAGCGCCGGTGATCGACTTGGCCACCTCGTCGACGCGGGAGGCGATCGCGTCCGAGATCAGCGCGATGTCGTGGCGCAGGTCGATCTGCACGCCGGAAATGGCGCTGCGAACCTGCTCGGCCTGGCCGACCAGGTTGTCGCGCTGATGCGCGATGTCCTGGAGCAAAGCGCGGATGCGCACCTCGTTGTCGGAATAGGCGCGTTCGAGCGCGGCGACCTCATTGGCGACCAGCGTCTCGAGCTCACCGGCGCGCGCGATCGCACGCTCGATGCCGTCGCCCATCGCTGCGACCTCGCGGCGGATGGCCTGGCCGACGGTGACCATGGAATCGGAGGCCGAGCCTTCCGGCTCGGAGAAGCGGATCGCGACCTGCGCCATCGCCTGCGCGATCATGCGCATTTCCTGGCCGCGCCAGACGAGGCTCGCGAGGAAGTAGAACAGCATGACCGGCGCGAAGAACATCGCGACGAGGCCGGCGATCACGAGCACGCCGCCGCTCTGGCCCATCGCGGCCTGGATCGAGGGCAGGAAGCCGACGGTCAGCGCGGCGCAGGCGGCGAGCCAAATGCCGGCGAAGATGGTGGCGAAGGTGTAGACGCTGCGGGCAGGGCGGCCCTTCTGCAGCGCCTGGAGCAGCTGGCCGATGGTCTCGCGATCGTCGTTGGCGGCGCGGCGCGCAGTGCGCGGCTCCTCGACCGGGTCGAACACGGTCGAGCGCTCGTTGGCGGCGGGGCGCGGCTCGAAGCTCGGCTCGTCGAAGACCGGAGGCGCGGCCGGCGGCACCGGGGGCGCCGTTTCGTTGCGCATTGCGGCGTTGCGGCTGGTATCGGCCGCGGTGTCGCTGATGTTCAGAGCTTCCTGGATTGCAGAAAGCGCAACTTCTGTAGGGTCTTTGACCTTTTTCGGAGTGTTCGCCATGTTCAGTCCGAGCCCTCGTTACTTGTACGCGTCCCCCCGCGAGCCCTGCGCGCGACGCAAGCCCACAGACCGGATCATGCCGCTTGCGCGGATCTCCGAGCCGTCCCCACCCGGACGGCTTGTCCGCCAATTTCTGCAACATCCTATTGGCAGAGCGTCGCGAATGAAATGCCCGCGATTAAGACATTCTTAATCATCGTTAACAGGATCGCGCCGTAACGCCTTAGCAATCAACGCAATTCTCAACCGGACTCGGCCAATTGCGGCAACTTTTCGTCAATAAACCGGCGGATCTGCGTCAAATCCCCCAAACATTTCGTTAACCATTTCCATGCTTGGGTGAGGGGAATCTGACCGCCGGACCGGCGGCCGTCGCGCGAAGCCGGGGCCTGCGCCATGACGCCTGAACTGCAAGGGATGGACTGGATGCCTTCGCCCCCGCTTGCGCCCATCGACAGCCCGCTCGACCTCGATCACCTCTCTCGAATGACGCTCGGCGACGCTGAGCTGGAGCAGGAAGTGCTGGCCATGTTCGCGGAGCAGGCGGCCCGTCTGCTCGCGGCGATGACCGCATTGCCGGCCGAGACCGGCACGCTTGCGCACAAGCTCAAGGGTTCGGCGCGCGGGATCGGCGCCTTTGCGGTCGCTGATGCCGCTGCCAGCCTGGAGACTGCGATCCGGACCGGCCATGGCCGGCCCCACGCCTTCGCCGCGCTGAAAGAGGCGGTGGCCGAGGCCCGCGCTGCCATCGCGGCGATGCTGAAGCGTTGAGCCGATACGTCCGGAGCCGGGCTCTAGTCGCTTGTTTTGACGCGTTTTCTTCCCGCAAAGCGGGATTCATTTGGCTTCAAAACGCTATGGCGCCGGGCTGACCGACCCGTTATAGGACAGCCGGGACCCTCCTTCATTCAAAGCACCGCGGCAGCACGAGCACACATGGCCAAGATTCACTTTGTCGACCACAAGGGCGAAACCCGCACGGTGGAAATCGAGAACGGCGCGACCGTGATGGAAGCTGCGATCCGCAACAGCATTCCCGGCATCGAGGCCGAATGCGGCGGCGCCTGCGCCTGCGCAACCTGCCATGTCTATGTCGACGAAGCCTGGCGCGAGAAGGTCGGCAGCCCGACGCCGATGGAAGAGGACATGCTCGACTTCGGCTTCGACGTGCGCCCGAATTCGCGCCTGTCTTGCCAGATCAAGGTCTCCGACGAGCTCGACGGCCTCGTCGTGGCGACGCCCGAGCGCCAGGCCTGATCCGTCTCCAAGCAGACTGTCCAAGTCGACTAGGTGCTCGGCGGCGCGACCTCGATGCCGCGCTTGTGCCAGGGTCTGAGCTTCTCGATCACCTCTGCGGTCAGCGGCGCCGGTCGGCGCGTCGCCTCGTCGAGCAGGACGCCGACCGACGTCGCCGACGCAATGCACGTGCCGTTCGAGAACACGACCTGCTCGAATGTCACTGACGTTCGCCCGAGCTTGACCACGCCGAGGCCGAGCTCGATCGAGCCGGGCCAGTGCAGCTCGGCGCGAAAATGCATGTCGAGCCGCACCATGATCCAGGCGAGCCCCGGGGGGGTCAGCCCGTATTCGGGAAGCTTCATCAGCGTGACACGGCCGGTCTCGAAATATGTGGCATAGACCGCGTTGTTGACGTGCTGGTTCGGGTCGAGGTCGCCGAACCGGACGTTGTCGCTGAGGCGAAACGGAAAGTCCTCAAGGCGCGGGGTCGTGTCGAGGCGGGCTGGCGCGTTCACCGATTGATCTCCGTCATATCCATCCTCGTTACAGCCCAGTTATTTTGGCCCGGCAAGTGGGCGCGGCTGCGGGGCGATCCCGCTTTTATGCCTTTCCTGTTCCATCCCCGTTGGCTAGACAGGCAGGGTCACCTCTGCCCAACGGGCGCCGTCCAACCGATAACGATCGATAAAGAGACGACATGAGCGACGTGGTCAAAACCGATGTGCTGATTATTGGGGCCGGGCCGTGTGGTCTGTTCGCCGCCTTCGAGCTCGGCCTTCTCGACATGAAGGCGCATTTCGTCGACATCCTCGACAAGGTCGGCGGCCAGTGTGCCGAGCTCTATCCGGAAAAGCCGATTTACGACATTCCCGGCATTCCCCAGGTTTCGGGGCAGGGGCTGACCGACGCGCTGATGGAGCAGATCAAGCCGTTTCATCCGACCTTCCATCTCGGCGAGATGGTCGAGACCGTGGAGAAGATCGGCGATCCCTTGTTTCGCTGCACCACGGATGCCGGCAAGGTGTTCGAATGCAAGGTGGTGGTGATCGCGGCCGGCGGCGGCTCGTTCCAGCCCAAGCGCCCGCCTGTGCCCGGTATCGAGGCCTATGAAGGCACCTCGGTGCATTACGCCGTGCGCAAGATGGAGACGTTCCGCGACAAGAGCGTGCTGATCGTCGGCGGCGGCGATTCCGCGCTCGACTGGACGCTCAATCTGCATCCGATTGCGAAGCGCATCACGCTGCTGCATCGGCGCGACGAGTTTCGCGCCGCGCCCCATAGTGTCGAGCAGATGCGCGCGCTGGTTGCCGGCGGCAAGATGGATCTGCGGCTCGGCCAAGTCACCGCGCTCTCCGGCGCTGACGGAAAGCTCACCGGCGCCACCGTCAAGGGCAACGACAACAGCGTCACCGAAATCGCTTGCGACACCATGCTGCCGTTCTTCGGGCTGACCATGAAGCTCGGCCCGGTCGCGAATTGGGGCATCGCGCTGGAGAACAATCTGGTGCCTGTCGAGACGTCCGCGTTCGAGACCAATGTGCCGGGCATCTTCGCGATCGGCGACATCAACACCTATCCCGGCAAGATCAAGTTGATCCTGTGCGGCTTCCACGAGGGCGCGCTGATGTCGCAAAAAGCCCATCGCTATGTCTATCCGGAGAAGCGGCTCGTGTTCCAGTACACGACCTCGTCCTCCAGCCTGCAAAAGAAGCTCGGTGTCAACTGACGGAAGCGTTCGGGGCGGCGATGCCCCATGTTTCTGGTGCTGGAACCGTTCGTGAAATCGCCGTAGTCTGCGGCCATTCCGGTCATAGGCTTGGCCAGGTTTTTGGCTTAGCACAGTTTGGCTCTGCGAAGTCTTGGCTCAGCAAAGGTGATTGGCTCAGCAAGGTGATCATAATGCGGACTCTCGTTTCCAGCTTTCGGCTGCCCTCCTTCCTGGCGCTCGCATTGTCGCTCGCGATCGTGACGCCGTGCGCGGCGCAGACCGCCGAGCCTACTGCGGCGGGCCTTTGGCAGAAGGTCGAAGACGGCAGGACGGTCGGATGGTTCCTCTTCGTAGATCGCAACGGCGTCTTCGAAGGTGTGATCGCCAAGACCTTCCCGCGGCCAACCGACGACCCGAATGAGGTCTGCTCCAAGTGCACCGACGATCGCAAGAACGCTCGGGTGCTCGGCATCTCCTTCGTCCGCGACATGAAGCGCGAAGGATTGAAGTACGAGGGCGGCAACGTGCTCAATCCGCGCGACGGCCAGATCTGGAAGGCCAACATGCGGGTCAGCCCCGACGGTCAGACCCTGACGTTGCGCGGCTATCTCGGCATCGCGCTGCTCGGCAAGGACGAGACCTGGACGCGCCTGCCCGATGCCAACATCGCGCAGGTCGATCCGGCCATCGTCGCAAAATACTTGCCCGCGCAGGCTGCAGCCGCCAAGCAACCGGCGCCCGCGGCGAAGAAGGGCGGCGCGATGATGGCGCCGGCAAAGCAGTAAGGGCGCAAGCCGCGCGCTGCGCGGTCCCAATGGCCCTAGCGCAGGGTCTCCAGCCTGTGCGGCCACCTTCGCCGAAGGGCGAACGTGCCTCGGGCGCCCTCCAGTAGTTCCCCGGAATGCGCGCTGGCGCTGGATTTGCATAGCTGTCGGCAAAGCTGCTGGGGGAGCGAGTCGCCGTCTCCACGCCTGCCGCGCACCATGCGGAAGGCGGACGGCAGCGTTTGCCCCGCGGTGATCACTTCGACCGCGGAGACCACATGAAACGTGCAAGACAGTGTGCCGCCGTGCTGCTGGGGCTGGCGGTTCTGACGCATGCGGCGCTGGCGCGCGACGACGGCCGCTTCGCCAACTCGCCCCTGAAACCCTGGTTCGAGAGTCTGCGTAGCGAGTTCGGGCTATGCTGCTCGGATGCCGACGGCTACGTCATCGCCGACGTCGATTGGGAGTCCGATCGCGGTCGCTACCGCGTGCGCATCGACGGCGAGTGGGTCGTGGTGCCTGACGGCGCCGTGATCACCGTCCCGAACAAGATCGGCCGCACCATGGTGTGGAAGCACTATATCGACGGCCATCCGCGCGTGCGCTGCTTCATGCCGGGCAGCATGACGTAGAGGCGCGTGGCCATTCCGGCCGGCGCGGAGCGCCGAGCCGGAACGACAACGCCAAGCTTAGCGCGCCTGGTTGTTCGAACCCGCGCTCGCGAGCTGCTTGATCCGCGGCGACAGCACGGCGACCTGCACGGGCGAGGCCGGCATGCCGGCGACGATCATCGCGGGGCTCGCAGACTGCTCCTGGACGCCGGCGCCGCCGA
The DNA here is from genome assembly GCF_020193615.1 of Bradyrhizobium sp. IC4059. NCBI lineage: Bacteria > Pseudomonadati > Pseudomonadota > Alphaproteobacteria > Hyphomicrobiales > Nitrobacteraceae > Bradyrhizobium > Bradyrhizobium sp. IC4059. The sequence goes on from NZ_JADYVH010000020.1 coordinate 40,350, forward strand.
GCACTTGCACTTGCGTTGTCGTGATCGGAAACGACGTCACTTCGTAGGAGGGAAGCTCGCTGGCGAACGCGGCGGCCGAGCTCGCAATCATGGCGCCGGCAACGGCAATCATCGAGAGAACACGCATTGGAAAATCTCCGTGGAAGATGTCAATCGGAGGTTTGGTCGCCGCGATGGCAGAACAGGTTCGCCCGCGCGCGAACATTCCCGTTGTCTTCGGCGCAGATATTGATTGCGTGATGCGAAGGGACGAAACGCGGAAGACGTTTTCCGCGCCAATGTTTCCGGACGGTTTCGCGAAAAGCGCCGATGCGCCCGCTCAATGCTCTTGCAGATCGAACTGCGCAGATCTCGCCGGCGCGGCGGCCGCGGCAAAGCGCAGGCGCATCGTCGTGCCGTAGCCGGGCGCGGAAGCGACGACCAGCTCCCCGCCATGCGCCGCCATGATCTCGCGGACGATCGACAGGCCGAGACCGGCGCCTGCACCTGCGGCGTTGCCGGTCTGAAACGGCTCGGTCAGCCTGTGTTCGGCGCCGTCGGGCAGGCCCGCGCCATCATCGTGAATAGCCACGCCATCGCAGCCGATCGTGGCGACGATGCGCCGCGCGCCATGGGCGTGGATGAGCGCGTTGCCGACGAGATTGGCAAGTGCACTTCGGATCGCAGCGTCTACGCCCTGCACCACGAAGGGACCTCTTCCCTCGTGCTCGAGCGCAAGCTCGATGCCGGCGTCCAGCGCCGACGGGCTGAAATCGGCCAGCACGTCCAGCGTGATCTGGGCAAGATCGATCGGCCGCTTCTCGATCGCATGATTTTGCAATCGCGCCAGGTCCAGCATCGCGGAGACCAGCGAGGTCAGCCGGCGGACGTCGCGCACCAGCTCGGCCTTCAGGGCCGGCTCGGGCACGTCCTCGATCTTGGCGCGCAGCAGCGTCAGCGGCGTGCGAAGCTGATGGGCGGCATTGCCGAGGAAGCGGCGCTGCATCCTGATATAGGCGTCGATCTCGCCGAAAGCGCGGTTCAGCGCCTCGACCAGCGGCTTCAACTCGCGAGGGACCTCGGACAGCGATATCAAACCTTGCGGCGCCGAGGGGTCGATCGCGAGCGCGCGACGCGCCACCCGCTCGATGCTACGAGAGACGAAACGTGCGGCAAGCGCTGAACCGATGGCGACGGTCGCGGCAAAGGCCAGCGCCACCAAGGCGATCGAAAAGACCCTGCGGAGGAGAAAAGTCCTTGCAATCCGGCCAAAGCGAACCTGAGGCTCGCCGACCATCATCGCGAGCCGCAACGGGCCCCGTTGTACGGCGGAAAGACAGAAGGTGCTCTTCTGGTCGAGCGTGCTGAAAACGGACGAGCCGATGGGCCCGTGGTAGGGCAGCACGAAGGGAAGGGGAGGCCGGTGTTCGCTGCCGTACTCGCTGAGCAGGTCGCCCGCGGACACCACGTACCAGAGGTTTGGGCTGTCCAGCTTCAATTCCTCGAGCGCAGGAGTCGAGCGTATTATCAGTCTTTGCCCTTCGATCACCGTCGCGCGATCGAGAACGGCCGCTACGACCTGGCACGCCCTGAACTCGCGCTCCTCCGTCGGGTAACGCCATATGAAGAGGCCAAGCATGATCAGGAAGATCGTGGTGGCGGCGATACCGAGCGAGAACGCAAAGGTTCGGGCGATTGACTTCATCGCGGCGTTGCCAGCCGCAGGATGTAGCCGATGCCCCGCATGCTGCGGATCTCGACGTCGCCGCCGAGTTCGGCCAGTTTCTTGCGCAAGCGCGAGACCTGCGCCTCGAGCGTGTTGGACTCGATCTCGTCGTCGAAGCCGTAGATCTCCTCGATCAGGGCGGCGCGGGTGATCACGCGGTCGCGCCGCATCAGCAGCGCCCCCAGGATCAGCGCCTCGCGCCGGCGCAGCAGGATCCTGGTGTCGGCGACTACCGCCTCGTTGCTGCCGAGGTGCAACTCGACGTTGCCGAGCGACAGCACCGATGGGGCCAGCAGCCGAGGCCGGCGCAGCACCGCGCGCACGCGCGCAAGCAGCTCCTGCGGCTCGAACGGCTTGCCGAGATAATCGTCGGCCCCGCCATTGAGCCCTTCGACGACATCCTCCTTGGCGTCCTTGGACGTCAGCATGATGATTGCGGGCCGCTCCGCCGATTGGCTCAGCGCCGTGACCACCTGGAGCGCATCTCCGTCGGGTAGCATCCGGTCGACGATCGCCAGATCATACTTGAAATTGTTCAGTGCCTGGCGGGCATCGGCGATCGAGCCGACGAGGTCGACGATGCCGTGCAATTGCCCGAGCAGCCGGCTGACATAGGCGCCGATCTGTGGTTCGTCTTCGATCACGAGGGAGCGCACGCGGGTCGTCCTTGACTCTGCTGGGGCAACAAAACCCTGACCGTGACGCTCCCTGGCCGAATTCTGGCGCTTCGGCTCGTGCGCGAGGGTTCCCATAAAGGCGGCGAGCTTGGCGAATAAAAGGCAGGACCGAGTGAGTTCGCGGGTATGGCTCGTCACGTTTTTGAGGGCGTGATCGCGGCGGTGCAATGTTGGGGCAATGTTGATCCGGCGGGCGTGCCTGCCAGCGCCGGACATGGCCCTGGAAACATCTGATCGCACCTTGCAATCTTCGGGCAATTTAGCCGGACCAGATGCTGTGGCTCCTAACCACAACAGTCGACTCGGCCTGCAAGGCCGGTCCGGGGCCCCGCAATGAATGATTTCGAAGAAGCCGCTCTCCGCCTCACGGCGATTGTGCGGCGGACGACCGCCTGTCTCGCCGCACTCGGTGCGATTATGGCGACTGCGCCATCAGTCTCGGCGCAGACCGCCTTCACGCTGCCAGCGCCGCCATTGGAGCTGCCGATGCTGCCCTCGCCGTCGGGCAACTGGACCGTCATGGTCGGCATCGGCGGCGAATACAAGCCCGAGTTCGTCGGATCGAACAACGGAAGGTTTGCTCCGGTCCCGATCTTCTCCATCCGCCGCGCCGGATCAGTCGACCAGTTTCGCGGACCGCGCGACAGCACCAGCATCGCGCTGCTCGACATCGGCCATTTTCGCGCCGGCCCCGCGTTCAAATACGTCGCCTCAAGGAAGGCCGACAAATATGCCGAGCTGACCGGCCTTGGCAATGTCGACGCCGCCTATGAGCTCGGCGGCTTCGTGGAGTATTATCCGGTCGACTGGCTGCGCCTGCGCAGCGAGTTGCGCCAGGGCATGGGCGGCCATACCGGCACCGTCGCGGATGTATCTGCCGACGTCATCGTGCCGCTGATTCAAAGGCTGACGATCTCGGCCGGCCCGCGCTTCACCTGGAAGAGCACCAATGCCACTGCGCCGTATTTCGGCGTCGATGCCGTGCAGGCGCTGGCATCGGGGCTTCCGAGATACGATGCCAGAGGCGGTGCGCACTCGGTCGGTTTCGGCAGCCAGATCTCCTACCGCATCAACCCGCAGTGGGAGGTCCACGCCTATGTCGAGTACCAGAAGCTGCTCGGCGATGTCGCGGACAGCCCGCTGGTGAAGCTGCGGGGATCCTCTAACCAGACCACCGTCGGTCTCGGTGCGTCCTATTCGTTCGATTTCAGGATCCGATAGACCATGCGCGGCAAGATCATCCTAACTCTCGCCTGCGCGATCGCCAGCGTCGCGCTCGGTGCCGCCGCGGCGTTCGAGACGCGTGCCAGCCGGCTCCAGGCGATCAAGACCGTCGGTATCATCTCGGCGATCGGCGAGGAGATCAGCCTGACGCGAGCCGGCCTGACCGGGCTCGACAACGCCGCGCAGACCGCCTCGATCGGCGCATGGGGGCTGGACGAGCTGATCGTCCAGCAGGCAACGAAGCTGCTGAGCGGACGGTTTCATGTGCAGCCGGTGAGCTACCGGCGCGCGGCCTTCGCCGCGATCAGGGATTCGGCGGTCGCGCCGGTCAATCTGCTGCGGAGCGACCCGTTCAAGGAGCTGGTTCGCAGCGATGTCACGCCGCAGGGACTGGACGCATATATCGTCATCACCCGGGCGAGATCGAAGCTTGGAAACGGCCGCAACGTCGAGGGCGTCGGGTTCGCCGAATATCGGACGCTGCTTGCGGATTACGGACTGATCTACGCCTTGTACGAGGTTCGCATCATCGAGGGCAAGTCGTTCGACGTGATCGAGAAGAGGGTGGCCGCGCCGCTCGACAACACTGGCACGGTGCGGATCGCCGGCCCGAGCGGACCGATCGAAGCGACGTTCGAGGACGCGGGTTCGAGCGAACGGCTGCGTGCGGCGATCGCGAACCTCATCGTCCGAAGCCTGCCGCTCACGCTGGGCGACATGCACTTGATCGAGGGACAGTGACGGTTCTGTTTTGACGCGAACCGGGACCCACTTCGCTCGGAAACGCTTTAGGTCACCGGCGCGGGATTGAACAGCGTGAGGTCGTTGTGGATGCCCCAGCGGTCCGACCAGGGTTTGGTTCGGCCGCTGGCAACATCGAGGATCAGGCGGAACAGGTCCCAGCCGGTCTCCTGGATGGTCTTCTCGCCGGTTGCGATCTTGCCGGCGTCGAAGTCGATCAGGTCTTTCCAGCGCCGCGCGAGCTCGCTGCGCGTCGCGACCTTGATCACCGGTGCTGCCGCGAGGCCATAGGGCGTGCCACGGCCGGTGGTGAAAACTTGCAACGTCATGCCCGAGGCGAGCTGCAGCGTGCCGCAGATGAAGTCGGAGGCCGGCGTCGCGGCGAACAGCATGCCCTTCTGCGTCGCCTTCTCGCCGGGCGAGAGCACGCCGGTGATCGCGCTCGAGCCGGACTTGACGATCGAGCCGAGCGATTTCTCCACGATGTTGGCAAGACCCCCCTTCTTGTTGCCGGGCGTGGTGTTGGCGCTGCGGTCGGCGCCACCGCGGGCGAGATAGGAATCGTACCAAGCCATCTCGCGCACCAGCGCGCGGCCGACGTCCTCGTTGATGGCGCGGCGGGTGAGCAGCTGGATCGCGTCGCGCACTTCAGTCACTTCCGAGAACATCACGGTGGCGCCGGCGCGCACCAGGAGGTCCGCGGCGAAGCCGACGGCGGGATTGGCAGTGACGCCGGAGAAGGCATCGCTGCCGCCGCATTGCAGGCCGATCACAAGGTCGGACGCCGGGCAGGTCTCGCGCTTGCGGGTGTTGAGCACTTTGAGCCGCGCCTCGGCCTGGGTCATGATCGCCTCGACGATCGCACCAAAGCCGTCGAAAGCCTCGTCCTGCATGCGGATGATCGCGTCACCCACGCCTTCCGGCACCAGGCGTTCGGGTGCGAGCTTCTCGCAGCCGAGGCCGACAACGAGGATCTCGCCGCCGAAATTCGGGTTGAGCGCGAGGTTCTGCAGGGTGCGGATCGGCACCACCGCGTCGGGCGCGGTGATGGCGACGCCGCAGCCATAGGCGTGCGTCAGCGGCACGACGTCATCCACGTTCGGATATTTCGGCAGCAGCTCGGCGCGGATGCGCTTCACCGCATATTCCATCGTGCCTTTGACGCATTGCACGGAGGAGGAGATGCCGAGGATGTTCTTGGTGCCGACCGAACCGTCCGGATTGCGGTAGCCCTCGAAGGTGAAGCCTTCGAGCGGCGGCAGCGGTGCGGGGACGGCGGTCGAGATTTCGAGCTTGTCGAGGGCAGGGGCCTCCGGCATGCGGATGCGCGCCTCGTCCACCCATTCGCCGGCCAGGATCGGCGACAGCGCGTAGCCGATGATCTCGCCGTAGCGGACGATCGGTTCGCCTTCCGCGATGTCGACCAGCGCGGTCTTGTGTCCCTGCGGCACGAAGGCGCGCAACGTCAGGCCGCTGGCAAAGCGCGCGCCGGCGGGGAGCCCGAAATCATTGACCACGATCGCGACATTGTCGCGCTCGTTGAGCTTGATGTAGCGGGGCTGCTCTTTCGCTGCGACGTCCTGGTCCATCTGCGCTGCCTCAGAAGTCGTAGGGTGGGCAAAGGCGCAACGCGCCGTGCCCACCGTCCTCACACCGAGCGTAAGTGGTGGGCACGCTTCGCTTTGCCCACCCTACGATATCTCAGCCCGGATTGGTGTAAGCCGTCTTCACCGTGGTGTAGAACTCGCGCGCGTAGGAGCCCTGCTCACGGGCGCCGTAGCTCGAGCCCTTCCGGCCACCGAACGGCACGTGATAGTCGACGCCGGCAGTCGGCAGATTGACCATCACCATGCCGGACTCGCTATTGCGCTTGTAATGCGATGCGTATTTCAGGCTGGTGGTGCAGATGCCGGAGGCGAGGCCGAACTCGGTGTCGTTGGAGATGGCGAGCGCCTCTTCGTAATTCTTCGCACGAATGACGGCGGCGACCGGGCCAAAAATCTCCTCACGCGCGATGCGCATGTTGTTGTTGGCTTCGGTGAACAGCGCCGGCTGGAGATAGTGGCCGGGATTCTCGCGCTTTAGCAGCTCGCCGCCGAAGGCGAGCTTGGCGCCTTCGTCCTGGCCGATCTTGATGTAGCGGAGGTCCTGGTCGAGCTGGTTCTGGTCGACCACCGGGCCGATATGCACGCCGGCCTTGAGCGCATCGTCGACCGACAGGCTGTTCAGGCGCTCGGCCATGGCGGCGACGAAGCGGTCGTGGATGCCCTCGGTGACGATCAGGCGGGACGAGGCGGTGCAGCGCTGGCCGGTCGAGAAATAAGCGCCGTTGACGGCGACCTCGACGGCAGTCTTGAGGTCGGCGTCGTCGAGCACGACCAGCGGGTTCTTGCCGCCCATCTCGAGCTGGAACTTCTTCATGGGGTTCGAGAGCACGCAGGCCTGCGCGATCTTGCGTCCCGTCTGCACCGAGCCGGTGAAGGAGATCGCGGCGACGTCCGGATGCTCGAGCAGGGTCTGGCCGACCACCGAGCCGGAGCCGACGACGAGGTTGAACACGCCCGCGGGAATGCCGGAGCGGGTGATGATCTCGGACAGCGCATGCGCCGAGCCGGGCACCAGCTCGGCCGGCTTGAACACCACGGTGTTGCCGTAGCAGAGCGCAGGCGCGATCTTCCAGGCGGGGATCGCGATCGGGAAATTCCAGGGCGTGATCATGCCGACGACGCCGACCGGCTCACGGGTGAGCTCGACGTCGAGGCCGGGACGCACCGAGGCGCCCTTCTCGCCGATCAGGCGCAGCGCTTCGCCGGCGAAGAACGCGAAGATCTGGCCGGCGCGGGCGACCTCGCCGATGCCTTCGGGGAGGGTCTTGCCTTCCTCGCGCGCGAGTAGGCGGCCGAGCTCTTCCTTACGGGCGAGGATTTCAGTCGAGATCTTGTTGAGCGCGTCGTAGCGCGCCTGCGGGGTCGACTGCGCCCAGGCGGGGAAGGCGGCCTTCGCGGCGGCGATCGCCTTCTCGGCCTGCGCCTTGTCGGCCTTGGCGTATTCGCCGACGAGATCGTTGGTGTTGGAGGGATTGATGTTCCTGGTGACGCCGGAGCCGTCGACCCATTCGCCGCCGATGAAGTTCTTCAGGATCGCTGTCATCTTTTTCCTCCAGGGGAACGTTTCTAACGCACGAGGCAGGGACGCTTGTCGTCAAACGTCCAGCCGGGGATCAAGTCCTGCATGGCCATAGCGTCATCCCGCCCCCCAAGTCCATGCTTCTTGTAGAGCTCGTGCGCGGCCTCGATGGCGGGGCGGTCGATCTCGATGCCGAGGCCCGGGCGGTCCGGGACGGCGATCTTGCCACCCTTGATCTGGAGCGGCTCCTTCGTCAGCGCTTGACCGTCCTGCCAGATCCAGTGGGTGTCGATCGCGGTGACCTTGCCGGGGGCGGCGGCGCCGACATGGGTGAACATGGCAAGCGAAATGTCGAAATGGTTGTTGGAGTGCGAGCCCCAGGTCAGGCCGTTGTCACGGCAGGTCTGGGCCACGCGCACCGAGCCTTGCATGGTCCAGAAATGGGGATCGGCCAAAGGGATGTCCACGGCCCCGAGCCGCAGCGCATGGGAGAGCTGCCGCCAGTCCGTGGCGATCATGTTGGTGGCGGTCGGCAGGCCGGTGGCGCGGCGGAACTCGGCCATGATCTCGCGGCCGGAGAAGCCGGCCTCGGCGCCGCAGGGGTCCTCGGCATAAGCGAGGATGCCATGCATGCCCTTGCAGAGGCTGATCGCCTCATCGAGCGACCAGGCGCCGTTGGGGTCCAGCGTGACGCGCGCGCTGGGGAAGCGTTTTGCGATTGCGGTAACCGCCTCGATCTCCTGCTCGCCGCGGAGCACGCCGCCCTTGAGCTTGAAGTCGGCGAAGCCGTAATGGTCGTGGGTCGCCTCCGCAAGCCGCACCACGGCCTCTGGCGTCATCGCCTCCTGGTGGCGGAGGTTGAACCAGTCGGGCTTGGCGGTCTCGCCAGTGACGTAGTCGAGCTTCGACTTACGGCGGTCGCCAACGAAGAAGAGATAGCCGAGCGTCTCGACGCTGGTGCGCTGCTGGCCTTCGCCAAGCAGTGCTGCGACGGGCAGTCCGAGATGCTGGCCGAGCAGGTCGAGCAGCGCGGATTCGATCGCGGTGACCGCATGGATCATCACGCGAAGATCAAAGGTCTGCTTGCCGCGTCCGCCGACGTCGCGGTCGGCGAAGGCGGTACGGATATCGGCGAGGATGTTGTTCATCGCGCCGACCGTCTTTCCGATCACGAGGTCGCGCGCGTCCTGGAGCGTCTGCCAGATCTTCTGCCCGCCCGGCACCTCGCCGACGCCGGTGTGGCCGGCATTGTCGGTGAGGATGACGATGTTGCGGGTGAAGAACGGCGCATGCGCGCCGCTGAGGTTGAGGAGCATGCTGTCGCGGCCCGCGACCGGGATCACCTGCATCGCCGTGATAACAGGTGCTCCGGCGACTGACGCGCCGGAAATCTCAGTCTGGGCCATCGCAGGCTCCTCCCTGTCGTCTTGCTATTCTGCAGCCTGTTGTGACGATCGTGCGGCGGGCAGCTTCTGCACCAGTGCGGTTAGCTCCGCCATCTCCTGCTCGGTGAGATCAGTCAGCGGCGGACGGACGGGGCCGGAATCGCGGCCGATCACCTTCATGCCGGCCTTGATGATCGAGACCGCGTAACCCTTCTTGCGGTTGCGGATCGCGATCAGCGGCAGGATGAAATCCTTCAGGCCGGCCTGGATCGTGGCGTGGTCGCGCTTGCGCACCGCGGCGTAGAAGTTGGTGGCGAATTCCGGCACGAAGTTGAACACGGCCGAGGAATAGGTCGTCACGCCCATGTCGAGATAGGGCAGCGCGAAGGTCTCGGCGGTCGGAAGGCCGCCGACATAGGTGAGGCGGTCGCCGAGCTTGGTGTAGACGCGGGTCATCAGCTCGATGTCGCCGATGCCGTCCTTGTAGCCGACCAGGTTCGGGCAGCGCTCGGCAAGGCGCGCGAGCGTGTCCGGCTGGAGGATGGCGTTGTCACGGTTATAGACCATGACGCCGATCTTCACGGCGGCGCAGACCGCCTCGACATGGGCGGCAAGGCCTTCCTGCTCGGAATGGGTGAGGTAGGGCGGCAGCAGCAGGAGGCCGTCGGCGCCGGCCTTTTCCGCACCGATCGCGATCTCGCGGGCGATCGCGGTGCCGTAGCCGGTGCCGGCGAGCACGGGCACGCGGCCCTTGGTCTCGTCGACGGCGACCTTCACGACCTGCGGAACTTCTGATGGCGTCAGCGAGAAGAACTCGCCGGTGCCGCCCGCGGCGAAGAGACCTGCGACGTCATAACCGCACAGCCAGTCCATGTTGGCGCGATAGGTCGCCTCGTCGAAGGAGTAGTCCGCCCTGAACGGCGTGACGGGGAAGGACAGGAGGCCCGATCCGATCTTCTGGGCCATTTCCTGCGGGGTCATCTTGCTCATGGGCGCTCCCTTCTCGTGTTGCGGAGGACGCAAGCAGAGGCCGCACGTCCATGCGCCGTGGTTTAGGAGACCGTTCGATGCGCGTCCAAGCCAAAGCCTATATCGACCGATGCGGATTGAGCATCAATCCTCCGCCACCTCCGCGGAGGACAATTCGCCGGCGATCTTGACGAGCGCCGACAGCAGCGGGTTCTCGTCCTCGCGCCGCCACACCATGAACAGCTCGACCGGAACGCGCGTGCGCAGCTTCAGCGGACGCAGGCGGACGTCGGAGATCTTCAGGCTCGCCGCCGCCGCCGGCACGATGGCGAGGCCGAGGCCGGCGCGCACCATCGCGAGGATCGAGTGGATCTGGCTGAGATGCTGGACGTAGCGCGGCAGCACGTCGGCGCGGGTGAACAGCGCCACCAGGAGATCGTGGAAGTAGCGGCTCTCATAGGGCGAGTACATCACGAAGGGCTGGTCGTCGAAATCCTTGATGGTGATGCCGTCGGCATTCGCCAGCGGATGCTTCTTCGGGATCGCCGCGAGCAGCGGCTCGGCGACGACGCGGCGGCTGGCAAGCTCGGGCCGTGCGATCGGCGGCCGCAGCAGGCCGGCATCGATCTGGCCAGAAGTCAGAGCCTCGAACTGATCGCCCGATACCATCTCCTTCAGAGAGAAATCGACCTCCGGCAGCTTGGCGCGGCAGGCGGCGATGAGTTCGGGCAGGAAGCCATAGGCCGCGGCCGCGGTGAAGCCGACCTTCAGCGAGCCGGTCTTGCCGAGCGCGATGCGGCGGGCCACCTGCGAAGCGCTTTCGGCAAGCTTGAGGATGCGTCGCGCCTCCGGCAGGAAGCTGCGCCCGGCCGGGGTGAGGCGCACCGAGCGGCTGGTGCGCTCCAAGAGCGGCGCGTCGATGATGTGCTCGAGCACCTGGATCTGCCGGGACAGCGGCGGCTGCGTCATGTTGAGCCGCACGGCGGCGCGGCCGAAGTGCAATTCCTCCGCCACCGTGACGAAACAGCGGAGCTGGTTGAGGTCGAACATCGATACATGCCTTAGATGAATAAGGCGTTTCCCCGGCACTTCTAGCATCGATCACCCCCAAAACAAAGACGGCGGCCTTGTGGGCCGCCGTTGAGTTGCCTGGTCAAGCTCCCATGGGAGCCCTCAGGAGGAACAGGCTGACGCGAGACCGCCTTACGTCCGCTGCGGACGCCACTACGCTCATCACGCGCCACTCTTAGGCCTCGGCCGTTTGCCCGACACGAGTCCTAGAGGTGCGCGCGGCGAAGTGTCCAAGTTCAAGGCAGTATCGATCGATGCTGTTTTTGGATCGATGGAACGGCGAAGTGGGGGATGATCGGTGTTGGGAAACCCTATCAAACCACCGCTGTCATTCCCCGCGAAGGCGGGGAATCCAGTACGCAGCGGCGTCTCGATTCAATCACTGCTGTCACGGAGTACTGGAGTCGCCCGGTCAAGCCTGGCGATGACGGTGAGTGTGTGGAGACAGCGCGCGCTATTGCTGCGCGCTGGGCAGCAGCTGCGGCAGCAGTCCGCGCGTCACGTTCGGCGGCACGGCGTCGAGTCCGAGCACGGCGCTCGCCGCCGGCAGCGCCGCGTCGGCCATCGCGGCATGGCCCTCGGCGCTCGGATGCACCGCGCCGCCATAGACGGCGGAGAGCACGCCCCAGGCCGCATCGTGGATGTCGGTCGGCTGGCTCGCCGCCGGCAGGCCCTGCGGATAGGTCATCGCGGCGAAATAGCTGTCATTGGCGTCGCGGATCCAGCGCGCGCGGGGCAGGTAGGCGCGGTACTCCGAGGCGCCGCGGCCGCACAGCATCGGCTGGCTCGCCGCGCTGACGATGTCGGGATCGAAGCTCTGGCCGTTCGCGGCAAAGCAGCTGCGGTCGAATTCGGGATCGTTGCCGGAACGGGCGCAGAAGCCGTGCTCGGCGAACGCGGCCTGGTGCGCATCGACGAAGGTCATGCGGTCGGCTTCGGGATCGCGGCACAGCGCACCGCGGGTGCAGGTGGCGAGCCCCTTCAGCTGCGGCAGGAATTCGCTGTCGACGAAGGCGGAGACGCGGGAAAGGCGCTGCGGATCGGCATTGAAGGACGGGTGGATGTCAAAGCCGGCCCGGCCGCCGCGGCAGGGCGCGCCGCCGTCGGCGAGCGCAGGATTGGCATAGGAGACATAGACCACGTGCGAGAGGTCGCCGCCGACCAGCGGCTTCAGCGCCTCGCGCAGCTTGACGAAATTCTGCGGCAGCTCGCGCTGGAGCGCATCGCGGGAATCGTCGACGCTCGCCAACACGCCGGAGCGGCGGAACAGCGCGCGCTCGGTCGCGGTTTCGACGATGACGTCGGCGACGAGACCGGAGAAATAGACGTCGTTGGCACCGACCGAGAGCAGCACGAGGTCGAGCGTGCGATCGGGCTGGCGCTTCTTCGCCGCAGTGACGGCTTCCCGCAGCTCGGCGACTTGCGCGTTCACGCTGGTGTTGCAGACGCCGGTCTTGCCGGGCGGGCATTCGCGGGCGCGCTGCGAGCCGAGCAGCCCGTCGCCGATGCTGGCGCCGGTGCAGGCGAGCGGCAGGAAGGTCACGGCGATGTGGGTGTAGCGCACCGCGAGCGCCAGCGCGGTGCGCGCCTGATAGCTGTAGAGCGATCGATGGCACGGCGCATTGAACCAGAGCGCGCTGTAGCGTTGCCAGTTGGCGAGCGTATCCGGCGCCTCGCAGGCGCGGCCGCCCTTGAAGCCGTGGCGGCTCGGCCGGTAGTACTGCGCACCGGCGGTGCCGAGATAGGAGCGGAAGCAGAATCCTTCGTCCGACAGCGCCAGCGGCCGGTCCGGATTGCCTTCGCCGGAGGCGATGCTGTCGCCGAGACCTGCGATGAAGATGTCGCGGACCTGAATCTCGGTCTGGACCCGCTGGGTCGGATCGGAGCCGGCCGAGACATCGACGGTCGCAACCGTCGGCTTGCCGTAGCGGACGCGCAAATTGATCGGCTCGGCGCAGTCGAAGGTCGAGCTCTGCGGCCCGTCGCCGTCATCGAACGACCAGGCGCAGGTGGCGCCGACCGGCACCGCGCCGGTCAGGCGCACCGTCACGGGATGGTCGATCGGCGTGATGTAGTTCTCTTTGACATTATCGCGGGTGCAGGGCTGGTTGACCCGGCCCTGCAGGTCGATGCAGAGCCGGTTGACCATGTTGCGGGCCCAGCCGCGGCCCTCGCTCTGGAGCTCCAGGGACTGTTCGGCGGCCAGAATGCTGCGGTTGCGCGCGTTCTCGACATGGAGCAGGAAGTCGCGCTCCTCGCGGAATAGCCGGAAGCGGTTACGCACCTCCCAGCTGATCTGCATGGTGCCGGCGTCCTGCGCGGCGGCGCGCTCGGGCAAAGCAAGGATGCCGGCAAGCAGCACGGCGCCGGCCGAGAGGGTGCGAAGGAATACGGAAATCATGGCCCGCGTCTTCAACGGCAAAGTTGAGGCGGAAATAAGAGAGGATTGTGCCGCGGCCTGCAACCCTTGCCCGACGATTGCGGAGGTGGCGTCGGCGGCTCAGCGCTTGCTGGCCCGCCGTAGCAGCCGTTCGCGCTCCATCGGCGTCACCTCCTTGGGCAGGTTGGCCTGCGCGCAGGCTTCCGCCAGCCGCCGCCGCTCCTGCCACGGCGCGACCACATTCGTCCAAAGCTCGCGCGTGCCCATGATGGAGATGGCAAGGCCGAACGGGATCACGAAATAGAGAATACGGAACACCAGCAGCGTGGCCAGAAGCTCCTCGCGGCCGAACTGGGGCAGCGCCACGAGCATGGCGGCATCGAACACGCCGATCGAGCCCGGCGCGTGGCTGGCAAAGCCGATCAGGGTCGCCAGGATGAACACGACCGCGAGCGACATGAAGTCGATCGGCGGGTTGGCCGGCATCAAGAGGTACATTGCCGTGGCGCAGAAGCCGAGATCAACGACGCCGATCAGGATCTGCACCAAGGTCAGCGGCGCCGAGGGCAGCACCACCTTCCAGCCCTTCTGGCCGAGCTCACGGCGCTTCTCGCCCATGCAGAGCCAGACCAGATACGCGCCGATCGATGCGAGACCGCCGAGGGCGATCAACCGGTTGAGCGAGGAGGGCAGCTGATCCATCGAGGAGGCCGCGTCCGGATGGATGGCCATGCCGATCGAGAGCACGAAGATGTTACCGAGCCAGAAGGTCAGGCCGGACAGGAAGCAGATCTTCGCGACGTCGATCGCGTTCAGTCCGTAGTCCGAATAGATCCGGAAACGGATCGCGCCGCCGGTGAAGACCGTGGCGCCGATGTTGTGCCCGATCGAATAGGACGTGAAGCTGGACAGCGCCGCGATGCGATAGGGCACGTGCTTCTTGCCGATCGTTCGCAGCGCAAAATAGTCGTAGAAGGTCAGCGTACAGAACGCGAAGAAGACGCAGATCGCCGCCAGCCCGATGTTGCCGCGGGGAATCTCCGTCAACGCGGTCAGGATGACCCCGGTATCGATGCCCTTGAGCGTCCGCACCAGCGTGGTGATCGCAAACGCGATGATGAAGATGCTCGCGGCGACGCCGAGCCGTCGCCAGCCGATCCATCTATTGAAGCCGCGTTTCAGCGCGGGCAGCAGTCCGTGCATTCATCCTCCCGGCGGGGGGCAAGACCGACCGGGCCAGACATTGGCCGGTCGGGTGCGATCACGGCCAAAAGGCAGGCATCGATCGCTAGGCATGATCCAGCTCATTTAAGGCAAAATCAGCGGCTTGTGCAGCCCTTGACAACAATAGGTTCTGCGTTCGGCGGGCAACTTTGTCATACGCGGTTCATATCGGCGGCGCGTTAAGCATATGAGTCGCGAAACCAGGCTCCATCCGCGCGCTCACCGTGCCGATACGATCTCAGATCCCGGCGCCGTCCGCATTGTTCCAACGCAGAGCCGTATCGGCGTTTTTGGAACGTCGATGCCGCGTGGTCGTTAGCCTCCATCAGCAATCGAACATGGCGGAATACGCGGCTTTTTCGTGCAAGCCGGCGCCTCCGTGTTCCCAAGACCCGAGAGGATCGGAACGATGGGACTGTTCACAAAAGACATCAAGACCATGAACGACCTATTCGTACATCAGCTCCAGGACATCTATTACGCCGAGCAGCAGCTCACCAAGGCGCTGCCGAAGATGGCGACCAAGGCCACTGATCCGCAGCTGAAACAGGGCTTTTTGACGCACCTCGAGGAAACCAAGCAGCACGTTGCGCGGCTCGAGGAGGTCTTCAAGATGCACGGCGTCCCCGTGAAGGCGGTCGACTGCCCGGCCATCGACGGCATCATCGAGGAAGCCGACGAGACCGCCGGCGAAGTCGCCGACAAGGCGGTGCTCGACGCGGCCCTGATCAATGCGGCGCAGGCCGCGGAGCATTACGAGATCGTCCGCTACGGCAGCCTGATCGCCTGGGCCAAGCAGCTCGGCCGCAACGATTGTGCGGCGGTGCTCGCCAAGACGCTCGAGGAGGAGAAGGCGACCGACCAGAAGCTGACGACACTCGCCGAGAGCAAGGTGAATCTGCGCGCGGCGAGCTGAGTAGAGGAAACTACGAGCGCCGCGCGACGGTCCGCGCGGCGCTTGTGCTTGTTCGCTTCCCGCTGCCGTGGTGCTGCTTCGGTGCGCCGTCGCCAGGATCAGCAATGTGAGCGAACTCGCTCATCTTCCATTCACCACGTCCGGAGCAGGTTTGTAGCTGGTTACCGATCGTCCACCACTGTCGGCTCAAGTGCGGGTCGATAGGGGCCGGCAATGTATCAAGTTCTCTACTGTCTCACCGACGAGCATGACTGGCGACTGGTGGCCCTTGGGGGCGCGGTGTGCCTGCTCGCCAGCGCCGCGGCGATCAGCCTGTTTCAGCGCGCACGCGCGACGCACGGAGCCGGGCGTCTGGCCTGGATCGCCCTGGATGCGGCCGTGAGCGGATGCGGCATCTGGGCGACGCATTTCATCGCGATGCTCGCCTATGGCCCCGGGAGCGCCGGCGCCTACAATATCCCGGTGACAATTCTGTCGCTGATGCTTGCGATCTCCTTGACCTTCGTGGGCCTGAGCATCGCCGTGGCGTCCTCGCGCCCGGTGTGGATCGTCGTCGGCGGCGCCATCGTCGGCCTGGGTGTCGCGGCGATGCATTACACCGGCATGGCGGCGCTGGAGATGCCGGCACGGCTGGATTGGATCGGGAGCACGGTTGCCGCCTCGGTGCTGTTCGGAATCGTCTTCGCAGCGCTCGCGCTGTTCGTCGCCGCGCGAGGTGACGGCATTCGGCATGCGCTGAGCGCGACTGCTCTGTTGACGCTCGCGATCGTTGCCCATCATTTCACCGCGATGGGCGCGGTGCTGCTGACGCCGGACCCGACGATCGCGATCAGCGGGCTCTCGGTCCCGCCGGCCTCGCTGTCGTTCCTGACTGCCGGCGCCGCCGTCGCGATCATCGCGATTGCGCTCGTGGCCGCGCTGCTCGACCGCCGCGCCAAAGGCGAACTGGGCCGCCAGCAGATCGTGCTCGACAGCGCGCTGGAGAACATGTCGCAGGGGCTGTGCATGTTCGACGCGGAAGGCAAGATCATCCTGTTCAACGAGCGCTATGCCGCGATGCTCCGTCGAACCGACGTGCCGCTCGCCGGCCGCTTGCTGGTCGACGTGCTCAGGGAAGAGCAGGCCAAGGGCCAATGGCAGGGCGACGCCGATGAATTCTTCGCCCGCCTCGTCGCCGACGCGCGCGAGGGCCGCACCACGACCGACGTCGTCAACCGGTTCGGCCGCTCCATCCGGGTCGTCAACCAGCCGATGCAGGGCGGCGGCTGGGTCGCGACCTTCGAGGACATCACCGAATGGCTGGAGGCGCAGGCCAAGATCTCGCACATGGCGCGACATGACGCGCTGACCAGCCTGCCGAACCGCGTGCTGTTCCACGAACAGCTCGAGCAGGGGCTGCGCCAGACCAAGTCGGGCGACCAGCTCGCGGTGCTTTGCCTCGATCTCGATCACTTCAAGGACATCAACGACTCGCTCGGCCATCCCATCGGCGATGCGCTGCTCAAGGAGGTCGGCCGCAGGCTCGAGGCCACCGTCGGCGAACAGGACACCGTGGCGCGGCTCGGCGGCGACGAGTTCGCGGTGGTCCAGATCGGACGCTCCGAGGAGATCGCCGCGCGATCGCTTGCCGGACGCCTCGTCGAGGTGATCTCGGCGCCTTACCAGATCGACGACCATCAGATCGTGATCGGCGTCTCGATCGGCATCTCGCTGTCGCCGCAGGACGGTAGCAATCCGGACGAGCTGCTCAAGAACGCGGATCTTGCGCTCTATCGCGCCAAGGCGGATGGCCGCGGCACCTACCGCTTCTTCGAGACCGGCATGGATGCGCGTGCGCAGGCGCGGCGCCTTCTGGAAATGGATCTGCGCGCGGCGCTGCAACGCGACGAGTTTGAGGTCTATTACCAGCCGATCCGCGAGGTCGCCAGCGGTCGCGTCGTCGCCTTCGAGGCGCTGCTGCGCTGGAACCATCCGCAGCGCGGACTGATCGCGCCCATCAGCTTCATCCCGCTGGCCGAGGAGACCGGGCTCATCGTTCAGCTCGGCGAGTTCGTGCTGCGCTCCGCCTGTGCCGACGCGGCCACCTGGCCCGACGATGTCGATGTCGCCGTCAATTTGTCGCCTGTGCAGTTCAAGAGCCCGAACCTGATCGCGGGTGTGACCGAGGCGTTGGCCGCCTCGGGACTTGGTGCGCGCCGCCTCGAGCTCGAGATCACCGAATCCGTTCTGCTCCAGAACAGCGAGGCGACGCTGACGACCTTGCACGAGCTGCGCGCCATGGGCGTGCGGATCTCGCTCGATGATTTCGGCACCGGCTATTCGTCGCTGAGCTATCTGCGCAGCTTCCCGTTCGACAAAATCAAGATCGACCGTTCCTTCGTGTCGGAGCTGGCGACGCGCGAGGATTCCATGGCAATCATTCGCGCCGTGACCGGCCTCGGCCGCAGCCTCGGCATCGTCACCACGGCGGAGGGCGTCGAGAACGACGCGCAGCTCGAGCTGCTCCGGCGCGAGGGCTGCACCCAGGCGCAGGGTTATCTGTTCAGCAAGCCGCGGCCCGCCTCGGATGTCGCGATCATGCTGGAACGGCCGCGGCTGCGCGCGTCGGCTTGAGAGGTCAGCTTCGGCGCAGCGCAAAATGCGCGCCGCAGAACGCCATCACGGCGCCGAGACACAGGGCGGCAAGCCCGGCGAGCACGCCCGAGACGGTCGGGATCGGGCTCGGCGCCGACGCCGCCTGACCCGCTCCCGCAAGCAGCAGCACGCCGACCGCGATCAGGAATTGCCGCATCCGCTGCGGGATCTGTCCGGAGACGGCGCTCTGCATCAGGCTCGCCGTGAAATAGCCGCCGGAGAAGCCGACGGTGGCGATCAGCCACCAAGCGATGGCGGCGCCCGCCGGAATGAAATCATGCGTGTCGGAGCGCCAGAGGCGGCCGAGATCGAGACCGTAGCGCGCGCCCAGCATGTGCACCGCGAGCGCCAGCAACACACCGGAGATCATCGCGGCGCCGAGAATCAGGCGGCGCGGAAAAAAGGTCGTCTCAGCCATGCCTCGCTTGTAGGATGGCCGGGGGCGATCGCGCAAGCCGATCGCCCAAGCGATCGCCCATGGGTTCGTTGACGACATGCCGGGAGCGGAAGCGGGTTCGACCACGAGCTATGCCTACAAGGCCTCGCTGATCGGCTCGGCGCATCGCTTCGAGTTGACGGAGCAGGGGCTGTCCTGGCACATCGCCGGCCGCTCCGGCCTGTGGCGCTATGACGAGATTTCGGCGATCCGGCTGTCGTTCCGCCCGGTGTCGATGCAGCAGCACCGCTTCCGCGCCGATATCAGCCGCACGGGCGGCGGCCGCATCGCGATCCTGTCGACGAGCTGGCAGACCGCGGCGCTGATGGCGCCGCAGGACAACGGTTTTCGCGATTTCCTGATCGAGCTGCATGCGCGGATGGCCAAAGCCGGCAGCCGCGCCGAATTGACCGCGGGCCTCGGCCGCAAAACCTATGCGGCGGTGCTGGTGTTCCTGGCCGTGCTCGCTGTGGCAATGGCGGGGCTGTTGATCCGCGCGCTTCTGACCGGCGAGCTCGCGGGCGTGCTGTTCATCCTCGGCTTCGCCGCGCTGTTCGCCTGGCAGGTCGGCGGCTTCGTGCGGCGCAACCGGCCGCAGAGCTACAGTTTCGATCGCGTGCCGAAGGCCCTGCTGCCCTAGGTGCAATCGGCCGCAATCAAATGTGACTTCGCGTCCCGCCGTCTGCGTCGCATCCTTGTGGTCATGTCAGCCATGGATCGCAGCACCCGTCTGCCGACGGCAGACGAGATCGCCAGATCAACCGCACGCATCTGATCGAGACGCCGCTCCGGCCAGCCGACTTGCTGTTCGTGTTCGGCACCCGCGAGGACGCTGGCTTGCGTGCCGACACCGCCGCAAGGCTGTGGCGCGAGGGCCTGTTTCGCCGGTCGATTGTCAGCGGCGGTGTGACGCCGGGCTCGGAGCAATCCGAGTGCAGCATTATCAAGGCCGCGATGGTTGCCGCGGGCGTTCCGGCGGACCTTATCCTCGAGGAGCACCGCGCGATGAACACCGGCGAGAACGTCATCTTCTCGCTTCCGATCATCGATGCGGCCATCGGGCTGCAGAATATCCGCAGCGTGATCTGTCTCGGCAACACCTGGACCGCGCGGCGCTACCCGATGACGCTGCATCGGCATTGGCCGGGGGTCGAGAAGATGCTGCTCACCGTCGACAGTTTCACGACACCACGTGCGCTCTGGCATACCGACGCCGAATTTCGCCGCCGCATGCTGCACGAATGGGACAAGATCGAGCCTTGCAAGGCGAGGGGCTTTATCGCGGACTGGCCGGAAGTCTGAGCCCTACTCCGTCGAATCGAAATCGTCCTCCTTGGTGCCGAGCAGCGAGACGATGGTGCGCAGGCCGGAATCGAGCTGCTCGGGCGAGGGCGGGGCCAGCGCGAGCCGCACCGCGTTCGGCGCGTGACCGTGCGCGATCGCAAAGGTCGAGGACGGCGTCAGCGCGATGCCGCGCCTTGCTGCTGCGGCGACGAAGGTCTGCGAGCGCCAGTGCGGTGGCAGCGTCAGCCAGAGATGATAGGAGCGCGGATCGGCGGCGAGCTGGTAGCCGGAGAGCAGCCTAGCGGCGGTCTGCTGTCGGCGCGCGGCATCGATGCGTTTCAGCCGGGTCAGCTCGGCGACGGTGCCGTCGGCCATCAGCCGCTGCCCGGCCGCGAGCGCATGGCCGGAGGCGATCCAGCCGCCGGTCCGCACCGCGCTCATCACACTCTCGCGCAGATGCGGCGGCGCGACGAGGATGCCGAGCGCGAGCCCCGGTGCGACCTTCTTGGACAGGCTGTCGAGCACGATGCAGCGGTGGGGCCCGAGCGCCGCCAGTGGCGTGTCGTCGGCGAGGAAGCCGTAGACGGCGTCCTCGATGATGGTGAGATCGAGCTTCTCGGCGACGCGCATGATGTCGGCGCGCCGCGTCGCGTTCATGGTGACGCCGAGCGGGTTCTGGATGATGGGCTGCAGATACAGCGCCGACAGATGCGCCTCGCGATGGGCCTTCTGGATGGCGTCGGGCCGCGCGCCGAACTCGTCCATGGGGATCGGGACCAGCGTCACACCGAGCCGCGCGGCGATGCTCTTGACGTAAGGGTAGGTCAGCGCCTCGACGCCGCAGCGGCCGCCGGTGGGCACCAGCGCGGCAAGCGCGGCCGCGAGCGATTGCTTGCCGTTGGCGGTGAAGAAGATCTGCTCGGGCTGCGGCGAAAAATCCTTGCGTGCGAGATAGGCAGCGGCGGCAACGCGGGCGCTCTTGGTGCCGGTGCTGGTCGAAACGCGCAGCGCGGATTCCAGCGCGTCGATGCGCTCGAGCCCCGCGAGGCTCTTGGCGATCATCGCCCATTGCTGCGGCAATAGCGGGTAATTGACCTCGAGATTGATGCGCGCGTCGGCCGGCTCGCGCATGGTCTCGACTTCACGCCTGACGTCGCCGGAGATGAACGTGCCGCGCCCGACCTCGCCGACCACGAGGCCGCGGCGGAGCAATTCCGTATAAACCCGGCTCGCGGTCGAGACCGCGATGCCACGGTCATAGGCAAAATTGCGCTGCGGCGGCAGCCGGTCGCCGGGTCTTAACGTGCCGTTAGTGATATCGGCCGCAATGGCATCGGCGAGCTTCACGTACTCGAACTTGGACATATTGCACCGAGAGCAATGTTTTGCTTGCTCCGAGGAGTGTACTGGAGCATTTAAGTTCCATCAAGTTCCGCGATGGGCCGAGGAGAGCGAGAGCAATCCGACGGCAAATGAGGTGCAGGCGCCAACAAGCGTCCGCGCCAACGGCACCTGCTTCGCCGCGCGGGACGATAGGCCGGAGAAGAAGAATGACCACGATCTCGCAAACTGCCGGGCGGACCTTACGCCCATCCTCATCGGTTTTCAGTGCCCTAGCCCTGCGCCTCACCGCGCTGTTCGACCGCCTGGAGCGCCGCTCCGCCGTCAAGACCCTGAACGAGCTCGACGACCGTGCCCTGCGCGACATCGGCATCACGCGCAGCCAGATCGAGGATGCCGTGTACGGACAGTTCAAGACCGAGCTGTCGCGGTATCTGTGATACTCGCGTGTCCCGGACGCGCTGCAGCGTGAAACACTGCTGCGCAGAGCCGGGATCCAGCGGATCGCACTCGCTGACGCATGGGCCTCGGCTCTGCAGCGCATCACTTCGTGCTGCGCAGCGTCCGGGGCACGGAAGCGCGAGTGTGGCACGCAGCTGCCTCTACGTCATTGCGAGCGCAGCGAAGCAATCCAGGCTGTTGCCGCGGAAAGAGTCTGGATTGCTTCGCTTCGCTCGCAATGACGGAGTCTGCTGCCCTTCAATGCCTCACCACCAGCACCGAGCACTTGGCGTAGCGCACGACGTGGCCGGCATTGGAGCCGAGGAAATAGGTGCGCATCGCCGGCCGATGCGAGGTCATCACGATCAAATCGGCCTTCACGTGCACGGCTTCCTCCAGGATCTCGTGATAGATGCCGCCCTGGCGCACCACGCTGGAGATGCGGGACGGCTCGATGCCGGATTCGCGCGCGACGATGGCGAGGGCCTCTTCCGAGGTCTGGCGCTGCTGCTCGTCGAAATCGGCCGGGACGTACTCGGCCAGCATCACCGGCGTCATCGGCAGCACGTTGAGCAGGCGCACGGTGCCGCTCCAGGTCTGCGACAAAGTCGCCGCGGTCGCGATCGCCGGCTTGGCGAGATCGGTGTCGGCGAGATCGATGGGCACGAGGATGGACTTGAACATCTGCGCCTCCCTGTGAACCAGGCTGAACCAACCGGTCGAGACGGCGCCCGCGCGTCTAGCCCGATCGAAGCAGCTTGGGGCTGACGAACAGCACCAGCTTGCCGCGGCGGTAGGCCACGTCATCCCAATCCTTGACGTCAAAGTCGAAGATCGCAAGCCCCGCTGTGGGCAGGTTGTCGCCGAGGGTCTTGGCGCCATCGGGATCGCCGCCGCCGATCAGCATGAGCGCGACCTCGTGCATGCCGGGATTGTGGCCGATCAGCAGCAGCCGCTTCGGATCGGCCGGGGCGGTTGCGGTGCGAATGGTGTCCAGGATCTGCGCGGGATCGGCGCCATAGAGTTCCGGCAGGACCTCGACCTGCGGCGCCGGGACGCGGTCCTTCATCGCCTCCCAGGCGATGTCCCAGGTCTGACGGGCCCGCACGGCGTGGGAGACCAATACGGTATCGGGGAAGGGCGGATGGGCCGCGATCCAGTCTCCCATCCGCGCGGCATCCTTGTGGCCGCGGTCGTCGAGCCGGCGGTCCTGGTCACGGCCGCTCGGTGCGTCGGTCTCGGTCTTGGCGTGACGCAGCAGCATCAAACGGCGCATGGCATTCTCGAATCGTTCCACGTCCAGGATAATCTACAGGCGCCGGTTGAGGACAAGGTGACAAGGGCCCGCACAGTCCTCTAAGAAAACTGCATGAGCGAGACTTTCACAAGCGTGTCCCAGGAAGAAGCCGGCTTTCGCGACCGCGTGCGGCTGTCGTTCGATCTCGATGCCGACATTTGTGTGATCGGGGCGGGCCTGGCCGGGCTTACCGTGGCGCTGGAGGGGGCCCGGCTCGGGGCCAGCGTCGCGGTGCTCGAGGGTCGGCATATCGGCTGGAACGCCTCCGGCAACCAGCTCGGCACCGTGATGCCGGGCTTTGCGCTGCCGCTCACGGACCTGATCGAGCGCATCGGCTTGGAGGACGCCCGCGAATTGTGGACCCTGTCGAAGCAGGGCGCCGAGTTCGTCCGGGCCAACGCCAGCGAAGAGAGCATGCCGGGGATCGGCGTCAGCGACGGCGTGCTGGAGGTCTCCAACGTCGATGCCGGCGACCGGCTGATCAGCCAGCTGCAGATGCTGAACGAGGATTTCGATACCGAGGTCGAAGGCTGGCAGGTCGATCGCGTGCGCGAGGCGCTCAAGACCGATCATTACTTCCACGGCGTGTATTATCCGAAAGCGTTCCAGGTCGACGGCCGGAAATACGTGCACGGCCTTGCGGCGCTGGCACGGCGGGCAGGCGCCCGCATCTTCGAGGACACGCCGGTCGTCAGCATCGATCATTCCGGCATCCGCAAGCGCATCGTCACGCCCTCGGCGCGGCTGCGGGCGAGCCACATCGTGCTCGCCGGCAACATTCATCTCGGCGCCCCCTCCAAGCGCCTGTCGGAGACGTTGCTGCCGGTCTGGCGCTATGCCGGCGTGACCGCGCCGCTCGGCGAGCGCCTGCACGAGATCATCGCCTTCAAGGGATCGGTGATGGATTCCGACGGTGTCGATCATTTCCGGCTTGTCGACGGCGACCGGCTGATGTGGGAGAGCCCGGAGACCACCTGGGCCGCGCGTCCGCAGCGCTTCGCCGGCGCCATCAAGCGGCGGATCCGGACGATCTTTCCCGAGCTCGGCAATGTCGATATCACCGACATCTTCGGCGGCGCCACCGGCCAGACCGTGCACGGCATGCCGCAGATCGGCCAGCTGCGCAAAGGCTTGTGGGTGGCGAGCGGGTTCGGCCGCCAGGGCATGAACACCTCCGCCATGGCCGGACAGATGATCGCGCGCAGCATTTTGCGGGGCGATGAGCGCTGGAAGCTGTTCTCGCCGTTCGAACTGGTCTGGGCGGGCGGCGCCACGGGGCGCGTCGCCGGCCAGCTGGTCGGGATCTGGGGCAGGGCGAGCTCCGCCGCCGCAGGTGCGCTCGCCCGCTATCGCGAGCGCGCGAGGGTCAAGGACAGGCAACGCGAGGCCCGCCTCGCCGAAGCCAACCGCGCCGCCGGCACCGGTCCGCGCCGAGCGCCGCCCGGCGTGCGACCCCGGCCGGCGCCACCGCCGAAAGCCGCGGTCGGCGCTGCGGAACCGGTCGTGCACGAGGACCGCGTCTCGCAATAAGTTGAGCGAAATTCCGCTCCGACGTGTAACTTCGGCCGGCAGAAGCCCGTATCTCAGGGCGTGGACTTCCCGCGCACGGAGAATGACATGCTTGACCGCCGCATCCTGCTCACGACTGTCGCCGGCCTGTTCGGCCTTTCCGCCTTGCGCTGGCTGAGAGGAACACCTGCCGAGGCCGGCGAGAAGGCCGCGCAAAAGTTCGAGATCACCAAGACGGAAGCCGAATGGCGCGCCCAGCTCACGCCGCAGCAATATGAGATCCTGCGCAATCACGGCACCGAGCGGCCCGGCTCCAGCCCGCTGCTGAAGGAGAAGCGCAAGGGCATCTTCGCCTGCGCCGGCTGCGACCTGCCGCTGTTTACGTCGGAGACCAAGTTCGAGAGCGGCACGGGCTGGCCGAGCTTCTATGCGCCGATCGAAGGCAATGTCGGCAAGACCGAGGACCGCAGCTACGGCATGGTCCGCACCGAGGTGCATTGCCGGCGCTGCGGCGGCCATCTCGGCCATGTCTTCGACGACGGCCCGAAGCCAACCGGATTGCGCTATTGCATCGACGGTTTCGGCTTGGTCTTCCACCCCGCGGCGGCGTCGGCGACGTAGGATCTTTCTCCCTGTCATTCCGGGGCGGTCCGCAGGGCCGAACCGGGAATCTCGAGGTTCTCAGGTGCGCAATTGCGCACTTGGATTCGATGCTTCGCACCGCCCTCTAACGACAGGATGCCCCGGCAATTGTTGCCGGTCCCGGCAAATGTGCCCCGGTCGTGAGACCGGGGCTTTTTCATTAAGTCATTGATTTCCTGAAGATATCCGTGTTGGCATAGGCCTTGCGACGTCTCTTTCCGATTGCGGCCATGGTCGACCGGCCGCCGAGATCGGATTTGGAGACAAAGTTATGGGTATCTTCGATGCAATGAACACCTCGGTGGGTGGCCTGCAGGCGCAGTCCTTCGCGCTGCAGAACATTTCCGGCAACATCGCGAACTCATCCACCACCGGTTACAAGGGCATCGGCACCAGCTTCGTCGACCTCATTCCGGACTCCTCGGTCCCGAGCAAGCAGGTGGCAGGCGGCGTGCAGGCCAACGCCAAGGCTACCATCACGACGCAGGGCACGATCTCGTCCTCCAGCGTCGCCACCAACATGGCGATCACCGGCGACGGCTTCTTCTCGATCCAGAAGGCGAGCGGCGTCGTTGACAACGTGCCTGTCTTCACCGGGGTGACCTACTATACGCGGCGCGGCGACTTCCAGCTCAATGCCAACGGCAACCTGGTCAACGGCGCCGGCTATTATTTGATGGGCGTCACCGTCGACCCGAAGACCGGCAACCCGACCGGCAGCGTGGCGAACGTCCTGCAATTCCAGAACAACTTCATTCCGGCGCAGGCGACGACCTCGATCCAGTACGCGGCGAACCTGCCGACCCAGCCCAACACGGTGGCGAAAACCACGGCATCGACCGGCACCTTGCTCGCCGCCGGCGGCCTGAACCCGTCCGATTTCGCCGCCAACCCGCTGCCGGTCGGCACGCCGCCGGCGCCCTATGCCAACGCGACCGTCTCGGGCGCGGCCGCAACCGGCAACATCCGCTCGGCTTATTCGTCAACGACGGCCACCGGCACGGTTGCGCTCCAGAACAATTCTTCGGCGGTCGCCTCGACGACCACGTCGCTCGACAATACCGCCGGCACGCATCTGGCCTCCAGCATCCTCACCGCGCTGAGCGGCCAGACGCTGACAATCAACGGCAACACCATCACCTTCAACGGCGGCACCACGGTCTCGACCGTCGGCAGCAACACCACGATCGGTCTCGGTGCGGGCACGACGGCGACGGTGGCCGACATCCTGAACGCGATCCAGACGGCCGGCGGTGCCGGCGTCACCGCTTCGCTCTCGGTCAGCGGCAATATCCAGATCGCGACCGGCACCGGCACCGACGTCGCGATCGGCAGCGGCACGGCCGCCACCGCGCTCGGCATCAGCAGCGTGACGCGTGGCGGCAACGTGCTGTCCTCGCCTGCAATCTCCGGCGCGACGGTGCTGAGCGGCTCGGCCACCGCCGGCGGTGCCCAGGTGCTCACGTCGGGCTTTTCCCCCGGCGACACCATCACCGTCAACGGTCAGACACTGACCTTCATGGCCTCGGGCGCCTCGGGTGCGAACCAGATCAACGTCACCGACAACGTCACGACCCTGCTCGGCAAGATCGATGCGCTCTCCGGCGCCTCGGGATCGTCGGTCAGCAGCGGCGGCGTGATCACGCTGAACACCGGCACCGTCTCCAACCTGACGGTCTCCAGCTCCAACAGCGCGGCCTTCTCCGCGCTCGGCTTCACCTCGACCATCACCAGGAATCGCGAGGGTGGCGGCACGGCCGGCACCGGCGGCGTGATCGGCAACGACATCGCCACCTTCACCAAGGAATCGATCAGCGGCGGCGCGGTGACCGCCTACAACGCCGCCGGTACGCCGGTGAACCTGCAATTGCGCTGGGCCAAGACCGACAGTGCCTCGCTGGGCGCGGGTCATTCCGACAGCTGGAACCTGTTCTACCAGACCGACCCGAACGCGACCGGCACGACGGTCGGATGGGTCAATACCGGCCAGACCTTCACCTTTGCCGCCGACGGCTCGCTGACCTCGCCGAGCGGCTCGGGCATCACCATCAACAACGTCACCGTCAGCGGCCAGTCGCTTGGCTCCGTCGCCTTCAACATCTCCTCCGGAGGCCTGACGCAATATGCCAGCACCAGCGGCGCGGTGACGATCAACACCATCACCCAGAACGGCTACGCCGCCGGTCAGCTCCGATCGGTCGCCGTCAACAACAACGGCGTGGTGGTCGGCACCTTCTCCAACGGCCAGAACCTCAACCTCGCGCAGGTGCAGCTGTCGCATTTCAACGGCACCAATTATCTGAAGGCGATGGACGGCGGCGCCTATGCCGCGACCGAACAATCGGGTGACGCCATCGACGGCGCTTCGGGCACCATCAGCGGCTCGTCGCTGGAGGGATCCAACACCGACATCGCCGACGAATTCACCAAGCTGATCGTGACCCAGCAGGCCTATTCGGCCAACACCAAGGTGATCACGACGGCAAACTCGATGGTGCAGGATCTCCTCAACGTGTTGCGCTGATCGGCGCGTGACGTAACAAAGGCGGGCCAGTGATATGGGTTTGAGTTCAGCCCTCGCCAGTGCGATGAGCGGTCTGCGTGCCAACCAGGCCGCGCTCTCGATCGTCTCCTCGAACGTCGCCAATGCGCAGACGCCGGGTTACGTCGTCCAGACGCCGAACCAGATCGAGGTCACCACCGGCGAGTTCGGCGCGACGGCGATGACGACCGGCGTCAGCCGCCTGCTCGACACCTACGTGCAGAACCAGCTACGGACCGAGACCGGCGGCGGCGGCTACGCCGACCAGATGGCCAATATCCTGAAGCAGCTTCAGAATGTCTACGGCACGCCCGGCAATTCCGGCACGCTCGAAAGCGCGCTGAACAAGTTCACCACGGCGCTGCAGGCGCTGTCGACCAGCTCGGGTGCGTCGTCGGCGCAGACCGTCGCGCTCGGGGCGGCCCAGGCGCTCGCGACGCAGCTCAACGTCACCACCAAGGGCATCCAGTCGCTGCGCTCCAACGTCGAACAGGATCTCGGCAATTCGGCGCAGGCCGCCAATGCGGCCATGAAGCAGATCGCCGACATCAACACCAGGCTCCAGGGCCTGTCGGCCAACGATCCTTCGGCTGCAACGCTGATGGACCAGCGCGACCAAGCCATCAACACGCTGTCGAAATATGTCGACATCCGCGTCACCACCGACAATTCGAACCAGGCCAACATCTACACCACGACCGGCATTCAGCTGGTCGGCGCCGGGCTCGCCTCCGAATTCTCCTTTGCCTCCGCCGGCGCGCTGTCGGCAACGTCGCTCTACAACATCGACCCGGCCAAGTCCGGCGTCGGCGCGTTCAACATCAAGCTGCCGAACGGTTCGCAAGTCGACGTCGTCGCCAACAACGTGGTGTCGTCCGGCCAGATCGCGGCCGACCTGAAGCTGCGCGACGACATTTTGGTGCAGGCGCAGAACCAGATCGACCAGCTCGCCGCCACGATGGCGAGCGCGCTGTCCGATAAGACCACGGCGGGCAGTACGGTCACCGGCCCGCCGGCCGGCTTCGATCTCGAGCTCGCCGGTGCGCTGCCGGGCAACACGGTCAACATCACCTATACGGACACGGCGACCAACACGCAGCGCCAGATCACGCTCGTCAACGTGACCGACCCAGCCGCGCTGCCGCTCCAGAACGCGACCAACGCCAACCCGATGCGAATCGGCGTCGACTTCGCTGGCGGCATGGGCGCGATCGCCTCTGCGCTGAACACCGCGCTGTCGGGCACGCATCTGTCGTTCTCCGCCGCCCCGTCGCCGGCGACCGCCACGACGCTGCGGGTGACCGACGACAACACCGGGCTTGCCAAGGTCGGTTCGGCCTCGACCACCAAGACGATTTCATCGTTGACCTCGGGCAATCCGCAGCTGCCGCTGTTCACCGACGGCGGGCAGGCGCTCTACACCGGCGCGATCACGGCGTCGGGCTCGCAGATGACCGGTCTTGCCGGGCGCATCGCCGTGAACACGCAGCTCGTGACCGATCCGACCCGGATGTCGGTCTACAATACCTCGCCGGTGACGCCCGCAGGCGACACCACGCGTTCGGACTATCTCTACTCGCAGCTCACCAGTGCAGTGTTTTCCTATTCGCCGCAGAGCGGCCTCGGCTCGGCTAGCCAGCCCTTCACCGGCAGCGTCTCGAACTTTCTCCAGCAGTTCCTGAGCGTGCAGGCCAACGCCGCGACCCAGGCGACCCAGCTTCAGCAAGGCCAGAGCGTCGTGGTCTCGACGCTCCAGGCCAAGTTCGACTCGACCTCCAAGGTCAACCTGGACTCGGAGATGTCGAACCTGATCCAGCTTCAGAATGCCTATGCCGCCAACGCCCATGTCATGTCGGTGGTGCAGACCATGATGAACACGTTGATCCAGGCTCAATTGTAAACAGTAACAGGGCTTCGAAAGATGGCGATCAGCAGCATCAACTATTCTTCGTCGATCCTCGGCGCGCAGATCCGCAACATCAATCAGCAGCTCACCGACTTGTCGACGCAGCTTGCGACCGGCAAGCTGTCGCAGAACTATTCCGGCATGGGGACGAACGAGGGCTTTGCGATCGCCGGCCGCGCGCAGCTCTCCAACATCGCCGGCTATACCGACACGATCACCAACGTCAATGTCAGCATCAACCTCGCCAACACCGCGCTGCAATCGCTGACCAAGATCCGCAGCACGGTGCAGACCGGCTCGGCCTCTACCGCGCAGGACCTCAACGTCAACGGCCAGACGATTGCCCAGAACACCGCCGCCGCCCAGTTCGGCTCGATGGTCGGTGTCCTCAACACGCAGACCGGCAGCCGCTATCTGTTCTCCGGAACGGCCGTCAATACCCAGTCGGTCGCCGATGCCGGCGACATCATCAACGGCACCACGACGCAGGCCGGCTTCAAGACCGTCATGGCCGAGCGCCAGGCCGCGGACTTAGGGGCCAGCGGCATGGGCCGCCTGGTGCAGACGCAGCCGACGGCGAGCTCCGTGCAGGTGTCGGAGGACGTCGCCGGATCGCCGTTCGGCCTCAAGATCAAGGCGGTATCCTCGACGCTGACCGGGGCGACCGTCACCGGCCCGAGCGGCTCGCCGGTGTCATTCTCGGTCGATCTCAACGGCGTCAATCCGAACAACGGCGACAAGCTCAGCATTCAGTTCACCCTGCCGGACGGCACGACCGAGCAGATCGACCTGACGGCGTCCTCGGCGACGCCGACGCCGCTCGGCAGCTTCGCGATCGATGCGAGCACGCCCGTCAACCCGAACAATACCGCTGCGAATCTCAACACGGCGCTGAACACCGCGATTCAGAAGCTCGCCAACACCTCGCTGGTGGCGGCATCGGCGATCGTTGCGGGCGACAACTTCTTCAACACCGCGAGCTCCGCGATCGGCACCCCCGTCAACAACCAGGCGGCGCCGGCGGCCCCGGTCACCGGCGCGACGGCGCTGTCGGGCGCGAGCCCCTCGGACTCGATCTCGCCGGGCTTCGTCGCGGGCGATACCATCACCGTCAAAGGGACCACGCTGACCTTCGTGGCCTCGGGCGCGACCGGCAACCAGCTCAATGTCACCGACAGCATCCAGACCCTGCTGAGCAAAGTCGACGCGATCACCGGGAGCTCGAAGCCTTCGACGGTCCATGGCGGCTCGATCACGATCAACACCGACGATGCGGCGAGCCTCAACATCACGACGTCGAACACCGGCGCGCTGAGCGCGCTCGGGTTCAGCTCGACGCCGGTGACCGCCACGCAGCCGCCGCTGCGCGTCGGCTCCTCGCCTGCGAGCTCGGCGACCACGCTGGTGAACGGCTCGGCCACCTCCGTGAAGTGGTACCTTGGCAATGACGGGCCGGGCTCGCCGCGCTCGACGGCCATGGCGCGGGTCGACGATGCCGTGACGGTGCAGTACGGCGCCCAGGCGAACGAGGATGCGATCCGCCGCCAATTGCAGGCGATCGCGGTGTTCGGCACCTTCTCGACCTCGCCGACCGGGCAATATTCGGGCGGGCAGGTCTCGGCGCTGAGCCTGCGGGTGACCCAGGCGCTGACCCAGCAGCCCGGACAGCAGCGCATCGAGGACATCCAGACCGACATCGCGATGGCCCAGAACACGATGAAGGACGCGAGCACGCGCCAGACCCAGGCCAAGGCGCAGCTCCAGACCATCATTGACCAGGCGGAATCGGCTTCGCCCGACCAGGTCGCGAGCGAGATCCTGGCGCTGCAGAACGCCTTGCAGGCGTCCTACCAGGTGACGTCGAACCTGGCGCAGCTCTCGCTCGTCAAGTTCCTGTAAGGAAGCGTTAAGACGCCGTTAACCATGCCTGTTTACCTCTTGGTGAGGATTGCAAGCGGGGGCGGAGCGGTCGATGTCGGACAAGTTGCAGCTGGTGGTGGCGACGCCTTGCTTCGGCGGGCAGGTGTCGAGCATCTATGCGAGCTCGATCTTCGCGTTGCAGCGGGCCGTGCACGGCATGTCCAATCTCGAGCTCAAGGTTCTCTTGCGCGACGGCGACGCGCTGATCACACGTGCGCGGGCCAACCTGGCCGCGATGTTCCTGGACGATCCGAAGGCGACGCATTTCCTGTTCATCGATGCCGATATCGGCTTCAAGCCGGAGCAGGTGTTCCGCCTGATCGAATGCGGCGCGGACGTCGTCGCCGGCTGCTATCCGATCAAGCGGGTCAACTGGGACAAGGCAGCGCGGGCGATCCAGTCGGGGCGGGCTGACGTGCCGGCCGCCTCGCTCGACTACGTGCTCGAGATCGAGGACCCCGACCGCATCGTGGTGGTCAACGGATTCACCCGCGTGCGCTATGCAGGCACCGGCTTCCTGATGATCCGGCGTCACGTGCTGGAGGCGATGTGCCGCCACCCCGACTACGCGAACCTCCAGTTCTTCCGCGAACATTCCCATGATGCGCTGGCGGCGAGCCGGAACCGGTTCGCGCTGTTCGAATGCATGATCGATCCGGCGACCGGCACCTATCTGTCCGAGGACTTCGCCTTCTGCAAGCGCTGGACCGATATCGGCGGCGAGATCTGGGCCGACATTCAGAGCCCGCTCGACCACGTCGGGCCGTCGGTGTTCCACGGCGACATCGCCTCGCAATTCGCAGCCGTGCCTGCAGCGGCGGCCGATGCCGCGGCGTGAGCCTTTCGGGATGAGCGGCGGCCCATCCCCTCGGCCCGAGATGCAACGCGCCGCCGACGGCGGCTCGCGTTATCGCCTGCGCGACCTCTTCACGCCGCTCGACACGCTGCTCGTTTCCGGCGGAGATCCGCGCCTGGCGCTCGATCCCACCGGCCGCGCCAACGCCTATGGCTGCCCGGCTTCGCCGGAGCCGGAGGTGTGGAATTTCGCCTCCTCGACCGCCTCGACGATCTCGCAGGCGGCCTATGACCGCGCCGCGCTGGCGCGTGAAGAGCTGATGCACAAGTGCCTGCTCGACGAGGTCGAGCTCGCTTTCGATGCACGCTGCGAAGATATGCGCGACGAGCTGCGCGGTCATCTCCAGCTCTCGCCGCGCGTCGACGTGGTGTTCTCGCCGTCCGGCACGGACTCCCAGCTCCATGCCCTGTTCCTGGCGCGCACGATGCTCGGCGCGCGGCCGGTGACGATCGTGGTCGGCGCCGACCAGACCGGCAGCGGCACGGCCCATACCGCGCGTGGACATCATTTCAGCACCCTGACCGCGAGCGGCTTTGCGGTTCGCAAGGACGGCGCGGTCGCGGGGCTGGCCGGCGCCAGCATCTCGCTGCCGTTGCGCGCGCCGGGGACCGGGATCGCGATGCGCACGGATGCCGATGAAGCGGTGCTGCATGCGGTCGAGGCCACGATCGCGCAAGGCGCGCCCGTGCTGCTCCAGATCATGGATTCCTCGAAGCTCGGATGGCGTGCGCCGAGCGCGGCCTGCCTCGACGAGATCGCGCGGCGCTGGCCGCGCAAGGTCCAGATCGTCGTCGACGCCTGCCAGGCCCGGCTCGGCCGCCGCCGGCTGCGCTCCTATCTCGACCGCGGCTATATGGTGCTGATCACCGGCTCCAAATTCTTCGGCGGACCTGCCTTCAGCGGCGCACTGCTGGTGCCGAATGGCCTGTCGCGGTTGCTCGATCGCGTCGAGGGGATCGCATCTGGAATCCGTGACTACGCCGGCCGCTGCGATTGGCCGATGGCCTGGACGGCGCTGCGTTCGCGCTTCGAGCGCCGTCCGAATTTCGGTCAATGGCTGCGCTGGGAGGCGGCGCTGGCCGAGATCGGCAGTTACTACGGCGTGCCCGGGGCCTTCCGCGCCAAGATGCTCGCCGAGCTCGCTGCCGGCATCGACAGCATGATCGCATTGTCGCCGTCGTTGCACGCTGTTTCGGCCGCGACCCACGTGGCCGGCATCGACGACGAGGAATTCGCGCAACCGACCATCTTTCCGTTCACGCTGCTGCGCGACGGCAAGCCGGTTTGTGTTGCCGAGACCGCTTCTGTTCATCGCGCGTTGGCGCGTGACGTCAGCCAAGAGATCAACGGCAGCACGGAGGACCGTCAGGTCGCCGCGCAGCGCTGCCTGATCGGCCAGCCGGTGCGGCTGGAGCGGCAGGGCGAGACGCCGCAGGCCGTGCTGCGCTTCTGCGTCGGCGCGCGGCTCGTGACTGAGGCCTGGTCGCCGGACAGGGCGGAGGCGCAGCGCAACGTGCAGCACCTTCTCGACCAGATCGCCCACGTCCTGGTGAAGATCGAGCTGCTGCTCGCCGGTGGCGCAGCGGCGGCCGTGCCGGTAAAGTCCGCGTTCGAGGTGTGAGATGCAGCATCCGGTTTCCGCGCCGATCGGCCTGACCGCGGCGAACTATGCCGACCGCATCGGCTTTGCGCAGCTGACGCGCCGGGCCTTCGAAGGCGTCGATCTGCATCCGTTGCGCGATCATCTCGTCGCGCGCATCGCGGCGGGGACCGCGCTGGCGGGTGAGGGGCTGGACCTGTCGTTGATCACCCAGCTGCTGGGTGACAAGGATCGGGGGCTTGCGATCCAGTCCGAGGTGCTGGCCTTCCATCAATTGTTCCGAACGCCCGGCGCAGGCCCGAAGCCGGGCTTGCGCCTGCTCGCGCTTGCAGCCGACATCGACATGGGCGGCAACACGCCGATCGATTTCCTGCTCGAAGGCTCCGATGTCGAGCTGTTGACGCTCTATGTGATCAGGGGCGTCGGGTTGCCCGAGACCTTGCCGGAGCACGACGTGGCCATCGTGGTCGCGTCCGATTCCGAGGAATGCCGTGAGGCGCTCGCGCTGATCGATGAGGCCGCGCCGCACTGGCCGCGGCCGCTGCTCAATCGCCCCGATCGCATCGGCAATCTCGATCGTGACAAGCTGTATCGGCTGCTGACGGATGTGCCCGGCCTCGACATTCCCGCGACCATCCACGCAACGCGCGCGCAATTGTCGGACCTCGCGCAGGCGCGGATCGCATGCGAGGACATCGCAGGCGAATTGCACTTTCCGATGATCGCACGGCCGCGCGGCTCGCATGCCGGCGTCGGGCTCGCGAAGCTCGACGATGCGGCGGCTCTGGCGGCCTATCTCGCCGAACGGAAAGAGCAGGACTTCTTCGTCGCACGCTTCGTCGATTATGTGAGCCCCGACGGGCTCTACCGCAAATATCGCCTCGCCATGGTCGACGGCAAGCCGTACGCGTGCCACATGGCGATCGCCGACCGTTGGGACATCTGGTATCTCAACGCCTACATGGCCTTCAGCGAGGAGAAGCGGGCCGAAGAAGCCGTCTTCATGCGCGACTTCGATCATGCTTTCGGCGAGCGCCACAGAAACGCGATCGAAGAGATGAGCCGGCGCGTCGGCCTCGATTATTTCATCGTCGATTGCGCCGAGAACGCGAACGGCGAGCTTCTTGTGTTCGAGGCCGACAACACCGCCGTCGTGCACAACATGGATTCGCCGGTCGTGTTTCCGTACAAGCCGCCGCAGATGCGCAAGATCTTTTCCGCGTTCACGGCGATGCTGTTGCGGCATGCGAAGACGGGCGCGGAGAGCGCAGCATGAACGAGATCATCCGCAATACGCAAAGCTCCGTCGCGAATACCCCGCTAGATCCGCAGGACTGGAGCGAGTTTCGCGCGCTGGCCCACCGCATGCTGGACGAGACGATCGACGGCATTGCCAACGTTCGGGCGCGCCCCGTCTGGCGGCCGATTCCCGATGACGTGCGCGCGGCCTTCAGGGCGGACGTGCCGCGCGAGGCGAGCGACCTCGCGGAGGTCTATCGCGAATTCTCCGAGCATGTTGCGCCCTATGCGACCGGCAACGTCCATCCCGGCTTCATGGGCTGGGTGCATGGCGGCGGCACCGCCGTCGGCATGCTCGCAGAGATGCTCGCCGCCGGCCTCAACGCCAATCTCGGCGGACGCGACCACATGCCGATCGAGGTGGAGCGCCAGATCGTCGACTGGATAAGCCGCCTGTTCCTCTTTCCCGAGAGCGCAAGCGGCATCTTCGTCACGGGCACGTCGATGGCCAATCTGATGGCCGTGCTGGTGGCACGCACCACCGCGCTCGGCACGCTGGCGCGGCAGCACGGCATCGGCAATGACGGTGCGCTGCTCACGGCCTATACGTCGCAGGCAGCGCATGGCTGCATCTCGAGGGCGATGGACATTGCCGGGCTCGGCACCGATGCACTGCGCAAGATCGCAGTCGATGCCGATCATCGCATCGACGTTGCCGCATTGCGCGCACAGATCGCCGTCGATCGCGAGGTCGGCTTCAAGCCTTTCCTAGTGGTCGCATCCGCCGGTACGGTCGATATCGGGGCGATCGACGACCTCAGGGCGATCGCTGCGTTGTGCCGCGAGGAAGGAATCTGGTTTCACGTCGACGGCGCTTTCGGTGCGCTCGCAATCCTGTCGCCGGAGCTTGCGCCGCTGCTCGGCGGCATCGAGCTTGCGGATTCAATCGCACTCGACTTCCACAAATGGGGGCAGGTGCCGTATGACGCTGGCTTCCTGCTGGTGCGCGACGGCGAGCAGCATCGGCAGGCCTTCGCGCAGCCGGCGGCCTATCTGAGCCGCGAGGCGAGGGGGCTTGCGGCGGGCGCGGTCTGGCCCTGCGATCTCGGCCCTGATCTGTCGCGCGGCTTTCGTGCGCTGAAGACGTGGTTCACGCTGAAGACGTTCGGCACCGACCGGCTGGGCCGGGCAATCGCACGAAGCTGCGCGCTCGCCAAATATCTGGAGGCGCGTGTGCTGGCCGAACCACGGCTGGAATTGCTGGCACCGGTCAATCTCAACATCGTCTGCTTCCGCTATCGCAGCGGCGATGCGGTCAATCGCGAGATCGTCGCCGACGTCCAGGAGTCCGGCATCGCTGCGCCATCGAGCACGACACTGGACGGAAAGTTCGCGATCCGCGCCGCGATCGTCAATCACCGCACCGAGGAGGCGGACATCGATGCGCTGATCGCAGCCGTGCTGCAGTTCGGTGGACAGCGGAGCGGCGGAGTGATCGAGGTCGACGCGCCACCGCTCGTAGCGCAATAACTTGACGAACGTCTGAAACGACAACGGCCCCGTAGGCGATCCGGGGCCGTTGTCGTTGGCGCGAACGCCTGTATCAGGCGGCGGTGCTGACGTCGTCCTTGTCGGCTGCCGCCTTGGGATGAGTGGCCTCGAACTGGTTGCGCAGCTTCTCTTCATAGGCGATCAGCTTGCGGGCTTCCTTCAGCGCCCGATAGAGGTCGCCGTTCAGGATGTTGTTGTTGATGCCTTCGATGATCGGCCAGGAGCTCGGCACCGCGGTGACGATGTCCCGCACCAGGTTGAAATAGGTGCCGTGCTGGGTCTGCGGATCCGGGGAGATGTACATGAGCTGGACCGCCAGATAGACGAGCTTGGCGGGTGTGTCGGCGGTCTCCGGCGTGAGGATGTCGCGCTCGCGCAGGATCGGCACGTTCTCGCCATCGATCAGGAGGCGGGCCCGCTGGTCCGTGTTGGTGATCACGGAATTGCCGACGATGATGCGTTCGTGCGGTTTGAGCTCGACCTTGAGGGCCATTCCTGTTCTCCATCAACGCTTTCGTAACCGAGCGTTCGTTGCGGCCTATCAGGACGTGATTCTCGCTCGCAACTAGTTAACGAGCTGTAAATTTGAGCCATCCCCGCCAAAAAGCTCAATGCTTTCAAGGACAGGATTGGCGCGGTGGTGCTGCTAGGCGCGTCGCTTCCGAGGCCGAATCACGTGTGACCGGGCAAAAGCGCGGGTTTCATTTCATGTTTCGTTAGAGGTCTCGGCGGCACGGTCCGCCGTCGCTGGGTCCATCGCGATCCAAGCAGACGTGTAACAGTAGCGTCGTTTACCAGAAAGGTAACAGAGTCATGTCCGGTATCGTTCTTTCCGCATCGGTTCGTCAGAACCTGCTCTCTCTCCAGTCCACCGCTGACCTCCTCGCCACCACGCAGAACCGTCTGTCGACCGGCAAGAGCGTCAACTCGGCCCTGGACAATCCCACCAACTTCTTCACCGCACAGTCGCTCGACAACCGCGCCAGCGACATCAACAACCTGCTCGATGGCATCGCCAACGGCGTGCAGGTGCTGCAGGCCGCCAACACCGGCCTGACCTCGCTGCAGAAGCTGATCGACTCTGCCAAGT
>NZ_JADYVH010000021.1:0-77220 GCF_020193615.1 Bradyrhizobium sp. IC4059
GTGCGGGAGGGGCGGGCGGCGGGTTGTTGGCGACGACGGCCGGCGCAGCGGGAGGCGCGGGCGGCGGCGTTGCCGGACGCGATCCGCCGGCGCCCGGAATGAACGAGAAATCTTCGGCCAATGACGAGGAAATCCACGGCACCTGCTCGCCGCGCGAGGCGCGGGTGACGCCCATCTTGGTGCGGTTCAGCGTCTCCTCGGCCATCAGGTCGGGAACGCGGAT
This sequence comes from Bradyrhizobium sp. IC4059, assembly GCF_020193615.1. NCBI lineage: Bacteria > Pseudomonadati > Pseudomonadota > Alphaproteobacteria > Hyphomicrobiales > Nitrobacteraceae > Bradyrhizobium > Bradyrhizobium sp. IC4059. The sequence goes on from NZ_JADYVH010000021.1 coordinate 224, forward strand.
TTCCTTCAGCAGCTCCTGGACGAACAGGCTGCGGTCGCCGCCGGCGTCCGAGACCACCGAGGCCAGCGCCGCCGAGTACATCACCAGCGTGCCGTTCGGGGCGATCACCGGGGTCAGGCCCGCTGAGAAGCTGCGGAACCGGCGCTCGAACGGGTTGCGCCTGGACGCATCGACCAGCGCGATCTTGACGCCGGCGCCGCGCGTGTTGAGCTCGCCGAGGACCGTCTCGAGGCTGAAACCATCGCGGCGCACGTCGGACTCGGTCCAGATCTGCGCATCCACCGGCAGCAGGTAGCTCTGGCGCGCCGACTGGATGCCGAAACCCGAGAAGAACACCAGCGCGACCGAGCCCGGCTTGATCTTGCCGTAGAGCTTGTCGAAGGCGCGGCGCATGGCGTCGCCGGTCAGATTCTCGCCGAGTTCGACCGAAAAGCCGTCGCGCTTGAGCTCGTCGGCGACGGCGCGCGCATCGTTGATCGGTTCCTTCAGCGGGGCATCCGCATCCGGATATTTGGCGTTGCCGATGACCAGCGCAAAACGGTCGCCGGCCGCAAGCGAGGGGGCCGTCGGGACGAGCGAGATCAGCAAGGGCAGAAGAAAAAAGAAGCGAATTTTCATAATCAGCGCGGTCCAGCCAAAAGGCGCCGTTCCAGCTTGCGCCGCGGCGACCTTAACTTACGCTTACCTCATTATCAAACCGGGGACGGAGGGCGTCAACCGCTTGGAGATTCGACCTTATCCCGATGATGGACCGCAGCGGATGGGCATGCCGCGAGAGGAATGGATGGGGTTATCATGACGGTCCTCGGTACCTCGATGCTGTCCGGCGGACCTTAGCGCGGCCAGGGCGGGTGAAGACGTGATCGATCTCACATTGCAGCCTCGCCTCCGGGTTTGACCTTTCCTGCCGGTGGTGGCTTGGTGTGCGCGATCGTCCAAGATCCAACTCTAAAAAAAGCGAGCCCATGGGAAACGTCTACGAGATCTACGCCCTGCGCTATGCGACGATGTCGCCGCGCACCCCCCACATGAACTTCCTCGTGCCCGACCCGCATGACAGCGCGGCGCAGGACCTCGATTATTTCGTCTGGCTGATTCGAGGGCACGGCCGCGACATTCTGGTCGATACCGGCTTCAACGCCGAGGAGGCGAGCGCGCGGGCGCGCAAGCTCACGCTCAATCCTGTCGATGCGCTGGAGCGTTTCGGCGTTTCGGCGTCAGCCATTCGTGACGTCATCGTGACGCATCTGCACTACGACCATGCCGGCAATCTCGACCGCTTTCCCAACGCGCGCTTCCATCTGCAGGAGCGCGAGATGGCCTACGCGACCGGGCGCTGCATGTGCAACGGCCTGCTGCGCCATCCGTTCTCGGTCGAGCATGTGACGCTGATGGTGCGCCACGTCTATGGCGAGCGCGTCACCTTCTATTCCGGCGATGGCGAGGTTGCTCCCGGCGTGACCGTGCACCGCGTCGGCGGCCATTCCGACGGCTTGCAGGTGGTGAAGGTCGAGACCGCGCGCGGCGCCGTGGTGCTGGCCTCCGATGCCGCGCATTATTACGCCAATCTGCAGCGCAAGAGCCCGTTCCCGATCGTTTATAATGTCGGCGACATGGCGCAAGGCTGGGACACGATCGAGCGCCTCGCCGGCCATCCCGACAGGTTCATCCCCGGCCACGATCCGATCGTGACCGAGATCTATCCGCGCGCCAGCGATGAGGTCGATGCCTGGGCGCTGCATCTGCCGCCGACGCGGTCGTTTGCGGAATGACGATATCGTCACTTTGGAGACAAATGTGGTCACCCGCCCTTCCCGGCCTCACGCCGACCCCGCGCCGTCGCGGCCGTGCCTGACCCGGTCCGTCCCTCGTGGTGACGGCGGCGAAGTCGGTTTCGGCAAGTGAGGGTAGCGACTTTCGTCGCTCGGGACGATGTAAAGCATCGACCCGGGATGCGCGATCGTGCACGCCGATTGACGTATTCATCCGTCATTTCTAGGTTGTGCCTGACATTCACAACGGTGTTCGGCGTGCTTTCAAAACTCAAAAACCTTGCTGCCAACGCCATGAAAGGCGCCAGCGGGCATTTCTCGAAAGCTTCCAGGGCAATTGCCGACCTGGCCGCCAGTCTCGCCGGCCGCGCCGCGGCCGCCGCTGATCTAGGCCGCATTCTCGATATCATCGAAATGGTCCCTGGCGTCAGTTTCGAGAAGCCACAGCCTAATGCCGATTATCTCGGTACGCTGCTGGTCGCGGTGCAGATGGGCGAGCTTACGCTGGCCGTGCACTACCGCCAGCAAACCGAAGCTGGCGTCGTGCGCCTGCATCCCGTCACAACGGCTGAGGCCAATGCACTGACCGGTTCGGACGACAAATTTTCCTCGATGATCCTGGTCGACGGTGAGAACGACAAGCCTGCCATCCAGATGCTGATGAACAGCGAGCATCTGGCAGAAAATTATCGGTACGTCACCGCCGACACTCTGGTCAACGCATTGGCTTTCCCGATCGAGAATGTCAAAGGCGGTTTCATCATTGCCAGGCCGTTTCGTGCAATCGCGCGACCGATCGCAGGTTGGCTGCTCAACATCATTTTCGACCAGGGTGAGAAACTACATCGCCGTTTCCGCGGCAACCGCGCCGAACATCGACCCCCATCACCGTCGCTATCAGCGAAGGAGGAAGCCGGCGCGGCGAGTGTCTCGATCACGCCGGAAGACTGTGACGTCCAGGCTCGGGTCTCCGATCGAGCCATCGACGAAGAGCCGCGGAATGATGGCGTGAAGTGATTGAACAGCGTTGAGGGCCGCGCGCTCTGTGGTCTCGTTTAGACGCCACACGCTTCAGCCCTTGAGCGCAGCCCGTTTGCCAGCCAGCACCCTAATACGCCTGCTTCGCATCCGCCTCTTCGCTGGTCTGGATCAGATCGAGGCTCTGCTCGATCTTGCCGAGCAGGGCCGAGAGCTGCTTGCGCTCCTGCGCCGACAGGCAGGCGAGGATCTCGTCCTCTCGCCGCAGCAATTGCGGGAACAGCTCCTCGTAGAGTTCGTCGGATGGGTTGAGACGGGAGGCGGGCGCGATGTCAACGAGCACCGGCAGGATCCCCGCAAGCAACGATATCGTGGGGAGATTTTCGAGCCGCTAGCTCCGGAGGAGAGAATACCGCCAGGTATCCTCCGCCCCCTGCGAGCTTATATGTGGCGATCTCGCGATAGTCGACGGCGGTCAACTCGCACCGCAAGAGCTCAATTGGCGTGCCATGCTTCGACGTCGGAAGCTCAAGATCGACAATTCCGACCCGCGCACCTTGCTTCAAGGCGGACGCAAGATTGTAGAGAAAGGCATAGGGTTGGGCTATCTCGTGATACATATGCACAAGGATTGCGGCGTCCAGCGAGGAAGCGGGCAGACGCGGGTCGTGTGGTTCGCCGAGCGCGAATTGCACGTTTGTCAACTTCAGAAGTTTTGTTCGCCTGGCGAGTTCGACGAGATAGTCCCGCGTGACGTCCTGGGCAACGACAGAGCCGGCGGATCCGACGACGTGCGAGAGCCTGACCGTGTGATAGCCACTGCCTGCTCCAATGTCGCCGACAGTCATCCCTGGTTTCAGTTCAAGAGCGCGTGCGATTTGACCGGCCTCATTCAGGGCGTCGCGGCGCTCTTCGGCGGAGCGGCGCGGGCTGACGATCCGTGCGACAGGACGCTGCGGTGAGGGAAACTCGTTTGCCGCGACTCCAGGGGGAGCCAGATAACCTATGTCAGCGGCGTATGCGCGAGTTGCGGCAAACGCCACAAGGAGCATCGCTATATACCTCGCTGCCGTCACGGTCCTACCAAGCTTTCTCAACCGGGCTCCCAAAAGCTGACGTCTGCGCCTTATGGGGGGCGCCCTAATACGCCTGCTTCGCATCCGCCTCTTCGCTGGTCTGGATCAGATCGAGGCTCTGCTCGATCTTGCCGAGCAGGGCCGAGAGCTGCTTGCGCTCCTGCGCCGAGAGGCAGGCGAGGATCTCGTCCTCTCGCCGCAGCAATTGCGGGAACAGCTCCTCGTAGAGCGCGCGGCCCTTCCTGGTCAGTTGCAGGCGGAATTCGCGGCGGTCGGCTTCGTTCTCGACCCGCTCGATCAGGCCGTCGCTGAGCAGCGCCGTCACTGCGCGGCTGATGGTGGATTTGTGCGTGCGGGTGCATTGCGAAATGTATTGCGCGCTGCAGGCATCATTGCGGAAGCCGAGCGTGGCGATGACGCGCCAGGCCGGAATGTCGAGGCCGTGGCGTTCCTGATACTCGACCGACAGCGCGGAACTGACCTCCGCGGCGAGCCGATTGAGGCGGAACGGCACGAACTTGAACAAATCGAGCCGCGGCTTTGGCCGCGCCGAAGCCTCGTCGGCCGCGCGCGCTTTGAGCGCGATGTCGCTGGATGTCCTCGCCAAGGAGAGCGCTCCGAATTCTAGTTGACGGCCGGCCGGCTCCGGTCCAAAATAGTTGCACGTGAGACTATCTAGCAGATCGATCCTGTCCTGACCAGAGCCGAGGTTCGTGTATGGCGCCGGCCAATACCCCTCAAGCCAAGACCGCTCAAGCCAAGACCCAGTTCGGCTACCGCCGTCATCCCGATCAGGACCGCCTCGCCTCGAGCCCTGCGGAGCATCCGGTCGTGATCGTCGGTGCGGGCCCGGTCGGCTTGTCGCTGGCGATCGATCTTGCCCAGCGCGGCCAGCGCGTCGTGCTGCTCGATGATGCCGACCGCATCGGCGAGGGTTCGCGCGCGATCTGCTTCTCGAAACGCTCGCTGGAATATTGGGACCGGCTCGGCGTCGGCGACCGCATGGTCGAGAAGGGCGTGGTGTGGAGCGTCGGGCGGATTTTCCACGGCGAGTCGCAGCTCTACCAGTTCAATCTCCTGCCCGAAGACGGTCACAAGCGGCCGGCCTTCATCAATCTCCAGCAATATTACGCCGAGGCCTATCTGGTCGATCGCATCAACGAGCTGCCGGAGATCGACCTGCGCTGGCGCAACAAGGTGACGGCGCTCGAGCAGCGCAACGATTCCGCGCTGCTGACGATCGAGACGCCCGAGGGCGCCTACCGCCTGAATGCGCGCTATGTCGTCGCCTGCGACGGCGCGCGCTCCTCGCTGCGGCAGATGGTCGGGGCGGAATTCGCCGGCCAGGTGTTCGAGGATCAGTTCCTGATCGCCGACGTCAAGATGACCGCGGAATTTCCGACCGAGCGCTGGTTCTGGTTCGATCCCCCGTTTCATGCCGGACGTTCGGCGCTGCTGCACCGGCAGCCCGACGACGTCTGGCGCATCGATCTCCAGCTCAACCGCTATGCCGATCCGGTTCTCGAGAAGAAGCCGGAAAACGTGCGGCCGCGGATCGCGCGCATGCTCGGCCACGACAAGTTCGAATTCGAGTGGATTTCGCTCTACAAATTCCAATGCCGGCGGATGGACCGCTTCATCCATGGCCGCGTCATCTTCGCCGGCGATTCCGCGCATCAGGTCTCGCCCTTCGGCGCGCGTGGCGCGAACTCGGGACTCGAAGACGCAGAGAATCTGTCCTGGAAGCTCGACCGCGTGCTGCGCGGCAAATCGCCTGCGAGCCTGCTCGAGAGCTACCATGTCGAGCGCAGCATGGCGGCCGACGAGAACATCCGCGAATCCACCCGCTCGACCGACTTCATGGCGCCGAACTCGCATCAGGAGGCACGGCTGCGCAAGGCGGTGCTGTCGCTCGCCAAGGAGACCGAATTCGGCAAGCGCATGGTCAATGGCGGTCGGCTGTCGGTGCCGTGCAGCTACGATACGCCGCTGTCCTCGCTTGATGCGGATGCGTGGCGCGGTGGACCCCCGCCCGGCGGTTCGATGCTCGACGCGCCCGCCGCAACGTCCGCCGGCGAGCCGATCTATCTGACGGATGCCTTCCGCAAAGGTGGAACGGATTTCACTCTGCTGTCGTTCAGCAATGGCGCGCCGATCGATGCGCCTGATGGTATCAAGGGCATCCGCATTGGCGCCGACGGTGAATTTGCCGATCCCTCGGGCCTAATCGCAAAGCGCTACGGCGCCGTGCCGGGTGCCGCCTACCTGCTGAGGCCCGACGGTTATGTCGCGGCGCGCTTCCGTCATCCGACGCGTTCGGCGATCGCGGCGGCGCTGGCGCGAGCCGAAGGTTTGTATTGAGGTCTGGCATGCCGCTCTCCACCAGTTCGAACTTCGCGCGCCCTGACGATGCCTTCCGCGCCATCGTCGAGGCGCATCGCGGCCTGACCGAGGAGCAGAGCGCCGATTTCGACGCGGCTCTGGTGCTCATCCTCGCCAACCATATCGGCGACATCGACGTGCTGCGCGAGGCGATCGGACTCGCCAAGCGCCGCATGATCGACGGCCAGCAGCAGCAACAGCAACAACAATAACCCTGACCTGAAGGACGAATTGATGGCGAAGAACTTCGCATCCACCGGCGATCTCTCCGAGAAGAAGATCACCTTCTCCGAGATCGGCACCGATCTCTATGCCTTCACCGCCGAGGGCGATCCCAACACCGGCGTGATCGTCGGCGACGATGGCTGCCTCGTGTTCGACGCGCAGGCGACGCCGGCCATGGCGAACAAGGTGATCGAGCGGGTCCGCACGGTGACCGACAAGCCGATCAAATATGTCGTGCTGTCGCATTATCACGCCGTGCGCGTGCTGGGCGCCTCCGCCTATCACGCCCAAAGTATCGTCGCCTCGCAGGAGACTCATCGGCTGATTGCGGAGCGCGGCCAGCAGGATTGGGATTCCGAGTACGGCCGCTTTCCGCGCCTGTTCCAGGATGCGGAGAGCATTCCCGGCCTGACCTGGCCGACGCTGACCTTCGAAGGCGAGATGACGATCTATCTCGGCAAGCGCGAGGTGCGCCTGATGCAGCTCGGCGCCGGCCACACCTCGGGCGACATCGTCGGCTGGGTGCCGGATGCAGAGGTGATGTTCTCGGGCGACCTCATCGAGTATCACTCGGCCTGCTATTGCGGCGATGCGCATCTGCGAGAATGGCCGATGACGCTGAACGAGATCCGCAACTTCAATCCGAAGGCGATCGCGCCGGGCCGCGGCGATGCGCTGAAGGGCACCGCCACGGTGCGCGAGGCGATCGCGATGACGCGCGACTTCGTCACCTCGCTCTATGGCGCGGCCGAAATCTCGGTCGCCAAGGGCCGCAGCTTAAAGGAATCGATGGCGGCGACGCGCGAGGTGATGGATCCGAAATTCTCGAGCTTTGCCATTTACGAGCACTGTCTGCCGTTCAACGTGTCGCGCGCTTACGACGAAGCGTCCGGTATCGACGACCCCGTGATCTGGACCGACAAGCGCGATCAGGAAATGTGGGCCGCCTTGCAAGGAGGAGGATAGTCATGAACATCAATACCTCGCCTGATCAGATCATCCGCAGCTCGGCCCAGGTGACGCCAGGCTACATGTCCGGCTTCGGCAACTCTTTCGAGACCGAGGCGCTGCCGGGCGCGTTGCCGATCGGGCGCAACTCGCCGCAGCGCTGCGCCTACGGGCTCTATGCCGAGCAGCTCTCGGGCTCGCCCTTCACCGCGCCGCGCGGCAGCAATGAGCGCTCCTGGCTCTACCGCATCCGGCCTTCAGTGAAGCATTCCGGCCGCTTCGAGAAGGTCGATGCCGGCTTGTGGCGTTCGGCGCCGTGCCATGAGTACGACCTGCCGATCGCGCAGCTGCGCTGGGATCCGACACCGCTGCCGAAGGAGGATGTCACCTTCATTCAGGGCGTGCAGACCATGACGACGGCGGGGGATGTGAATACGCAGGCCGGCATGGCCGCGCATGTCTATCTCATCACCAAGTCGATGGTGGATCAGCATTTCTATGATGCCGATGGCGAGCTGATGTTCGTGCTCCAGCAGGGCAATCTGCGCCTCGTCACCGAGTTCGGCCGCATCGATGCCGAGCCCGGCGAGATCGTGGTGATCCCGCGCGGCGTCAAGTTCCGCGTCGAGATTCCGAACGGGCCGGCGCGCGGCTATCTCTGCGAAAATTACGGCGGCGCCTTCACGCTGCCGGAGCGCGGGCCGATCGGCGCCAATTGCCTCGCCAATGCGCGCGACTTCCTGACGCCGGTGGCAAACTACGAGGACAAGGACACGCCGACCGAGCTCTACGTGAAATGGGGCGGCTCGCTGTTTAAGACGGCCTTGCCGCATTCGCCGATCGATGTCGTCGCCTGGCACGGCAATTACGCGCCGTACAAGTATGATCTGCGCACCTTTTCGCCGGTCGGCGCGATCGGCTTCGACCATCCCGATCCCTCGATCTTCACGGTGCTGACCTCACCCTCGGAGACCGCGGGCACCGCGAACATCGACTTCGTCATCTTCCCCGAGCGCTGGATGGTCGCCGAAAACACCTTCCGTCCGCCCTGGTATCACATGAACATCATGAGCGAGTTCATGGGCCTGATCTACGGCGTCTACGACGCCAAGCCGCAGGGCTTCGTCCCCGGCGGCATCTCCTTGCACAATTGCATGCTGCCGCACGGCCCCGACCGCGACGCATTCGAGCACGCCAGCAACGGCGAATTGAAGCCGGTGAAGCTGACCGGCACCATGGCCTTCATGTTCGAGACCCGCTACCCGCAGCGCGTCACCGCGCATGCGGCGAACGCCGCCACGCTCCAGGCCGATTACGCGGATTGTTGGAAGGGGTTGGAGAAGCGGTTCGATCCGGGCAAGCCGTAGTTACTTGGTCATTCCGGGATGCGCCGAAGGCGCAGGCCCGGAATCCATAACCACGATTGTGAATATGGATTCCGGGCTCGCGCTCCGCGCGCCCCGGAATGACGGCGGAGAAACTGTGAATAAACATTCGGCAGGAACCAATGCCCCACCCCAACGACCCCAGCCTCCGCTCCTTCATCGCCGTCGATCCGGCCTCGGACTTCCCGATCCAAAATCTGCCCTATGGCGTGTTCTCGACCAAGGATGGCCGTGCCCCGCGCCTCGGCGTAGCGATCGGCGACTACGTGCTCGATCTCTGGGAGCTCGAGCAAGATGGCCTGATCAGTGCGGGCGATCCGGGCACATTTGCAGGAGGACTGAACGCCCTGATGCATCTGGGTCCAAAGGTTTGGTCGAAAACCCGCGCGCGCATCAGCGAGCTCTTGCGGCACGACAATCCGGAGCTTCGCGATAACGAGCAGTTGCGCTCGCGCGCTTTCGTTCTCATGCGCGACGCGAAGCTCCACCTGCCCTTCGCCGTCTCCGGCTACACCGATTTCTATTCGTCGAAGGAGCACGCCACCAATGTCGGCGTGATGTTCCGCGGCAAGGACAATGCGCTGCAGCCGAACTGGCTGCATATGCCGATCGCGTATAACGGCCGCGCCTCCACCGTCGTGGTCTCCGGCACCAGGGTGAAGCGGCCGCGCGGGCAGCTGAAGCCGCCGAACGTGGAGCTGCCGAGCTTTGCGCCGTGCAAGCGGCTCGATTTCGAGCTGGAGATGGGCGTCGTGATCGGCCAGCCGTCGCCCATGGGCGGCATGCTCACCGAGAGCCAGGCCGAGGAGATGATCTTCGGCTTCGTGCTGCTCAACGACTGGAGCGCGCGCGACATCCAGCAATGGGAATATGTGCCGCTCGGCCCGTTCCTGGCCAAGGCGTTCGCGACCTCGATCAGCCCCTGGGTGGTGACGCGCGAGGCGCTGGAGCCGTTCCGCCTGAACGGGCCGGAGCAGCAGCCGGTGCCGCTCGATTATCTCAAGCAGACCAGGCCGCAAAACTACGATGTCGAGCTCGACGTCTCCTTGCGCGGCGCCGGCGCCAATGCGCCCGCCAGCATCAGCCGCACCAATTTCAAGTACATGTACTGGTCCTCGGTGCAGCAATTGATGCACCACGCCTCCTCGGGCTGCGCCATGAATGTCGGCGATCTCTTAGGGAGCGGCACCATCTCCGGCCCGGAGAAGAACCAGCGCGGCAGCCTGCTCGAGATCAGCTGGAACGGCACCGAGCCCGTCGAGCTGCCCGGCGGCGCCAGGCGCTCGTTCCTGGAGGACGGCGACAGCCTCGTGATGCGCGGCTGGTGTCAGGGCAACGGCTACCGCGTCGGGTTCGGCGAGGTCGAGGGATCGATCGTGGCGGAGTAGCGGGCCAAATCACCGTTTCTCCGGCGGCACGTCGCGCACCCGCGCGCAATGCGCCGCGACATCCTCCAGGCTGTACTTCAGATGCACCCGCTTGTCGGACGGCGCCTGCTTGGCGGTGCACACGCCCGGCCGCCATTCCTGCGCCGGCCTGATCGGCCGCGGAGCGAAGCCGCCGCCGCAATTCGGGCAGACATTGAACAGCTTGGTCTCGACGCAGTCCGCGCAGAACGTGCATTCATAGGAGCAGATCCGCGCATTGGTCGCGTCGGGCGGCAGGTCGCAATCGCAATATTCGCAATTCGGTCGCAGCTGGAGCGCCATGTTGAATCTCCGCAACTGGAGCTGCGATCATCGCAGATCGCGTTGCCAGCGCGAATGCCATAGTTCCCTCGATTTCAGCCGGGCTTGATCTCCTTCAGCGGCAGCTTCGAGCTCTCCTTCAGCCTATCAAGCACGATCGAGGAGCGCACATGCGCCACGCTCTGGTGCGGCATCAGCACGTCATTGACGAGGTTCGACAGCCCCTTGAGATCGCGCAGCACGGCCTTGAGGACATAATCGGCATCGCCCGTCAGCGAATACGCCTCCTGGATCTCGTCGATCCGGTTGACCAGCGCGCGAAAACGCTTGGAATTGTCGGGCGAATGTGTCGCCAGTCCCACCTGGATGAAGGCGATCACGCCGAAGCCGAGCGCCTCGCTGGAGAGGTCGGCGTGGTAGCCCGCGATCACCTTCTCCTCCTCCAGCCGCATCCGCCGCCGCGAGCATTGCGAAGCCGACAGGCCCGCGAGCTCGGCGAGCTCCTGGTTGGTGAGGCGACCGTCGTCCTGGAGCGCGCCGAGAATCCTGAGGTCGAAGGCGTCAACGGAAATCATGCGTCTTTCATCCATTTCGTGCACGGATCGTGCATAGAATAGCCAAAGCCCGCCTCGTTTGCACGCTCATTGCATGGCCCATGAAGGATAGTTCCGTCAGCAGCCATTCGGGAGAACACCATGGGACCATTTCCGCACGATGCACCGCCGGCCACGATCACTGCCGACAATCCGATGGGCACCGACGGGTTCGAGTTCGTCGAATACGCGCATCCCAATCCGCAAGAGCTGCACGCATTGTTCAAGCTGATGGGCTATGCGCCCGTTGCGCGCCACAGAACCAAGAAGATCACGGTCTATCGCCAGGGCGACATCAACTATCTCGTCAACGAGGAGCCCGGCACGCACGGTTATGAGTTCGTCGCCGCCCACGGCCCCTGTGCGCCATCGATGGCGTTCCGCGTCGTCGATGCCAAGGCGGCCTATGACCGCGCGATTGCGCTCGGCGCCGAGCCGGCCGATGTGTCGTCGGCGCAGAAGACGCTCGATGTGCCCGCGATCAAGGGCATCGGCGGCAGCCTGCTTTATCTGGTCGATCGTTACGGTGCCAAGGGCTCGGCCTATGACGCCGAGTTCGAATGGCTGGGCGCGCGCGATCCCAAGCCGCATGGCGCCGGCCTGTTCTATCTCGACCATCTCACCCACAACGTCCATCGCGGCCGCATGAATGTCTGGGCCGGGTTCTACGAGAAGCTGTTCAACTTCCGCCAGATCCGCTTCTTCGACATCGAGGGCCGCGCCTCCGGCCTGTTCTCGCGCGCGCTGACCAGCCCCGACGGCAAGATCCGCATTCCGATCAACGAGGACGCCGGCGAGTCCGGCCAGATCGAGGAATATCTGCAGACCTATCGCGGCGAGGGCATCCAGCACATCGCCTGCGGCTGCCGCGATATCTATCGCACCATCGAAGGTTTGCGCGAGGCCGGCCTGCCGTTCATGCCGTCGCCGCCCGACACTTATTTCGAGAAGATCGATACGCGCCTGCCCAAGCACGGAGAGGATGTCGCCCGGCTCAAGAAGAACGGCATCCTGATCGACGGCGAGGGCGTGGTCGATGGCGGCCAGACCAAGGTGCTGCTGCAGATCTTCTCGGCCAACGCAATCGGCCCGATCTTCTTCGAGTTCATTCAGCGCAAGGGCGACGACGGTTTTGGCGAGGGCAATTTCAAGGCCCTGTTCGAATCGATCGAGGAGGACCAGATCCGGCGCGGCGTGTTGAAGGTGGGGGACGCGGCGTAGGACGTCAGCCGCGCTGCCGTAGGGCGGGCAAAGGCGCGTAGCGCCGTGCTCACCATCTCTCTGTGATCTCGCCCAAAGTGGTGGGCACGCTTCGCTTTGCCCACCTACGAGAGCGTGCCCGCTGGCTCTACCGCTGCCAGGCCTTCATCACCGCGCCGATCCCCGCCGCCTCCGGCTCGCGTGCCGCTGACGGCGTGCGCGAGAACCGTGGCGCGGGCGCCGGCTGCTTCACGCCGTGCCGCTCGATGAAGACGTTGCGGGCGACCATGTGCGGATGCTGTGTCGCCTCAGACATGGTCAGCACCGGCGCGAAGCAAATGTCAGTGCCTTCCATGATCTTGCACCAGTCCTCGCGCGTCTTGCTCTTGAACACGGCCTTCAGCTTCTCCTTCAGCGCTGGCCAGGCCTTGCGGTCCATCTGCGCGTCGAAATCGGCGTCGGTGAGGCCGGCGTGCTCGCGCAGCAGCGCGTAGAATTGCGGCTCGATCGAGCCGATCGAGACGAAGTGCCCGCAGGCGCATTCGTAGACGCCGTAGAAATGCGCGCCGCCGTCGAGGAAGTTCTGGTTGCGCTCCTCGGTCCAGCGTCCCATCGTGGTCATGTCGAAGAAGAACGACATCAGCGAGGCCGCGCCGTCGCACATCGCCGCGTCCACCACTTGGCCTTTGCCCGACTTCTGTGCTTCCAGCAGTGCGGCGAGCACGCCGACGACGAGATAGAGCGCACCGCCGCCGAAATCGCCGACCAAATTGAGCGGCGGCACCGGCGCTTCCTTCGTACCGATCGCGGCGAGCGCGCCGGTGATGGAGATGTAATTGATGTCGTGGCCGGCGGCGTTGGCGAGCGGGCCTTCCTGGCCCCAGCCGGTCATGCGGCCATAGACCAGCTTCGGGTTGCGTGCGAGCACGACGTCCGGCCCGAGGCCGAGCCGCTCCATCACACCGGGGCGAAAACCCTCGACCAGCGCGTCCGCGCTCGCGAGCAGATCCAATACTTGCGCGATCGCCGCCTTGTCCTTGAGGTCGAGCTCGATCACCTTGCGGCCGCGCCCGGCCACCGACTTCATGCTCTTCTTCGCGCCGACGCGGTCGAGCGTGACGACGTCGGCGCCCATGTCGGCCAGCATCATGCAGGCGAACGGACCGGGCCCGATGCCGGCGAATTCGACGATGCGGAAGCCCGAGAGCGGGCCGGAAGCGCGGACGGAGGAGGTGGGGGCGGGTTTGTCGAGCACGTTGTTGTTTCCTCGGGTCGCGGACGGATGCCGGCGATCGGCAATCGCCTCTGACGTTTCTTCTGTTGAGCGAGTTAATCGGCCGATTAACTTTTCTCGCCTTCACGCCAGCGAGGCAAGCGGTTTTCATGCCGCACGGCCAAAATAAAACGGCGCGCACCGAAGTGCGCGCCGCGGAAAATTTGCGTGGAGACGCTAAGTCGAACTGTCAGCGCGCAGCAGCGACCGCGCGTTGTGCCATCACCTTGATCAGATTGGCGCGATATTCCGCCGTGCCGTGGATGTCGGCCAGCAATCCGTTCGCCGAGATGCTGACGCTGTCGATCGCCGATGGCGACCAGTTCGCCTTCAGCGCCGCCTCGATCGCGCCCACCCGCATCACGCCGGTTTGCGAGGCGCCGGTGGCGGCGACCCGAACCTCGCCCGACTTGGCCTGCGCCACGAACACGCCGGTCAGCGCGAAGCGCGAGGCCGGATGCCGCATCTTCTCGTAGCCCGCCTTTGCCGGCACCGGGAATGACACGGCGGTGATGATCTCGCCGTCTTCGAGCGCCGTCGTGAACAGGCCCTGGAAGAAATCATCCGCCGCAATCGATCGCTTGTTGGTCTTCACGGTGGCGCCGAGCGCGAGCAGCGCCGCCGGGAAATCCGCGGCCGGATCGTTGTTGGCGATCGAGCCGCCGATCGTGCCGCGGTAGCGCACGGCGGGGTCGCCGAGCACGGAGGTGAGGTAGGCGATTGCAGGAATCGCCTGCTTCACGTCGGCATTCGTCATGATGTCGTAATAGGTCGTCGCAGCCTTGATGGTCAGCGTGTCGCCTGACAGCTCGACGCCCTGCAGCTCCTTGATCCTGCCGAGGTCGATGACGTCGGAGGGACCTGCGAGGCGCTGCTTCATGACCGGCAGCAGCGTCTGACCGCCGGCGAGGAACTTCGACTCGCTACCCTTGGCGAACAGGCTGGCGGCCTCGTCGACCGAGGAGGCGCGATGATAGGTGGTCTGGTACATCTTCGGTCCTCCCTTAAGCCGCGTGGATCGTGCGCCACACCCTGTCAGGGGTTGCGGGCATTTCCAGGTTGTTCTTGCCGATCGCATCCGTGATCGCGTTGATCACGGCCGCCGATGCGCCGATCGCGCCGGCCTCACCGCAGCCCTTGATGCCCAAGGGATTGCCCGGGCACAGCGTCGTGGTGTGGGAGAGGTTGAACGACGGCACGTCGTCGGCGCGCGGCATGGCGTAATCCATGAACGAGGCCGTGACCGGCTGGCCGTTGGCATCATAGATCGCATGCTCGAGCAATGCCTGCCCGATGCCCTGCACGAGGCCACCATGGACCTGGCCCTCGACGATCATCGGGTTGATCAGCCGGCCGAAATCGTCCGCCGCGACGAAGTTGACGAAGGAGGTCTTGCCGGTGCCGGGATCGACCTCGAGCTCGCAGATATAGGCGCCGGCCGGGAAGGTGAAGTTGGTCGGGTCGTAGAAGGCGCTCTCCTTCAGGCCCGGCTCCATCCCGTCAGGCAGGTTGTGCGCCGTATAGGCCGCGAGCGCGACCATCGGCAGGGCGATCGCCTTGTCGGTGCCTGTCACCTTGAACTCGCCGTTCTCGATGACGATGTCGGCTTCCGATGCCTCCAGCGCATGCGCGGCGATCTTCTTGGCCTTGGATTCCATCTTCTCCATCGCCTTCAGGATCGCGGTGAGGCCGACGGCCGCCGAGCGCGAGCCGTAGGTGCCCATGCCGAACTGCACCTTGTCGGTGTCGCCATGGACGATCGAGACCTGGCTGATCGGAACGCCCAGGCGCTCCGCGACGAGCTGGCAGAAGGTGGTCTCGTGACCCTGCCCGTGGCTGTGCGAGCCGGTGAGAATCTCGATGGTGCCGACCGGGTTGACGCGCACCTCGGCCGATTCCCAAAGGCCGACGCCGGCGCCCAGGCTGCCGACCGCCTTCGACGGGGCGATGCCGCAGGCCTCGATGTAGCAGGACACGCCGATGCCGCGCAGCTTGCCGTCGGCCTTCGCCTTGGCCTTGCGGGCAGGGAAGCCGGCATAATCGATCGCCTTCATCGCCGCATCGAGCGAAGCGTTGAAGTCACCGGTGTCGTAGGCCATGATGACAGGCGTCTGGTGCGGGAACTGGGTGATGAAGTTGGTCCGCCGCAACTGGGCCGGATCGACGTTCAGCTGCCGCGCCGCCGTCTCCATCAACCGTTCGATCAGATAGCTCGCCTCGGGCCGGCCCGCGCCGCGATAGGCGTCGACCGGCGTGGTGTTGGTGTAGACCCCGATCACCTCGGCATGGATCGCCGGGATGTTGTACTGGCCCGACAGCAGCGTCGCGTAGAGATAGGTCGGCACCGAGGACGAGAACAGCGACATGTAGGCGCCGAAATTGGCGTAGGTCTTCACCTTGAGGCCGATGATCTTGTTGTTGGCGTCGAAGGCCATCTCGGCATGGGTGATGTGATCGCGGCCATGCGCGTCGGTGAGGAAGGCTTCGGTGCGGTCGCCGGTCCACTTGACGGGACGGCCGACTTTCTTCGAGGCCCACAGCGCCACCATCTCCTCGGGATAGATGAAGATCTTGGAGCCGAAGCCGCCGCCGACGTCGGGGGCGATCACGCGCAGCTTGTGCTCGGGGGCGATGTTGTAGAACGCCGAGAGCACGAGACGGGCGACGTGCGGGTTCTGCGACGTCGTATAGAGGGTGAAGTGCTCCTCCGCGGTGTCGTAATCGGCGATCGCCGCGCGCGGCTCCATCGCATTCGGCGCGAGGCGGTTGTTGGTGACGTCGAGCTTCACCACATTGGCGGCTTTCGAGAAGGCGGCATTCACCGCGCCCTCGTCGCCGATCACCCAATCATAGACCTGGTTGCCGGGCGCCTCAGGATGAAGCTGCGGCGCGCCGGGCTTGATGGCGGCGTGCATGTCGGCGACCGCGGGGAGCTCCTCGTAGTCGACCACGACGGCTTCCGCCGCGTCGCGCGCGAGATTCTTGCTGTCGGCGATCACGACGGCAATTGCCTGTCCGACGAAGCGCACCGTCTCCGGCGCCATCGCCGGCCATGCGCCCATCTTCATCGGGCTGCCGTCCTTGGAGGTGATGGCCCATCCGCAGATCAGGTTGCCGACCTTGTCGTCGACCAGCTCCTGTCCGGTGAGCACCGCGACCACGCCCGGCATCTTCAGCGCCGCGGACGAGTCGATCTTCTTGACCTTGGCGTGCGCGTGCGGGCTGCGGATGAAATAGGCATGGGTCATACCCGTCAATTTGATGTCGTCGACGTAACGGCCCTTGCCGGTAATGAAACGCTTGTCTTCCTTGCGCACGACGCGTGCGCCGATGCCTTCAACACCCATGTCTGGTCCTCCCGACCGGAAATTTCCTTGATCGCGCCGTCCATCGACGGCTGCGACGGTTGTTCTTGTTTCGAGGCGCGCCGCTTACTCGGCCGCCTGCGAGACCTTCATGCGGCCGGCGGCGTCCAGCACCGCCTTGACGATGTTGTGATAGCCGGTGCAGCGACAGATATTGCCTTCGAGCTCGGTGCGGACGGTCGCCTCGTCGAGCTGTCCACCATGGCGGTGCACGATGTCGATCGCCGACATGATCATGCCCGGCGTGCAATAGCCGCACTGCAGGCCATGATTGTCGCGGAAGGCGGCCTGCATCGGGTGCAGTTCGTCGCCCTTGGCGATGCCCTCGATCGTGGTGACGCTGGCGCCGTCGGCCTGCCCCGCCAGCATGGTGCAGGATTTCACCGCGCGGCCGTCCATGTGCACGACGCAGGCGCCGCACTGGCTGGTGTCGCAGCCGACATGGGTCCCGGTCAGGTTGAGGTGATCGCGCAGGAGCTGGACCAGCAGCGTGCGGTCCTCGACATCGACAGCAACGGCCTTGCCGTTGACCGTCAGTTTGACTGTAGACACTTGAAGTCCTCCCAAAGTTATTTTGATTGGTTCTAATTAGAGACAGCGCAAACGAAACTTTGCAACTGGGTTTTTGCTGACCGCGGTCATGGAAGGGTCATCGTGATGACAGTCGCCGATCTGCGATTCGGCCACGACGTCTCGTGCCGCCGCCATCACGTGCTGCGACATTGTAGGAGACACACGGAAAGTCTCAGCTAGCATCTGCGATGGCGTGCTCGCTGCCGCCGCAATAGGCGCGTGAGCTGGTCGCGCGTGCCGTGGTCATCTCGCCGCTTGCCCTGGACCTAGGCCCGGTCGTGCGTCGTTCCTCCCTTTAATGCCGTGCTCGTTGCGCGAATAGGAGCATGCGCCCCCGCCTTTGTAATCGCGATCTTGGTAGTAGGACGAGACGACTTAAGCCATTGATTTTGCTTACGGCAATGCAGCAAAGTGCCGCCGTCGAGCCGCGTGGGTTAGGACGCCCCGCGTGTTGCGCTTCCAACAACCCACTGCGTCATTCCGGGGCCCGAGCGGAGCGAGGGAGCCCGGAATCCATCGGGCCGCAGAGTCCGCGGGGAAGTGGATTCCGGGTTCGCGCCAACAGGCGCGCCCCGGAATGACATCGCGTGAATGAGAGGTCCGGAAAGCAGGACTACTACTTCCTGGCGATAGATCGCAGCCGCCCGTCCCCCTAGTCGAGCCGTACAGGCAACGGCAACAAGGGTGGAAGCGATGCAGATGAACGACAGTCAGCGGATCCCGGCGTCGAAGGCAAAGGTCTGGGCCGCGCTCAACGATCCCGAAATTCTCAGGCGCTGCATTCCCGGCTGCCAATCGCTCGAGATGGCATCGCCGACCGAGATGACGGCGACCGTGGTGCTGAAGGTGGGGCCGGTGAAGGCGACGTTCAGCGGCAAGGTGACGCTGACCGATATCGATGCGCCCAACGGCTATCGCATCGTCGGCGAGGGCGCCGGCGGCGTCGCCGGCTTTGCCAAGGGCGGCGCGAAGGTCAGGCTGGAAGAAGAAGCCCCTGACGTCACCATCCTGCACTACGAGGCCGATGCGCAGATCGGCGGCAAGCTCGCACAGCTCGGCTCGCGATTGATCGACTCGACGTCGCGAAAACTCGCCGCGAGCTTCTTCGAAAATCTCGCCGGCGTGGTAGCGCCATCATCGTGATTGATGCGCGATGCCGCCTTCATTCGAACGCGCATTTCAAGCTGCAAAACAAAGGCAAGACGCAAGGCGCGACAACAAGATGAGCGGCGAAAGCCGCCGATGATTTGCACTACTACCTTCCGCCTATACTAAGCGCGAAACGGCGATGCTGTAATTTCGAACGATGGCTCGCAGGCGAACTGCGCATCACGAGCGCAGTGCGCTCAGGCGCCCAACGAGGCGTGCACAACAACATCGCGGAGGGAATACATGACCTTTGGAACGAAGGGCTTCTTGGCCGGCATCTCCATGATTGCGATGCTCGCCGCCGTTACACCGGGCGTTCGCGCCAACGACTCGGTGCTCAACGCGCAATCCGATTCGAATCAATGGGCCGTTGCCGGCCACGATTACGGCAACACGCGCTTCAGCCCGCTCAAGCAGATCAACACCGAGAACGCCGGGAAGCTGACGCTCGCTTACTCCTTCTCGCTGGCGTCGTTGCGTTCGAACGAATCCTCGCCGATCGTCATCGGCAACACGCTGTACGTTTCGAGCTCGTGGGGTCCGAAATACGTCTATGCGCTCGATGCGGCGACGGGGCAGCGCAAATGGACCTGGGAGCCCGATATTCCCGAGGACGTGCTGCAATACGCCTGCTGCGACGTGAACAGCCGCGGCGTCTCCTACGCCGACGGCAAGATCTTCGTCGGCCGCCTCGACGGCAAGCTGACCGCGCTCGATGCCGCGACCGGCAAGTCGCTGTGGACGGCGAAGGTGGTCGACTACAAGCAGGGCTCGGTCATCACCTCGCCGCCGCTCGTCGTGCGCGACAAGGTCATCACCGGTTTCGGCGGCGGCGAATACGGCGTGCGCGGCGCGCTGCTGGCCTTCGACATCAACACCGGCAAGCAGGTGTGGCAGACCTACACCGTTCCTTCGCCGGACGAGCCCGGCGGCGATTCCTGGAAGGGCGACTCCGCCCAGCATGGCGGCGGCGCGGCCTGGCTGGTCGGCTCCTACGATCCGAAGACCGACACGGTCTATTGGGGCACCAGCAATCCCGCCCCGTGGAACACGGCGGTGCGTTCGACCGGCGACGGCAATTTCGGCAAGCTAACCAACCTCTACACGGCCTCGACGCTCGCGCTCGATCCCAACACCGGCAAGATCAAGTGGCACATCCAGACCACGCCGGCCGACGCCTGGGACTATGACGGCGTCAACGAAGCCGTGCTCGCGGATCTCAAGATCGGCGGCAGCACCGTTCCGACGCTGATGAAGGCCGACCGCAACGGCTTCTTCTTCGTCGCCAACCGCGAGACCGGCAAGGTGCTGTCGGCGGAGAAATACGTGTTCTCCAACTGGGCCAAGAAGTGGGACGTCGCCACGATGCGCGCGGTCGAGGATCCCGACAAGCGTCCGGGGCCGGGCCATCCCGCCAAGGACATCTGCCCGAACCTGATCGGCGGCAAGAACTGGCAGCCGATGTCGTTCAACCCGCAGACCGGCCTGGTCTACATCCCGTCCAACAACGTCTGCATGGACTGGTCGGTCAGCGACGTCACTTACAAGCGCGGCGTGTTCTATCTCGGCGCCGAATTCCCGACCAAGGAAGGCCCCGGCGGCTTCCTCGGCGAGCTCGTCGCCTGGGATCCGGTCGCGCAGAAGAAGGTCTGGTCGATCAAGGAAGACCTGCCCTTCAACGGCGGCACGCTGACCACCGGCGGCGGCCTCGTGTTTGCCGGCAACATCCATGGCGACTTCCGTGCCATCGATGCGAAGTCCGGCAAGGTGCTGTGGAGCAAGAATCTCGGCTCCGGCATCGGCGCAGGTCCGGTGACCTATCAGGTCGACGGCAAGCAATATGTCGCCATCGTCGTCGGCCGCACCGCTGCGCTGCCTGCGTTCCTGGGCGAGGTAGGAAAGAAGATGACGGCCGCAGCCCCCGAGGGCGGCTCGCTCTTCGTGTTCTCCGTCCAGTGACAACTCGCGCGCGTATCCTCGAGGTGACGGGATACGCGCGCGCTTTCTCCGGATTTTAGCTGCGGCATCGGCCGATGCCTGGTGCCGCTGCGCCCGGCTCAACGAGCTCCGGCGCAACAAAGCCAACGCCAAGGGAGACGAGGATGCGTCCGAATCATTCCGCCACCGGTGCGAGCCGACATCGCGCCATCGCAGGCCTGCTCGCATGTGCCGCCGCGGCGCTGATCGTTCCGGCCTCGCCGCTGCAGGCCAACGAGGCGCAACCGTTCCGTCTCTGCGCCGATCCGACCAACCTTCCATTCTCCAGCGACAGTTCGTCGAAGCCGGGCTTCTATGTCGAGATCGGGCAGGCCCTGGCGCAGGCGCTCGGCCGGCCGATCGCCTATGACTGGTACAAATCCTATTTCGGCAAGCGCACCGTGCGGGTCACGCTGCTCGGCA
Organism: Bradyrhizobium sp. IC4059; assembly: GCF_020193615.1. NCBI lineage: Bacteria > Pseudomonadati > Pseudomonadota > Alphaproteobacteria > Hyphomicrobiales > Nitrobacteraceae > Bradyrhizobium > Bradyrhizobium sp. IC4059. Next base: position 21,231 of record NZ_JADYVH010000021.1, read on the forward strand.
AGCAATGCGACGCCATGATCGGGCTGCCGCGGTCCGCAGATTTCATGGGCCCGGCCGTGATCTTCTCCGACGTCTTCGCCAAAGAGGGCTATGCCCTCGTCGCCACCAAGGGCGCGGCGGTCGGCGGCATCGACGGCCTCAAGGGCAAGCGTGTCGCCGTGCAGTTCGCCAGCACGCCGCAAAACCTGCTCGCCAGCCGCGACGACATCCAGAAAGTGACGGTGCTGTCGCCTGAGGAGGGCATGCAGGCGCTCGACCAGGGCCGGGCCGACGTCGCCTTCATCTGGGGCCCGGTCGCCGGCTGGCTGAACAAGACCAGCTACGGCGGCCGCTACCAGATCGAGCTCACCGAGGGCGAGGGCCTGTCATGGGACGCCGCCATCGGCTTTGCCAAGGCCTCGACCGAGCTGCGCGACCGCGTCAATGCCGTGCTGCCGCAGCTTCAGGGCAAGATCGGCGAGCTCGCCGTGAAATACGGTTTGCCGGGAGGCGCGCCGGTTCGCTTCGGCGCAGCGCCGACGCCAGCGCCGGTGACGACGGGTACGGGAAGTGGAGCCGGCGTCGCTCAGGTCGCCAATGTCGTGGCGACCGAGACCAAGGGCGATGCGGTCGCGCCGGGCCTTGAGGCCGTCGGCGCGGGCAAGGAGATCTTCAACGGAACCTGCGCGCACTGCCACGGTCCCGATGCGATCCAGAGCGAGCGCAAGATCGATCTGCGGCTGCTGCGTCACCGCTACGGCGACGAGATGCGCGAGAAATATTTGACCACCGTGCAGGAGGGACGGCCGAACAAGGGCATGCCGGCCTGGAAGGAGGTCTATAGCGAGGACCAGTTCAACAGCATCTATTCCTTCCTGCTGACGGTCCAGGTCGAATCGAACGATTGAACGGTCTTGACCGAACCCGATCGGGAGGATGTGGTAGCGTTCATCCGGCGCCATCCCGGTGCCGGATTGATGCCGGATGGTTCCGCCTCTTCCGCTACGGCGGCGGATGCCCGTACGGTGCACCATTCGGCGGTGCAGTCCTGTGAAGGCGCTATGACCAGCTTCCTGATCATCGACGATCATCCGCTGTTTCGCGAGGCCCTCGGTAATGCGGTGCGGCTGGCTCTGCCGGAGGCGCGGATCTTCGAGGCGATGTCGATCGAGGACGCCCTTCACATCCTGACGGCCGAGCAGGGCGAGGGCATCGACCTCGCACTGCTCGACCTCCTGCTGCCCGATGCGACCGGCTTCTCCGGCTTTCTGCGCTTGCGCGAGGCCCATCCACGCCTGCCCGTCGCCATCGTGTCGAGCGAGGAGGACCAGCGCGTCGTTCGCGAGGCGCTGGAGCTTGGGGCCGCGGGTTTTCTGCCGAAGTCGCTGTCGAAGCGCGAGCTGGCGCAGTCGATCGAGGGCGTGCTGAACGGATCGGTGTCGGTGCCGAAGGATTTCGTGGTAACGTCGCAGCGGCGTCGGGCCGAGGCCAGCAAGGCGCTCGAGGTCAAGCTGCGCGAGCTCACGCCGCAGCAGCTTCGCGTGCTCGATCTGCTGCGGCGCGGCTATCCGAACCGGCAGATCGGCCAGGAGCTTCAGCTCGCCGAATCCACGGTGAAGGCGCATATCACCGAAATTCTGCGCAAACTCGGCCTGTTCAGCCGCAACAAGGCGATCATCGAGATCGGCAAGGTGGACCTGCCGGATCCCAAGGCCCGGCCTTATGCGCGGGCCGACCGCGGGCGGCCGCAATGACGCGCGATGTCCCGCTTGACCTGGATCAAGCCGGTCTGGTCCGGCTGCGACATTCTCGTTTCGGCGTCGAACCCGTCGATCATCTGGCCAATCAACCGGGAATGGCTCACGCGTGATGCGATTTCTGATCGTCGAAGACCATCCGTTGTTTCGAGAAGCCTTGGAGGGCGCGCTCCAGATGGCGGCGCCGGCGGCCGAGATCCTTCAGGCGACGTCGATCGACGGTGCGCTCGAGCAGGCCGCGGCGGCTGCCGAGCTCGACCTCATCCTGCTCGATCTGTCAATGCCGGGCACCACGGGCCTTTCCGGCATCATCCGCATCCGCAAGGCCTTTCCCAGGATTCCCGTCGTCATCGTATCAGGGCATCAGGATCCGCAGATCATAGCCGGCGCCTTGTCGCTCGGCGTCTCCGGCTACATCCTCAAATCGTCCTCCAAGCAGGAGCTGGCGCAGTCGATCGGCGAGGTGCTGCGCGGTGCGGTCTGTGTCCCAGCCGCCTATCGCGGGCTCGTCCGCCCAAAACGCGCCGCCGGCCCGGCGCAGGATCTGCTGAAACGCCTGCACGAGCTGACGCCGCAGCAATTGCGCGTGCTCGAAATGCTCAAACGCGGCCTGCAGAACAAGCAGATCGCCTTCGAGCTGAACATCTCCGAGACCACGGTGAAGGTCCACGTCTCCGACATCCTGCGCAAGCTCAACGTGCTCAGCCGCACCAAGGCCATCGTCGAAATGTCCCGGATCGATTTCGCGACCCTGGCCGGCGAAGGCGCCGGCCTGAAGGGGGAGCGTTCGCAGGCCGATCCGCCCTCAGGATAATCCGGTGTCATTCGTCGGAACGAGGCGAGCCGCGGTTCAAGCCGGTAGCGGCTGGCCGGCTTGCTCGCGAGCGATGTAGTCGGCGTACCAGTCCGGCCAGTTCGCATCGTACTGACCGCCGTTCCGCTTCTCGTGCTCACCGTGTGCCTTAGCCGCACGTCGGAGCGCGCTCGCGAGCTCGGACGAGGAGGTGAATGTTGTTCCTGCTGCCTCTACGCGTCCCGGCAATCGCGTGGTGATCTCCTGGAACAGCCAGCCGTTGCCATCGGGATCGTTGAACGAGACGTACGAGCGATAGCTGGCGCGTGCGGGATCCAGACCAGCAATCCGACGGCGCCCGAACAGATAAGGCTCGTCGGGTCCGGTGTGCACGTCGCCTTCAGCGTGGAAGACTTCGCTGACCTCGACGCCGCGACCGCGCAGATCGTCTCGCGCGGCTTCAATGTCGGAGACGATCAGGTACAGACCCTGGGCGGAGCCGGGCGCCGCCGCGGTCACGTTCTTGCCGAAAATGACCGAGGAGGGGGAGCCGGGAGGTGTGAACTGGATGACGCGGTAGTCGTCAGGCCCGGCGAAATCGGCATCGAGCCGCCATCCGAGGTTCGCATAGAACTTCTTGGCGCGATCGATGTCCGAAACAGGGATGACGACGACTTCGAGCTTCATGTCGATCGTTGGCGCTTGGGTGGTCTCATTTGCATCGGGGGGAGCCATTGCTTCTCTCCTGATTATAGCGGTTACGATATAATCGTGTACGCGATATAAAGTACCTTGGAGCCTCAATGTCAACCTTCCGATTTAATCGGACACGATATATATGCACGCGGAGTTTCACATGTCCGTGTTGGAAAGGGCACCCCCATGAGCCTGAAGAACGGTCCCAGAGCCGAATTCAGAGACGATTCCAGAGATGATTCAACGACCAATCAGCCGAAACCGGCCGAGGGCGACCGGCGCCTCGACGATTTCCTGTGCTTCGCGATCTATTCGGCCAACCTCGCCTACGGACGAGCCTACAAGCCGGGCCTCGATGAGCTCGGCCTAACCTACCCCCAGTGGATCGCGATCGTGGCGCTGTGGGAGCAGGACGACCAAACCGTCAGCGAACTCGGCGACAAGATGTTCCTGGAATCCAACACCCTGACGCCGATCCTCAAAAAGCTCGAGGCGGCGGGCTATTTGCGCCGCCAGCGCGATCCCGCCGACGAGCGGCAGGTGCGCGTCAGTCTCACCGACGCCGGCCGACGCCTCCGCGAGAAAGGCATGCACATGAATCTCGTGAAGTCGAGCGGACTAAAGCCCGATGAGTTCGCGCGGCTGCAGAAAAGCGTCGTCAAGCTCCGCGACAATCTAATCAAGGCGATGGAGGAGGAGTGACAGGCCCCTGTCTACTTTGCATGGGGTTGTTTTCGACATTTTTGTCTTGGCTACGTCCGATAGCCCCGCCACAAGGAAGACGAGGCGAAGATCATCCGCGCTTCAGCTCAGCAGGAACGACAGCAGCGCCCGCATCTCGGCCGGCCTGATCGGCTTCTTCAGCACTTCGAGGCCCTGCAGGCTCGCCTGCTTCGCCGCCTGCTCGGAATAGTCGGCGGTGATGATCATGGCGGGCGTGTCGAGCTTCAAATGCTCCCGCACGTCGGTGATGGCCGACAGGCCGCTTTCGCCGTGGTCGAGATGGAGGTCGGCGATCACGACATCGGGCGCGCCACCGAGCTCGCTGAGGCGCACGAGCGCGTCCGCACCCGATCGCGTGGTCGCGACGTCGCAGCCCCATCCCTCCAGCAGCGCGGCCATCGCCTCCGAGCCGTTCGGATCGTTCTCGATCAGCAGGATCTTGGCGCCTTCGAGCCCGCTGTAATCGTAGTGCCGCGCGGCGGGCGCGATCTCCGCCTCGTCGGCGACTTCAGTGAGGTCGGCCGGCTCCAGCTCCAGGGTGAAGGTCGATCCCTTGCCGAGCTGTGACGACAGCCGCACCTCGTGCCCGAGCTCGCTGGCGAAGCGGCGGACGATGGAGAGGCCGAGTCCGAAGCCGGCCTGGTCGGCCGCATTGGCATCGCCGCGCTGGAATTCGCGGAAGATCGCCTCCTGCTGCGCCTGCGCGATCCCGGGTCCGGTGTCGGAGACCTGGACGCAGATCTGCCCGCTGCGCGGCCGGCATCCGATCACGACGCCGCCGCTGCGGGTATAGCGAATGGCATTGGCGAGCAGGTTCTGCAGGATCCGCCGCAGCATCACCGCATCCGACATCACCGCGAGCTGAGAGGGGCGGATGCGCAAGGACAGGCCTTGCCGCGCGGCGATCGGCTCGAACTCGTTGCGGAGCTGCTCGAACAGGGGGGCCAGCGCGATCGCGCGCACGTCGGGCTTGAGCGCGCCGGAATCGAGCTTGGCGATCTCCAGCAGCGAGCGCAGCAGGTCCTCCAGCATCACCAGCGAGCGGCTCGCCTGGTCGATCAGCACGCCCGCTTCCTGCGACTCCATCATCTCCGTCAGTGCGGACAGGGTCAGGCGCGCCGCGTTGAGCGGCTGCAACAGATCGTGGGTGACCGAGATCAGCACGGAGGATTTCAGCGAGCTTGCCGCCTCTGCCTGCTGCTTGGCGCGGTAGAGTCCCTCATTGGCACGCTCGACCGAATGCAGCGCCTCGCGCAATTGGTGCGTCCGGTCGCGAACCTTGTGGTCGAGCGCGATGGCGGTTTCGAACAATGAAAAGGCGTTGAGCTGCTGGTCCATCGAGCGCTCGACGCGCGACATCAGCGCGGCATTGATCTTCCTCAGCTTGGCGGCCTCGCGCCTGAGCTGGTCGACCGCATCGGGGCCCTGCCACATGTCCGTCACGACGGGCGCCTTCCGATCGCAACTCCCGTGAAGGTCTGGTTCACATGCATGGAGCCGAACTGCTCGCCGTAAGTGTGAAAGCCGACCACACGGTTCTGCCGGTACAGTTCTGACATGTCGCGGGCGAGCTGATGCTGCTCGGCATCGAGCCGGCGGAGCAGGCATTCGAAGCCGATATAGAGCGAGACGTCTCCGATCTGGTCGCGGATGTCGGCGAACGTCTCGCGGGCCGCGCCGACCAGGCTTCGCGAGGTCGCGGCGGTCAGCACCATGCCCTCGTCGATGGCGCAGAAGAAATGCAATGAGCCGTCCGGCTCGACCCGCTGGATCGAGCGTGCGTAATAGGCGCCGCCGACGCGCACGAGGACCGGATGCGAGGCGAAGGAGAACGGATCGAGCTTGGCATCCATGATGCCGACCACGCGCGAATATTCTTGCGCGGCAGGCTCTGCGTTCAGCTCCCGGACCATGCGGTTTTCGATGTCGGCCTCGGTCACCACCATCTTCTGCGCCTGCGGCTCGAAATTGTCGCACTTGAAGACGCGGAACGGCAACGAGGTGTTCAGCAGGATCAAGAGGGCGGCATTGCTGTGTGCCTTGCCGTCGAAGAACACGAATGTCTTCTCGAAGCGCAGCCCGTCGCCTGCCGACCCGCCGACGACCGGAATATCGTCCAGCGATGCATAGATCGCGGACATCACCGCTTCTTCGCGGCGGCACAGGCCGTCGATCAGGACTAGGCCGAAGGGACTGCCGCGCTCGACCTGCGGCGCGGCCCGCAACAGCTCGTGCCGGAGCTCGCCGCCGATCCTGCGGCCGTCCTCGACGCGGAAGCTGTCGAGATTGAAGATCGGCCGCACCACCGCGGAAAAGTCCGCGCGGCTGAACGCCAGCGCCACGACGCTGTTCTCGTCCCAGCCGTCAGGAGCAAGCTCGCCCGCGGTGGTACAGCCGCAGACTTGGGTGTCGTCGAATTGGCGGCTGATCTCCGCGATGAAGCGATCGGGGTCGTAGCTGGGGGAGACGAACACCAGGATCAGCGCCAGCCCGTCGGACGGGAGCTGGGCCGCCAGCTCGGCCACGGCGTCATCGACGCTCGCGGCCTTCGACTTGGCCACGGCAACGCCAGACGCACCGCCAAACCGAAAATCGGTTTGCCCCACTCCGTTTCTCCCTTAAGGCTCGGTCTGATGCCAAGTGCCTGATAATTATCGAGAGTAGGGCGTTTTCCGGTGAGCCGCAACACGGCAGCCGCTCCCCGCAAGCCCGGACGGATTTACCACCCCTTGAGGATTCTGCCCTAATTTTCCGCAACGTTCGGAAAGGGCTGCTTCCGGGCCGCAGAATCACATGAGCTGGGGGTTGGGAATGTCCGGGCGTACCGCGTCGCCGTCGAAGCGTGCACTATTTCCGACCCTCAAGTTCCGCGCAAAGATCATCCTCGGCTTCGCCGCCGTGCTGGTGATCTCCGCCGGCAGCATGGCGTTTTCCTATTTCGGCTTCGAGCGGGTCGCCGCCGGGGTCGGATCGTACCGCAGCAGCGTGTCGGAGGCCGATCTCGCGCGTAACATCGACCGTGAGCTGCTCGCCTATCGTTCGGCCGCCAAATATTTCGTCGTCACCGGTAAGGAAGACGACGCCAAGGCGGCGCTCGATGCCGAGGCCAGCCTGAAGAACGCCATCGACCAGGCCGTCAAGAGCGCCAAGCAGCCGCCGCGGCAGGAAAGCCTCGGCAAGCTCGCCAAGGAGTTCTCCAACTTCTCCGCCACCTTCGCCAAGGTGCTCCAGGCCAAGCGAGACAGCGCGCTGCTGGTGCAGAACCAGCTCCAGCGCCAAGCCAATCTCCTGAAGTACAAGCTCGACGACATCGGCAACAACGCCTCCGACGCCGAAGCGCAGGCGATCGAGTTTGGCACCAAGCAGGTCAACGCCCAATTCCAGACCGCAAGCGCTGCAGCCACCCAGTTCGTGCTGACGTCCGATCAGGCGATCGCGAACAGCGCCTTGGCGCGGCTGAAATTCGTCGAGAACTCGCTGGGCGCGGTCTATTCCATGGACGACAAGATTGTCGCTGGCCTCAAGGAGGCCAAGTCCATCCTCGGCGCCTATCGCGAGGCGCTGGAGAAGTTGATCGCCAACGCCAAGCTGGTCGATGGCCTCGTCACGGAGATGAGCGGCTCGGCCGGCGCGATCCAGCAAGGCGCCACCGCCATGAAGGCGGACCTCGTCGCCGAGCAGCAGCGGCTGGATTCGGAGTCGGCGGCGACCATCGGGCAGACCGAGCAGCTGGTGCTGATGCTGGCCGTCGGCGGCACGCTGTTAGGCGCGGTCCTCGCCTTCCTGCTCGGCACCGGCATCTCGCGGCCGATGATTGCGATGTGCAAGGCGATGCGCGAGCTCGCCTCGGGCAATTTCGATGTCGTGTTGCCGGGCCTTGGGCGCAAGGACGAGATCGGCGAGATGGCCGGCGCGGTCGAGGAGTTCAAGATCCAGGCCGTCGCTAAGGCCGAGCGCGATGCCGCCGCCAGCGAAGTGCAGAACCGCGAGCAGGCCGCAAGCCGCCGCGCCGAGCTGATCCGCTTTGCCGACGATTTCGAGAGCGCGGTGGGTGCCATCGTCTCCAACGTCTCGGCCTCCGCCGTGCAGCTGGAATCGGCCGCCTCGACGCTGACCCGCACCGCCGAGACCACGCAGAGCCTGTCGAGCCAGGTCGCCGGCGTCTCCGAGCAAGCCTCCTCCAATATGCAGTCGGTCGCGACCGCGACCGAAGAGCTCTCGGCTTCGGTCGAGGAGATCGGCCGCCAGGTGCGCGATTCCAGCCGCATCGCAGAGGCTGCCGTCATGCAGGCCAAGGAGACCGACGGCCGCATCGGCAAGCTGTCGCACGCGGCACAGCAGATCGGCGAGGTGGTCAAGCTGATCACCGCGATCGCCGAGCAGACCAATCTGCTCGCGCTCAACGCCACCATCGAGGCCGCCCGCGCCGGTGAAGCCGGCCGCGGCTTCGCCGTGGTTGCGAGCGAGGTGAAATCGCTGGCAAGCCAGACCGCGAAGGCGACCGACGAGATCTCCTCGCACATCACGGGCATGCAGGGCGCCACCGCCGAATCGGTCGCCGCGATCAAGGAGATCGGCGCGACGATCGGCCAGATCTCGTCGATCTCGACCTCGATCGCGAGCGCGGTGGAGCAGCAGGGCGCCGCCACCCAGGAGATCGCCCGCAGCGTCCAGACCGTCGCGCAGGGCACCCAGACCGCGGCCACCGATATCGGCGAGGTCAACCGCGGCGCCGCCGAGACCGGCTCGGCCTCGGAAGAGGTGCTGAACTCGGCCAAGACACTATCGAGCGAAAGCACCCGCCTTCGCGCCGAGCTCGACCGCTTCATGGCGAACATCAGGGCGGCGTAGTGAAGCGCACCTTAACAAATCCCTACGTCACCTAACCGCCAGTTGCGGCGCCACAAGTTTACCGCAGCTTATCCTTTGCCGGTTACCGTGCACACGAGTCGGAAGCGGGCTGCTTCCCGGCTGCGCCTGGTTTTCCGCGAATGGAATGGGGTGGGGGAATGTCGGTCACGTCCAAATCGAGCCAATCGAAGTCGCGCCAATCGAAGCTGCCAACGCTGCGTTTTCGCGCAAAAATCATCCTCGGCTTCGTGGCGGTGCTCGCCATCCTCGCCGTCAGCATGGCGTTCGCCTATTTCGGCTTCGAGCGGATCGCAGGCGCTGTGGCCTCCTACCGCACCAGCGTAGCGGAAGCCGATCTGGCGCGGACGGTCGATCGCGAGCTGATCGCCTATCAGGGGCTGGCACGGGCCTATACCCTGACCGGCGCGGCCGATGACGAGACCGCAGCCAAGGCCGCTGAAGGAAATCTGAAGAGCGCGATCGCCAAGTCGATGGCCGCCACCACGGGCGCGGCTCGCCGCGAGCAGGTCGGCAAGCTCGAGGCCGAGTTCCAGAGCTTTACGAAAGTCTTCAGCGAGATCATCACGCTCACGCGCGAGAACAACAAGATCGCGGCCGACGAGCTCAACAGTGTCGGCAACAAGATCCGCTTCAAATTCGACGATCTCGCCGACACCGCGGCGCTGGCGGGTCTCTCCTCGGTGCAGACCACGGCCAAGGATATCACCTCGCAATATCTGGCGGTCTCGACCTCGGTCAGCGCTTTCGTCGCCAAGCCGGAGCCGAAGACCGCCGACGGCGTGATCGCCCGCATCAAGTTCCTCGAGACGCTGCTGGTCTCCGTCTACGCGAACGACCAGAAGATCACCGATCGCGTCAAGGAGATCGGCGATCTCTTGAAGCAGTACCGCACCTCGTTCGCAAAGCTGACCGAGAACGTGAAGGTCATCGTCAAGCTGAACGGCGAGATGACCAAGACGGCGGCGACCATCCTCAAGCTCTCGGCCGAGCTGCGTTCGGATCTTACCGCGGACCAGCAACGCATCGAGGCGAGCGCCAATGCGACGATCGTAGAGACCCAGCAGCTGATGCTGATGATGGCGCTCGGCGGGTTGGCCATCGGCGTCGTGCTGGCCTTGTGGCTCGGCAACGGCATTTCGCGGCCGATGATCGCGATGTGCAAGGCGATGCGCGAGCTGGCCTCGGGCAATTTCGACGTCGTGCTGCCGGGCCTGGGGCGCAAGGACGAGATCGGCGAGATGGCCGGCGCGGTCGAGGAGTTCAAGATCCAGGCCGTCGCGAAGGCCGAGCGCGATGCCGCCGCCAGCGAAGTGCAGAACCGCGAGCAGGCCGCAAGCCGCCGCGCCGAACTGATCCGCTTTGCCGACGATTTCGAGAGCGCGGTCGGCGCCATCGTCTCCAACGTCTCGGCCTCGGCCGTGCAGCTGGAATCGGCCGCCTCCACGCTGACCCGCACCGCCGAGACCACGCAGAGCCTGTCGAGCCAGGTCGCCGGCGTCTCCGAGCAAGCCTCCTCCAATATGCAGTCGGTCGCGACCGCGACCGAAGAGCTCTCGGCTTCGGTCGAGGAGATCGGCCGCCAGGTGCGCGATTCCAGCCGCATCGCAGAGGCTGCCGTGATGCAGGCCAAGGAGACCGACGGCCGCATCGGCAAGCTGTCGCACGCGGCCCAGCAGATCGGCGAGGTGGTCAAGCTGATCACCGCGATCGCCGAGCAGACCAATCTGCTGGCGCTGAACGCCACCATCGAGGCCGCCCGCGCCGGTGAAGCCGGCCGCGGCTTCGCGGTGGTTGCGAGCGAGGTGAAGTCGCTGGCGAGCCAGACCGCGAAGGCGACCGACGAGATCTCCTCGCACATCACGGGCATGCAGGGCGCCACCGCCGAATCGGTTGCGGCGATCAAGGAGATCGGCGCGACGATCGGCCAGATCTCGTCGATCTCGACCTCGATCGCGAGCGCGGTGGAGCAGCAGGGCGCCGCCACCCAGGAGATCGCCCGCAGCGTCCAGACCGTGGCGCAGGGCACCCAGACCGCGGCCACCGATATCGGCGAGGTCAACCGCGGCGCCGCCGAGACCGGCTCGGCCTCGGAAGAGGTGCTGAACTCGGCCAAGACACTATCGAGCGAAAGCACCCGCCTTCGCGCCGAGCTCGACCGCTTCATGGAGAATATCCGCGCGGCGTAGGTTCGCTGCTCCTGTAGCTCGCGCCCCCGAAGGGCCGCGCTATCGCCTTACACTCCGCTGTCCGGAACGACAGCGGAGTGAGTTCATTCCCTTCCGAACGCCCGCTTCAGCTCGACCTTCGCGCGCTCCAGTCGCGTGCGCTGCGTCTTGGGCAGCGTCTTGCCGGCGCGGTTGATGTAGAAGGTCAGCATCGACAGCGCCGAGCGATAGGCGCCAGTCTTGCGTCGCGAGCTGTGCTCGGCCGAGCGCTTCAGCGAGGCCGCAATCCTCTTCGCGCTGGTCAGCTTGAACACCCCTTGCCTGAGGTCGAGCGCATCGCTCTCCTCCGTCACGCGCTGCGACCAGCGCCTTGTGGCGCGTTTGGTGCTCTTGTGCGCGGTCCCGCTCCGCCGGGTGTTTGCCTTGCGTGCCGTCTTGCGCGGGCTGCTGTTTCGAGAATGTGTCGTCTTTCTGACCTGAGCCATGCGCCAACTCCTTGCGGGTCCAGCGGAAACGAGCGGTGCTCGCTGGCGTTCCCGCGGGAACCCGGCCCCCTCGCAAACGTTGTCGCAGGTGGCAGGCAGAATGCCGCACCCCGATGATCGGATCGACCCCGTCCACGTCATGTGAGCCGGGGCCGCTTCCATTGATCAGACGCAACAATCCGATGGAACTGCAGCAGAGCCCAGCGCTGAACTATGCACCCGTAGTCCCGGCGGCGGCCGTGACCGACCGCATCGTCGAGACCAGCATTCCCTCGCGGCTCGATGCGCTGCCGTGGAGCGGTTTTCACACCCGCGTCGTGCTCGCGCTGGGCATCACCTGGATTCTCGACGGCCTCGAGGTGACGCTTGCGGGTGCGCTCTCCGGTGCGCTGAAGCAAAGCCCATCGATGCAGTTCTCCAATCTCGATCTCGGCATCGCCAACTCCGCCTATCTCGCGGGCGCCGTGCTCGGTGCGCTCGGCTTCGGCTGGCTGACCGACCGTATCGGCCGCAAGAAGCTGTTCTTCATCACGCTCGCGCTCTATCTCTCGGCAACGGCCGCAACCGCGCTGTCATGGGACGTCGCGAGCTACGCGCTGTTCCGCTTTCTCACCGGCGCCGGCATCGGCGGCGAGTACACAGCGATCAACTCGACGATCCAGGAGTTGGTGCCCGCACGCTATCGCGGCTGGACCGATCTTGTGATCAACGGCAGCTTCTGGATCGGGGCTGCGATGGGCGCAGTGGCGGCCATCGTGCTGCTCGATCCCGCAGTATTCGCTCCCGATCTCGGCTGGCGCCTGGCCTATCTGATCGGCGCCGCCCTCGGCCTCGTCGTGCTCTTGATGCGGATGTGGATCCCGGAAAGTCCACGCTGGCTGATGATTCATGGTCGTCCCGACGAGGCCCATGCCATCGTCGACGGGATCGAGCGGTCGGTGATCGGGCAGGACCAGGATACGAGCGACGGACGCTTCACCAAGATCCGCCTGAAGATGCGCGATCACACGCCGATCCCCGAGGTGGTCCACACCTTGTTTTCGGTCTATCGCCGGCGCGCATTGGTCGGCCTCGTTCTGATGAGCGCGCAGGCATTCTTCTACAACGCCATCTTCTTCACCTTCGCGCTGGTGCTGACCGATTTCTACGGCATCAAGGCCGACCACGTCGGCTGGTACTTGCTGCCGTTCGCGGCCGGCAATTTCCTCGGGCCGCTCCTGCTCGGCCGCTTGTTCGATACGCTGGGACGCCGCACCATGATCACGTTCACCTATGGCGCATCGGGCCTGTTGCTGGCGCTATCAGGCTATCTGTTCTCGATCGGTGTCCTGAGCGCGCAGGGGCAGACCATCGCCTGGATGGTGATCTTCTTCTTCGCCTCGCCCGCCGCGAGCGCGGCCTATCTCACCGTCAGCGAGACCTTTCCCCTCGAGGTTCGCGCGCTGGCGATCGCGGTGTTCTATGCGGTCGGCACCGGCATCGGCGGCGTGATCGGGCCGGCGCTGTTCGGCGCGCTGATCGACACGGGATCGCGCACCAGCGTATTCGCCGGCTATCTGCTGGGGGCCGTCCTGATGATCGCGGCTGCGATCGTGGCGTGGCGCTATGCCGTCGCCGCCGAGCGCAAATCGCTCGAACACATCGCGCGGCCGCTCGCCTTTATGGAGTAGACTGATGAAATCGGAACTTGCGGAAATGGCGTTGGACCAGAAGCTCACCATACCTGATGACGACGAGACGCCGGAAACGGTGCCGGTGCCGCATGCGTTGGTGCCGCATCTCGATGAAATCGCCATTCTGCTCGACATCGATGGCACGCTGCTTGAGCTGATGCCGACGCCGCGCGAGGTGTGGGTGCCGCCGGGCCTGTCGGAAACGCTGAAAGCTTTGACCGAGCGCACCTCGGGGGCGCTGGCGCTGGTCAGCGGCCGCTCGCTCAACGACATCGACCTGATCTTCGCGCCCGACGTGTTCCGCGCCGTCGCCGGTCATGGCGCGGAGATGCGGCTGGCGGTGGACAGTGAAGCGGATGCCCTGCACGCGCCGCCGCTCGACAAGGAGCTGAAGCGGCGCCTCGCCGCCATCGCCAAGCTCAGCCCTGGAATCCTGCTCGAGGACAAGGGCTATTCGCTCGCGCTGCATTACCGCCTGGCGCCGCATGCGGAGAAGGCGATCTACGAATCCGTCTCACTGATCCGCGCCGATCTGCCCAATGCGCCGATCGAGGTGCTGCCGGGCAAGTTCGTCTGCGAGATCAAGCATTCCGGATTCACCAAGGCGAGCGGCGTGCGCGAGTTGATGAAGCGCGCGCCGTTCAAAGGACGTCGTCCGCTGTTCATCGGTGACGACGTCACCGATGAGACCGTGTTCGCGATCATGCCCGACATGGACGGGCTGGCGTTCTCGGTCGGCCGCCGCGCCATGGGCGTGAATGGCCACTTCGATGCGCCGGCGGATGTGCGTGCGTTCCTTGCGCACCTGCTCGATCCCAGGTGAAACCAAGGCAGTCATCTCGCAGACACAAAGGCTTCCATCGCAGCGCCATTGCGCGCTGCAATGCATGCTGCGCAACAGGACCGGAAACGCTGTCTTTTGCAGCGAAATGACTGGGTTCCACAAGCGAAACCAGTTCCAACGCGCACGCCCGATTTTGGTTTCAATTGGTTGAAACGATGATCAGGAACCATATTGATGAACGGCAGTTAAATGGGGCGGAATGAACAGGAGGGGACGACCTGTGAACTTGATCGTCGTTTCAAATCGCGTCGCCCGCGGCAAACCCAACGAGCCCATGACGGGCGGCCTTGCGGCGGCATTGCTTCCCGTTGTGGAACATTCTGGTGCGATCTGGGTCGGTTCCTCCGGCCGGGTGCGTGATGGCCACCAGAAGGAGCCGTTCGCCGAGATCGAGGCGCTCGGGACAGGCGCGATTGCGACGTTGGATCTGCCGGCGGCCCATTACGGCGGATACTACGAAGGCTTTGCCAATTCGGCGCTGTGGCCGGCGCTGCATTCGCGCAGCGACCTGATCCGCGTCTCGCGCGAGGACTATGTCAGCTATCGCGAGGTCAACGCCTTCATGGCGCGCGCCTTGATGCGTTTCCGCAAAGCCCGGACTGCGTTCTGGGTTCAGGACTATCATTTCCTCGCGCTTGGTGCCGAGCTGCGCGAGCTCGGCGTCGATGATCCCATCGGCTTCTTCCTGCATACGCCGTGGCCCGTCACTGCTGTGATGCAGGGCGTACCCAACCATCGCGAGCTGATCACCGCGATGCTGGCCTATGATCTGCTCGGCTTCCAGACCGAGGAAGATCGGCAGAACTTCCTCGGCTATGTCGGCGCCGAGCTCGGCCTCACCATCGAGGACGGGGTCGTGGTCTCGCAGCATGGGCGCACGCGCTGTGAAGTTTTCCCGATCGGCATCGATGCGGAGAAGTTCGCCGCCTATGCCGCGAAGTCGGCCGCGCATCCGGATGTGTCGCGCCTGCGCCGCAGCCTCAACGGCGAGCGCCTCGCGATCGGCGTCGACCGGCTCGACTATTCCAAGGGTCTCGTCAACCGAATCAGCGCATTCGACCGGCTCTGGACCGAGCAGCCGCAGTTTGCGCGCAGCATCTCGCTGCTCCAGATCGCCAATCCCTCGCGCGGCGGCATCGAGGCCTATGGCAATCTCCAGAACGAGGTCGCGCGCCTCGTCACCGACGTCAACGGCCGCCACGGCGAGGTCGACTGGACGCCGATCCGCTATTTGAACAAAGGCTTCAGCCAGGCCGTGCTCGCCGGTCTCTACCGCACCGCGCAGGTCGGCGTGGTGACGCCGCTGCACGACGGCATGAACCTCGTCGCCAAGGAATACGTCGCCGCGCAAAATCCCGCCGATCCCGGCGTGCTGGTGCTGTCGAAGTTCGCCGGCGCCGCCAACGAGCTCGACGCTGCGCTGCTGGTCAATCCGCACGATATCGACGGCATGGCCCGCGCGGTCGCGGTCGCGGCATCCATGCCGCTCACCGAGCGCAAGATGCGCTGGGATGCGATGATGAAGAAGCTGCGCGGCCACACCATCCAGCAATGGTCCGCCGATTTCGTCGCCGAGCTCGAGAAGTGCCGCACCGAGAAGGCCGCCGTGGCGCCGCTCGCGGCCCAGCCGCCGCAGGCGCTGCGCTGGTTGAAGTCGGCGATCTCAGGCGTGCGGTTGATCTAGTTCTTCTCCCTCTCCCCATTCTTACGGGGAGAGGGTTGGGGTGAGGGGCTCTCTCCATACCTGATATCTATCGAGAGACCTGTATCCCCTCACCCGGATTGCATCTACGATGCAATCCGACCTCTCGCCGCAAGCGGGGAGAGGTGAAAAACGGCCCCTCAATAGCAATACGACACGCCGTCCAGGATCGCGCATTGCCGCTTGTTCGGCGCGTTCGGATCGTCCAGCGGCACCACGCCCTTGCCCTGACCGACAAACACGCCGGTCCCGACACGCACCGAGCTCTTGTTGCCGATGATCACGCTCTGATGCGGCGTCGAGCTGGAGCGGGTTCCGTCCGGCCAGAGGATGGTATCGCCTGAAAGCACCCCGCGCCGGCCGTCGTCGCAGCTGACGTCGACCCCCTGCCGGGTGCAGACCTGTGCCAGGGCCGGCGCGGCAAGGGCGGAGCCGAGGGTCGAAATCAGGCTCAGGGCGGCGATGGTCTTGCGGATGGTCATGGCGTCCCGGTCGTGTGTGGCGGCTTGCCGTGAATCGTCGCGCCAGGGCCGCCCGCGGTTCAGCCCCGCGGCCGCTTCGGGTGCCCGCGGAGCCGGATATTGTGCTGCAAATACAGTAAGTTGCGGAAAAATCGCCCGATATCTCCGCGATCCCTTGCAAAATCGTCGGCGCCCCTTCAAGAGAGGGCGCTCCGGAGAGATGGCCGAGTGGCTTAAGGCGCACGCTTGGAAAGCGTGTGTGCGGGAAACCGTACCGTGGGTTCGAATCCCACTCTCTCCGCCATCCGCTCAAATCAATCGCGCCGGCTTATTTGCCTTCGGGGCCAGCAATCGTCGCCAAGCGTCCGAGCAGGGCCGCCTCGGCCCTGGAAGTCAGACGGTAGCCTTCCGCCATCTCGGCCATGTCGCCGCGGGCGACGCACGCGTCCCACCAGTCCCTCACAAAGCCCTCGGCGTACCCGCGCGTGTTGAAGCCGTAAGGTTCGGTGACTAGGTCGAAAGCGATCATCAGCTCGTAACAAGGCGAGTCGTAGGAGGTGCCGGTCTCGGACCGGCCCAAGAAAGCTTCGAAGGATCTGGCCGTACGAAGGCTCGAATAAAGCCAGAACATCAGTCCATACATCAGATGTGAGCGCTCCTCGTCGTGCAGGGCAAAGAAGCCTTTCTCGTCCACGATCTGCCGGGCCAAGGTGCGCAACATTCGCTCGCCGTGCGGCAGACGGTCGCCGACGGCGGCCAAGGCTCGCACCACGATTGGCGATAACGTTCCCCGCTCGACGGTCGCGATCGCAGCGGCCCGATCCTCCTCAGCAGTGTCGTACTCGGACTCCTCGACCAAGCCACGAATGAAGGTCTCGAAGTCCGGCGCGACGACGACGATACGGCAGTCATCCTCCTGGTCGACGTACACGACCTGCGGCTCGCCCCGCTTTCCGCAGCTCCGGTAGTCCAGCATGATCAGTTCGTGGCCGCCGGCCGGCGTGTCAGCGATTCCGACGCCAATCGGCGGGTAGCCCCATTCCTCGATCATGAACTTGGCGCCAAACTTCCCGGCGAGTGAATAGGTGGACGTACGGCCAAGAGCGAAGAGCCCCTCGATAGCCACGTGGTCCTCCGCCCAGCCTGTACGCTCCTTCATTGGATGGCAGTTGCGCTTGACCATTCCGCCATTGTGGCGCCGTGCGAGGTCGACATAGGCCGCCGGCAGTCGATACCCTCCGATTTCATGCTCAATGGAGGCGATCAGCTCGTCGGTCGGCGGAGGCTCGACATAGTTCTCCAGGGAATACGGACAGTCATTCCAGAAGCCTTCGAAGTCAAAGTCGTCAAAGAGCCGTTTCGTCGCCATCTTCATTACCTCGTCATGTTACGAGGCGTGTCTAAGCGCCCAGTAGCCAGGACCGTTGATTGCCGCCCTTCGGAATGAAAACAGCTTATACGTCAATCTGGATTGACTGACACTCTCTCCGCCATTTGCTGCCGCTCATAACGGTTTGGTTGCAGGCTCGAGTCCCGCCGGTGCGGTTGAGGCGCTTAGTTGCTTTCATTGCTGGGCAGCGGCTTCATATTCGTGGGGTCATGCCCTCAGGAGCTTATTCCGTGCCGCAAGCGATCCTATCCGCGCAGAGCCGACCCCTCCGTTCCCGTGCCGAGTTCGCCTCCATCATCATAAGCGCCTATGAGCGCATCGAGCGGGACCGGCACCGCAATTGCTGGATCTATGTGCGGCCCATGGAAGAAGCGCTGGCTGAGGTTGATGCCCTTGTGCAACGAGCGGAAGAGGGTGAAGTCCTGCCGCTCCTTGGCGTGCCATTCGGCGTCAAGGACAATATTGACGTTGAGGCCATGCCAACGACAGCAGCCTGCCCGTCATTCGAATATAGGGCTGCGCAATCGGCTAGATGCGTCGAGAAATTGGCGGCCGCGGGTGCGATCTGTCTTGGCAAAACCAACCTGGATCAGTTCGCAACCGGACTGTCCGGCGCCCGCTCGCCCTACGGCGCCTGTTCCAGTGCGGCGGACGATCTGTATGTCTCCGGCGGTTCGAGCTCCGGCTCGGCTGCTGCCGTAGCATCCGGCCATGTTGCCTTCGCTCTCGGCACAGATACCGGCGGCTCAGGCCGGATTCCCGCAGGTTTCAACGGAATCATCGGGATCAAGCCAACCGTCGGCCTCGTCTCGTCCCGGGGACTTGTGCCGAACTGTCCGACGCTCGATTGTCCCTCGATCTTCTGCAATTCCATTGCCGAAGGTCGAATTCTGCTCGGGTTGATCGAAGGATTCGACGACAGTGATCCCTTTAGCCGCCAACGGATTGCCACGTCCTTCCCACCTCCTCGCAAATTCCGGTTCGGCCAGGTCCCTGTCGGTCATCTCAATTCATTCGGCATGCCGGAATGCGATGACCTCTACAGGCAGGCCTGCACGAGGCTTTCGGGATTGGGAGGTCAAGCCAGGAACATTGACTTCGCGCCTTTCGCCGAAGCCGGTGAAATGCTCTTTTCAGGGCCTTGGATTGCCGAACGTCATGCGGCGATCAGCAAGCTCATGAACATCGATCATGGAGACCTGCTTGACGTCATCCGCAACGTGCTGAGCGGAGCTGCCCGGTTTTCCGCAACAGATGCATTCGCCGCGCAACATCGACTTTGGAAGCTGCGACGCCAGATCCAAACGCTTTTCGAGGAGATCGATGTTCTGGTGGTACCGACCGCGCCACGCCCCTTCACGATTGCGGAGATGATGGAAGATCCCATCACGCTCAACAACCGCCTCGGTTACTACTCCTATTTTGCCAATCTCGTGGACTTGTGCGCGGTGTCGGTTCCCAATGCAACGCTCGGCAACGGCATGCCGATGGGTATCACTTTGCTGGCACCTGCGTGGCGCGACCATGTTGTTCTCGACCTTGCCGAACGATGGCTGCCCGATGCGAAGGCCAGACTGTTCGATCTAAAGGAATATCCGAAGGCCGCCTCCTAGACCACTTCGAGATCGAGGGCGCGCAGATTGAGGATCACAATCAGGCCCCGGTGATAACGGATGACGCCTCTTGCCTGCATGCGGGAAAGCTGCACCGTCACCCATTGGCGGGTTGAGCCGATCAGATTGGCGAGATCACCATGCGTGAACGGGATCCCGATCACGATCTCGCGGCCCTGCTGCGAACCGTAGATCTTCGAGAGGAAGACCAACAGACGATGCAGCCGCTCGGTCACCGAGCGGGTCCCCAGCATTTGCGCCATGGCCGAGTAGCACCGTGCCTTGAAGGCGAGCGCATCCAGCAGCGCGACTGCGATACTTGCCGATTGAAGCGCCAGCGCACGCAGGGCTGGGCCGGGCAAGAACGTCACTCGGCTTCGTTCCACTGCAACCGAAGACCATACGTGGGCACCAGCACCGAACAGATCGGGGCCGCCGACGAAGTTGCCGGCAAACCAGTAGGCCAGCGTCACCTCGCGTCCGGAAGGCGCCGCGTAGTAGCTGCGAATACGCCCCTCTTCGATCAGATATATGCCGTTCTGCAGATCGCCCTGACGCCAGACATGGATGCCTGCCTGCAGAACCTCCTCGCGTCCGATGGCGAGGACACGGCGCCGGTCAGCCTCACACAACGGATCCAACAAGCTCGGCAGGGACCCGACCAGAGCATCCGATCCCGCCAGCATGATGCCGGTCGCATTCCTGAGACTTGCCGCTGACATCTGCTCGCTCCCCTGCCGCCGCAGGGGAAAGCTATTCAAGAGCCGTGCCAGAACATATCGTCAGGCGCCTACGTCTTGATTTCCATCTGCTCGAAGGCCCTGCGGCCTTCCGAGCGGATCAGGTCAAGGCAATCCCGCTTGAGGGCGAGATAGGCGGCCTCCGCGACGATGGCGCTGGAGCGCGGCCGCGGCAGGCTCACCTGAAGATCCCTGAGGATGCGGCCAGGCCCGGCGCTCATGATCAGCACACGGTCAGAGAGAAGGATCGCTTCATCGATGTCGTGTGTGACGAAGACGATTGTTGCATTGATCCGCTCGCGGAGCTCGAGCAGATTGTCCTGCATGACCGCCCGGGTCTGCGCATCCAGCGCTCCGAACGGCTCGTCCATCAACAGGACACGCGGTTGATTGGCGAGGGCACGGGCAATCGCAACCCGCTGCTGCATGCCCCCGGATAGCGTGTGCGGATATGCCGACGCAAATCTGGTCAGGCCGATCATCTCGATGAGGCCGTCGGCAATCCGCAGCGCCTCCGCTTTCGGCTTGCCGAGAGCGCGGGGCCCGTGCGCGATATTCCGGCGCACCGATTTCCACGGAAACAGATGTGGCTGCTGGAAGACCATTCCGATCTCGGGTCGTGGCTTGCGCATTGCTTCGCCGGCCATGAGCACCTGGCCTCCGAACGGCCGCTCGAGGCCGGCCATTGCATTCAGCAGCGTGGACTTGCCGCAGCCGGATGGACCGACGATCGAGACGAATTCCCCCTGGGCTACTGCCAGGGATACGCGGTCGACTGCGATGACCTGCCCGCTCGGCGCATCGAAGACGATGCTCAAATCCTCGACCCGGATGATCGCCTGACACGCCGCGGCGGACGGCGGGTACGTATCCACGAGCCTGAGCGGCTGGTCTGGACGAAGCAGGCTAGGGGTCATCGCCACCACACGGCACGTTCGGCAAGAATCGCGAAGGAACGGTCGGCGACGAAGGAAAGCAGTCCGAGAGCCGCCAGCCCGCCCATGACCTGACCCGTTTGCATGTTCTGTTGCGCAATTTCGATACGATAAACGATACCGGCGAACGCTCCTGCCAACTCGGCGGCGACCAGCGTGTAGAAGGAGATGCTCACCGCGGTTCGAAGACCGACCGTGATATAGGGCAGCGCGCCAAGAAGGACGATCTCCCACAGCATCTGCGGTTGCGGCGTGCCGAGCATCTGGGCGGCTCGGATAAGTCCGTGGTCGACTTTCTGCACCCCGATGTGGGTCGCGAGCCATACCGTGAAGAACACGCCCCAAACGACCAGGAAAAGCTTGCCTGTTTCCGAGAGGCCAAACCAAAGGATGACGATCGGCACGAAGGCGATGGGAGGAATTGGACGAAGGATGTGAAACAAGGGCGAAAGCAGGCTGGACACCAGTCGAAATCGGCCGGTCAGGATGCCGAGCACGATTCCGCCCGCGGCCCCGATGGCAAATCCCGCGGCCACGCGCGCGAGGCTCGCCATCAGGTCGGCGAAGAATTGTCCGCTGCGAATCCATTCGAGAACGGCAACGGCGACGGTCGATGGCGGCGGAAACAGCACGGTGTTCACGATGCCGGAGCGCGCAACCAGTTCCCACATGCCTGTGAAGGCGGGCACGGAGAGGACGGCGACCAGTACGCTCAGCCGTTCGGTCGCGCTGCTGCGTCTGCCGACGCTCACGGGCGTGCCCCCAGCGTGACGCGAGCTGAATCGAGCGCCTTCAGCGGCGCCGTCACCAGGACTTTCGTGAAATCGGGCATGCTCGCTCCAGGGGGATGATTGCCGGTCTCGAGCCGCCAGGCGGCATGGGTTTTCAGAGTCGTGAGAATCCTGTCGTCGAGGCGCACATGGTAGACGTAGTCCGTCCAGATCGACGCCAATTCATCGCGTTTCATCCCCGTCGCCGCTGCGATGACGTCGATTGCTTCACCCGGATTCGCCTTGAGCCAGCCCTCGGCTTCGATGAGGGACGCCAGGAACTTGCTGACGATCGCCGGGTTGGCGGCGAGGTAAGACTGCGTCACGACGATATTGAAGGTCTCCGAGTAGAGACCTTTGGTATCAAGCGGAATCGCGCCTTCGCCGAGAGCCTTCTTCGCATTCGCGACGTGCGGCTCCCAGGTGTCGAATGCGTCGATGCTGCCGGCCGCCATGGCAGGGAGCATCTCCTGCGGTCGCAGGTTGACGAGCGTCACGTCCTTCGAGGTCAGGCCCGCCGCTTTCAACAGAACCGAGGTGTAGACTTCGCTGCCAGTTCCTGCCGTGAAGGCGATTCGCTTTCCACGCAGATCGGCCTTCGTCTTGATCCCGGCAGAAGCTGCGGTCATTGTCTTCAGATCCGAATATTCCATCCCCGCCACGAAGGCGATCGGCTGTTGCGCCATCGCGGCCGCCGTGACCGGCGCCTCGGCTGTTGTCGCGAAATCCGCCCCTCCCCCAAGCACCGTATCGAGGCACTGCTTCCCGCTGGTGAAGTTGGAGACCGAGATGTCGAGCCCGTGCTTGGCGAAAAGGCCCTTCGCATTGGCAACGATCGCCAGTCCCGAGATCGGCCCAAGATTCTGGGCGAGCCGCGCCTTCAGCAATTCCTCGGCCGTCGCGCGCTCGGACGGCGCAAACAGGAAGGACGCAGATAGCAGGAACACGGCGAAGCGAAGAGCAGTTGTTGATCGCATGCCAAACCCCTGTGATGCCGGCGATCGGAGGTGATCGACCTTGACGACAGGATCGTCTGAAGATCGAAGATCATGAAGCAATTAATCGACAAGGCCCTGCTGTCCACTTTTTGCGCAAGCAAAACAGCTTCCGACCGTGATCGGGGCAATAAATTCATCAAGCTGCTCACACCTTGGGCGCAGCATGGCCTGCGGCAGCGGCGCTCTGCTGGCTTTCGCCAAGCCCGACGCCGATTCAATCAGAACCGATCGGGATTTCGGTACCGTTGCGTGCGCGGCGAAACCAGGCCCACGTCTGCCGCGTCACTGCGATGTAGCCCGGGCCCCGATAGACGATCCGATCGGCGACGATCCGGTTCAGTTTCGGCAGCGCATGGAAAGGAATCGAAGGATAGGCATGGTGTTCGACATGATAGGGCATGTTCCATGCGAACCAGCGCACGAACCTGGCGGTATAGGTGGTGCGGGTGTTCTGGAAGGCGCTGCGCGTGCGATCGCAGCCGGTGTGTTCGGCAAGCAGATACGGACGCAGAAACAATTGACCGACGATCACGGGGACGACCCAGACCCACAACAGGATCAAGGTGTGCAACGCGATCGATGCCAGCAACAGCGCGACGTAGCCTGCCAGATGGAGACGCGCCTCTGTCACGACGATGTGGCGTTTATTTTCAGGAATCCATGGTGACGTGGCGTTGCCGGTCAACGCATGGCGAAGCATCAGCCCCACCCGGAAGGCAACCTGCCGCAAGCCGCTGTAGACGATCACCAATTGCGCGTCCGAGGTCGGGATCGGAACCGACAGCAGTTCCGGATCCCTCTTTGGATCCTGCGTATACCGATGATGATCCCAGTGGAATAAACAGTAATATTCGTAGGGCAAGCCGACCGCGAACGAGGAGAGATGACCGAAGACGAGATTAAGCGCCCGGCTGCGAAATGCCGTCTTGTGGGCGGTCTCGTGGACCACCATGAACAGGAATGCGACAAAGTAGCCTTGGACGACCACCAGCGGCAACGCCCAGACGATTCCGTATTGCGATGAGACCAGCCAGATCAGCGCGCCGACAACGACGATCACGCCGTAGTGGCTGGCCGCGCGGATCAGACCCTGCCAATCGGACCGCACCGACAATTCGCGCAGCATGGCTGGAGTCAGCGGCTTCTCTCCGGTGGCAGTGATGGCATTGCTCATGATCGTGGTCGCCTCTTTTTCGGAATCGCACACTTGACCGTGCTCGTGAGGACGCTGGAATTGGCCAAGCACAGGCCGACCCTAGGAAGCGCGGCCGCAATGCAGAAGCAATTTATTTCGCCGGCGTTGGCTCGCCCGGCATCCCTGGACTGACACTCTCCTCGCCAGCCTTCGCAAACGACGTTTGCGCAAGGCTGGCGCGCCGGAGCCCGCAGGGCGAAGGTGGACTCGGCAAGCCTGCCGGGGGGCAAGCTTCTCCTGCGCTCGCCGCCGCTTCACCCCACCAGCTTCCACTTCCCATCCCCGGTCCGCTTCAACGCGGGGTCGCTCACCCGCACGTGCTCGGCGAGGAAATCGATGAACGCGCGCACGCGTGCCGGGAGTGGGGCGGTGTGGCCGACATAGACGGCGTGGATGTCTTCGCGGTCGCCGGGATTGTATCCTTGCAGCACCGGGACGAGGCGGCCGGATTCGATGTCGGGGCCGATGTGGAAGAGCGCGAGGCGCGCGAGACCGACACTGCCGAGGCAGAGGCGGCGGGCGGCTTCGCCGTCGCTGGCGCGCGCGACCGGCGGGGGCAGGGCCTCCTCGGCGTGGTCGCCACGCCTGAACGGCCAGCCGCGGATGCTGCGTGGAAAGGTCCAGCCGATGCCGCGGTGGTCGGCGAGATCGGCCGGAATCTTCGGCATGCCGCAACGGGCGAGATAATCCGGCGCGCCGACCACGACCATGCGGCTGGTGCCGAGCTTTCGCGCGACCAGCCGCGAGGCGCGCAGCGGACCGACGCGGATGGCGACGTCCGCGCGCTCCTGCATCAGGTCGATCACCGTATCGGTCAGCACGAGATCGAGCGTGACGTCGGGATGCTGCGCCAGAAACCGCGGGATCAAAGGCATCACATGCAGCATGCCGAAAGGGATGTTGCAGTTGACCGTGAGGCGGCCGCGCGGCGCCGCGCCCGAGGCCGCCTCGCGCTCGGCCTCCTCCATCTCGGCGAGGATGCGCAACGATCGCTCGTAGAAGGCCTGGCCTTCCGCTGTCAGCGTCAGCTTGCGCGTGGTGCGGTTGACGAGCCGCGCGCCGAGGCGCGCCTCCAGACGCGAGATCAGCTTACTGACGCCCGATGGCGTCAGACGCAGCTTTCGCGCGGCCTGGGTGAAGCCGCCGAGGTCCACGACGCGGACGAAGACCTCCATCTCGGCCGAGCGGTTGGTATCGAAACGGGCCATGTTGAATTCACGTCACAAATGATTGGATTGCGGACATTCTAATGGTTTGGCGGCAGCGCCGCTATCTGCGTGGCTCGTCTCATCCCTTGGAGCAACGCATGCCTCCTGCCGTCCTCGCGCTCACCGCCGGTGCCTTCGGCATCGGCACCACCGAATTCATCATCATGGGCTTGCTGCTGCAGGTCGCCGCCGACATGCACGTCTCGGTGCCGGTCGCGGGCCTGCTGATATCAGGCTATGCGCTCGGCGTGTTCGTCGGCGCGCCGGTGCTGACGCTGGCGACGCGGCGGATGCCGCGGAAAACCGTGCTGCTGGCGCTGATGGCGATCTTCACGCTCGGCAATGCGGCTTGCGCGCTCGCACCCACTTACGAATTGCTGATGGCCGCGCGGGTGCTGACCTCCCTCGCCCACGGCACGTTCTTCGGCGTCGGCTCGGTGGTGGCCACCAGCCTCGTCGCCGAGGACAAGCGTGCGTCTGCGATCGCCACCATGTTCATCGGCCTGACGGTCGCGACGCTCCTGGGCGTGCCCTTCGGTGCCTGGCTCGGCCTGATGCTCGGCTGGCGCGCGGCGTTCTGGGCGGTGACTGTCATCGGCGTGATCGCGTTTGCGGTCGTCGCCGCGCTCGTCCCCGGCCATGTCGGCGATGGCGACAAGCCGATCTCGCTTGCCGAGGAAGTGGCCGTGCTCGGCCGTCCGCAGGTGCTGCTCGGTCTTGCCATGACCGTGTTCGGCTTCGCCGGACTGTTCGTCGTCTTCACCTATATCCAGCCGATCCTGACGCGCTTCACCGGCTTTTCGGAGGCTGCCGTCTCGCCGATCCTGCTGGTGTTCGGCGTCGGCCTTGGGATCGGCAATATCGCCGGCGGCAAGCTTGCGGACCGCGGCCTCGCACGGGCCTTGACCGGCACGCTTGCCGCGCTTGCGATCGTGCTGCTCGGCCTGGCGGCCGTGCTGTCGATCAAGATCCTGTCCGTCGCGCTGATCCTGCTACTCGGCACCGCCGCCTTCGCGACCGTCGCGCCGCTTCAGCTTCGCGTGCTGGAAGCCGCAGGTCCCAGCGGCCGGACGCTCGCCTCCAGCCTCAACATCGCCGCGTTCAATCTCGGCAACGCGCTCGGCGCCTGGGTAGGCGGCGTCACCATCGACCGCGGGCTCGGCCTTTCGGCGCTGCCGCTGGTCGCGGCCGGCATCACCGTCATTGGCCTCGTTCTGGCGCTGTGGAGTCTCCGGCTCGATCCCGCGCCGGCAACCGTCGCGGCGTGCCCGGCGGAATAGGAGAGCGATCATGGAATACCGCAATCTCGGCGCTGCTGGGCTCAAAGTCCCCGTCCTCAGCTTCGGCACCGGCACGTTCGGCGGCCAGGGTCCGTTGTTTTCCGCCTGGGGCCGCAGCGGCACTGATGAAGCCCGCAGGCTGGTCGATATCTGCCTCGATGCCGGCGTCAATCTGTTCGACAGCGCCGATGTCTATTCGAACGGCGCCTCCGAGGAGATCCTCGGTGCCGCGATCAAGGGGCGCCGCGACAAGGTGCTGATCTCGACCAAGATGAGCCTGCCGATGGGCGACGGTCCGCTCGATGCCGGCTCGTCGCGGCAGCGGCTGCTTGCCTCGGTCGATGCGGCGCTAGGACGGCTCGGCACTGACCATATCGATCTGCTTCAGCTCCACGCCTTCGACGCGTTCACGTCGATCGAGGAGGTGCTGTCCACGCTCGATATGCTCGTGCGCGCCGGTAAGCTGCGCTATGTCGGCGTCTCGAATTTCGCCGGCTGGCAGCTGATGAAGTCGCTCGCGATCGCGGACCGGCATGGCTGGCCGCGCTATGTCGCGCACCAGGTCTATTACTCCCTGCTGGGGCGCGACTATGAATGGGAACTGATGCCGCTCGCGCGCGATCAGGGCGTCGGCGCTCTGGTCTGGAGCCCACTGGGCTGGGGCAGGCTCACCGGAAAGATCCGGCGCGGCCAGCCGCTGCCGCAAGGAAGCCGCCTGCATGCCACCGCACAGTTCGGTCCGCCCGTGGACGATGCGCGCCTCTACGCCGTCGTTGACGTGCTCGATGCGATTGCTGTGGAGGCCGCTCGGACCGTGCCGCAGGTCGCGATTGCCTGGCTGCTGTCGCGTCCCACGGTCTCCTCCGTGATCATCGGGGCGCGCGACGAAGCGCAGCTGCGCGACAATCTCGGTGCCGTCGGCTGGTCGCTGAGCGCGGACCAGATCAAGCGGCTCGATGAGGTCAGCGCGGTGATGCCGCCTTATCCGTACTATCCCTATCGCATCCAGGAGGGCTTTGCGCGGCTCAATCCACCCTTGGTGTAGGAGCTCGCTCATAGAAGGCTGCGATTGCGACAGAGCGTCGCGACAATGCGCCATGCAGAATCGCACCTGTACAGGGTCCCGCGTCGTCCCTAACCTCCGCCGCGCAATTTTAGGAGATGCGGCGTGGCGAAGAAGACGGCGACCAAGAAGAAAAGTGTGTTGAAGAAGACGGCGAAGGCTTCGAAGAAGGGCTCCGGCCGCAAGAGCGCCGTGGCCAAGCCGGCCGGAAAGGCCGCTGCCGGCAAATCGGCGAAGCCGCGGCGCCCGAAGGGCCCGGCCTGGCAATGGTCGGCGGTTGAGACCGCGGCTGCGATCCGCTCCGGCGCCATCTCCGCGGTGGAGGCGGTGGAAGCGCATCTCGAACAAATGCGCACCGTCAATCCGAAGCTGAATGCGGTCGTCGTCGATCTCTCGGAGGAAGCACTCAAAGCGGCGCACGCGGCCGACAAGCAGCGCGCCAAAGGCGGCGAGCTCGGTCTCCTGCACGGCGTGCCGATTACGATCAAGGAAAATGTCGACTACGAGGGCCGGCCGAATTTCAACGGCGTGCCCGCCAACAAGGACCTCATTGCACCCTCCGACTCGCCCGTGGTGCGCAACCTGAAGAAATCAGGCGCGATCGTCATCGGTCTCACCAACACGCCCGAATTCTCCTTTCGCGGCTTCACCGACAATCCCCTGCACGGGCTGACGCTCAACCCCTGGGATCCCGACATCACCTGCGGCGGCTCCTCCGGGGGCGCGGGCTCGGCGGTCGCTGCGGGCATCGGCACTATCGCCCACGGCAACGACATCGGCGGCTCGCTGCGCTGGCCGGCGCATTGCAACGGCGTTGCCACCATCAAGCCGACGCAGGGCCGCATCCCCGCCTTCAACGGAAGCGCAACGTCGGAGCGGCCTATGCTGGCGCATCTGATGTCGGCGCAGGGACCGCTCGCGCGCCATGTCGCCGACGTGCGCCTCGCTTTGGAGGTGATGAGCCAGGGCGATCCGCGCGATCCCTGGTGGGTGCCCGCGCCGCTGGTCGGCGAGCGGCCGAAGCGGCCGATCAAGGTTGCACTGGCAAAGATCCCCGAGGACATGGACGTCGATCCCTCTGTCGCCGCGGCGCTGCGCCAGGCTGCCGATCATCTCGAGCGGTCCGGCTATCGCGTCAGCGAGGTCGAGGTACCCGACATCAACGGGGTCTGGCAGACCTGGTGCGACATCATCACCAACGAGACCGTGATGATGCAGGAGGCCGCCATGCTGAAGGTCACATCCGAGGATTTTCACAAGTCCTGGGGCGGCATGAAGGCCAAGGCCAACGTGCTCGATCTCAAGGGCTGGATGCAGGCGACCGCCGCGCGCAACGGCCACATCCGCGCCTGGCAATTGTTCTTCGAGGAGTATCCGGTGGTGCTGGCGCCGACCACGGTGAAGCCGACGCCGGGCCCGCGCGAGGACACCATCAGCTCCGAGCGCGTGCGCGAGATCTTCTGGGGCGAGATCCGCTTCATCTCCGCCATCAACGTGCTGGGCCTGCCCGGCGCGGTGGTGCCGGTGGCGCTGCATGACGGCAAGCCGATCGGCGTGCAATTGATTGCCGGCCGCTATCGCGAGGATCTCGCCCTCGATGCCGCAGCCGCCATCGAGAAACGCGTCGGCGTGCTCGCGCACCGGCTGTGGGAAAGAATGGCGTAGCGGCGGGTAATTTCACCCTCTCCCCTTGTGGGAGAGGGTGGCTCGCCGCAGAGCGGCGAGACGGGTGAGGGGTATCCCTCCACGAGTTCGCGTGTGGATAGACACCCCACATCCGGCGCTTCGCGCCACCTTCTCCCACAAGGGGAGTAGGAGCGCCACGGCGAGAGCGCGTTCGTTAATCCGCTTTAACCCGGATTTCAGCCAATCCGCGAGCAAGCATTAGGGTTACTTCCTCGATCTCTAAGCGAATTATTGTCCGCTTTACCACCCGCCTCTAACAGAGGAGCGGCGGACAACGCACATGCCTCATTCTAGGCCAATAAGTGCGGCCCGCTCCACGCGGAGGTGGCACGATGCGCAACGAGACGATCGCTATTCACGCCGGCTACGAGCCTGAAGCCACCACGCACGCAGTGGCCGTGCCGATCTACCAGACCGCGGCCTACGCCTTCGACAGCGCCGATCATGGCGCCGCCCTGTTCAATCTGGAGACCGAAGGCTTTCGTTACAGCCGCATCGCCAATCCGACCAGCGCAGTGCTGGAGAAACGCATCGCCCAGCTCGAAGGCGGCGTCGGCGCGCTCGCGGTCGCGACCGGGCAGGCAGCGCTGCATTTCGCCTTCGTCAACGTCGCCGATCACGGCGGCAACATCGTCTCCGTGCCGCAACTCTACGGCACCACGCATACGCTGCTCTCCCACATCCTGCCGCGCCAAGGCATTACCGGCCGTTTCGCCGAGAGCGACAAGCCCGAGGCGGTCGAGAAGCTAATCGACGAGAACACCCGTGCGGTGTTCGCCGAGACCATCGGCAATCCCGCCGGCAATGTCTGCGACATCGAGGCGCTGGCGAAGATCGCCCATGCGCATGGCGTGCCGCTGATCGTCGACAACACCGTCGCCACCCCGATCCTCTTCAAGCCGTTCGACTACGGCGCCGACATCGCGGTGCATTCGCTGACCAAGTTCTTGGGCGGTCACGGCACCACGCTCGGCGGCGCCATCGTCGATTCCGGAAACTTTCCCTGGGCCGAGCACGCCGATCGCTTCCCGGCCTACAACAAGCCCGACGCCTCCTATCACGGACTGGTCTATGCCGAGCGCTTCGGCAAGACCGCCTATATCGAGCGCGCGCGCAGCGTCTATCAGCGCACCATGGGCTCGGTGCTGTCGCCGTTCAACGCCTTCCTGCTGCTTCAGGGCATCGAGACCGTGGCGCTGCGCATGGAGCGCCATGTCGAGAACGCCCGCAAGGTCGCCGAAATCCTTCGCGGCGATCCGCGCGTGGCCTGGGTCAATTACACCGGCTTCCCGGACAGCCCCTATTATCCCCTGGTGCAGAAGTACCTGAACGGCAACGCCTCCTCGCTGTTCACCTTCGGCATCAAGGGCGGCATGGAGGCCGGCAAGACGTTTTACGATGCGCTGAAGCTGATCACGCGGCTCGTCAATATCGGCGATGCCAAGTCGCTCGCCTGCCATCCGGCATCGACCACCCATCGCCAGATGTCGGCGGAGCAGCAGCGCGCCGCCGGCGTGCTGCCGGAGACGATCCGTCTGTCGGTCGGCATCGAGCATGTCTCTGATATCATCGAGGACATCGACCAGGCGCTGGAAAAGGCCTGCCCGTCGGCGCGCCGCGAGGCCGCGGAGTAGGCGGCGCCGGCCATGACGATCTTGATCGACAAGGATCAGGTCATCGCGGGCCCGACGCTGGTGCCGGCCGCGCACGATCTCGCGCGCGATGCCGGCGCCGAACTCACCATCGGCCTCGTCAACAACATGCCGGATGCCGCGTTGAAGGCGACCGAGCGGCAGTTCATGAAGCTGCTTCTGGCCGCGGCGGGCTCGCGCCGTATCCGCTTCCACTGCTTCTCGCTTCCCAGCGTGAAGCGGTCGCCGGAAGCCAAGTGGCACGTTGAGAGCGAGTATTCCAACCTTTCCGATCTCGAGCACGGCAAATTCGATGGGTTGATCGTGACGGGCGCAGAGCCGATCGCGCCCGAGCTCGACGGGGAGCCGTACTGGCGCGACCTCACCAACCTGATCGACTGGGCCAAGGCCAACACGCGTTCGACGATCTGGTCGTGCCTTGCCGCGCATGCCGCGGTGCTGCATCTCGACAATATTGAACGGCGGCGGCTGCCGGCCAAATGTCACGGCATTTTCGATTGCGGCGTCGTGACGGACGATTTGCTGACCCGCTCTGCGCCCGCACCGCTCAAGGTCTCGCATTCACGTCTGAACGAGATCGCCGAGAGCGACCTCGTGCACGCCGGTTATCAGGTGCTGACACGCTCACAGGAGGCTGGCGTCGACGTCTTCGTTCGCCAATATGCCAGCCGCTTCGTGTTCTTCCAGGGTCACCCCGAATATGACGCGCTGTCGCTGCAGCGCGAATATCTGCGTGACATCGGCCGCTACCTCGCGCGAGAGCGGGAGACCTATCCGCGCCTGCCGGTGAGCTATTTTGACGCAGCGACGGAAGAGAAGCTGGCGCGCTTCGAGAGGAAGGCGGCGCACCAGCGCCATCCGGCGCTCAGCAATGAGCTGCCCGCGCTGAACCTGCGCGCCGATATCGGCGCTGGCGACGCGGCGGCGGTGCTCTTCCGCAATTGGCTGCGCTATCTCGGCGCGGACGCCGACGCGTCGATGTCGGTGCGCTAGCCGAAGCGGTCTTGGTTCGGCGTTAGGATTACCCGGGCGTTAGGCTTGCCTCGACCTGCGCACGAATGTTTCAGTAGAGCAAGAAGGCATCACAGGAAACGCAGTCGTGTGGTCGGCACTCCAGGGACGCGTGAGCAATCGGTTGGCCCGGCATTTCCGCGCCGCGCCGCACCGGCTGGCCGTGCATGCGGCGATGGTGAGCTTCACGTTCGACGATGCCCCCGATAGCGCCGCGGGCGAGGGCGCCGAGCTACTGGAGCGGCATGGCGGCCGCGGCACCTATTACCTCGCCGGCAGCCTGATCGGTCGGCCGTCGGAGCATTGGCATGGCCTCTCGGATGACGCCATCGTCCGGCTTCACCGCGCCGGGCACGAGATCGCCTGCCACACCTTCTCGCATCAGAGCTCGGCGACGCTCGACGAAGCCGCCATGGCGCGCGAGATCGAACGAAACCGCAGCCATCTCCGCGGCATCGATGCCTCGATCACGCTGGAGAATTTCGCCTATCCCTATGGCATCGCCTCGGTGTGGCGCAAGCCGCAGCTGACAAAAGCCTTCCGTTCCGCGCGCGGCATTCTTCCCGGCGTCAACAGCGGCGTCATCGACCTCCAATTTCTGCGCGCCTCGCCCTTGGTCGATTGCGAGATCGACGAGGCGGGCGTCGATCGCTATTTCGACGAGGCGGTCGCGAGCGGCGGCTGGCTGATCTTCTACGGCCACGACGTCACC
This sequence comes from Bradyrhizobium sp. IC4059, assembly GCF_020193615.1. Classification (NCBI taxonomy): domain Bacteria; kingdom Pseudomonadati; phylum Pseudomonadota; class Alphaproteobacteria; order Hyphomicrobiales; family Nitrobacteraceae; genus Bradyrhizobium; species Bradyrhizobium sp. IC4059. The sequence continues at coordinate 53,634 of NZ_JADYVH010000021.1, forward strand.
GACAGGCCGAGCCCCTATGGCTGCACGCCGCATCTGATGCGTCATGCGCTTGAGGCGGCCGGCAGACGCAACATGCCGATCGTGACCGTCGCAGAAGCGCTGCGACGGATCGGGGCGTAGCCTCTTCTTCCCTTCTCCCCTTGTGGGAGAAGGTGGCGCGAAGCGCCGGATGAGGGGTATGTCTCCACAAGCTCATATCTGCGTTCGCGGATAGAACCCCTCACCCACCTCGCTTCGCGAGGCACCCTCTCCCACAGGGGGAGAGGGAAGAGTCGTGCCTCGCCTCCAAACAGTCTTGCCACAGCCACACCAGCATGCGACTGGCCTTGTGACGAATCCCACGGCCTAATCTGCTCCGCCCATGTCCGCTCCCTCCAACGCCCCACTGCCTGCGCCGGCCAACGGCCGCGACGCGCTGTCGGTGCTGCATTCGGTGTTCGGCCTGCCGGGCTTTCGCGGCGCGCAGGGCGAGATCGTCCGCCATGTCACCGACGGCGGCAATTGCCTGGTCTTGATGCCGACCGGCGGCGGCAAGTCGCTGTGCTATCAGCTTCCATCCTTGCTGCGCGAAGGCTGCGGCATCGTGGTCTCGCCGTTGATCGCCCTGATGCGCGACCAGGTCGCCGGCCTGATCGAGGCCGGCGTCAATGCCGCCGCGCTGAACTCGTCGCTGACGCCGCAGGAGGCCTCCGACATCGAACGCCGCCTGCTCGCCGGCGATCTCGACCTGCTCTATGTCGCGCCGGAACGGCTGGTCACGCCGCGCTGCCTGTCGCTGCTGGCGCAGGCGAAGGTGGCGCTGTTCGCGATCGACGAGGCGCATTGCGTCTCGCAATGGGGTCACGATTTCCGGCCCGAATATGTCGGACTTTCCGTCATCGCCGAGCGCTTTCCCGACGTGCCGCGCATCGCGCTGACCGCGACCGCCGACGAGCTGACGCGCAAGGAGATCGTCGAGCGGCTGCAGCTGACGGGCGCGCCGCAGTTCGTCTCCAGCTTCGACCGGCCCAACATCCGCTATGAGATCGTCGACAAGCGCAATGCGGTGTCGCAGCTGAAGGAATTCATCCGCGAGCGCCACATGGGCGATGCCGGCGTGGTCTATTGCCTGTCGCGCAACCGCGTCGAGGAGGTCGCCGCAGCGCTTGCCGAGGCCGGCATTGCGGCGCTGCCCTACCACGCCGGGCTCGACGGGGCGGTGCGCTCGCGCAACCAGGATCGCTTCCTCAACGAGGACGGCATCGTCATCGTCGCGACCATCGCCTTCGGCATGGGCATCGACAAGCCCGACGTGCGCTTCGTCGCCCATCTCGACCTGCCCAAGAGCATCGAGGCCTATTACCAGGAGACCGGACGCGCCGGTCGTGACGGCAAGCCGTCGGCGGCGTGGATGACCTACGGCCTCTCCGACATCGTGCAGCAGCGCCGCATGATCGACGAATCAGCCGGATCGGAGGATTTCAAGCGGGTCTCGATCGGCAAGCTCGACGCGCTGGTCGGCCTCGCCGAGACGCCGCATTGCCGACGCCGGCGCCTGCTCGCCTATTTCGGCGAGATCGTGATGGGCGAGAGCTGCGGCAATTGCGACAATTGCCTGACGCCGCCGAAGATGCGCGACGGCAAGGTGCTGGCGCAGAAGCTGCTGTCCTGCGTCTATCGCACCGGGCAGCGTTTCGGCGCCATGCATTTGATCGACGTGCTGGTCGGACGCCTGACCGAGAAGGTCACACAGTTCGGTCACGACAAGCTGTCGGTGTTCGGCATCGGCCGCGAGCTCAACGAGAAGCAGTGGCGCACGGTGCTGCGGCAATTGGTGGCGACGGGCCATTTGCGCAGCGACAGCGAAGCCTACGGCGCGCTCAAGCTGACGGAGTCTTCGCGCGGCGTGCTGCGCGGCGAGACCGAGGTCTGGCTGCGCGAGGAGGCGCCCGGCACGCGGGTTCGCGCCAGCCGGGCCACGTCACGCCGCGGTGACCTCGCGCCCGCGGCGAGCGCGCCGCAAGGCGACGTCGATCCCGAATTGCGCGCGCGCCTGCGCGCCTGGCGGTCAGAGGTCGCGCGCGAACGCGGCGTGCCGGCCTATGTGGTGCTGCACGATGCCACCATCGACGGCATCGTCCGGGCCTGGCCGACCACGCTGGACGAGCTGCGCAACGTGCCGGGGATCGGCGACAAGAAGCTCGAGCACTACGGCGACGAGTTGCTGCAGATCGTGAGGACGAGGTAGGGCGCAGTCGTCATCCCGGACAAGCGCGCCTCAGGCGCGCCGATCCGGTATCCATAACCACAGGCCAATGTGGTTGCGGCAAGCTCTCAACCGCAAGTCTGCGCCAAACGCCTCCCTGTGGTTATGGGTCCCGGGCTCGCGACTTCGTCGCGCCCCGGGACGACAGCAGTGTATGACGTGCGAGTGCGCTACGCTCTCACTCACCCATTCCTGAACGCATACGCATAGCCGTTCAGCGCCGGCGCGCCGCCGAGATGGGCGTAGAGGATCTTCGCGCCCTTCTCGAAATAGCCCTTTTTCGCAAGATCGATCAGGCCCTGCATCGACTTGCCCTCATAGACGGGGTCGGTGATCATGCCTTCGAGGCGCGCGGTGAGGCGGATCGCCTCCTTGGTCTCCTCCGATGGCACGCCATAGGCGGGATAGGCGTAGTCCTCGATCAGCACGACGTCGTCAGTGACGAGGTCCTTGCCGAGCTCGACGAGCTTTGCCGTGTTCTGCGCGATCTCGAGCACCTGGGCCTTGGTCTGGGCGGGCGTGAAGGAGGCATCGATGCCGATCACCTTTCGCGCACGGCCGTCCGCCGCAAACCCGACCAGCATGCCGGCATGGGTGGAGCCGGTGACGGTGCAGACGACGATGTAGTCGAACTTGAAGCCGAGCTCGGCTTCCTGCTTGCGCACCTCCTCGGCAAAGCCGACATAGCCAAGGCCGCCGAACTTATGCACGGAGGCACCGGCGGGAATAGCGTAGGGCTTGCCGCCCGCGGCCTTCACTTCCTCGATCGCCTGCTCCCAGCTCTTGCGGATGCCGATATCGAAGCCGTCGTCGACCAGGCGCACGTCGGCGCCCATGATGCGCGAGAGCATGATGTTGCCGACGCGATCATAGACTGCGTCTTCGTGCGGCACCCAGGCTTCCTGCACCAGGCGGCATTTCATGCCGAGCTTGGCCGCGACGGCCGCGATCATGCGGGTGTGGTTGGATTGCACGCCGCCGATCGAGACCAGCGTATCGGCATTGGAGGCGATCGCATCGGGGATAATGTATTCGAGCTTGCGCAGCTTGTTGCCGCCATAGGCGAGGCCGGAATTGCAGTCCTCGCGCTTGGCATAGACCTCGACTTGGCCGCCGAGATGTTTCGACAAGCGCTCCAGCTTCTCGATGGGCGTCGGGCCGAAGGTCAAAGGATAGCGCGGAAATTTGTCCAGCTTCATGGGTCAATCCCGATTGGCGTTGGTGTTGGCGGCTCCCTAGCATCGCGTCGGGAAAATGTGCTCTCGAATATTGCGGCCATGTTGCGCAATTTCTTGCGAAAGTTGCGGCGATAGCTAATATTCCTTCCAGAACAGCATTTTCTTACGGAAGTTTCTTTCATGGCTGCCCGGCTCGACCGCACCGACCTCAAGATATTGAGATTGCTTCAGAATAACGGTCGGCTCAGCAACGCCGAGCTGGCCGAAACGGTCGCGATCAGCCCCGCCACCTGCCATCGTCGCACCCAGCGCCTGTTCGAGGACGGCTTCATCGCCAATGTCCGCGCCATGGTCGCGCCGAAGAAGGTGGCAAAGGGCACGCTGGTGATGGTCGGGGTCGTGCTCGACCGCTCGACGCCGGAAAGCTTTGCCACCTTCGAGCAGGCCGTTGCAAAGCTGAAATTCGTGCTCGACTGCCATCTCGTCGCCGGCGATTTCGATTACTTCCTCAAGATCCGCGTCGGCGACATGGAGGATTTCAACCGCATCCACGGCGAGCAGCTGATCGCGCTCCCCGGCGTGCGCCAGACCCGGACCTTCTTCGTGATGAAGGAAGTCGTCGATAACGCGCCGCTGGAATTTTAGGCGCAGCTATTGATGCGCTATCCGCATCATGAGAGATTCGCCCGATGCAGACATTCCCCTTCCGCCAGCACAATCCGGCCGGGCCGGCCTATCGGCGCGGCTGGGTCGACGAGGCCGTGGCCGCGATCGAGGCCGACCAGTGCCGCACCGCCGACACGCATCTGATCCGGCTGATCGTGCCGGCGCTATCGGGCATCGACATCTATCTGAAGGATGAGTCCACGCATCCGACCGGCAGCCTAAAGCATCGCCTCGCGCGCTCGCTGTTCCTCTATGCGCTCTGCAACGGCCACATCCGCGAAGGCACGCCCGTGGTCGAGGCCTCGTCGGGATCAACCGCGGTGTCGGAGGCCTATTTCGCTGAGATGATCGGCGTGCCCTTCTACGCCGTGATGCCGCGCACGACCTCGGCGGAGAAGATCGCCGCGATCGAGCATTATGGCGGCAATTGCCATTTGATCGACGACGGCCGCGCGCTCTATGCGGAAGCCGCGGCACTCGCCGCCCGGCTGGACGGCCACTACATGGATCAGTTCACCTTTGCCGAGCGGGCCACCGACTGGCGCGGCAACAACAACATCGCCGAGTCCATCTTCACGCAGTTGCAGGGCGAGCCGCGGCCGATTCCGGACTGGATCGTGATGGGCGCCGGCACCGGCGGCACGTCGGCCACCATCGGACGTTATCTGCGGTATCGGCAATATCCGACCCGGCTGTGCGTCGCCGATGTCGAGCATTCCGCGTTCTTCGATTGCTTCCGCACGCTGGACCGCTCCCGTGTTTGCGACCGCCCGTCGCTGATCGAGGGCGTTGGTCGCCCCCGCTGCGAGCCGTCCTTCGTGCCCGGCGTGGTCGATCGCATGATGAAGATCCCGGATGCGGCAACGGTCGCGGCGATGAACGTGCTGTCGCGACGGCTGCGCCGTGCGGTCGGCGGCTCCACCGGCACCAACTTCCTGGCGCTGTGCCGGCTCGCCTCGGAGATGCGCCAGGCGAGCGTCACGGGATCGTTGGTCACGCTGATCTGCGATTCCGGCGAGCGCTACCGGCAGACCTATTACGAGCCCGCTTGGCTCGCCGCGCGCGGCCTCGATCCGGCGCCGTTCGAGGCGGCGCTGTCGTCGTTCCTCGCCACAGGTGAGCCACTGGCGCTGGACGTCGACGACGTGGTCAATCCTCAAAGCCTGCAAAACCCCACGGCGTCATAGCGAGATCTGCCTGGCATTTGCGAAATCGCACGGTCGTCACGGCAACTTCACTTGCCTTGCGCAGGCATGCAGGTGACGGTTGCGTCTTCTCAACGAGGAGACCCTACCGTGCGCCTTCCCATTCTCGATCCGAAAGAGCTAACCGACGAACAGAAGCCGCTCTATGACGACATGCGGGCCGGCATGAAGGACCACTTCAAGGGTTTTGTGAACATGCGCGAGGACGGCGCGCTGCTCGGGCCCTGGAATCCCTGGATCCACGAGCCGCGCTTCGGCAAGCCGGTGTGGGAGCTGGTCAAGGCGATTGCGTCGAACCCGCTGCTGCCCGCGGCCGTACGCGAGGTCGCGATCCTCGTCACCGGCTCGCATTTCCGCTCCGGTTACGAGCTCTACGCTCATGTGCTGGTGGCCGAGCAGCGTGGCCTCTCCGACGAGAAGCTCGCGACCATCGTTGCCGGCCAGCGGCCGGTGGACCTCACCAAGCAGGAAGCCGCCGCCTACGACATGGCTTCGGCACTGGTCAGCGGCGGCGTGCTGCCGGAGCTGACTTGGCGTGCGGCGGTGAAGGAATTCGGCGAGCACGGCGCGGCCGAGCTGTCCTATCTCGTCGGCGTCTACTGCATGGTCTCGGTCACGCTCAACACCTTCGACGTGCCGGTGCCTGACTAGTTGCGCACGGCGTAGAGCGGTGTGCGCAACGTGACCTGATAGGACGGCTTCGGCATCCAGGCGATCTGCGCGGTAATGCCGAAAAGTCGGTTGTCGTTGTCGTCCATGCGATCGAGGTCGAGCCGCAGGACCGGCTGGGTGAAGGATTCCGCGAGCGTCCGGCCCGCGAGCAGCGCGCCGCCGAACGACTGCATGCCGAGGCGCCCGGTGAACTTCCAGTTGCTCGGCCATTGATAGTAGCCGCCGGCATAGAGGATCGTGTTCGGCCGGATCGTGGCGAACGGGCTGGCGATGGTGACGGTGGTGTATTGCAGGCCGGCGAGCCAGCCCCGTGTCTCGTCCTCGTCGACCGCGTAGTCGAATTCCACGATGTTGTTGAAGGAGTTCGTCATGCCCTGCTCGTTGGGCACCGACTGCGTCAGGGTTGATTGCAGCGTGATGGTCGGGATCTTCCCGCCATTCTGCTGGTAGAGATCGGCCTGCACGCCGATGTTCCAGCTCGTGATGTCGAAAGACGACCAGCCGCCGCCGATATCCGTCGTCGTGCCGGATACGCCGCCGTAGAGCGAAACGCGGTCGCTGACGTCGACGGTCAGCGGCAGGTCGATCGCAATCGATTTCGCGGCCGGCAGTCCATTCCGCAGCGACGTGCCTCGTTGCGCCGCCAGGGCTTGGAATGCGGCTGACAGAGAGGTGTTGCCGAAGCCGAGCGCGAGCGTGCCAGCGGGGATCGTCGCATAGATGGTGCGGAGATCGAGATAGATGTTCGGGACCGCCGGCTTTGCGGGCTCGTCCTCCTCATCGTCGGCGGCGAGGGCACCGCCTGCCGGGACCGCCAGACACAGCAGTCCCGCCGCGGCAGCGCGCAACGCACGACGGGATTGGCTGCGAAGAGTCACGTGACGATCCGACGCGTGGCGATTTGAGGGTGGAACCGTTGTTAGATGGAACGTGATGGCGCGCTTGGTCAAGCGCTATCCGCAAGCGATGGACGGCGCGGATGTGCGCGGTTACCCTGGCGTGATCGCACTGACACACTCGCCCGCCACAGTGCAGGCCGAAGAATGGAGGAGACAGCCATGAACACGTCACGCCGCATCCTGCTCACCGGTCTGGCGGGGCTTGCCGTTACTCCCGGTGCTGCGGTGGCTGCTGCACCCACAGCCGAGCCCGGCAAGGCGACGGTTGCGGAGGAACGTTTCGCGCGCACGATTGCGGCGGCGCATGCGCCCAACAGCACCTGCGCATGGCAGGCGGAGCATTATGCGGAAGCGCACTGGCCGGAATATGTCGCGGCGGCGCGCGCGGTGATCGGCGCGCGCGTATGATTGACGCTGTCAGGTCTTCACCGCGCGCCGCACCTGTTCGCCGATTTGCGACAGCACGAGCTGTGCCTGCGGCAGGATTGCGCCCATGGCGTGGAAATTGTGAACCATGCCATCGTGGCAGACATGCTCGACCGCGACCCCCGCGGCGAGCAGCTTGCGGGCATAGGCATTGCCCTCGTCACGCATCGGGTCGTACTCGGCGGTGTGGATGATCGCGGTCGGCAGGCCCGTGAGGCGCGTCGCGCGCAACGGAGAGACGCGGGGATCGGCAGGATCGATGCCATCGGGCAGATAATCGGAAAGATCGGCTTCGATCGTGACGCGATCGATCAGATGGCCCTCGGCAAAGGCCTCGCGCGAAGGCGAGGTCTCCTCGAAATCCAGCACCGGGCAGATCAGGCACTGCGCGGCGATGGAGAGGCCGGCGGTCTGCGCCGCCTCCTGGCACACGATGGCTGCGAGTGTGGCGCCGGCGGAATCGCCGCCGATCACCAGGCGATTGGCGTCGATGCCGAGCGATGCGGCCTCGCGCGCCACCCATTCGGTGGCGGCGATCGCATCTTCGACCGCAGCGGGGAATCGGTGCTCCGGCGCGAGCCGGTAGTCGACCGACACGAGGCGGCAGCCGGTGGCATGCGCCAACGCGGCCGCGATGCGCTCGTGCGTCGCAATGCTGCCGGCGACGAGCCCGCCGCCATGAAAGAACACGAAGCCCGGTGCGGGCGCTTCAGTATCTGCCGGCGTGTAGAGGCGATAGGGCAGCTCGCCGCCGGGACCGGGCAGCTTGCCGTCGGATATCGTCACATCCGGCGCCTCGGCCCGGGCGAACTGCATCAGCTTTGCCAGCGATTGCCGCCGCACCTCCACACTCGGCCGGCTCCGCGCCTGCGGCGCAGCCGCAGCCATCATGGTCAACAAACGCTTCGCGAGCGGATCCAGCGGCATGGATTCTTCCTTCTCCCCTTGTGGAGAAGGTGGCGCGCAGCGCCGGATGAGGGGTTTTCTCCGCAGGTGAGTTCGCGGATGGATACCCCTCACCCGTCTCGCCGCTACGCGGCGAGCCACCCTCTCCCACAAGGGGAGAGGGTAACTCACCATTTCCCCGCAGCAAATCGTTTAGAAATTGGGACAATAGTGCCGGATCGTTCGAAAAGGAGGCCGGTCATGGCCGAGATCAAGAAGCCCATCGACTACTCGCCGAGCTGGACCTTCTTCGAGGGCAAATGGCACGAGGGCAACGTGCCGATCATGGGGCCGCGCACGCATGCGGCCTGGCTCGGCTCGATCGTGTTCGACGGCGCTCGCGCTTTCGAGGGCGTCGCACCGGATCTCGATCGTCACGTCGCCCGCGCCAATCAATCCGCGATCAGTTTCGGCCTGAAGCCGGTGGTCGATACCGACACTTGGCTGTCGCTCGCGAACGAAGGCATCGCGCGCTTTGCCGGAAATGCCGAGCTCTATATCCGTCCGATGTACTGGGCGCAGAACGGAAGCGGCGGCGGCGTGCTGTTCGACCCCGAGACCACCAATTGGTGCCTGTGCATCTACGAAGCGCCGATGCCAAAGCCCGTCGGCAACGCGATCACCTTGTCGCCGTTTCGTAGGCCGACGGCCGAATGCGCGCCGGTCGAAGCCAAGGCCGCCTGCCTCTACCCGAACAATTCGCGCGCACTCGCCGAAGCTGCGTCGCGCGGCTTCCAGAACGCGCTGATGCTCGACATGCTCGGCAACGTCGCCGAGTTCGGCAATTCCAACGTGTTCATGGCCAGGGACGGCGTGGTGTTCACGCCGGTGCCGAACGGCACCTTCCTCAACGGCATCACGCGCCAGCGCGTCATCAGCCTGCTTCGCGCCGACGGCGTCACCGTGGTCGAGAAGACGCTGCGCTACGCCGATTTCCTGACCGCCGACGAGATCTTTTCGACCGGCAATTTCGCCAAGGTCGCGCCCGTGATCCGCATCGACGAGCGCGAGCTGAAGCCGGGCCCGTTCTACGCCAAGGCGCGCAAGCTCTACTGGGACTTTGCGCATGCCGTGAAGATGGCGGCGTAGGAGCCAGTCTCTCCGTCATTGCGAGCGCAGCGAAGCAATCCAGAGTCTTTCCGCGGCGGCAGTCTGGATTGCTTCGCTGCGCTCGCAATGACGAGTTTGTGGATCGTGCGGGCGCCGCTCACGAGCCGCGCCGCCGAAACCGGCTGAACTGAAACGCCTGCGTCGAATCCCACGGCGTGTGGTGCGTCTCGCTGCGCGTCTCGATCAGTTCAAATTCCGGCCCGAGCTCCGCTGCAAGGCTGGCGCTGTCATGGCGCTGCACCGGCAGGCCGCTGCATTTCTCGGGACCGTCGGGTGCAAACGTCGCAATGATGACGTGGCCGCCAGGTCTGACCGCCGACCGCAGGCGCTCCACGTAAGCGACCCTGTCGCGCGGGTCAGTCAGGAAGTGAAACGCTGCGCGATCGTGCCAGACATCGTAGGTCCTGGTCGGACGCCACGTCGTGGCATCGGCAACGATCCAGTCGACCGTCGAAGCGGCCGGACCGATGCGCTTCTTCGCCGCCGCGAGCGCATTGGCAGAAAGATCCAGCACGGCGATGTCGCGATAGCCGTCCTGCAACAGCGCATCGACCAGGCGCGATGCGCCGCCGCCGACATCGATGATGGTCGTGTCGCGATCGGAGCCGGCTGCGCGAATCATCGCGAGCGAGATCGCGGGGCTATCCTGATACCAGCTGACCTCGGCCTCGCCCTTGGTGGCGTAGACATGGTCCCAATGGTTACTTCGGTCAGACGTGGCTCGCCCTCCCGCGTACAGGGGCCGGCGCGAACGAAAGACTATTCGTCCTTCTTCGACATCCGCTCGAGGCGCTCCTGCATTTCCTTCATCTGCTGGCGCAGCTCGTCGATGTTGCTGTCCTTCGGCGCCTCGGCATTCGCATCGGGCTCCGGCTCGGGGCTGGCCGCCGGACGGGGCGCAGCGAACGGCTTGAACATCGAGAAGGTCTGCTGGAACAGCTCCATGTTGCGGCGGACTTGCTCTTCCAACGGAGCAAAAGGAGTGCCGGACAGCGTATTGGCGATCTGCTTGCGGAACTTCTCCTGCTCCTGGGTCAGGGTTGCGATCGACTGCTCCAGATATTTCGGCACCACCATCTGCATGCTGTCGCCATAGAAGCGGATCAGCTGGCGAAGGAAGGTGGTCGGCAACAGGTTCTGGCCGGCCTTGTTCTCCTGCTCGAAGATGATCTGGGCGAGCACGGAGCGGGTGATGTCGTCGCCGGTCTTGGCGTCATAGACCAGGAAGTCTTCGCCGTCCTTGACCATCGCGGCGAGGTCTTCGAGCGTCACATAGGTGCTCGTTCCGGTGTTATAGAGCCGGCGGTTCGCGTATTTCTTGATTGTGGTGGGTTGGTCTGATTTCGCCATGGGCTCTCACTTGCAAACGCGGAGAACGGGAACCTGTCGGGCAATGCCGCAGGGCGGGAAGAGTACGCAACGCAACAAAATAAGCATTTTCAAAGGGCTCACGCTACCGTTTTGTGCGGCACGGTTAATTGCAGAGCAAAATCCTGCTTGCGAAAACGCCAAGAACGCTATTTTGAATGCGCTGCGGTATGAATTCGGGCCCCGGCCGATTGACATGCCTCAACGACGTTAACAGGATGGCTGACGAGACTGGCGATCGCTTTCCAGCCCGCCTGCCCCCTTCACAAGAACCTCAAGCCCCAGGAGATGCCCATGTCAGACGATGTCGTCATCGTCAGCGCCGCCCGCACCCCGGTCGGAAGCTTCAACGGAGCGTTCGCGACCCTTCCCGCCCATGACCTCGGCGCCGTTGCCATCAAGGCCGCGCTGGAGCGCGCCGGCATCGAGCCCGGCCGGGTCTCCGAAGTGATCATGGGTCAGATCCTGACCGCCGCCCAAGGCCAGAACCCGGCCCGCCAGGCGTCGATCGGCGCCGGCATTCCGGTGGAGAGCCCGGCTTGGGGCGTCAATCAGCTGTGCGGCTCGGGCCTGCGCACGGTTGCGCTCGGCTACCAGGCGCTGCTCAACGGCGATTCCGAGATCGTGGTCGCCGGCGGGCAGGAATCGATGAGCATGGCCCCGCACGCCCAGCATCTGCGCGGCGGCGTGAAGATGGGCGGCCTGGAGCTGGTCGACACCATGATCAAGGACGGCCTGTGGGATGCCTTCAACGGCTACCACATGGGCAACACCGCCGAGAACGTCGCGCGGCAATGGCAGATCACCCGTGCCCAGCAGGACGAGTTCGCCGTGGCCTCGCAGCAGAAGGCCGAGGCGGCGCAGAAGGCCGGCAAGTTCAACGACGAGATCGTCCCCGTCACCATCAAGACCCGCAAGGGCGACGTCGTCGTCAGCGCCGACGAATATCCGCGCCATGGCGCCACGCTCGACGCGATGGCCAAGCTCAAGCCCGCCTTCGAGAAGGATGGCACGGTGACCGCGGGCTCGGCCTCGGGCATCAACGACGGCGCTGCCGCCGTGGTGCTGATGACCGCCAAGCAGGCCGCCAAGGAAGGCAAGAAGCCGCTGGCGCGGATCGTGTCCTGGGCGCAGGCCGGCGTCGATCCGAAGATCATGGGCTCGGGCCCGATCCCGGCCTCGCGCGCCGCGCTGAAGAAGGCCGGCTGGAGCGTCGGCGATCTCGATTTGATCGAGGCCAACGAAGCCTTCGCGGCACAGGCCTGCGCGGTCAACAAGGACCTCGGCTGGGATACCTCCAAGGTCAACGTCAACGGCGGTGCGATCGCGATCGGCCATCCGGTCGGCGCGTCCGGCGCACGCGTGCTGGTGACGCTGCTGCACGAAATGCAGAAGCGCGATTCGAAGAAGGGCTTGGCCACGCTGTGCATCGGCGGCGGCATGGGCATCGCCATGTGTGTGGCGCGCGACTGATCTTACGCGCAGCTGACGGGTGCGCCGCACACGTCAGCGCGTGCGTTGCACGCGACTAAAAAGGCAGCGGTTGCAAATCAAATATTCTTCGCAACCCGACAAGCCTCGACTAAAGAAAAACGCCCGGCTCGATGCCGGGCGTTTTGTTCTTGATGTCCGTCAAACCAACCGCATAATCCGTAGCTAAAAAGCGATCACGTCAGAAAAGTCCGAAGCGTCCAAGGAAGAGGGAAGGAATACGACATGGCACGTGTTGCATTGGTGACGGGTGGTACGCGGGGCATCGGTGCTGCGATCAGCAAGGCGCTGAAGGCCGCCGGCTACAAGGTTGCGGCGAGCTATGCCGGCAACGACGCTGCCGCGGAGAAATTCAAGGCCGAGACCGGCATTGCGGTTTACAAGTGGGACGTCAGCAGTTTCGAGGCCTGCGCCGAGGGCGTGAAGAAGGTCGAGGCCGAGGTCGGCCCGGTCGACGTGCTGGTCAACAATGCCGGCATCACCAAGGACGGTGCCTTCCACAAGATGACGCTTGAGCAGTGGAACGCCGTCATCAACACCAATCTCGGCTCGCTATTCAACATGTCGCGCCAGGTGATCGAAGGCATGCGCGGGCGCAAGTTCGGTCGCATCATCAACATTTCCTCGATCAACGGCCAGAAGGGGCAGTTCGGACAGGTCAACTACTCCGCAGCGAAAGCCGGCGAGATCGGTTTCACCAAGGCCCTGGCGCTGGAGAACGCCAAGGGCGGCATCACCGTGAATGCGATCTGTCCCGGCTACATCAATACCGAGATGGTGCAGGCAGTGCCGAAGGACGTGCTGGAGAAGGCGATCCTGCCGCTGATTCCGATCGGCCGTCTCGGCGAGCCCGAAGAGATCGCGCGTGCCGTCGTGTTCCTCGCCGCGGATGAAGCCGGCGCCATCACCGGCTCGACGCTCTCGGTCAACGGCGGCCAGTACATGGTGTGATGCGATCGCATCACGCAGGCTGATATTGTCCACATCGTCATGCCCGGGCTTGTCCCGGGCATCCACGGCCTTACAACAGCCGTCGCCACGGAAGAACGTGGATGGCCGGGACAAGCCCGGCCATGACGGAAACATTGGGCCAATGACTCCCCGCACTGCCACGCTGATCGGTCTGACCGCGATCCTGATGTGGTCGCTGCTGTCGGTAATGACGGTGGCGACCGGAAAGATCCCGGCGTTTCAGCTCGCTGCGATGACCTTCGCGATCGGCGGTGTCGTCGGCCTGCTCACCTGGATCGGTCGGAGCGAGGCGGCGAGAAGCTTGCGGCAACCGCTCGCCGTCTGGATCGTCGGCGTCGGCGGCCTGTTTGGCTATCACGGGCTGTATTTCCTCGCGCTGCGCTTCGCCCCGCCGGCCGAAGCCGGCCTTCTGAATTACCTGTGGCCGCTCTTGATCGTGCTGTTCTCGTCCTTCCTGCCGGGCGAGCGGCTGGCGGCGCACCACATCATCGGCGCCGTGCTCGGCCTCGTCGGCACGGTGCTGCTGTTCGCCGGCAACACCAGCGGTTTTGCGCCTGGAGCTGTGCCGGGTCTCATCGCGGCCTTCATCGCGGCGTTCGTCTGGGCGACCTATTCGGTGCTGTCGCGCCGGTTGAAAGCGGTGCCGACCGATGCGGTCGCGGGCTTCTGTCTTGCCACGGCAATATTGGCCGCGCTGATGCATGGCCTGCTTGAAGCCACGGTCTGGCCGGAGACCACGGTGCAATGGCTCTCGGTCATCGCACTCGGCATCGGCCCGGTCGGTGCGGCGTTCTACGCCTGGGACATCGGCATGAAGCGCGGCGACATCCGTGTGCTCGGCGCCGCCTCCTACGCGACGCCATTGCTCTCGACGGGATTCCTCATCGCTGCCGGTTTCGCCAAGGCCAGCGCCAACATCGCCCTTGCTGCGATCCTCATTGCCGGGGGCGGCCTGATCGCGGCCAAGGACATGGTGCTGCGGAAGCGATGATTGGAGCGGAGCTACGGCTCCCAGCCGGACGGCGCGAGCTCGAAGCCTGCGAACTCGAATGCGGGCGCCACGGTGCAGCCGACCAGCGTCCACTCGCCGGTGGTTTCCGCCATCTGCCAGGCCAGCGCAGGCACGATCGCCTGCGGCCGCTCACCGCCGCCGAGGTCGGCGCCGAGCCGCACCTCGTGCTGCGAGCAGCCGTCATGGGCGATGCGCAGCGTCAAGGGGCTGCCGGCGTAATAGTGCCACGTCTCCACCGCATCGACGCGATGCCAGTGCGAACGCTCGCCGCGCGCGAGCAGGAAGTAGATCAGCGTCGAGCGCGAACGCCCGTTGGCGTCCGTGCTCTGGTCGCGAAACGTCTCGCGATAATGTCCGCCTTCCGGATGCGGGCGGAGCTCGAGGCGTGCGATGATCTCGGCTGCGGTCGGCATCGATCCTCGTCGGGATGTGTGCTTCAGGACTTGTGCGTCAGGATTTATTCTTGCGCTCGCGCAGTTCGCCGAACACCGCAGCGGGATCCGCGCCCTTCATATGCAGCTTGGCCGCGACCGCCGGCTCATCGGCGCGCAGGAACACGTTGGCGCGCTTCTCCTCGCCGAGCAGCGAGGGAATGGTCGGCTTGTTCTCGGCGCGCAGCTTTGTCACCTCCGCGGCGCGCGCCTGGAGCGCCGCGTTGTCCGGCTCGATCGTGAGCGCGAACTTGACGTTGGAGGCCGTATATTCGTGGCCGCAATAGAGCTTGAAGTCGTCGGGCAGGGCGCGCAGCTTCAGCAGCGAATCCCACATCATCGGATAGGTGCCCTCGAACACGCGGCCGCAGCCGATCGAGAACAGCGTGTCGGCGGCGAACACCGTCTTCTCATTGTCGAACACGTAGGAGATGTGGTCGAGCGTGTGGCCGGGCGTCTCCACCACGCGCGCCAGCAGATTGCCGATCTTGACCACGTCGGCATTGGCGACGCGTTGGTCGACGTTGGCGATTTTCGTGGTCTTGTCGTGCGGCGCGACGACGCGGCAATTGTATTTCTGCTTGAGCTCGGCGACCCCGCCGACATGATCGCCATGATGATGGGTGATCAGGATGTCGGTGAGCTGCCAGCCCTCGCGCTCCAGGGCCTTGAGGATCGGGCCGGCCTCCGGCGCGTCGATCGAGGCCGTCGCTTTGGTTTCCACATCGTGGATCAGATAACCGAAATTGTCGTTTAAACAGTTGAAAGTACGAATTTCGGCGGCCATGTCATCTCCATCGCGCTCAGCCCCGCCAGACAAATATGGCGTTAACGTTGCGCAGGCAATGCAATATTCCGCGCGCAGCGGCGCCCTGGCGCATGTTACATTGCGGTCATGACCATCGACGTCGTCGACCTCCGCGAGTTCTATTCCCGCCGCCTCGGCATCGTGGCGCGGCAAATGATCAATCGCGGCATCAGGGAGCGCTGGCCCAGCGCCGAGGGCCAGCGCGTGCTCGGCGTCGGCTATCCCACACCCTATCTGGGGTTGTTCCGCGAGGACGCCGAGCGCTGCCTCGCCTTCATGCCGGCGGCGCAGGGTGTCCTGAAATGGCCGACGGGACGGCCCGCGCTGGCCTCGCTGGTGGATGAGTTCTCGCTGCCGCTTCCCGACGCCGCGGTCGACCGCATTCTCCTGGTGCACGCGCTGGAGATGTCGGACGATCCGGCCGCATTGCTGCGCGAGGTGTGGCGCGTGCTGTCGCCCTCTGGGCGCGTCATCGCCGTGATCCCGAACCGGCGTGGGGTGTGGACCCGCACCGACAGCACGCCGTTCGGCCATGGCCGGCCCTATTCGCGCTCGCAGATCACCGAGCTGCTGCGCCAGACCTGGTTCACGCCGACCGCCTGGGGCGAGGCGCTGTTCATGCCGCCCTATGCCGGCGGCTGGGTGTTGAAATCGGCCCAGATGTGGGAACGTGCCGGTGCGGCGCTGTCACTGCCTTTTGCCGGCGTCCACATCGTGGAGGCGACCAAGCAGGTCTACCGCGCGATCCCCGCCAAGCGCGAGCGGGCGCGGCTGATTCCCTCGCTCGCCAAGCCCGTGCTGGTGCCATCCTCGACGACGGTGACGCGCAGTTAGCTTCACCTCTCCCTTCCGGAGAGGTGGGTCTGTGTCCGGCCAACGCACAGCGTCAAAAGCAAATCGTCCCGGCGAGGCCGGGACGATTCGAGTCGGAAAGTCAGAAGAGCTTACTCGCCGGGGGCGACTTCGTCGCTGGAAGCAACCGGAGCGGCTTCACGCTCCGGGCGCGGGCCATGCGGCCGGCGCCGCCGACGCGGATAGCGCTCGCCGCCACCGCCGCCCTCGAAGCCGCCCTGATTGCCGTTCACCTGCGGCTGCGCGCCGGTGATGAAGGAGGGTAGGCGGTCGACGCCGCCATCGGCGATGACAGGCTGCGGCTGGTTGGCGGGTTGCGGCTGATATTGCGGCTGCGGACGGTGATCGCGTTCGCGGTGCTCGCGCGGCTGCTGATTGTCGCGCTGATAGGGCGGCTGGTTGTCGCGCGGCTGGTGATGATCGCGTTGGCCGTCGCGGTCGCGCATGAAGGGCTGCGGCTGGGGCTGCGGGACGAAGCCGGGCTCCTGGCCGAAGGCCGAGAAATTCTCACCGTCGTCCTCGCCCTCGTCGCTGCTGGCGATGGGCTCATCGCCGCGCGGCTGCTGGTTCTGACGGAACTGCTCCTGAGCCGCCGCGATCAGGCGGAAATAATGCTCGGCGTGCTGGTAGTAGTTCTCGGCTGCAACGGGATCGCCGGAGGAGCGCGCGTCACGTGCAAGCTGGAGATACTTTTCGGCGATGTGCGAAGCAGTGCCGCGAATCTTGATGTCGGGTCCGTTGGATTCGTAGACCCGGGTCATCGGGTTCTGGCCGCGCCGGTTGTTGTTGTTATTGTTGTTGCGGTTGCGCATCCGCTGCTTGTTCTGACCGTTTCTCATGTCCTGCCTTTAATTCCAGCCCTAAAGGTTGCACGCATTACTGATTGCTAGGAGTGACCTGGTGACAGTGGCTCACATGTCTTGCGCGCACCGCGCAAAAGCGGATCCAACCCTGCCGATGTTCGTCGACCGTCGCGTTCAACAAAGACGCGTTCCCCACCCGCCAGCATCCATTGCCAGCGAACCCATTCATTTCGCCTGCCGAAACAAGCCCAGCTTTCTTGCGTAAGTGTTCAAGCGCAATATCAGGCTTTCGTTCACTTGCGGTCGGAGAGAGCAGCGCAGCTCCACTGGCCATCGCGCTCAACAGGACCTGCGGCTTGGAACCTTCAATCAGTAAAGCTCTCGCCCGAGAGCCCGGCTTTCGCCCGTAGGTCTACGGGGCCGGCACCGATGTGTTGACCGGAACGTAGTCGTTCCCACGGGATATTCCAAGTGGTTTTTGCAGGCCAATCCGGCTTTTATGGGGGCATTTTTCGGGCCGAAACGGCCCGCGGAATGCCCGCCAAGTCGGCCTTGGGTGACCTGTCCAGCGATAACGCGGCGGCCCTCATCAAGGTTTCAATATTTTGGGCCTGGCCCTGTCCGGCCTCGACGACCAGGGCGCCGCCGGGGGCGAGCCGCTCGCTCGCCTGCGGGATCAGGGCGCGATAGGCGTCGTATCCGTCATTGCCGCCGTCGAGCGCCAGATGCGGGTCGTGCTCGCGCACCTCGATGCTCAATTTCGGAATTTCAGCCGAGGGAATATAGGGCGGATTCGAGACGATGAGGTCGAACGGGCCACCGAGCGCCGCGGCGTAGGAGCAGGCGACGAAGGCGGCGCGGTCGGCGAGTCCCAGCGCCGCGGAATTGTCCCTGGCGGTTATGAGCGCGTTCTGGCTGAGATCGGTACCGACGCCGAACGCATCGGGGATTTCGTGCAGCAGCGCGAGCAGGATCGCGCCCGAGCCGGTGCCGATGTCGGCGATCCGCGGCGGGTGAGATACCTGCCGCTCGCGGAGAATCTCGAGCGCAAGCTCGACCACGGTCTCGGTATCGGGGCGCGGCACCAGGGTTGCTTCCGACAGGCGGAACGGCAAGCCCCAGAATTCGCGCGTCCCGAGAATGCGCGACACCGGCTCGCCGGCGATGCGGCGCCGTGCATGTTGCGTGAGCCGCGATGCTTCGGCCGCGGTCAGGAGACGGGCCGCCTGCGTGACCAGGCCGGTGAGGTCGAGGCCGAGTGCCGCACTGATCAGGATGCGCGCGTCGAGCTCGGCTTCGTCGAGCCGTGCCGATCTCAGTTGCGCAGCCAGCGCCCGCCGCGCGCTCTCGATGGATTGTCCGGTGAAGGGGTTGCTCACGCCTCAGGCCGCCGCGCCTTGCGCAGCGAGCTGTGCGGCCTGGTGCTCCGTCGTCAGTGCGTCGATCAGTTCGCCGAGCGCTTCACCCGCGATCACCTGCGGCAGCTTGTAGAGCGTGAGGTTGATGCGATGATCGGTGACGCGTCCTTGCGGAAAATTGTAGGTGCGGATGCGCTCGGAGCGGTCGCCGGAGCCGACCTTCTCCTTGCGCTCGGCCGAGCGCGCCGCCTCGACGCGTTGCCGCTCGGCGTCATAGATGCGCGAGCGCAGGATGTTCATGGCGGAGGCGCGATTCTTGTGCTGCGAGCGGCTGTCCTGCATCATCACCACGATGCCGGTCGGGATGTGGGTGATGCGGATCGCCGATTCCGTCTTGTTGACGTGCTGGCCACCGGCGCCCCCTGCGCGCATGGTTTCGATGCGCAGGTCGTCGTTCTTGATGTCCACGTCGACGTCCTCGACCTCGGGCAGCACGGCGACCGTCGCGGCGGAGGTGTGGATGCGCCCCTGCGTCTCGGTGTCGGGCACGCGCTGCACGCGGTGCACGCCGGATTCGAATTTCAGCTTGGAGAATGCGCCGCGGCCCTGGATCTCGGCGATGATTTCCTTGTAGCCGCCGACGGTGCCTTCACTGGCGGAGATCACCTCGACCTTCCAGCCCTGCAAGCTGGCGAAGCGCTCGTACATCCGGAACAGGTCGCCGGCGAACAGCGAAGCCTCGTCGCCGCCGGTGCCGGCGCGGATTTCCAGCATGACGTTGCGGTCGTCCATGGCGTCCTTGGGCAGGAGCGCGACGCGGATCTTCTGGACCAGTTCCTCGATTTTCGGCGCGAGCTCGTCGCGTTCGGCTTCCGCCATGCCGCGCATCTCGGCATCGGTGGCGGCATCGGCGATCAACGCGTCGGTGTCGGCGAGCTCCTTGACGGCGGCGCGATAGGCCTTCACCGCCTCGATCAGGGGCGTGAGCTCGGCGAGCTCGCGCGTGATCTGCACGTAACGCTCGGAGGCGAGCTGTCCGAGCGATTCGGCCTCGAGCGAAGCGTGATGCGCGAGCAGGACGTCCAGTTTGGCTTCGGGAAGTGACGACATCGGTTCTGTCTCAAAGTGCGGAAGGAGGCGAGGGCGGCGGGAAGCTGGCGACAGGCCCGCTACAACGCAAGGCCCTCGGCCTCGGCAAATTCCGTCAGCTTCTGCCGGATCGAGACGCTGCCCGCAGGCGCATCCAGCAGAGGGCCCAGCATCGCTTCGGCCTTCTTGGCGTCGAGGTCGAGCACCATCGCCTTGACCGGGCCGAGCGCGGTCGCCGAGAGCGAGAGCGAGCGGTAGCCCAGCGCAATCAGCGCCAGTGCGCCGATCGGCTTGGAGGCCATCTCGCCGCACAGCGAGAGCGACTTCTGCGCCGCGTGCGCCTTGCGCGCGATGTCACGCAAGGCGCGCATGATCGGCGCCGACATGGTGTCGAAGCGCTCGGAGACCTTGGCGTTGCCGCGGTCGACCGCGAACAGGAACTGGAACAGATCGTTGGAGCCGACCGAGATGAAATCGACCTTCTTCAATAGCTCGTCGAGCTGGTAGAGCAGGGCGGGCACCTCGACCATGGTGCCGATGTCGATTCGTTCAGGCAGCGTGTGGCCGTGCTGGCGGAGGTATGTGAGCTCGCGCTCGACCAGCGCCTTGGCCGAGTCGAATTCGGCGACCTCCGAGATCATGGGGAACATGATGCGCAGCGCGCGGCCGCCGCCGGCGCGC
This sequence comes from Bradyrhizobium sp. IC4059, assembly GCF_020193615.1. NCBI lineage: Bacteria > Pseudomonadati > Pseudomonadota > Alphaproteobacteria > Hyphomicrobiales > Nitrobacteraceae > Bradyrhizobium > Bradyrhizobium sp. IC4059. Next base: position 73,845 of record NZ_JADYVH010000021.1, read on the forward strand.
AGCAGCGCGCGGATTTGGCCGCGCAACAGGCCGGGACGATCGAGCCCGAGCCGGATCGCGCGCCAGCCGAGCGCGGGGTTTTCCTCGATCACCGCTTCCATATAGGGCAGCGCCTTGTCGCCGCCGATATCGAGCGTGCGGAAGGTGACGGGCTTAGGTCCGGCGGCATCGAGCACGGTGCGATAGAGCGCGAGCTGGTCGCTGGTGCGCGGCAGGCTCTGACCGACCATGAATTGCAGCTCGGTGCGGAACAGGCCGATGCCGGCACTGCCGGTGTCCTCGATATGCGGCAGGTCGATCGCAAGACCTGCGTTGATCATCAGCTCGACCTTCTGGCCGTCCCTGGTGACGCAGGGCCGGTCGCGCAGCGCCAGGTACTGCGCCTGGCGGCGGGCGCGGAAGCGCACGCGCTCGGCGAAGGCCGCCTCGATCTCCTGCGACGGGCGCACATAGATCGAGCCCGAGGTGCCGTCGACGATGATGGCGTCGCCGGGATCGGCGATTCCAGGCGCGTTCGGCACCTCGCCGACCGCAGGGATGCCCAGCGCCCGCGCCACGATCGAGACGTGCGAGTTCGCGGTGCCTTCCTCCAGCACGATGCCGCGCAGGCGCTTGCGGTCGTAGTCGAGCAGCGCCGCCGGGCCCATCGCGCGGGCGATGACGATGGCGTTGTCGGGCAGCTGCTCGCGCGAGGGCGCATGATCCTGGCCGACCAGCTGCCGCATCAGGCGGTAGCCGAGGTCTTCCAGATCGTGCAGCCGGTCGCGCAAATAGGGGTCGGTCGAGCGCAGCATGCGCGCGCGGGTGTCCGACTGGACGCGCTCGACCGCGGCTTCCGCGGTGAGGCCGGTCGCGACCGCCTCGTGCAGCTTGTGCGACCAGCCCTGGTCGTTGGCGAACATGCGATAGGCTTCAAGCACCTCACGGTGCTCGCCGCCTTCGGCGACGTCGCCGCGCTCCAGCATGCGGTCGAGATCGGCACGCAGCTTGGCGAGCGCAGTATCGAGCCGCTTGATCTCCTTCGGCAGGTCTTCGGCGATGTAGTCCTTGATGACGACGCGCGGCTCGTGCAGCACGACATGGCCGAGCGCGATGCCCTCCGACAGGATGGCACCGACTTTCTGCGCCGAATGGCGCGCCGCCGGCTCCTGGCCCGGCTGCGCCAGGGCGGAGAGTTCGCCGGAGGCGATCAGCTCGGCCAGCACCATCGCGGTGGTCTGGAGCGCCTCGAGCTCCTCCTCGACATAATTGCGCTTGGCGCGATTCTGCACCACCAGCACGCCGAGCGTGTTGCCGGCGCGCAGGATCGGCACGCCGAGGAAGGAATGGTAGATTTCTTCGCCGGTCTCGGGCCGGAACGAGAACGCCGGGTGGCTCTGCGCGTCGCTCAAATTGAGCGGCGTCGCCTCGCTGGCGACGAGGCCGACCAGGCCCTCATGGGCGCTGAGCACGGTGTGGTGCACCGCCTCGCGGTTGAGACCTTCGGTGGCGTAGAGCTCGAGCGTATTGTCGATGCGCAGCACATAGACCGAGCACACCTCGGCCACCATGTTGGCGGCGATCAGCACCACGATCTTGTCCAGCCGCTCCTGGGCCGAGACCTGCTCCGCCATGGTCTCGCGGAGCCGTCTCAACAAGACGCGGGGACCTCCCGACGCGCTCCGCATGAACCGTCAATCTCCTCCATCGGCCGGGCCCGGCGATATCGGCCGGCGGCTGGACCAAAATTCCAGAAAAACAATCAAATTGTTTGTCCGGCGCAGGCACAAGCCCAAATCCACGGGAGATTGAGTGCTCGTACCGAATCAGCGCCGCCTGAACTGGGACACAGTCTGCGGCAGCCCACCCTGTCCGCCGTATAGCGAATTGAGGCTTGTTTTGCCAAGCAAAACGCCTGCCAAACGCGAAGGTGTGTACACCTTCGCGTTTGCTGCGACCGCTAAGAGAAAATTAGCCTTTTGGCACTGTCCGGAAAAGTGCGAAGCGGTTTTCCGGAAAGACCGTCAGGTCTGATCGAGACCGTAGAGCGTATGCAAGGTGCGCACCGCAAGCTCGGTATAGGCGGTATCGATCAAGACCGAAAATTTGATCTCGGAGGTTGTAATGGCCCGAATGTTGATGTTCCGCCCGGCGAGCGCCGAGAACGCCTGGGCGGCGACGCCGGCATGGCTGCGCATGCCGCTGCCGATCACCGAGATCTTGGCGACATCGGTGGCGGTATCGAGCCGCGCATAGCCGATCTTGGCCTTGGCTGCGGTAATCGTATCCTTGGCGCGGGTGAAGTCGGCGGCCGGCACGGTGAAGGTGAGGTCGGTGGTCTTGCCGTCCTCGGACACATTCTGCACGATCATGTCGACGTTGATATTGGCATCAGCCAGCGGGCCGAAGATCGAGGCCGCAACGCCGGGCTTGTCCTCGATCTGGCGCACCGAGATCTGAGCCTCGTCCTTGGAGAAGGCGATACCGGTGACGACGTGGCTTTCCATGATCTCCTCCTCGCTGCAGATCAGCGTGCCGGGCGGCTGGTTGGCATGCGGGTCGATATCCTCGGGCTTATCGAAGCTCGAGCGGACGAAGATCGGCATGTTGTGGACCATGCCGAGTTCCACCGAGCGGACCTGGAGCACCTTGGCGCCCTGCGAGGCCAGTTCCAGCATGTCTTCGAATGCGATCTTGTCGAGCCTCTTGGCCTTCGGCACGATTCGCGGGTCGGTGGTGTAGACGCCGTCGACGTCGGTGTAGATGTCGCAGCGGTCGGCCTTGACGGCGGCGGCGATCGCCACGGCCGAGGTGTCGGAGCCGCCACGGCCGAGCGTGGTGATGCGACCCGTCTCGGGGTTGATGCCCTGGAAGCCGGCGATGACCGCGACCTCCTTTCGGTCCTTGAAGCGCTTGATGATCTCGCTGCCGTCGATGTCCTCGATCCGGGCCGAGGCATGGGCGTCGCTGGTCTTGATCGGGATCTGCCAGCCCTGCCACGAGCGGGCTTGGATGCCCATGCCCTGGAGCACGATGGCAAGAAGGCCGGACGTCACCTGTTCGCCCGAGGCGACCACGGCGTCATATTCGCGCGCGTCGTGCATCGGCGAGGCCTCGGTGCACCAGGCGACCAGCTCGTTGGTCTTGCCGGCCATCGCCGAGACGACCACGGCCACTTCGTGGCCGGCATCGACCTCACGCTTCACATGGCGTGCGACGTTGCGGATACGTTCGATGTTGGCGACGGACGTGCCGCCGAATTTCATCACGAGGCGGCTCATGACGACGCGTGCATTCCTTCATAAGGATCAGTATGGTGGCCCGCACTGGACGGGTGCCTCGGGGACACCGACCGCGCGTATACAGAGCGGCGGGGCCGGGGGCAAGCGGGTTCCTG
>NZ_JADYVH010000022.1:0-52818 GCF_020193615.1 Bradyrhizobium sp. IC4059
CCCGAGGACGGTAAGGAAGAAAACCCCGTCAACCTCGACCCCCGCATGGCCAAGCTCGCCGGCGGCGTCCACCGCCTCGACGGACAGCTCATGGTCGTCCTCGACGTCGACCGCGTCCTCGAGCTCGAAACCAAGACGCAAATGGCCGCCTGAGCCAACGAAACATCGAAGCCGGAGAACAGAAATGAAGACGTGTTTGGTGGTCGATGATTCCAGCGTGGTGCGCAAGATCGCGCGCCGGATCCTGGAAGGTCTGGAGTTCGAGGTCACCGAGGCCGAGGACGGCTCGAAGGCGCTCGAGATCTGCCAGCGGCAGCTGCCCGACGCGGTGCTGCTCGACTGGAACATGCCGGTCATGGACGGCTTCGAGTTCATGGGCCACATGCGCCGCCTGCCAGGCGGCGACCAGCCGAAAGTGGTGTTCTGCACCACCGAGAACAACGTGGCTCACATCGCTCAGGCGCTCAGCGGCGGTGCCAACGAGTACATCATGAAGCCCTTCGACAAAGACATCATCGCCGACAAGTTCGCTGAAGTTGGTTTGATCCCGGTCGGACAAGTCATGGTCTGAGTGTGTCAGGCCCAAAGCGCTTGGGCCAGAGTGTTCCAGTACAGCTTTCGAGAGGCCATCCGTGACCCCGACCGAGTATGAGTACCTGCGTAAGTTCCTGAAGGATAATTCCGGTCTCGACCTGTCCGCAGACAAGCAATATCTGATCGAAAGCCGCCTATTGCCGCTGGCTCGCAAGGCCGGGCTCTCCGGCATCGCCGAACTCGTGCAGAAGCTGCAAGGCGGCTCGCGCCAGCTGATCACCGACGTGGTCGAGGCCATGACCACCAACGAGACTTTCTTCTTCCGCGACAAGGTCCCGTTCGATCATTTCCGCGACCACATCATGCCGGAGGTCATCAAGGCGCGTGCGGCCAAGCGCAGCGTGCGCATCTGGTGTGCCGCCGGCTCGACCGGTCAGGAGCCCTATTCGCTGGCGATGTGCCTGAAGGAGATGGGCGCGGCCCTCACCGGCTGGCGCGTCGAGATCATCGCGACCGACCTGTCGCAAGAGGTGCTGGAGAAGGCCAAGGCCGGCGTCTACAGCCAGTTCGAGGTGCAGCGCGGCCTGCCGATCCAGATGCTGGTGAAATATTTCAGGCAGACCGGCGAGACCTGGCAGATCAATCCTGAATTGCGGGCGATGATCCAGCACCGCCAGCTCAACCTGCTGCACGATTTCGCCCAGCTCGGCACCTTCGACGTCATCTTCTGCCGCAACGTGCTGATCTATTTCGATCAGGACACCAAGATCAATATCTTCAACCGCCTGGCGCGCCAGATCGAGCCCGACGGCTTCCTGGTGCTCGGCGCCGCCGAGACCGTGGTTGGACTGACCGACACGTTCCGGCCGATTCCGGAGCGGCGCGGCCTCTACAAGCCGAATGATCCGCGCGCGGCCGCGGCCAAGCCGGTTCTCGCCGGTGCGGCGCCGCGCATGGCGGCGATGGCGGGACGATAATCATGGCCGAGGATGGCAAGGGCGCGGAGCGTGTGACCTTCAGCCGTGGCTATGATGTCTGCATCATGGCCATCGACGGCACCTGGCGGCGCGACTGCAAGCTCAACGCGATCTCCGACACCGACGCGGTTCTCACGGTGGAGGGCTCGATCCAGGGCTTGAACCTGAAGGAGTTCTTCCTGCTGCTGTCGTCCACGGGTCTCGCCTATCGTCGCTGCGAGCTGGTCCGTGTCAACGGCGCCGAAATGGACATCCAGTTCCTGCGCGGCAAGAACCGGAAGAAGCGCGGTGCGGCCGGTGGCCACGACGCCGCGGCCTGATCTCGCCGCCGCCGTCGCTGCGCTTTCCCGCACTTTGCTTCACATTTGCTGAACGTTTCCGAGTCAATTGCTCGCGGCAGCTTTACGCGGCTTCAGCGCGAGCCGTGTATCCATTGACGCTCTCAATCCCAGGATACGGCAATGCCCAGAAGTTCTCTTTCCCCGATCTCGTCAAACCTGCCCGACGGCGCCGAGCGGCGTGCACTTCAGCTCCTGGTGGTCGATGACGACGCCACGCAGCGCCGCCTGATCACGGTCGCGGCCAAGCAGGCGGGCCACGAGGTCACTGTGGCGCCATCGGTGGCGGACGCGATCGAGAAGCTGCGCGCCGCGCGCTTCGACTGCGTGACGCTCGATCTCGTGCTGGAGGACGGCGACGGCGTCGACGTGCTGCGCGAGATGGCGAGCGCGAAGTTTGCAGGCTCCGTGATCGTCATCAGCGGCATGGACGGCAAGCGCCGCAGTGCCGCCCGCAGCTTCGCCCGTTCGGTCGGCATCGAGCTCCAGAGCCTGCCGAAGCCGCTGGATCTCGCGGCGCTGCGCATCAGCCTCGCCAATCTCGGCAAGACCGCGATGGGCCTGCCGGCGATTCACACCTGGGGTGGTGTCGCCACCGACGCGATCGTGGAACGGCACCGCGCCTGAGCTTGCGGAGCCGCCATACGGTCAGACGCGGCTTCCGGCCGCGTTGCCGGATTCCGATAGACATTGCAGGGCGTGGCCGAGGCCCGCCCGGCAGACATTGAGGGCCGCGCTCGCGCTGGCGTAGCGGGGCGTGACGTCGTCGAGCAAGACGACATCTGCGGAACCTTCCGGATCGCTGCCGTGTTCTTGATCCATGGCTGCGGCGATCCGGCGCATGCTGGTCTCGATCTGTGCGATCAGTAAACGAAGGTCCGCCGCAATCAGCTCACGGCTCTCGACTTGGGACGTTGCGACAGGAGGCGGCGTGTCGGCCAAATTTAGCATGGATATTCTCCGTCCAATGCAATTAGGCGCCATGCCGCTACTTGTGCGTTAAGTCCATGTCCCGTACAAATACGGGTGGGCCGAATCCGCGCCGAGCGCCATAACGAATGGCGCGGACGCGAGTCCTTCATGCCAACCGGATGTGGCACATGGCCGAACAAAGCTCTCGCGGTGAAATCTTCGTGGTCGATGACGACCCTGCCGTTCGCGACACCTTGTCGATGGTGTTGAAGGCGGCGGGCTATGAAGTGATCTGTTTTGCGGACGGTGCAGCGCTGCTCTCCGTCGCGCGAAACCGCACGCCGGCTGCAATCCTGCTCGACGTGAATATTCCCGGGAAGTCGGGTCTCGACATCCTGAAGGAGCTGCACGGCGAGGATTATCCTGCGCCGATCTTCATGATCTCCGGGCAGGGCGACATCGCGATGGCGGTGGGCGCGATCAAGAGCGGCGCGCTCGACTTCATCGAGAAGCCGTTCCGCGGCAGCGAGATCGTCGGCCGTCTCGACGAGGCGATCGGTGCCTATGCACGCAGGCAGGCGGAGAACGCGTCGCCGAAATTCGGCTCGTTGCATTTCCCCGGCCGCGAGCCGCTGACGCGCAGGGAGCGCGAGGTGTTGGAGCAGTTCGCCTCCGGCGCCTCCAACAAGGAGGCTGGCCGCACGCTCGGCATCAGTCCGCGCACCATCGAGGACCACCGTGCCAACATCATGAAGAAGCTCGGCGCGCGCAATGCCGCCGACCTGATCCGCATCGTGATGACCGCAGCCCAGCGCGCGTCGTAACATGGTCTCGTGCCACGGCTCAGCAGCGCATCATGCAATGATGCGTTGCTGAGCCGGGTCCATCTCTCCTCACCGACGGTTTCGTAGCCCGGATGGAGCGCAAGCGTAATCCGGGATTTCGCGCGCCGCACGATTGTTCCCGGATTGCGCTGCGCTCCATCCGGGCTACGGGCCTTCACCCGCTCAACGCCTTGCGGATGATCCGCGCCAGATCCGATTTGCGATAGGGCTTGGCCAGCAACACCACGCCGGAATCCAGCCGGCCGTGATGGATGATCGCGTTCTCGGTATAGCCTGACGTGTAGACCACCTTGAGATCCGGGCGCGTCTTCATCAGCTCGTCCGCAAGCTGCCGTCCGTTCATCTTGCCTGGCATGATGACGTCGGTGAACAGAAGGTCGAACGGCTTGCCGGCCGCGACGATCGCGAGCGCCTCCGCGGCGTTCGCGGCCTGCAACGTGACGTAACCCAGCGAATGCAACTGCGCCAGGACGTAGTCGCGCACCAGCCGGTCGTCCTCGACCACCAGGATCGTCTCGTGTCCGCCCTCGATCGTCGCCGGCGTCACGCCCTCGCCGACCGCCGTCGGCGTCTTGCCGGGCGGCAGATACATCTTGATCGTGGTGCCGTGCCCCTCCTCGCTGTAGATCTTGATGTGACCTGCGGACTGCTTGATGAAGCCGTAGACCATCGAAAGCCCGAGTCCGGTGCCCTTGCCGGGTCCCTTCGAGGTGAAGAAGGGATCGAACACCCGTGGCAGCATGTGCGCAGGGATTCCGGTGCCGGTGTCGCTCACGGCGATCAGCACGTAGTGCCCCGGCGGTACGTCGTTGGCGCTGGCATAAACCTCGTCGAGATAGGCGGCGCCGGTCTCCACGATCAGCTTGCCGCCGCCGGGCATGGCGTCGCGCGCATTGAGCGCGAGGTTGAGGATCGCGGTGGTGAGCTGGTTGGGATCGACGATGGCAACGCAATTCTCGTCCTCGAACACCGATTCGATCTGGATCTGCTCGCCGAGCGTCGGACGCAATAACTTTGCGGTGTCGACGATCAGCGAGTTGATGTCGATCTCGCGCGGCTGGAGCGGCTGCTTGCGCGCGAAGGCGAGCAGGTGCTGGGTCAGGTCGGCGCCGCGCGCGGCGGCCTCGTCGATCATCTTGGTGATCGCCGCGAGCTGCGGCTCCTTGGCGACCGCCTCCGCGAGAATTTCGATCGTCCCGGTGATGACGGTGAGAATGTTGTTGAAGTCATGCGCCACGCCGCCGGTCAGCTGGCCGACGGCCTCCATCTTCTCGGCATGGCGGATGCGCTCATCGGCGGCGATCTTGTCGGTGAGGTCGCGGTAGAAGACGTTGAACAGCAGGCCCTCGCGCCGCTTCAGCGCGGTGACGCTCAACTCGGCCTTGAATTCCTTGCCGTCGCGCCGGCAGCACATCAGCTCGCGGCGGCGGTTCAGCGTCCGGCCACCCTCGTCTTCGAGGAAGCGTTTCAGGCCGGCTCGGACCCGGCCACGTTCGCTCTCGGCGACAATGAGGTCGATCGTGCTCTTGCCGAGCACCTCGTCGCGGCGCCAGCCGAACAGCTGTTCCGCCTGCGAGTTCCAGTTCAGGATGCTTCCGGTCTCGTCGGTCTGGACGAAGGCGTCGAGCGAGGTCTCGACGATGTTGCGGGCGAGCCGCTCGCTCTCGAGCAGCGATTCCTGCGCGAGCCGCGCTTCCGTCATGTCGCGCCCGACGAAGAAGAAGCGCTTGGCGCGCTCGGACCAACTGCCGAGCCAGGACAGCCAGACCTCGTGCCCGTTCTTGTGGTAGCAGCGGGTGTCGGCCAGCCTGACGCGCTCGCCGTGTCGCATCGCCCGCATCTCGGCACGGGACTGCTCCAGGTGATCGGGATGGATGAAGTCGGCGCCGCTGCGGCCGATCATCTCGTCCGGCCGATAGCCGAGAATGGTCTCGCTGCTCGGGCTGATCTGCGCGACATGACCCCGCGCGTCCATGACCATGATCAGATCCTGCGACGTCTCGAAGATCTGACGCCGCTCCTCGAGTTGGTGCTGCAGCGCCCGCTCGGCGCGCCGCGCCTCGGTCAGGCTGCGCGCGCTTCCGGACGCGCCGATGATCTCGCCCGACGGTCCCTTGATCGGCGACAGGTCGAGCGAAATCTCGACCGGCGTGCCGTCCTTGCGCAGGCGGACCGTCTCGAAGCGTTCGATCGGCTCGCCCCGCGCGATCCGCCGCAGATAGTCCTTGCCCTGTTCGCGGCGGTCGGACGGGACGATGATCGAGGTGGGCTTGCCGATCGCCTCCTCCGCCGTATAGCCGTAAAGGCGTTCGGCGGCCGGATTCCAGCCGGTGATGATGGCATCGAGCGTCTGCATGACGATCGCATCGTCGGACGATTCCACCGCGGCACTGAACAGGTTCTCGCGCGCCGCGTGATGGCTCCGCGCGGCCTCGGTGAGGCGATGCTCCTCGATCTCGCGTTCGAGCGCGGCCGTTTTCGCGCGCATCTCCTCCACCATCCGCGCAAAGGCCCGGGCCAGCACGCCGGTCTCGCCGCTAGCATCGACGGGGATCTCCGCGGGACGTCCGCTGCCGATGGCCTGCACCGCCTCCGTCAGACGCCCGATCGGGCGGGTCAACGAGCGCGCCAGCAGCACCGCGAGCGCAGCCGCGGCGAGAACAGCCAGCACGCCGACGAGCAGGGACGTTTTTTGAATGGCGGCCGGCACGCGGCCGAACACGGACGGGGGAACAGTCGCGACGATGGCGACCCATTCCTTGCCCGCAAGCGATAACGGCACGAATGCCGCGCCGCTCGTCCGGCCCGCCTCGTCGGTTGTGACCCGCGTGGCCACGTCCGACGTGCCGGCCAGTTCTGACAAGAACGGAAGGTCTTTGCGCCAATCGGTCGGATGGCCCCGCGATGACCCGAACTCCCGCGTCCGGTCGGGATGGACGAGATAGTCGCCGCGCGCATTCACGACGTAGATATCTCCGCCCGAGGTTGTCGCCGCGCGGACCCGCTCGAGTGCCGGGCGCATGTCGATATTGGCCACGATGATGCCGAACGGCTTGTCGTCGGCCGTGAACAGCGGCATCGCCACGCGCAAAGTCGGCGCGTGAGGCGCCGTCGTTCCCCCCTGACGGGTCGCGAGCTCGATGGGAGACACATAGATCTCGCCGGGCCCGAGCCGTATGGTTTCCTGGAAGTAGGCGCGGCCACTCTTGCGCTCCAATTCGCTGTCCGGAGCGATCCGGGCTGCTCCGTTGGGACCCGAACGATCGACGTGGACCAGCTCGCGCTGGTCGTCGTCGACGCCGATGATCCTGAACTGCCCGTAGATGGGCTTGGCGTCGATCTCGGCCGCGAGCCGCGCCGCGATACGCTCGCGCCAGGTCTGCTGCGAGACGCCGTCCGCCGGATCGATCCCGCCGCCGGCATGAGCCCGGATCAGGCCGTTGATTGCCGCTGCGGCGCGATAGCCGACCAGATCGCCGCGTACGCCGGCAACGTAGGATTCAAGGTTGGTTGCAAGCAGGCGGGATTGGGCTTCGACCCGCTCCAGCACCCGCGGAATGACGGCCTGTGTGGTGTTGCGATAGCCCAACCATCCGACTGCGGCCACGGTGACAGCAACCAGCAGGATCATCGCGAGGGCCAGCCGCGTGGCCAGCGTCGTTACTGCTCGCATGGGGAGTTTCGCCGGACCTGCCGCAGCGCTGCGCCATTTTTGGCTTGCAGCAGAGGCGTTCTTGTCATCGGCGGCCGGAGCGGACATCGGACCCCTCTGGCGCGTCGGCCTTCAGGCAATCTGCGACCACGGCAAGCAGTGCATCGGGCCGGAACGGCTTTTGCAGGCTGGCCACGGCGCCGAGCTTGGTCGCCATCTTCAGGAAGTCCGGCTCCGCATAGGCATCCGGCGTGATCGAACGGCCGGAGATGACGACGATCGGAACGGCTGGGGCCAGCATCCGAATGTGACGCATCGTCTCCAGTCCGTCCATACCGGGCATGAAGATGTCGAGAAACAGCAGGTCGAACCGGCTGGCCTCGAACAGCGCCAGCCCCTTGCGGCCATCCTCGGCGACCGTCACGTGATGACCAGCCCGTTCCAGCAGCAGCCGGATGGTGAACTGGACGGCCGGATCGTCATCCACGATCAGGATGTTGGCCACGCCTAAAATCCTCCGGCCGCATTGGGCGTTCCAGCGGCGCCAAATCAAAGCAACAAATGCGAAATTGTTGCGCGGATTCTGGCCGCGCTGCAAGCACCTCGCGTTTGCCGCGAATGCCTTCCTGGCGTGGCGACAGACGAGGCGCTGTGGCCGGTACGCACGCTTGCGTGCATATGCGATCCGGTCCGAAATGCAATAAGTCGTTTCAAAGACAGGAGATATTCTTCCCGCCGTAGTTGTACGGAACCCGATCTTCACCGCGAATTAAAGAGGGCGAACTACTATCTCCGCGAGTTCCATCTCGGTACCTCGCGTATTTCAGTTTCGGCATTCCTTTACCCGACGAAGCCGGTTCCCCCAACCGGCCACCAGCTCGAGATCTCTCATGTTCAAATCGATCGCGAACACCGGAATTCGCACCCGGCTGCTCGGCGGCTTCGCGTTGATCTGCGGCCTGCTCGCAGCGACCGTCATCTACACCGTCGCCGCCGTCTCGGACATTTCGTCGCGGATCAGGACAGTCGTGGATCAACGCGCGCCGGTCGCGATCGCGAGCACGGAGCTCGTCGGCAATCTCTATTCCACGCTTTCGACGCTGCGCGGCTATCTGCTGACTGGCGATGCGCAGGGCAAGCGCGACCGGGCCGCGGTCTGGGCCGAGCTGGATCGCACGGCCGCTGCAGTCGACCGCATGGCAGAGGGCTTTTCCAGCCCCCAGAACAAGACCAATTGGAGCGAGGCCAGAACGTTGATGGCGGAATTCCGCAAGGCCCAGGACAAGGCCGAAGCGGCCGCCTTCACGCCTTCGGCCTATCCGGCGAGCGAATTGCTGGCGAAGGAAGCCGCGCCGCTGATCTCGGCCATGTTCGCCGAGATCACCGGCATGATCGACGAGGAAGAGGCGCTGGAGGCGACGCCGCCGCGCAAGCGCCTGCTCAAGACGTTTGCCGATGTGCGTGGCAATCTTGCCGCCGCGGGATCTCAATTGCGCCTGTACGTTGCCTCGGGCGAGGCGGCCGATCGTGACAAGTTCGAAAAGCCGCTGGCGACGTTCAGGGCCGCGCTTGCGTCGGTCGGTACCCAGACCGATCTGCTCACCGCACGGCAGGCGACCGCTTATCGGGCCATCGTCAAGGCGAACGAGGCGTTCATACCGCTGCCGCAGAAGATCTTCGCCATCCGCCAGACGCCGCAATGGAATATGCCGGTCTTCATCCTGTCGACCGAGGCCGCGCCGCGCGCCGCCCGGATCCTCGACCTGCTCGACGGTCGCAAGGACGCCGATGGCAAGCGCTCGGGCGGTCTCAAGAGCGATCAACAGTCGAAGCTCGCCGACGACGCCCGCAGCGTGGCCGACGCGGTCGAAAGATTGCTCCTGCTGCAATGGATCCTGCTCGCCGCGGCACTTGCTCTTGGAGCGACGATTGCGATCCTGGTTGCGCGCTCCATCACCCGGCCGATCATCGAGCTGGTGAGCGATTCCGCGCGCCTGTCCGGTGGCGACACCAGCGTCGAATTCAGGACGGCCGAGCGCGGCGACGAGATCGGCGTGGTGTCGCAGGCGGTGGCCAAATTCCGCGACAATGTGATTGCCCAGCAACGGGCGGCGGCGTCCCTCGCGCGCGAGGCGGAGGCACGCGAAGCGGCCAACCGCAACATGGAGGGAGCGGTCGAGGAATTTCGCGCGACCTCGCGCGACCTGCTCGCCCTAGTCGGCGAGAATGCGGGCACCATGCGGCAGACCGCAGAGAGCCTCAGCGGCATCGCCAATCATGCGACGAGCCAGGCCGCGTCCGCAGCGACCACCTCCGAACAGACCGCGGGCAACGTCCAGACCGTCGCCGCGGCGGCCGAGCAGCTCGCGGGCTCCATCGTCGAGATCGGCCGCCAGATCGAGCTGTCAAACACGACCGTGCGCTCCGCGGGCGAGGTGACCGCGCGTTCCGAGAGTGAGATCGAAGGGCTCGCGCACGCCGCACAGAGCATCAGCTCGGTGGTCGACCTGATCCAGGCGATCGCGGCCCAGACCAACCTCCTGGCGCTCAACGCCACCATCGAGGCCGCGCGCGCCGGCGAGGCCGGTCGCGGCTTTGCCGTGGTGGCGTCCGAGGTCAAGGCGCTGGCCGAGCAGACCCGCAAGGCGACGCAGGAGATCGCGCAGCACATTGTCGCGATCCAGAATGCGACCGGCAGCGCGGTCGCCTCCGTCAAGGAGGTCGCGACCGCCATGCGCCGGATCGACGAGGTGACCGCGGCGATCGCAAGCGCCGTGGAAGAGCAGGGGGCCGCCACGCGCGAGATCTCGCAGAACGTTCAGATGGCGGCGACAGGGACACAGACGTTGGCGACCAGCATCGGCGCCGTCTCCGGCGCCATCGCGGAAACCAATCGCTCGGCCGACGAGGTGATGGGTGCCGCGAACCACGTCGCGGGGGCGGCCGAACGCCTCGCCGCCGAGGTCCAGGCCTTCTTCGTCAGGCTGCGCACCGGTCCGATGGACCGCGGCAAGAGCGGCGATGCCGATTACCACGGGCCGGAACGGCGCAGCGGCCGCAACGCGGCCTAAAAAGGGAATGGCTCCGGCTAATTCGATCGTCGCGGGAGCGGCGTAGGCCGCCTTCCGCACCCGGGTGAGGGCAGATGTAGCCGGCGCAGCCGGTCGATCTACCCGCTGCGGCTGCACGCCAGCGCCCAAAGCTCCCCTTGCCCTCCTCGGCATACCTGCAGTCTTCACAGGCCTCTTGACCGAGATCATCATCCGGCTCTTTGTCGAGCCCTGATCTTCCGCGTGATCGAGCGGAATACCATCCAGAAATGGGGCCCATCATGAAGAAGAAGACGCCCAACCAGCTCCGCAGCGCGCGCTGGTTCGCGCCCGACGATCTGCGCTCGTTCGGCCATCGCTCCCGCGCCATGCAGATGGGTTACGCGCCGGAGGAGTGGAAGGACCGCCCGATCATTGCGATCCTCAACACCTGGTCGGACGCGCAGCCCTGTCACATGCACTTCAAGTCGCGCGTCGAGGACGTCAAGCGCGGCATCCTGATGGCGGGAGGCCTGCCGCTGGAGCTGCCGGCGCTGTCGCTGTCGGAATCGCTGCTCAAGCCCACCACCATGCTCTACCGCAACCTGCTGGCGATGGACGCCGAGGAGCTGCTCCGCAGCCATCCCGTCGACGGCGTGGTGCTGATGGGCGGCTGCGACAAGACGACGCCGGCGCTGCTCCTGGGAGCAACCTCGATGAACATTCCGGCGATCTATCTGCCGGCAGGCCCGATGCTGCGCGGCAATTGGAAGGGCAAGACGCTGGGTTCCGGCTCCGACGGCTGGAAATATTGGGACGAGCGCCGCGCCGGAAAGATCTCGGACAAGGACTGGCTCGACATCGAGGCCGGCATCGCCCGCAGCTACGGCACCTGCATGACCATGGGCACCGCCTCGACCATGACCGCCATTGCGGAAGCGATCGGCATGACGCTGCCCGGCGCTTCCTCGATTCCCGCTGCCGATGCCAACCATATCCGCATGGCCAGCGAATGCGGCCGCCGCATCGTCGAGATGGTGTGGGAGGATCTGACGCCGAAGGTGATCCAGACCCGCAAGGCGTTCGAGAATGCCATTGCGGTCGCGATGGCGATGGGCTGCTCCACCAACGCCATCATCCATCTGATCGCGCAGGCCCGCCGCGCCGGTCAGGACATCGGCCTCGACGATTTCGAGACGGCGAGCCGCAAGGTGCCCGTCATCGCCAACGTCCGCCCGAGCGGCGATGCCTACCTGATGGAGGACTTCTTCTACGCCGGCGGCCTGCCGGCGCTGATGGGTCAGATCAAGGCGCATCTGCATCTCGACTGCATCACGGTCACAGGCAAGACGGTGGCTGAGAACATCGAGGGGGCCGAGGTCTACAATGCCGACGTGATCCGCGGTATCGACAATCCCATCTACAAGGAGGGCGCGCTCGCCGTGCTCAAGGGCAATCTCGCGCCCGACGGCTGCGTCATAAAACCCTCCGCCTGCGCGCCGCGCTTCCTCAAGCACACCGGCCCCGCGCTGGTGTTCGACGATTATCCCTCCATGAAGAGGGCGGTCGACGATCCCGATCTCGACGTCACCGAGGATCACATCCTCATCCTGCGCAATGCGGGGCCGCAGGGCGGACCGGGCATGCCGGAATGGGGCATGCTGCCGATCCCGACAAAACTCGTGAAGCAGGGCGTGCGCGACATGGTGCGCATCTCGGATGCGCGCATGAGCGGCACCAGCTACGGCGCCTGCATCCTGCACGTCTCGCCGGAATCCTATATCGGTGGCCCGCTGGCGCTGGTGCAGAACGGCGACCGCATCACGCTCGATGTCGCTGCGCGCACCATCAATCTCGATGTGAGCGAGGCCGAGCTCGCAAAACGCCGCGCCGCCTGGAAGCAGCCCGCGCGCCGCTTCGAGCGCGGCTATGGCTGGATGTTCACCAAGCACATCAAGCAGGCCAATGACGGCTGCGACTTCGACTTCCTGGAGACCGATTTCGGCGCGCCGATCGGCGAGCCGTCCATCTACTAGCACCTGTCATTCCGGGACATCGCGAAGCGATGGGCTATGGTGCGCAATTGCGCACCTGAGAATCCATAACCACGATAGGGAGTATGGATTCCGGGCTCGCGCCAAGTGGCGCGCCCCGGAATGACGAACGAGAGAGAGCACGACATGACCAAACTCACCGAAGCCACCCGCAACAAACTCAAATCCGTCTCTACCGCCACCGTCGCCACCGCGCTGTTCAAGCGCGGTCTGCGCATCCAGATGATCCAGGACGTCCGCCCCTTGAGCCCGGACCAGCCGGCCATGGTCGGCGAGGCCTTCACGCTGCGCTACATGCCGGCGCGCGAGGATCTCAACACCATCGACGTGTTCAGGGACCGCTCCCATCCGCAGCGCAAGGCGGTCGAGGATTGCCCACCGGGCGCGGTGCTGGTGATGGACAGCCGCAAGGATGCGCGCGCGGCTTCGGCCGGCGCCATCCTGGTCACGCGCCTGATGAAGCGCGGCGTCGCCGGCGTCGTCACCGACGGCGGCTTTCGCGACTCCGCCGAGATCTCAAGGCTCGGCTTTCCCGCCTTCCACCACCGTCCCTCGGCGCCGACCAATTTGACGCTGCATCAGGCGATCGAGATCAACGTGCCGATCGGCTGCGGCGATGCGCCGGTGTTTCCCGGCGACGTCATCCTTGGCGACGCCGACGGCGTCATCGTGATCCCCGCGCATTTGGCAGACGAGATCGCCAACGAGACCTTCGAGATGACCGCGTTCGAGGATTTCGTCACCGAGGAAGTCGGCAAGGGCCGCGGCATCTTCGGTCTCTATCCCGCCACCGATCCGCAGACGCTCACCGATTTCGCGGAATGGCGCAAGAAGAACGGGCGGTAGCGCTCTCGTAGCCTGGATGGAGCGGAGCGTAATCCGGGAACAGTGTTGATCTCTGCGCGAATCCCGGATTGCTCTCCGCTCCATCCGGGCTACGACGTCACGCCTCCGCCATCCCCGCCGCCCACAGCGCGAACGCGTACACGATCGCGACTTCGTCGAGCCGGTCGAAGCGCCCCGAGGCGCCGCCGTGGCCGGCGCCCATGTTGGTGCGGAGCAGGACCGGGCCGCCGCCGCGCATGGTGGCGCGCAGGCGCGCGATCCATTTGGCGGGCTCCCAGTAAGTGACGCGGGGATCAGTCAGTCCGCCCATCGCCAGGATCGCCGGATAGTCCTTTGCCGCGACGTTGTCGTAAGGCGAATACGACAGGATGGTGCGGAAATCCTTCTCGCTCTCGATCGGGTTGCCCCATTCCGGCCATTCCGGCGGCGTCAGCGGCAGCGTGTCGTCGAGCATGGTGTTGAGCACGTCGACGAACGGCACCTCTGCGACGATGCCGGCGAACAATTCGCCGGCGCGGTTGGCGACCGCGCCCATCAGCATGCCGCCGGCCGAGCCACCATGGCCGATGATGCGCTTGGCGCTGGTGTATTTCGCGTCGATCAGTGCCCGCGCGCTGGCGGCGAAATCGTCGAACGAGTTCGTCTTCTTCTCGCGCTTGCCGTCGAGGTACCAGCCCCAGCCCTTGTCGGCGCCGCCGCGGATATGGGCGATGGCATAGACGAAGCCGCGGTCGACCAGCGACAGGCGGTTGGCGCTGAACGAGGCCGGCATGGCCATGCCGTAGGAGCCGTAGCCGTAGAGCAACAGTGGCGCTGCGCCGTCGAGCTTCAGTCCGCGGCGATAGAGGATCGAGACCGGCACCTCGGCGCCGTCATACGATTTCGCCATGATGCGGGTCGTGACGTAGTCGGCCGGGTCATGGCCTGACGGAATCTCCTGCCGCTTGCGCAAGACGCGCGTGCGCTTGACCATGTCGTAATCATAGACTTCCGACGGCGTCGTCATCGACGAATAGGCAAAGCGCAGTGTCGTCGTGTCGAATTCGTAGGAGCCCATCGTATCGAGCGAATAGGCGGCCTCGTCGAAGGCGATGGCATGCTCCTCCCCGCTAGCGAGGTCGCGGATCACGACCGAGGGCAGCGCATTGGCGCGCTCCAGCCGCACCAAATGGCCGGCATAGAGATCGAGGTCGATGATGTAGATGCCGGGCCGATACGGAATTAGATCGCGCCAGTTCTTGCGCTCGGGCTGGCTAAGCGGCGTGGTGACGATCTTGAAGTCGATGGCATCGTCGGCATTGGTGAGGATGAAAAGTTCGTCGCCGCGGTCGGCGAGCGAATATTGCACGCCCTCCTCGCGCGTAGCGACCAGGCGCGGCGGCGCCTCGGGATTGGCGAGATCGATCAGCCGCTGCTCGCTAGTCTCGTGATCGCCGCCGGCGATGACGCAGAAGCGGCCGCTGGTGCTTTCATGCAGGTGGGTGAACCAGCCGGCATCCTGCTCCTCATAGACCAGCGTGTCGTCGGCTTGCTTGGTGCCGAGCTTGTGCCGCCAAACCTGCATCGGGCGGTGATTGTCGTCGAGCTTCACATAGAAGAAGCTCCTGCAGTCCGCGGTCCAGACCACGCCGCCGTCGGTCTCCTCGACGAGATCGTCGAGGTCCTTTCCCGTCGCCCAGTCGCGGACACGGATCGAAAAATATTCCGAGCCCTTGGTGTCGGCGCTCCAGGCCTGCAGCTTGTGATCGTAGGAGTGGCGGCTGCCGCCGAACTTGAAATATTGGTGGTCCTTGGCGAGCGCGTCGCCATCGAGCACGATCTGGCCGTCGCCGCCGTCGCGCGGCATGCGGCCGAACAGCTCGTGCTGCCCGCCCTCGCGAAACCTGCGGAAATAGGCGAACGGCCCATCCGGTGACGGGACGCTGGAATCGTCCTCCTTGATCCGCCCGCGCATCTCGCGCACCAGCGTCTTCTGCAGGCCCGAGGTGTGGCCGAGCAGGCTCTCGGTGTAGGCGTTCTCCTCGTCGAGATATTTGCGGATGTCAGGATCGAGCACGGCGGGATCGCGCAGCACCTCCTGCCAGTTCGCGTCCTTCAGCCAGGCATAATCGTCAGTCACGGTAATGCCGTGCCGCGTGAAGGAATGCAGCCGGCGCGGGGCGAC
Organism: Bradyrhizobium sp. IC4059; assembly: GCF_020193615.1. Taxonomy (NCBI): domain Bacteria; kingdom Pseudomonadati; phylum Pseudomonadota; class Alphaproteobacteria; order Hyphomicrobiales; family Nitrobacteraceae; genus Bradyrhizobium; species Bradyrhizobium sp. IC4059. Next base: position 15,352 of record NZ_JADYVH010000022.1, read on the forward strand.
GGGGGGCTTCGAAGGCGTCTTGGCTTGGGTCACTCGGTCCTCATCAACTACGTGTCGCGGCTCGCCTTCTTAACCTCTCCCCGCCTGCGGGGAGAGGTCGGAATTTGCGAGAGCAAATTCCGGGTGAGGGGGTACAGGCCCCTCGACAGATCTCGCCTGCGGAGACGGGCCCCTCACCCCGACCCTCTCAGGGCGAGCGCAGCTCGTCCCGACCCCGTAAGAACGGGGAGAGCGAGAAGGCGCGTTCCCTTATATCGTTCCGATTCCGCGGATTGCCAGCACGACCGCCCATGCTGCCGGGTTGTTGATCGGCCCCTTGTGTGCTTTGAGGGACAATATCCCGCCGCCGGTCCAGCCCGATGCTGTTCAATTCCTATGCGTTCATCCTGCTGTTCCTGCCGGTCGTGCTCGCCGGCTATTTCCGGCTCGGCCGGCGCAGCAATCTGGCTCCGGTGGTCTGGCTGGCGCTGGCTTCGATCACCTTCTACGCGATCGGCAGCTGGCAGTTCGTCGCCCTTCTGCTGCTCTCGATCGCCTTCAACTACGGCGTCGGCCATCTTCTCATCGTGGCGGAGCTCACGCACCCGCAACGAAAGGCCGCTCTCGCTGTCGGCCTCGTCGGCGATCTCCTCATGCTCGGCATCTTCAAATATGCCGGCTTCGTCGCCGAGAACGTCAACGCGCTGCTCGGCACGCATGTCGCGCTCCACATCCTGCTGCCGGTCGGCATCTCCTTCTACACCTTCACCCAGATCGCGTTTCTGGTCGACGCTTATCGCGGCCAGGTCGCGGCCTATGCGCTGCCGCATTACGCGCTGTTCGTGACTTACTTCCCGCATCTGATTGCGGGGCCCATCCTCCATCACAAGGACATGATCCCGCAATTCGAGCACGAGGACACCAAGCGCCCGGACGGGCATCTCATGTTGTGCGGTGTCATCATCTTCGCGATCGGCCTGTTCAAGAAGACCTGCCTTGCCGACGGCATCCAGCCGCTGGTCGCGCTCGCTTTCGAGGCGCGCTCGCCGAGCTTCGACCAGGCCTGGCTTGGCGCGCTCGCCTACACCTTCCAGCTCTATTTCGACTTCTCCGGCTATTCCGACATGGCGATCGGCATCTCGCTGATGTTCGGCATCTTCCTGCCCGTCAATTTCAACTCGCCCTACAAGGCCACCAGCATCGTCGAGTTCTGGCGGCGCTGGCACATGACGCTGTCGCAATTCCTGCGCGACTATCTCTACATCCCGCTCGGCGGCAACCGCCGCGGCCGCGTGCTGCGCTACGTCAATCTGATGATCACGATGCTGCTCGGCGGGCTCTGGCACGGCGCGGCCTGGACTTTTGTCATTTGGGGCGCGCTGCATGGCGCCTATCTCTGCGTCAATCATGCCTTCAATGCCTTGGTGCCGAACGGTCCGCCGCTGATTGCACGCCCAGCTCGCATCGCCGGCGCCGTGCTGACCTTCCTCGCTGTCGTCATCGCCTGGGTGTTCTTCCGTGCCGAGAGCGTCGCCTGGGCATTGCGGGTGCTCCACGCCATGGCTGCCCCTTCGAACCTCGTGCTCGGCCGCGAGGAGATCGCGGCCCTGGTGCAAGTCGCGATCTATGCGGCGCTGGTGTGGCTGGCGCCGAACACACAAGCGCTGATCGGATACGACCACGGCAACCGCGAGGTCGGCGAGGCCTTGCGGGCAGGGCGCACGCGGCCGTTGGTGCTCTATGCGGCCTCGCTGCTGCTCGCCTTCGGCTTCCTGGGCATCCAGAGCCACAGCGAATTCATCTATTTCCGATTCTGATGCAGGGCGCATTCACCCATCTCGGGCGTCTTCTGCTGGCGAGCGTGGCCTGCGTACTGAGCGCCGCGGCGCTCACCTTCATCGTCGATCCCCTGCAGCTGTTCCGCCCCTCGCGCCTTGTCCCGGCCTTCTACTCGGAGGACACGCGCGTGCAGAATGCCGGGCTGATCAGCAGCCAGCCGTTCGACACCGCCTTCATGGGCACCTCGCTTGCGATCCATTTCCGCCAGAGCGACATCGATCGCGCGCTTCGTGTCCGCTCGCTAAAGCTGGCGATGACCGGCTCCAACTCGCGTCAGCAGGCCTTCGTGCTGGAGCAGGCGATCGACCGCGGCGCAAGGCGCGTGATCTGGGAAATGGACGATTTCATCTTCATCGATGCCGCGGACATCGAGACCGACCCTTATTTGTCCGTCGATCTTTATCGCCGAACCGCCAAGGGCATCGCCTCCTATCTGTTCAGCGCGGCGATGGCGAAGGAATCGGTGTTCGCGCTGCTGCGATCCGTCCCGCTGCTGCGGGAGCCGCTGACCCGGGCGTCGCCTTATCTGCCGGTCAAGTTCGCGCTGGCGGACATCGACGACATCTACGCCCTGCCGCGGGATTTCGACGTCGCGCGAGACTACAACGCCAGAAAGACGCTCGCCGCCTTCACCTACATCACTGATCCCGTGCGCCGTCGCTTCCTCGGCGAAGGCTACAGCTACCAAGCCATGGTCCGGCATTTCGAGCACGACGCCGTCGGCCTGATCGCGCGCCACCCCGACGTGACCTTCGACATCTACCTCCCGCCCTATTCGATCCTGCAATTCGTCGCGATGCGCGATGCCTCGCCCGAAACTCTGAAGATCGTCACCGATCTCACGGCACACATTGCGCGGCGATTGACGCAACTGCCCAACGTCCGCCTGCACGATTTCCGCGCGATCAAGGCCGTCACGCACGATCTTAACAATTACAGCGACGTCATCCACCATTCGCCGGTGATCGATGCGAAGGTGCTGAGATGGCTTGCGAGCGGGGAGCACCGCGTCGACCCGAAAGCGCCGCTCGCGTCGCTGAATGAGCTGAAGGCGCAGGTGGAGGCGTATCGGGTGGAGCGCTGATCTTCCCCTCTCCCCTTGTGGGAGAGGGTGGCTCGCCGCGCAGCGGCGAGACGGGTGAGGGGACCTATCCGCGAGTCCTGGCAGTCGGGAATCGCGGATAGAACCCCTCATCCGGCGCTTCGCGCCACCTTCTCCCACAAGGGGAGAAGGAAGAGGCGCGCGCGCGACTTACACCGCCACCTCTTCCCCGAGATACGCGACCGCCGCCTCCAGCCCGCCCTTGCCGTGCGGGATCTTCAGCGCGTTCAGCCCGACCTCAATCACCCCGAGCGTGCCGAGCAGCATCGGCGCATTGACATGGCCCATATGGGCGATGCGGAAGGCTTGGCCGGAGAGATCGCCGATGCCGGTGCCGAGCACGACGCCGCACTTGTCCTTGCAATAGCGTTGCAGCACCGCCGGATCGTGGCCGTTGCTCATCGTCACCGTGGTCACGGTGTTGGAGCGCTCGCTGGCTTCGGCCACGTTGAAGCCGAGCACCTGGCCTTCCGACCAGACCGAGACCGCACGGCGGGCGGCTTCGCCGAGCAGGCTGTGGCGGCGGAAGGCATTCTCGAGCCCTTCCTCGTGCAGCATGTCGATCGCTTTGCGCAACGCGAACAGCAGATGCACCGGCGCGGTGCCGGCATATTTACGATAATTTTCGGTGCCCTCGCGCTCGCTCCAGCTCCAATAGGGCGTCGACATATTGGCCTTCTTGTGCACCTCGAGCGCGCGCGCATTGGCGGCGACGAAGCCGAGGCCGGGCGGCGTCATCAGGCCCTTCTGCGAGCCGGACATCGCAACGTCGATACCCCATTTGTCCATCTCGAACGGCATGCAGCCGAGCGAGGCGACGGTATCGACCATGTAGAGCGCCGGATGGCCGCTCGCCTTGATCGCCTTGCCGATCGCCTCGATGTCGTTCTGCACGCCGGAGGCCGTGTCGACCTGGACCACGACGACGGCCTTGATGCTGTGCTCCTTGTCGCGGCGCAGGCGTTCCTCGACCTCGTGCGGCCGCACCGCGCGGCGCCAATCGCCCTTGAGCACCTCGACCTCGGCGCCCATCAGCGCCGCCGCGTTGCCCCAGCCGATCGCAAAGCGTCCGCTCTCCAGCACCAGCACCTTGTCGCCGCGCGACAGAACGTTGCTCAGCGCCGCTTCCCAGGCGCCGTGACCGTTGGCGATGTAGATGTAGGACTTGCCCTTGGTCGCGAACAGCTTGGAGATGTCGCTGAGCAGGCTCTCGGTGAGATCCAGCATCTCCTGGGAGTAGATGTCGATCGCCGGACGGTGCATCGCCCGCAGCACCTCGTCGGGCATCGTGGTGGGCCCGGGGATGGCCAGAAACTCCCGGCCCGCGCGAACGGTCATTGCTGTCGGTCCTTATTGCCTGAGAACAGGATGGTGGGTCGCTGAATCATGCTTTTACGTGCCGGCGCGTCCCGAGAAAAGCGCGCAAAATGCAGGGCTGGGTTATCGCTTCGTCTCCCGGCAACCGGCCGCTTCGGCCTCCTCGACAGAGCAGAACCAGCGGGTGCCCTTGCTGATCTTCATCCTGATCTGCGTGTACCAGCGGCTGGTCGGCTGGTGAAAGATGCACTCCCCGGAGCTGTTGACGTTGCCCTTGATGGTGCAGTCCGGCGACGGCGCGACCGGCCCCGAGGCCGAAGCGAGCAGCACCGCGTGCGCGCCGTCAGGCGGCTTGGTCGCGCCGAGGATCGCGGTCTTCTTGTTGCGGACGCGCCAGTCCCACGGCGCGATGAAGGCGCCCTGCCACATCCCTGCCTTGGCCTCCCGCGCGGCCTTTTCATCGGCTTCATAGTCGCGGGACATGTGGGCGTAGGCCAGCGCCCAGCCGTTGCGCACCAGCCATTTCTGGATGTCCTCGCCGCCGACCTCGCAGCGCGCCACGGTGCGGCCGCGCCGGTCGACCGATCTCGGGCGGCAGACCCAAGTCTTGCCCTCGGCGTATCTGGCGAGCTCATCGCGGGCCGCGACGCCGCAAGTCCAGCGCTCGGACTTGGTGTTAAGGCAGAGCTGGTCGATTGCAGGCGCGTCGATGCCGCCGAGCCGGATCCGCGTGGTGCCGATCACCACCGCATCGCCAGCGCGGACCTTTGCCGTGCCGGTGATCTCGGCGGCATCCGCCAGCGAAGGGATGGCGAACAAAGACAGCGCAATCAGGACCTTTCGCAACATGCCCGACCAGTTGTGATGAAAATCTCGATAGACGGCGCAATTGTGGTCGGCTTTTGGCCGCGCGGCCAGCGCATGCCGAACAGATAGGCTTTCAACTTCCTGTCATTTTGCGACGGTCTCGTAGGGTGGGTTAGCCGAAGGCGTAACCCACCACTGTTCGTATCCGCGGAGGTCAGATGGTGGATTACGCTTCGCTAATCCACCCTACGAGACCCCTCACCCTCGCGCCATCGCCCGCTTCGCCACCGCCAGCCCCATCAGCACGAACGCCGAGGTCACCTCCGGGCCACCGACCAGGATCCGCGTCGGCGTCTTCATCTTGTTCCATTCATAGGCGCGGAACGGGCCGCGGCGGCCGCCTTCACCGAGCCCGGCGACGATCACGTTCAGCGCCGGTGCGAAGGCGCGCGGGTCGGCGCCGAGATGGCCGAGCGCGATCAGCGCCAGCGCGGCGTCGAACACGTTCATCTCGGCCGCCATCAGCTCGCCCTTGACGTAGGACAGCACGCGATGGCGGATGAAATCGAAATCGCCGGCGGGATCGATCGCGGCCTGCGCCGCCAGCGGCAGCGCCAGGAAGGCGGCATAGCAGCGGCCAAAATAGGCGCTGTAGAGCTCCGGCAGATAATAGATGTGCGAGCGCGGATTGGCGAAGGCGCCGCTGGCGGCCAGCCGCTTCTGAAAGCCGATGATCCGGTGCAATGTTGCAAGCCGCGACGGCGTCTCCAGCACCTTCCAGCGCTCAAGGTTGCGGAAGCTTACCTCGAGAATGTCGAGATTGAGCGTCGGATCGAGATCGTTGCCGTAAGGGCGCTCGCCCTTGAGATTGTCGATCCAGGTCGCAACCCCGCCCTCATAGTCGATATTGTCGTTGAGCGGCACGGTCACGCGCGGTTCGTTGACGCCGGCGCGCACCTGATAGCCCGCATAGAAGTCCAGGAGCGGCTGGTCGATGATCGCGTCGGTACAGCCGGCCTGCGTCGCCGCGGAGATCGAGCAGGCCGTGGTGTCGCAATCCGGCACGTAGATGCCGAAACCGAGGTCCTGCTTGATCTGCGCGAAGTAACGGGAGAAGCGCGGATGCGGCGCCGGCGCCAGTGCGGTGACGACGTTGAAGCGCGCGCCGCCCAAGCCTTCGACCTCCTCGCGACTGATGTTGACGCAGAAATCGACCATGTCGGCGATCGCGCGCTCCGCCGCGACCTTGTCGGCCGGGGAGGCGAGCCCGGTCTCGACGAAGCCGAGCAGGGCCTCGATGAAGAACGCGTCGTAATAGGCCGAGCGGTGGCGGATCTGCACCGGCTCCCACATCGGCTCGGCAATGCCTTTCCAGGGCGGATTGACCACGGCGCGCGCGGGCGAGCGCGCGATGAAGACGCGGGCGAGGTTGAACAGCAGCGAGGAATTCTTGTAGCCGCGCGCGTTGAGGCCCGTGAGCGCCACGATCAGCTCGCGGCCGCGGACATCAGGATCGCCGATCAGGTTGAAGGCGGCGTAGGTCGGCAGGAAGCCGTTGCGGCGGTACGAGCCGAGCAGATGCTGCGCGCAATCGCGGATCACGCCGTCGATCTCAGCGCTCTGCGGCATGGTGGCGGTGAACGGCACCGGCGGCGGCTTGGGGTGGTCGAGCGCGATGCTGTCGACGAGATCGGCGATCGGCTGCCCGACCGCCGCCCAGTCGGGCTCGGCCTCGTCGCGGGCCTGGGCGAGGGCCGCGCGCAGCCGCGTCAGCATCCCCTCGTCGCGCAGCTCGGGCAGGCCGGCGCGGCGGAGCAGGATCCGCAGCGCGGGATTGCCGAGGGCGGTCCTGTAGAATTTGGCGAGATGCGGATCGCCGCTGGCCGTATCCGACAATACGGGATCGCAGACGTCGTAAAGCGAGGGGCCGTCCTTCCGCGCCGTCAGCGCCCGGCAGGCGGCGCCGGCAAAATAATGAAAGCTCATGAAATACCTGGTCGCGGGGGCCTTGGTCGGGGACATCAGGCACGCTGCCATCTGCGCGCCACCCCCTGCAAGTCGTTGAAAAAGCTACCCGGATTCGCGGGAAAAACAAATGTGATGGAAGTCACGGAAAAGCCGGCACGAAGGCTGCATGATCGCTCTCCGGAAGGCTACGGGGAAGCCGTAAAGGCGGCAATTTGGATCGGAGAATTATCAAGTATATTCAGACGCTTAGTTCAAATTTTGAGCAATCTATTGCCCCAGGGCCTATATCCGGTTAAGGGTTTGTTTGGTGCGGCGCCGCAAATTGCGCGCAATTCGGGGTCACATCCCCGGCCAATCCCTCAAACCTAAAGCCGCTATCGCGCTACTCAAACAGTGTGCGCGCGCTTGGTAGGTCTTTGGCACAGGAAACGAAGCGAGATGAATCTAAAGCAGCTCGACTTTTCCAGACGTACGATCGCCCTCGCCGCGGCCCTCATCGGCACGGTGTCGCTGGTGATCGGCGCCCATGCTGCTCTCAACATGCGTGCGATCGATGCCGCCAAGGCGGTCTCGACCGATCAGATCACCGGTTCGATCGGCCAGAGCTCGCGCCTGGCGCTCGTCATCGGCAATGGACATTACCCCGACGCCAGCGCGCCGCTGACGCAGTCGATCAACGACGCCCGTGCGCTGTCCTCGTCCCTGCGCAAGAACGGCTTCGACGTCGACATGGTGGAAGATGCGACCCGCGACGACATGGTCCGCGCCGTGAGCCGCCTGAAGTCGCGGATCACCCGCGACAGCGTCGTCATGCTGTTCTTCGGCGGCTACGGCGTGCAGGCCGGCCGCGAGAGCTACATGCTGCCGGTCGATGCCGTGATCTGGAAGGAAAAGGACGTCCGCCGCCAAGGCGTGTCGATCGAGGGCGTGCTCGAGATGATGAAGGAGCAGGGCGCCAAGGCGAAGCTCGTCGTGGTCGACGCCTCCCGCCGCAATCCCTACGAGCGCCGCTTCCGCTCCTACAGCCACGGTCTCGCGCCGATCAGCGCGTCCGACAATGCGCTCATCCTCACCTCCGCCTCGCCCGGCAAAGTCGTCGACGACGGGAAGGGCGAGCACAGCGTGCTGGTCAGCGAGTTCCTCAACAACCTCAGCAAGCCCGGCAGCGCCGAGAGCGTCTTCAACAAGACCCGCCTCGCCATCTCCCGCGCCAGCGAAGGCGACCAGGTCCCGACCGTATCGTCGTCGCTGCTCGAAGACGTCCGTTTCGGCGAAGCCGGCGGTTAGTTCGCGGCTCTTGTAGGGTGGATTAGCCGAAGGCGTAATCCACCGCTTCTCTCGCGTCAGCTTGGAAAGCAAAGAGGTGGGTTACGCCTTCGGCTAACCCACCCTACGACGTTGCTCCTACTTCGCCGCTTCCGCGCTCGCCATCACGGGACGCACCGGATCGCCTTCGCGCAGCAAGGCACCGGCGCGGGCGACGACGACGTCGCCCTCGCTAAGGCCGTCGCGGACCTCGATATTGCCGCCGGACATCAAGCCGACCTCGACACGCTTGGTCTCGACGCGGTTGCGGCGGATCACCTGCACCACGGTGCCGGCGGACGAATATTGCACGGCGGTCAGCGGCACCGCCACGTTGCAGCTCTGCCCGGTCTTGATCAGCGCGCGCCCGCTCCCATTCAGCAGCAGCCGCTTCTGCGAGGAGATGCCGATATAGACCATGCCCTGCTGGATGTTCGGCTCGACGGTCGGTCCGATGCGGCGCACCTTGCCGCTGATGTCGCCGCCACCTGGGATCCGCACGGTGGCCTGCTGATTGACCGCGAGCTTGCGCACATCGGTGGTGGCCACGAGGCCGACGAGGTCGTACTCGCTGCGCGCCACGATCGTGAACAGCGCCTCGCCCTTGGCCGAGGCGAAGTTGCCGATCTGCGCGGTCGAGGTCGCGATCACCCCCGCCACGGGCGCGGTGACCTGAAGCGTGCCGCCTTCGGGCAGCGCCAGCCGGGCCAGCACCTGGCCGGCGGTGGTGGTGTCGCCGGCTTCCGCCAGCACGTCCGTGACCTTCAGGCCGGGCCGCTCGGGCCGCACCGAGGTTTCCTCACGCGCGATGATCGTGCCGGTGGCTTCGACGACGTCGGAGAAGCAGGATTTCGCGACCTTCAGCACCGTGACCGCCGGCCCCTTCGGCGCGTCGTCATCGGCGGCACCGGCCGGATGGGGGCTGAGGACGAGCAGGCCGGCGACGGCTGCGGGGCACAGGTTTCGAACAACGGCGCGGGGCAAATGACGCATCGGAAATTCCAATTGGGTAAATTCCACTTGGGCTATGCCTCCAATCGATAGCAGATGGCCGCCGCCCGCACTACGGCCGCGTCGTCCCGAAACAGGACGCCGTGCCGCCGCCGGCAGTCGCGGCAAGCAAGTCTTTGACAAGCGAGTCTTTGATGAGTCGCGGGATTGGAGAACAGGTTCGCTCCGAAGAGCTCGAGTCGCGCGCGGCGGGCGTCAGCGGCGCCGCTCACCCACCGGCTTGCCGCTGGCCCGCTCGATCAGATGCAGCCGCGTGCAGGCCGGACACGACACCGACACGTGCGTGCGATCGCTCGGCTCGTCGGTAAGCCGATGCTGCACGTTCAGGCCCGTCTGGGGGCATTTGAAGACAATCTGCCGGTCCATGACCGAGATATGACGCCAAGCCGGGCCTCGCGAAATTACGGATGTTTACGTAGGTCGGCGATGGCTCCTCACGGCAGTTTCAGGAACTCGACCCAGTTCGGTTTCTTGCCGGTGGGGTAGGATTTCAGCTTGGTCAGCGCGCCGCTGCCCTGGTCGATGGCATGAACCGTCATGCTGTCGGAGAGCTCGCCGACCGCGGCGAGATAGCGGCCGCTTGGATCGACCTGAAAGCCGCGCGGTTGCTTCTCGGTCGGCACGCTGCCGATCGTGGTCAGCTTGCCGCTCGAGCCATCGACCCTGTAGGCGGTGAGCGTGCTGGTGGTGCGCTCGGAAGCGTAGAGGAAGCGGCCGTCCGGCGTGATGTGGATGTCGGCCGCCCAAGGTTTTCCCGAAAACCCTTCCGGCAGCGCGGTGGTGCGCTGGATCTCGTCCCACGCGCCGCTCCTGGCTTCATAAGTGAAGGCCGCGACATCGCCGTTCAGCTCGTGGAGGAGATAGACGAACTTGCCGCCGGGATGAAACACGAAGTGCCGCGGCCCCGATTTCTCCGGCACCTTGGGCCCCGGCGGGTCGTTCGGCGTCAGCGTGCCGGTCGTGGCATCGAATGCGAAGGCCAGCACCTGATCGGAGCCGAGATTGGTCGCAAATGCGAAGCGGTTGTCGGGCGAAGGCAGGAAGGCGTGCGCGTTCAGCCCGGTCGGGATCACCTGCTTGGGCTCGCCGGCAACCCCGTTGCCAAGCAGCGGATTCAGCGCGACCTTGTTGCCGCCATAGGAGGCGCTGAACAGGTACTTGCCGCTGCGGTCGATGGCGATATGGGCCATGCTGTCCGCGAGCGGTCCGTTGCCGAGATGGCTGAGCTCGCCCGTCCTGGGATCGATCGCAAAGCTCACCGCGAGAGTGGGCTGCGAGCGGATTCCGGCAATCAGCGTACGATGATCGGGCGTGATCGCGAGCGGTGTCGAGGAGCCCGGCTTTTCGACGCCCTTGAAGGCGGCCGTCTGCACGAGCGTCATCTCGCCGCTCTCGCTCATCTTGAACACGCTGATGTCGTTGCTGTCGGCATTGCCGACATAGGCAAAGGTTTCGGCCATACCGGCACGGACTCCAGAAATGAGGGTAAGGGAAGCGAACAGGGCGGCGGCGATCGCAGCGCGTGGCGCGCGCGATGCGATGCGTCGGATCGGTCTCGACATCGGTCTCGACATGGGCTCCTCCTGAAAGCTGGCTCGCGGTATTATCGTTTTTGCCGCGAGCATAGCGGGCGGAGCGACGCCGCACCAAAATCCAATGGGGATCGATCGATGCCGAAATCGCATCGGTCGCGGGATGCCGGGTCAGCGCGCCGCTGCGGTTCGGGAGGGCAGACGCAACCCGGACGGCTGGTCCGGCGGCCCGAGCATAGTCCACACGGTGATCGCGACCAGGGCGGAGGTCATGAGGGTCCAGAGGATGAGTCGTTTTCGCATCAGGCCAATCCATCGGTGCAAGCCGCGAGGCCAAGGGCCGCGTCAGCGATCCTGCACTGCAAAGAGCGGCGGTTCTATGAGGCCGTTCACAGGGCGAAAACGGCCGATGCTGTCGCGAACCAATGCGCTGCGAACGCATTGAACCGACATGTCCCGCGCAAACGATCTCGAAGGCAAGCCCGACATGGGCGGCAAGCATGGCGGTCAAGCCGGCCAGCCCAAGCTTCCGCCGCGCCCGCACGAGGGCGAGCGCGATGCGGATGTCGTGGCAAAGCGCCACACCGGCCAAACCGATCGGGCGGCGCCGCCGACCAAACCAAAATAGTTCCTTGCCGCCGCCCTCGCGGCAGGCCCCGCGCCGGGAACGGCGGCATCGCTCTGCCGTTAGCTCGGGGCGTGAGAGAGGGAAAAGGGAGGCTGGCTCGTGTTTTGGATCTGTTGGAACACCGCCTGGTCGCTGATCATCAGCGGCATCATGGTCGCCACCATCGTCAGCCACCCCGACGCCGAATTCGCCGAAGTGCGGGCGGCCCGACAATCGATGTGAGCTTCTCTTACTTTGCCGAGCCCGTTCCGGATCACGTCATGCTGCCGGGCATGAAGCAGCGGATCTTGGGGCGGCCGTTGACGTAATAGGGCCAGACCATGGTGCGCCCGTCGTCGAGCGCCGTGCCGTCGGCGTCGGCACAACAGGGGTGAGGCCCGACTGTCGAAGCGCCGCTCGCGGACGCTTTGACCGCACTCGGCGCCGCCAAGTCTCAACCAGCGGTTGGCGGGCCTTGGAACGCTCTGGGCTTCGATGCGTTCAAGCTGATTGCGTAGGCGCCCGCCTGCGGCACGTCGGGGCTAAGTATGTCGAATGTCGAGGAATTTCCGCTCTCTGCCCGCAAGCTGACCGAATTCGAGGCCCTGGTGGCGGCGGCTCCTGCGGCGCTCGAGGCCATTCCGGGCGCGGTCTATGTCTGCGATAGTGAAGGCTGGATCGTGACCTACAACGGCGAAGCCGCGGAATTGTGGGGCAGAACTCCGGAGCTTGGTTCCGTCGAAAAGTTCTGCGGGTCGCATCGTCTCTACAGGATGGACGGCACCCTGCTTCCGCATTCGGAGTGCCCCATGGCCAATGCGGTCCGGCTCGGCCTCCCCGCGCGTAACACGGAGGTCACCATCGAACGGCCGGACGGCTCGCGGATCACTGCACTCGTGAACATCCGTCCCCTGCGCGATCATGCCGGCCGCATCCAGGGCGCAATCAATTGCTTTCAGGACGTTTCAGATCGCAAGAAGATCGAGGAAGAGGTTCGTGCAAAGACCAAGGATCTCGAGGACTTCTTCGAGAACAGTGCGGTCGGGCTCCATATCGTGGGTGGCGACGGCATCATTCGCAGGGCCAATCAGGCCGAGCTCGATCTGCTGGGCTACAGCGCCGAAGAGTATATCGGTCACCATGTGGCCGAATTTCACGCGGACGCCCCCGTCATCGGCGACATTCTCCACCGACTGTCCTGCGGCGAAAGGCTGGACCGTTATCCTGCCCGCCTGCGCGCGAAGGACGGCTCGATCAAGCACGTACTGATCACCTCCAACAGTCGTGTCGAGGACGGCAAGTTCGTCAGCACGCGCTGCTTTACAGCTGACGTCACCGGGCTGCGCGTGGCCGAGCTGGCGCGCGAGGCGAGCGAGACTCGCCTCGCTGCAACCTACCAAGCGGCCAAGGTCGGCATCGCCGAGGCCGATGAACATGGGCGGCTGCTCCGGGTCAACGATTATCTGAGCGAGATCACCGGGAGATCCCGTGAGGAGCTGCTGGGGATGAGCTTTTCCGACTATACTCATCCCGACGATTGCGCCGCGGATCTTGCCCTCTATGAGCAACAGGTCCGTGGCGAGATTCCAAGCTACACCTGCCGCAAGCGCGCCCTGCGCCCCGACGGCAGCGTGCGTTATCTCGAGATCTTCAGCTCTTCGGTCACGGACAGCGCGGGACGCTTCCGCTACGGCGTTCGCGTCAGTCACGACGTCACGGAAGCCAAGCGATTGCAGGATCGGATTCGCGAGAGCGAGCAGCATATGCGCGATCTGCTCGAGGCGCTGCCCGCCGCACTCTACACCACCGACGCAAACGGCCGTATCACCTTCTACAACAAGACCGCCGTCGAGATGGCCGGGCGCACGCCGCTGCCCGGCGACGAATGGTGCGTGACCTGGAAGCTCTATTGGCCCAACGGCACGCCTCTGCCGCACGACCAATGTCCGATGGCGATCGCGCTCCGGGAGGGTCGGCCCGTGCGTGGAGTGGAGGCTGTCGCGGAGCGACCGGACGGCACGCGCGTGCCGTTCATTCCCTATCCGACGCCGCTATTCGATTCGGGGGGCAGGCTGATCGGTGCAGTCAACATGCTGGTCGACATCACCGAACGCAAGCGCGCGGAAATGGCGCAAACCCTCCTGATTGATGAGCTCAATCATCGCGTCAAGAATACCCTGGCGATGGTGCAATCGCTCGCCGGCCAGACCGCGCGCCATACCAGCAGTCTGGACGACTTCAATCGAACCTTCGAGGGCCGGTTGCTGGCGCTCTCTCGTGCGCATGATCTCTTGACCGAGCGCAAGTGGCAGGACGCTCCGCTCCAGCGGCTCGTCGAGGACATCACGGCGGCTGTTGCGGAGGATGGCCGGATCAGGATGGAAGGTCCACCCGTCGCGCTCAATGCGCGCTCGGCGCTCAGCTTTACGATGGTTCTCAACGAGCTCCTGACCAACGCGACGAAGTACGGTGCCTTGTCGGCGCCGGATGGGACGCTCTTGATGCGATGGAGCCTGCGGAATGCCGGGCACGGCACCATTCTCGATTATGAATGGGTGGAATCCGGCGGCCCGAAAGTCACGCCGCCCAGGCGCCGCGGCTTCGGCACGCGGCTGATGGAGCGCTGTGTCGAGGCGGACCTCGGCGGAGAGTTCGATCTCGCCTTCGAACCGGGCGGCGTGCGCTGTCGCATGTCGATGCCGGTCACGGGCACTGTCGGATCGAATTGATTCGCGCGATCCATGGCTGATCTCTGGATGACAGCATATCGAGCTCGCTTGCGAGCGCGATGGCTTCTTTCACGTCCGGCGTGACGAGCCCTTCACGGAGCCTGCCGACAACAGGCACAAGCAGGTCCGCCGCCTGCTCAAGCTTGTCGGAATCTCGCCAGAGGCGGGCCAGGCTGACGGCTGTCCGCAGCTCCCACGAGCGGGCATTCTGTCCGCGCGCGACTTCCAGCGACTGCACGAACAATTCCTCGGAGTCGGCCGCTGGTCCGGCATGGGCCCGGATGAACTCCCCTTGCAGGCGGTAGATCTCCGCCAGATAGAAGTGATCGCCCGTCCTCTTCGCGACCGTCAAGGCACCATCGAGCGCGCGCAAGGCCGCTTCCGACAGACCGGCCCTCGCATAGCCTTGCGCGAGGAGGCATCTGAACCAGCAACTGGCGAGCCAGGAATTCTGCGCCTCATAACCCTCGACGCCCGTGCGCATTTCGCTCAGACCTGCATCCATGTCCCCGAGCTCGGTCAGCGCCCATCCATGCAGAATGGTGGCCTGTTGCTTCCAATGCAGAAAGCCGTGTTGCGATGAAATGGTCATCGCGCGGCTGGCATAATCTCTGGTGCCCGTGACGTCGCGCAGATGCTGACAAAGGTACGCGCCAAACACTTGCGCGAATGCCAGCGTAAAAGGATGGCGCATTTGCTCGGCATCGGAGATCGCCCGCTCGCTGTGCTGCCGCGCGGTGTCGGGCTGGCCCAGGAACCATAGCAGGTATCCGAGGTACGACATCGACATGACGCCTGGATTGAGGAGCCTTTCCGCCGAACCGCGATGCAGAACCGGATCATCGAGTTGGATGGAGCGACGAAGATGATGTTGCGCCGCCAGAAACCGCCCGCGGTAAAGCATGGTCGCCGCGATCGACCTGTGGGCCTCCACGAGGTACAGGGTCTGCTTCGACAGCAACTCGCTCGGACGTTCCCGTTTGGCGAATTTCAGGAGTGCGGCACTCAGACCGTGCGCCTTGGTCAGGTCAGCCCGAATGAAGTGGTGCATCCAAAGGCCTCTTATCGCCGCTAGCACCTTGTCTTCATCATCGAGCTGCCGTCCGAGCTCAAGGCCTCGGGCAAAATTGTCTTCCACCTCCTGTGTGCCGTAACCTTTGGCAGCGATCAGCGCGTTACCCAGCGCAATGCGAAGCTCCAGCTCCATTTCATCGCGGTCGGGCATCTCGGGACTGCCGAGGACGACCGCTAGGCCACGGCGCAGGTGGCCGATCGCTTCCAAATAGGCTCCCAACCTTGCGGCGTGCCTGCCGGCCTTGATCCAGGAAGCTGCAGCCGGCTGGCTTTGATCGGATTCGGTCAGATGATAGGCGAGAAGCTCCGGCTCGCGCTCGGTCTTTTCCGGATAGTTCTGACTCAGCACCGACGCGATCCGCGCGTGGAGCCGTCTCCTCTCGCTGCGCAACAGGCTCGCATGCGCTGCATCCTGGATCATCACGTGCTTGAACGAGTAGAGCGCATCCGGCGGATGGCCCAGCCGGACGATCAGCCCTGCCTCCTCCAGGCGATCGAGCGCCGCCTCGATCTGGTCGGCTGGTACGGAGGCGACAGCGTTCAGCATCTCGTAGGAGAACTGCCGGCCGATGGTGGCTCCGATCTGTGCGACCCGCTTGAACGGGCCCAGCCGATCCAGACGCGCCATCAGCGAATCCATCAGCGTCGCCGGGATTGCCAGCGGTCGCCACGAACCGGAGAGCACATAGTTTCCGCGTTCCTCGGTCAGAAGGTCGCTTTCGAGAACGGCTTTGGTCAGCTCCTCGACGAACAGCGGCACGCCGTCGGTCTTGACGATGATGTCCTCGACGACTTCCTTCGGCATTTTGCGGCTGCCGGCAACCCGCTCAACCAAGGTCGTCCGCTGCTGCCGGCTCAGCCTGTTCAGCACCAGCGTCGTGATGTGAGAGTGAGCGCTCCAGCTCGGCTTGAATTCGGAACGGCAGGTGATGACGACGAGAATGGGCGTGTACTGGACCCGCTCCACCAGCAGATCGATGACCTCCCGGGATGTCGGATCGATCCAATGGGCGTCCTCGAAGGCGATCACCAGCGGCTGATCGTGCGCGAGGCCCAGGAGATGATTGATGAGGGCGGAGACGATGGCGTCCTTTTGCTGCTGCGGCGACAGATCGAGCGGAGGATAGCGACCTCCGGTCGGGATCGACAGCAGCGCCGCAAAGAGCGGCGTCATCTGCTCGATGTCGCCATGCGCGGCCGCAACGGTCCGCTCGAGACTCGACAGAGACGAGGCCGAAGCATCGTCGCGGTCGAGGCCCAGGGCAAATTTGAGCTGCTCGATGAAGGGATGGAACGCCGTCGAGCTGTAGTAGGGCGAACACTGGAACGAGACATGCCCGTGCCGATCCCCCGCAATCCGCACGAAGATTTCCTGGACGATGCGCGACTTGCCAATGCCCGGCTCCCCGAACAGCACCACGACTTGGCCGTCGCCCGCCTTGGCCTGCTCCCAGCGGCCGAGCAGAACCGTGATCTCGTCGTCGCGATTGACGAGTGGCGTCAGCCGGGAGCCGATGGCTGCGGCAAAGCGGGTCTCCACGCGCGACGGCCGTACCACATGCCACGCCTGTGTTCTTCCGGCTATCCCCTTGAGTGCATGGACCCCGAGATTGCGATAGTCGAACTTTCCCTTCAACAGCGACTGCGTCGACGACGAGATGACCACCCCGTTCGGCGGCGCCAGGCCCTGCAATCGCGCCGCCAGATTGACGGTCTCGCCGACCGCGGAATCGCGCTCCTCGGTCCCCTGGCCGACCAAGTCGCCCACGACCACCAGTCCCGTCGCAATGCCGATCCGGACGGCGGGCGCATGGTTGAGCGCACCCAGCGGCTCGATCGCAGGCGCGGTCGACAATGTCCGCACGATCTCGAGACCAGCCCGCACCGCTCGCTCGGCATCGTCCTCATGCGCCTTCGGGTAGCCGAAATAGACCAGGATGCCGTCGCCGACGAAGCGGGCGGCAAATCCTTCATAGTGTTTGACCACACCCACGCAGGTTTCGCGAAAGCTCGCGATCATGTCACGCACGTCCTCGGGATCGAACTGTGCGGAGAGCGCGGTGGAATCGACCATGTCGCAGAACATCGTGGTGAGCTGGCGACGTTCCGCAACGATTGCCGTAGCGGGCAATGTGTGGCCCGCGGCTGGCGCGGCCATTCCGGAAAGGGACGCCGTTGCACGCTGAAGCCGCTTGCGGTCTCCGAGCGGCAGTCCAATCTGTGCCAGATCCGGTTCGGTCAGGTGGGGCAGGATGTCGAGATCGATGCGATGGCGGGCGAAGAGGTCCGTGTATTGGCTGAGCCCAACGCTTTCAAGCCAGTGTCTCAGACGCTCCGTCCCCGTCCTCGACTCATCATTCGGCATGCGGAAATCCCTGGTTCAAATTGCGCTGAGCGGCTCCAAAATGCCTGTGGTTTGCGCTTGGATTGGGACTCGATGCGACTCTTCGTTGCGGCGGCCAATGGAGGCAAACCATCGGTATTTTGAGCGTTTCTTGCCCGCGTCTCGAAAATGAGGCGGATCGGCGGCTCACCATTTCGACGAGCCAGGTGCGCAGAATTCAATGAATTGATAGCTGTCGGTCGCTGATTGTCAAATCGCCGCACGACCTCGAACCAAACACTCAGCGGCGCCGCTTTCCTCGCAGCGGACATCCGGGCCAGACGTGGCGTCGCCGGCTAGGCCGCGACCGCCTGCGCCGCCAGCAGCTGCTTCAGCTTCGTCGCCGGTACCGCCGGGCTGAACAGCCAGCCCTGCATCTGGCTGCAGCCGAGCTGGCGCAGCACCTCGGCTTGCGCTTCGGTCTCGACGCCTTCGGTGGTGGTCGCCATATGGCGCGCGGCGGCCATGCGCACCACGGCCTGCACGATCGGCGAGGAGTCCTCGGACTGACCGATGTCGCTGATGAAGCTGCGGTCGATCTTGATCTTGTCGAACGGGAAGCGGTGCAGATAGCTGAGCGAGGAATAGCCGGTGCCGAAATCGTCGAGCGCGATGCGCACGCCGAGCTCGCGCAGCTGCTGCAGGATCGCCAGCGCCTCCTCGTCGTCGCGGATCAGCACCGTCTCGGTGATCTCGAGCTCGAGCCGGCCCGGCGCGAGCCCGGACTCCGCGAGGGCGGCGGCGACCTTGAGCGCCAGCGTGCGCGAGCGGAACTGGACCGGCGACACGTTGACCGCGATGTGAATCCGGCCCGGCCACGAGGCAGCCTCGACGCAGGCCTGCTTCAGCACCCATTCGCCGATCTCGCCGATCAGGCCGGTGTCTTCGGCGACCGGGATGAACTCCGCCGGCGAAACCATGCCGCGCTCGGGATGGCGCCAGCGCAGCAAGGCCTCGCAGCCGGTGACGACATTGGCGGTGAGGTCGACCAGCGGCTGGTAGTGCACCTCGAACTCGCCGCGTGCGAGCGCCTGGCGCAGATCGAGCTCGAGCTGGCGGCGCTGCCGCGCCTTGGCGTCGTATTCGGGCACGAACAGGCGGAAGGTGCGGCGGCCTTCCGACTTCGCCGCATACATCGCCAGATCGGCGCGCTTGAGCAGATCGTCGAGATTGTCGCCGTGATCGGGCGCGACGGCGATGCCGATGCTGGCATCGGTCGGAACCTCGTGCCCCCTGCAATCCACCGGTGCGCGCAACGCCTTGAGGATGGTTTCCGCCAGTGCCGTCAGCTCGGCCGGATCGGAGGTGCCGGCCTTGACGATGGCGAATTCGTCGCCGCCCAGCCGCGCGACCATGTCGTTGCCGCTGACGCAGGCGCGCAGGCGGTTCGCCACCTGGCGCAGCAGTTCGTCGCCGACCTCATGTCCGAGCGAATCGTTGACGCCCTTGAACTCGTCGACGTCGATATAGAGGATCGCGAACGGCTTGCCCTGAGCGAGCTCGGCGACGCGGCGTTCCAGATGCCCGCGCAGCAGCACGCGGTTGGGCAGATCGGTGAGGGCGTCGTAATGCGCCAGATGGGCGATGCGCTCGTCGGCGCGGATGCGCTCGGTGACGTCGTCATGGGTGGCGAGCCAGCCGCCGGCAGCGGCCGGCTGGTTCTTGATCTCGATCAGGCGGCCGTCGGCGGTTTCGACGATCGCGCTCTTGGTGCGGCCGACATTGCTCAGGATGTCGTCGCAATAGGCCTCGACGTCGCCCTCGAACGAGCCGGTGTCCCGGCGGTGCCGGATCACATCGCGGAAGTGGACGCCGGGCTTCACCACGGCGACAGAGAGCCCGTACATCTCGATGTAGCGGCGGTTGCAGACGATCAGCCGCTCGTCCTGATCGAACATCAACAGGCCCTGCGTCATCGTGTTCATCGCGATGTCGAGCCGCTGCTTCTCGAGCGACAGGCGGTGCGTCACCTGGCGGAAGATCAGAAACAGCGTGAGCACCAACAGGCCGATCGACAGCGCGGCAATGGTGACGAAGAATTTCGTCTGCGTGCGCCAGGTCGCCAGCGTCGCATCGAGCGACTTGGTCGCGACCACGACCAGCGGCTCGCCGGTGAGCAGGCGCGAGGCGACGATGCGGTCCTTGCCGTCGATCGGGCTTGCGAGCTGGGTGGTGACGAAGGTGCGCTCGAACACCGCCATTTGCTCCGGCGTGCCGGTGCGGAAGTTCTGCCCGATCATCGCTTCGACGTGTGGAATGCGGGCGAGCAGCTGGCCGTTCTGGTGGTGCATCGCGATCGAGGAATCCTCGCCGAGCCCGGTCGAGGCGAAGAAGGATTCGAGCTGCTCGGGCGTGATCGCGCGCGAGACCAGCCCGAGGAATTCGCCGTGCGGGCCGGAGATGCGCCGCGCGAACACGATCGCCGGTCCGTTGCCGAACCGGCCGGGCACGACCTCCACCTCCTCCTGTGCGGCCGGATCGTCCTTGAGACGGTTGAAATAGCCGCGATCGGCGATCGAGATATCGGCGACCGGCCATTGCCGCGACGAGTTGATCAGCACGCCCCTGGAATCGAACACATTGGCGCCGGCGACGTCGGACCAGCCGCTGGCTTTCGCGCGCAGCACCTCATGCACGGCGAGCGTGCCCATCTCGCTGCGGAAGATTTCGGCGGACTGGATGCCGTGGCTCTCGAGCTCGGCGATGATGCTCTTCTGCAGCACCGCAAAGTCCTCGAACTGCCGGTCGAAATGCCGGGCGAGCATGCGGACGGCGTTTTCAAGGCTGTCGCGACCGCTCTCGATGGCATTCTGCCGGAAACGGTCGACCGTGAGCGCGGTGCCGATGGCGGTCGCAAGCATCAGCACGAAGCCGCCGGCGATCAGCCACG
Source organism: Bradyrhizobium sp. IC4059 (assembly GCF_020193615.1). NCBI lineage: Bacteria > Pseudomonadati > Pseudomonadota > Alphaproteobacteria > Hyphomicrobiales > Nitrobacteraceae > Bradyrhizobium > Bradyrhizobium sp. IC4059. The sequence goes on from NZ_JADYVH010000022.1 coordinate 35,895, forward strand.
TCAGCGGCGCTCCGCGCCAACGGCGGAGCAACGCGCGCGTTCGCGCGGTCCATCGGATCGATGCGCCCATCCAGCCCTCCCGTGGGATGCAAGATGCAGCAAAACCGACAAGACCCGGTTACCATTGACGGTTAGGAAAATATGAATCGGAATGGAATCAGAGGGTTGGTTCCATCGTACAGGAGACCGCGGCGAGACCGCAGGACCTTCAGCGCTTGATTTTCCACTTCAAGGCTTCCGCGTTGCCCTTGGCGAACATCTTCGGCACATCGAATTTGCCGGTCTCGAGATCATAGCGGCATTTCCAATCCGCCAGTCCCTTCACCGCGACGTTCTTCGGATGCTTGTCCGTCTCGCCCGACAGCGAGATCAGGAGATAGCGGTTGTTGGGCCAGCTTACGCCGAGCCAGCGATACGCATCTTCGGTGCCCTTCACCAGATTCGCCGTGATGTGATAGTCGAGCTTCATGCTCTTAGTGTCGGGCCGGCTGCGGAAGTAGGCCCAGGCCAGATCGCCGAGCGACGTCTTGGTCGCGTTGACGAAGCCGCCGTTCTCGAAATGATAGAGAAAGAGGTCCTGCTCGCCCGAGCCGGTCTTCTGCATCCGCACCAGCCATTGCGAGTCGGCCGTAAAACGGAAGCCGGCCGGATAGCCTTGCTCGGGCTTCAACTCGCGCATCTCCCCGCCGCGTCGCGACCAGACCTGCCACTTGAGGTCGGAATCCTCGCCCTCCCTCATATACTGCTCGAGCCTGGTGGCGCCGTCGGGGGAGGTCAAGGCGAGATCGGCATCGTCGGAGAGCGTGAAGCCGGGCGGCGGGGCGGCCAAGGCGGGTGCTGCGGCCAGCGTCAGAGCAACCGCCAGCGATCCCGCGCCACGGGAGAATACGGTCACGGGAGGAATTCCCTTGAAGAATGCCGCCAGGCGGCCTTGATACTTGGACACCCGCGTGGTCGCGCCGGTTCATCCCGCGCGCCTGGACGGAAGCATAATCCTATCGACAGTCTTGCTGCGGCAGCCAAATCGGCGCACCTTGCCGGCCTCGGCTGATTTGCCACCCAAGGTCCTTTTCAAATGATCACCGCCTCCAAGGCCTTCATTGCCTTCTGTCTGCTCGCGCTGGTCGGCACCGCGCTGGTGATCGGCCCGACCGAGCTGCGCCGCCTGCTGCCTGATGGGACGAAGGTCACCGTCGCCGCCAAGCCGGAGGCCAAGGTCGAACCCCAGGTCGGAGCCAAGGTCGAGCCCAAGCTTGAAGCCAAGGTCGAGCCCAAGGTGGAGTTCAAGCCTGAGTCCAAGCCTGAATCCAAGCCAGAGCTGAAGCCGGAACAGCCGAAGCTCGTCGACAGCGCGCCGCCTGCACCCGAGCCGAAGGCGGGCGCGCTGGCCGAGACCCAGAAGCAGGTGGCCGCGCTCGGTGACCTCGTGCCGGTCAAGCCGCCGGCGCCGGCTGCAGATGCCGGCCCCCGTTTCGACGTCGCCCGCATCGACGATCACGGCGAGGCGGCGGTGATTGCCGGCCGCGCCACGCCGGGTGCGCGGGTCGAGCTGCTGCGCGACGGCAAGCCGCTCGACAGCGTGGTCGCCGACGCCTCGGGCCAATTCGTGATGACCCCGCCGCAGCTGCCGGCCGGCTCATATGACCTGACGCTCCGCGCCAGGGCGCCGGACGGCACGGTCACCGAATCCGGCCGGACCATGCCGGTCACAATCGCCGCGGCGGCGCCGCCGCCCGTGCGCATGCCGCCGGTTGCGAAGCAGGAGGCCAAGCCGGCCGAGAAGCCCGACGACAAATCGGATGTCGTCGCCGCGCTGCCGTCGGCCTCGCCGCGGCTGGCGTCGGTGCCTGAGAAGCAAGCGGCCCGGCCGAAACTGATCGGCGCGCCGAAACCCAAGGCCTTCGCGCAGGCGCCGAGGGCCACCGTGGTTGCATCGGCCTCGCCGGCGGAGGCGCTCACCGCCGCGCCGGCCGAGGCCGGCGGCAGCCGGATCATCGCCCGCGGCGATAGCCTGTGGGCGCTCAGCCGGCTCGCTTACGGCGACGGTTCCCGCTACGCCGTGATCTTCAACGCTAACCGCGACAAGATCCAGAATCCCAACTTGATCTATCCCGGCCAGACCTTCGTGATGCCGCAAAAGGCGGAGTGACACGGCACGGCCGGCGCGTTGCGACGCATTGTCCTGTGTCTCTCTGGAACATTCGGTTCCCTCGCGCGTCTTCGTGATGCGACGCATTGCGCACTTGGCGCGGGTGGGAGGGCCAAGACGTGGCCGTACAAGTCGTGGCCAAACAAGACGTGGCCAAACAAGACGTGGCCAAACAAGACCTGGCCAAATTGGTCGTCAGGTCAACGATCATGCCGGGACGCATGGGATTGGCGCTGGCTGGCGCGATCCTGGTGGTTACAGCAGTGCTGCTGCCTGACAGAGCCGAGGCGCAGTTCGGCTTGCGCGGCGGTCCGGTCGGGGTTGCGCGCTTCGCCGTCGGCCACGTGATCGGCCTGTCGCGCCTGCGCCATTCCCGCATGGCGGTGCGCGGCGGCCGCTACCGCTCCGCGGCGCTGAGGTCGCAGGACCCGCGCGGGGCCGACCGCAGCCAGCTGTCGAACCCTTACGTGATGCGTGCGGCCCTCACGGCGCAGGCTGCGCTGGCGGGCTGGCAAGGCGGCCGCCGCCCGCAGGGCTGGTGGCGTCATCCCGATGGCAGCTATGGCTGGGTCGGCCCGGTGTTCTGGCCGTTCGCCCATGACGATCTCACCAATGCGATCGTCTTCGGCGACACCACCAGCCTCTCGCTCTACGGCTACGGCGATATCTATGCCGCGCTGTTCACGCCCTATGCCGCCACCGAGCTTGCCGCCTACACCGTGCCGCAAGGCCGTCGCGCGCGAAAGGTCCCGACCGCGGAGACGCTGTGCGAGGCCAGCGACACCGGCGGCCTGCCGGTCGAGCGCATCGCGAGCGCCGTTGCACCGAACGAAGCTCAGCGCACCGCGCTCGACGAGCTCTCATCCGCCTGGAATGCCGCGCGCGACACCATCCGCACCGCCTGCCCGGCGCAAACGCCAGGGAATGCGGCGGAGCGCCTCGGCCTGATGCGCGAGCGTGTCGAGGCCATGATCAAGGCCATCGACACCATGGAAGCGCCGTTGTCGAAATTCGTCGGCCTGCTCAATGACGACCAGAAAGCCCGGCTCAACGCCTTAGCCAATGAGCGTCGCGCCGCGCTGGCGTCCTACCAGTCCAAAAACGCTGACAAGAACGATATCAAGAACGCGAGCAAGAACGCTGATAAGAACGCTTCCAAGGACGCGCAGGCGGCCAAGGCCTGCCAGGCGGACTACGATCCTGTTTCCGACGAGAACGCCCAGCGCCAATACGAGCAGCTGCTCCAGCAGCAATGGCCCGCCGCCGACATCGCCACCACGCTCCAACTCGACGAGGTCGCCCGCGCCCGCTTCGAGGTGCTGCAGGACACCACGCTCCGCACCATGCAGACGCTCAGCGCCTGCCCGACCGAGCCGGCCGCAACCCCGCAGGCCCGCCTCGCCGCCGTGAAGACGCGGCTGCAGACCATGCTGCAAGCCGTCGGCGCCATCGCCGACGCGCTCGACGATTTCCAGGCCGATCTCAGCGACGAGCAAAAGGCCGGATTCGAGGCGATCGGGCCAAAGCGAGGGGCGTGAGGGGACGCCAGCTTGGAATGCCATCATATCTCCCTATGATATGCAGATAGGGATGCACATCACGGAGGGTGCTGGTGCTGGTTTCCAAATGGGGCAACAGCCTCGCAGTGCGCCTGCCCAAAGCGCTAGTTGATGAACTCGGCCTCAAGGAGGGCGACGAAATCGATATCGTGGCCACTCGCAAAGGCGCGATCGAAATCGAGACCAAGGCGGAGCAGCGTCGGCGTGCGATCGAGAACATGGAGGCGCGCAATTGGGCGGCCTTGCCCGCCGGCTACAAATTCGATCGGGACGAGGCGAACGAGCGGTGATCGCGTTCTTTGACAGCGGTGATTCTGGGACCTTCAGCACGGCCGCAGCATCGGCGGGCTCACCATCGTCAATCCGTTCCTCGGCATGGCTCCGTGAACGCTCGCATCATCGCAAAGTCCGGATCCTTGCGCGGCTTCCATGATCACCCGCACGCCCAGTCGAACTTCATGTCCTTGAAGTCGAGCTGCGCGTTGCCGCCGCCGAAATTGTAGCCGCCGAAATATTCCTCGAACTCGATATAGAACGGGCTCATCTCCGGCACGGCCTGGCAGGGCCGCATGGTGCCGCCGAGGTGGTTGTGGGCGTGGTCCTTGGCCCAGTCGTGCAGGCGGAAATTGTCGCGGCCCGGCTTGCCGCCGACATAGTAGTAATATGGCTGATAGCCGGTCGGCGGATTTTCGCGCACGTGCTCATCCTGCGGGCCCTTGCCGGCGTTGGGATCATCAGCGCGCGGCGACAGCGCGATCGCGCGCGTCTCGCTGAGATCGGCACGCGGCGGGGCTGCAAACATCTTCTTGGCGTAGCTAGGTGCGGCCTCGAAGAAGGCGCTGGCACCGCCGACATCGAGCCAGCGCGGCCGCTCCACCGTTGCCAGCGCAAGCGGCGCCGGCGGCGCGGCGAACGCGCCGTCATATTCGGCCTTCGTCAAGAGCAGCGCGGCATAGGCGTAGTCGAGAATGTCGGTCATGCGCGACAGGCGCGGATGCGACGGCCGCGCCAGCACCGCCTCGCGAATCTCGGGATCGTCGGGCGCGCCGCCGTCATTGTGATCGGGCGCCGTGGCGAAGAACGACAACGCGACGATGTCCGCGCCATGCACCCGGTAATCCTCCGGCAGCTTTAGCGTGAAGCCGTGCATCAAGGGATAGCCGGTGACGGGATCGAGCGGCCATTGCTCGGATGCAATGCCCGGCGGCAGCCCAAACACCCAGCCCTGATCACGCGCGCGATCCGCGGGCCGGTCCAGCATCTGCAAATCATAGGCACGCGAAGGCAGGGCAAGCGTCACGAATCGTCTCCCACGAAGTCCGCCTCGCCGTTGAGGCGATGGTTGGTCGCGGGGAGGAGGGATGTGGTTCGTGAGAGGGAGCTGGGATGCTGCCAATCTGCCGGTGTTTTGCCCGACGTGTCAAATTGCGCGGCACGCGGCCGAGGCCTGCCGTAAGTCATTGATCCCAAAGCCCCTGCCTACTGTGCATGGGGTTGTTTTCGCAGTTTTGTTTGCGGCTACCCCCTTCGCCGCACCGCCGCCGCATCCACCACGTTCTCCACCTCCTCGCGCCAGCTCAGGATCTCCATCGCCAGCACGGGGTGATTGAAGCCCTTGAGCTGGAGATCGTCGAGGGCGCGGGCTTCGACGAAAGGCTCGACCATGCCGTAGACGCGGCGGCTGACCACGATCTGGTTGGGCTTGGCTTCGCTGCAGAGGCGGGAGGCGAGGTTGGTGACGCTGCCGATCGCGGCATATTCCAGCCGCTGCTCGAAGCCGACCTGGCCGAGCGTGGCATAGCCGAGCGCGACGCCGATGCCGAAGCCGAGGCTATGACCGCGGTTGCGCCAGCGCTCGGTCAGGGGGCCGATCGTGTCGCGCATCTCCACCGCCATCTTCACAGCGCGCTTGGTGTGGTCCTCGAACTGGATCGGGGCGTTGAACAGGATCATCACGCCGTCGCCGGCATATTTGTCGAGCGTGCCCTCGTACTTGAAGATCAGCTGGCCAAGCGCGGCGTGATATTCGCGCAGCACGTTCATCGCCTCTTCCGGCTCGGTCGCCTCCGTGAACGCGGTGAAGCCGCGCAGGTCGCAGAACACCACCGTGACCTCGCGGCGTTGGCTGGTGAGCAACCCCTCGGGGCTGTCGGAGGAGGCGATCAGCTGCGCCACCTGCGGCGCCAGGAAACGCTCGAGCTTGCGGATGCGCTCGATCTCGCCGAGCTGGGTCCGGACGCGCTCCTCCAGCGACTTGTTCCAGTCCTTGAGCTGCTCGGTCTGCTCGCGGAGCTTGTCGGCTTGCGCGCGCACGGTCGTGTTCGCCGCCTCCAGCGCGTGGCTCTTGTGGTCGACCTCGGTAAACAGCTGCGCATTGCGCATCGCCAGCACGGCCTGGTTGGCGAAGGTGCGCATCAGGCCGATGATGCTGGGCGCGAACGCCCCGGTGGCGCGGCGCAGCACCACGAGCGAGCCCAGCGTGCCCTGCTGGTCGATCAGCGGCACCACCAGCACCGAGTTGAAGCCGGCCGCGAGCGCGGCCTCGCGCAGCGGCTGCTCGGCGGCATCGCCAAGCTCGGCCAGCGCGATCGGCGCGCCGCTGTCGGCGGCATCGCTCAGGATGTTGCCGCCTTGGGCGATGGTGACGTGCGCGCCCTCAGCGGATTTGTCGATGCCGTTGGCCTCGACCAGGTTGAAGCGGCGCGCTTCGGCGTCGAAGCCGTAGATCAGCACCGCGTCGGCACGGGTGATCTCGATGGCGCGGGCGGCGATGGTTGCAAGCACCGCGTTGAGATCGAGCGAGGAGGCCACCGCGCGGCCGACCTCCTCCAGCACCTTGAGTTCGTGGATCGACTGCGCGAGATCGCGGGTGCGCTCCTCGACCTTGCTCTCCAGGTTCGAATAGGTCTCCTGGATCTGGTCGGCCATGCGGTTGAACTGCCCGGCGAGGTCTTCCAGCTCGTCGGAGGTGTGCACGTCGATGCGGTGGCTGAAATCGCCTTCGCCGAGCTTATGCGCACCGTCGCGCAGCGCCGTGATCGGGATGATCATGCGGCGGGCGAGCAGCGTGCCGGCGAGGATCGCGACCATCAGGCCCATGCCGATCAGAAGCGCGATGCGCACCAGCTGGTCGCGGATCGGCATCAGGGCCTGCGTGGTCGGCTGCTCGAACAGCACGCTCCAGCCGAGCTTCGGCACGATGCTCGCGGCGCTCATCACCGCATGGCCGTTGAAGTCGGTCCCGGACGTCTCGGCTTCGTGGCCGGGCGCGATCGCGGCCGCCACCTGCGGCAGTTTGGAAAGGTCCTTGCCGATCTCGGGCCCTTTCGATGACGTCGCCAGCACCCGGCCGCGCGGATCGACGACATAGGCAAAGGCGGCCTTGCCGACTTGCGCGTCGGACAGGAAGTCGGAGAGGAAACCGAGGTCGATCTCGGCCACGGTGACCCCGGCATTGAAGCCGGAATGCGCCACCGAGATCGACATCAACGGCGTCCGGTCGGCGAACCAGGCCGGCGCGTAGGTGACGCCGCGGGCGACAGCGTCGGTGAAGCGCACGTCGCGGGAGAGGTCGGCATTGCCGCCGGTGGTGGCCGATTGCCTGGAGACGCGCAGCACCTCGCGGCCGTCGCCGTTGAGCTGGAACAGCTGGTTGACGACCGAGACCTGGTGCAGCAGCGACGCATAGTCGGCGCGGCGCTTCTCCAGCGTGTCCTGGCTCGCGCGCGTCACCCAGCTGATCTGGCGGTCGAGCTCGGAAATCGCCTGCTCGATGCGCCGGGCGGCCGCCTGCGCCTTGTCCTCCAGGCCGTCGGTCAGCTGTGTCCGCGTCGCGCGGTAGGAGATCCAGGTCTCCATCGCCCCGTTGACGGCAAGGACGAACACGACGAGGCCGACGAGGGAGACGACGTATTTGGCGAACAGGCCCTCGCGCAGAGATCGTGTCTTGTCGTTCGCTCCTGCCATCCCGATCCTCTCGCGCCGCCACTGACGCTGCGCGCTATGGGCCGTACAGGCCCTTCCAAGCCGTTCTAGCACAATTTGGACCGAAGGGCCGTCGCGCGGCCGGGGACCGGCCCGTGTGGTTACCCCCTGTGGCCTCCTGGGCAGGTGGACGGGCGGCGATGGTCGCAGCCCGATCTGTTCGAAGGAGGGAGCTTAGCGGTTGAAGAGCTGCCGCAGCACGTCGTTCATTGGCTGACTGTCCTGCTGCGCGGCCGGCGGATCCTCCAGGGCGGGGGCCGCAGGGGAGGCCTGCGGCGCCGGCGTCGAGGGCGTTGCCGGCAGGCTGCGGTTGCGCCCGGTGCCGGTGCCAGTGCCGCTCCCCGCGCCGCTGGAGAGACCCTGCTGGATCAGATTGCCGATCGCTTCCCCGAGCGGGCCCCCGAGCAGATTGTTCTGCCCCGGTTGCTGGCCTTGCGGATTGGCATTGCCGGTTGCATTGCCGCCCGGCAGGGCGGTGCCGCCAAGACCGAGGCTGCCGAGGATGTTGCCGAGCCCGGCGCCGTCGGGGCCGAACAGGCCCTTGCCCATCTCGCGCAGCTTGGCATAGGCGGCGTCGGGATTGTCCAGCATGCCGGCCATGTCGGGATAGATCCGCGGCTGCGACCAGGAGCCCTGGATCATCACGGGAATGCCGAAGCCGACCGGCTCGGAGGTGCGGCCCTGGCCTTCGGTCGTCATCACGAGCTTCGGCTCGACGCGAAAGCCCATCATCTTGGTGTCGAGCGCGATGGTGCCGGCGCCGGTGACGCGCACCAGCGGCCCGATCAGGTTGAGATCGGTCGTCACCGCCTGACCCTTGTCGATGCGGAAGGAGGCCGAGAGCTGCGACAGATCCGTGCTCTGCTCCTGGCTCGGGTCCTGGTTTCCGTTCTGGTTTCCATTCTGGTTTCCTTGCCAGCCGGAGAGCGTGCTCGTCGTCAGCGAGCGGATCATCTGCGCGACATTGATGCCGCGGATCGCGCCGTCCTGGAAATTGACGAAGGCCGTCCCTTGCATGTTCGCCATCAGCGCGCGCTGGCTGTTGCCGGCGCTGCGCAGGGCGAGCTTGGCCTGCAGCTTGCCGTCGATGCGATCGAACTCGGCAAGGCCCTGGAGCAGCGGCAGCGCGCGCACGCCGACTAGGTCGGAATGCATGGCAAAGCTCGGCGCGCCGGTCGTCGCGTCCAGGATCACCTCGCCCGAGACCTGGCCGCCATAGGCGCCGAGATTGGCCGTGCCGGCCTTCAGCACGCCGCCGGCGAGCTTGGCGTCGAGCGCCAGCGGCGCGATGCGCGCATCGCCGATCACCGCCTCGTTGGCGGAGATCCGCACTTGCGCATCGACATAGTTGAGCCCCGAGACGTCGATCGGCGCATTGCTCCAGGGCTGCCCGGACACGCCTTCCGGCGATTTCGCCAGCGGCATGGCGAGCCGATGGAAGTCGAGATCGACCTTGACCAGCGGCTTGCTCGCGATGTCGACGGAAGCCCAGCCATTGAAGGCGCCATCGCCGAGCCTGCCGTTCACGCCGTTGATCATCACGACATTGCCGCTCAGCCGCATCTCGGCCTGGCCGGTGAGCTGGGACTTCAGCACGCTGGGCATATCGATGGCGAAATCCACATGAAACGCCGGCCGTTCGGCCGGCGAGGCCGCTTTGATGTCGAACTTGGTCGGGTGATCGCCGACGCGCGCGGTGCCGGTGATGTTGACCTTGCGATCGCGGTCCAGGGTCGCGTCGGCGTTGATGGCGCTGATGCGGCCCTCGACACGGTCGCGCAGGCGCGAGAATGCCACCTCGCCGTCGGTGATCTTGATGCGGTCGATGGTGGCGCCCTTGGTGTCGAGCGCGAGCGGCTTCGAAGGCGCGGCCGCATTCGGCAGGCGCTCGCGCAGCAGCGGCTGGTAGAGCACGGGACGGGTGACGACGAGCTCGCTGATCTCGGGCCTGCCGGACCACACGCTCGCGAGCGACATGTCGGCCTGCACGCGATCGATCGTCAGGCGCGTGATGCCGCTGCGGTCCTTGGGGTCGGCCAGCGTGAGGTCGTTCAGCGTGACGTTCAGCGTCGGCCATAGGCTGATCTTGGTGGTGCCGTCGATCGACAGCCGATAGCCGGTCGCACTCTCGAGGCGCGAGGCGATCGTCGAGGTCAGGAAGCCCGAGGGGATCCCGACCACGAGCAGAAGTGCGATCACGACGATGACGGCGGCCAAAGCCCCGCCGACGAATTTCAATGCTCTCATGTCGACTTTCCAGCAACGGACAATCCGCGCCGAACCCGGCCGATCACCCGTCCTTTGCGCCCGGAGTTTATCCCCGGACGGGAAGCGGCTCCAAGCGCGTAAAAATAGCCAGGGGGTGCTGCAAAGTTATGTGACTTATGACACACTTCTCCGGCGCTGTTTTACGCGATCCTGAAGTTGATGGTTTCAAGCGATTTGCCAAGACGATTTGCCAAGAGACGATGACCAGCACGTTCACAAGGACATTGACATGAGCAAGCAGGCCGAATTTGCGGTCATCCTGAAGATGAACCCGATGTTCGCCGATCTCGGCGCAGACGAGCTCCAGCGGCTGTCCAATCTCTGCCACACCCAGCATTTGGCCAGCGGCGAGGTGCTGTTCCAGAAGGGCGATCCCGGCAATGCGCTGTTCGGCGTGCGCCGCGGCCAGGTCCGCATCGAGACCGGCGCCGCCGACGGTAGCCGGCTGACGCTGAACTTCATGGGGCCGGGCGACCTGTTCGGCGAGGTCGCGGTGCTGGACGGCCAGAACCGGACGGCGGACGCGACCGCGGGCGAGGCCAGCGAATTGTTCGTGCTGCGGCGCGAAGACTTCCTCGGCTTCCTCGAGCGCGAGCCCAAGGTCGCGATCAAAATCATCGCGCTGCTGTGCCAGCGCATCCGCTGGCAGAGCGAGCGCATGGAAGAATCCATGCTGCAGCCGCTGCCGGTGCGGCTGGCGCGGCGGCTCTGCGCGCTCGCCGCCGATTTCGGTTCCGAGGTCCACATCTCGCAGGAGCAACTCGGCGTCTTCGTCGGCGCCGCTCGCGAAAGCGTCAACCGCCAGCTCCAGGCCTGGCGCAAGGAAGCGATCCTCGATCTCCAGCGCGGCCGGATCCTGCTGCGGAACATGACCAAGCTGACCGCGATCGCGCGGAACGAGTAGGGCGAGCAGTTTCACTCTTGCTCGGCGGGTGGAGACAGATCGACGGCTAGATCCTCGGCGAGGAACGCCGCGTATCGCAGTGCCTCATCGATGTCCTCGCGCTCGAGATACCGATATTCATTGAGGATCGATTCGCGCGTCTCGCCGGCCGCCAGCAGGCCGAGCAGCCGCGCAACCGGAAAACGCAGCCCGCGAATGCAAGCTTTGCCAGTGCAGACGGCAGGGTCCATCGTGATGCGCGAAGGCCATGCCATAGGCTAGCGGACGCAAACGACTTGCGCCACCGTGGGCTTCCAAGCTGGCGTGGACCCTACTCCGCCGCGGGCCGTGCGACGCTCGTCACCGCCGGCCTGGCTTCCGCCTCCGCAGCCCCATGATGGTCCGTCTCCGCATCCTCGCTGTGCACGATCAGCCGCTTGGCGAAGCGCCAGATCAGGGCGCCGAAATCGTCCATCACCATGAACATCGCGGGCACGAACACCAGCGACAGGAGGGTCGAGAAGATCAGGCCGCCGATCACCGCGAGCGCCATCGGCGAGCGGAATTCGCCGCCGGCGCCGACGGCCAGGGCGCTCGGCATCATGCCCGCGGCCATCGCGATCGTGGTCATCACGATCGGACGGGCGCGCTTCATGCCGGCGTCGATCATGGCCTCTTCGCGCGGCGTGCCGGCCTTGATGGACTCGATGGCGAATTCCACCAGCATGATCGCGTTCTTGGTGACGATGCCCATCAGCATCAGGATGCCGATCCACACCGGCGTGGTGAGCTGCTTGCCGGTGACGAGCAGGGCCGCGATCGCGCCGCCGATCGAGAGCGGCAGCGAGAACAGGATGGTGATCGGCTGCAGGAAGGTGCCGAACAGCAGCACCAGCACCGCATAGACCATCATCAGCCCCGCCGTGATGGCGGTCGCAAAACCCTCGGACAATTCGTTCAGGCTTTCGGCATCGCCCGAGGGCGAGACCTTCACGCCCTTCGGCAGGGTCTTCATGACCGGCAGGTCGTAGATCTTCTTGGTGGCATCGCCGAGCGCGGCGGAGCCGACGAGGTCGGCGGCAACGGTCGCCTGCCGTTCGCGATCGTAGCGGCCGATGCTGGTCGGACCCTGGTCGAGCTTGACGTCGGCGATGACCGAAAGCGGCACGCCGCCCTTCTCGCCGCGCTCGCCGAGCGGCACGCGGAGCTGCTCCAGCGTCTTCAGATCGCCGCGGGCGGCGTCCTCGAGCTGCACGCGGATCGGCACCAGGCGGTCGCCGACGTCGAACTTGGCGAGTGCCGGTCCGACGTCGCCGATGGTGGCGACACGGATGGTCTGCGACAGGCTTTCGGTGGAGACGCCGAGCCGTGCGGCGAGATCGGCGCGCGGCTCGATGCGCAGTTCGGGGCGCTCCAGCGAAGTTTCGGAGATGACGTTGGCGATGGTGGGAATGCGCTTCATCTGCGTCGCAAGCTCGCTCGCGACGTTGTTGACGATGTTGGGGTCGACGCCTGTCACCACCAGCGAGATCGCGCGCAGGCCGTTCTCGTCCAGGAACCAGAAGCGGATATCGGGAACGTTCTCCAGCTCCTGGCTGATGGAGAATTCGAGCTCGCGCTGGGTGATGTCGCGGCTGTCCTTGGGTGTGTAATTGATGATCAGGGCGGCGCGGCGCACCTCCTGGGTGCCCGGCGGGACGCGGCCGCCGTCGACGAAGATGCTCTTGACCTCGGGCCGCTTGCGCAGGCGCGCGACGATGTCCTCGGTGACCTTCTCGGTGTAGGCGAGCTGGGTGCCCGGCGGCAGCTCGAGCGCAAGCAGCGAGCGCGCGCTGTCCTGGGCCGGCAGGAAGCCCTGCGGCAGCAGCGTGATGCTCCAGATCGAGGCGGCGAAGACGCCGAGCCCGATCAGCACCGTGATGAAGTAGTGCTTCACCGACCAGGCAACGATGCGATGATAGGAGCGCAGGATGGGACCGGGCGGCGGCTCCTCGTGCGTACTGTGCTTGAGGAAATAGGCGGCCAGCACCGGCGTGACGAAGCGCGCGGCGAGCAGCGAGAAGAACACCTGCACCGAGACGGTGATGCCGAACTGCTTGAAGAACTGTCCGGCAATGCCCGACATGAAGCTCGCGGGCGCGAAGATGGCGATGATGGTCAGCGAGATCGCGATGACGGCGAGGCCGATCTCGTCGGCGGCCTCGAGCGCGGCCCGGTAGGGCGACTTGCCCATGTTCATGTGCCGGACGATGTTCTCGATTTCGACGATGGCATCGTCGACAAGAATGCCCGTCGAGAGCGTGATGGCGAGGAAGCTGACGAGGTTCAGCGAGAAGCCGAGCAGGTCCATCGCCCAGAACGCCGGGAAGATCGACAGCGGCAGCGAGATCGCGGCGATGATGGTGGCGCGCAGGTCGCGCAGGAACAAGAGCACGATGATCACGGCGAGGATGGCGCCTTCGAAAAGGGTCGAGATCGCCGCGTGGTAATTGCCGTTGGTGTATTCGACCGAGGTGTCGATCACCTTCAGGTCGACGTCGGGATAGGCCGCTTTCAGCGCGTCGATGCGCTTCTGCACGGCCTCGGCCACCTTCACGTCGCTGGCGCCCTTGGAGCGCTTGATGCCGAGCGCGACCACCGGCTCGCCGTTGAAGCGGGCGAAGGTGCGGCGGTCGGCGATGGTGTCGGTGACGGTGCCGAGATCGTCGAGCCGGACCTCGCCGCCGCCGAACAGCGGGATCATGGTGCCGGCGAGATCGCCAAGCGTCTTGGCGCCGGCGAGCGTGCGGATCGCCTGGTCGTTCTTGCCGATCTCGGCGCGGCCGCCGGCGACGTCGACATTGGTGCCGCGCAGGCTCTGGCTGACATTGACCGCGGTCAGGCCCATCGCCTGCAGGCGATCGGGATCCAGCGAGACCAGGATCTCGCGCTCGACGCCGCCGATGCGCTCGACCTGGGCGACGCCGCGCACGCCCTGCAGCGCGCGCTTGACCACGTCGTCGACGAAATAGGAGAGCTGCTCCGGCGTCTTGCCGGGCGAGATCGCGGCATAAGTCACGATCGGCAGGCCGATGACGTCGACGCGCTGGATCAGCGGCTCGGTGACGTTCTGCGGCAGGTTGGAGCGCACGCGCGTCACCGCGTCCTTGACGTCGTTGAGCGCGCGATCGGTGTTGGTCTCGAGCGCGAACTGGATCGTGGTGACCGACAGGCCGTCGGTGATCGACGAGGTGATGTGCCTGACGCCCTCGACGCCGGAGACCGCGTCTTCAACCGTCTTGGTGACCTGGGATTCCAGTTCGGCCGGTGCGGCGCCGAACTGCGACACCGCCACCGAGATCACGGGGATGTCGGCCGAGGGCAGCCGTGTGATCGCAAGCTTGGTGAAGGACACCCAACCCAGCACCAGCAGGATGATGGAGAAGACGACCGACGGCAGCGGATTGCGGATCGACCATGCCGAGATATTGAGAGCCATCAGCGTACCCGCGTGCGATCGAGTTCATCGGCGAACATGGTCTTGATCTGGTCGCCGTCATGGAGCGAAGAGCCGGCGTCGGCCACGACGATTTCGCCGACCTGCAGCCCTTCCAGGATTTCCGTCGCGCTGTCGGACGACAATCCGACCCGCACCTTGCGTGTCTCGACGACATTGCCCTTGACGACCTGCACCGTGAGGTGATCGATCGCGGTCTTCGGGATCGAGACGCCGCAGCTTCGCTTGGCGTCGATCGAGGCGCGAGCGAACACGCCGACCTTGAGCGAGGGGTTGTTGGCGACGCTGATGCGGACCCGCCCGAGTTGCGTGGCGCGGTCGATCTCGGGTGCAACCAGCCGGACCCGCCCGATCAGGTCGGGCGCATCGTCGCGGCTGATCCGCACGGTGGCGCCGGAGGTGAGCTTGGACATGTGCACCGCCGGAACCTGGGCGTCGAGCTCGATCTCGTTGTTGACGGCGATGCGGAACATCGGACCGGCCTGCGGCGAGGCCGGCGCGCCGACGATGGTGCGGACTTCGGTGACAAGGCCCGGCGCGGGGGCTTTCAGCGAGATCGGGCCTTGCGGGCCGGGCCGCTGCGGCTGGCCCGGAATCTGCGGCGGCGCGGTCAGGCGCGCCAGCTCCTGATTGTCGGCGACGATCGTGCCCTCGGTGACCAGGAGGTCGGTGACCCTGGAGCCTTCCTGATCGGCAACGACCACCGCCTCGCGGCGCGGTACGAAGAAACCGGTCACCCGCACCAGATCGGAGAAGCAGGCATTGGTTGACTTCGTCACGATGACGAGCGCCTCGCTTTGCGTCTCCTTCGGCTCGGGACGCTTGCGATGCTCGAACAGATAATAGCCGATGCCGAGCGCGGCGACGAACAGCACGGTTCCGGCCGGCTTGAGGTATTCAGTCAAATTCATCGCCGGATCATCCTGACCTGGCTCACGGCCATCCGCGCGAGGCCCAAACGGAGCGCTTTTCTGACATGAAGCGGCGTCCCGCAAGGCTGCGGGACGCGCTTTGGAAACGAGACCTTACACGACATCACGACTTGTCACTGGCAATGGATTCGTCGTGCTCACTTCGATGCGGTGGTCTTGTTTTCCATGTTGACGACCTGCACGCGCCGGTTGGCCTCCGCCAGCGGCTGGTTCGGGTCCTTGAGCTTGCTCTTGCCGTAGCCGACGGTGACGAGATCGGTCGCGGAGATGCTGTACTTCTCGACCAGGTAGCGCTTGATCGAATCGGCGCGACGCTCCGAGAGGTCCTGGTTGTAGGCTTCGCCGCCGGCGGCGTCGGTATGACCGGCGACCACGAAGGTCGAGCCCTTCAGATCCGGGCTGGTCAAGGCGCGGCCGAGCGCCTGCACCGAGGGCAGCGACTTGGCGCTGATATTGGCGGAGTTGTAGTCGAACGTGATCTCGAGATCGATGTTCGGCTTGTCCTTGGCGGCCAAGGCGATTTCCTCGCGCTCGGTCGACGACAGCGAACGCGTCGAGCGGCCGCGCACCGACTGGATCAGCTTGGAGTCGGTCGCGCTCGGTGCAGGGGCGGTCTGCGGACCGATCGAGAGGCCGCGCGTCAAGGGCTTCTTCGGCGCCGGCGCCAGCGCGCGGACGATCTCGTCCTCGGTGATATTCTTGCTGTTGCCGTCATCGCCCGCATATGCGGCCGAGGTCGGCAGTGACAGCGCGGCGCCGACGGTGATGATGGACAGAATCGCGGTAAGCCAATTTGCAGCCGATCTCATTCCCAGTCCCTCCTGCGCAGCCAGCTCACGTGCTCTCAAAATTCAAGCAACACGCCCCCGAAAAGGCCTGTTGCGGCATCCGCCCATTGGTCTTCCCAGGGCTGTTCAAGGTTCGAGCCTTGGACGGGGGCCCAACTCAAAAAAATACTAGCGCACTCCGTAGCTTGCGAATTCCTGAACGATGTTCGGATCCATCGCCTTGGCATTGGCGATGTCCAGCGCCCCCTCCTGGGCCGAGCCGTTGCGTTGCTTGGCAAGGCCGCGTCCGTAGAGCGAGGACGTCAGGCGCGGGTTGATCTTCAGGGCCGCGTCGAAATCGGCGATCGCATTCTTCACCGCGCCCGACTTCAGATTGACGAGCCCGCGGCTGTCCAGCGCATCGACGAAGTTCGGCCGCAGCCGCAGCGCCTCGTTGCAATCCTTCAGCGCGGCCTGGAGGTCGCCGACCACGGTGCGGGTCCAGCAGCGGTTGTTGAGGGCCTCGACGTCCTTCGAATTGATCCGGAGGGTGTCGTCGAAATCCTTGATGGCGAGGCTGTAGGCGCCCTTGCTGGCATAAACCTGGCCGCGGCGGTACAGCGCGTTCACGTCGTCAGGGTTGGCGGCAATCTTGGCGGTCAGGCTCTTGATCGTGGGATCGTCAGCCAGGGCGGCAGCGCTCGGCCCACCGTCCGTGCTCGGCGCGGGAGCGGGATCAACCGGCTTCACCGGCGGTGGCGGCGGGGGCAGGGCGGCCTCGATCTGCGGCCTCGGCGTGGGAGCAGGCGCGGGCGCCGGTGCCGCCGCCGCGACTGGAGCCGCAGGTGGCGGAGGCGCGGGAGCGGGAGCCGCAGCCGCGCTGTCG
>NZ_JADYVH010000023.1:0-47370 GCF_020193615.1 Bradyrhizobium sp. IC4059
GGTGGGGCCTGCGCGATCGCTGGTGCAGAGGCGGCGATCAGGAGGCCCGCGAGAATGAGGTTTGTCGTGCGCATGGGAAGGAAACGCTCGCGCGAGGCCCCCTGTTCCCGCGGCTCGCAATCACGATTTGCGGTAGCGGATCAGCGAGAAATGGCCCATCGGCGGCATGGGACGGCGCTCGGTGAGCGCGACGCCGCCGTGCCTTGCGGCCCAGCCCTCGAGGCGCGCCCACGGGAATTCCGGGCGCCAGCCGAGGCGGCGGGCGATGGGCGCGAAAGCGAGCTCGAACAGCTTGCGAGGTCCGCTCTCCGCACCGATGTGATTGACCAGGATCAGCTCGCCGCCTGACTTAAGCACGCGCATGAACTCGTCGAGCGTGCCTTCGGGATCGGGCACGGCGGTGATGACATATTGCGCCACCACCGCGTCGAAGAAATCGTCGGGGAAGGCGAGGTTCTTCGCATCCATCACCGAGAGCACTTCGACATTGGAGAGACGTAGGCTCCGGACACGCGCCTGCGCCTTGCGCAGCATCGGCTCGGAGATATCGACGCCGCAGACCTTGGTGGTGCGCGCGTATTCGGAGAGCGAAAGACCGGTGCCGACGCCGACGTCGAGGACGCGGCCGCCGATGCGGTCGGCCTCCGCGATGGTCGACTGTCGGCCGGCGTCGAACACCTTGCCGAACACGAGATCATAGACCGGCGCCCAGCGGCCATAGGCCTTCTCGACCCCGGCCCGCGAGATGTCTGCTGCCATGCCCCCCTGCCCTTACTTCACCTCTCCACAACAGGAGAGGTGAACCCAGCCCAATGAGTTGTGCTTGATGTCGTCATTCCCTCAGCCGCGCACGGCTTCCGCGAGCGGGCGCGATGTGCCCGTGCCGACCTTGGCCGCGGCGCTCTGGATGAAGCCGCCGCCGAGCACGCGGGCCTGGCCGCTAGGTGCGTCGTAGAACACGCAGGCCTGTCCCGGCGAGACGCCCTCTTCGCCGGCGACGAGCTCGACCTCGTAACGGCCATTGCTGCCGCGCAGCCAGGCTGCTTGCGGACTGCGGGTGGAGCGCACGCGCACGAACATTTCGAGGCCGCTTCCGATGGCGCGGTCGATGTCGCCGTCGCCGATCCAGTTGACGTCGCGAAGTGCGATGCGGTGCATCTTCAGCGCATCGCGCGGGCCGACCACGACGCGGCGGGTGGCCGCGTCCAGCCGCACCACGAACAGCGGCGCATGGGCTGCGATGCCGAGGCCGCGGCGCTGGCCCACGGTGAAGTTAGCGATGCCGTTGTGCCGGCCGAGCACGCGGCCCTCGAGATCGACGATGTCGCCGGGGTCCATCGCATTGGGGCGCAGGCGCGTGATGATGTCGGTGTAACGGCCGGTCGGCACGAAGCAGATGTCCTGGCTGTCGTGCTTGTCGGCGACCGCGAGGCCGAAACGGCGCGCGAGCTCGCGCGTCTCGGGCTTGGTCATGTCGCCGAGCGGAAAGCGCAGGAAGTCGAGCTGTTCCTGCGTGGTCGCGAACAGGAAATAGCTCTGGTCGCGGTCTGCGTCGGCGGCGCAGACCAGCGCGCGCGAGCCGTCGCCCCGGCGGCGCGAGGCGACGTAATGGCCGGTGGCGAGCGCCTGGGCGCCGAGCTCGCGCGCGGTCTTCAGGAGGTCGCGGAATTTGACGCTGCGGTTGCACTCGATGCAGGGCACCGGCGTTTCACCAAGGGCATAAGAATCGGCGAAATTGTCGATGACGGACTCGCGGAAGCGGTCCTCGTAGTCGAGCACGTAATGGGGAATACCGAGCTTGGCCGCGACGTCGCGTGCGTCGTGGATATCCTGGCCGGCGCAGCAGGCGCCCTTGCGGTGGGTGGCCGCGCCATGGTCGTAGAGCTGCAGCGTGATGCCGACGACGTCGTAGCCCTCAGCCTTCAAGAGCGCAGCCGTCGTCGAGGAATCGACGCCGCCCGACATGGCAACGACGACCCTGGTGTCCTCGGGACGGCCTTCGAGATCCAGACTGTTGAGCATGGGCCCTAGAGCGTTGTGACGGCGGCGACGCGCGAATCCGCGATTTGCTTTCTCGGGGGACGGCGGCGATCCCCCGGAACCTTGGTTCCCGAAGAGCACGACTGCCCAGGTCGAAAGCGGCTGAGAGTAGCCTCTTTAATATAGGCGGCATTCCGGTGAAGCAATCACGCGAGCCCCCCGCTTAGGGCAATTCTTGCCGGGGCGGCAGAAATGGCGGGGTCGGAGCCCGCGGCCCGGCAACCCACTCACATCGCCAAATCATTGATTATATTACTGAAATCTTCGAGTTGAGGCGCTGGCCCGCTCCTTGCTCCCTCTGGTCCGAAGTTGCTCGCAAGGGGTTGCCTGTGGTCGGTCGGATGTCAGATGTCGTGGCAAGCGTGCAAATCCAGAGCGCGCAGCAGAAGCCTGTCCGGTCGCAAGCCCCGAAGGACACGCCGGCGAGCGAGGCTTTCGGCTCGCTGGTCGACAGCAACACGCAGGCCAGCGGCAACAATGCGCCCGCGCAGGACAGCCCGCCGCGCCGGAGCGAGCAGACCTCGTCCTCTCCGGCGGCCGAGCGGCCGTCGCGCGACACCTCGTCCACGGACCAGACTTCGCAGAGCAAGGCGAGCGACGACACCGACCCATCTACGCCGGCGGAGAATGACAGGGGCGAGGCTTCCAGCGATCCGGCCAAGGACGCCGGCACGGTCAAGGACAAGTCCGAGACGGCGGAGGCCAAATCGGCCGACAAATCCGACGAGACCGAGAGCGACGCGACTGATGGCACCGAGGTCCTCACCGCCGCCGTCGAGGCGGCTGCCGCCGCGCCGTCCGCGACGACCCAGACCGCCCTGCCCGACCCCGGCATCATCGTTGCCGCGCCGGTCGTTCCGGTCGACCCGAATGCAGCTGCGAACCAGGCTGGCGATGCCGCCGCCGCGCCGCTCGCGATCGCCGCGGCAGGTCTTGCCGCCAGCGCCTCCATCGCGGCCCAGATCACCGGCACCAAGACCGATACCGCCACGGCGAGCGCCAAGGCCGCAGGCGCCGAGGTCGATGCCGAGACCACGACGACGCTCGGCGAGGCCGCGGCCGGAACGACCGAGACCGCCTCGACCGATGGAAAAGCTGGTGGCGGACTGATCGCCGCGGTCAGCCAGGGCACGCCCAAGACCGCGTTCAAGGATGCCGCCACGGCGCAAGCCCAGACCGACATCTCCAATATCGGCCAGGACACCGGCAAGGCGAACGTCCCTGCGCAGGCACCGGCCGCCAACGCCGCCCATGCGCAAGGCTTGAAGCCGCAGGCCGATCACGTCGCGACCGATGCCAAGGCGGGCCCCGCCGACCGCGCCGCCGATCCGGCCCAGACCACGTCGGCCGCGCCGGCGCATGCCGGCCCGCAAGCCACACTCGCTCCGACGGATACCAGCGCACAGGCCGCCTCCGCCGTGCAGGCGCCGCTGACCAATACGACCTCGGCCGCGACAGCATCGACCGCGACGCTCACCGCGACCGCGGCGACCCACACTACGGCGGTGCCGATCAGCGGCATCCCGATCGAGATCGCAGCCGCCATTCGCTCCGGCAAGTCGCGGTTCGACATCAGCCTCGATCCGGCCGAGCTCGGCCGCATCGACGTGCGCATCAACGTCGACCGCGCCGGCAACGTCACCTCGCATCTCACCGTCGAGAAGCCGGAGACGCTGCAGATGCTGCGTCAGGACGCGCCGCAATTGCAGCGCGCGCTCGACGATGCCGGCTTCAAGACCGGCAGCAACGGCCTGTCCTTCAGCCTGCGCGACCAGAATTCATCGGGCCAGCACTCAGGCCAGAACAACGACAATGGCGGCAATACCCGCCGCCTGATCATCAGCGAGGACGACAGCGTTTCCACGGCGCCCATCGGGCGCGGCTATGGCCGCATGCTCGGATCGAGCAGCGGCGTCGACATCAGAGTGTGAGGAGTATCTGGCAATGACCACCACGAATGCCGCCACTTCGCCCCCGGTCGTCTCCGGGACGACCGACCTGCCGAAATCCTCGTCGAGTTCGTCGATGAGCTCGACCACGGGGTCGACGCTCGCCGGCAACTTCCAGACCTTCCTGACCCTGCTGACGACGCAGCTGCAGAACCAGAACCCGCTCGATCCGCTCGACACCAACCAGTTCACCCAGCAGCTGGTGCAGTTCGCCGGCGTCGAGCAGCAGCTCAAGACCAACGAATCGCTGGCTCAGCTCGTCACCCTGCAGCAGACCACGCAGGCGACCCAGGCGCTGGGCTTCGTCGGCAAGACCGCCCTGGTCGACGGCTCGACCGCGACGATGACCAACTCGACGGCTGTCTGGCATCTCAACGTCCCGACCGACTCCACCGTCGAGATCTCCATCGCCAATTCGAGCGGCCAGACCGTGTTCAACGGTAAATATACCGCGGCCGCCGGCAACGACATTCCCTTTACCTGGAACGGCATGGGTAATGACGGCACGCAATGGCCCGACGGCAAGTACACGATCTCGGCCACGGGCAAGGACGTCGCGAACAACAATGTCGGCATCGCCGCGCAGGTGCAGGGCGTGGTGTCGTCGGTCGATCTGACCCAGTCGCCGCCGCTGCTCACCATCGACGGCGCCAGCTACACGCTGAGCCAGGTGAAGAGCATCATTGCGACGAGCAATTGAGGGCGGGCAAGCGAACCACATACGAGATGTCATCCCCGCGAAGGCGGGGATCCATAACCCCAGGAAGTCGTTTTCGCATTAGGTCGTAACCCCGAGTCGTCGTCAAACTGCTCCCTGGGGTTATGGGTCCCGGGCTCGCGCTACGCGCGCCCCGGGACGACGGTTGGGCCTCCGCGGCACCGCGCTCCGACCCTCGTTCGTTAGTAAAGTATTTACCTTCTGCCCCGCTCAGCCGGCCGAGATTGCGTCTTTCGCCCGCCGAGTCGGCCGCGTTCCCGCAAGATTCAACGAGAATTGTATTGAACCCTTAGGCTTAGCGGATTTTTAAGCCGCGGGGGTTACGGTTAGGGCGTGAGTTCAGTGGTTGAGAGTTTGTGAGTACGCCATGACAGAACCCCATCGCCCGAGGGTAAAATACGTCATCGGGCCGGACGGCAGTCCGTTGACGATCGCGGATCTGCCTGCACCCGGCACCAAACGCTGGGTCATCCGCCGCAAGGCCGAAGTCGTCGCCGCTGTCCGTGGCGGACTTCTCTCCCTGGAGGAGGCCTGCAGCCGTTATACCCTGACGGTCGACGAATTCCTCTCCTGGCAGTTTTCCATCGACCAGCACGGTCTGGCGGGTCTTCGCACCACCCGCATCCAGCAATATCGCCAGTAGGCGATCCGGAATTCTGCGGTTTTTGACGAAAATCGGCCTCGCTCTGCGAGGCCGATTTTTTTCATGATGCACTTTTGTCCGACCTCTTAACCTTCGTTAACCATATCGAAACCATCACCTAGGCAATAATTGCCCAGTCGACCGCTCGGTTGCGGGTCGGATTGGTCGGGGCGGTTGCTTGCAAGGTCTTGCGGACTTCTTAAAAAGTATCGGTGCCGCCCGGTTCGGGGCGATGATCGCGGTCACCGCCGCGCTCATCGGCTTCTTTGCCTTCGTCATCATGCGTGTCACCACGCCGCAGATGACGACGCTGTTCACGGACCTGTCCGTCGAAGACTCCTCCAGCATCATCAAGGACCTGGAACGCCAGGGCATCCAGTTCGAGATCCGCAATGAGGGCTCCATCATCATGGTGCCCAAGGACAAGGTCACGCGGCTGCGGATGAAGCTCGCCGAGGGCGGCCTGCCCAAGGGCGGCGGCGTCGGCTACGAGGTGTTCGACAAGTCGGACGCGCTCGGCACCACCTCCTTCGTCCAGAACATCAATCATCTGCGCGCGCTCGAGGGCGAGCTCGCCCGCACCATCCGGGCCATCGACCGCATCCAGGCCGCCCGCGTCCATCTGGTGCTGCCCGAGCGGCCGCTGTTCGCCCGCGAGGCGCCGGAGCCGTCGGCCTCGATCGTGGTGCGCGTCCGCGGCGCGCTGGAAGCCCAGCAGATCCGCGCCATCCGCCACCTCGTCGCCTCCGCCGTCAACGGCCTGAAGCCGCAGCGGGTCTCGATCGTCGACGAGGCCGGCCAGCTGCTCGCCGACGGCGCCCAGACCGATCCGGAACAGGCGATCGGCGAGGAACGCCGCATCGCCTTCGAGAAGCGGATGCGCAAGCAGGTCGAGGACATCGTCTCCTCCGTGGTCGGCTCGGGCCGCGCCCGCGTGCAGCTCTCCGCCGATTTCGACTTCAACAAGGTCACCCAGACCTCGGACAAGTTCGACCCCGAAGGCCGCGTGTTGCGCTCGAGCCAGACCCGCGAAGAGCAGAGCATGACCGCCGACAACAACGGCCAGGTCACCGTCAACAACGAGCTGCCCGGCAACCAGCAGAACAACGGCGTCGCGCCCAAGGACCAGAGCAAGAAGACCGAGGAGACCAACAATTACGAGATCTCCCGCACCACCAAGACCGAGGTGACCGAGGCCGGCCGGGTCAACCGCATCTCGGTCGCGGTGCTGGTCGACGGCATCTACAGCAAGAACGACAAGGGCGAGCTGGCCTACCAGGACCGCACCAAGGAGCAGCTCGACCGCATCGCCACGCTGGTGCGCTCGGCGATCGGCTTCGACCAGAAGCGCGGCGACCAGGTCGAGGTCGTCAATCTGCGCTTCGCCGACGCGCCCTCCACCGCCCCGATCGGCGAGCCCAGCGGCTTTCTCGGCATGCTGCAGTTCACCAAGGACGATGTCATGTACTTCGTCGAGCTCGGCGTGATGATGCTGCTCGGCCTCGTCGTGCTGTTCCTGGTGATCCGCCCGCTGGTCAAGCGCATTCTCGCCTCGGACGAGGTCGCCGCCGCCATCTCCGGCGTGCTGACGGGCCCAGCCGCCTCGGAAGAGGCCGCGCCGGCCGGCCAGCCGCTGCTGCCGAGCGGCGGCACCAGCGCCATCGACGTCGCCACCATTCAGGGCCAGGTCCACGCCCAGTCCGTTCACCGCGTCGGCGAACTCGCCGAACGCAATCCCAACGAAACCGTCGCAATCATCCGCCAGTGGCTGACTGAGCCGACGAAATAACCAAAGCCAAGTGCATCAAGAAGTGATCTGACATGGCCGCCTCCTTGCAAAACGCCAACTCCAACGACATCACCAGCGTGATCTCCACGCTCGGTCAGCGCGCCGGCAGCCGTGAGGGCGGACCCAAGACAGAAGGTCTGACAGGGCCGAGGCGCGCCGCGATCCTGATGCTGGCGCTCGGCGAGCAATATGGCGGCAAGATCTGGAGCCTGCTCGACGACGACGAGGTCCGCCAGCTCTCGCTGGAGATGTCGACGCTCGGCACCGTCGAGGTCGACACCGTCGAGGACATGCTGCTCGAATTCGTCTCGCGCATGTCGGCCTCGGGCGCGCTGATGGGCAATTTCGACGCCACCGAGCGGCTGCTCCAGCAATACCTGCCGCCGGAACGCGTCAACGGCATCATGGACGAGATCCGCGGTCCCGCCGGGCGCAACATGTGGGAGAAGCTCTCCAACGTGCAGGAAGAGGTTCTCGCCAACTATCTCAAGAACGAATACCCGCAGACCATCGCCGTGGTGCTGTCGAAGCTGAAGCCGGAGCACGCCGCGCGCGTGCTCGGCATCCTGCCCGAGGAGCTCGCGCTCGACGTCGTCAACCGCATGCTGAAGATGGAGGCGGTGCAGAAGGAGGTGATCGAGAGTGTCGAGAAGACGCTGCGCACCGAATTCATGTCCAACCTTTCGCAGACCCGCCGCCGCGACGCCCACGAGGTCATGGCGGAAATCTTCAACAATTTCGACCGCCAGACCGAAACCCGCTTCATCACCTCTCTGGAAGAGGACAACCGCGAATCCGCCGAGCGCATCAAGGCGCTGATGTTCACCTTCGACGACCTGGTGAAGCTCGATTCCGGCTCCGCCCAGACCTTGATGCGCAACGTCGACAAGGACAAGCTCGGCGTCGCGCTCAAGAGCGCCAACGAGGACGTCCGCAACTTCTTCTTCGGCAACATGTCCTCGCGCGCGGCCAAGATGCTCCAGGACGACATGGCGGCGATGGGCCCCGTGCGCCTGCGCGACGTCGACGAAGCCCAGGCGCTGCTGGTCAATCTCGCCAAGGACCTCGCCGCCAAGGGTGAGATCATGCTGACCAAGAACCGCGCCGACGACGAGCTGGTGTACTGATGGCCGCTCCGGCAAAATTCCTGTTCGATACCGACTTCGCGGCGCCCGAGCGCGCGACGCGCGAGAAGGCCGCGACCGCGGCAGAGATCGCGCAGAAGGTCGCGGAAGCCGAGGCGCGCGCCTATCAGGACGGCTTTGCCGCCGGCCAACGCGAGGCCAAGGCCGAGAGCGACCGCCGCGTCGCGCTCGCGATGGAGGAGATCAACATCGCCATCCGCGGCGTCGCCGCCGGCATCGGCAACATCGAGACCAGGATGGAGACCGAGGCGGTCGAGGTCGCAATCGCGGTGGCTCGCAAGTTGTGTGCCGACCTCGTCGCCGCCGAGCCGCTCGGCGAGGTCATCGCGCTGGTCAAGGACTGCTTCTCGCATCTGGTCGCGACGCCGCATCTCGTCGTCCGCATCAACGATTCGCTCTACGACAGCGCGCGCGAGAAGATCGAGCGGCTCGCCAAGCAGAGCGGCTTCGAGGGCCGGCTGGTGATCCTGGCCGAGCCGGAAATTGCCACCGGCGACTGCCGGATCGAATGGGCCGATGGCGGCGTCGTGCTGGAGCGCGGCGCCATCGCGGCCAAGATCGACGAAATGGTCGGACGCTATATCGCGTCCCGCAGGGGGAGCTAAACCATGAGCGACACCGACGGACAGGTCCCGCTGCCCGATCTCAACGGCCCGATGCCGCCTGCCGGCACCGACGTCGGCTACAACGAGGACGAATATGCGGCGCGTGCCGCCGCCGACCTCGAGGCGGTGTTCGACGTGCCGGTGCAGGTCTCGGCCGTGCTCGGCCGCTCCAAGATGGACGTCGGCGAGCTCCTGAAGCTCGGACCGGGCACCGTGCTCGAGCTCGACCGGCGCGTCGGCGAGGCCATCGACATCTACGTCAACAACAAGCTGGTCGCCCGCGGCGAGGTCGTCCTGGTCGAGGACAAGCTCGGCGTGACGATGACGGAAATCATCAAGGCCGAACGCGGCTGACACGCAAGGACATGACGCGCGACGGCGCGAGCAGACGGACAGGAGACTGACATGCGGCTTCTCATCGTTGGCACATTGAAGGGCCAGCTCACCACCGCCACCAAGATCGCGATGGAGAACGGCGCCACCGTGACCCATGCCGAGGATCACGAGCAGGCGATGCGCGTGCTGCGCGGGGGCAAGGGCGCCGACCTCCTGCTGGTCGACGTCGCGCTCGACATCCGCGACCTCGTGCTGCGGCTGGAAGCCGAGCACATCCACGCCCCGATCGTCGCCTGCGGCATCACCAACGACGCCCGCGCCGCGGTCGCCGCGATCCATGCCGGGGCCAAGGAATACATCCCGCTGCCGCCGGATCCGGAGCTGATCGCCGCGGTGCTGGCTGCCGTCGCCAACGATTCCCGCGAGCTGGTCTATCGCGACGACGCGATGGCAAAGGTGATCAAGCTCGCCCAGCAGATCGCCGGCTCGGACGCCTCGGTAATGATCACCGGCGAATCCGGCACCGGCAAGGAAGTGCTGGCGCGCTACGTTCACTCCCGCTCGGCCCGGGCCAAGCGTCCGTTCATCTCGATCAACTGCGCCGCCATCCCGGAGCACCTGCTGGAATCCGAGCTGTTCGGCCACGAGAAGGGCGCCTTCACCGGCGCGGTCGCCCGCCGCATCGGCAAGTTCGAGGAGGCGACCGGCGGCACGCTGCTGCTCGACGAAATCTCGGAGATGGACGTTCGCCTGCAATCGAAACTGCTGCGCGCCATCCAGGAGCGTGTGATCGACCGCGTCGGCGGCATCAAGCCGGTTCCGGTCGACATCCGCATCATCGCGACCTCGAACCGCAATCTCGCCGAGGCCGTGCGAGAGGGCACGTTCCGCGAGGACTTGCTGTTCCGCCTCAACGTCGTGAATTTGAAGATCCCGCCGCTGCGCGAGCGTCCCGCCGACATCCTCGAGCTCGCCCAGCACTTCGTGAAGAAATATGCCGACGCCAACGGCGTGCCGCTGCGTCCGCTCTCGGCCGAGGCGCGCCGCGTGCTCTCCGCCAACCGCTGGCAGGGCAACGTCCGCGAGCTCGAAAACACCATGCACCGCGCGGTGCTGATGGCCCAGGGCGACGAGATCGGGCCCGACGCCATCATCACGCCGGACGGCGACCGC
This sequence comes from Bradyrhizobium sp. IC4059, assembly GCF_020193615.1. NCBI lineage: Bacteria > Pseudomonadati > Pseudomonadota > Alphaproteobacteria > Hyphomicrobiales > Nitrobacteraceae > Bradyrhizobium > Bradyrhizobium sp. IC4059. Next base: position 10,399 of record NZ_JADYVH010000023.1, read on the forward strand.
CTCGACCTCGCCAAGACCGCCCCGGCCGTGGCGCATGCCACTATGGCCGCCGAGCAGGTGACGCGCGCGCTGGTGGGGCGCACCGTCGCCGACGTCGAGCGCGACCTGATCCTGGAGACGCTGAAGCACTGCCTCGGCAACCGCACCCATGCCGCCAACATCCTCGGCATCTCGATCCGCACGCTGCGCAACAAGCTCAACGAATATGCCGACGGCGGCATCCCGATCCCGCCCGCAGGCACGCCCGGGGAATATCCGCGGATGCCGATGATGGGCGCGTAGGCGCCCGCGACCATCGAGCGGACGCGAATGCCCGGGCCAAGTCCGGGCATTTTCGTTTGGCGCAGGCCGCCACCCCGTCATTGCGAGCGCAGCGAAGCAATCCAGAATCCCTCGGCGGCGACAGACCGGATTGCTTCGCTGCGCTCGCAATGACGAACCTCAAGCGCATCCTTCGCATGACCGAACCGCGCCACGTGACTATGCCATCCGCGCGGCACGCCCTATAACCCCGCCCGAAAACCACGCGAGGGACCACATGTCTGAAGCTCAAATCACGGATTGGCTGGCGTCGCAGAAGCAGGCGATGATCGACCTGCTCCGCGACGTCGTGAACATCGATTCCGGCTCCTACGACAAGGAAGGCGTCGATGCCGTCGGTGCGCGGTTCGAGCGGCATTTTGCCGAGTATGGCATTCCGTTCCGGCGCGAAAGCCACGGCACGTTCGGCGACGCGATCCATGCCGAGGTGGCAAAGCCCGGCAGCAACGAGAAGCCGGTGCTGTTGATGGGACACCGCGACACGGTGTTCGGCAAGGGCGAGGCCGGGCGGCGGCCATTCACGATCCGGGATGGCCGCGCCTATGGACCCGGTGTCGCCGACATGAAGTCCGGCCTCGTCATGAACGTGTTCGTGGCCGCCGCCTTCCACAAGTTCGGCGGCGCACCGCATCCGATCAAGGTGCTGATCACCTCCGACGAGGAGATCGGCTCGCCCTCCTCGCGCCCGGTGATCGAGCGCGAGGGACGCGCGGCACGCGCGGTGTTCAATTCCGAGCCGGGCCGGCCCACGGGCAACGTCGTCACCGGGCGCAAGGGCGGCATCTTCATGCACATGGCCATCACCGGCAAGGCCGCGCATTCCGGCGCCAACTTCGCCGCCGGCGTCAGCGCCATTGGCGAGCTCGCGCACAAGATCGTGCATATTCACGCGCTCACTGATCTCGACAAGGGCATCACGCTCAATGTCGGCCTCGTCTCGGGTGGGCAGTCCGTCAACACGACCGCGCCTTACGCGGAAGGGCAGATCGACCTGCGCTATGTCGATCCGGCCGATCGCGCGCGGATCATGGGTGCGATCGAAAAGATCGTCGCGACCTCCTACGTGCCGGGCACCAGCGCGACGCTGTCGATCAAGGGCGAGTTCGTGCCGGTGGTGCAGAGCGCGGACTCGAAGGCGCTGTTCGAAGGCTATCAGGCGGCCGCAAGGCAGGTGGGCCTCACCACGCTGCAGGGCGAGTTCTCCGGCGGCTGCGCCGATTCCGGCTTCACGGCCGCCGTGGGCACGCCGACCATTTGCGGTCTCGGCCCGGTCGGCGGGCTCGCGCACACGCCGGAGGAATATCTGGAGATCGACAGCATCGTGCCGCGCGCGCAGGCGCTGGCGCTGGCGATTTTGCGGGGGTAAACACAGGTGCGTAGGGTGGGTTAGCCCTGCAGATGCGCAAAGCGCATCTGCTCGGCGTAACCCACCTCGTCATTTTCCGTGGAGACAAACAGTGGTGGGTTACGCCTACGGCTAACCCACCCTACGAGACCGTCACGAATAGCTCGGCGCATCCGGCTTGCGGAAGATGTGGATGGGATCGCCCGGCACGATCGGAGAGCCAGAGAACATCGCATAGGCGTAGAGCGCGAGATAGGCGATCGCGAGCGCGCCGATGGCGTAGAAGATCAAGGTAGCCACGCGCTTCATCGTTCCGCTCCATGCGTCCGGCGGGACAGTCAGGAGCGCTTCTAGAGCGACGAGGCGGAAAAGGCCAGCCTTGCGCGAGGCTCGCCGACGGCGATCAAATGCCGCGCCGGCCGCGCGCGGGAAGGCTGACATCGGCCAGCCGGGCCGCGTCTTCGTCCTGGTCGACCGCCACATATTGGCCGTGCCAATAGGCCAGCGCGGCGGTGCGGGTCGAGCTCCTGATGTCCCGGACACGGCCGATGACGATGCCGTGCGAGTGCCGCTCGACGATCTCCTCGACTTCGCAATCGAAGGCCGAGAGCGCGCCGACCAGCAGCGGGACACCAGAGACTGCCGTCACCCACTGGCTGCCTGCAAAGCGATCCGCACCCTTCAGCCCGCCCTTGCCGGCAAAGCGTTCGGCAATGTCGAGTTGGTCAGCATTGAGGATGTTCACGCCGAAGGCGCCGTGGCGGCGGATCAGCGGAAACGACGAGGCGTCGCGGTTGATGCTGACCAGCAGCGTCGGCGGCTCGACCGACAGCGAGGTGACCGAGGTCACAGTCATGCCGGAGATGTCCTTGCCCCGCCCGGCCGTGATGACGCTGACGCCGCCGGTGAGGTGGCGCATGGCGCCGCGGAAATCGGCGGACGAGACGGGAATTTCGGTCATGAGCTCGCGGGGCACTACATTCATGGCGCTACTCCCCGCAAGCGGGGTTCCCTCTATTTAGGTACGATCGTCCGCCGACAACAGGTGGCTCAGGATCGAGCCTTCGAGCCCGGCAAGCTCGGCCGAGCCGCGCTGGCGCGGCCGGGCGGCGTTAACCGTGACGTCATGGGCGATGCGGCCCTCCTCGATGACGAGCACGCGGTCGGCCAGCGCCACGGCTTCCGAGACATCGTGGGTCACCAGGATCGCGGTAAAGCCCTGATCGCGCCAGACCCGCTCCAAGAGGCGCTGCATTGAGATACGGGTCAGCGCATCCAGCGCGCCGAGCGGCTCGTCGAAGGCGAGCACGCGCGGGCGCGAGACCAGCGCGCGGCCGAGCGCGACGCGCTGCTTCTGGCCGCCCGAGAGCACCGAAGGCCATTGGTCGCGCTTGTCAGCGAGGCCGACCTCGATCAGTGCCTTCTCGGCGCGGGCATGCGCATCGCTCGAGGCACGATCGCGGCCGAGGCCGACCTCGACATTGGCGAGCACGCGGGCCCAGGGCAGCAGCCGCGGCTCTTGGAACATCACGCGGATGTCCTCGGGCTGGATCTCCTGACCGAAGCTGATGCTGCCCGCATCGATCTTGTCGAGGCCGGCGATCAGGCGCAGCAGGGTGCTCTTGCCGCAGCCGCTCTTGCCGACGATCGCGACGAACTGGCCGGCGGGAATGTGCAGGTCGATGCCGCGCAGCACCTCGTTGTCACCGAAGGATTTGCGCAAGCCGCGGATGCTGAGCGGCAGGCCGCTGGCCTGAACTCGGTGTTCTTCTTGCCGCTCCTCGCGCACCACGCGGGCGTGAGGGGCGAAAGTGGCGCGGCCGGCGAGCTCGGTCTCGGGAAGAGAGGTACGAAGCGCTGTCTGCATGTGATTCCCAGTATTTTCGCTCAACGTTTCTGGAAGGCGGGGTGCCAGGAGAGCGTCAGACGCTCCAGCACGCGGGAGGCGCTGTCGGCGAGCTTGCCGAGCAGGGCGTAGATCAGGATCGAGAGCACGACGACGTCGATCAGCATGAACTCGCGCGCTTGCATCGCCATGTAGCCGAGGCCGGAAGAGGCCGCGATGGTCTCGGCGACGATTAGCGTCAGCCACATGATGCCGAGCGCAAAGCGGATGCCGACGAAGATCGAGGGCAGCGCGCCCGGGAAGATGACGCGGCGGAACAGTTCGCCATCGGTCATGCCGTAGATGCGGCCCATCTCGATCAGCTGCGGATCGACGGTGCGGATGCCGTGCAGCGTGTTGAGATAGATCGGGAAGAACACCCCGAGCGCCACCAGGAAGAGCTTTGCGCTTTCGTCGATGCCGAACCAGAGGATGACCAGCGGGATCAGCGCCAGATGCGGCACGTTGCGCACCATCTGCAGGGTGGTATCGGTGAGCCTGGCCGAGAGCTGCGACAGGCCGTTGGCGAGGCCGAAGGCGAAGCCGATGCTGCCGCCGATCAAAAAGCCGACCGAGGCGCGCCAGAACGACACCCAGATGTTGCGGACGAGCTCACCGGAGACCAGCAGCTTCCAGCCCGCGAGCACGACGTCGCTCGGGGCCGGCAGCACCCGCGTCGGCACGAAGCCGGTGACGCTCGCGACCTGCCAGACCGCGATGATGGCGAGCGGCACGATCCACTGGATCAGGCCGTCGGCCCGCGGCAGGCGGATGCTGCGCGGAAGCGAAATGCTGTCGATCAGGCTCATGACTGCGACACCCGGTGCTGCGGACGGAAATCGCTGCCGACGGTCTCGCCGAACGGACCGCCGTTGAAATGCAGCTTCGTCACGTTGCTCGGCTGCTCCAGCGCGAGCAGCGGGAACACCAGCTCGGCGAAGCGATAGGCTTCCTCCAGATGCGGATAGCCCGACATGATGAAGGTATCGATGCCGAGATCCTGATACTCCTTGATGCGGGCCGCAACCGTCTGGGCGTCGCCGACCAGAGCCGTGCCGGCGCCGCCGCGGACGAGGCCGACGCCGGCCCACAGGTTCGGCGCGATCTCGAGCTTGTCGCGCTTGCCGCCGTGGAGCTGCGCCATGCGCTGCTGACCGACCGAGTCCATACGGGCAAAGTTCTTCTGGGCCAGCGCGATGGTGTCGTCGCTGACGTGCCTGATCAGCTCGTTTGCGGCGTGCCAGGCTTCTTCGTTGGTCTCGCGGACAATGACGTGTAGACGGATGCCGAAGGAGAGTTTGCGGCCACGAGCGGCGGCAACCTCCCTCACCTTCGCGATCTTCTCGGCGACCAGCGCCGGCGGCTCGCCCCAGGTGAGATATTTGTCGACGGTGTCCGCCGCGACGTCGATGCCGGCATCGGAGGAGCCGCCGAAATAGAGCGGGGGCCGCGGCGACTGCACGGGGGGAAACAGCAGCTTGCCGCCCTCGATGCGGATGTGCTTGCCCTCGGCGTTCACCGTCTTGCCGGCGAGCAGGTCGCTGTAGACGCTGAGGAACTCGCGGGTGACCTCGTAGCGCTCGTCGTGGCCGAGGAAGATGCCGTCGCCCTTGTTCTCGACGGGATCGCCGCCGGTGACGACGTTGACGAGAAGCCGGCCGTTCGAGACGCGATCGAGCGTCGCGGTCATGCGCGCGGCGACGCTCGGCGATTGCAGGCCGGGCCGAACGGCGACGAGATAGCGCAGCCGCTCGGTGAACGGCGCGACCGAGGACGCAACGATCCAGGAATCCTCGCAGGATCGCCCGGTCGGCAACAGCACGCCGAAATAGCCGAGCTGATCGGCGGCCTGCGCGACCTGGCGCAGATAGTTGAAATTGACCTCGCGGCCGCCGATGCCGGTGCCGAGATAGCGGCCGTCGCCGTGGGTCGGCAGGAACCAGAGGATGTTGGCGTTTGATTGCTTGCTCATGAGTGTGCTCACGTTCCCGGCTTCCGCGCCACGTCGGAAATCTTGATGGATTTGGGGATCAGGCCGAGCGCGAAGAACGCGTCGGCCACCTGCTGCTGGTCGGCGATGACGGCATCGGTGATCGGCTTGATGCCGTAGGACTGGCGCTTCAGGGCCACCTCGACCACGGGGACCGGGAGACCGATCGAGGGAGCCAGCTGCTCGGCTACGGCGCGGATGTCGCCCTTGGCCCAATCATCGACCGCGCTGAGTTCGGCGAGCACGGCATCGACGATCTTCGGGTTGGCTTCGAGGAATTTCTTGGAGGCGAAGTAGAACTGGTAGTTGGCCACGATGCCGCTGCCATCGGCCAGCGTGCGTGCGCCGGTGGCCGCTTCCGCCGCGGCCTGGAACGGATCCCAGATCACCCAGGCATCGACTGCGCCGCGTTCGAAGGCGGCCCGCGCGTCGGCTGGTGCCAGGAACACGGTCTCGATCTCCGAGTATTTGACGCCGGCTTTCTCAAGCGCCTTGACGAGGAGATAGTGGACGTTGGAGCCCTTGTTGAGCGCGACCTTCTTGCCCTTGAGGTCGGCAACGGATTTCAGCGGACTTTCCTTCGGGACCAGGATCGCCTCGCCCTTCGGCGCCGGCGGCTCGTAGGCCACATACTGGATCGGCGCGCCGGCGGCCTGCGCGAAGATCGGCGGAGCTTCGCCGGTGTTGCCGAAATCGATCGCGCCGACGTTAAGCGCTTCGAGCAGCGGCGGACCGGACGGAAATTCGGTCCACACCACCTTGTAGCCGTCAGCGGCGAGCTTCGGCTCCAGCGTGCCCTTGCTCTTGAGCAGCACCAGCTTGCCGTACTTCTGGTAGCCGATGCGGACCACCTTATCCTGACCGTAGGAGGTGCCGACGGCGGCCGCGACGATGCCGATCGACAGCACGATGGCTGCGATCACGCGTTGAACGATGCGCTTCATGTTCAGACCTTTTTGAACGGGAAGAGTTGTCGGCACGGTCAGGCTGCCGGGTTGCGCCAGACGATGTCGCGAATATGAATCGGCTTCGGGATCAGGCCGAGCTTGTAGAAGCGGTCGGCGACGCCCTGCTGCGTCGCGATGATCTCGTCGGTGACGGGGCCGACCACGAAGTTCGCGCGATTGGCGGCGACGGTCTGGATATCCAAGGGGACGCCGGTGATCGCAGCGAGCGATCTTGCGACCTCCTCGCGGTGCTGCTCGGCCCATTGGCCTGCCGCGGTCGTCACGTCAACGATCTGCTGCAGGATCGCCCCATGGTTCTTCGCGAACTCCCGGTTGGCGATGTAGAAGGAATTGGTCTTGGTGACCTCGCGCGCATTGATCAGGATGCGGCCGTTCTGCTTGGTCTCGCCGATCGCGAAATACGGATCCCAGATCGCCCAGGCCTCGATGCTGCCATTGGCGAAGGCGGGGCCGGCATCCGGCGGCGTCAGGTAGACCGGTGTGATGTCGGCATAGGTGAGGCCGGCCTTCTCCAGCGTCTGCACCACGACGTTGTGGGCGCTGGAGCCCTTGGTGAAGCCGATGCGCTTGCCCTTGAGATGGGTGATGTCGCGGATCGGCGAATCCTTGGGCACCAGGATGCCCTGGCCGTTGGTGATGGGCTGACCGGCGGCGTAGACGATCGCCGCGCCCGCGGCCTGGGCGAACACAGGCGGGGAATCTCCGACCGCGCCGAAATCGACGCTGCCGACGTTCATCGCCTCCATCATCGGCGGGCCCGAGGAGAACTCGATCCACTTCACCTCGATGCCTGAGGCTGCGAAATGTCTTTCCAGGGCAGCCTGCTGGCGCGTGATGACCAGCACGCCGGTCTTCTGGTAGCCGATACGAATTTCCTTCACCGCCCCTTGCGCGATCGCAGGCGATGCGAACACGGCGGCGGCCGCAGTTCCAACCGAAAGTTTCAGAAAGTCCCGACGCTGCATTCCACACTCCCGGCCGCGTGCGGCCGTCATCATTCACGTATGCCGAATGATGGTGCGCGTCATCGGAAGTGTCGAGACGTCCGGGAAAATAGCGATGCGAGCACTGCGCTGCATGCCGCGCGCGTGATTAATCTTTCAAGCGGCGAAGCGAATGAGGATGGAATTTTTCTGCACGCGAATGTGAGGGCTCCACGGATTTGGTCGGGCCCGGACCGGCGGAACATAAAAAGTCGCAAAACAACCCCATGCACAGTAGCCGGGCGTGCGAAAACAACGACTTACGTATTATCCGAAGTGCGGTTGACTCGTCGGGCAAAACAGCGGCAGAATGGCATGATTTCGTAGTGGGTGCCGAGGCGCGGAGCTCCCTCCACCCTCTCGCCGTCATTCCTCGCGAAGGCGGGGAATCCAGTACGCCGCGGCCCGGCGATTCAACCACAACTGTCTCGGAGTACTGGATCGCCCGGTCAAGCCGGGCGATGACACCGAACGTGTGACGGGCGACGTGCCACGAGCACCACCGGCCTATCGCTCCCACCTCACCGGCAGATTCTGCAGCCCGCGGAAGGCCCAACCGCCGATCCGCACCTCTTCGTCCTCGGCGAGCTCGATGCGCGAGGCCCGCGCGAACAATGTCGGCAGCGCGACGTCGGCGATCATGGCGCGCGAGGCGAAGGCGCCGGCGCAGAAATGCGGGCCGGCGCCGAAGGCGACGCTCTTGGAGGTGTCGCGCCGCACGTCGAACTGGTCCGCGCGCTCGAAATGCTTCTCGTCGCGGTTGGCGGAGCCGAACATCAGGAATACGCGTTCGTCGGGCTCGAACGCCACATCGCGAATGGTCCAGGGTTTTGCGATGCGGCGCGGCGACATGCCGATCGGCGAGATCCAGCGGGCATATTCCTCGAAAGCCTGCAGCCAGGACACCTCGCCGCGCAGGACCAGATCGAGCTGGTCGGGATGGGTCAGCAGCGCCCAGACCGTGCCGGCGATCGCCTTGCGCGGCTCGTTCTGGCCGCCGGAGATGGCAAGCTTGACGTTGGCGCGCACGCTCTCCATCGGCATGTCCGAGGCGAGCAGCACGCCCAAAATGCTCTGGTCGGGATGCTTGCGCATCACCGGCAGGACGTCGTCGATCGCGGCGTCGATGCCCGCGGTTGCTGCATGACAGCGCGCCTCGACCTCAGGGTCGCCGGCATAATTGGCGATGCCTTCGATCATGCCTTGCGACCACGTGTCCATGTCCTGAAAGCCGATGTTGGTGAGGCCGGTGATCGACTTCAGGCATTCGCCGGAGAACGGCAGCGCGAAGTCGCGCATGAGATCGATCCGGCCCGGTCCGAGTGAAGCGATGATGCGATCCGCATGAGCCTGGAACTGTGCGGTCCAGTAGCCCTTCACCGTCTTCGGCGAGACCGTCGGAAACATCGCCCGGCGCTCGACGAGATGCGCCTCGCCATCCTTGCGCATCATGTTGTGGCCCATCAGCCGGTTCATCAGGCCGGCGGGCTGGTGCGAGGAGAACACGTCGATCTGCTTCTCCGAGATCGAGATGTCGTCGCGGCTCGTCAGCAGCGTCGAGCCGAGCTGCGGCACGAACGCGATCGGCGCCTCTTTCCGCATCCTGGCGAGCATCGGATAGGGATCGGCCCAGAAGGCGGCCGGGTCGATCTCGATGCGCGGCGCGGTGCTCAAGCTTCGCTCCCTTGTGGTCTCCTCGATGCCGAGGCTAGCGCCTTTCAGTTGCCGCCGTCTGTCCCCATGGATTGGGACAGGCGGGCCAAAAGCTGCCTTTGTCCGCTTTCAACTCAGATGGCAGCTCCGGCCAGCAAGAAAGCGCCGCCAAGCGCGACCATCACAAGTCCAGGCCAGTTCGATTTGACGCCGAAGCCGCTACTGGGCCTTTCAGGCTCCAGCGTGTCACGTCCGGAGCGAAGCCACTTCCCACCACTGAATCGACCTCGCCAAATGGGCTGAAACGCCATTTGGAATAGGCCGCCGAAAACAAGGAGCACTCCAAGCCATATGAGGATCATGCTCGCCTCCTCTACCCGCGAACGCCGATAGGTTGATGCGCCGAGAACCGTGGTCCATTCAGCGCTGCCCCCGGCTTACGGGATCAGACCGACCTTGAAAGCCGCCGGGACAACCTCTGACCTGTCAAATAGTTGATATATGGACATGATTTCTGCTAGCCGTCCATCCGGGCCGGCTTGGGAAGTAGTAGCAATTGGTTCCGCCGAAGCGGATTGGTATCAAGGGCCTTGGGCGGGCGAAGCACGAAGGCTGCTGCAGAAATGCACGCCGCGCGTCTGAAAGATCGGTCGAATCTGATGGGTCCAGCGCAGCAATGACGGGCATCGACTTCGAGCAGATCGTGGACCGCATCCACGAGGCAGCGACCGTTCCGGAGCTCTGGCCGGACGTCCTGGAGAACATCGCTCATGCCGCGGGCGCGCATGGCATGGTCATGATCACCTCGGACTCCGATCAGTGGTCCGGTGTCTGGAACGGTGTCGTGACGTCGCCGTCGATCCGCGAGGCTTTCTCGGCGTTCCTGCGTGGCGACCTCTCCAGCCGGACGGAGACGACCCCGCGACTCCTGGCGCTTGATCACCCCGGCTTCGTCGGCGAGCACGAGGCATTTTCGCCGGAGGAATGGGAGCGCGATCCATATCGGGTGGAATGGAACAAGAAGTGGGGCTTCGAACACGCCTGCGCGACGGCGGTCCGCAGCCCGTCCGGTGAGATCATCGTCTTCCACATGGAAAGACTGGCCGGCCGCCCCGCCTTTTCGCGGCAGGACCTCGATTTTCTCGACCGCTTTCGCCCCCATCTCGCGCGGGCGGCTTTGCTGTCGACACGCTGGCGCCTCACCCGGATGCGGGCGGCAACCGAGGCGCTGTCGCTGGTCGGCTTGCCGGCCCTCGCGATCACGCGCTCCGGGCGGGTTCTGACCGCCAACGCCTTGATCGAAGCCATGACCGACCTTCTGCAATGGTTGCCGAAGGACCGGATCGCGATCAAGGACCGCGCCGCCGACACCCTGCTGCGCGCCGGCCTCGCCCAACTCGATGCGCCGGACAAGGCCGTGTGCTCCTTCGCCGCGCGTCGCGCCAGCGATCTCGATCGGGTGGTGCTTCATCTGGTTTCGATGCCGGGCGAGGCCCGCGATCTCTTCGATGGAGCGGTTGGCCTCCTCATCGCAACGCCGGTCGCCGCCTCGCAGGCACCGAGCCTCGCCCTCATTCGTGGCCTGTTCGATCTCACCCCGAGCGAGGCGCGCGTTGCGCGCGGAATTGCGCAAGGACAGACCATCGGCGATATCGCCGCGCATCACGGGCTCAGCCGCGAAACCATCCGCACGCAGGTCAAGGCCGTCCTCGCCAAGACGGGAACGCGGAACCAGAAGAGCGCAGCCGCCCTCTTCGGTGCGATCCCCAAATTGCCGCTGAGAGATTGACGTCAGACTTGTTTGATGGCGTGCTTCGGCAGGGACAAGCTTCGCTTCACCCAAATGGGTGAAGACACAGGCCGGCGCTCCGGGTTCAACTTCGCCCAAATTGGATGTCTGGCGAGAAGCGGCGGCAATGGCGGGACCGGAATTTCCGATCTTCGAAGTGACCCTGGCGCAGCGCAGGCGCAGGACATGGAGCTGGAGCGTCTGCACCATTCAAGGGGCGGTGGTGATGCAGGGCCGGGAAGCCAGTCGACCCGCAGCAAAGTACCAGGCCGAGAGAGCGCTGTTCATGCTGCTGCTCACCGCGCCCTATCGTTCCCGACTTTCCGCATAGCAAGGGGCTCCTCGAGCGCTGCAGGGTTGCCAGTGTGCGGGACAGCAAGCTAAGCGTCGGTCGGCGAGCGACCATGCGTCAGCCAATGGTCGATCTGCCAGGTCTCGTAACCGAGCAATTCGCCGAAGCGCCGTTCTCGATCATCGGACCAGGCTCCGGGCTCGTTCAGCAGCGCAAGCATGGCGTCAATCCGCCACTCGTGACCGGGCAATGTGTAGAACAGCATCCGATATTCGAGCTGCGGCGCCCCAGGACATGGCTCGATCAGTTCGCGCTTCGTCAGGCGGCCTTCAGCGACATGCCGGTCGAACATGCGCCAATACCGAATACAGATGTCCGGCTCCTGGCCGACGATATCCATGAAATATGCGAGGGGCTTGGTGCCCCGGAGCATCAGGCCGAGCTCTCTGTTGGTGTGAACCAGATAGGGCACTTGACGACGCCGTTTGGAATGCATGTCGAGCATGTTGGCGACGCAACGTTAATTTCCGCTGAGGGACCCCGCGCGAACGTCCTGAGCGAAAGGCAACGACGGCTTCCGGCTCAATCCGGACAATTGCAACGAATTTCACGGTGTGCCCTCGTGACGGTGGGCGTCATGATGGCCAAGGCGTCCAGCAAAGAAACGGCTAACCACGTTGCAACGACCGCATGCGCGAGAGCATGGAGGAGAAATCAACTCATGATAGTATCGGCCTTGTCAGCCGACCAAAGGGAACTGCCGTGACTGAAATGACCAAGCTTCGATCTCGACTTCTGTTGATTGCCTTGTGGGTCAGTCTCGTCGGAGCTCTCGTCGCTTTCTTTGCGTTCGCCAACACACCAGGCGGAAGCGGTGGTTCATCCTGGGTCTTTAATCTGATCGTGTCCTGGTTGCCGTTCCTGGTGCTGGTGGGCGCCTGGCTATGGTACTCGCGCACGATCCGGCGCTCATCATCCGGGGCGAGCTGGGTCGATCTATACGAGCAGCAGGTCGCGGAAAACAGGCGAACCAATGCATTGCTGGAGAGGATCGCGACCGCTCTGGAAAAGCCGTCTCCTGGTTAGCGCGAACACCGGGCATCGCGGGGACGAAGTCATGCGCTCGGGCATTGCCGCCGACATCCTGCTAGTTGTTCTGGCACTCGCAGCCGCCGTCGTCAGCCGGCCAGCGGCTGCCGACGATCGACAAGTCTGTTTGGAACGGACGAAGGAAGCCTCTGCCGAGATCATCGCTGCCTGCACACGCGCGATCCAGAGCGGAGACTACAACGGCGAAGACCTGTCGAGTTTGTATCATGCGCGTGGCTGTTCCTGGCCATGGACAAGCTTCGCCGATCGCGATGACCGCGCCCTGGAAGATTTCACCGCGGCGATCCAGGTAAACCCGAAAGCTGGCGGCTCACTGCTCAACCGGTCGCACATCTACAACCAACGGCACGACCACGACCGGGCAATAGCCGACGTCGACCAGGCATTCGAAGCCGGCCTGTCAGACCATGGAAAGCGGGTCGGATACGGCGAGTGCGGCTACGCCTATCAAAGGAAAGGGGACAACGACCGCGCCATTGCCGACTATACCGCCACCATCCAGCTGAATGCGAACAATAGCTTCGCTCTCATGGCCCGGGGCAACGCCTATTTTGCCAAAGGCGATTTTGACCGTGCCATTGCCGACTACAACCGGGTGATCGCAGTTGATCCCGAATATGCCCACGACTATGCCGCCTACGGCAGCCGCGCGATTGCGTACCTGCGCAAGGGCGACCTCCGCCAGGCCTTCGCGGACGTCGACCGGAAGCAGGCGCTATCCTGGCTCGCTGCCGGCGTCTTTCTGGCAGCGCTGATCTGGCTTTGTTGCCGAGGGGGCGCACGGGCGTTCGGATGGCGGTCTGGACGAACGATCATCGAGATGTGCGAACAGCAGCTGGTCGACTTGCGGCACACAAACGCCGCCCTGGAGAAAATCGCGGCGGCTGTCGAGAAGCGATCGTCGGGTTAGCTCGGGTTCGCCGGACGTTTGGCCCCGCCGACGTGTGCTAACTTCCGGAATGGCCGTCAGAGCCGCCGGACCAACCATCATTCTGGCCGGGTCCAAAGTTCGTATTGTTTCGATCCGGCGGGACCCTCATGCCCTGGTAAAAGGCGTAGCCAATGAATCCCAGCAAGGCGACCAAGCAGATAAGTGCAAGAAGCCAGTCTGGCATGTTCTCATCCTCGGATCCGCCCTACGCGCCGCAATCGCATCGGATTAATAGGCCAAATGCTTCAACTACAGATCCAATCAAATGCTAAAATTGGATGGATACGGACATCGCGGACTTGGAGCCCCTAGTTCAGGCCGCGCGGACCCGTCAGCAGGCGCAGCACGATCGCAAACAATTCGCTCTGCGAGGAGATGCCGAGCCGTTCATAGGCGCGCTTGCGGTAGGTCAGGGTCGAATGCAGGCTGATGCCTAGTCCTTGCGAGATCGCCTCCGAGCTGAAGCCTGCGAGGATATGACGGCAGACCTCCTGCTCGCGCGGGGTGAGCGCGGAGAGCGGCATGCGCGTCGCGAACAGGGACGCAAGATCGGACGTCGGCTTCTCCTGGAAATGGCGGGCGACGCTGGCTGCGATCGCCGGTGCGATCGCCCCGAGCCGCTCGCGCTGGGCGGCGCTGAAGCGGCCCTGCGCGGCGATCCGATAGAAGTTGACGTAGAAGCAGGTGTCACCGGTCCAGATCGCGGTCGCACATTTGTCGACGATGCCGGAATCCTGGAAGAAGATCTTGCGGTAGCGCGCGCCGTACATGCGCGGCGCGAAGCGAGGCAGCATGATCGGCGCGCCGCCCTCGCCTTCGAACAGCGCATCGCGGTTCGGATCCGTTTCGTGAAACTGGCCGGCATAGGCGGCGCCGAGATCGCCGCCGATCGGGATGTTGCCGGCATCGAGCAGGCAGCTTGCCGCGCCGGCCCGGCTGAACGCGAACACCATGCAATGCCCGACATCGGCCTGCCGGCGCAACGTGTCGATGAGCACATCGGGAAAATCGGAGCGGCCGATGGCGAGCACCGCGGGCGTGACATCGCCGGCCGACGGATCAAGGGTCCCGTTGGGTCGCACCGTATTCCTCCGCAAGACGCTCTTTTGCGAGAGGATAGCAGCAACGGAATCTTACCGGAAGCGCGCTCACGAGCACCGCCGCCCAGGGCCGCTCGGCTGTTGCAGACACCATTGGCGGGTCTCACGCTGCGCCTCCCCCTTCGAGACGGCATCGTCGCGATTTTCTCAGATGAGGCTGATCCGATGGCCCCACCGAGTCACTTCACCCTGTGCCTGAAAGCAATCTCGCGCAGATGACTGAAAAGCTTTGAGAGCCGCTTCAAGCGCTCACTGACCACCGCGCAAAGAAGCATCAGCCACGTTGCGAGCGCGACACACCACAACAGAAATTCCAATGCTGCGGGCATGGGGGCACCTTTCGAAACGAGTTGCGAAACAAAGGCGGGGCACTGATGCTCGTTGAAAAACGCGAGCACTGCGTCTGCGGTATCAGCCTTTATGGCCTCTCGCGCTGCCGCGATCATGATCGCCTCCGCTGCCGACCGCATTCGAAGGCTATTACGACCTCCTGAATTGCACTAGAATTAATGCTGAAAGTCACAATTCCATTTCGGGGAATGATCCGATGGACAGGCTCGATGAACTTGCGACATTCGTCGCGATAGTTGAGGTTGGAAGTCTGGTAGGCGCAGCAAAGCGATTGAAGCGTTCGCCTCCCGCGGTCACTCGCGCGCTTGCGGCCCTCGAGGAAAGGGTCGGAAGACGATTGGTGGAGCGAACAACCCGCCGCCTTGCATCGACGGATGCCGGACGCCACTTTGCTGAGCGCGCCCGCGAGCTGGTCAACGGCTACTCGACCGTCATGAGCAGGCTTGTCGAGACGGAGGGGGCTCCGCTGCACGGTATCCTGCGAATAGCCGCTCCCACCATCTTCGGACGCCGTCATGTCGCTCCGATCGTATCGAGCTTCCTTGACGCTCATCCGGCGATCCGTATCGAGCTCGTCATGGGCGAAAGATCGCTCGACCTGATCAGTGAAGGCATCGATGTTGCGGTCAGGATAGGTCAGCCGCGCGACTCGCGCCTCGTCGTCAGATCAGTGGGGTCGGTCCGTCGCGTCCTGGTCGCCAGCCCTTCCTACTTGCGCAGGCAACCTGAGCTTCGACATCCGCGAGACATACCGAAGCACGATGTCGTGTTCTTTTCCGGATTTGCGGGGCCGACCGAACTGCGTTTTCAGAATCGAGGTCGCTTGCACACGGTTCGCATGATGCCGCGCCTCATGACGACAGATCTCGACACGGTCATTGCCGCCGTGACATCGGGCCAAGGCATCGCTCGACTGTTATCCTATCAGGTCGAAGCCGAGATTTCGTCAGGCAAGCTCGTGCGTCTTCTTCCGGCCTATGAGCCGCCGGCCGTACCGGTTCAAGTCGTGATTCCCGGTTCCCGGCGCACCGCACCGGCTGTGAGGGCATTCGCGGATCACGCCGCTGCGTCGCTCCGTACCCTTTCGATCATCCGCCATTGACTTCAAGGGAGCTGCGCGGGGCGGGGTGTCCGTTCTCTGCCTGCAGCCAAACCCATCAGTTCCCCCGCGAGGAACGATTGCAGCCCCGCTTTATTGGTCCGTATCTTCAAGGCTTGATCAGGGCGTTGCCCAGGCCGCTCATCGAAGGATCAGTCGATGCGCATCCTTCTCGTCGGGGCTACAGGACTCATCGGATCGGCGATCCACGCCAGGCTGTCCGCCGAAGGACATGACTGCATCTTGGTGTCGCGCCATCCCGCGACGACGCACGATCCTCGCCACATCACGCTCGATGTCGCCCGAACCACCGAGGCGTCGAAATGGAAGGGCCTTCTCGCCGGCGTCGATGCCGTGATCAATGCAGCAGGTGCGCTGCAGGGACAGGACATGCAAGGCGTTCATGTCGCCGGCAGCGCGGCACTCTATGCGGCCTGCGAGACCGCCGGGGTCCGCAGGGTCATCCTGTTCTCGGCAATCGGCAGCAATGTCGATGCGCTCAGCGATTTTTCCCGCACCAAGCGCGAGGGCGAAGCCGCCTTGATGGCGCGGGAGCTCGATTGGGTGGTGCTGCGGCCTTCTGTCGTGGTCGGCCGGCCCGCCTATGGTGGCAGCGCGCTGCTGCGCGGGCTGGCGGCGCTGCCGGTTCTGCCGGTCATGCCGGACACGGCGGCGATTCAACCGGTGCATCTCGACGACGTCGTTGAGACCGTGCTGTTCTTCCTGCAGCCCGGCGCGCCTTCACGGGTCGCGGTCGATCTGGCCGGCCCGCGGCGGATCGCCTTCAGCGATGCGGTCGCGCTGTTTCGCGCCTGGCTGCGCTGGCGCCCGGCCTATCGCCTGCAGCTGCCGCGCTGGGCGGCTTCAATTGCCTATCGTGCCGGCGACGTTGCGCAGATGCTGGGATGGCCAACGCCCATCAACACGACGGCACAGGCGGAAATGCGCCGCGGTGCGACCGGCGATCCCGAGCCCTGGCGTCGATTGACCGGCACTCCACCGCGCGATCTCGAAGTCGCGCTCGCACGCGAGCCTGCGTCGGTGCAGGAACGCTGGTTTGCACAGCTGTATGCGCTCAAGCCGCTGATCTTTGGCGTCTTCGGCGCGTTCTGGATCGCCACCGGCATCATCTCGCTGAGCGCGGGCTGGAATATCGGCATGTCGTTGCTGCTTGAAGGCGGGCTGCAAGGGAACGTCGCGGCGCTCGTCGTCACCGCGGGCGCGCTCGCCGACATCGTCATCGGCATCGCCATTCTCTGGCGGCCTCTGAGCCGCTACGGACTCTGGGCCGCACTGATCATCTCGCTCACCTATGCCGTGATCGGCACCGTCCTGGTGCCGCGACTGTGGGCCGATCCGCTGGGACCGATGCTGAAGATCTGGCCGGTGATCATGCTCAACCTGGTCGCCATGGCCATCCGCGAGGATCGCTGATGCTCTACTTCCTCGTGAAGATGGCGCACATCATCGGCGCTGCCGTGCTGCTCGGCACCGGGGCCGGCATCGCCTTCTTCATGCTGGTGGCGCATCTGCGCGGCGACCCGCGCGAGATCGCGGGCGTCGCGCGGACGGTGGTGCTGGCCGACTTCCTGTTCACGGCGAGTGCCGTGATCCTGCAGCCGATCACCGGGACATGGCTCGCCTGGTCGAGCGGGTATTCCCTCGGCGACGGCTGGGTGGCGGCGTCGATTGCACTGTATCTCGTGATCGGCGCCTTCTGGCTGCCGGTGGTGTGGATGCAGATGCAGATGCGCGATCTCGCCGTCGCAGCGGTCGCGAGCAACGGCAAGCTGCCCGCCCGCTATCACCGTCTCTTCTGGTGGTGGTTCGCCTTCGGCTTTCCGGCTTTCGCGGCCGTGCTGATGATCTTCTGGCTGATGATCGCCCGTCCGGCCATTCCATACTGGGATTAGGTTCGCCTTCAGGACAACCCACCTGCCTGATCACCCAACCAGAGCGAGGCGCGTGGCCAGCGCACCCCGCTCTCCCTCGCCTCACTACGGAGCCTTCACCTCGGCGCGGGCAGCTGCCGCGGCGTCCATCCCGGCCTGCTTGACCCGGTCCACAATCTCGGCGCCGGTATCGCTGATTTCCGAGACAACCGTGTCCGAGGCTTCACGCAGGGCCTGCGAGACCGCACCGGCGCGCCGGTTCAGGTCAGCCTTCACGTCGTCGCTGACGTCTCCGATGTACTGGTTCTCGATCTCGGAGGCGCGGAACGCGCCCGCCACGGCCGCACCAATTGCGATGCCCACGACCCCCAGCACGAGCGGTTGCCGCTCCAGCATGTCCGCCAGTGACGACTTCGCACTCGTCATGGTGTCCTTGGTCGGAAGCGCACTGCTCAGCTTGCTGAATTGCTCCTGCGCGAAGGCGACGCCCTCGTCGAAACGATCCCGGACGCCCTCGGCGGCCTGCGAGACAGTATCGGAAGTGGCGGCGGTCGCGCCACGCAGGGTCTCCCCGAACCCTTGCGAGCCGTCGTTGTCCATTTCGGGGGCGGTCGGCGGCGCCACGGTCCGCTTGATCGCAGATGCTGCCGAGCTGAAGCCGCGCGTCCCGATATCGGCAACAGGTTCGACGGCCTCGGCAGCGGAACGCGCCACAGTCTTCAGCCTCTGGTCGCCGGCCAGTAGCCAAAGCGCGCCGCCTCCGATGAGGGCCGCGGCAAGCGGATTGTCCCTGGCTGCCGTTACCAGATTGTCGATAAAGCCGGTTTTCGTGCTGCTCATCGCACCATTCCCTTCACGGTGTCCTTGTCTTTTTCCAGCTGGCCGATCGTTTCGCGGGGAGCCAGCTGACGCATATCAAGCCGGTTCATGCCCATGGCCACCAGCGCGGCGGCGATGGCCGCAGCGATGACTGCCGATGTCAGATATGACAGTGGCTGCGACCATCCTGCGGAGATCAATGCGGCCGAGAGGGCAAACAAGGCCATGACGATGGCCGGGATCACCAGAACGGCGCCGCCTACGATCAAGCCGACGGCGCCGCCGATCTTCTGGAGCTTCTCGCCAACTTCTGCCTTTGCCAGGTCGATCTCGTTCTGGAACAGCTTGGCGAACTGCGACATGGCATCGCCGAGCAGCGTCGAGATTTCCCTGAACTCGCTTTTGCTGGTTTTGATATCGCGCTCGATGCTCATGGTAACGTGCTGCCCTGGAAGGATGAGGATTGTTGCGTATGGGGGTTACGGGTCCCGGACTCCCGATTCCAGTTTTGCTCTCCCGCCGAAAACGGTCTCCCGCCCGACGTTTGCCCGCTCCCCGACGTGCTGCCGGGGGTGTTGCGCTGCCCTTGGGATGACGACTGTCCGCCCGATGCCTTCAGGAAGCGAACGGCCGCGAAGCCAGCCAGCACCGATATGCCAAGAAAGGCGGCCGGCTGACGTTTGGCGAAATCGGTCGCGCCTGCGACAAGATCTCGGAAGCTTCCGTCCCGAATCTTCTGGGCGGCATCCTCGACATAGTCCGCCGCCGAACCGATGCCGCGTGCGGCGAACGGTACGTCGCTCTCGAAAGCCCGTCCGGCCTCGCGGATGTTGGCCGCGAGGCGCTCGACGAAATCGGCGCCCGATCGCTGCTGTTCGCGCGCCTGGCTCTGAATCTGGTCCATGGTTCCGTCCGCGACGCCCTTTGCTGCATCCGCGGCCTCGCCGAACTTGTCTCGCGCGACGTCGGCCGATGCCCGGAACGCATCGCCGGCGCGCTGCTTCATCTCCGCCCCGGCATCGCCGATCTGCTCTTTCATGTCCTTCGCGGTGCCCTTGTCCTGGTTCTTTGTGAACTGCTTCACGTTCTGCGGGTCCAAATCGCTCATGATGGTTTCCTTCAGGTGTTGGTTTGAGAGGGGCTAAAGGCAGCTTTGACCACGTCGTCCGCAGCCTCCTTCAGAGTGTCCGCCATGTTCTGCGTCATGCGGCTGGCATGGGTGCCGAGATCAGCATCGGCGACCCTTTGCACCGCAGCATCGGCCGCCGACGTGGTGGCGTCTTTCGCGGCCTCGAACCCGGATTGCGCCGCGGCGGCAGCAGCCTGCTTCACCTCGTCGCTCGTCCGGCCCATAACCTTAGCTTCGACCTTGGTCTCGGGAAGAGCAGCCGCAATGATGGCGCCGATCGCGATGCCCAGGCCGCCGATGAGCGCAGCATTGTCGCCAATGGCCTGCCGGGCCTGGTCAGGCGCGCTCGCGGCGGCATCCCTGGTTGCATTCATGCCACTCTTGAGCTTTTCACTCGCAAAACTGGCAGCACGCGCCGCGCTCTCCCGCAGATCGGCGGCAATGCCGGCGGCCTTCTCCTGCGCGTCATCAGCCATGCCAGCGGTTCGGCTTTGCGCGGAGGATAGCGTCTCCTTGGCGTCACCCTGCATCGCCCGTGCGCTCTCGGCCACCTCCTCAAGCATGTGCCCGGCTTTGTCCATGACCGGGGCGGTGACGTCTGCAGCACGATCGCGCACCGTCTTCGAGGTCAGAGCGAGTCCTGCGCCGATCATGAGAAGTGGCAACGGCGTACCTCGCACCAACCGAAGCAACGGAATGCCGACTGCGGCGCCCGCGGCGACTGCGCGCATCGGGTTGTCCATGATCTGTTGCTTGAGCCCTTCGACCCAGCTCTGGGTCTTGTGGCTGACGTATTCGGTAACTTCGGATTTGATGTGCTGCGGCGAGACCTTGTGGCGAATGTCCTCGGCGGTGTCCGATATCTGCTCCTTCAACCGTCCGACCGTTGCCGCCAGCTCGGCGCGGCTACGCTCGGACTCGCGTCTCAACTCCTCCACGGATCGTGTCATCGCGTTACCCTCTTGCCTTTGTTTCTTAGATTTGAGGTCGAACTCACGCTGTGTTGAATCGTTCCTCGCGCCGCTTGGGCGCTTGCCGGGACGACGATATGCGTGAAGCAGCGCAACGGCGCGCGACCTCGGCCGCCTAGCCATTGCTGGATGCGGAAGGGTTCGAAAGGTCTGCTCCGGGTCAAAACGCCGCACTGATGCGCGGCTCACCGCACCGCTTCAGCACCAGGAAGCAGGACCTGTCGTTGCTTACAGGCTACCCCGCCGCCGCCTTCGCGGGGGCCACGTTGATCGCCAGCTTGCTGTAGCGATCGGTGAAAGCCTCGGTATCGATCTCTTCCAGCTCGATCTCGCCGCTCATCACGCCCTGCTTCCAGGCCGCCTGCGCCGGATCGTTCTGGAACTCCGGCATCACCTCGCGGCCGAACAGCTCCAGCGACTCGCAGATATGCTCGTGGCTGTTCTTGCCGGCCTGGTTGAGCAGGATGACCTGGTCGATGTGCGAGGACTGGAAGCGCTTCAGCTTCCTTCGGATCGTGTCGGGTGAGCCGATCAGGCCGCCACGAAGCGCCGCCTCCTGGGCTTGCGGATTGTCGCGCTTCCACTTGTTGTACTCGTCCCACATGTTGACGGTGTAGGGCGCGGGGCGCTGGCGGTTCTGCGCGGCGCCGTAGAAGCGCAGCGCAAACTGGAAGAAGGTGGCGCCGTCGGCGCGGGCGCGCGCCTCTTCATCCGTCTTCGCGCACATGAAGAACGAGACCAGCGCCATGTTCGGATTGATCTCGTAGTCGGCGAGCTTGTGCAGCCGCTTGGTGATGGCGTTGTAATAGGCGTGCACCCAGGCATGCGCGGCATCGGCGCTGACGAACTGGAAGCCGAGCGCACCGAAGCCGTGGCGGCCGGCACGTTCGATGGTCGGCAGCTGCGAGCAGGCCATCCACAGCGGCGGGTGCGGCTTCTGCACCGGCTTGGGCACGACGTTGCGCAAGGGGATGTCGAAATACTTGCCGTGATGCTCTGAGCCTGCGTCCTTAAACATCGGGAAGATGGCCGCGACCGCCTCCTCGAACACCTCCTTCTTGGTCTCCATGTCGCGGCCGAACGGCTCCAGCTCGGTGATCGAGGCGCTCTCGCCCATGCCGAACTCGCAGCGGCCGTTGCTGAGCAAATCCAGCACTGCGACGCGCTCGGCAACCCGCGCCGGATGATTGGTGGTGAGCTGGAGGATGCCGTGGCCGAGCCGGATGTTCTTGGTGCGCTGGCTTGCGGCAGCCAGGAACGATTCCGGCGAGGGCGAGTGCGAATATTCTTCGAGGAAGTGATGCTCGACCACCCAGGCATGGTCGTAGCCGAGCTTGTCGGCGAGCTCCATCTGCGAGAGCGCATTCTGATAAAGGGCGAGTTCGTCGCCGGCCGCCCAGGGCCGCGGCAGCTGCAGCTCGTAGAAGATGCCGAACTTCATGGCGTCGCTCTCCCGCTTATTGTTGTTAACGGCATCTTAATGCGCGAGGCGACGCTGTCTACGGATGCGCAATTCCGCCACGTGGGAGACGATCCATCCTCCGGCGCAGCGAGAAGCAGCCAACCGACATTGATCCAAATCAACGCGCTGTCGGGTGGAACGTATCTAAAGTGCAGCAAGGCGACGGCCCGGATGCCGTCACGATTCCCCACAGCTTCAAGAGACCGAAAATGTCGGCCCCTGACGACACGACGTCGCGCGTGCGCCGTAAGCGCATGGAGATTTTCGCCTTCCTGTTCCTGACCGCGATCGTGATGCCCGTGCTCGCGGTCGGGACCGTCGGCAGTTACGGCCTTGGCGTCTGGATCTACCAGATGTTCGCCGGCCCTCCCGGCCCGCCGCCCTCCCCGCATTGATCGGCAACCAGCGAAAGACAGGCATCATGGCTCACGCCACACTCAACCGCCGCGCCTTGATCACCGGCCGGATGCTCAGCGCCGACCGCGTCATCGCGCCGCCGGGCGCCGAGATCGCCAGCATCATCGTGCAGGCGCGGCCCGAGCGCCTTGCCGAACTGGAAGCGGAGATCGCAGCGCTTCCCGGCTGCGAGATTCATGCCCGCGACACGCGCGGAAAGCTCGTCGTCGTGGCTGAAGCGGCGGATGCCGGCAGCCTTGGCACCATGCTCAACACCATCCAGTCGCTGCCGAACGTCTATTCCGCAGCGCTCGTCTTCCACGCCATTGAAACCGCCTGAGTCAGGAAGAGCCATCATGACATCGCCGAAGCTCGACCGCCGCCAGATGCTCAAGCTCGAGGCCGCCGCGATCGCCGCGGCCGCCGCCGGCCTGCCGGCACCGGCGCTCGCCGCCAACCTCGCCGCCGAGCGGAAGGAGAGCGAATTGAAATGGGACAAGGCCGCCTGCCGCTTCTGCGGCACAGGCTGCTCGGTGATGGTCGCGACCAAGGACAACCGCGTCGTCGCCACCCATGGCGACATCAAGGCCGAGGTCAATCGCGGCCTCAACTGCGTCAAGGGCTACTTCCTCTCCAAGATCATGTACGGCCATGACCGGCTGACGCAGCCGATGCTGCGCAAGACGGGCGGCAAGTACGACAAGAACGGCGAGTTCACGCCCGTCACCTGGACCGAAGCCTTCGACATCATGGAGCTGAAGTGGAAGGAGGCGATCAAGAAGCGCGGGCCCAACGGCGTCGCCATGTTCGGCTCCGGCCAGTGGACGATCTGGGAAGGCTATGCGGCCTCAAAACTGTTCAAGGCCGGCTTCCGCACCAACAACATCGACCCCAATGCCCGGCACTGCATGGCCTCGGCGGTCGCCGGCATGATGCGCACCTTCGGCATCGACGAGCCGGCCGGCTGCTACGACGACATCGAGGCGACCGACGCCTTCGTGCTGTGGGGCTCCAACATGGCGGAGATGCATCCGATCCTGTGGACGCGCATCGCCGACCGCCGGCTGTCCGCACCGCATGTCCGCGTCGCCGTGCTCTCCACCTTCGAGCACCGCTCGTTCGACCTCGCCGACATCGGCATGGTGTTCAAGCCGCACACCGACCTGTACATCCTCAACGCCATCGCCAACCACATCATCAAGACCGGTCGCGTCAACAAGGACTTCGTTGCCGCACATACCGTGTTCAAGCGCGGCCAGACCGACATCGGCTACGGCCTGCGGCCCGAGCATCCGCTGCAGAAGAAGGCGACGGGCGCGGCGAAACCCAACGACGCCACCGACATGAGCTATGACGAATTCGCCAAGTTCGTGTCGGAGTACACGCTGGAGAAAGCCGCCCAAATGTCGGGCGTGCCGCTGAACCGGCTCGAGGCGCTGGCCGAGTTGTATGCCGACCCGAAGACAAAAGTGGTCTCGTTCTGGACCATGGGCTTCAACCAGCACACCCGCGGCGTCTGGTGCAACAACCTCGTCTACAACATCCACCTTTTGACCGGAAAGATCTCCGCGCCCGGCAACAGCCCGTTCTCGCTGACCGGCCAGCCCTCGGCCTGCGGCACCGCGCGCGAGGTCGGCACCTTCTCGCACCGTCTGCCCGCGGACATGGTGGTGACCAACAAGAAGCATCGCGACCACACGGAGCAGATCTGGCAGCTGCCCGAAGGCACCATTCCGGACAAGCCGGGCGCGCACGCCGTGCTGCAAAGCCGGATGCTGAAGGACGGCCTGATCAACGCCTATTGGGTGCAGGTCAACAACAACCTGCAGGCCGGTCCCAACGTCAACGAGGAGATCTATCCAGGCTTCCGCAACCCCGACAATTTCATCGTGGTCTCCGATGCCTATCCAACCGTGACGGCGCTCGCCGCCGATCTGATCCTGCCCACCGCGATGTGGGTGGAGAAGGAAGGCGCCTACGGCAATGCCGAGCGGCGCACCCAGTTCTGGCACCAGCTCGTCCCCGCGCCGGGCGATTCGAAGTCGGATCTCTGGCAACTCATGGAGTTCTCCAAGCGCTTTAGAATCGAGGAGGTCTGGCCCGCGGAGCTGATCGCCAAGAAGCCGGAATATCGCGGCAAGACCCTGTTCGACGTGCTCTACAAGAATGGCCAGGTCGACAAATTCCCGGTCACCGATATCGAGCCGGGCTATGCCAACGACGAATCCAAGGCGTTCGGCTTCTACGTCCACAAGGGCCTGTTCGAGGAATATGCCCAGTTCGGCCGCGGCCATGGCCACGACCTCGCGCCGTTCGACACCTATCACCGGGAGCGCGGCCTGCGCTGGCCCGTCGTCAACGGCCAGGAGACCAAGTGGCGCTTCCGCGAAGGCAGCGACCCCTACGTCAAGCAGGGCACCAACGTGCAGTTCTACGGCCATGCCGACGGCAAGGCCCGCATCTTCGCGCTGCCCTACGAGCCGCCGGCGGAATCGCCCGACAACGAATATCCCTACTGGCTCTCGACCGGCCGCGTGCTGGAGCACTGGCATTCCGGCACCATGACGCGCCGCGTGCCCGAACTGTTCAAGGCTTTTCCAGAAGCGGTCTGCTTCATGCATCCGGACGATGCGCAGGAGGCGAAGCTGCGCCGCGGCGACGAGGTGAAGGTGGTCTCCCGCCGCGGCTTCATCCGCGCCCGCGTCGAGACGCGCGGCCGCGACCGGCCGCCGCGCGGCCTCGTCTTCGTGCCGTGGTTCGACGAATCCAAGCTGATCAACAAGGTGACGCTCGACGCCACTGATCCGATCTCGCTGCAGACCGACTTCAAGAAATGCGCCGTGCGCATCGAGCGGGTGAACATGTCATGATGAAACGATCCGCAATCATCCTGCTCGCCTTCGCGATCGCAGCGGGCACGAGCTCGCTGACGGCTCAGACGGTGACCTCCGGCCTGCGCGGCCCGACCCCGCTCAACGACGAGGGCCCGGCGCCGCCGATGCTGCCGAACCGCAACACCTCCGAGAAGGAGGTGCGCAACTATCCGGAGCAGCCGCCCGTCATCCCGCATAATATCGACGGCTACCAGGTCGACCTCAACGGCAACAAATGCCTGTCCTGCCATGCACGGGCGCGCACGGCGGAGTCGCAGGCGCCGATGGTGTCGATCACGCACTTCATGGATCGCGACGGCCAGTTCCTGGCCTCGGTCTCGCCGCGCCGCTTCTTCTGCACCGAATGCCACGTGCCGCAGAACACCGCCAATCCTCCGGTCAGCAACGATTTCACCGACATCGACACGCTGCTGTCACGCGCAAGCCCGGGTGGCCGCAGATGACGACGACTGCCGACGATCCCAACGCGGAGCTGAATGCCAAGCGCGGCGTCATCGCGCGCAGCCGGGCGTTCCTGCTCGAGCTGTGGCAGGTGCTGACCCGGCCGAGCTCGGTGTTCGCGCTCGGCACCCTGGTGCTGGCCGGTTTCGTCGCCGGAGTGATCTTCTGGGGCGGCTTCAACACCGCGCTGGAGATCACCAACACCGAGAAGTTCTGCACCGGCTGCCACGAGATGAAGGACAATGTCTACGCCGAGCTGAAGTCGACCGTCCACTTCACCAACCGCTCCGGCGTGCGCGCGACCTGCCCGGACTGCCACGTGCCGCACAACTGGACCGACAAGATCGCGCGAAAGATGCAGGCCTCCAAGGAGGTCTGGGGCAAGATCTTCGGCACGATCGACACCCGCGAGAAATTCCAGGATCACCGGCTCGAGCTCGCCGCGCACGAATGGGC
Organism: Bradyrhizobium sp. IC4059; assembly: GCF_020193615.1. Taxonomy (NCBI): domain Bacteria; kingdom Pseudomonadati; phylum Pseudomonadota; class Alphaproteobacteria; order Hyphomicrobiales; family Nitrobacteraceae; genus Bradyrhizobium; species Bradyrhizobium sp. IC4059. Next base: position 36,676 of record NZ_JADYVH010000023.1, read on the forward strand.
GCGCTTCAAGGCCAACGACTCGCTGGAATGCCGCAACTGCCACAGCGCCGATTCCATGGACATCACCAAGCAGTCGCCGCGGGCCTCGGTGGCGCACCAGCGCTTCCTGTTCACCAAGGAAAAGACCTGCATCGACTGCCACAAGGGCATCGCCCACCAGCTGCCCGACATGCGCGGCGTTCCCGGCTGGCAGTAGGGTTTGGCGACGCCTGAGTGAACGCCTCGTCCTTCGAGACGGCTGCTTCGCAGCCTCCTCAGGATGAGGCTCAACGGCATCTTGCCCGCCAAAAATGCCGCCGCGCACTCAGCCCTGATCCTGAGGGCCCGCCAAAGGCGGGCGTCTCGAAGGATGGCGGCCGGGAACGGACTTCAAATGCGACGGGCCCGCGCTTGAACCAGCGGGGCGAATGGTTAGTTTTGGGGGAAGGCGAATCGCCTCATTCGCCGCTCCCTCAAGACAGACATGGCCACTTTCACCCCGCATCAGGATGCTGCGCTCAAGGCCGTCGGCGACTGGCTCAAGGCCAAGCCGGGACGGGGCGGCACGCCGCCGGTGTTCCGCCTGTTCGGCTTTGCCGGCACCGGCAAGACCACGTTGGCGCGGCACATCGCCGAGGGCGTCGACGGCGAGGTGAAGTTCGCCGCCTTCACCGGCAAGGCGGCCCTCGTCATGCGCAACAAGGGCTGCGACGGCGCCTCCACCATCCATTCGCTGATCTACCGCGCCCGCGAATCCGGCGAGGAGCAGCCGAGCTTCGAATTGTGGGACGATGCGCCGGCGTCGAAGGCGAAGCTGATCGTGATCGACGAATGCTCGATGGTCGATGCCGAATTGGGGCGCGACCTGATGTCGTTCGACTGTCCGCTGCTGGTGCTCGGCGATCCCGCGCAGTTGCCTCCGATCCAGGGCGGCGGCTTCTTCACCAATTCCGAGCCGGACGCGATGCTGACCGAGGTGCATCGCCAGGCCCAGGACGATCCGATCGTGCGGATGTCGATGGACGTCCGCGAGGGACGCGAACTCGACATTGGCCGTTACGGCGAGAGCGAGGTCGTCTCGCGCAAGGAGCTCGATCCCGATCGCGTCATGGGCGCCGACCAGATCCTGGTCGGCCGCAACAACACGCGCCGCGCCTACAACATGCGGGTGCGCCAGCGCCAGAACATCGAGGACCAGTTCCCGGTCGCCGGCGACAAGCTGGTGTGCCTGCGCAACAACCGCAAGAAGGGTCTGTTCAATGGTGGCCTGTGGCGCGTCAAGTCGCGCAACACCTCGCGATCGAAATCGCGCATCCTCTCAATGCGGTTGTCGCCGGATGAGGATTTCGGTCACAAGGTGACCAAGGTCTCAGTGCGCGCCGATTGCTTCGAGGGCGGCGTCGAGCAGATCGCTTGGGAGCAGCGCAAGCCCTATGACGAGTTCGACTACGGCTACGTCCTGACCGTGCACAAATCGCAGGGCTCGCAATGGGACGACGTCGTGCTGTTCGACGAGAGCTTTGCGTTCCAGGATTCGCGGGCGCGGTGGCTCTATACCGGCATCACGCGTGCCGCGAAACGGCTGAGCGTGGTGGTATGAAGCTGCCGTAGCGCGGATGAGCGTAGCGATATCCGCCGCTTGTAGCTGCGCTCATCCGGGCCACGGACCCGCACAATGAGCACCCACGACTAGGTGCGTTCACCGCCCGCTAGGCTTTGTGCTGTATCAGCTTGCGATCTGCTTCGGAGTGGAACGCATGACCTCTCGCGCGACAAAGCCTGATGACCTCGATCGCCGGCTCGATGATGTTGCAGTGAGCCGCCGGAGCTTCCTCAAGTCCGGAAGCGCGGCAGCGGGCCTTGCGCTCTCGACCACAATTCCGGAAACCGCTTTTGCATTGCCGACGCAGGTACGACGCACGGATGCGGGCAAGCCTGTGCGCGTCTACAAGGAACGGCTCAATACGCTGGCCGCAAAGTTCTATGCCGTCTTCAACGAAGGCAATATCCTGCCAGCTGCCTTTCCCGAAAGATATGCGGCACGAAACGACGTGGAGCTGCGGCGCATCGTCACCTTCACGCGCATCCCGGATACCGGAGAACGCGTCAAGGTCAGCGGCCTGCTTGCGGTTCCGGTCGGCGCGCGCGGCACCTTGCCGCTCCTGTCATGGCAGCACGGCACGATCCTCTCCTTCGACCAGGTCCCGTCGAACCTGCTGCGGCTGAAGGACGAAAATTACGAGCTGCGCGACAATGTCGATTCGATCGAGACCCTGTTCAATATCCAGCGCTTCGCCGGCAACGGCTATGCGGTCGTCGCGGCCGATTATGTCGGCAAGGGCCCTTATCGCAACGGTCGGAGCGAAGCCTATGCGGTGAAGGGCGCGACGGTGCAATGCTGCCTCGACATCCTGACGGCAGGGTTGCACGAATTGCGGACACTGAGCCTGCGCCAATCAAACCTGTTCCTGAACGGTTGGTCGCAAGGCGCCTTGAACACGCAGTGGCTGAAACAGGAGCTGCAGCGCCGCGGCATCAAGGTGCGGGCGACCGCCACACAGAGTCCGTTCAATGATCTCGCCGAGAGCTTTCACTATTGGACGAACCCCACGGCCTATATTCCGGCCTCGGAAACCTCCTACCCGATGCCGCCGGCCTGGATCACACCCTGCCTGATCGTCCTGCTCGGCAGCTATCGCCGCTACTACGGGCTGACCGACTTGTTCAAGACGGCGGTCAAGCCCCAATATCAAGCCTTCGCGGAGAAATACTGGTCCGATTACAGCCTCGAGGGCGAGATCGCGAAGAGCATTCCGCCCGCCGGCGATTTCCTGGTCGAAGGCTTCTTCGATCGCTTCACCAACGAGACCAACAGCGCATTGCTGCGCCGCCTTGGTGGCAATGGTGCGACGTACTGGCAGTACGATTCCCCGATCAGATTTTACTACGGGCTGGCCGATGAGGCGCTGCATCCCCGGCTGGTGCGGCCCGCAATCGCCGCCGGCGGGCATTTCGCCGCGGGCGTCGCGGTCAATGGCGCAAGCCATCGCGGCACGTTCCTGTCGAGCCTCTATGGCGAAGCGGCCGTTCTGAATGGACACGCGACGGCGTTCGACTGGTTCAATTCGCTGGCGTGAGCGCGGCTATTTCCCCGCGACGAAGTAAAAATCTTCCCGCCCGGGCGGCGACCCATAGGTGAACGGCTGCTGCTCGTGCCTGGTCGCGGCCCAGACGTCGTCGCGGACGATGTCGAACAATTTTCGGATCTCGACCTTCGGCTGCTTGATCTCGCGCGCGAGCGCGGTGGCGAACGGGCTGTTGGGGCTACCATCGCCATCCATCGCGGTCTGGCCGTGCTTGGCGGCGTAGACCACCATGAAGCCCGCACCTGGCTCGATGTTGGAAAAGCCCTTCTCGACCAGCTTCAGCGACAGCGTGCGCTGCATGGCCGGCGCGAACGGATTGTCGCGGCAGGCATCGAGGACCACGAGGCGCACTTTTCGCGCCGCGCCGACCGCGGCGATCACCTGCTCGAGCGCGACGGCCTCGGTCTCGGCGTCCTTGTCGGCGGTGAGCTTGGCGTCGACCGGAACGAGATAGTTCACCCCGCCGATCTCGAAACCATGGCCGGCATAATACACCATGGCCCAATCGGCCTTTTCCGCTTCCTCGGCGAAGGCCTTCAGCGTCTGGAAAAACGCATCGCGGGTGAGGTCCCTGGTGTCCATCACGGTCTGGAAGCCGAGGTCGCGCAGCACGCCCGCGATCAGCTTCGAGTCGCGCGGCGGATTGGGCAACGCATGGACGTTCTTGTAGGCGCCATTGCCGACCACCAGCGCGACGCGACGGCCGGTCGTCGCGCTCGCCGCCTCCTTCGGCGTCAGGGCGGCGAGCCGCTCCTGCGCGATGGCGCGGGCGCGCGCAACCTCGGTCTCGTCGAACCTCGTCAGCGAATAGGCGGCGGCGCGATAATCGGCGCGGGCCTGCGCGAGATCCTTCCTGCGCTCGTAGATCTGGCCGCGGCCGGAATGGGCGCGGACATTGTTCGGGTTGATCTGGATGACCGTGTTGTAATCCTTCAGCGCCGCGTCGAGATCGCCCTTCATCATGTTGAGGTCGGCGCGGTTGTTAATCGCGAACGCGTTCCTGGGCTGCTTTTCGATCAGGCCATTGCAATCGGCCAGGGCGCGGTCGAACTTGCCCATCATGCCGTAGGTGACGCAGCGGTTGCCGGCGATCTGCGGCGCAGCCGCATCAATCTTCTCGGCCTCGGCGAAATCGGCGATGGCGCCGTCGAAATCCTTCATCAGCGTGCGCGCGCGGGCGCGATTGGTCCAGGCGAGCAGGAATTTCGGCGTGTACTTGATCGACAGGCTGAAATCGTCGATCGCGCTCTGCAGCGCACCGCGGCGTGCGTGGATGACGCCGCGGTTGTTGTAGGGAACGCCATAGGCCGGGCGTTTCCGGAGCGCGAGGTTGTAGTCGGCCATCGCGAGATCCTCCTGGCCGCTCCGCTCATAGGCGAGGCCGCGCAAGTTGAGCGCGACGACGTTGTCGGGATCGAGGTCGATGGCCATGGCCAGCGTCTCGATCGCGTGGACATGGTCGCGCTTGTTTAGCAGGACATTGCCACGCGCGGACAGGGCGATCGCCTTGTCCTTGGCGGTGAGGCGATCGGCGCTCAGCAGATTCTCGCAGGCGGCGGCGCGGGCCTGCAGGTCGGCCTGGCGGTCGCGGCACAAAGCGAGATCGTCGCCGGCTCGGAGATCGGCCGCGGCAAAGCAAGTGCCGGCGGCGAGGACGGCCAGGATCAGGAGTACGACGCGCAGCATGTTGTCAGGCCAGCTCCAGCCACCATTTGGTCGATCATCGATCGCGCCGGTTCATCTAGCGCGGAGTTCCGCATCCCGCCAAGCCGGCCCGTCGCCGCGTCAGCCGCGTCCTCACGGTCTCGTGTCCGCCCCGGCGTAACAATCTGCGGTACGGCCCGTATCTCGGATGATGCGAAAACGCGGCCGGGCAGGCTGTTCGCCCGGTCCCGACCGCCCTAGACTGTCAGCCCTTCCGAAAGAGGATGCCATGCGCCGAACCGCCCTCGCCACCCTGCTCGCCGCAACCACCGCCCTGACGCTGACTTTCGTGATGCCGTCGCGGGCCGCGGAGGAGGCGGTCGTGATCCCAGCCCCTACATTGGACGCGGCGCCCGCGAGCGGCGTCCAGACCGCCGTGCTCGCCGGCGGCTGCTTCTGGGGCGTGCAAGGCGTCTTCCAGCACACCGCAGGCGTGGTCAACGCGGTCTCCGGCTATGCCGGCGGCACCAAGGCGACCGCCGATTACAAGACCGTGTCGAGCGGCCGCTCCGGCCATGCCGAGGTGGTCGAGATCAAGTACGACCCGAAGAAGATCTCCTACGGCAAGATCCTCCAGATCTACTTCTCGGTGGTGCACGACCCGACCCAGCTCAACCGCCAGGGTCCCGACGTCGGCCCGCAATATCGCTCGGCCATCTTCACCACGTCGGACGAGCAGAAGAAGATCGCGGAGGCCTATATCGCCCAGCTCAACGGCGCCAAGGTGTTCAACAAGCCGATCGTGACCAGGGTCGGCGCGCTGGAGGCGTTCTACCCGGCGGAGGCCTATCACCAGGACTATATGACGTTGCACCCGAACCAGCCCTACATCGCCTTCAACGACATCCCGAAGGTCGAGAACCTGAAAAAGCTGTTCGCGGATAACTACATCGAGAAGCCGACGCTGGTGAATGCCGGCAAGGCCACCAACTGATCGCGAGATCCCCAAAGCAACGGGAGACCCATGCCCGACACCAAGACGAAAGCGACCGACGACAAGGTCATCAAGAGTGAAGAGCAGTGGCGGCGCGAGCTGACGCCGATGCAATACGCCGTGCTGCGCGAGAAGGCGACCGAGCGTCCCTTCTCGGGCGAATATGAGCACGACCACCGTGCCGGCACCTATGTCTGTGCCGGCTGCGGCAATGTGCTGTTCGAGTCGGATGCCAAGTTCGATTCCGGCTGCGGCTGGCCGAGCTTCACCCAGCCCGCGATCGAGAGCCACATCGACGAGGAGCGGGACACCAGCCACGGCATGATCCGCACCGAGGTGCTCTGCTCCAAATGCAGCGGCCATCTCGGCCACGTCTTCCCCGACGGCCCCGGGCCGACCGGCCTGCGCTACTGCATCAATTCCGCGGCCCTGAAGCTCGAGCCCAAATAAACCCAAGCCCGCCGCCGGGTTCCCCCATGGAACCCGGCGGCGCGATGTGCTTTTCTGCTCTGGCGGTGCGGCCGATCATCGCATTTCGGTGGCCGCCAGGGAGGATGCCAATGGCGCTTGGGACCATCCTGATCATCCTGGTGATCATCTATCTCGTCGGCGGCCTGTCCGGCCGGTTCGGCGGCTACGGCTACGGCCTTGGCCATTCCGGCATCGGGATCGGCGGGGTCGTGCTGGTCATCCTGGTCGTGCTGCTGCTTCTTGGCAAAGTTTAAGTCACATAAGCCTTTGAAATATCGATAGGTTTCGTCCCCGCGGGGCTGCCATGCGCTGATTCATCATCTCGCATCGCGGGGGTCGCATTTTTGTCAAATCGGCCTATATTAGAGGGCGACAACGACATGCGGCGGGCCCGCTCGATTGCGGCCCCTGCCCTCCCCAACCCCACGCGCTTAAAGCCCCAGAGAAGATCACGAGGTCTTTGACCATGCGTCCACTGCGTCCGTTCAACTTCAACACCTCCGCCGAGCTCTTCCCCGCCGCCATCCGCAAGAAGAAGCGCGCGGGCTTCACCTATCGGCGGTTCGGCACTGCGGCCGAGGCCGTGCAGTTCGCGATGGAGCAGTTGCCGACGGACTCGCTGAACGGCGCCTATCTTCAGGTCGAGGAAGCGCGCTTCGACCAGAACGGCATCCGCTCGCTGTACGAGAGCGATGCCTTCCCGCTGCCCCGCCGGCCCAAGCCGGCCCCGGCCGCGGAGACCGACGCCGACGCGGCGTAAGCTTTCGCAACAAAGTTCGATGTGCGCAGAGGGCGCGATGGCCGAAAGGTCGTCGCGCCTTTTGTGTTTGGGGGCTTTCTCACCCGCTATCTCTCATCCGTCATTGCGAGCGCAGCGAAGCAATCCAGCGTCCCTCCGCGGAAAGATTCTGGATTGCTTCGCTGCGCTCGCAATGACTACGCAGGGAGATCGAGCGCATTGTCGACCAGTCGGACTCGCGGCGAGCGCTCTCAGCCAGGCTACATCCGCGGCTGCTTTTCCAGCCAGCGCTGGAGCAGGCGGACGTTGCGCGTGTTGGCGCGGAACATGACGTCGAAGGCGTCGCCCGCGAACGGGACGAGGCCGACCACGCCGTCAACCGCGACATTGCCGAGCATGCGCGCCGTGATGTGCCAGGGCGCGCCCAGCGCGCGGGCTTCGCGCACCAGCCACAGCGAGATCGCGGTGGTGATGACGTCGCCGACGACGGGAATCAATCCGATCAGCCCGTCGATGCCGTAGCGGATGTTGGTGCCGGGCAGGATGAAGGCGACGTCGAGCAGCTTGGCGATCGCCTCGAGCCGCGCGATCCGCTGCTCGCGCGTCAGATTGCCGAACGGGCTGCCTTGACCGAACTCGAAACGAAACTCGCGAAATCCCTGCTCCAGGCTTTCCGGCCTGATCTCGTGGCCGTCCTGATCGATGATCGGGCCGCGCGCCTCGTCGCGCGAAAAGCGCGCATGCGAGCCGCTCCCGGAACGGGATTTGCGCGGAGCGAGGATGTCGTCGTCTTGCATGGCCATGGCCTTCAGTGAACGCGCCAGCGCGGCGGAGGTTGCGGCCGCGCCCGAACGCCGCGCGTCAGGTCGGCACCGGCGCGGCTTGCGGCTCCTCGACGTAGCGATGCACCAGCCAGGATGAAATCACCGCCGGCACGAAACCGACGAGCCCGTACAGGATGAACTGCACCGCGCCCGAATCCGGCCCGCGCGAGCTGTGGGTGAGCGAGGCCAGAGCGAAGGCGAACAGGCCGACCAGGAGCATCCGCAAGACCGGCCCGATCCGGCGGATGTGGATCAGGATGTCATCGACTGCGCCGATCATCAGGGCAGGCAAGAACCCGAACAGGTAGCTGTATTGGAGCGTCTTGAAGAACACCGCGAACAGCTTGCCGACCTCGCCGAGGTTGGTCTGGGCCCAATAGCCGGACTGGTAGGTCGTCGTCAGCAGCAGCAGGAACCCGCCGATGAATGGGACGACCAGCGCAAATACCAGATAGCGTTTCATCAAGCACCTCACACTCTGCAGGCGTTATAGCAGCGCAGCGGGAACCTTGAACAGCGGGCGCCGGGCTCCTTAAGGGGAACAAGTGGCAAGGCGATGAGTTCATGCTGGACCTGAATTGACCCCTGGCAGACTGGAGCCGCCGATGGCCCGCAAATTTCTCCTGGCGACGATCGCGCTGGCGGCCCTGAGCAGCCTGCCGACGGCACCCGCGCTGGCCCAAGGCCAGATGGGCACGCCGCAGGAGCGGCAGGCTTGCACGCGCGATGCCCAGCGCTTCTGCCGCAAGGACCTCGGCAATGACGGCGCGGTGCAGAGCTGCCTGCAAGCCAACCGGGCCAAGCTGTCGAAGTCCTGCAGCAAGGTGTTTCAGAGCCACGGCATGTGAGGACGGACCCATACCCGCGAACGGAGAGTGACGCCATGTTGCACGACGAAGAGCTCTCGATCCTGCGGGACATCAGCCAATCCGTTGCCTTTGCCGACGACCCGCAGGGCAAGATGGGGCAATTGATCGCCGACGGCTACGTGATGAAAGACGGCGATCTGTTCGAGCTGACGCCCAAGGGCGTTACCGCTGTCGAGGAGCACGCCGCCGCTCTCGGCGCGAGCGATGAGGAACAAGCGTCTCCGATCGGCTGATCCGATCGCGCGACGTGACTGGCGTGCAACAATTGCGAATTCCTTTGTGCCGGCCATTGCGGGCGCGTGACAATGGCGCATACTTCGCTCGGGCGGCGCAGCACTTTCGATTCGAGCATCAAGAAGTCGAGCGACCACACGCGGGATCGAAGCTCCCGATGTGAAGGCTGCGACATGCGGCAGATCAAGCCGCGTGCGGCGCCCCAAAACCAAGCGGCTCAAGCCTTAAGGGAACTCGGGGATCCATTCCACATGACACGCCTTCAGACCATCGCTTCGCTCTTCGCAGTCGCCACCACCTTCGCTCTCCAGACCTCACCCAGTCTCGCCTTCACGCAAGAAGCCCAGCAGATGTGCTCGGGTGACGCCATGCGGCTGTGCTCCAGCGAGATTCCCGACATCCCGCGGATCACCGCCTGCATGGTGCGGAACAAGGCGCAGGTCAGCCCCGGCTGCCGCGCCGTGATGGACCGCCAGCACGCCGCCGCCGCGGCATCGCGCAAGCGGGAAGCCGCGGCGCAGTAGTCCTCTCGGACGTCATTCCGGGGCGTGCGAAGCACGAGCCCGGAATCCATCGCGCGGCATGTACGCGGTGAAATGGATTCCGGGTTCGCGCTACGCGCGCCCCGGAATGACAGAAGAGCCTCAATCGCCCCACTGCGCGAAGGCGTCGTTGAAGGCGCGCTCGCCGGGGGCGCCCTTCTCGATGGCGATGATGGCGCGGCGCTGGTTGGCGTAGACCAGCGGCACGTCGAACCAGGAGCGCTCCTTCAGGAGCTGGACGTTGCGGGCGCGGTCGGCATCGACATTGGAGAGGCCGACCAGGAAGAAGCCGTCGGTGACCTTGACCGCGAGGCCGGCGAGCGGCGTGCCGCGGGCCTGCTCGTTCGACTTCATCAAGATGCCCGGCACGTTGGAGACGCTGCCCCCGGGGAAATCCTGCGGCAGGATGAAGGTCAGCTCCGCCGTGTGGCTCGCCGGCAACGAGGAATCGGTGTTGCGGCGGAACGACATCGTCATCTTGAACTTGCGGTCGGGAATCTCGATGTCGGCGCGCACGGCGACGTCGGCCTTCTGGTTGCCGGAGGCCTTGATCGGCTCGAGCCGCCACACCACCGAACCGACATATTGTTTGCCCTTCGGATCGGACGGATCCTCGTCGTAGAGCACGACCTTCTGCGCCACCGGCGCGACCGGCTGGTCCGCCGAGGGCTGACCGACGCGATCAGGAATCTTGGGCTTGCTCTGCGGCTGCGCCGGCGTCGTCGGCGTGTCAGCAACTTGCGTCGCGGACGGCTTGAGAAAGCCGTTGACGATCTGGACCAGTTGCTTGCCCCAGAGGATGCCGGCGCCGACCAGGATGAGCACGATGCCGACGGCAATCGCGCTCTTGAACGGAAAGGCGGAGCCGGTGCGGGCGCGCTTCTTGACGTCGCGATCGGGGGCGATGCGCGGACGCGGCGACGGCGGCTGCGGCGCGTAGCGCTCGGCCTCCTCGATCGACTCGTCGTAGGAATAGGGCGCTTCGGTCTCGCCGGCGCGGTTTTCCAGGCTCGGCTCCAGCCGGTCGAATTCCGGCGAGGGCGAGGGCACGTTGGCGTAGGTGCGGCGCGCGGCGCGGCTGGCCTGCGCGGCGGCACCGCCGAGATCGTTGGCGTCGGCCGTGATGTCGCGGAAGCCGCGCACGCCGGGTGAGGACGGCAGCGGCGGCGGGGGGCCGACGTCGGGCGGACGCCGCCCACCCTGGCGATCGCGGCCGGCCGGCGGCTCCGGCGGCGGGGCGGCGGGGCCAGGTG
>NZ_JADYVH010000024.1:0-23670 GCF_020193615.1 Bradyrhizobium sp. IC4059
GGAGCAGGCGCAGGTGGCTGCGGCTCCGCCGGCCCCGCCTCCGCCACCTGCGCCTGCTCCCGCTCGCGTTCAGGCGGCCGCAGTGCCGCCTGCACCTGCAACTGCGCCGACGCGCGACCTCAATTCGCCGATCGGCGTCTGGCTCACCGAGGAGAAGGAAGGCAAGGTCCGCATCGAGCAATGCGGCACCAACCTCTGCGGCTATTCGGTCGACAGCAAGTCGAACCAGAACGGCGAGCAGGTGCTGATCAACATGAAGGCGGGCAAGGACCAGAAATGGTCGGGCCGCATCCTCGATCCCAACTCGGGCTCGACCTACGATTCGACGATCGCCATGAAGGGCACCGACCGGCTGCGCGTGCAGGGCTGCGCCTTCGGCGGCATGTTCTGCGGCGGCCAGACCTGGACGCGGGTGAACTGAGATCCGCCTGATCGTTCTTACGCAGACAAGGGGCCCGCGATGCGGGTCCCTTTGCTTTTGCGCCCTGCCGTGCCGGCGTGCGCAGGCTCACACAGCCTCCTGCGCACGTGACAGCCCTCACATTGCCGGTTCCGCGCACGTGTCACGGTCCCCCGCATGGTCAACCACAGGGGCGTGTCATGAACGTGTTTCGCAAGGCTCTATTCGCCACCGCCGTCGTCATCGCTGTCCCGCTCGCGCAGGCCGACGCTGCGACAAGCACGTTCGATGGCGCGTGGAACGTCCGCATTGCTTCATCAAGCCAGGCCTGCGGCAACGGCGCGACTGTCTCTATCGGCATCAATAATGGTCAGATCGCCTCGAGCAGCGCCGCGGTGACGGCGTCGGGGCGCGTCGCCGATGCCGGCAACATCAAGGTCACCCTGAGCACCGGCATCAAGCGTGCCGTTGGCTTCGGCCGGCTCAGCGGCGCGTCCGGCTCCGGCACCTGGCGCGGCGCCATGTGCACGGGCACGTGGACCGCGGAGCGGATATGAGATTCGGTGTCCCGGAAAAGCGGCGACGCGCCAGCGTTGCCGCGCAGAGCCGGGACCAATGCGCTCAGTGGCGCGAAGGCTCTGGGCCCCGGGATCGGCGACGCATCGCCTTAAGGCGATGCGTCTTGTCTGGGGCACGCGACTATCCCACCGCCGCGCCATACTCCGCGTCGGTGACCGGCTCCAGCCAGGTCGAGTAGACGCCGTCGAGCGCTTCCTGCATGGCGATGTGGCACATGCCGTTGGTCGGCGATGCGCCGTGCCAGTGCACTTCACCCGGCGGAATCCAGACGGTGTCGCCGGGACGGATTTCCTGGACCGGGCCGCCCTTGGTCTGAACGCGGCCGACGCCCGAGATCACGTAGAGCGTCTGCCCGAGCGGATGGTGGTGCCAGTTGGTGCGCGCGCCCGGCTCGAATGCGACGCGCGAGACGTTCAGCCGTGCAGGCGCCGGCGCCATGTTGATGGGGTCCTGCCACACGGTGCCGGTGAAGTGTTCCTTCGGCGCGCGGCGGGTCGGCCGCGTGCCGGCGAGCGTGATGTCCATGAGGGTCCTCGTTCCTTTGTCCGTTACTTCTTGCTGGCGGCGTAGCGCGCCTTGGTTTCGGCGTTCATGGGATAGAGGCCCGGCAGCACCGCGCCGTTGTTCACCTCGTTGACGATCCAGGCTTCCATCCGCTCCTGCTCGACGCCCTCATTGAGGACATGATCGAGCATCGCCTGCGGGATCAGCACGCAGCCGTCCTGGTCGGCGACCACGATGTCGTTCGGGAAGACGGCAACGCCGCCGCAGCCGATCGGTTCGCCCCAGCCGACGAAAGTGAGGCCTGCAACCGACGGCGGCGCGGCATAGCCGTCGCACCAAACCGGCAAATTGGTGCCAAGCACGCCCTCGACGTCACGCACCACGCCGTCGGTGACAAGCGCGGTGACGCCGCGCTTGACCATGCGCGCGCAAAGGATGTCGCCGAAGATGCCGGCATCGGTGATGCCCATGGCATCGACCACGGCGATGCAGCCCTCCGGCATCGCCTCGATCGCGGTGCGGGTCGAGATCGGCGACGACCAGGATTCCGGCGTCGCCAGATCCTCGCGCGCCGGCACGAAGCGCAGCGTGAAGGCCGGTCCCACCAGCCGCGGCAGGCCCGGCCGCAACGGACGCGCGCCGCGCATCCACACATTGCGCAGCCCCTTCTTCAGCAGGACCGTGGTGATGGTGGCGGTGGTGATGCCGGCGAGGGTCTTGCGGGCTTCGGGGGACAGCGACATGGACGAGAACGAGCTCCAAGGTGCGGGACAGAACGCGCGCATCTTGCGAGCCGCGAGCTTTGCGTCAAGGGCCAAGAGGCTAGCAATTACGCAGGGCCGCAGCGCCGTTATGCGATGCGATAACAAGGCTTTATCGCTTCCCCTTGCATTAATTTATTGGACTTGCGGGCACATTTACGCGAAGCAGGGACAAGCGGAACTCAAGGTCGAGCCCGCATCCCCGAGAAGCCCGATTACGACAGCGCTCTGACAGCTCAATGGCCGCGACGCTTCCCCCGCCCCGCCTTCTGCCCAGCGGCGACAGTGCCGTCACGGTCGAGTTCAGCCGCACCATCGACGACGATGCCAACCAGCGCGTGTTGGCGCTCGACAAGGCGCTGCTAGCTGCGCCCATCGACGGCATCACCGAGACCGTGCCGACCTATCGCTCGCTGCTGGTCCATTACGATCCCGGCGAGATCGGCTTTGAGGCGCTCGGCGAAAAGATCCTCCCGATCGCCACCCGGCCGCTGCCGCCGGTCACCAAAGCGCGCCGCTGGCGCGTTCCCGTCGCCTATGGTGGCGAGCACGGCATCGACCTCGAGGACGTCGCCAAGACGTTGGGCACCACGCCGGATGACATCGTCATCAGGCATTCGGGCGGCGACTATAAAGTCGCCATGATCGGCTTCACGCCGGGCTGGTCTTATCTCAGCGGTCTCGACAAATTCCTGCACATGTCGCGGCGGCAATCGCCACGGCTGCTGACGCCATCAGGCACGATCTCGATCGGCGGCGTCCAGGCCGGCATCCAGTGCCTGGCCGCCCCGAGCGGCTGGCATCTGCTCGGCCGCACCCCGGTGCGAACCTATCAGCTCCACCGCAATCCGACCTTCCTCACCGAGCCCGGTGACCGCGTCACGTTCTACCCGATCGACCACAAGACATTCGAGGACATGGACCGCGCTGCGGAAGCCGGCGAGATCGTCGCCGAGCAGGTGGACGCATGAGCCGGCTCGTGGTTGCCAGCATCGGCCCTGCCAGCTCGGTCCAGGACGGCGGCCGCCACGGCGCGCAGCGCTACGGCTTGACCGTGAGCGGAGCGATGGACCGGCTGTCGCTTGCGGCGGCGAACACGCTGGTCGGCAACGAGCCGTTCGCGGCCGCCATCGAGATCGGCCCGTTCGGTGCCTCCTTCACCGCCCGCGACGGCGCCGTGCGCGTGGCGATATCGGGCGCGCCGCGCAATGCGGACATCGCCGGCAGCCCGGTCGCGATGGACACCTCGGTGACGCTCAAGGATGGCGAGACGCTGACGCTCGGCTTTGCCCGCGGCGGCGCCTTCACCTATCTCGCGATCGAAGGCGCCATCAAGGGCGAGGCAGTGTTCGGCAGTCTTGCTGTGAACGCCCGCGCCGGCCTCGGCAGCCCCTACCCGCGCCCGCTCCAGGCCGGTGACGAGTTCACGGTCGATGCCGCCAGCGGCGCACCGGAGCTGCGCATCGAGCTGCCGAAGCCGGCGACCGGTCCGATCCGCGTGCTGCTAGGGCCTCAGGACGACGAATTCGACGACGCCAACAAGGCGCTGTTCCTGGACAGCGAATGGAAGATCTCGGCGACCTCCGACCGCATGGGCTACCGCCTCGAGGGCCCCGCGATCAAGCATCTGCACGGCCACAACATCGTCTCCGACGGCACGGTCAACGGCAGCATCCAGGTGCCCGGCAACGGCGCGCCGATCGCGCTGATGATGGATCGCGGCACCTCCGGCGGCTATCCGAAGATCGCAACCGTGATCACGGCCGATATCGGCCGCCTCGCCCAGACCTCGGCAGGAACCGCGTTCCGCTTCAAGGCGGTCAGCATGGCCGAAGCGCAGGACGAGGCGCGCAAGTTCGCGCAAGCGATCCGCAGCCTGCCCGATCGTCTGCGCTCCTCCGACATCGTCGCCCTCAACATCGAGGCGCTCAGCGATGCTAACGTAGCGGGCTATGCGGTCAGCGCGGTCGATTCCGGGACGTGGCAGGTCACGGCGGAGCCGTAAGCGACAACAAGACCAGAGGCGGAGAGCAACCCATGAAGACAGTCGATCTGAATTGCGACCTCGGCGAAGGTTTTGGCGCGTGGGAGATGGGCAACGACGCCGCGATGATCGAGCTGGCAAGCTCGGTCAACGTCGCCTGCGGCTTCCATGCCGGCGACCCCGACATCATGCGCCGGACGGTGGAGCTTGCGAAGGCGCGCGGTGTCTCGGTCGGCGCGCATCCCGGCTATCGCGACCTGCACGGCTTCGGCCGGCATCCGATCGCAGGGCTCAAGGCCTCCGAGATCGAGAACCTCGTCGCCTATCAGATCGGCGCGTTGCAGGCGATCGCGACTGCGGCCGGCTACAAGGTCACCCATGTGAAGGCGCACGGCGCGCTCTCCAACGTCGCCTGCGAGGACGACATGACGGCGAAGGCGATCGCTGCCGGCATCAAGGCGGTGGATCCCAGCCTGATCTTCGTCGTGCTCGCCAATTCGAAGCTGGTGAAGGCCGGCGAAGACGCCAACCTGCCGATGGTGCACGAGGTGTTCGCCGACCGCGCCTATGAGGATGACGGCAACCTCGTCTCGCGCAAGAAGCCCGGCGCGGTGCTGCACGACGCCAAGGCGATCGCCGAGCGCGTGGTACGCATGGTGCAGGACGGCGCGGTGGTGTCGGTCACGGGCAAGGTCATCAAGATGCGCACGGATACGGTGTGCATCCATGGCGACACGCCCGGCGCGGTCGAGATCGCGCGCGGCGTGCGGCAGGCGTTGAAAGCTGCGGGGATCGAGGTGGCGCCGTTCAAGCGCGGGGCGTAACAAACGCTCGCTAACGTAGGGTGGGCAAAGCGAAGCGTGCCCACCGACTATCACGGTATGAAAGGATGGTGGGCACGGCGCTACGCGCCTTTGCCCACCCTACAAGACCTTCAAAACGGGTGCACCGACAGCGTCCCGAACACGATCGCCGCGATCACCGCAAACGCGCTGTACATCGCAACGTGATGCATGCTCGCCCCGGTCCGGCGCGAGAGCGAGCGCGCGTAGAAGTGCAGCCTGGCTTCCGCCGATAGTTCGCGCATGGTCGATCTCCAACGCCCCATTTGCGGGAGTATGAAGGAACAACCAGGGCGGGAGGCAAGACGGTGGCGGAAAAAGCGATGAGGGTTCTCTGGAGGCCCCCCATCGCAGATGCAAATTCTCTTCACCAGCAGGTTCCGAGAATCTTATTCGTTAGAATCCAAGCCAGTTGGAACCGGGACGGATGACAATCGGATGACGCCCAACCCCGAGAGGAGTCGTCCGACTAGTACACGTCAGCCTGGAAGCGGCCAGTCTTCTTGAGCTCGGCGACGAAGCTGACAGCTTCATCGGTCGAACGTGCCCCGAACTGCGCGACGATGTCGACCAGCGCGCGCTCGACGTCCTTGGCCATGCGCTTGGCATCGCCGCAGATGTAGAGATGCGCGCCCTCGGCGAGCCAGGTCCACAATTCGCGGCCAACCTCGCGCATGCGGTCCTGCACGTAAAACTTCTTCTCGCCGTCGCGCGACCAGGCCAGCGACAGGCGCGTCAGAAGCCCTGAGGTCTTCATGGCGTTGAGCTCGTCCTGATAGAAGAAATCGCAATCGCTGCGCTGATGGCCGAAGAACAGCCAGTTCTTGCCGGGCGCGCCGGTCGCCTTACGGTCGAACAGGAAGGCGCGGAACGGCGCGATGCCGGTGCCGGGACCGACCATGATAATCGGCGTCTTCGGGTCTTGCGGCAGGCCGAAATTGTGCGCCTTCTGCACATAGACCTTGAGCTTCTCGCCTTCGTTGATCCGCTCGCCGAGGAAGGTTGAGGCGACGCCGAGCCGCCTGCGCTTGCCGATGACGTAGCGTACCGAGTCCACCGTCAGGGACAGCTTTCCCGGCGTCGCATTGTGGGAGGACGAGATCGAGTAGAGCCGCGGCTGCAGCGGCTCCAGCGCCTCGACGAAGGCCTCGGGATGTGGCCGCGTGCCGGAAAACTTCTGCAGTGCCGCCATCACGTCGAGCGTCGCGGCATCCCCATCGGGATCCTCTCCCTGCGCCAGCGCCCGCGCCTTCTCGCGCTGCGCGCCGCCGGTGATGAAGGAGATCAGCTCGAACAGCGTGTCGGGCGCCGGCGACAGCGAGACGTCGTCGATCAGCACCTCGCGCAGCGTCTTGCCGTTGACTTTGGTCGTGTGGGAGGCGCCGAGCAGCGCGATGATCTGGTCGACGAGGCCGACGTCGTTGCGCGGGAAGACGCCAAAACTGTCACCAACCACATAGTCGAGCTTGCCCTCGGAGAGATCGAACTCGATGTGATAGGTCTCCTTCTCCGACTTGCCCTTGTTGAGAAGACGGCGCGACAGGAAGGTCGCCTGGATCGGATTGTCCCGCGAGCGGCCGGGCTCTGCGATCGTCACGGTCACAGCCGGCGCCGGAGCGCCGGCCTTGTCGGTGCTCTTGTCGGTGGTCTTGGCCGCGGGCGCCTTGTCGAGCTCCTCGTACAGCGATTTCAGCATCCGCGCGGTTTCCTTGCCGCCGGGGACGCACAGATTGAGCCGCGCTTCGCTACGGCTCGCGATTGCTTCCGAATAATCGTGGCAATTGTAGCCGCACTGGCCGCAATCCTGCTGTGCCATCGCCGCCATCATCTTGCGGCGCAAGGGACGGCCTTCGGCAAGCTTCATCCGCTCGGCGATCGGCATGGTCTGGTCGTGCCACGGCGCTTCGCCGTCGTCGCCGTCACCGGCCTGCATGACGGCGGCGCCCTGCTCTGCCGACAGCGGCGTTGCGACGTCAGGCGACAAAAGCCCGGCAAAGAAGCCGTTCAGCCAGGAGCGCTGCGCATCCGAGAACGGGGCGCTGGCGGGGATGATATCGAGTTTCGGCGGAGGCGTGATCTGGTTCATGCGGACACCTGTGCATCGGCAAGCTTGCGCAGCGTTTCGCCGTCATGGCGGCGCGCGAAGGAGAGGAAGGTTTCGTCGGGCGAGGCGCGGTGGGCGAGATAGGCCTTGAGCAGCGCCTCGACCGTCTTCGGCGCGTCCTCGGCCTTGAGGTCGTGATAGACCTCCTGCCCGACATCGGCGTCGGGGCCGAACCCGCCGCCAGTGAAGAGGTGATAGCCCTCGACGGTGTCCTCCTCATTGATCGGCACGCGCGCGCCGATCAGTCCGATGTCGCTGATGTAGTGCTGCGCGCAGGAATGATGGCAGCCGGTCAGGTGGATGTTCACCGGCTTGTCCATCGCGACGCGCGGCTCGCACCAGTCACCGATCTCCGCGGCATTGCGCTTGGTATTGGACGCCGCGAAGCGGCAGCCGGCATTGCCGGTGCAGGCGATCAGGCCGGCGCGGATGTGCGAGGCCTCGATCGCGAGCCCGATCTGCTTGATCGCGGCAATGGCGAGCTCGACATTCGCGTCGCGCACGCCCGAGATCAACAGGTTCTGCCAGACCGTGAGCCGGATCTCGCCGTCACCGAGATCTTGCGCCACCTTGGCGAGGCCCCGCATCTGATCGGAGGTGAGCTTGCCGAGCGTCAGCGATACGCCAATCCAGTTGAGGCCGTCCTGCTTCTGCTTGTGCACGCCGATATGTGCCATGCGATCCGCCGCGGGACGCGGCGCGAACGCCTCTTCCGGCACGCGCGTGAACGGCGTCTTCAACCGCTCCTCGACCAGCTTGAGGAAGCCGTCATGGCCCATCGCGTCGAGCACGTATTTAAGCCGTGCCTTGTTGCGGTTGGTGCGGTCGCCATGCTCGATGAACACGCGCACGATGGCGTCGGCGACGGCGGTCGCCTGCTCCGGCTTGACGATGATGCCGGAATATTTCGCAAAGTCTTTGTGACCGGTGATGCCGCCGAGGCCGAGCCGGAACCAGACGCCGGGCTCGACGCCGAAACCGTCCTTTACCTCATAGGCCGTGAAGGCGATGTCGTTGGTCTCTTCAAGCACCGCGATCCGGCCGGCGCCGTCGAAGGCGACGTTGAACTTGCGCGGCAAACCGTAGAGCGAGCGGTCGTTGAGGATGTGGTAGTGCCACTCGCGGGCATAGGGCCGCGTGTCGATGATTTCCTGCGGATCGATGCCGGCGGTCGGCGTTCCCGTCACGTTGCGGATGTTGTCGGCGCCGGAGCCGCGCGAGCACAGGCCGAGCTCCTGGATGCCCTCGATCATTCTGATCGCATGCTTCGGCGGAATCTCGCGCAGCTGGAGATTGGCGCGCGTGGTCACGTGGCTGTAGGGGCCGCAGAGCTCGTCGGCGAGATCAGCAAGGCCCGACAGCTGCCAATGCTTCATGATGCCGTTCGGGATGCGCAGGCGGCACATGTAGGAGTCCTGCGTCGGCGCGACATAGAAGATGCCGTAATAGCGCCAGCGGAAATTGTCCGCCGGGCTCGGCGGGGTGTTGTCGAGCGCCTGCTGGCGCAGCCGCGGGTAGGCGTCGAAGGGGTGCTCGTCGCGCTTGAACTTCTCCTGATCGGCGAGCTTCTTGCCCGACGCGATCACCTTGTCCTGCGCCTTGATGTGCACGGCATCGGGACCCACAGGCTCGGCATTCGCCTTGCCGCTGCCGCCACCACCAAGGCCGCGGCCGACGCGGCTGATCTGCAGGCCGGTCGTGAAGCCTTCGAGATAGCGTTTCTGCTCGTCGGTAAAGTCGACTGAGACCGTATCGATTTTCATGGTGTGTAACGAAGCTCCTGCGGCCACCTTCGGTGGCTTCGACGGATTGCGCGACCCGCGAGCAACGTCAGGCTGGCTCAGGAGCCGGCTTCGTTACTCACGGTCCGATCAGCTTCGTTGCTGCGGGACTTGGCTCAGCAGGCACCTATGACAAGCTGGCCGCAGCGCAACATTCAAGTTGCGTGCCAGCTTGGTCGAAATAAAAACCAATGAAGTTTCAGATAATTAGGACGTCACCCGGAAACTGCCGGCTTGGGAACTCTCCCGAAATACGAGCAGCCAGCTCAAACATTAGCCAAGGATCTTAGTTGCTCAAAAGCGAAGCAACCGCGAATCAGGCCTTCCAGCGCCCGACCCCGAAGGCCTCGAGATGCCCGCGGATATCGTTGGGGTCGAAGGCCGGACCGGCAAAGGCGCCGAACGCTGCGGGAGCCTCAGGCGGCGCCCTGTTGCCGAGCGCCGCGTCGTAGAGATCGGGCCTGAACACCGCCATCGCCGTCTTGACCCCGTCAGGGGTGAGCGCCGTCTGGCCCCAGCGCACCATTTGGGCATAGAGCCAGGCGGCCTGGACCGAATCGGGACGCCCTGCCCCTTCGCGTCCGACCAGCAGGTAGCGGCCGCTTTCGCGGAAGGTGCCATCGGGCGAGATCTTCAGGCGCCCCGTCAGGGTGCGTTGGATGACCTCGGCGTCGACGCCGATCCGTTCGGGTTGGGCCAGGATCTGCGCCGCCTCGGTCCGGTTCTCGGGATGCTCGATGAACTCGGCGGCCTTCACGGCTGCCCGCACCAGGGCTGCGACCACGTCCGGGTTCTTGTCGGCAAAGGTCTGGCGGACCGCCAGCAGCTTCTCCGCCGCACGCACCAAAATGTCGGCGACGAAATGCAGGATATGGCCGATGCCGAGATCGACCGCGACCGAGTTCCAGGGCGCGCCGACGCAGAACGCATCGACATGGCCGTTCTTGAGACTGTCGACCATATAGGGCGGCGGCAGCACCACGAGGCGCACGTCCTCGTCGGGATCGACGCCCGCCGCCGCCATCCAGAACCGCAATTGATAATTGTGGGTGGAGAACGGGAAGGTCATGCCGAAGGTGAGCGGCTCGGCCCCTGCCTTGCGGCGCTTGGCAACCACCTTCGCCAGCGCTTTCGCCGTCGCCATCGGGTCGAAGCGATCGCCGTCGATCTCCTCCATCAGCGCGGCATGGAGCGCCGGCGACACCGTGATGGCATTGCCGTTGATGCCGAGATTGAAGGCCGCGGCGATCGGCACCTTGACGTGGCCGAGGCCGAGCGAGGACGCGATCGCCACCGGCGCGAGCAGATGCGCGGCATCGAACAGGCCGATATTGAGCTTGTCGCGGACGTTGGACCAGGAGACCTCGCGCACCAGCTCGACCTCGAGCCCCTCGGCGGCGGCAAAGCCCTTGTCGACCGCGACGATCAGCGCGGCGGCATCGACCAGCGGAATGAACCCGATGCGGAGGGGGACGGTCATTTCAGCATCTCCGACGCGGTGATGATCGACTGCGCGATCTCGCCGATTTTCTTCTTCTCGCGCATCGCGGTGGAGCGCAGCAGCACATAGGCCTCGTCCTCGGTCAGGCCCTTCACCTTCATCAGAATGCCCTTGGCGCGCTCGATGATCTTGCGGTCCTCGAGCTGCGACTTGGTGCGCTCCAGTTCCTCCTGGAGCTTGGCGAAGGCGTTGAAACGGGACACGCAAAGGTCGAGGATCGGCTTGATGCGCTCCTTCTTCAGCCCGTCGACGATATAGGCCGACACCCCCGCCTCGACCGAGGCCTGGATCGAGGCTGAATCGCTCTGGTCGACGAACATGGCGACCGGCCGCTTCACCGCGCGGCTGACCTGGAACATCGCCTCCAGCACGTCGCGGCTGGGGTTTTCGAGATCGATCACGATGATGTCGGGGTCCGCCGCATAAATACGGGCCAGCAGGCTCTGCATCTCGCTGATATGGACGACCTGGGTGAACCCGGCCTCGCGCAATCCCTCCTCCAGGATCGCGGCCCGGATCGGGCTTTCGTCGACGATCACGATTTTGGGCGACTGTTCGGCGCTCATGGCTCACTCACGGCAGCTGATTCATCCATAGCACGCCGGATCGCCCTGCAAAGGGTTGTAATTATGGGCAATTGGGACTAGCTCAGGCCGGTCAATCAGGCAGATTAGATATGGATCAGACGGCTGCGCCCAAGGTCAGCTTCGGGTCGCTCGGGTGTCCCTGACACGACGAATGTAAACTTTCCGTGCCGCCCTCCCGCAAGAAAACGCTCGCGCAGCCTTCAGCTGCGAAGCAGAACCCATGCTCTCACGGAATCTTCGCGCCAACGATCATCTTGTCGAGAAGTGGCACCGCGGCCAGCACCGCCGCCTCAGTGCGGCCGGAGACCGCTAGCCGCACGACGTAAGAATTGCCGTCCTTGTCGAGATCAGCGTAATGCGCGATCACTTCAACCGGCTGGTCCTTCAAGGATGGATTGTCGTAGCGGTTGATGATGACCTTCGGGTTGACCGAGGGAAGCGTGGTGATCTTGGCATGGTCGCCGGATGTCGTCGCCCAATCGCTATCGCTCGTTGCGATCCATTGAACCAGTTCGGTGCGGCCCTCGTTATAGCGGCCTTCGGCATAGATGATTGCTTCTGCTTTACCGAATGTCTTCCCTTTAGGAACGAACATCGATGCGCCGTATTTGAGACTCGCGGCCTCATCCCTCGTCCACCCGTCGGGTGCCTTCACGCGAGGCCTGAATTCCGGACACAATCGTTCCTGCCGATCGCAGACATGGATGATCTTGTCGACTTCAGCGCGGGCCGGAAACATGGCGCCATAGGAAACGGTGACGAAAGCCAAGCCGAAGATGAAGCGGCGCATCGTGGTTAAGCTCCGTGAAATTCCGTGAAATTCGGTGAAATCAAGCAACGCGCGAAGACTGCTTTAGCCACGCGCCGCATACGTTAGTTGTTGAATTTCGCCATCGGTTCAATTACTTGGATCGCAAATCCAGACAATTCAGATAGGCTCCAGGCGATTACATGGACAGAGCGCCGCGCATTTCATTCACGTCACTCGGGTGTCCCAAGGCCTTGGTGGATTCCGAGCGCATCATCACGCGGCTGCGCGCGGAGGGCTATGAGCTCGCCCGCAAGCATGACGGGGCGGACATCGTCATCGTCAACACCTGTGGCTTCCTCGACAGCGCCAAGCAGGAATCGCTCTCGGCGATCGGCGAGGCCATGGCCGAGAACGGCAAGGTGATCGTGACCGGCTGCATGGGCGCGGAACCGGAAGCGATCGAGCAGGCCTATCCGGGCGTGCTGTCCATCACCGGCCCGCAGCAATATGAGAGCGTGCTGGACGCCGTGCACCGCGCGCTGCCGCCGGCGCACAATCCGCATCTCGACCTGGTGCCGCCGCAGGGCATCAAGCTGACCCCGCGCCACTACGCGTACTTGAAGATTTCCGAGGGCTGCAACAACCGCTGCACCTTCTGCATCATTCCGAAGCTGCGCGGCGACCTCGTCTCGCGCCCCGCCGATGACGTGCTGCGCGAGGCCGAGCGCCTCGTCGGCGCGGGCGTCAAAGAGCTCCTGGTGATCTCGCAGGACACCTCAGCTTACGGCGTCGATCTCAAATATGCCGAGAGCCCGTGGAAGGACCGCCAGGTCCGCGCCAAATTCCTCGACCTCGCGCGCGAGCTCGGCGAGTTGGGAGCCTGGGTCCGGCTGCAATATGTCTATCCCTACCCGCATGTCGACGAGGTCATCGCACTGATGAACGAGGGCAAGGTACTGCCCTATCTCGACATCCCGTTCCAGCATGCGAGCCCCGAGGTGCTGAAGGCGATGAAGCGTCCGGCGGCGCAGGACAAGACGCTGGCGCGGATCAAGCGCTGGCGCGAGGAATGTCCCGATCTCGCCTTGCGCTCGACCTTCATCGTCGGCTTCCCCGGCGAGACCGATGCCGATTTCGCCTATCTGCTCGACTGGCTCGACGAGGCCGAGATCGACCGCGTCGGCTGCTTCAAATACGAGCCGGTCGCCGGCGCCACCTCGAACGCGATCGAAAACCCGGTGCCCGAAGAGGTCAAGCAGGAGCGCTACAACGCGCTGATGGCCCGGCAGCAGAAGATCTCGGCGCGCCGGCTGAAGCGCAAGGTCGGCACGCGGCAGCAGGTCATCATCGACGAGGTCGGCCCGACCGTCGCCAAGGGCCGCTCCAAAGCCGATGCGCCGGAGATCGACGGCGCGGTGTACCTGACGAGCCGCCGCCCGCTGCGCGTCGGCGAGATCGTCACGGCGAAGATCGAGCGCGCCGACGCATACGATCTGCACGGCAGCGTCGCGGGGTTCTGACCGCGTTCCGTCATTGCGAGCGTAGCGAAGTAATCCAGAATCCCTCCGCGGGAACAGTCTGGATTGCTTCGCTACGCTCGCAATGACAGTGTGGAGACAATCACGCCAGCCATTTCGGCACCCAGCGCTCCGGCCTTGGTGCACGGGCGAGATCGGCTTTCGCCTCGGAGAGCAATGCCGGTTCGCCGTCGATGGTCGGGCGTACATCGTATTCGAAGCTCGGCATGACGCGGCCGTCGGCGTAGAGTCCGAACCTCATCGCGTACCATAACCCGAGCTCAGGCTGAGCCTTCCACATCTGTTCGCGCAGATCGCGCAGCAAGGATTCGATAGAAGCCGCTTCCTCGAACGGCTGCGGTCCGCGCGTCAGCACGCGCGCTTGATATTGCTTGCCGACGATTGCGACCTCGAAACGCGTCTTATCCCAGGCATTCTTGCCCTTGGGCAGATGGGCGGCCAGCCGCCAGCCGAGTTCGGCCATCATGCGATGGTTAGCCCAATAATCCTCGCGGTCCCGGCTCCATTTTTCCATGAAGCCGCGGAAATCAGGCAGCTCCGGAGGCCCGTCGTCACACGTCGCCTTCTCGCCAACAGGCTGTCCAGCGAGCCATTGCGCAAGTTCGACGGTTTGAGGCTCGACGTCGTCATGCGGCTTCAGATCGCTCCAGGCCCTGTCGAATTGCTGCGACGTCAGCCTCGTCAGCAGCGCATCGAGGCTCGGCGCCAGCAGCTCGTAATCACCCTCGGAACCCAGACCGACGATCGGCGGATTGTCGCGATCAAGACCCGCGCCATACCAGCCGCCGACGGCCGAGCCGTCCGGCAGGCGCATGAACAGCGAAAACCTGTCGCGCAACGGACTGCCGTCGACGATCGGCGCGGAGTCCGAGAATTGGCCCTGCAGCGAGAAGCAGCCGACGCTGCCCCAGGGACGCCCCTTCAGCCAGGCCGCAAAGTCGACCAGCAGCGGCAGCGCCTCGACGCCAGGCGGAAACGCGCCGCGAATGCTGTCGAGGTCGATCGGATAGGGCGTATCGGACAAGGCTTTGAGCTGTCTGGTTGGTCCCGCCTTCTTGGTCTGGGCGGTGATGCATTCGGTTCGAACCAAGTCGCGTCCTTCGATCACAAACGCGCTAGAGGCGCAATGGTTTCGACGCGGAAACAATGAAACACGATGAAACGTCAGGGATTCTCCTCAAGCTGTCCGCAATCGGCCTGACGATGGCCCTGCTCGCGCTGCCGGCCCCCGCCGACGCGCGATCACCATCCGCCGCGCAGGCCCGCCAGTGGTGCTTCGCAAACGACGGCGGAGGCAGCGACGACCGGCGCTTCGCCGGCTGCTCGGCCCTGCTCAAGGCCAATCCCGACGATGTGCACGCGCTCGCCAATCGCGGCGAAATGTTTCGGCGACGTGGGGAGCCCTAGCGCGCCGTGGCGCTGGCACTCGACGATTACGACCGCTCCATCAGAGCGAATGCGAACCGCGCGGACGTGTTCAATTCGCGCTGCTTCACCCGCGCGATCGTCGGCCGTCTGCAGGAGGCGCTGGCCGATTGCGAGCAGTCGCTCAAGATGGCTCCCAACGATGCCTACACGCTGGACAGCCGCGCCCTTGCCCATCTCAAGCTCGGCAATCTCGACGCGGCGATCGCCGATTACGATGCCGCGCTGAGCATCAAGCCGGGGCTCGACGGCTCGCTCTACGGCCGCGGACTGGCGAAGCGCAAGAAGGGTGACAGCGAAGGCGCCGTGCGCGACATCGCGGCCGCAAAGGCGATCAACGCCGGCATCGCCGATGTGTTCTCGCACTATGGCGTGGAGTAAGCGTCACGTTAGGAATGTGACACTATAATGCATTCACGCAGCGGTCACGGACTCGGCCTAACTCTGCCCGCGTCTTCAACGCGAGCGAGGAATGAGGATGAGCCGCCTCTCGGACATGCTGCGCACGCAGCGCTTCGACGATTACCGCTTCTACCACCAGAGCACCGTCAACCAGACGCTGCACCTGATCAGCGCCGTCATCTTCCTCGGCTGCTACGCCCTGCTGATCAAGGACCCTGCTCTCGCCGGCATCGTCGGCTGGCTCGCGATGCTGACGCGACAGACCGGGCATTTCTTCTTCGAGCCGAACGGCTATGACGCCGTCAACGGCGTCAGCAACGAACACAAGGAAGCGATCAAGGTCGGCTACAACCAGACCCGCAAGATCGTGCTGCTGCTGGTCTGGGGCAGTGCGCCGCTGGCGCTGTTCGCCTTTCCGACGCTGTTCGGATTGTTCGATGCGCCGGCGTCCCGCCTCGATTTCGTCCGGCATGTCGGCGCGCTCTGGCTCGCCATCGGCATCGGCGGCGGACTTGCGCGCATGCTGCAGCTCTTCGCCACCCGCGACGTCACCACGGGCTTGGTCTGGGTGTTCAAGGTGCTGACCGACCCCTTCCACAACATCGCGCTGTACTGGAATTCGCCGCTCAAGCTGCTGCGGGGCGAGCTGATCGACACCGCAATCGCGGACGCGGATTGGGGCGATGCAGAGGCCGAGGAAGCCGCGCACCCGACCTGACCGATGCACGCTCGGCGTGCATCTTGAAAAAAGCCTGCTTGACAAGTCCTGCCATTCGGCTGTACGGACCCGCCCCATGATCAACGCCCGGACCAACCAGCGCACCGAAATGCTCCGCCGTCGCTCCCGCGACGACGAGAGGGTGCGCCATGTCCGAGGACGCCGCTGAACCACTGAATTCAGCTAGTTTTCGAGAAAGGCCGCACCCGCAAGGTGCGGCCTTTCTGCTTTTTGCGCCCTTTTTTCCACCCGCCTCCAGAGGAGTACGACATGACCACGCATCCGTATGACGCGCTGATGGACATCACCGCACGGCCAAAGACCGTGTTCGTCCGCGGCGCCGGCTCCTACCTCTGGGACGACAGCCGCAAGCGCTATCTCGACTTCGTGCAGGGCTGGGCCGTGAACTGCCTCGGCCATTCCCCGCCCGCGATCGCCGACGCGCTCGCAGCTCAGGCCAAGCGGCTGCTGACGCCGAGCCCGGCCTTCTACAACGAGCCGAGCCTGAAGCTGGCGCAGGCGCTGGTCGAGCACAGCGCGTTCGATCAGGTGTTCTTCGCCAATTCGGGCGCTGAAGCCAACGAAGGCGCGATCAAGCTCGCGCGCAAATATGGCAGCCTGCACAAAGGCGGCGCGTTCGAGATCATCAGCTTCGAAGGCGGCTTCCACGGCCGAACGCTGGCGACGATGTCGGCTTCAGGCAAGAAAGCGTTCGAGCCGCTGTTCGAGCCGAAGGTCGCGGGCTTCAAGAAGGCCAAGCTCAACGACATCGGCTCGGTCGAAGCCCTGATCAACGCCAACACCGTCGCCGTGATGCTCGAGCCGATCCAGGGTGAATCCGGCGTGTGGCCTGCGACCGATCAGTTCCTGCAGCAGCTGCGCGCGCTGACCGAGGCGCACGGCCTTTTGCTCATCTTCGACGAGATCCAGACCGGCATGGGCCGGACCGGAAAGCTCTTCCATTACGAGCACACCGGCATTGCGCCCGACATCATGACGCTCGGCAAGGGCATCGGCGGCGGCGTGCCGCTCGCGGCCCTGCTCGCGACCGAACGCGCGTCATGCTTCGAGCACGGCGACCAGGGCGGCACGTTCAACGGCAATCCGATCATGTGCGCGGCAGGACTTGCGGTGCTCGAGGAGGTCAAGAAGCCGGACTTCCTGAAACAGGTCGCCGAGACCGGCCTCCTGCTCGAAAGCGAACTGCAGAAGGTCTCGGCCCGGCATGGCCTCGGTGGCGTGCGCGGACGCGGCCTGTTGCTCGCGCTCGATCTCAAGCTGCCGATCGCACCCGGCATCGTCGCGCAGGCGTTCGAGGCCGGCGTGCTGCTGAACGCCCCGCAGCTCGACAGCTTGCGCTTCATGCCGGCGCTGAACGTCACGAAGGAAGAGATCGCCGAGATGATCGAATGTCTCGACGCGATCTTGACCAAGGCCGGCGCGGCAAGACGCGTCGCGTAGTGCTGTAGGGCGGGCAAAGCGAAGCGTGCCCACCATTTTTCACCGCAATGAAGATGGTGGGCACGGCGCTCCGCGCCTTTGCCCACCCTACGAAACCGCCGATGCCGAAAGAGCTACGGCTTCAAGATCGAAGCCCCCGTCGTCTTGCGGCTTTCGAGATCGATATGCGCCTTGGCGGCGTCCTTGAGCGCGTAGGCGTGGTTGATCGGCACGTGCAGCTTGCCGTTGATGACCGCGGCGAACAGGGTGTCGGCACCTTCGAGCAGTTCCTTGCGCGTGCCGACATAATCGTTGAGCTTCGGCCGCGTCGCGAACAGCGAGCCGTGATTGTTGAGCTCGGCGATCGCGAACGGTGGCACGGGGCCCGACGCATTGCCGAACGAGACGAACATGCCGCGCGGCTTCAGGCAGGACAGCGAGCCCGGGAACGTCGCCTTGCCGACGCCGTCATAGACGACGTCGCAGCCCTCGTTACGGCTGATCTGCTTCACGCGCGCAACGAAATCCTCCTCGTTGTAGAGGATGACGTGATCGCAGCCATTGGCCTCCGCAAGCTCGGCCTTCTCGCGCGAGCCGACGGTGCCGATGACATGCGCGCCAAGCGCCCTCGCCCACTGGCAGGCGAGCAGGCCGATGCCGCCGGCGGCGGCGTGGACCAGCACGCGATGATGCGGCTCGACCTTGAAGGTCTTGTGCAGGAGATACCAGACCGTCAGCCCCTTCAACATCAGCACGGCACCCTGCTCGTAGGTGATGTGATCGGGCAGTTTGACCAGCTTCTCCCAGGGGATGTTGCGCTCGCCGGTATAGGCGCCGAGATTGTGGTAATAGGCGACGCGGTCGCCGGGATGAAAATTCGTCACGCCTGGCCCGACCGCGACCACCTCGCCGGAGGCCTCATTGCCGGCGATGAAGGGCAGCTCCGGCGCCTTGTAGAGGCCGGTGCGGTAATAGACGTCGATGAAGTTGAGGCCGACCGCGTGCTGGCGGATGCGCACCTCGCCGGGCCCGGGCGCCGGCACGTCGACGCTCTCATAGACCAGGGCTTCGGGGCCTCCGACCTTGTGCACACGGATGGCTTTCGTCATCACCTGACCTCCTCTTCGTGCGGCTGAGCGAAAGCTATCGCGCCCGCCTTGTCAACTCGACGCCGACTGGAAACGACCCAACGCGACTACTTGGCGGCTTTCCGGCGGTTGCGCCTGGCCAGCACATTGAAGAACTCCACCGCCGCCGAGAACGCTATTGCGAAATAGATGTAGCCGCGCGGAATGTGGAAGTGGAATCCGTCCGCAACCAGCGCGACGCCGATCAACACCAGGAAGGCCAGCGCCAGCATCTTGGTGGTCGGATGCTCCGCGACGAATCGCGCCACCGGACCCGCCGAAACGTACATGACCGCGCATGCGATCACGACCGCCGCGATCATGATCTTGATGTCCTCGGCCATGCCGATCGCAGTGATGATCGAGTCCAGCGAGAACACGATGTCGATGATCACGATCTGGACGATCACCCAGAAGAAGGCGCTGCCTGTGGAGTCCTTCTCGCTCGCGTCGTGATCGGATTCGACCTCGCCGTGAATCTCATGTGTGGCCTTGGCGATCAGGAAGAGGCCGCCGCCGATCAGGATGAGATCGCGCCAGGAAAAAGCATAGCCCTGAATCGAGAGCACCGGAGCGGTCAGGCCGATCAGCCAGACCAGGAGACTGAGCAGGATGAGGCGAAAGACCAGTGCCAGCGCAAGCCCGATCTGGCGGGCGCGCTGCGCCGGTTTCTCGGGAAGGCGCGAGACGAGCACCGAGATGAAGATGACGTTGTCGATGCCGAGCACGATCTCGAGCGCCGTCAAGGTGAGCAGCGCGGCCCAGGCTTCCGGGCTGGTCAGCAGCTCCATCACGCCGATAATCTCGCCAGGGATTTCGCCAACCGGATCAAGGCATCGCTGAAGCTGATCCAGAGCGCGATGGCGCAGAGCACGACGGTCACCCCGGTGCCGACGCGAAAATCCATTTGCAGCGTGTAGAAGGCGAGCAGCGCCCAGACCGCGATCAGCGACATCGTCAGCCAGCGCAGCCGCACCACCCTGACAGGGTGCAGCACATGGAAAGGCACGAACGTCAGCACGACCAGCGCGGCGACCAGCAGCGTCGCCCACAGCGGCGGCCAATGCAGCAGGAACAGATAGAACGCGGCCGCGTTCCAAAGCGCCGGGAAGCCGCGGAAATGATTGTCGTCGGCCTTCATGCGCTGGTCGGCGAAATACAACGCGCTGGTGACGATGATGGCGATGCCGAGCAAGGGAGCCGCTACCGGCAGCAGCATGCCGCTCGCGACGATCGCATAGGCCGGCACGAAGACATAGGTGCAGAAGTCGACCACGAGATCGAGCACGTCGCCCGACCAGTTGGGCTGCACGTTCTTGACGTCGAGCCGCCGCGCGATCGGCCCGTCGATCGCGTCGATGATCAGGGCGACGCCCAGCCATTGAAACATCGCCGCCCAGTGCTCGCGCACGGCCTCCAGCATCGCCAGGAGCGCGATTGCCGCGCCGAAGGCGGTGAAGATGTGTACCGAGAAGGCTGCGGCGCGGATCACCGGTCTCGGCTTCAGGGAATCCTGCTGAATATCCATGGCTTCTGCTATCAGAATGCGACCGGTTTGCACATCCGCCATTGCGGCGCACGATCGCAAAATTCGCCATAAAATCAGGGAAATATAGGTGGGCTTGAATTTGCCGCCCGGCGTGTCAAATGTCGTTCCATGGTAGACGCATCGACACTCCATGACGCGGCCGTGATCGGCGGCGGACCTGCCGGCCTTGCCGCGGCGATCGCCCTGGCGCAGGCGGGTGCCCGGACCGCACTGGTGGCGCGCCGCGTTTCCTATGCCGACAATCGCACCACCGCATTGCTCGGCGCCTCCATCGATCTACTGGAAGGCCTCGACGTCTGGTCGCGCTGCAGGGACAAGGCGGCTGCGCTGGAAGTCATGCGCCTCGTCGACGACACCGGCCGGCTGTTCCGCAGCCCCGAGGTGCGCTTCTCCTGTCACGAAATCGGCCTCGATGCGTTTGGCTACAACATCGACAACCGCTCGCTGATGCTGGCGCTGGAAGCGCGCGCGGCCGAGCTGCCCAATCTCGTCCGCTTCGACGACGAGGCCGAAAGCGTCGTCATCGAGGCCGACGACGTCGCGCTGCGCACGGCGTCCGGACAGTTTCTCTCGGCGCGCCTCGTGGTCGGCGCCGACGGCCGGCACTCGCTGTGCCGCGAGGCTGCTGGCATCGCGGTGACACGGCGCGAGCTGAACCAGACCGCGCTGACCTTCAACGTCGGCCATGCCCGGCCGCATCGCAACGTTTCGACCGAGTTCCACACGCCGCACGGGCCTTGCGTGTTCGTGCCGCTGCCCGACGACCGCTCCAGCATCGTCTGGGTCGCAGCGCCTGCGGAGGCTGAACGGCTGCGCGGCTTGAGCGACGAGGAGCTGTCGGCGGCGATCGAGAAACAGTCGCATTCGATCCTGGGACGGATGAATGTGGAGCCTGGCCGCAACCTGTTCCCGCTCGCGATCGAGCGTCCGAAATGCTTCGGCCGCGACCGTATCGCGCTGGTCGGCGAAGCCGCCCATG
Source organism: Bradyrhizobium sp. IC4059 (assembly GCF_020193615.1). NCBI lineage: Bacteria > Pseudomonadati > Pseudomonadota > Alphaproteobacteria > Hyphomicrobiales > Nitrobacteraceae > Bradyrhizobium > Bradyrhizobium sp. IC4059. The sequence goes on from NZ_JADYVH010000024.1 coordinate 20,973, forward strand.
TGGTGCCGCCGATCGGCGCCCAGGGCCTCAATCTCGGCCTGCGCGATGCCGCCGACATTGCCCGGCTCGCGGGCGAGGCCATCGCCGCGGGACAGGATCCCGGCGCCGACGATGTGCTCAAGCGCTATGACCGCGCGCGGCGTCCGGACATCTTGAGCCGTACCTTTGCGATCGACATCGCCAACCGCTCCTTGCTCAACGACTTCCTGCCGCTCCAGCCCGTCCGCGCCGTCGGCATGCACCTCCTCGGTGCCATCGGCCCGCTCCGGCGCTTCGCCATGCGCGAAGGCCTGACGCCGACCTGGCGCAGGTAGCTCCGAAGCGCGTTAGGTTGGACGACTTCACCGCTGGCTCGGTGCAACCTCTCCCGCTTGCGGGGGAGGTCGGCGCGAAGCGCCGGGTGGGGGCTCTCTCCGCGACGGGATTTTTTCTGCACTCTCGACAATCCCGACGCGGAGAGAGCCCTCTCCCCGACCCTCTCCCGCAAGCGGGAAAGGGAGCGCACCGGCCCGCGGAAGAGATCAAGCCAATCTCATCACCATCAAGGAAACGCCAACCGTCCCGTCTGGATCGCCCACATCACGCTGGTCAGCGTGACCACCGAGGCGAAGGTGCCGAGCAGCACCGCGACGGAGGCGGACTCGATCCAGGCATCGTTCTGCCGGGCGATGACGAACACGTTGAGCGCCGGCGGCAGCGCGGCCATCAGCACGGCGGTGGCGGCCCAGGGCTGCGCGAACGGACCGAACGCCAGCATCAGGGCGAACGCCGCGAGCGGATGGATCAGCAGCTTGACCGCGATCACGCCCGGCACCTCCCACGGCACCCGATCGAACGGGCGGAGCGCCACGGTCACGCCGAGCACGAACAGCGCGGTCGGCGCGGCCGCGTTCTGCAGGAAGGTGATGGTGCGGTCGAGCGCGACCGGCAGCTCGATATGCAGCGCCGCCACCGCCGCGCCGAAGCAAGCCGACATGATCAGCGGATTGAGCACGATCTGCTTCAGCACGACGCCGAAAGCATGGACGAGCGAGGGATGGTCGCGGTCGGAAAGCTCGATCAAGAGCGGCACGATCGTGAACAGGAAGATGCTGTCGCAGCAGAAGATCAGCGCGGTCGGCGCAGCCGCCTTCGGCCCCAGCACCGCAAGTGCGAGGCCCGGGCCCATATAGCCGATATTGCCGTAGCCGCCGGAGAGGCCCGCGAGCGTCGCTTCGCGCAGCGTCAGCCGTCCGAATAGCTTGCCGACCACCAGCGCCAGCGTGAATGCCGCGACCGTCGAGAGCGTCGTCGCCACCAGGAACGGCGGGTTATTCAATTCCGAAAACGGCGTCTTCGACATGATCGCAAACAGCAGCGCCGGCAGCGACACGTAGAGTAGGAAGAAGTTCATCCAGGCGAGCCCCGATTCCGGGATGGACTTGACCTTCCCGCAAGCGAAACCGACGAAGATCAAGCCGAAATAAGGCAGCGCCAGATTGAGGATATCGACCATTGCTGAAGTTTTTTCTGAAGGCTTGGGGGCTATCCGCCCCGGAGACGAAGGTTAATTCCAGCTGAGGGCACTAGCATCGGCCACAATCCTGGTCTATCGACGGGGGATGATTAAAGCGCGGACCGCCAAATTCCAGATCGGACAGGTCGTTCGCCACCGGATCTTCTCGTTCCGGGGGGTGATTTTCGACATCGATCCGGAATTCAACAACACCGAGGAATGGTGGTTGTCGATTCCCGAGGAAGTGCGGCCCCACAAGGACCAGCCGTTCTATCACCTGCTCGCGGAGAACGCGGAATCCGAATACGTCGCCTATGTCTCGGAGCAGAACCTGTTGCCGGACGATTCCGGCGAGCCGGTCCGGCATTCCCAGGTCGCCGAGATCTTCGTCAAGGACAAGGCCGGCGGCTATCGCCCGCGCAATCCCTCGCTGAACTGATCGTCGTGATCGTCGGCCAGCAAAAAAGGCGCTCGAACCGAGCGCCTTTTTCACGTCCGGGATTTGCTCCCGATTACTTCTGACCGGTCGGAGCCGCGCCCGGTGCGCCACCACCCTGCTGCTCGAGCTTCTTGCGCTGCTCTTCGGCCTTCTTCTGCAGCTCTTCCTGCAGCTTCTTCTGGGTTTCCTCGAACACCTTCGGATCGGTCGGCGGACCGTCATAGGCCTTCTGGAATTCGCCGGCGAGCGGCAGCGGCAGCGTCAGCGGCGCGCCGTTGGCATTGATCGCCTGGACAACGAGATTCTGGCCCTTCTTCATGTTGTTGATGAGCTCGGGCGTGGCCTCGTAGTCGGACATGCAGCCGTTCTGGAAGCAGATCACATAGGGCTGCTGCAGCGGCGCGTTGCTGTCGACGATGATGCGGGTGCCGTGCACGAGTTGCATGCCGAGCGGCAGCGTCACGCGCAGGATCTTCTTGGGCTCGCCTTCCGGCTCGATGATCACGGCCGCGATGACCGGCTGGCCCGATTCGATACGGCCGTCCTTGCCGGTGAAGCAGACCTGCTTGGCATTGGCGTCCTGGCCCTTGAGGCAGAACTTGGTCCAGGGCGCATAGATCAGCTGGATCTGCTGATCGGCGGGCTGAGCTGCGCCCTGCTGCGGGGCGCCTTGCTGCGGGGGAGCCTGAGGGGATGCTGCGGGCGCCGGAGCCTTGGGAGCTGCCTTGGGAGCAGCCGCCTTCGGAGCCGGGGCCGGGGAGGCC
>NZ_JADYVH010000025.1:0-16598 GCF_020193615.1 Bradyrhizobium sp. IC4059
ACATGGGGCGGGGGATTGAAGGCTGGGGCAAGGTGACGAGGTCCGGACTCCTAGGCACTCCGGACCTCGAAACTTTTTAGATTGAACGCAGCAACGCGCCGTCCGGTGGGGCATCCGGGCGGCGCGTTGTCGTTTCAGAGCCTCTTTGTTTCGGCGCTTAGCGTGTCTGCGGCTCCAGCGTCACCGTGCAATCGCCCTGCCCTTGCGTCGCGACCACGATGTTGCCCGCGGGAGCGCCGAGAGCGATCGGCGTGGACGAGCCGCCGCCAGGCATCTGGACGATCACGCTCAGGGAATCGGTGCGCGCAGTCGAGCCCACGGTGGTCGGCTCCGCCTGGGCGACGTTGCCGGAAGCATCACGTCGCATGATCTGGCAGTTCACCATGGTGTTTCCGCCGGCCGCCGCCATGCCTGACGACGAGGAGGTGCTGCCACCCATTTGGGCCCGGGCCCGCGACGGATCGCGGGGTACTTGGCTGACGATGCGATGCGAGCGCGGCTCCACGATAATGACCTCGTCTTCCGTCGTGAAATATTCGTAGCCCCGATATGCAGGCTCGATCGAGACGATCTCGGGCGGCAGCCGATGCAGACGCACGCGCGAGGGAATCGTTTCGCCAACCCGGATCGAGATGTTCAGATTGCGCTCCGGCTGCGCCAGGCGTGCGCGGCTCACCGTTTCGGAGATCCGCACCTGCCTCTCGGTCGTCACCTGGGCCTGCTGGTTGACCTGCGTGTTGGTCTGCGTGGTCTGATTGGCCTGGTTGGTCTGCGTGCCCGTGGAGCCGGGCGCGGTCTGTGCGTTGTTGGTCGGTGCCGCGCGGCTGGTATCCGTCGCAGTGGCCGGCTGGTTGCTCTGTTGCTGCTCGGCGGCACTGCGCGGCGGCTGGGCCTGGTTGCGCTCGTTCTGGTTGGCTGTAGCTCCGGTGCGCTCGTTCTGCTGGCCAGCCGGACCAGTCGTCGGGCCAGTCTTGGATCTCTCGGATTCGGCGGTTGATTTCTGCGGCGCAGCCTTGTCCTGCGCAGCCTTGTCCTGCTTGGTTTCCGCACCGCTCTTGCCCGCATCGCGTCCGGGCTTGGTGCTCTCGGCCTCCCGGTTGCGATCGCGCGAAGGCTCGCGAGAGTCTTGTGCCTGGTCCCTCGCCTTCGGTTGATTGCGCTCCGAGGCCGTCGCCGGCTGGCGCTTGTCGTCACTTGCCTCGCTCTTGGCAGCGCCGCCTCGATCCTCGCGGCCTGCGCCCTGAAGCCGCTCTTGGGCGCCTTGCGCGCGCTCTTGAACGCGTTCTTGAGCCGCACCACCGCGCTGCGGAGAAGCGCCCTTGGCCGGCTCCTCGGTCCGTTTCGGCTCGTCCCTGCGCTCACCGGGCGCCTGGGCATAGGCAAGGCCGGATGCGAGCATGAGCCCGACGGCCGCAGTCGATAACATCAAATGTTGACGCATGGTCCCTCTCCTCGACAATTCGCAACAATAAACGCGAACGTTCTGTTCGTACGAAGGTTCCTGAGCAGGAACGCAGTCGTGGAGGTGAGCCAATCAAGTCGCCATTACATCGCATCCTTCAGCGTCAGCCGCGCCGTGAACGTCACGCTGGTCTTGCCGACCAGCGCCATGCCTTCGACTTCCGCACCGCCGGGGAAATAGTCGCCGGAAAAGCCGCAGGTGACCTCCCTGCCGCCGAATGCGAGCGTCCTGCCGACCGCCTCGGTGTGCTGATTGACGATCATGTCGCCCCGCCACTTGCCGTTCCGGAAGGTGTAGCTGCCGGTGTAGTAGAAGTAGCTGTCGCCGCCCATGATGCGGCCGTCGCTGAGCACGACCACGCCCCTGGCCTGCCCACGCTTGCCGTCCCGCATCTCGATGTCGAAGATGTAGAGGCCGTTGACGACCCTGGCCTCCTCACCCGCTTCCGCTTCATCGCCAGCTGACATCCGATCATCCCCACCGATCCGCTGCCCCGATCAGTTCGGCACGTTCCGCTCGAGATCCTCGAGCCATGCCGCTGCACTCGAATCCGAGGGCGCGCGCCAATCGCCACGCGGCGACAATGAACCGCCGGCCGAGACCTTCGGCCCGTTCGGCATGGCCGAGCGCTTGAACTGGCTGAAGGCGAAGAAGCGGCGCAGGAACACTTCGAGCCAGCGGCGGATCTCCGGCAGATCATAGGCCCGGCGCCGATCGCTCGGGAAGGCCGGTGGCCATTCGCCCTTGGCAACGTCCTTCCATGCCTGAAGCGCCATGAAGGCGATCTTGGACGGCCGCATGCCGAAGCGCAGCGTATAGAACAGGTTGAAGTCCTGCAGTTCGTAAGGCCCGACGGACGCTTCCGTGCTCTGCGGCTTCTGGCCGGCCTCGACGGGCACGAGTTCCGGCGAGATCTCGGCCACAAGGATCGAGCCAAGCGTCCGGTTGACGTCGTCGCTGAACTGCTTGGAGGAGATCACCCAGCGGATCAGATGCTGGATCAGCGTCTTCGGCACGCCGGCGTTGACGTTATAATGCGCCATCTGGTCGCCGACACCATAGGTGCACCAGCCGAGCGCGAGCTCGGAGAGATCGCCGGTTCCGATCACGATGCCGCCGTGATGGTTGGCGAGCCGAAACAAATAATCCGTGCGCAGGCCGGCCTGCACGTTCTCGAAGGTGACGTCGTAGACCTTCTCGCCCTTGCCGAAGGGATGGCCGATATCCTTCAGCATCTGCGTCGCCGTGGTGCGGATGTCGAGCTCCTGCCAGCTCGTCTGCAACGCCTTCATCAGCGCGAGCGCGTTGGTCTTGCTCTCGCTGCCGGTGGCAAAGCCCGGCATGGTGTAGGCCAGGATGTTCTCGCGCGGCAGGCCGAGCAGGTCGACCGCCTTGGCGGCGACGATCAGGGCGTGGGTGGAATCGAGGCCGCCCGACACGCCGATCACCACGCGCTTGGTACTGGTGGCGCGCATGCGCTGCACCAGCCCGGCGACCTGGATGTTGTAGGCCTCGTAGCAGTCCTGCTCGAGCAGGCTCTCATCGCTCGGCACGAATGGAAAGCGCTCGACCTTGCGCAGGAAGCCGATATCGGCGGCCGGCGGCTTCAGGGCAAATGTCACCTTGCGGAAAAACGCCTCGCGCTGCCGCCGGTTGTCGTCGAACGTTCCCATCAGCGCGCGCTCCTGCCGGAGCAGGTCGAGGTCGACGTCAGCCAGCGTGATCTGGCCGCCCTGGCGGAACCGCTCACCCTCGGCCAGCAGCACGCCGTTCTCGTAGATCGAGGTCTGACCGTCCCAAGCGAGATCGGTGGTGGATTCTCCGGCCCCGGCCGCGGAATAAACGTAAGCCGCGAGGCAGCGCGCCGAGGTCGATTGGCACAGCAACGCGCGCGAGCGCGCCCGGCCGATCGTGATCGGGCTGCCCGAGAGGTTGATCAGCACGCTCGCGCCCGCAAGCGCGAGCTCCGAGGCCGGCGTCACCGGGATCCACATGTCCTCGCAGATCTCGACGCCAATGGTGAGGCCCGGAACGTCCTCGGCCGCGAACAGGAGATCAACGCCGAACGGCGCATGCAGGCCGCCAAAGGCGATGGTCTCACCGGCGATGCCGGCGCCGGAGGCGAAATGCCGTCCCTCGTAGAACTCGCGATAGGTCGGCAAGTAAGATTTCGGCACGACGCCGAGGACGTTGCCGCGATGAATGACGACGGCGCAGTTGTAGATGCGATTGCCGAAGCGCAGCGGCGCCCCGACGATCAGGACCGTCATCAGCCCCGCCGAGGCCGCAACGACGCTTGCAAGCCCGCGCTCGACCGCATCAAGCAGCGGATCCTGCTTTACCAGGTCCTCGATCGCATAACCGGACAGGCACAGCTCGGGAAACACCGCGACCGCGACCGACTGCTCATGGCAGGCATTGGCCGCCGCCAACACGGCCTTCACGTTGGCGCTGGGATCGGCGACGTGGGAGGTGGTCACGCAGGCTGCCACGCGCGCAAATCCGTGGGCGTAAATCGAGTGGAAAGTCATCGAGCGCAGTACCCTCAAATCTCTCGCCGGCGGCCAAAGCCGTCAGCTCCGGTCATATTTAGCCCATCGATCTGGCCCCGTGCAGGCCATCCGCCGTCATGCATAACGGATTTGCGCCCCATCCGGTCCAGTGCCGGCGAGGTCAGGCGCTGCGGGCCAGCACGCCGGGCAGATCGCCGCGCAGCCACCCGGCGATCCGGGGCCAGGCATGCGCATGGGTGCGCGCGCCCATGAACAGGCCGAGGTGGTTGCTGGGCTCGGATGCCGCTGCAACGAAGGCAGGTGGCGTACCGACGAGCCCCGCGGTGGCCAGCGCTTGCGTCGCTGGCACTACATCGTCGTCGAGGCCGGCGAGCAGGAAGATCGGCGCCTTGACGTCCTTCAGATCGATCGGGCGCCCGAGCGCGACGAAACGGCCCTCGGCGATGCGGTTCTCCCGGAAGATCGCGTTGACGATCTCGAGATAATAAGTGCCCGGCAAGTTGAGCGTCTCGGTGTTCCAGCGGTCGAACCGCGCCAGCAGCTCGGAGCCCTGCTCGTCCGAGAGATCCCGCTGCAATGCCGTCCTGATATCGTCGTTGTCAGGGGTTTTGGACCAGAAGCGCAGCATCTCCTCGCCGCTGACATTGCCGCCGCCACGCGCGACGAGCTGGTCATAGACCAGCTCGGGCGCGTTGCGGGCGAGCCGGGCCAGCGAGGACTCGATCGACAGGTCCACGGGAGCACCGACCAGAACCAGCCGCCGCACCTTGCCTGGAAAGCGCGCGGCATAGAGCAGCGACAGCCACCCGCCCTGGCACAGCCCGACGAGATCGACCGGCGCGCCGATCTCGTCGATGGCGACGTTGAGATCGCCGAGATAGCTGTCGATCGAGAGATAGCGCATGTCCGGCGTCGCTGACCGCCAGTCGGTGAGATAGATCCGGTCGATGCCGCCGTTTTGCAGCGACTGCACCACGCTGTGGCCTGGGGCGAAATCGGCGATCAGGGCCCGGTGCAGCGCATAGGGCGCGCAGACCAGCGCCGGCTGGCCGGACCGGGTCTGCGAGCAATCGCGCAAGTCCATCGTCGGGAGCTCCAACGCAACGCGGCTCGGCGTCGTCCAAGGCAGGCTGCTGTCATCCTGTTGCTCGGGTGCCCGCTCCAGCCACCAGAAGCAGGCATCCATGGCGAGCTGCGCTGCCGCAAACGGCCAGAGCCGTGGATCATCATGAGCCTGGGCTGACCTGCGTGGCGGTTTGGAGGTCTTGTCCACCATGGCTACCTCGACATCCTCACAGAAACGCCTCGAGGCTCACGACGGCAATGCCGAGGTCCCGAAAACTCCGATGGGTCGCCGCGACCGAGCCGTCGAGATCGATGCCGCGACAGGCATCCTCGATGACGGCAACCTCCAACCCTGCCTTCCGCGCATCTTCCGCCGAGAAGCGGACGCAGAAGTCCAGCGCCAGACCTGCGACAAAGACGGTCTTCAGCTCGCGTTCGCGCAAATAACCAAGCAATCCGGTCGGTGTCCGATGGTCGTTCTCGAACAACGCCGAATAGGAATCGATGCCGCGGCGAAAGCCCTTGCGCACCACGAGGCTTGCCCGTGTCACGTGGAGATCGCGATGAAATTCCGCGCCGGCCGTGCCTTGCACGCAATGCGTCGGCCACAGCACCTGCCGGCCATAGTCGAGCTCGATGGTCTCGAACGGCTGCTTGCCGGCATGGTTCGGCGCGAACGAGACGTGGTCGCTCGGATGCCAGTCCTGGGTCAGCACCAGATTGGCGAATTTTTGGGCGATCCTGTTGATGGCGGGTACGACCTTCTCGCCCCCTGGTACCGCCAGCGCCCCGCCGGTGCAGAAGTCGTTCTGCACGTCGATCACCAGCAACACGTCGCGGTCGGAAATCTTCATCGCCGTCCCATTTCGATCTGCCGGGCGCGACGGCGCCGGGCGACCACCTCAGTGTCGGCCTTCCCGCGCGGCTTCGCAACCACTGGCACGCGCGGCAGCTGCGCGAATTGGTCACCCTGGCCGCCACGATGCAACGGTTTGACCTCGTCCGTGTTGACTAGGCGCACCCAAGGGCAGATTCTCGCACCGCCCGCGCCAGGCGGATCGGGTCGAAGCAGCGGAGGACAGGGCTGCCAGGGCCTGAAGGTCGTGGCGGCGATGAGGCCATGAATATCGGCAAGACCGGAAAAATTCTTCTCGCCGATATCGGCGGCACCAATGCGCGCTTCGCGCTGAGCCCGAGCGGTCAGACCGGACCGATCGACTATGTCAAGGTCGCCGACTTCCCGACCGTGCGTGAAGCCATCGCTGACGTTTTGGCGCGCCGGTCCAACGGCGAGCAGCCCCATCGCGCGGTGCTGGCCGTGGCGGGTCCCGTCACCAACAATCGCTGCGTCATGACCAACAGTCCCTGGGTCATCGACGGCAACGAGCTGCAGTCCGCGCTCGGCTTCGACAGCGTCCATGTGCTGAACGATTTCGAGGTGGTGGCCTGGTCCCTGCCTGCCTTGGAGCCTTCAGACCTGGTCCCACTCGGCGGCGGCGACGGCCTGGCCGGCGAGCCGTTGCTGGTCGTGGGGCCCGGAACCGGATTTGGTGTGTCCTGCCTGGTCGACCGCCATGGTTCGCGCCTGGCCGTCGTTACCGAGGCTGGACATGCGACCCTGCCGGCGGAGAACGAGCGCGAGGAGCGCGTGATCGCCTGCTTGCGGCAGCGCCTCGGCCATGTCTCGATCGAGCGCGGTGCCCTCTCGGGCTCGGGGCTGCAAAACCTGTATGAAGCGTTGGCTGAGATCGACGGCGTCCAGGTGCCGCATCGCGATGCCGCCGGGATCACCAAGGCGGCCCTGGAGAACAGCTGTCCGGTCAGCCGCGCGACGCTCGAAATGTTTTGCGCCATCCTCGGCTCGGTCGCCGGCAATCTCGCGGTGACCTTCGGCGCCCGCGGCGGCGTCTATGTCGCCGGCGGAATCGTGCCGCGCTTCCGCGAGTTCCTCGCCGCCTCCGCGTTCCGGGCGCGCTTCGAAGCCAAGGGACGGTTCCAGGATTATCTGCGCAACATCCCGACCAGGCTCGTGATCAAGCCCGATGCGAGCTTCCTCGGCCTGACGACGTTTGCCGAGCACAATTCCGTCTGAGTAGCGGTCTCAGGCGGCGAGTTCCCGTCATGCACAGCTGATTTGCGGCGCACCTGCGGTTCCAGGCAGGTTCTGCTTGCCTGTGTGTTCCCGATGAGAAACAATCTACCCGTGTGTGGCGTGGTTGCGGGGGCGTGACATGCGTAAGCAGGATTCGGGTTTCGACTATCACCGCTATCACCGCCTGTTGCGCGAAGCGGACAGCGAAGACAAGCGGCTGGCGCTCATCGAGCTCCTGATCGAGGAAAAGGCCCGCGACCAGCTGGCTGCCCAGCGCGCTTCGGATCGCGCGGCCATGACGGCTCACACCATTGCCAGGGTGCTGAGGAATGGCCGCAACCCTGCCGGTTGAGTTCTTCCCGCCAGGCGGCAAAAGCGCGATCGGTCAGCTCGGGATAGTGGCTGACGGCTCCGGAAACATCGAATCGATCATCGCCTTGAGCTGATCCATCGCGATCGGCTTGCGCAGGATCGGCCTACGACGGAGCAAGGACGGCAGCAGTTCCGGACCGTAGCCTGTGGCGAACAGAAACGGTTTTCCGCGACGTTCGATCAAATCGGCGACGGGGTCGACATAGACGCCCATCAGATTGATGTCGAGGATGGCCAGATCGTACTGCGCAGTCATGGCAAAGGCGCTGGCGTCGCGCACATTGTCTGCCTCCGCAACGACGTGGTGGCCGAGTTCCTCCACCATGTCGGCGATCATCATCCGGATCAACGCCTCGTCTTCGACCAGGAAAACGGAGAGTCCGTCCGCCATATCAACCCCGCAATCAGCCGTGCGAAGCTAAGCATAACCGAATTGCGCTGTAGATACACGAATTCGTGGCGGGCGCCGTTAATTCACACGCGCCCGAACCGATTCAACTTGATCAATCCAGTCCGCGCTCGTGACTGAGGCGCACCATTGCCTGGATGAACACCTGCTTCTGCTTGTCGTCGAGGCTGGAAAAGAGCGGCTCGGCGGCATCGGCGACGTTGCGCTGATCGCCGGCGCGATCGATCAGGAACTGGGCCTCGTTGCGCATCTGCTCGATGATGTCGTCGGGCGGATCGCGCTTGGCGCGCGCAATCCGCAGGTTGAGCCGCTCTGCGCCATTATGCCCGAGGTAGTGCATCGCGCTCGAGAAGCCGTACCAGTGCTTCTCCTGATCCGGCGTGAGATTCAGCTCGCTCTTGATCCGCTCGATGTAGGAATCGCTGTTGGCGACGATCTGCTCGGCAGTCAGCTGCGGCGCACCGGGCTGGGTCAGAACCGTGACTTCCTTGTTGTCTTTACCCTTGTTGTCCTGCGGCGCGTTCTTCGCCTCCTTGGTCGCCTTGGCGCTCTTGCCCTTGGCGCTCTTGGCATCCTTGTCCTTGGCCCCGCCCTGCTGCTTGGAATCCTTCGCCGCGTCCTTGCCGGCCTCCCGGGGCGGCGGCGCCTGATTGCTGGTGTTGGTGTTGCCGACACCGAGCACGCCGGTGAAGACGCCGACCACGCCGCCGATGGCGCCACCGAGCACACCACCGACCGGACCTGCCGCCTTGTTGCCGGCCGCGGCGCCTTCCTGAACGCCCTTGACCAGACCTTGAGCATTCGCCACCGCGCCGGCCCCGAGCAACAGCGCGAGCATAGACCCCAGCGCCAGGCATCGCCGCAGATGAAGCCGCGCTGGTGCCGCCGGTTTGATCATTCTCGTCTCCATCATCGATCTGGCCTGTCAGCGAGGATCAGCCGCCAGGCGCAACTCTATCGTTTCCGCCACTTCGAGGTCCAGACGCGGCCGATTGCTGTCCACGCCCGAAAGGTCTTTCACGCGAAGCGGTTATCGAGCCTCTTGCGAAACTGAGGCGCAATTGCGCACGGCAGCGTTCGAGGCCGTTTGGCGCGAAGTGTGCGTCGCAAAAAAACACCGTGCGCTGCGCCTGCGGCCCTATCGCCTTGCCAGACGTTGCGACCTTTCCGGGCACAACATGAGTTTTGGACGCGGAGCCGCTCGGCTTTCTCGACAGACGCGATCAATCATGATCTGATCGCGCTACCAATTTGCTGCGACCGGCGTGAATTGCCCACGCGGGCCGACGGCACCAACAAGAAAATCGACAACAAGAACTCAAGAAAGAAGTCTCAGAGGAAACTCCAACAACAACACCCAAGCGAGGAAACGAGATGTCACGCAAGACACTGACGCGACGTCAATTTGTGGCTGCCACTGCAATGTCCTCCGCGGCGCTGATCTCGGCGCCCTATGTCCGGGGCGCTTACGCCGCCGGCAAGCTCTCGATCGGCTTCTGGGACCATTGGGTGCCGGGCGCCAACAAGGCCTCGACCGAGCTCGTCAACGAATGGGCGGCGAAGGAGAAGGTCGAGATTTCCATCGACTACATCACAAGCCAGGGCAAGAAGATCGAGCTCACCATCGCGGCCGAGGCGGCGGCGAAGTCAGGCCACGATGTCCTGGCGATGCCGACATGGTGGCCGCACGCCCATGCCGAACTGCTCGAGCCGGTCAATGACATCATGGAGCCGATCATCAAGCAGAACGGCGACGTGAACGGCACCGTCAAATATCTGGGACGGGCCGGCAACAAATGGCTTGCGGTGCCCGCAACAATCGGAAGCCAGATCAAGGGGCCCTGCTCCCGCATCGATCTCCTGAAGAAGTTCGCCAATATCGATATCCAGGAAATATATCCGGCCGGCAGCCAGCCCAAGGCCGACAACTGGAACATGGAGACATTCCTGAAGGCGGCCGAGGCCTGCCAAAAAGGCGGCGTGCCCTTCGGCATCGGCCTGGGCGAGACCACCGACAGCACCGACACTGCCGGCGCCATCTTCCAGTCGTTCGGCGCTGAGCTGGTCAATGCCAAGGGCGACCTCACGGTGAAGACGGACGCGGTTCGCCAGGCGCTCGAATTCTACAAGAAGCTTATCGCGGTCCTGCCGCCCGACGTCGCCGCCTGGGATGACGCCTCCAACAATAAGTGGCTGATCTCCGGCAAAGGCGCGCTGATCATGAATCCTCCGAGCGCGTGGGCGGTCGCCAAGCGCGACGCGCCGCAGGTCGCCGAGCAGTGCTGGACCCACGGCATGCCGTCCGGTCCGAAAGGCCGTTATGCGCCCTACCTGCCTTATTTCTGGGGGACCTGGAGCTTCTCCAAGAACAAGGAAGCGGCGAAGAGCCTGCTCACGCATCTGTCGCAGCCGTCATCGATCGAGAAGTTCGTGGCCGCGAGCGGCGGTTACGACCTGCCGGCCTACGCGAACATGACGACGCTGAAGACCTGGCAGGAGGAAGGGCCGCCGAAGGGCACCCTTTATCACTACCCCAATCCCCACAATCACCAGACGCTGTCGATTGCTGCCTCTCCTGCTCCGCCCAAGATCGCCCAGCAGATCTATGCGCAGGCCACGCTGACCAAGATGTGCCTCCGCTACGCGCAAGGCGAGAAGATGGAGGCGACGCTCGCTTGGGCGGAGGGTGAGTGCGAAGGCTTCATGCGAAGCTGAGACAGAGACCGGCGGCTCACGCTGGACGTGAGCCGCCCGGTCTGGTTGCCGCCACAAGCTTCAATTTCTGAAGCCGGTTCCGCCGGCTTCCGTGCGAACGATCCTGCGAGGAAGATGCATCATGGCTGATGCCGTAGTTCGGCAACCCGGCGTCGCCCGGCCTGCGAGCGCCCACAAACGTGCAAGCCTGCACAACGCCCTGAGGCGGAAATCGACCGTGGCGTTCCTGATGACGCTGCCGCTGATCCTGCTGATCACGCTGCTCGTGGTCTATCCGGCCTTCTATTCGCTGCATCTGGCAACGCTGAACAAGTCGATGCAGAAGTTTGTAGGCTTCGGCAATTTCGAGTTCCTGTTCAGGCGCGACACATTCTGGCTGGTGGTCAAGCAATCCTGCATCTTCGCCATCACGGCCGTGGTCTTCAAGGCCCTGATCGGATTCGTCGTCGCGCATTTCGTTCACAACATTCCGACCAAGGGCCAGCGCAAATGGCGCGGCATGCTGCTCGTGCCCTGGGTGATCCCGCCCGCGATGAGCACGCTTGCCTGGCTCTGGCTGTTCGACCCGTCCTACAGCGCCTTCAATTACACACTTGCATTCTTCGGTATCGGGCCCATCCCGTGGACCGGCGACGCCGCCTGGGCGCGTTTCGCCGTGATCCTGGTCAACGTCTGGTATGGCGCGCCCTTCTTCATGATCATGTATCTGGCCGCCCTAAAATCGGTGCCCGATCAGCTCTACGAGGCCGCCGCCATCGACGGCGCCAATTGGTGGCAACGCATCTGGTATGTGACGCTGCCGATGATGCGCAACATCATCGCGATCACCACGCTGTTCTCCCTCATCGTCACCTTCGCCAATTTCGACATCGTGCGCATCCTGACCGCGGGAGGCCCGCTGGATCACACCCATATCTTTGCGACATGGGCGTTCCGGGTCGGCATCGAGGGCAGCGACATTCCGCTCGGCGCCAGCGTCTCGCTGTTCATGGTGCCGATCCTGGCGGTCGCCGCAATCTTCATCCTTCGCGACGTCAACAAACGCGGGAACGAAGCCTGATGAGCACCATGACAATCGACAAGGCCGGACCGCGCCGCAACGTCAAATACGGCAGCATGAGCCGCGACCGCGCCTGGGCGCTGCGCTGGTCCTACTTCTTCCTGGTGCTGTTTGCGATCTTCTCGCTGACGCCGCCACTCTACATGCTGATCACCTCGCTGAAGAGCAGCGCCGAGATTTCGGCGGCAACCAACCCTTGGTGGGTGTTCCATCCGACGCTGGACAACTATGCCGAGCTGCTGACGTCCAACCAGTTCCTGCGCTTCTTCTGGAATTCGGCGTGGGTCTCGATCATCGTGGTGACCCTCACCATGCTGATCAGCGTGCCGGCCGCGTTCGCGCTCGCACGCATGAAGTTCTGGGGCTCGGCGACACTCGCCACTGGCGTGTTCCTCACCTACCTCGTCCCCGACAGCCTGCTGTTCATTCCGCTATTCAAGATGTTCGCGCTGATCGGCGACTGGACGGGAGTCCAGCTGATCAACAGATGGTACGTGCTGCTCTTCATCTATCCGACGCTGACGGTCCCGTTCTGCACCTGGATCATGATCGGCTACTTCGCCTCGATCCCCAAAGAGCTCGACGAGGCCGCCATCATCGATGGAGCGTCCTGGTTTCAGACACTGACGCGGATCTTCATTCCGGTCGCGCTGCCCGGGCTGATCGCCGCGACCATCTTCGCCTTCACCGTATCCTGGGCGCAATTCCTCTATCCACTCGTGTTCACGACCTCAACGGACCAGCTCGTTCTGCCGGTCGGCATCATCACCACGCTGATCAAGGGCGACGTCTTCAATTGGGGACAGATCATGACCGGCGCGCTGCTCGGAGCCGCGCCGCCGCTCATCATCTACGCCTTCCTGATGGACTACTACATTGCCGGCCTTACCGCCGGTGCGACAAAGGGTTGAAAGCGGAGGGTTGAACTGAAATGGCCGACGTTTCCTTGCGTAAGGTGGTGAAGCGTTACGACGATGTCGAAGCCGTGCGCGGCATCGACCTGGACATCGCCGACCATGAGTTCATTGTGCTGGTCGGCCCCTCCGGCTGCGGCAAGTCGACCACGCTGCGCATGATCGCAGGCCTCGAGGACATCAGCGACGGCGACATCATGATCGGAGGTGACATCGTCAACGACGTGCCGCCGAAGGACCGCGACATCGCCATGGTGTTCCAGAATTACGCGCTCTACCCGCACATGACGGTCGCGGAGAACATGTCGTTCGGGCTGCGCCTGAAGCACTATCCCAAGGCCGAGATCAAGGCGCGGGTGACGGAAGCCGCCCGCCTCCTCGACATCACCGATCTGATCGACCGCAAGCCGAAGCAGCTCTCCGGCGGCCAGCGCCAGCGCGTCGCCATGGGCCGGGCCATCGTGCGCAATCCCAAGGTCTTCCTGTTCGACGAGCCGCTGTCCAATCTCGACGCGAAGCTCCGCGTGCAGATGCGGATCGAGATCAAGAAGGTGCACCAGAAGGTGCGCACCACGACGGTCTACGTCACCCACGACCAGGTCGAGGCGATGACGCTGGCCGATCGCGTCGTTGTCATGAACAAGGGCAAGATCGAGCAGATCGGCACGCCGAACGAGCTCTACCACAAGCCGGCGACGCGCTTCGTTGCCGGCTTCATCGGCTCGCCCGCGATGAACTTCATCCCGTGCCGGCTCGAGGACGTCGGCGGCACGCTTCAGATCCGCCTCACCGATCGTCTTGCCTTTCCGCTGCCGCCGGCCCGCGCCGCGCGCTACAACGCGCTGCCACGCACCGACAAGCTGCTGCTCGGCCTCCGTCCCGAGCATCTCACGGAGTGGCATGCGCATCTGGCGCCCGGGGTCGAGACCTTCGACACCGTGCTCGACGTCACCGAACCGATGGGCATGGAGACGCTGGTCTATTTCGGACTCGAGGGCACGCCGGTCTGCGGCCGCGTCGATCCCAATGCCGGCGCCAAGGACGGGGCACCCATGCGCCTGGCGATGGACCTCAACAACATGCACCTGCTAAATGAGGAGACCGGCGTCGTGTTGTGACGCCGCGATCCAAGAAAAGCGAGCAGGTAGGGGAGCGATGGCGACCAACAAGAAGAAGATTTTCGTTACGCAGACTTTGTCGCAAGGGGCTCGCGCCCTCCTCACCCAGCGGGACGATATCGAGCTCGTCGAGTTTCCGAACCTGATCTCGGCGAAGGATTTCGAGGCCTTGTTGAAGAGTCATGCGCCGGTCCATGGCGTGGCGCTGGGCGCCACCGCCTTCGGCGAGACCGAGCTCGAGGCCGCGCGTGACATGAAGGTGGTAACCCGCATCGGCGTCGGCTACGACGCCGTCGACGTGCCCGCCCTCTCCCGCCGCAAGGTGCCGCTGATGGTCGCCGGCAGCGCCAATTCGCCCTCGGTTGCGGAGGCGGCGCTGTTCATGATGCTGACGCTGGCCAAGCGCGCGCAGGAGCTGCATTCCTGCGTCAAGGAGGGCACCTGGGCCGACCGGCTCGGCATGCTGCCGTTCGATCTCTACGGCAAGACCGTGCTGATCATCGGCTTCGGCCGCATCGGCAGCCGCACAGCGAAGCGCTGCCTGGCGTTCGAGATGAAGGTGCAGGTCTACGATCCCTACAAGGACGCCGCCGACATCAGGGCGGCCGGATGCGAGCCGGTCACCGACCTCGATGCCGCGCTGCCTCACGCCGACTTCGTCACCATCCACTGCCCGAAGACGCCGGAGACCGTCGGCCTATTCGATGCCGACAGGATCGGCCGCATGAAGGATAGATCCTACCTCATCAACACCGCGCGCGGCGGCATCGTGAAGGAAGCAGCGCTCTATGACGCACTGACGTCCGGAAAGCTCGCCGGCGCCGGCATCGACGTGTTCGAGGTGGAGCCGCCGCCGGTCAGCAACGCGCTGTTCGCGCTACCCAACGTCATCATGGCCCCGCACGTCGCCGGCGTCACGGTCGAGGCGGTGAGCCGCATGAGCGAGCAGACCGCGCGCAATATTTTGAGCGTGCTGGACGGCGATCCCATCAGGCAAAACGTCATCAACCAGGACGTGCTGGGCTGAGATTATGAAGGTCGGCGGCGCGCTCGCCCGCCTTCGGAAGGCCAGGAAGCGTCCCATTTTGGTGCAGATCGGGCCCCAACTCAGCCTTAATCAAACGCGCGTAATGGGCTTGAAACGCGGCGGCGGTGGGACAGACTGGCCGGCGCGACGAGCTGGAGGATGGACCCTTGTCAGAGATCGACCCGACCGACCACGCGCTGGCGACCATCGCCAGCATCCTGGAGCACCCCGAGCCCGTTCTCGTCATTCGCCAGACCGAGACCGAAATCGTGGTCGCCGGAGAGCGTGAGCACATCGCGTCGGACGAACCGCCGATCGTGGACGAGCATCCGGTGATCGACGAGCATCCCGTGGTCGAGGAGCAGCCGCTGGCGCCGGAGCACACCGATGCCGACGGCTACAGCAAGGTTGGTCCGGGACCCATGGTCGCGATCCGTCTGAAATGGACGGTTCATCGCGGCGATGACGGCCAGTACTATGTCCACGAGACCATCGGCGAGCAATCCGCCCCCGTGGTCAGTGGTCCCATGACGAGCGAGGCCGCGGTGCGCTTCGTCGACACCCAACAAGATGAGGCGAACAGGCGCTTCGAGCTGCTGCGCAGCGAAATCGCCGGCCGCAGCTCGCTCGCCGACTACGAGCGCAAGGGCGAAGCGTAAGACCTCACTTCCTGCCGAGATAATCCTTCTTCACCAGCTCGACGCCGGCGTGGCGGAGCAGGTCGTAGGCGGTGGTGACGTGAAAGAAGAATTGCGGGACGCTGAACGTCAGCAGCAGCGTCCGGCCGGTGAAGGGCAGCTCGGTGCCGTTCTTCAATTTGAAGAAGACACTCCGTTCCGCCGCCGCATCGATCTCCGCGCGCGACAGGCTCTCGATGAACTCGATGGACGTTGCGATGCGCGCCTGCAGCCCGGCCATGTCGTGCTCCAGCGCCGGCAGCGTCACCGGCTCGCACTGCGCCAGCAGGGCCGGCGCGACCGTGGCATGGCGGCAGGCCTCGCCGACCTGCTGGGCGAGGTCATACATGTTCGGCGCAAGGCGCATGCCGAGCAGAATCGCCGGATCAAACTTCCGGGCATCGGCATACGCGACGCCCTTGTCGAGCAGCGCCGACAGGTTACGCAAATAGGGCACGAACAGGCCGACCGAGGCCTCGTAGATCGAGATCGTCACTTCAAGGATTCCCTTCGATTTCTGCCTTCCGAAAAGTTGTCCGCTTTTCGGTCGACCAGTGGCTGCACATTGCCATGGAAGACGGCGCCTGCAAGAAGATCTACCCGGCCTGGTGGATAAGGCCGTGTCCTTCCGTCGCTTTGCCTCGCCAAACTTTGGACCGGCTCCAGGCCTATTGAACCCGGAACCGCCGGAAGACGACTCACAGCAACGACAGTGATCTAGATCACTTTTTGCAAGCGAGCCGGCGCGTAAGCGTCGGTGCGGGGACCACCTGTTCAGGAGACGGAAATGAGGAAGCTGTTGGCCACGGCCGCATTCCTTTTGGCGAGCACCGCCGCGCAGGCGCAGTACACGTTTGAATATGGCGGGCGCACCATCCGCATCGATCCGGACCGCGGCACGGTGCAGATCCCCGGCGTCTACGACAACACAGGCCAGAATAAGCCCAAGAAGGCCAAGAAGAACGAGACGGCCCCGCAGCAGGCCACGGTCGACCCGCAGGCGCCGGCTGCTCCGGCCCCACCCCCCGCTCCTGCTGCGCCGCCCGCAGCCGTGCAGGCGCCCGCGGCCGCCGTCGCGCCGCCTCCTGCGCCGCCGGCTCCCCCGCCGGGCGCGACCGCCGCCACCACGCCAACCCAAACCGCCGTTGCGCCGCCGCCTGCACCACCTCCGGCC
>NZ_JADYVH010000026.1:0-15733 GCF_020193615.1 Bradyrhizobium sp. IC4059
GCGGGATCTGGCGCTGCTATGCCGAGGGCTCCGCGCCAGCTCCCGTCGCTACCACCGCCCAACCGGGCAAATCCAACAACCGGAGCCAACTCAGGATTGGATAAAACTTGGGGGCAAGGTCAGCCCGAGGCGTCTTGATCGCGAGGGTTACGACCTGCCTAACAACTTCGGGCGAGACACTCTCACCGGTGAAATGACGCACGCTATATCGCGCTCCAACGAACTTTGCGTAATCGAAGTTTGTGGCCTGCTCGACTCCACTTCGAGTCAACGTGACCGATCCGCCCGGCAGCATTCGACCGTTCACTTCGGCTACGATAGTGCGCAGCTGCTTCTCGAACTGAGCGGGAACAGGAAATCCGCGTACGTCGTGATAAAGGACATATGCCGCCAGGCATCCCCGAGCACCTTGTGTGGCGAAGCCCGGGTGCCCGCTCCGCTCCAAAACGCAGATACCAGCCATCGCTCTCCGAACCCCGCGTGCGGCTCCTCCACCGCGAGTCCCTTTTCGAGGGCAGGATATGCCGACGTTAGGAAGGATTCCACTTCAACCGGATGCGGATTGATGTCCCGCGTGCTCGAGTACTTAAAAGATCTCTCTAGATCGTAGTCGTAGTTAGACTTCGTCTCCTTGTAGTCTGCCGTCGGGACAAACCGGCTAGCTCGGATCTCATCAAGAGCATCTGACGCGGACATTACTCATCTTCTCCTAGCGCTCTGCGATCCCACCACTTTACACACCGTACGACCGTTTTTATTTGGTTTAGTTCGCTCGCGATGAAAGTTTGCGTGAGACGCGGTTTGTTGCCATTTCGAGCGGCTATCTCTCAGAGCTGCAATGGTACTGACCAGTAGATTCTGGGACAAGTTCGCTTGGGCTGCAGCATAGACAATTGCTCGCCTATGCTCAGCCCGGACATTGCTTTCTGCGTCCGTTTATCGCAAAAACAAGCAAGGAATGCGCCTAGCGCCCACCAAACCAATTGTCGACCAGGCATTAAACTTGAGCAGCTTCACCAGGAAAGGCTCTCGACCCGGAGTTATTCTCTCTCGATGCTAGGGCCTTTATTACTTAGCGATGCACTTGGTTCGACCTGCAAATAGTCGGCCCTTAAAAGCGGCGAAGTGACTGATCTGGAATCGCAAATCCTGCGGACAGGGCGGTTTTGCGATTGCAAGGTTTTGATGCTTGGGGCATCGGAAGCGTACAGTTCATTTTCAGGATTCCATCGAATCGCCCGTCCTCGCACAGAGATGGCGATGCGACCGAAGAAGCCCAAAGCGACGGGATCGGGCGATCTGTTCCGGGCCAGGCTGGACCAGATCATCAACATGAAGCACGAGCTGGTTCAGCTCGCCGGCAGGGTCGATTGGGACTGGATCGACGGCGAGATCGCGCCGCTCTACATCGAGAATGGTCGGCCCGGGGATTGCGACCCGTTTCATGATCGGGCTGCTGCTCAAGCACATTTACGGCCTGTCCGATGAGGGGATGTGCGAGCGCTGGGTCCAAGACCCGTATTTCCAGTACTTCACCAGCGAAGAGTTCTTCCAGCACGTCTTCCGGCACGAGCTCTCGGACCTGAGCCACTGGCGCAAGCGGCTCGGCGACAGCTGGAGCTGCTGTTGGCCGAGAGCCTGCGGGTGGCGCACCAGGCCGGCGCGTTGCGCAGCCAGGATCTCAAGCGGGTTACGACCGACACCACGTGCAGCCAAAGGCCATCACCTTCCCGACCGATGCCAAGCTGCTGCACGCGGCGATCAAGGGGCTCAATCGCCTGAGGAGGACGCACGGGGTCAAGCTGCGGCCGTCCTATCTTCCTATTGCCAAGACCGCGACGATGATGGCGCGGCGCTATGCCCATGCCAAGCAATTCAAGCGGCATCAGCGGCAGCTACGCATCCTGCGCAGCCAGCTCGGCCGGATCATCCGCGATATCCGCCGCAAGATCGAAGGTCATGCTGTGCTCAAGAACGCGTTCGCCCTCCCGCTCAGCCGGGCCTCGCAGATCCGCTCGCAGCAGCAGCGCCAGCGCGGCTGGAAGCTGTATTCTCTCCATGCTCCGGAGGTCGAGTGCATCGGCAAGGGCAAGGCAGCCGCGCCTTACGAGTTCGGTGTCAAAGCTTCCATCGTCACCAACAACCGCCGTGCTCCCGGCGGTCTGTTGGTGCTGCAGGCCAGGGCGCTACCCGATACCCCGTACGACGGTCACACCTTGCGGGGCGTCATCGACCGCACCGAGACACTCACCGGCTGTGCGATCGAGCGGGCCTATGTCGACAAGGGATACCGCGGCCCGCGCCGTGTCTTCATCTCCGGCCAGAAGCGCGGGGTCGTCGGTGTCATCAAGGGCGAGCTGCGCCGCCGCTCTGCCATCGAACCCATCATCGGACACCTGACGGCCGATGGTCACCTCGGCGCGCTGCTACCTCAAGGCCGCGCCGGCGATGCGGCCAACGTCATATTCTCCGCCGTCGGTCACAACTTCCGCCGTGTCCTCGCCTGGCTGAGGGCTCTTTGGTGCCTGATCCTGACCACCCTCATCGCGGCCCCAGCGACCACTCACAGCTCAAACCGGTTTCTTAACGGAGGACCAAGTAGCTTAGCCGCGAATGGGTAGGCAGCAGCAGCCTTCTCGGCGAGCTCGGTTGTCTCCGCCTCCAGCCGCTCACGCAGGACGAGGCGGTTTATCATGCCGATGCGATAAGCCTCTTCGGCCGACAGGCGCCGCCCAGTTAACAAGAACTCGTGCGCCATGCGCAGACCCATGACCCAAGGATGGACGAGGACCTCGACGGCCGCGGTAGCGAGACTCTGACATACCGGATCAGCAAAAAAGGCGCCGTTAGAAGCCACAACCATGTCGCACATGTTGTGCGACCATGAATCCGCCCGCGACACAAGCCCCTTGAACCGAGGTGATCGTTGGCTTGGGACAACCCCAAATTCGAAGCGCATAGTCGAAGTAGCGCTTCTCCTCATAGGCGTAGCGCTGCTCAACGGTAAAATTTTGCGCTTCCTTCAGATCATGGCCGGCTGAGAAGTGGTCACCTCTTCCCCGTGAATACGATGGCCCCAATCTCGTCGTCCAGAACTGCCTCGGTGAGCGCAGAATCCATCTCATCGAGAAGCTGGCAGCTTTCGGCATTGCGAACCTGTGGCCTGTTATGAAAAATCCAGGCGATATTTCCGCGCCGTTGAACTGCAACGGTTTCGAACTTCATACTGCTCCACCTACATCGAATTGCAAAAAAGATTGCCTCCGGCAATCGCAGAGTAGCGAGGTGATCCCGACGCCGGCGTAGTGCGCGCTGGTCACCTGGGGATTGTCACGACGGGTCCTTGCAGTTGTAGCAGCATTTCAATCAGCAATGATGCAACCGACCGTCGCTGGCCGCTTGAATTCTGCGAGCGGACTGCTTTTCTTCAAGATTTCAGCCGGAAGGATCACGCGCCGCGGCATAAGCTCATTAGAAAGAACAGCATGAGTCGGAGATCAAACATCCGGGGCTCGCCAGTGGCGGGGGCTTGGCTGAAAGTATTCGCCCCAAAAGTTCGCGCATAGCCCGCGAGTGCCGATCAAAGGCCTCCGGCGGGCATGCCGGAGGCCTTCTTGGAGGTTAACCTAGATCGATAGAGCCACTTCTCCTTTGCTGGTTCGATAGAAGACTTAGAAGTTACGCTGCGCGCGGAACATCACCTGCAGGCTGCTCTGATCCTTCAGCTCGTAGGTAGCCGCCGGCTTGGCAATGCCAGCTTGTACCGGCAAGGCGACCGTGCTTCCGCTCGCATATTTCTGGTCAAGCATCGTGTAGGCGAGCTCGGATGAGAACGTCAGATTCTTAACGGGATTCCAGCGCGTCGCCACGCCAACAACCGAGTAGTTGAAGTCGGGATTGCAACCAGCAAGGCCGCTCGATAACGCGAGCGTCGCAACGAACGCGCCGCAGATATATCCCTTCGCCGTGCCGTTGTAACGCACGGCACCAAAGCCACCGAAGATGGCACTGTTCCAGTACGGGCTCCAATTGTGAGTGTAAGCACCATTGAAACCGTATGTCGTCGTCAATTGCTGGCCGGCGCCTGTCACGAATACGGAATCAGAGACGCCTCCTAGACCAACGCTCTGGTAAGCCCCTCCGAGCCCCGTGCCGTGGTAGATGGCATAAGTGAACGGAGTGTATGACTGGAAGTTGTAAATGCTGGCACCGTTCGTGTAGACACCCTGGACGTTGATGGTATCACCGGCACCGGTCGGAATATTCTTGATGGACAACGCAAGCTGGCCAGCCCAACCCCACTTATCCCCCGGATGGCCAGTCGTTTCGTCGACGCCATAATACCCAGCGTGATTGTCATGCGCAGCGACCGATACCTGGAACAAGCCCCAAGCCTGGTCTACGCGCAGCATGGCTACGAGGTCGGGAGAGCGCGAGCCGCCGATATCGCCTGCACCATACGTGCCGGTGGCAAGACCCGCAGCGGTCGCACCACTGACGTTCCAGATGTTAGTCGTGCGGCTAACCTGATCCTCGGCCGAGAATGAAGCCGTGATGCCCTGGCCGAAGTCAGCGGTATAGGCGAACTGGTTGACAGCTTCCCAGCCCCCGCCGCCAGGCATGCCGTCGAAAGAGTTGCCGGGATAGTTGGTCCAGGGCGAGGAGAACTGCGACTGCGCTCTGCCGAAGGTGAAGCCAGCAAACTGCATAAAGGCGTAGTACACGGAGAGCGAACCACCAGACACCATGCCGCTGCCACTGCCGGCCGGATTGCTTCCGTTGTAGGCGGTCGCGCCATTGATCAGGTTGCTCCCCGCGCCGCCATATCCGCCTGCGGTCCAGGTGAAAGCCAACTCAGCGTACGTGCGAAGGATGCCATACTCGGTCGCGGTGCGGGTATCGGTACTAAAGTCGAACCGAGATTGCGCCGTATAGTAGTTGCTGAGGCGATTGTGCGCGCCACCGAGGCCGCTGGCCGCCGCACCCCAGACGCTGTTCGTTCCCAGCTGGGTCGAAGCACGCACGTAACCACCGAGCTTGATGCACGTGTCGGTGCCGGGAATGTAATAGAAGCCTGCGCCATAGAGCGAGCAGATTTTCACGTACTCGATTGCCTTGGCCTTGACGGGAAGATCCGCCGCCTGAGCCCCGGCGCCAGCGAACATTGCGGCCGAACCGAGGATAAAGCTCTTCATCAATTTCATTGTTGAACCTCCAAGTTGGAAACGTCGTTTCCGTCCTTCAAAGATCCGCCGCGGCTAGCCTCACCTACTGGGCGGGTGCTTGACGGACGACGTCGAGGCGCCCCCTCTCCGTCAGCCCAAGGTCTAGTACGCTGCTAAAGTTACTGCAATTAATTAATTCGATCAATCAATATTTCAGGGCTTACTGTGACATTTATGCGACAAATCTCTCCCCGGAATGCAATTCGTTAGGTATTTTCGCTAAAGAGCCAATCCCGGAGGCTCTCCCTGGAGATTTTATGTGACCGCTGAAAGAGACTCTCCTCGAACGATCCAAACGGATGATGCCATAATTACTTGCATATATCAATTGATTATTTACATGGCGTCCATGCCTCGAAGAGGCTTTCGGGGGCGACTGAACCCAGATACCAAGGAAATGTCGCAGCGGCTTATCGGGCGTCGCTGGGTTTGCGGAACAAAGAACATGGCTGAAAAACCAACAATAGACAGGGCCATCAGGGATTTCATCTGGAACGTTGTCGAGATCCATTCCCAAATCGAGGAAATACATAAGAGCTGGGCAGAGCTACTTGGCATGACCGAGCCGCAGTGGCTGATCCTCATGGCTATCGACGAACTCGACCAAGGTCGCGGTGTCTCGGGGATAGCAATTGCAAACAAACTCCGAATCCATCCCGCGTTCGTTACCAACCAAACGAAAAAGCTAGAGGCGATGGTGTTTTTGGCGCGCGAGCCGTCGCCGGATGATGCAAGGTTCGTTCAAATGTCCCTGACTGAGAAGGCTCGAGCAGAAATCTCAAAGCTGTCAACTAAGAGGGAGGCCCTCAACTCAGCGCTGTTGGAAGGGTTGGACGAGGCGTCACTGGACTACCTCAACAAGCGGCTAGCATCGATCGCTAAGAATAGCCGATTGGCATCGCAAAAGCTGAGTATTGGCGCAATGTAGGCCTGAATGGATGAGTGCCGCAGCAGCCCGCCTTCTAATAATTTGGTCTCTTGGCCAGGATCGTGAGCTCCACCGCACCAATACCTGAAGCCGCATTGCAAGGCTTCTCTGTCTAGCCGACGACCCGTTCTAAAGTTGGATCACGCGCGAGCCTCTGCTCCAGCCATCTGAAGATGCGCTCGTCCGAGGTAACGAAGTTATCAACTCCCTCGCCCTGGCCTCCTCGAATGAGTTGCGGCATGACTAAGTCCACGTCGATGCGCGCTGCCATGCAAACAGCCTGTAGTTTGATGGCCTCGGACACGCTGACGACCCCGCGCCCGCCGGCTACCACGAGCATTGGACAGTTCAACCGTCGAGCCAGGCGTGAGCGATACGCCGATATCATGTCCTTATCTGTGTCATCAGCGGTAGGCGTCATCCAGCCGATAGAACTTAGAGAGCGCGTCCAATTCCAGATCCCACCATCACAAACCGCCGCAGCAATGCGACGATCGTATGCGGCGAGATCAGTAGCTAAAGCCGCCGACAAACCGTCTCCATAAACGCCGATCCAACTACTATCAACGTCAGCCCGAGCCGACAAATGATCCAGACAATGAGATAGTAGGATCTCGGATTCGCCACGTGCGCGATTTGCAATGTCGTGGTGGGAGACAACCAAGACGGACATTTCCCGACCAATAATCACGGGCAAAAGCCTGCCGAGAAGGATCGCTCCTGTTTCTTCTTCGCTGCTGATGCAAATGACTGCGGGCGCGCGTGAAGTGGGAGAACGGGCACGCAAATAGTAGGCCAATACCTCACCTAGATCGCCGCAGGCGATCTCAACGATCTCCACCTCATGGCCGGAGGACAATCCGATCCTCTGAAGGCCAGCTTCGACTTTGGCGGAAACGTCTGCGCTTCGTGTATCTTCGCTGGGCAACAGTCGCCGGGCAACTTCGAACGCAGTTAGAGCACACAGCCAAGCCTCCGTGGCTTTGTCGAACTCTTTGTTGTTTAGGTCGAGGTCAGCGAAACGGCAATAAGCCTCTCCGGTCTTGGCCCATGTATCGACCCAACGCTGCCCGACCGGTTGGGCGCAGTCATCCGCCTGCAGTAGACTGTCCAGAAACGCCGAAGCGCTCTGTCGTGCGGACGCAAGGCCGCCCCTCACATGAGGCCAAGCACCAAAGTCCATCGATTTGCCCCACGGTGAAGATTCCTACCCCTTCGCATGGCATGCGCCCGTCATTCAGCTGGTCCTGCGAAGATCGACTTATTGTTCGAGAGCCGCTTCTCAGCGATCGCGTTATCTTCATCTCTTTGTGATAGTCTACCGAAAGCGAAACGATAATAAGGAAGCGTTGAACCTTGAATTCTGTGTCCTAAGCCGGCCGAACGATTTTTTTATACGCCAGACCGTCCGGCTTGAAAAAGCGAGAATGCGATCAGGGCACCCGTTAACTGCCCACGAGCGTCTGAACGCCGATCACGTGCGCGCACCCCAAGCACATCAGCTAAGCTGCGGGCTTTTACGTAGCGGTCTCCAGGAGTGCGCCAGCCGCTTTCGGCCTTGACCGCCACCACGTAACGTACAAAACGATCAGCCAAGCCACAGGCAGAAGCACGAGCATCGATGCCACTGCGGCGATCGTCGGATCGATCTCATGGCGAATATTTTCCCACATCTTCAAAGGCAGCGTACGGATCGAGAATCCGCTGACCAGGGACGTTTTCACGACTTCATCGAAAGAGTGAAGGAAAGCGAACAGGGCACCGGCGATAATGCCCGGCCGCACCAGCGGGAGCGTCACTCTCATGAAGGTTTGAAACGGATTGGCCCGCATACTTTTCGCCGCCAGCTCCAAGCGGCGGTCGAAGTTTGCCAGAGTCGCCGAGACGATCACGACGACATAGGCCGTCGCACCGATGCTGTGCGTCAGGATGATGCCAGACCTCGTGCCTATGAGTCCAAATTTGAGCAGTCCGAGATAAGCTGCAATGGCGACAATGATGCTTGGAATGGTGATCGGGGTGAGGATCGCCATCGTAAGAATGCTGCGTACTCGAGGAACGGTGCGGTTGAGGCCATAAGCTGCGAGCGTGCCGACGCTAGTCGATAGAAAGGAAACCGCAACAGCCATCTGAATGCTGGTCCAGGTCGCTTCTGTCCAGGAGGGTGTGTTGAAGAAGGACCGGTACCATTGAAGCGAAAGAGATGATGGGGGGAACTGCAGCGAAGGCCCGCCGCTAAACGACATGACAATCACCACAACGCTCGGAAACAGCAGGTAAAACATCACAAGTGCAACAAAGGCCGTGCCGACCAGTTTCCACGAGCTGCTGTCACTTGCGGCTTGATACAGCATCGCGGCCCAGCGTTTCGCCCGATAACGACCGGAAAGCTCATTGAGATGGTGCATTGGGGAGCCGAATGAGCGCCACCGGTTGCGTCGAGACTTCCATACCGGTTTTGGCGCTTGGCCGTGCGTACCGGACAGATCCAGCCCAAAAATTGCGAGCATAATCCCGGCCAGTCCCAGGAGAATGAATGAGGAGGCGGCAATGCGCGCTAGATCAAACGAGTTATCAACTTGACCCGCGATGAAAGTTGACAGCATGGCGTCGCCCAATCCGCCTAGCGCGGCTGGCGTTATATAGAAGCCAAGGCAGAGAACGAAGACCAGCAACGAGCCGCTGCGGACGCCGGGCAAGCTAAGCGGGAAAAACACGCGCCGGAAGGCGGCGAAAGGCCGTGCGCCCATACTTTGGGCTGCCGCTGGGAGCGACTTGTCAATGCCCAGCATGACACTTACCAAGGGCAGAACCATGACTGGGAGCATGATGTGGACCATGCCGATGTAGACGGCCGCGCGATTGTAGATGAGCGGTATGGGGCTAGAGATGAGCCCAAGATCGAGCAGGAAGTTATTGATGAGGCCTCGATCGCCAAGGATTACTATCCAGGCGTAAGTGCGCACCAGAAAACTGGTGAGATATGGGATAACGACAAGCACCAGAAGCGCCATGCGTACGCGCTTCGAGGCGGCTGCAATTAGATATGCCGTGGGATATCCTACAATGACGCAAATCGCTGTAGCAACGAGGCTTACCTCAAGCGTTTGCCAGAGCACGCGGACATTCGCGGCATGGCTGAAAAAGGCCTTGTAGTTGATAAGCGAGACGGTCGGCACATTTAGGCTGGTCAGAAATAGCAGAACGGCCGGTACTCCAAAAACAGCGAGCAGAATGGCCAAAGCGGGAAAGGTAAGCCCAATGGATGCCCGACCAAGCTTATGAAGAGTGTTCATCAGTCCTGTCCTGTGTGGCGGGCTAGGCAGCAACAAAGCGCACATCGGAACGAAGCCATTCGAGTCGCGCCTCCTCGCCCGGTTGCAGGGCCTGTTGACCTGCCGCGACGTGCTCGCGCACGACAAGAAGGGTGCTGCCGACGCGCACGTGGTATTTGCGCAGCGGGCCCGCATAGATCATATTTTCCACGATCCCGATGACGGACTGGCGCAGATCCGCATCGATCCGCTTTGGCGCATCGAGTGGAGCGGCGCAGATCCGCTCCGGTCGAATCATGGCAACCGTGTCGCACGGTTGCGTGACCTCGGATTCGATCACGAAGCTAGGGTTCTCAAGGATGTTCGCCTCGCCCAAGAACTTTGCCACGAACCGCGTTGCAGGGCGGTCATAGATTGCCTCCGGCGTGTCGATCTGTTCGATCTCGCCGGCGCGCATGACAACGATGCGATCGGACAGCGTGAGTGCTTCGTCCTGGTCGTGGGTCACGCAGACGGTGGTGATACCGAATTCCTTGTGCAGGCTTTTGATTTCACCCTGCATCTGTTCGCGCAGGTTGCGATCCAGTGCACCGAGAGGCTCATCGAGCAGAAGAATTGGGGGATCAGCTATCAGCGCGCGAGCGAGCGCAACGCGTTGTTGCTGACCTCCGCTCAGTTGCGACGGCATACGGTCCTCCATACCATCAAGATGCACGCGCGCGAGAATTCGCTCCACACGCGTCATCCTCTCGGCAGCTTTCATGCCACGCATTTCGAGCGGAAACTCAAGATTGCGACGCACGTTGAGGTGCGGAAAAAGTGCATAGCTTTGGAAGACAATGCCCTGATCGCGCCGGTAAGACGGAACGGCACCGACGGATTTTCCAGCGATGAGAATATCACCCTGGTTGGGTGCCTGGAAGCCAGCGAGCAGCATCAGGGTCGTTGTCTTACCGGACCCGCTTGGACCAAGTATGGTCAGGAATTCCCCGCGAGAAACGCTCAACGATAGGTCCTTGACTGCAGCAACTGGCCCGTAGGTCTTGGTGACGTTCCGAAACTCGATTTGTGCGGGAGTCACGTTTTTCTCCATCGCTTCATTACCGGCAATGGCGGCGAAGCTATTGTCAGGCTCATTGATGGAACGATCAACACGCTCTTCGAGAGGTGAAGACAAAAGCTCCGACATGACGTCTCCTTCAACACACGAAAATGCCAGGCGACCGACGTAAACGGTCGCCGTGGCATGGGGCTTCAAGGCTTTCAGGATCAGCCAAGAATCCACTCGTTCCAGCGCTCGCGGAGCCGATCGGAATTGGTCTTTCCATCCGCCCCTTTTTTACTATACCACCGCCCATTCATTACAATGCCAGTGGTCAAGTAGTCGGGATGGCTGGGGAGTTTACGCGCCAACTCGTCCGGCAGGAGCTTGAACGCGTTTCGATTCGTAGGGCCTTCCGGCCAGAGGCGAGCCAAGGCAGCTTGGCGCTCCCCACGAGTCGCAAACTCGATGAATTTTTGTGCCTTCTCAGCATTCGGGCCGCCCTTGGGAATGATCCAACTATCCCACTGCAGCTTGGACTGCTTGCGGTTCATTTCCATAGGCGCACCTCGGGAAATCACCACACCCGTTCGCCCGCTATAGGATTGCATGAGGTCGGCTGCCTTGTCCGTCATAATCTGCTGAATCTCGGAGCCGACGGTCCACCATTTTCGAATATGCGGTTTGATCTTGTCCAAACTGGCGAAGATCCGGTCGATGTCCATTGGATAGATCTTGTCGGGAGCCACGCCATCCGCCAACAGCGCTTCTTCCCAAGGGCCCTCGCCACCGCCCCGGCCGGAGACCATTGACCGGACGCCAGGGAATTTTTTGACGTCCCAGAATTCCGCCCACGTAGCCGGCCGCGGCTTGTCCGCAGGGAATCTCTCGGTGTTGTAAACCATGACGTAGGAAAAGATCAGCTGCCCCACCCCAAAAGGGTGCTTGGCGAATTCAAAAAGACCGTCCAGCTCCTCCTTCTTGAACTTCGAATAATCAATCGGTTCGAGAAGGCCTTTTTCGCTGCCGATGATCGTAGAACCTTGGGTGATGGGAGCAATGTCGACGGTCACAGCTTTTGAATTCACCATGAGTTCAAGCTGCGCGAAGGTAATCTGGTCGGTGATGGGGGTCACCTTGATTCCCATCTCCGCTTTGAATGGCTTTACGAACGCCTCGATGTAGGCCTTTGCGATGTCGCCACCGTAGACCATGACTCGCAGCTCATCCGAATTCGCTGCCAGTGCACCGCCAGGTGTGGAATTCATCGCCGCCGCCAAGATGGCGGAGGAGCCCGCCTGCAGGATGCGTCTGCGGTTCATCAAAAAGCTCATGATTTCACCCCCATAGCTGGATTGCGATTGCGTGATGTTCGGCGGTATTTATCTTTTGCAAGAACTCTAACTTGCTCCAAAGCCGCTTTTCTTCGATCTCAGGGCCAATTCAGCTCGAATCTTGCGCCGATGTGCACGAATGCGACGTTTTCGAGCCTGTAATTGGAAGCGGAGGGATAGGGCGATCACTTTAGGCTAAATTGCCCCGATCAGCTTCAGCTGCGTAATCTTTTCCTCATCATAGGCAAGCTTGTCGTCCAATACCTCTTGCGTATTCTCGCCGAGCAGTGGCGGGGCACGGTATTCGGTGATCGGTGTCTCCGAGAGGGTCAGTGCATTGCGGATCAAGGACAGCTCAGGTGCGAACTTGTGCTTCACGGTCACCCGCATACCCCGCTCGACGACGTGCGGATCGGCGAACAGCTGGTCAAAATCGTTGACCGGACCACAGGGCACGCCGTCCTTTTCGAGCTTGTCCAACCAATGCGCGACGGTGTTTTTCAATAGAAAACCAGCAAAGATCGCCATGATTTTCTTGCTGGTGAACGCGATCGATGTTCTTGAGGAATTTC
This sequence comes from Bradyrhizobium sp. IC4059, assembly GCF_020193615.1. NCBI lineage: Bacteria > Pseudomonadati > Pseudomonadota > Alphaproteobacteria > Hyphomicrobiales > Nitrobacteraceae > Bradyrhizobium > Bradyrhizobium sp. IC4059. The sequence goes on from NZ_JADYVH010000026.1 coordinate 12,377, forward strand.
GGATTGGTAGCGAGCTCGGGTGCCTCAAGAGCTGCGCAGGTCCGGGCGAACTGACCGTCGTTGCCGACCAGCAGCATCAGCTCACCGTCTGCACAGCGAAACACGCCCAAAGGCAGGCTACCATTTCCCCGGGTGCCGCGCCGGGGCGGACTCTTCCCGTTAACGAGGTAGATCTGGAGATAGTGGCTGAGGGAGGCGATCACGGTGTCGAGCAGGCAGACGTCAATGTGCTGCCCTGGCCCACCATTGACGTTGCGGTGATAGAGGGCCGACAGGATACCGTTCGACGTGTTCATGTCGGTCATGTAGTCGACGATGGAAGGACCGACCTTCATCGGCCCCGCGCCGGGTTCGCCGTCCGTATGGCCGGTGACGCTCATTAAGCCACCCATAGCCTGGAAGATCGCATCATAACCCGCCCGCGGCGCGTAGATCGCCGCGTTGCGCCAGAATGCTTGCGTCGAAGACGTTGATCTGCGTACCCCGCGTGGCATCGATCGCGCCGTTTTCGCCAAGCTCGTCGAAGGCCGCTGGATCGATCGCCACGAGAACTTGCTCATCACCGGCGCCACCGGCCTGGGCAAAAGTTGGTTAGCCTGTGCCCTCGGCCACAAGGCCTGCCGCGACAATCGCTCCGTCCTCTATCATCGCGTCCCGAGGCTCTTCGAAGCCCTCGCGCTCGCTCGGGGGACGGACGCTACCCCCGGCTCCTCAAAAGTCTCGGCCGCGCTCAGCTGTTGATCTTGGACGATTGGGACTTGTCCGTGCTCACTGCCGCCGAACGCCGCGACCTGCTCGAGATCCTCGAGGACCGCATGGCCGCGCATCAATCGTCACAAGTCAGCTCCCCGTGGACACCTGGCATGGAGCCATCGGGGACCCCACGGTCGCCGACGCCATTCTCGATCACCTCGTCCATAACGCCCACCGCCTCCAGCTCTCCGGTGAAAGCATGCGAAAACGCAGCGCCAAAACCATCGCCCTTGACGGGCAGCCGTAACCCTGACTCTATCTCCCCATCGGCCGTAGCGGGCTGCTCACGATCGTCTGAATTCAGTGCTCACGATCGTCCGAAATCGACGCTCACGATCCGTGAAATTCGCACCCTGGCAGCGAACTCGATCTCGATCGACCCACCGCTGCTGGCCGGCGCGATTGGACAAGGCGTCGGCCCTGATTCCGCGCCCACCACTGCAGGTATTAAGCCAGGCTGGGCGGCATCCTTCGGCTCCGGCCGAAACCAGCGTCGCCATCTCAGCAGCAATGAGCGCGAAACGCCATACGGCCGCGCTGTTGCCGCGACCTGGCGGGGCGGCTGTAGGCTCTCCAGGACGATCTTCAGCTTCTCATCCTCGGACCAGCGCCGCCGCCGGCCAGTGTCCACCACCGCAAGCCGTTCGACTTGGGCTCTGCGCCTATCACTGTCAATAAGGACAGCTCTGAACAACACGCCTCATTCCGCAACGCGGCCTTCACCGGACGGATACGCACCAACTCGGCGAACCAAGTCACCAGCTCGATGGACGGCTCGTCCACTCCAACCGTAGAGGCCCATCGCATCATCCTCAAGCAAGATTCACGCCAGGAAGGGAGTGTTGCCGCCGATGGTGAAGAGGTGCTCTTTACTCCGGTAGCCCACACCCGGCGTCGTCCAGCAGTGCGCTCACTTATGAAGCTTGGCCAGATATTGGACCTCCTGCCTGTGGCATAGGAGTAGGCGAAATAATCGAGGCGCCCCGCTCGGTGCCAGCCTTATATGGCCCAGCTCGGGGAAATACACGTTCTCAACGAAATAGTTGCCGCTCTTGTCTACCTCAATCGCGAAGACGATCCGGTCTTCGTGCTAATCACCTTGCGCCCGCTGTCGCAAATGGAACAAGTGGGAGCGCATTGCTGACGGCCCTCGACGTAATTTGCTCGCCGGTGAGGCGTGGGCACGAGCAAGCGGAATGAGCGACCAAGCTCAGCACGGTCAAGCACAGGCCAGCCACCGTGTCGCATCTCCACTACTGACCCGTTCTCGGTGCTGAGGGCTACTCGAAGGTCCCCCGCCTGCAACAGTGGATCGTAAGCGGCAAGCTGCGGCCCTCACACGGCGTGGTTCCATGGCATGAGCGCGTCGATTTCGCTGCTCGGCCAGCCGTTGGCGATAAGCTGAAGCGTTAGGCTGAGCCAGGCGAACTGATCGACGTTGTTCATTTTCGCCGTCTGCATCAGTGTTGCGATGGTCGCCCAGGTTCGTCCGCCGCCGTCGCTGCGCGCAAACAGGCTATTCTTTCTTGTAATTGTCTGCGGTCTGATGGCGCGCTCGACGATGTTGGAGTCGAGCTCGATGCGACCATAGAGCAGGCATCGTTCGAAGATCGCACGGCGCCAGACGGCATAGCGGATCGCCTCGGCCAGTTTTGATTTGCCGGAGATCCGCCGCAAGGTCTGCTGCCAGAGATCGAAGAGATCTGCGACGACAGCCGCGGAGGCCAGGCGTCGGGGCTTTAGCCGCGCACGGTCTTCTCGACGTGCCAGAGCCTCGCCATCCGCTCGAGCGTCGCCGCTGCCATTTCAGAGCTCTCTGCAACATGCAGCTCGTAGAACTTGCGCCGGCTGTGTGACCAGCAGCCGGCCAATGTGATGCCATCATTGCCGCGATCGGATCGCGCGAGCTTGTTATAGGCGGCGTAGGCATCCACTTGCAGGATGCCGCGATAGCCATTGAGATGCCGGACCGCGCATTCGCCGGCGCGGCTGTCTTCGAAGCGATACGCCACCATCGGGGGACCGCTGCGGCCAAACGTTCGGTCATCCTTGGCGCCCCATCGAACGGATCTGAGCCGGCATCGCGCACAAGCGCAACAAGGCCATCGATCCCCTCGCGGAAGTCGACCGGATAGCTGGCGAGGAACACCTTCACACCAGAGGGGATCATGCCGATCGAGCCGCCCGGATCACCCGCTGTAAGTGTGCCTCATCGACATCCCCGCTGGCGCGCACGACCACCTTGCCCATGTAAATCTCGATCACTGACATGCACGCCACCGCGGCTTCGCAACTCGAAGCCCGGGACGGGTAAATTCGTTCGGCCCGAGCATCGACGCCAGGCGAAGTGCTGCGACGGGTGAAGCCGATGCGATGGGCGATCCCCGATACACTCGCACCGGGCTCCAGCGCCTCCTGGCGAAGTTGTCGCGGGGCGCCCTCAAGACGCTCGGCGACCGCTTCGATCATATGGAAGGTGACCTTGCCCCACGGGCTTAATCCAGTTTGAAGTTCGCTCTGGCCCACGACAAGGACCAGAGCATGAAGCGCAGCCGCTTTTCGGACGAGCAGATCATCGGGATTTTGAAGGAGCATGAGGCCGGC